>NZ_JACVAV010000002.1:0-1258091 GCF_014852035.1 Ensifer sp. ENS03 | reverse complement strand
GACGCGGGGTGGAGCAGCCCGGTAGCTCGTCAGGCTCATAACCTGAAGGCCGCAGGTTCAAATCCTGCCCCCGCAACCAAATCAAAAAAAGCCCGCATGGAGAAATCCAGCGGGCTTTTTGACGTTTGAACGGCGCGCACAGGGGCGAAAGGCGCAGGCCGAATGCGGCAGATCAGGCCACGTTCCTGAGACCTGATCGCGCCCCGCAAGTCCGAGAGCATGACGCCGTAACGCGGTGAGCGAGCGTCCTTAAATCCTCATCGGGTGGAGAGGGGTGGGGGAGGTGGCGACGTCGTCTGCTTCTATGACCGGCGTTACCCGTTTATTAAGACATACAATCGATAGTTGCTTTCATTCTTGAATCTCGCGATGGCATGAGGCTGTGCGCACCCATTCGGCAGGCAGGTGCAGGAGCGCCGCCTTTGCCGCGGAGACCCACGCGTGACCGCCATATCGCCGACAAGCAACGTTGCCTTGGAAATCCTCAGGCGGACAACGGCCGAGGCGGAGGAGAAAGCCGGTTCTGCCGACAGCGCGAACAACATCCTCAGGGCTGCGAACGGCGTTTCAGCGGAGCCTGGCAGAGCAGCGACGCAGGCGCAGGGTGCAATCAACAACAGCATACTGGAGCTGAAGGCGAGGGCCGACGCTTTTGTCGGCACGGCGCTGGAATTGCTGAACTCCGACCGTTTCAAATCCAACGACCCCAACGTGAAAGCAGTGCTGAAGGAAATCCTCAACGAGCAGGGTGAGATTTTCGCCGGCCGGGTCGAGGCTGAACTGCTCAACAATCCCGGTCTCAGACACGAAGAGGCCATCGCCAATGCGCTGACTGCGACGGTGCGCGGCAATCGCAGCCGTTTTGCCGAAACCGAGATCGTGCTCGGTTATAAGCTGAAAACCGCCGGCGACCAGTTGCATTATGTTGCCGATGCCGAAGGCTATAGCTCCGGTCAGTTCCTGGCGGATGCCCAGAACGAAGCGCGTATCGGTCTCGACATCGCACAAAAGGCGCGCGCCAATGCGAAGGACGATGCGGCGCTCGCGGCGGCTCTGAAGGCGGAGGAGGAAGCCGAGCGGATTTACCGGCGAACGCAGCAGTCGGTGAGTGACTGGAACGGCTATTGGACGAAGAAATTCGGCTGGCCGGAGGCCCGGTGACGGTGCGATAAGGGATCGCCGCCCGTGACGGGATAAGACGCGATGGGCGGATCGTTGGACAGGTTGCTCCGAGCTCGACCCGAGACGCGCTTTAACGGTTTGCCTTTGGGCGCTTCACGCCCCGCATCAACGATTCCCGTGTCTCGCCTTGGTATCGTTCCGGCGCAGTGATCTGCGAACGAATTCGATGCGTTGAGGATATGCCAAGCACGTAGCGCCGTTCCGCTCTGCCGCTTGCGCCACAATATCTTGAATTGCCGCGCGCCGTGATCGCAAACCGCTGCGCATTTTTCCGCGACATGGTTCAGCTTCCGGCGTCGCTCTTGCCGTCGGAAGGACCTTGGCTTCTCAGCTTTCCGTGATCGCGGTCGGAAAGCCACACCCGCGTCTCATCGAGGATTTCCGTCGACAGGTCGGGATCGTCGGTCATCCGCGCCAGGATAAGCGCGCCGATCATGGCCGCAGAACTGCCGATTGCCGCGCGACGCTTCTCATGATCATCCGTGCCCGGCGCGATCTTGCCGAACCGGGCGAACTGGCGCTTGAGGACGTCCGTCATCTCCGACCGTGCGGAACCGGGCTGGCGGCTCACCTCCGACGCAAGGGCTGCAAGCGGGCAGCCGTGGCCGAAATCGTCCCGATGCTCCGGCGAAAGATAACGTCGGGCGACGGATGCAAGATCCACCGTTAGCGGCTCGGTTTCTCCCTGCAGACCGGCCAATGTCTGCGCGATCAGATCCTCCTTCGACTTGAAGTAGCCGTAGAAGCCGCCATGGGTGAGGCCTGCCGCCTTCATGACATCAGTAACGGTGACGGATTCGAAGCCGCGCTCCCGGAACAGCTGTCCCGCCGCCTCCAGAATTGTCTTCTTGTTCTCTTCGACCTGCTTCCGGCTCACGCGCATCATCGTCTCCTGAAATTTCGATTGACAATATACATGATAGTCATCATATATCCAAATACATGATGGTGATCATGAATAAACTGAAGGAGCCCAATCGATGAGCAGGAAGCCAGTAGTCCTTGTAACGGGTGCCTCGACCGGCATTGGCGCCGTCTATGCGGAGCGATTTGCCCGTCGCGGTCATGATCTCGTTCTGGTCGCGCGCAATGCGGCGCGGCTCGACGCGCTCGCTGAGCGCCTCAAGAACGAAACCGGCGTGGCGGTGGATGTGGTCCCGGCGGACCTGACCGACGCACAGGACCTCGCCAAGGTCGAGCAGCGGCTGCGCGAAGACCGGAGCATCGGCGTGCTGGTCAACAATGCCGGGACGTCTATCCCCCGAGGCTTTCTTCAGCAGCAGAGCGAGGACATCTCGAAGCTGATCGCGCTCAACGTAACGGCAGTCACCAGGCTCGCGCATGCGGCAGCTCCGGGGTTTGCGGAGAGAGGCGAGGGGGCGATCATCAACATCGCGTCGGTCGTCGGGCTTGCACCGGAGATGGGCGCAACCGTCTACGGCGCGACCAAGGCCTTCGTGCTGTTCCTTTCTCAAGGCTTGAATGTCGAACTCGCCACCAAGGGCGTCTACGTTCAGGCGGTTCTGCCCGCAGCGACGCGCACCGAGATCTGGGATCATGCCGGCGTCGATGTCGAGACGCTCCCCGGTGTGATGGAGGTCGGCGATCTCGTCGATGCGGCGCTGATCGGCTACGATCGACGCGAGTTGGTAACCATCCCGCCGCTTCCCGATGCCGGCCAGTGGAACACCCTCGATACGGCACGGCAGGCAATGCTGCCGAATTTTGCACAGTCGTTGCCGGCCGAGCGCTATCGGTCCGCTGCCTGAGCGGTCCACGCACGGAGCGGGCGTTTGGCGTTCGCTCCGAACGCCTGCACCTGCTGAGACGGTCGATGCTCGGGCCTTTCCGCTTGGGCACAGCAAGCCACATCGTTTCCACGGTTTGCCTCAAAGGCGTTTGCCAAGCGCCCTCAGGCTGCTTAGAAATTGAGGATCAAAGATTTCGCAAGGCCGAACACTCCGTCCCTGTGCGAAAATCCTCCCTCGAAACGATGTTGATGGTGCGAGCCGATGAAAAGATTCAATCTGGGACCAACCGACCTTTCCGTTTCCTCTGCCGTTCTCGGCCTGATGCGGATTGCCGATCTCAGCGATGACGCCATAATCCGACTCTATGGCAAGGCACGGGACGTCGGCATCAACGTCTTCGACCATGCCGATATCTATGGCGGCGAACTGCATGCCTGCGAGCGCCGTTTCGGCGATGCGTTGCGGTTAAAGCCGACTGAGCGCGAACAGATCGTCATCCAGAGCAAGTGCGGAATCCGTCGCGGCTATTTCGATTTCTCCAAAGATCATATTCTGCAGTCGGTCGATCGATCGCTGGCGGCGCTGAAGACTGACTATCTCGATCTTCTCTTGCTGCATCGCCCGGATGCGCTGGTGGAACCGGAGGAAGTGGCGGACGCCTTCGACAAATTGCAGGCAGCTGGCAAGGTCCGGCATTTCGGCGTCTCGAACCACACCCCGCGGCAGGTCGATCTTCTGAAGACCGCCGTCCGCCAACCGCTCGTCGCCAACCAGATCCAGCTCAGCATTGCGCATGCGCCTTCGGTCGCCTTCGGAATCGCCGCCAATATGGCAGGTCTCGAGCAATCGATCGATCGCGACGGGGAAGTGGTCGTCTATTCGCGCATCAACCGCATGACGTTGCAGGCCTGGTCACCGTTCCAGCAGGGTTTCTTCGGCGGCGTCTTCGTCGGCGACGAGAAGAACTTTCCGGAACTCAACCGGGTGCTGGACGAACTCGCGGGCAAGTACGGCGTATCGGCTTCCGCGATCGCCTATGCCTGGATCGCCCGCCATCCGGCCAACATTCAGGTGGTGCTTGGAACGACAAGTCCCGAGCGTTTGGCCGATATCGCGCCCGGCGCCGACATCACGCTGTCGCGCGAGGACTGGTATCGTCTCTTCACGGCGGCAGGACACGTGCTGCCCTGACCTCGTTAGGTCTGCAGACCATTGAAAAGGCCCGCTCGGATCCGAGCGGGCCTTTTATGTATTGGGGGCTGATGCGGATGGCTTAGCTGCGCGGCTTCAGGTTTTCCGGATCGTAGAGCGGCTTGTAGCCGACGCCGACGACCTCGACCGGATAGGTCTCGGCGAAGTATTCGACGTTGAGTTTGCGGCCGACCTGGCAATGGGACCACGGCAGATAGGCAAGCGCGATGTTCTTGCCGATCGTCGGGCCGAAGGCGATCGAGGTGGTGTAGGAACGGCGGCCCAGTTCATCGACCAGCACCTTGCCGGTTTCAGGATCCATCACCGGCAGGGTTCCGACCGGATAGCGCTTCACGCCGTTCTTGTCGGTATTCTCCGTCATGACGAGCGTGCAGAGCATGGCCGGCTGATGTTCGCGCGCCTTGTATTCGAGATGCTTGGCCTTGCCGCGGAAGTCCACGTCCTTGACCTTCGGGCGGGCAAGGTCGGCTTCGATGAGGTTGTACTGGGTAAGCAGGTCGGCGTTCTGCAGGCGCAGGCTCTTTTCCATGCGGCGCGAGTTCGCATAGGTTTCGACGCCGAAGGCCATGACGCCGGTCGAGCGCAGCGCGTCCCAGACGGCGAGGCCGTCCTCGTACTTCATGTGCAGTTCCCAGCCCTGCTCGCCGACATAGGAGATGCGGAAGGCGGTGACCTTTTTGCCGGCGATCTCGATCGGCTTGATCGCGGCGAAGGCGAAGTTCTCGATGTCGAGGCCCGAGGGATCGGCAACCACCTTCTTCAGCGTCTCACGGGCATTGGGGCCCCAGATGCCGATGGTGATGAACTTCTCCGAGACGTCGGTGATGGTGACGTCAAGGCCGCGATCTTCGGCGACGCGGCGCATGTACTGGAAGTCCCGCGGGCCGGCGTCGGCGCCGTTCACCAGGCGGCAGCGGTCGGCCATGCGGAAGACGGTGAAGTCGGCCCGTACCATGCCCTCGTCGTCGAGGAAGTGGGTGTAGATGCCCTTGCCGATATTGCCGTCGCCGCCGACCTTGGCGGCGCACAGCCATTCGAGCAGCTCGACATGATCAGGGCCTTCGATGTCGACCATATGGAAGTGCGAGAGGTTGACGATGCCGCAGTCCTCGCTCATCGCCAGATGCTCGGCGTTGGAGACGCGCCAGAAATGGCGGCTGTCCCACTCGTTTTCACGTACCGGCACGCGGTCGCCATACTTCTCCAGAAGGTGCTCGTTGGCAGCGTAGCCGTGGGCGCGCTCCCAGCCGCCGAGTTCCATGAAATAGCCGCCGAGTTCCTTTTCGCGCTCGTAGAAGGGCGAGCGCTTGACGTTGCGGCCGGTGGCGTAGGGTTCGCGGGTGTGCACGGCGGGGTAATAGATCTTCTGCGCCGCCTCGAAGCAGCGGCCCTCGATGAACTTTTCTTCCAGCTGGTGCGGATAGAAGCGGGAATAGTCGATCGAGGCGTGGTCGATCTCGGTGCGGCCGTCTGTCATCCAGTCGGCGATCAGCTTGCCATAACCGGGGCCGTCCTTCACCCAGATGGCGACGCAGTACCACAAGCCGCGCACCTTTTGGCTCTCGCCGCAGGAGGGGCCGCCGGCGGCCGAGACCTGCAGCAGGCCGTTGAAGGAATGGCTCTCGTTGTAGCCGAGTTCGCCGAGGATCGGCGTCAGTTCCATGGCGCGCTCGAGCGGCTCGATGATCTGTTCCATCTCCAGGTCGCGCTGCGAAGGCGACAGGCGCGCCTCGTGCTTTTCAAGAATGTTGCGTGGATGGCAGAGGCGCGGATTGGTGGTCTCGTAATAGCCCCACTCGATCTGGCCGCCCTCGGTGGTCTTCGGGTCGCCGGTGTCGCGCATGTAGGCCGAGTTGCCCTGGTCACGCAAAAGCGGGAAGCCGATCTCCTTGCCGGTGCCTTCGAATTCGTTGTACGGGCCGAAGAAGGTGAGCGGATGGTCGACCGGCATGACCGGCAGGTCCTCGCCAACCATTTCAGCGATCAGGCGGCCCCAGATGCCGGCGCAGACGATGACGTGGTCCGCCATGATCGTGCCGCGATGGGTGACGACGCCCTTGATGCGGCCGTTCTCGACGATCAGCGACTTTGCCGGCGTGTTGCCGAAGACCTGCAGCTTGCCGGACTTTTCCGCGGCGTCGACGAGCTTGCCGGCAACCGTCTGCGAGCGCGGGATGACGAGGCCGGCATCCGGGTCGAACATGCCGCCCATGACCTGATCTTCTTCGATCAGCGGGAACATCTTCTTGATTTCAGCCGGCGAGACATAGTGGGCGCGGGTGCCGAAGGCCTTGGCGGAGGACAGCTTGCGCTTGATCTCTTCCATCCAGACTTCGTCGCCGGTGCGCGCCACTTCCAGGCCGCCGATGCGGGCGTAGTGGCCCATTTTCTCGAAGAAATCGATCGAATACTGCGTCGTCCAGACCGAGAGATAGTCGTGGCTGGTGGTGTAGCAGAAGTCCGAGGCGTGTGCGGTCGAGCCGATATCGGTCGGTACGCCCGACTTGTCGATGCCGACGATATCGTCCCAGCCGCGCTCGATCAGGTGGTGCGCGATCGAAGCACCGACGATGCCACCCAGCCCGATGATTACGACTTTCGCCTTTTGCGGAAACTCTGCCATTGATTGCGACCCTAGTTGGATTGGATGCCGGATTTTAGGGCCTGATCCGCCCCGACCAGAGCCTGTCTACGACATTCTCATCAAACTGCACGACCAGAGCCGAGCATTTTGCGGTTCGCGGAACGAGAGCTGTCGAGACGGTCATGCCACTGATTTCGTGAGAAAAAGCGCCTCTCAGCGCCAATCTGATTTCATCTAGCATATCGCAAATGGCGACGCATCCGAATGCGTCATTGCGATCTACCTGCTTTCCAGTGATCGCGGCGTTGGCCACGAAAGATAATCCCATCGGGTAAGATTGACAGCGATGCGTGATATTAATAAGTTCGGTAACAGAACGAATTAAAAGAGGTCCCCGTGAACGACAGCTTGCGCATCTCCCGGAAGTTCTCCCAGCGCTCCGTCATGGAGGCGATCGTCCAGGGCGGTCCGATTTCGCGTGCGTCGATCTCGAAGCAGACCGGCCTTTCCAAGCAGACCATTTCGGAGATCGTCCGCGGCCTCGAAGAAGAGGGTTGGGTGCAGGAGACGGGGCGCACCAGCGGCCATGTCGGGCGCACTGCCGTCACCTACGAACTGGTGTGCGATGCCGCCTTCATCATCGCCGTCGACCTCGGTGGCACGAAGGTGCGCGTGGCGATCACCGATCTCGCCTGCCAGATCTTTGCCGAAGACACGGCGCCGACCGATCCGCGGGGCGGCCGCTTCGTCGTAGAGCAGATCGCTGCCATGGCCTTTGATGCGGCAGACCGACAGAAGATCGCTCGCGAGAAGATCCGGCTTGCGGTGGTCGGCGTTCCCGGCGCGCCCTGCAGCGAGACCGGCCGTGTGTTGCTTGCGCCGAACATTGCCGGTTTCGACACGATGGATGTCGTCGGCGCCTTCGAAGAGGTGCTCGGTTTTGGAGCCATGCTCGAAAACGACGTCAATCTTGCCGTCCTTGGCGAAAACTGGCTGGGCCAGGGGCAGGGGATCGACAACCTCGCCTATGTGGCGCTGGGCACCGGCGTCGGCAGCGGCCTGATGGTCGGCGGCCATCTGGTGCGCGGCGTCAGCAATGCGGCCGGCGAAATGGGTTTCCTGCCGCTCGGCGCCGACCCGTTCGAGGCGGAATCGCTGCGCACCGGCGCCTTCGAGCGCGCGGTTGCCTCGCATGGCATGGCGGAACGTTACGCGGCGCTTTCGGGCAAGACCGTTGCCGTGCCCACCATCTTTGCCAAGGCAGAAGCGGGCGATGCGGCAGCGCTGACGGTGCTGGATGACACTGCGCGGTATCTGGCAGCCGGCGTTGCCGCGATTGCCGCGATCGCCAACCCGCAGAAGGTCATCCTGGGCGGATCCATCGGGCTCCGGCCGGAAATGCTTGAGCGGGTAAAAGCGTTCCTGCCGCAGTGCTTCCCCTATCCGGTCAATGTGGAGACCGGTGAACTCGGCGCGCGCGCCGCGATCATCGGGGCGGCGGCGATCGGGCTCGGTCAGTTGCACAACACCCTGTTCGGGGTCGATGCGCCCGATGGCCGGATTTCGCTGCCGCGGGCAAACGTCAACGCGCTTCGGGAGGCGATGTGATGACGATGAATGACGGCTTGGTCGAGCGCTTGCGAGCAGTGCTTGATCGCGAGACGGCGATTGATCTTTTTCGTGGCGCCATCGGGCGTGAGAGCATTACCGGCAACGAGGCGAATTTCGTCGCCTTTCTGGCCGAAACGATGCAGCGCCTTGGCCTGGAAGGCTTGAAAACGGCGGAGTTCCTGCCGGGTCGGCCGAACGTCTGGGCGGAGCGCAAGGGGCGCGGCAAGGGGCCACGCCTGCTGTTCATTGGCCATACGGATACGGTGCATGTCGACGGCTGGCGCGAGCATTGGGCCGGTACCGAGCGCGAGGATCCCTTCGCTGCACCGATCATCGACGGCGCGGTCTGGGGGCGCGGCTCGGGCGATCTGAAGGCAGGCATCTGCGCGTCGCTGGCGGCGCTGTCGCTGCTCGACAAGTCCGGCGTTGCGTTGGCCGGGGACGTGGCCTTTGCCTTCGTCGGCGACGAGGAAAGCGGTCAGCCGGGGACCGGTGTCTCCGCCGGTATCAAGGATCTGGTCGAACGCATCGAGACCGGTGACATCGTCCGTCCGGACTTCGTCGTCTATGTCGAGCCGACACGGCTTTCGGTTTATCCGGCGCAGATCGGATTTTTCATCGCCGACATCACGATTACAGGCAAGTCCGCCTATTTCGGCGTACCCGAACTCGGCAAGGATGCATTGCGCGCCAGCCACGCGGCGATGTCGGCTCTCTGGAAACACTCCGACGAGATCGCCGCGCGGGCCGAGCACAAGCTGATCGGTCGCAGTTTCCTGCTGATCACCGGCCTTGCCGGCGGCGGCTACATCGCCGTGCCCGAGCGTTGCACACTGTCGCTGATCCGCAAACTGTTGCCAGGGGAATCGCTGGACACGGCGGCGGCCGAGATCGAGGCTGCGGTGCGCTCGGCGATCACCGATCCGGAAATCACGGTCGAGTTTTCCTATCCGGCCGGCCGCGACCATGCGCTTGGCGGCACGGCGGCTGAAATCGACGAAACGGCGGGCGAAGTCGGTGCGCTATCAGCCGCCATGGCCGAAGCCATGGCTGGGCGCGGCGTCATCGAAGGCGCGCCCTTCTGGTCGGAATCGCCATTCTTCGTCAACCGCTTGGGTGTGCCTGCCGTCTATTGCGCGCCCGGCGACATCCGCAATTGCCATACCTACGAGGAACGGGTCGAGGTGGAGGAATACCTCGCCGGGATCGTCGGATTTGCCGCCTTCATGGCGCGCTACTGCGGCGTCATGGACTGAACTGCCAAACAAGAGGGAGAACGACAATGCTTCTGAAGAAATTGATGGCTGCCGCACTCGTCAGCGGTTTCGTGCTTGCCGCAAACGCCGCCTCTGCCCAGACGGTCGGTCCGTCCGGCGAGAGCGCGACGCCGAGCGCCGATGTCGCCCTGACCGATGCCGATATCGGCGCGCTCAAGGGCAAGGGCTACAAGGCGGCGCTGCTGTGGCATACCTCGTCCGACTTCACCAACGCCGTTTCGGCCGGTGCCAAGGATGAGTTTGCCCGCGCCGGCGTCGAGATCGCGGTGACGACGGATGCCGGCTTCGACGCTGCCCGCCAGCGCAGCGATATCGAAACCGCGCTTGCCGCCAAGCCGAACGTCATCCTGGCGCTGCCGCTCGATCCGGTGACCTCGGCCGAAGCATTCCGCCAGGCAGTGACCGATGGCAGCAAGCTCGTGTTCCTCTCCAACCTGCCGAGCGGCTATAAGCAGGGCACGGACTATGCCTCGATCGTTACCGACGATCTCTTCCAGATGGGCAAGCAGGCGGCGGATGCGCTGGCCAAGGCGATCGGCGGCAAGGGCAAGGTTGGCTACATCTTCCACGATGCCAGCTACTATGTGACGAACCAGCGCGACCAGGCCTTCAAGTCGACGATCGAGAAGGACTATCCGGATATCAAGATCGTTGCCGAGCAAGGCATCTCAGACCCGGCACGTGCCGAGGAGCTGGCAAGCGCCATGCTGCTGCAGAACCCTGATCTCGACGGTATCTACGTGACCTGGGCCGAGCCTGCCGACGGCGTGCTCTCTGCCCTGCGCTCGAGCGGAAATACCAAGACCAAGATCGTCACGCTCGATCTTGCCGAACCGGTCGCGCTCGACATGGTCAAGGGCGGCAACGTCACCGCGCTTGTTGCCGACAAGGCCTATGAGCTTGGACGCGCCATGGCTGCGACCGGCCTGAAGTCGCTTCTCGGCCAGCAGACGCCGGCCTTCGTCGTTGCCCCGGCTTTGACCGTCACCAAGGAAAACGTCGCGGACGGCTGGAAGCAGTCGCTCAACCGCGATGCGCCGCAGTCGGTGCTCGACGCGGCCAAGTAATCAGGTGGCCGCCGGGAGAGAGGACGCTTCCGGCGGCGTCATTCCTAAAAGGGAGGCAGATATGCACAGGGCAGTGAGACATTTCGCGTTGCTGGCAACGGTCTTTGCCGCGACATCCGGCTTTGCCGCTGACGGCAAGACCACGGGTCCGAATGGCGAGACGCCGACGCCGGCGGGCAGCCTGACGCTGACGGCGGAGCAGGAACAGCAGATCAAGGACGGCAAGTTTACCGCAGCGCTCGTCTGGCACGAGATGAGCGAATACACCAACGCGGTCAACAGCGGTGCCCATGACGAGTTCAAGCGCCTCGGCGTCGAGGTGGTCGCACAGACCGATGCCGGCTTTGATGCCGCCCGCCAGAAGGCGGATGTCGAGACGGTGCTTGCCAAGAAGCCCTCGATCATCCTGTCGCTGCCGGTCGACCCGGCAAGCGCCGCCGTGGTTTACGATCCGGCACGCACCGCCGGTGTGAAGCTCGCCTTCGTCGACAATTCGCCGGCCGGTTACGAACACGGCAAGGACTATGTGACGATCGTCTCGGACGACCTTTTCCAGATGGGCAACAAGGCGGCCGTTGCCATGGCGGATGCGCTCGATGGCAAGGGTAAGCTCGGCTATATCTATCATGACGCCGACTTCTACGTGACCAACCAGCGCGATGGCGCCTTCAAGTCGACGATCGAGCAGGACTATCCCGACATGAAGATCGTTGCCGAGGCCGGCATGGCCGATCCGGCCCGCAGCGAGGAAATCGCGCAAGGGATGATCACCCAGAACCCGGATCTCGACGGGATCTATGTGACCTGGGCGGAGCCGGCACTGAGCGTGCTTTCGACGCTGCGCGGCGCCGGCAACAGCCACACCAAGATCGTGACGCTCGACCTCAACGAACCGGCAGCACTCGACATGGTCAAGGGCGGCAACATCGCAGCTCTGGTCGCCGACGAAGCCTACAATATCGGTGTCACCGCAGCGCGCGCCGCGGCAGGGTCGCTGGTCGGCAAGAAGGCCGAGCCTTTCCTGGTGGTCGACTCGCTTGCCGTGACCAAGGCGACGGTCGCCGACGGCTGGAAGAAGTCTCTGAACAAGGATGTCCCCGCGACGATCGCGGATGCGATGAAGTGATGAAATGATGCCCGCTGCATGAGTAAAACATGCAGCTTTTCATAGTGCTGCGGCGACCTTTGCGCGTCTGACCAGACCCGCGGCGCCGTAGTGCAGGGGGAGCTTTCCCCCTGCCTTCGGAGGAAGAATAATGTCCAGTGCCCATTCCAGCGCGAGCGGCCAGCCGGCGAGCCTCGTCAGTCGCCTCAACCTGCAGCAATACGTCGTCTATCTCGGCTTCCTGGCGATCTTTCTGTTCTTCGCCATCGTGCTTCGCGACAGCGGGTTTCTGACGGTTCGCAACCTGTCGAACATCATGCTGCAGACAGCACCGGTGACGATCATGGCGATCGGCCTCGTCTTCGTCATGTCGGCCGGTGAGATCGATCTGTCGATCGGCTCGACAGTTGCCGTCTCGGCACTGGCGGCGGCGGTGACGATCAACGAGTACGGCCTGGTGGCTGGCGTCGTCGCCGGTATCGGCGCCGGCGTGCTGATCGGGCTCCTGAACGGCGCACTGGTCGCCTATGTCAAACTGCCGTCCTTCCTGGTGACGCTGGCGACGCTCGGGCTTTTCGCCGGCGTCTCCCGCTCGATGACGAACCTGCGCTCGATCCCCGTGACCGACAGCACCTTTACCGGCTTCTTTGGCTCGGGCTCGTTCCTCGGCGTGCCCTCGCTGATCTGGTGGACCCTCGTTGCCGTCGTCTGCTGCCATGTCATCTACCGCGAAACCCGCTTCGGCGCCCATGTGCTGGCGACCGGCGACAACAGCCGGGCAGCGAGCGTCTCCGGCATCAGCGTGCCGCGCATTCGGCTGGCCGTTCTGATGATCAGCGGCGGTCTCGCCGGCCTTGCGGGCCTGCTTTACGCCGGTCGCCTGCAGGCGGCGAAGTATACGCTTGGCGAGACCGACCTGATGACGGTGATCGCCGCCGTAATCGTCGGCGGCACGCTGCTCAACGGCGGCAAGGGCACGATCATCGGCGCGCTCGTCGGCTCGCTGATGATGGGCATGCTCAACAATGGCCTGATCCTGATGGGCCTTTCCGTATCCGACCAGATGATCGTTCGCGGTCTCATCATCCTCGCTGCGGTCGCCGTGTCGCTGCGCGAAAAGTCCCGCTGAAGGAGGATTTCATGTTTCTCGACGTTCTGCGCCGCCGCAACCCGGCATTCATCGAAGCGGCGATGAGCCTGCACCAGCAGGGCAAGCTCCCGGCCAACGCCTATGTGCTCGATCTCGACACGGTCGAGGCCAATGCGGCGATTATGAGCAACGAGGCCCGTCGCCTCGGCCTGAAGACCTTTGCGATGACCAAGCAGGTGGGCCGCTCCAGTTCCTTCTGCGAAGCGGTCAAGCGTGGTGGCATTGACCGTTCGGTTGCTGTCGACATGGCCTGTGCCCGCGCCACCCACAAGGCGGGCCTGAAGGTCGGCCATCTCGGCCACCTGCAGCAGGTCGCGCGCCACGAGGCGGCTGCCGCAGCGAAAACCTTCCGGCCGGACTATTGGACGGTCTTCAACGGCGAAAAGGCTGCAGAAGCGGCGGCTGGCGCACATGCAGCCGGCTATCGGCAGGATCTGCTCGCCCGTATCCGGGCGGAAGGTGATACCTTCTACCGCGGCCATGAAGGCGGGTTCGATGCCAGCGACGTTGCCGCGGTGGCGGACCGTCTCGATGCGCTCGACGGTGGCCGCTTTGCCGGCATCACCACCTTTCCGGCGCTGCTCTTCGACCATGAAAGCCGCAAGGTGAAGCCGACACACAATCTCGCGACGCTCTCGAAAGCTGCCGAGGCGCTGGCCAAGGCCGGCCGCAACGGGATCGAGGTGAATGCGCCGGGTACGACCTCCAGCGTCATGCTCCCGGCCCTTGCCGAAGCGGGCGCGACGCAGTGCGAGCCGGGCAACGGTCTGCACGGCACCACCGCACTGCACGTGATGGAAGATCTGCCGGAACTGCCGGCGGTACTCTACCTCACCGAAGTTTCCCATCTCTCGGGCGGCAAGGCCTATTGCTTCGGCGGCGGCTTCTACATCGACCCGATCTTCCCGGATTACGACGTCAAGGCGATCGTCTCTGCCGACCCGACGACTTCGGCGTCGGCGCTTCGAAGCGTCGAAGTACCGCCGCCCTCGGCGATCGACTATTACGCGATGATCGACGCCAGCGGTGCGGCGGCCCCGAAGCCTGGCGATACGGCGGTGTTCGGCTTCCGCGGGCAGGCCTTCGTCACGCGGGCCTATGTCGTCGGCGTGTCGGGCATCTCCAAGGGCGCGCCGAAGGTGGAAACGATCGAAAACGGTTGCGGCGAAACCGCGGCCTGGCCGGTATGAGGGGCGACGTCATGAACGCGAACGTTAGTGCTGCAGCAGAGCCGGTCCTGAAGCTGAAGGACATCCGCAAGACCTTTGGCGGCGTCACCGCGATCGAGAACTTCTCGCTGGACGTCCGTCCGGGCGAGATCGTGGCGCTCGTCGGCGACAACGGCGCCGGCAAGTCGACGCTGATCAAGATCATCTCCGGCGTTTACACGCCGACCTCGGGAACGATCACCATCGAAAACCAGACCGTGGCGATGTCGAACGCCACGATGGCGCGCGCCCATGGCATCGAGGTCGTCTATCAGGATCTGGCACTTGCCGACCAGCAGACGGTCTATATGAACATGTTTCTCGGCCGCGAGCCGGTAAACCGTTTCGGCCTGCTCGACCGTCGCCGGATGATTTCCGAGACGGAAACGCTGGTGAAGGAACTGGATGTCCGCATCCCCTCGGCCCATGCGACGATCCGCGACCTCTCGGGCGGCCAGCGCCAGGGCGTCGCGATTGCCCGCGCTACCCATTGGGCGAGCAAGCTGATCTTGCTCGATGAGCCGACGGCAGCACTTGGCGTTGCCGAAACCGCCAAGGTCGAGGAGATCGTCGAATCGCTGAAAAGCCGCAACATCGGCGTACTGATCATCAGCCATAGCCTCGATCAGGTGTTCAAGCTCGCCGATCGCATCTGCGTTCTGCGCCGCGGCAAGCAGATCGGAATCCGTGAGACGGCCAAGACGGACAAAAACGAGATCATCGCGATGATCACCGGGCTTCAGCAACACTGAGGCGGATGAGTCCAGCGGTGCCGCCATTGGGGCGGCGCCGGTTGGCAATCATGGTGCGGCGCCGAAGAAGGTGAGGCGGGTGAACAGCACGTAGTGCGATTCCGAGACCATCAGCGCCACGAAGACCAGCACCAGCAGCGGCGGCAGCAGGATCGCGTAGATCAGCGCCAACCGTTCCCAGGCCATGTGCATGAAGATCGCGACGATAAGCCCTGCCTTCAGTACCATGAAGATCAGGATCAGCGACCACCGGAGATAACCCTGCAGCCCGACATAGTCGACGAGGTAGGAGAAGGTGCTGAGCACGAAGAGCAGCAGCCAGACGACCAGATAAAGACCGATCGGGTGTTGCTGGTGCGTTTGTGCGTGGCCTTCTACTTTTGCTGCCGGTGCCGCGTGGGTGTGAACAGTCGTTTCCGTCATGGCCATGCCTCACCACAGATAGAAGAATGCGAAAATGAAGACCCAGACGAGGTCGACGAAGTGCCAGTAGAGGCCGGTGATCTCGACGATCTCGTATTGTCCTCTTCGGCTCGTGAAAAAGCCACGCCGTTCAGTGTCGAAATCGCCGCGCCAGACTTTTCGCGCGATGATCAGCAGGAAGATGACGCCGATCGTGACGTGGGTGCCGTGGAAGCCGGTGATCATGAAGAAGGTCGAGCCGAATTGGGCAGCACCCCAAGGGTTGCCCCAGGGACGCACGCCCTCGGTGATCAGCTTCGTCCATTCGAACGCTTGCATGCCGACAAAGGTGGCGCCGAAAAGGGCGGTCAGCAGCATCAGCAGAGCGGTCTTCTTGCGATCGCGCCGGTAACCGAAATTGACGGCCATGGCCATGGTGCCGCTCGAGGTGATCAGCACGAAGGTCATGATGGCGATCAGGATCAGCGGCACGTCCGAGCCGCCGATGTGCAGGGCGAAGACCTCGCTCGGATTGGGCCAGGGAACGGCGGTCGACATGCGCGCCGACATGTAGGCGATGAGGAAACAGCCGAAGACGAAGGTGTCGCTCAAGAGGAAGATCCACATCATCGCCTTGCCCCAGGAGACGTTCTTGAACGTCCGCTGGTCGGAGGCCCAGTCGGCGGCAAAGCCGGCAAGTCCCGCGGGGCGATGGAGCGGTTCTCGGACAGGCGAATGTGTCTCGGCGGACATGCCTTGCCTCCTTCAAGTCAAGAGGGACCGGCAGAGCTCGACGAAGTCGTTGGCCCAGCCGGAAAAGAGCGCGTAAAGCACCAGCCATACGGCCAGCATGAAATGCCAGTAGGTGGCGCAGAGCGTGATCGACAGCACGGCCCTTTCGCCCATCGGGCCGGTGCGCGTCTTGACGATGACCCGGGTAAGCGCGAACAGGCCGCCGAGGATGTGCAGGCCATGCATGCCCGAGATCATGTAGAAGAAGCTGTTGGCCGGATTGTCGGCGAGCAGGAAGCCAGCGTCGGTCAACTCCCGCCAGGCAAAGACCTGGCCGGCGAGGAAGGCGAGACCGGCGGCAAGGGCTGCGATCATCGCCGTGCGGCTCGCCTCGTCACGATGCTGTTCGGCAGTGACGCGGGCCGCATGCAGAAGCAGGCTGCCAAGCGCAAGGATGGCGGTGTTCAGCCAGAGGATCTTCGGCATCGGCGTCGACCACCAGTCGGTGGAGGCCATGCGCATGAAGTAGGCGCTGATGAAGAGAGAGAAGAGCGCGGCGACGACAGCAAGGAAGACGCCAAGGCCGATTTTTGCAGGCGGGATCGAAGGCCTACCGCGCGGACGGGGGTCGTGGGCGTGGCCGACCTCCAGCCAGGGTTTCGAGAACAGCCGCTGCCGGCTGAGCCACCAGGCGGCGATCGCGAAGATCACCGCCAGGAAGACGAGGGTGACGTTCATGAGGCCCCCTCCGGCGCGTGGCCTACGGAACCCGGCTCAGTCTGCGGAATGAAATCTTCCGCTGCACCCGGCACGCTGTAGTCATAGGGCCAGCGGTAGACGACCGGCAGGTCCTTGCCCCAATTGCCATGCCGCGGTGGCGTTTCCGGCGTCTGCCATTCGAGCGTCGTTGCCCGCCAGGGGTTGCCGCCGGCCTCGCGGCCGTGGCGGATGCTCCAGATGAGATTGAAGAGGAAGACGATCTGGGCGGCGCCGACGATCAGCGCCATGATGGTGATGAACTCGTTGAGCGTATGGGCGGATGCCGGCACGAAGGCGGTCTCGCCCATCTCATAGTAGCGGCGCGGCATGCCGATCAGCCCGAGATAGTGCATCGGGAAGAAGATCAGATAGGCGCCGACGAAGGTGACCCAGAAGTGGATCTGCCCCATCGCCTGGTTGAGCAGGCGGCCGGTGATCTTCGGATACCAGTGATAGATCGCCCCGAAAATCACCATGATCGGCGCAACGCCCATGACCATGTGGAAATGGGCGACGACGAACATCGTGTCGGAGAGCGGCACATCGACGACGACATTGCCGAGGAACAGACCGGTCAGCCCGCCATTGACGAAGGTGACGATGAAGGCGAGCGCGAACAGCATCGGCAGCGTCAAATGGATATCGCCGCGCCAGAGCGTCAGCACCCAGTTGTAGACCTTGATCGCCGTCGGCACGGCAATGATCAGGGTGGTGGTGGCGAAGAAGAAGCCGAAATAGGGGTTCATGCCGCTGACATACATGTGGTGCGCCCAGACGATGAAGGAGAGCGCGCCGATGATGACGATCGCCCAGACCATCATGCGGTAGCCGAAGATGTTCTTGCGGGCGTGGGTGCTGATGAGATCGGAGACGATGCCGAAGGCGGGCAGGGCGACGATGTAGACCTCCGGATGGCCGAAGAACCAGAAGAGGTGCTGGAACATGATCGGGCTGCCGCCGCCATGCTGCAGCTGCTCGCCCATCTCGACGATCGCTGGCATGAAGAAGCTGGTGCCGAGCACCCGGTCGAACAGCATCATGACGCAGGCGACGAAGAGGGCGGGGAAGGCGAGAAGCGCCATCACCGTCGCCGTGAAGATGCCCCAGACGGTGAGCGGCATGCGCATCAAGGTCATGCCGCGCGTGCGCCCCTGCAACACGGTGACGACATAGTTGAGGCCACCCATGGTAAAGCCGATGACGAAGAGGATGAGGGAGGAAAGCATCAAGATGATGCCCCAGTCCTTGCCGCCGGGCGTGCCGGAAAGTACTGCCTGTGGCGGATAGAGCGTCCAGCCGGCGCCGGTCGGCCCGCCCGGTGCAAAGAAGCTCGCGACGAGCACGAGGACGGCCAGCAGATACAGCCAGTAGCTCAGCATGTTGGCATAGGGGAAGACCATGTCGCGCGCGCCGAGCATCAGCGGGATCAGGTAGTTGCCGAAGCCGCCGAGGAAGAGCGCAGTCAACAGATAGATCACCATGATCATGCCGTGCATGGTGATGAACTGGTAGTAGCGTTCCGCATCGATGAAGGCGAAGGCGCCGGGAAAGCCGAGCTGCAGACGCATCAGCCAGGAGAGCACGAGGGCGACCATGCCGATGGCGATCGCGGTCGAGGCATATTGCACGGCGATGATCTTCGCATCCTGGCTGAAGACATAACGCGTCCACCAGCTATGGGGATGATAGAGCTCCACGTCCTCCACTTCCGCGGGGCCAATCTGTTCGCCCGTGCCTGACCGGATATCGACCATCTGCGAGAACCTCCCAACACCGGATCATCTCGATCCAACGCCTTGAACCTGCAATTCCGCACGTCCAACAATGGAATTGCGTCTCCTCACGAGCGGGATGCGGGCGGATATCGCGAGCACTTTTCCTCATCCCGCTTTGGCCGTCGGGGCGCCTGTTATTGCGCCGGGGCGGCATTCACTGCCTGCGCCGTTTCTTTCGTTCCTGCCTTTGCCTGCAATTGCGAGAATGTCGTCTGTTGCGAGAGCCAGGCTTGATAATCGGCGGCACTGTCGACAACGACGGTGCCGCGCATCTGTGGGTGACCGGTGCCGCAGAGTTCGGCGCACAGCACCTCGAACGTGCCGGTGCGCGTCGGCGTCAGCCAGAAATAGGTGACCATGCCCGGCACCATGTCCATCTTGGCGCGGAACTCCGGCACGTAGAAATCATGCAGCACGTCGACCGATCGCAGCAGGATCTTGACCGGCTTGCCGACCTCCAGATGCAGCTCGCCGCCTTCGATGACGACGTCGTCGAGGGCGGCCGCATCGTTGCGGTTGAGGCCGAGCGAATTTTCCGGGGTGATGTCGCGGGTCTCCGACGTACCGAGCTTGCCGTCGGCGCCGGGCAGCCGGAAGCTCCACAACCATTGCTGGCCGACGACTTCTACCTCCGCCGCACCATCCGGCACGGTCACGAACTGGTGCCAGACGAAAAGGCCGGGGGTGAGCATGGCGGCGACGCCGAGCGTGGTGCCGCCGGCAAGCCACCCTTCGAGCTTCCTGTTTTCCGGTTCATAGGCCGCCCGGTTTCCCGGGCGATGCCGAAAACGCAGGACGCAATAGGCCATGAAAAGCACGACGGCGACGAAGACGACGCCGGTAATCCAGAAGGTGATGATGAGCGTATTGTCTATGTAATTCCAGTTGGACGCGATCGGCGTCCACCACCATGGGCTCAACAGATGGAACAACACCGAACCGACGGCCACCAAAACCAGAACAACTACCACGGCCATTTCTGTCCCTCCTCGCCGCTGGCGGCTGTGGGCATGAATACGCAATCCGTAGAGCCTTCTGCATGTTTCCGTTAATCGTCGCCGATCAAACGGCAAAACATGCAGGAATTCAAAGTTCTACAGCGACCTTTGCGCGTCTGGTCAGACACGCGGTGCTGTAGCTGCAATTATTACACGAACGTCGAACAGTCGCAATTCGCCGCCTCCGTGCGAGCAGCGGTTGCGTTTAGTCTCCGCAGGTTACTGCGAATACTGCTTGAGATAGGCGATGAGGTTGGAGATATCCGTATCATCTTTCAAACCGGCAAAGGCCATTTTCGTGCCTTTCACCTTGGTCCTTGGATTGTGCAGATAGTCGCGCAGATGCGCCTCATCCCAGACGAGTCCACCCTTGCCGGCATCGATCATCGCCGGCGAGTAGCTGAAGTCGGCATGAGTGCCTGCCGTTCGTCCGAACAGATGGTTGAGCGATGGCCCAACCTTGTTGGTGTCGCTGTCGGCCACATGACAGACGGCGCATTTCTTGAAGACGGTGGCTCCGGCGGCCGCATCGCCCTCTTGCGAAAGGGCAGCGAACGGACAGAGCATCGTTGTCGAAAAGGCAAGGGCAACAACAAGAATTCGCATGACACTTCCTCAATATCGCCGGGCGCAGGCAAGGAAGGCTATCGTCAATCTGTCGTTTTGGCGGTGCTTGCTTCTCTTAAGTTGGCGCCACGGCGGTTGATACTTGCGACACGACGACGGTACGCCTCGCTTTGTGGAAGTCAACCGGCGCAGCCGGCCGGTTTGCCGGATGCGCCTAAATTTTCGCCATGTCGCTGCCGGCGCTCAGACGCGATTGCCGTCGGCGTTGAAGAAGTGCAGCCGCTCGACCGGCAGGCGTACGGGCAGCGAGCCGGAAACGTTGAGGAACCGGCGGTCGTTGGTAAACGCCTTGAAGCCGGCACGGCCGAAGGAGAGGTGCAGGATGATGCCGAAGCCCGTTGGTTCGACCAGGTCGACATTGGCATTCAGCGCATCCGGGCCTTCGACGCCGATCTCGACATGCTCCGGCCGGATGCCGAGCGTCGCCCTGGCGCCGTCCGTCAAGGCAGGATGCGGCTGAGCCGGAACGATGATGCCGCCTTCGGTTTCGAAGCGCGGGGCGGTACCGTTGCGATAAGTTCCCTCGAAGAAGTTCATGCCGGGCGACCCAATGAAGCCGGCCACGAAGAGATTGGCCGGGCGGTCATAGAGATCAAGAGGGCTTCCGACCTGCTGGACGAAGCCGCCGTTCATGGCGACGATGCGATCGGCGAGCGTCATCGCCTCGATCTGGTCGTGGGTGACGTAGATCGAGGTGGCGCCCAAGTCCTTGTGCAGCTTCTTGATCTCGGCGCGCATCTGTTCGCGGAGGCGCGCGTCGAGGTTGGAGAGCGGCTCATCGAAGAGAAACGCCTTGGGTTCGCGCACGATGGCCCGGCCCATGGCGACGCGCTGGCGCTGTCCGCCCGAAAGTGCACGGGGGCGGCGTTCGAGCAGCGGGTCGAGACCGAGCTTGGCGGCAGCGCCCGAGACGACGCTTGCGATCTTTTCCTTGGCGACCTTCCTCAGCCTCAGGCTGTAGCTCATGTTCTTGGCGACCGACATGTGCGGATAGAGCGCGTAGGACTGAAACACCATGGCGATGTCGCGGTCCTTCGGGGCCAGTTCGTTGACGCGTTTTCCGGCGATGCGGATTTCACCCGAGGTCACGCTTTCGAGCCCGGCGATCATGCGCAGAAGCGTGGACTTGCCGCAGCCGGACGGGCCGACGAGCACGACGAATTCGCCGTCGCCGATCTTCAGGTCGACATCGTGCAGGACCGGGTGGATGCCGTAGGATTTCTGGATATTGGCGATATCGATGGAAGCCATGAGAACAACCCTCAGCCTTTGACCGCGCCGGCCGTGAGGCCCTGGACGAGATAACGTTGAATGAGCAGGAAGAAGAGGCAGGCGGGGATGAGCGCGAGCACGCCGGCGGCCATCATCTGCCCGAAGTCGACGGAGAACTTCGACACGAAGGACAGAAGCCCGACGGGGAACGTCGCCTGATCGTTGCCGGAGATCAGCATCAGCGAGAACAGTAGCTCGCTCCAGGCGGCGGTGAAGACGAAGCCGAGCGTTGCGGCAATGCCGGGCAGCGTCAGCGGCAGGATGATCTGGCGGAAGGCGACGAATTGGGTGGCGCCGTCGATCATCGCGGCCTCCTCCAGATCCTTCGGGATGCCGTCGAAGAACGACTGCATCAGGAAGGTGGCAAAGGGTACGTTGAAGGCGGTGTAGACGATGACGAGGCCGGTGAGGCTGTTGGTCAGCCCGAGCGGCGAGAGGATCTTGAAGATAGGCGCCACCAGCATGACCAGCGGGAACATCTGCGTCAGGAGCATCAGCGCCACCAGCCAATACTTGCCGCGGAAATTGAAGCGCGACAGGGCGTAGCCCGAGAGCGACGCGAGGATGGTGACGATGACGGCGGTGGAACCCGAGACGATCAGGCTGTTCTTGAAGAACACCGGAAAGGCGCTGTGGCGGAGCACGAAATCGAAGTGCTCAAGGCTGGCGCGCGACGGCCACATTCGAATGCCTTCGGAGTAGAGCAGGTCGTTGGGCGTGACGGCGACCTTCAGCAGCCAGTAGAGCGGGAAGAGCGCAAACGCGATGTAGGCAAGGATTGCCAGCCGGTGCGCGATCATGAGGAAAAGAGGTTTGGCGCGCATCGGTTCAATCCTTGCTCAGGAGCCATTGCCGCAGGATGACGATCAGCATCGAATAGGCGAGCAGCAGCGCCAGGAGCACGAGCGCGATCGCCGAGGCGTAACCGAAATCCAGCCGCTTGAAGGCCTGGGTGAAGATGTAGCTGGCGACGATCTGGGTGCGGTCGGCCGGTCCGCCATTGGTCATGACGATGATCAGGTCGGCAAAGTTGGAGATCCAGACGGTGCGCAGGAGGATGGTGATGGCGATGGTGGGCGCAAGGAAGGGAAGCGTGATCGACAGGAAACGTTGCACTGGGCCGGCGCCGTCGATGCTGGCGGCCTCGTAGAGGTCGCGGGGGATCGCCTGAAGGGCTGCTAGCAGCGTGATGGCGAAGAAGGGGATGCCCCACCAGACATTGGCGATGATCGGTCCCCACATGGCAAGCTGCGGGTCGGACAGGATGTTGTTCGGTTCGCTCATGATGCCGAGGCTGAAGAGCCAGTGCGGCAGGGGGCCGACGACCGGATTGAACAGCCAGGCCCAGTTAAGGCCGGCGAGGAAACTCGGCACCGCCCACGGGAGGAAGACGAGCGCCTGGGCGAGGCCGCGGCCGTAGAAGGGCTTGTCGAGCAGCAATGCGAGGATCAGACCGAAAACAAACTGGAAGAAGACCGAGGCACCGGTCCACCAGAGCGTATTGCGCAACGCCCGATAGAAGGCCTGGTCCTCGGACAGCGCCCGGAAATGATCAAGACCGATATAGGCGCCGGAGAACGGGTTCAGGAGCTGGATATCGCGGAAGGCGTAGGAGACGCCGAGCACCAGTGGCACCAGCATCACGGTGACGATCAGGATCAGCGCCGGCGCGCTATAGAGATAGGGTGCGGCGCCATCGGCGATGCGCTTCTTCAGCGGCGTCCTGCTTGCCGGCAGGCCGCTTTGGCGGGCGACATAGGCCATCGATCGAAATTTCCCCTGTGCGGCCGCCGGTTTTTCGGGCGTGCCTCGATTCTAGGTCGGAGCGGGAAGGGCGGAGACCGCGCACACTTCATTCCGCTCAAAGAGTTATGAGGGCCGGCGGCGGCGAACCGCCGCCGGCCAAAAGCTTACTTCTTGCTGGCGAGGAACTTCTGCTGTGCCTTGGTGAGGTAGTCGGCCCACTGGTCGGCGAGTTGCTGCGGCGTGATATCGCCGAGCAAGGCTTCCTGGGTCGTCTTGATGGCAAGCGAGTCCTTGAAGAAGGCGAATTCCTCGAGGTAGGTCGGCATGACAGTCAGGACGACGTCCTTGTCGGCAAGTTCGTCGAACCAGCCCTTGAACTGCGCGCTGGCATAGAAGGGATCCTTCTCGGCCGACTTGTGTACCGGAAGCGCCCCGGTGCGCTTGTTCCACTCGATGTTGCCTTCCGGCCCTTCGAGCGTCTCGATCAGCTTCCAGGAGAGGTCCTTGTTCTGGCTTGCCGATAGCATCGACCAGCCGGCAAAGCCGATGGTTGTGAAAGCCTTGCCGCTCGGGCCCTTCGGCATGGTGGTGACGCCGAAGTCTTCCGATTTCATGCGCTCGGCAATCGCGATCAGAGCATCCGGGTCCTGGTCGAGGAAGGCGCAGGTGCCGCTGTAGAAACCGGCGACGATTTCATTGAAGCCCCAGTTGACGCTGTCCTTCGGCGCCAGCCCCTTCTTGTAGAGATCGATCACCCAGGTGAGGCCCTTGACCCAGCCTTCGCTGTTCATGGTCGAGGTGCCGTCCTCATTGAAGAAGGTGTTGCTGCCGGCCATGGTGGCGCCGAACATCACCCAGCCGTTGAGGCCGCCCGGACCGCCGCGCAGGCAGTAGCCGGACTTGCCCGGAAGCTTCGAGACGGCTTCCGACGCCTTGACGAAATCGTCCATGGTCTTTGGCGGCTCGTTGACGCCGGCTTCCGACAAGAGCTTCTTGTTGTAGAACATGGCGCGCAGGTAGAAGCCGTAGGGCAGCATGTAGGCGGTGTCGTTGACGTCGCGGCCGAGTTCGAGCGCGCGTTCCGTCAGGCCGCCGGTGTGTTCCCACTTGGCGAGGTAGGGCTCGAGGCTTTCGAGCATGCCGTTGTTGGCATAGAGCGACAGCCAGGTGTCGGGCATTTCCATCACGTCAGGCAGTTCGCCGGCCGAAACCATGGTCGCGAACTTCTGGAAGGCTTCGCCCCAGGGCAGCGAGATGATCTCGACCGTCGTGCCGGGGTTGGCGGCCTCGAACTTGGCGACGATCGACTTCAGCGTCTCGGTGCGCTCGGGACTGGTGATGACCTCGACGAGCTTCAGTTTGGTGTCGGCGAGCGCGCTTCCGGCCATGAGGCTGGCGAGAAGCGTGGCAGTGATCAGTTTCTTCATTTCTGTTCCCTCTTTTCTTCGTTGGTTTTGGTTCAAAGTGGGCGGACCGGGATCCTCATCCCGCTCCAGTCAGTCAGTCGAAGCGACGGCGAGCGCCGCTTCGAGATCGCTCCAGAGGGCCTCCGTTCCCTCCAGACCGACATGGAGCCGTACCGATCGCGGCGAGATGCCGAAGGCGGCCGCGGAATTGGGCTGGGCTTTCTGCGACAGCACGACTTCGCCCGGCACGATGAGGCTTTCATGCCCGCCCCAGGACACGCCGAGCTTGAAGAGTTCGAGATGGTCCGCGAAGCGCCTGACGTCGACGCCCTCGCGGAAGATGAAGGAGAACAGGCCGGAGGTGCCGGAAAGGCCCGGCGGCAACGTGTTGCCAAGGCCGGGGTGGCAGACGGTCTCGACCAGCGGGTGAGCCTGCAGGCGGCGCGCGACTTCAAGCGCCGAGCGCTCGTGCGATTTCATCCGGATCGGCAAGGTACGCAGACCGCGGATCAAGAGCCAGGCGTCGAAGGGAGAAAGCTTGCCGCCGAGATAGGGATAGGCTTCGGAACGGATGCGGCCGATCAGTTCCTTCGATCCGGTGACGACGCCGGCGACGACGTCCGAGTGGCCGCCGAGATATTTCGAGGCCGAATGGATGACGAGATCGACGCCGAGCGAGATCGGCTGCTGGAAGATCGGGCTCGCCCAGCTGTTGTCGATCGCGGTGATGATGCCCTGGTCCTTCGCCAGGCGGGCAAGGGAAGCGACGTCGTGGGTGTCCATTACCCAACTCGTCGGGCTTTCCATGTAGAAGAGCTTGGCGCCGGGCAGCGCCTTGGCGACCGCTTCCTCGTCGCGGCCGTCGACATAGGTCACTTCGATCTTCATGCGCTTCAGATGCGTGCCGAACAGGCGGAAGGCATCGGGATAGACATGGTTGACGGCAACGATCCGGTCGCCCGGCTCGACGAAGGAAAGCACGGTCGAGGAGATCGCCGACATGCCGCTCGCAAAACCGATCGCGTCCTCGCCGCCTTCGAGTTTCGCCAGCATCTCCTCGAACATGCGCACAGTCGGGTTGAGGCCGCGGGTATAGATCGGCCGCACGCGCTCGCCCCGGTAGGAGGCGACCATGTCGTCATAGTCCTTGAAGGTGAAGAGCGAGGTCTGCACGATCGGCGGCACGACGGCGTCGAAGGCGTGGCCTTCGTCATGCGCGACGATCAGCGAGGCATGGTCGAACGGATCGAGGCCGTTGGTCATTTGGACATTTCCTTGATGTCTTCCTCGACGATCGCGAGGATTTTCAGCGTTTCTTCGCGCGCGGTCTCAGGGTCCTGAGCAGCGATTGCGTTGAAGAGGGTGCGGTGGAACGGGAAGGAGCGACGGGCGAAATCCGTTCGGTCGAAAGGGTGGTCCCAAAAGCGCTCGAAGGCCTCGCGCATTTGTTCGAGCAGCTGGCGAAAGAGCGGATTGTGGGTGGCGTCGTAGATCGCCAGGTGGAAGGCCAGGTCTTCCGGCCCCGACGTGCCCTTGGCGATATGCACGCGCTCCATTTCGTTGAGCCTGATTTCGATGACCTTCAGGTCGTCTTCGGTGCGCCGGCGGGCGGCGACCATGTTGGCTTCGACTTCGATGCCGCGGCGCACTTCGAGCGTCATCAACAGCACGTCGCGCAGGTGCGCCGCGTCGAGCGTGAGCGGCATATGGACGGTCGCGCCGGAGATCGTGCGCAAGAGATAGGTGCCGCTGCCCTTGCGCGCCTCGACGACGCCGAGTGCCTGGAAGTGGCGAATGACCTCACGGATCGTGGAGCGGCCGACGGCCAGCGCCGTCATCAGCTCGCGCTCGGCCGGCAGGCGTTCGCCGGGTTTCAGGCCCGATTGTTCGATGTAGTCAGCCAACGCGGCAATCACCTGCTGAGCCCGGTCGGCCGGGGGCAGGGGCATCAGTGCCGCTCTTGCCGGTTCATTCATTCGGCTCCCTCCCCAGAGGCCAAATTGGTCTGACATCTCACCAATATGATCAAGCCAGTTGGGGTCGTCAAGCAAGAACTGATAGACGCACAACTGTTGACCCCGCCCGCCTCAGGCGTAGACAAGGGAGGCAAGGAGCTCTGGTGATGATGAAATCGGAATATCAGTTCGTGGTCGCAGCCGTGCTCGGCGCGTTCTTCGTCATGGTGGCGGCTGCGGGGGATGCCGAGGCTCAGATGCGGACGCGGAAGGGCGAGTATTACGAGGGGATCCAGCGCAAGCCCTATGGCTATTACTGGATCTGGCCACCGGTCGAGCAGCAGCAGCCCGTCTACAAGAAGCAACCCGGCAAGAAGGGCAGCGAGCTCGCGAAGCCGCGCAAGCGGCCGGTTCAATAGCCGCAGGGCTCGACGAAGAGCGCAAAGAGAAGCGGCGCCCTGGGGCGCCGCAACTTTGATCAGACCTTCGCGACGTGAACGTCGCGGGGGAGTGAGGAGAGAACCTCCGGCCCATCCTCCCGGAGGATAACGATATCCTCGAGCCGGATGCCGAAGCGGCCGGGGAGATAGATGCCGGGCTCGATCGAGAAGACCATGCCTTCTTCGAGCACGGTTTCCGAGGTCGCGGTGATATAGGGCGGCTCGTGGCCGTCGATGCCCATGCCGTGGCCGGTGCGGTGGACGAAGTACTCGCCATAACCGGCGTCCGAAATCACCTTGCGGGCAGCAGCATCAACCTCCTTGGCGAGCACGCCCGGGCGAGCCGCCTTCAGTGCCGCCTGGACGGCCCTTTCGACGATCGTGTGGATCTGCCCGTAGCCTTCGGGCGCGCGGCCGACGATCGCCATGCGCGTAATGTCGCTCGGGAAGCCCTGCTTGCGGCCGCCGATGTCGATAACGACGGCATCGCCTTCCTCGATCACCCGCTCGCTGGCGGAGTGATGCGGGAAGGCGCCGTTGCCGCCGGCGCCGACGATCCAGAAGGCCGGTGCCGCACCTTCCGAGGCGAAGTGCGCGCGGATGTCGGCGGCCAGTTCCTTCTCGGTCATGCCCGGGCGGATCTTGGAGAATGCCGCCTGCATGGCGCGATCGGCGATGCCGGCATTCATCTTCAGAAGCGCGTACTCGCTCTTGTCCTTGCGCATGCGGAGTGCGCCGAGCGTCGCCGGGGTGAATTCGCGCGCGGTATCGGCGGGCAGCGCATCGATCAGCAGCAGCGCAAAATCGGCGCGCATGGTTTCGTCGAGCACGACGCGACCGGGCTTTGCGGCGCCGACATCGGCAAGCGCTGCGGTCAGGGCTTCGCTCGGGCCAACGTCATCGGCCCAGTTGTGGAAGGCGATGTCGGTGTGCTCGCGCGTGCCTTCGGCGTTGAGCGCCGGCATCAGGAACGCTTCCTTCTCCGGGCCGATGAGCAGCAGGCACGGGCGCTCGTCGGGATGCGGATGGTAGCCGATCAGCCAATCCATATGCGATCCCGGCGCCAACGCGACGAGGCCGACATTGCTTTCGGCCATCGTGCGGCGGAGTGCTGCAAAACGGCTCTTGGTGAGTTCCTTCATGGTGTTTCCAATTCTGGCTTGAGAAATCAGATGCCACAGCCGGTCATGCGGCCGTGGCCGAAGGTGAGGGGGAAAGGAGCACCGGAGATTGGCGCGTCGTCGGCTATGGGGAATGCTTGAGGCCCGCGCCTGTCTTGCGGCGGGACTTGGATCTTTGGCTCTTCAAGCGGACACCTCCCCCTCGAATGCACGAACATGAGGCCGGGAGGCTGGTCGCTTCCCGTCGCTATGCGTCTGTATTTGCACGACTTTGGTGCTGTGGCTGAGCGTTGTCAATACGGAATTTTAGTCACACTAAAATTTGTGACGGCATCGCCTCAGGCAGCCAATCGCAGCAACCGCGCAACCGCCTGCTGGTCGAAGCCGCCGATACCCTCACGGATGTCGGCAGCGACCGCGTCGGCAGCAGCGTTCTCATCGCGGCGCCTCAGCGCCTCGATTGCCTCGCGGTGGCGGTCGACCACGTAGAGTTCGGTCACGTGTTCCATGGCGATGCCGAGGATCGGGCCGAGCTGCAGCCAGACGCTCTCGATCAGCGGCATGGCGACCGCATCGGGATTGGCCGTGTAGATCATCCGGTGAAACGCCTGGTTGGCGATCAGCGCCGCCACCTTGTCACCCCGACGGATCTCCGTCTCGATGCTGTCGTCGATCGCCGTGATCTTCTCGATCTGACGTTCGGAAAGATGAGCGACGGCCCGGCGAGCCGCATGGCTTTCGAGCGCGATGCGCAACGAGATCAGTTCTTCGAAGCGGGCGGGCGTGATGTGCGGCACCACGATGCGGCGGTTTTCGAGGAACTGCAGTGCGCCGATCGAGGTCAGCTGTCTAAGCGCCTCGCGCACCGGCGTCGGGCTGCTTTCAAGCGCCTCGGCCAGGCCGCGGATGGTGACGGAGGTGCCGGGTCGGAACGCGCCGACCATGATCGCCTGGCGCAGCCGGTGAAAGGCATAGTCATGCGTGGTCATGCCGTCGGGGCGCGCAAGCGGCGGTAAGACAAGGGGTTTCAAGTGCGCATGTCCTTTTGCCCGAATAGCGATGGCTTTCTCATCAGCGAGAGCGGTGTTTGGCAAACGCCTGCATACACTTTTCCGCGTCCCGCTCTACGTCAAACGCCTGATAGCACTGCCGCTGCTTGACTCCAATTCCCGAATTATGTCAACTTTCTGAAAATGTGATCACAAAAAGAGATTTGCGATATGTCGCTCGACGCGGAAGATCCCAGCGCATTCAAGGCATGGCTCGAGCAGAACGGGCCGATCGAAAGCATCCAGGCCGTCGTCTGCGACCTCAACGGCATCATGCGGGGCAAACGCGTGCCAGTGGAGCAGGCGGGCAAGGTGCTCGGCGGCGGCATCCGCATGCCGCTCTCGATCGTCGGTGTCGACGTCTGGGGCGAGGACATCATCAACAGCGAGCAGGTGTTTGCGAGCGGCGACCGCGACGGCATCTGCGGTGTCACCGGCCGCGGCGCGCTGCCGGTCAACTGGACCTCGCGGCCGAGCGCGCTGGTGCCGCTCTGGCTGCAGCTTGAGGACGGCAAGCCGTTTCTCGCCGATCCGCGCCAGGCCCTGGCGGCGGTCGTGCGGGAGTACAAGGAGCTCGGCCTTCGTCCCGTCGTCGCGACCGAGTTGGAGTTTTACCTGATCGACCCGGAGCCGGACAGCGCAGTGCCGCCGATCTCGCCCTATACCGGCAAACGTCTCGATTCCGATGCGATCCTCTCAATCGACGAACTCGACGATTTCGGCGAGTTCTTTTCCGACGTCTACAAGGAATGCGCCCGGCAGAACGTGCCGGCGGATGCGGCGATCGCCGAGAACGGCATCGGCCAGTTCGAAATCAACCTGCTCCACACCGACGACCCGCTGAAGGCGGCCGACGACGCGATCTTCTTCAAGCGCATTGTCAAAGGCGTGGCGCGCAAGCATGGGCTCGCCGCGACCTTCATGGCCAAGCCCTATGGCACCCGTTCCGGCAATGGCATGCATATCCATTTCAGCCTGCTCGACGAGGAGGGCAACAACGTCTTCAACGACGGCAGCGACGAGGGCTCGCCGATGCTGAAGAACGCCGTCGCCGGTCTACTGCGCGGCATGGCCGAGACGACGCTGCTGTTTGCGCCGCATTTCAATTCCTACCGGCGACTGCGGCCGGATACGCACGCGCCAACCGCCGTCTGCTGGGGTTACGAGAACCGCACCTCGGCCATCCGTATTCCCGGCGGCAATCCTGCCGCGCGGCGTATCGAGCACCGCGTCGCCGGTGCCGACTCCAATCCTTATCTCGTCATTGCCGCGATCCTCGGTGCTGCCTTGGTCGGCATCCGCAACAAGTGGAAGCCGCCGGCGCCGGTTTCGGGTCGGGCCTATGCAGCGGAGAAACTGCCCAAAATTCCCTCGGAATGGGGGCAAGCGGTCGACAGCTTCGAGGCAGGACCGATTGCCGCCGAAATCTTCGATCCCGTGCTGCGCTCGATGCTTATCGCCTGCAAACGCCAGGAAATCGCGGGCTTTGCCGAGCAGGTCACGGACTACGAATTCAGCGCCTATCTGGAAATCGTCTGATGCTTACCAAACAGAAATCCTATGCCGGTGACGGCAGCTACCCGACCAGCTACTACGCCGCCTCCCGCAACATCATCCGCACGCCGGTCCGGCTGCAGGGCCGGGTCGAGGCCGATGTCTGCGTCGTCGGCGCCGGCTATTCCGGTATGTCGACGGCGATCCACCTTGCCGAAAAAGGCTACAAGGTCGTCGTCATCGAGGGCGCGCAGGTCGGCTGGGGCGCTTCGGGCCGCAACGGCGGTCAGGTGGTCAACGGCCTTAATGCCAGTCTCGCGACCATCCAGCGCCGCTACGGCGAGGATGCGGCGCGCTTCATCGGCGGGCTGGTGCAGGAGGGCGGCAAGATCATCCGCCGCCTCGTCAGCCAGTACCAGATCGAATGCGACCTGAAGCCGGGCAATATCTACGCCGCCTATACGCCGGCGCATATGAAGGAGCTCGAAGCCAAGCAGGCGCTCTGGCGCAAATATGGCATGGACGACCACCAGTTGCTCGACCGTGTCGCGCTCGCCAAGCTCGTCAAGTCGGATGCCTATTGCGGCGGCATGCTGGACACGACCGGCGGCCACATGCATCCGCTCAATTTGGTACTCGGCGAGGCCCGTGCCTTCGAAAGCATTGGCGGCACGATCTACGAACAGTCGCCGGTGACACGTGTCGACCACGAGGCGGCGCGGCCGACCGTCTATACTGAAGGCGGCGAGGTTTCGGCGCGCATCGTCGTTCTCTGCGGCAATGCCTATCTCGGCGATGCCGTGCCGAAGCTCGTCTCGCGCGTTATGCCGGTTTCGACGCAGATGATCACCACGGCGCCGCTCGGCGAAGAGCTTGCCCATTCGCTGATCCCGAGCGACATGTGCGTCGAGGACGTGCGCTATATCCTCGACTATTTCAGGCTCTCGGCCGACAAGCGCATGATCTTCGGTGGCGGTACCGTCTATGGCGGAACCGATCCGGCCGACGTGGTCGCCAAGCTGAAGCCCAATCTCGAAAAGGTGTTCCCCGCGCTCAAGGGCGTGAAGATCGACTATGCCTGGAGCGGCAATTTCGCGCTCTCCTTCACCCGCGTGCCGCAGATGGGCCGGATCGGCAGCAACACCTATTTCGCCCATGGCTATAGCGGCCACGGCGTTACCGGTTCGCACCTCTTCGGCCGCACGCTCGCCGAGGCGATCGACGGCGACACTACGCGTTATGACGTCTTCGAGAAGCTGCCCTGGTATCCGTTCCCGGGCGGGCGCATGTTCCGGGCGCAGTATTCCACCATCGGTTCCTGGTGGTACCAGTTCAAGGACGCGGCCGGGCTCTAGGAACAATCCGCGCGCAGCGGCGTTTTGGCCGGGCGGACCGCCGTCTCGGCGGCGGTCCGCGGTCGATCTCGCGTCGAATGTGTTTCCGTCCTGATTGGCGATGCGATAGTATCGACCTTCTGCGGCAGGGGTCCGCCATCTCAAAGTGGGCCTTTGCGTCTCTGCCCTGTGACCGCCCGCATCTGGCGCTTGCTGAATCGGTCACCAAGGATCGCCCGCCTGTCGCTGCGGGCAAGCAAACGGGGAGCCTATCGCTCCCGATTGATTTCCTGGGAGACCTCGCGATGTTCGTGCGCTTTGGCTATGAAATCGGCATTCGTTGCCCGCAGCCGACCCCGATGATGACCTATCTTTCCGTCGTGCCGGAACGGCGCTCATGCCTGCGGCGCGAGCATGGTCCAGTCTCTTCGCCGATCGTGAAGATGGAGCAGATCACTGATCCGCATGGCAACACCTGCTTCCGGATGACTGTGCCCGAGGGCGATTTCAAGCTCTGCTATGATGCGGTGATAGAGGATGACGGCAGGCTCGACGCCACGGACCCATTGGCGGATGCGGTGCCGGTCGAGAACCTGCCCGCCGAGTGGCTGCCTTATCTTGCAGCCAGCCGCTACTGCGAAACGGACCGGCTTGGCGCGCTTGCCTGGCGTCTGTTCGGCGATGTGCCAGCCGGCTGGGAGCGCGTCCAGGCGATTTGCGATTATGTCCATGAACGCCTCGTTTTCAGCTACGGCTATGCGCAGGCGATGCGCACGGCACTCGAGGCGCATGAGGATCGCGTCGGTGTCAGCCGCGACTACGCCCATCTGGCGATCACCCTCTGTCGCTGCATGAACATGCCGGCGCGCTACGTGAACGGCTATATGGCCGATATCCCCGCGAGCGAACATCCTGCGCCGATGGATTTCAATGCCTGGTTCGAGGTCTATCTCGGCGATCGCTGGCATACGTTCGACGCCAAGAACAACCAGCGGCGGGCGGGGCGCATCGCGGTTGCCCGCGGCCGTGATGCCGCCGACATTCCGCTGATCCAGACCTTCGGCAAACATGAGCTCACCGCTTTCACCGTCTGGACCTGCGTCGAAACGGATAGCGCGCTCAAAGGCTCGCATCGCGCCTCCGACGTTTCGCTGCTCACCCCATGGTTCAGCGAAACCTGGGCGAAGCATCTTCAGGACCGCGACCGCAACCGCCATTGATGAGCGCGATGGCGGCGAACCGATTTTTTACGATTTATGCGATTTGCGGAATTTAATATCTACAAACTCAATGGAAAATATAGGAGAACAAGACAGTCGATGGGCCGTGGCCCTCGCAGGAACGGAGAGACGCGATGAACGCAGCGAAACCGATGATCCAGTCCCGCTACGCACTCTACGGGACCACACCGCAACGCCGCTCACATGTTCATCTCGTTCCGCACGCAATTGCCATCGTTGCCGCCTTCTCTTTCGTCAGCGCCGTCGTGGTCGGCGCCTTCTGACGGCAGCCTCAGCTTTGCCGTGACAGATGCTCGTGCACGGCAAGCCACTCTCCTGACGATTTCCGCTCGAACACGATCGTTTCCCGTTCGTCCGTGGTTGCGGGCTCTCCATTGAATTCCAGTTCGGTCTCGACCCGGTGGGTGAATACCGCGACATTGCCCACCGTCTGCACATTTCGCTCGCTCGACCGGCAGGCGCGCACGCGAAAACCGTCCCGTTCCTCCCAAAGCGACCACTCGGCCTCGTACTCCGCCCTGCTTTTCAGCGGTCGGTCGAGCGTGTGGAAGATGAAGGTCGCATCCGGCGCGAACGCGGAGAAATAGGCTGTCCGGTCATGCCTGGCGAAAGCGGCAACCAGCCGGTCGGCGGCCTGAAGCACCGACTGTTCGAGATTTTTCATGGGGTTCCCTCTTTATCCGGAAGCAGACTGCTCCGGTGGTCTTCGTGATGGTCAGCGCACTGCAATGAGCGTCGCCAGCGGGCGGTTCTGCCGTGAGACGCGCGCTTTGAGATCGTCGAGCGACATGGTTTCGCGCTTCGCGAACTCGGTGAACATCATGTTGAGATTGTTGAAGAACATCTCGCCGACCGCCTCGGCATCGACATCAAGTGCGACGACGCCCTTGGCCTGAAGTTTGCGGATCAGCGTCGAAACCTGCTCGCATAGCCGACGATCGAGTTCGGTGTAGCGCTTGCTGAACGGGCTCTCCGGCTGCTGGATGGCGATCGCCATGGCGGTGCGCCACATCTCCTTGCTGAGATAGTGGAGCGAGTGGTCGTAATATTCGCCGATCAGCGCATCCAGCGCGCCCATGACCGATGCCGGCGGGTTGTCGACGATCGCACGCCCGGCGGCGAGCACCTCCTCGACTTCCATCGAGACGGTGGCAAGCAGGATGTCGCCCTTGTTTTCGTAGTAATTGTAGAAGGTTCCAACCGAAATTTCGGCGCGCTCGGCAATGACCTCGATACGAGCGCTGTCGTAGCCCACTTCGCGAAAGAGCGCGCTGGCGGCGTCGAGAATACGCCTGTTTCTGTCGGCTTTTTGCCGTGCGCGCAGTCCCGTCATCCGATGTTTCCCCGAATTATGAATTGGTTCAAAATTGAGATTGACTTAAAAAATGAATTCATTCAATCTTTTTTTGAAGACGCCGAAACGAGCGTCAAAACAAGAGGGCAACAGCATGATGAAGTCAGTTCGTGACGGTGCGCGTCTGCGCCGTTTCTTCTCTTCCACCGCCGCCGTCGCGGTCGCCGCACTCTCGACGGTGGCAGCGCCCGCGCCGGTCTTTGCTCAGGAAGAACTCAATGCGCTCGTCTGGTGCGACCACACCGATCCGGCGCTGCTTGAGCCGTTCGAGAAGGCCAACGACGTCAAGGTCAACGTCAAGGTCTACGAGGGCACCGGGGCAGGGCTTTCGATCCTCGATCAGTCGCAGCCGGGCGACTGGGACGTGCTCGTCATCGACGGCGTGGACGTGCATCGCGCCATCGATCTCGATCTCCTCGCCGAAATGCCGGCCGATGCGCTGCCGACCGCAGATATCTTCCCGGAAGTCCGCATGGAGGCCAACAACACCAAGGACGGCAAGACCTATGCCGTCACCGAGAAGTTCGGCTACAACACGATTTCCTACGACAAGACCAAGGTCGATCCGAAGGACATGCAGGACCTGTCGGTCATCTGGTCGGACAAGTACAAGGGCCGCATCGCGCTCTATGACTACTACCTGCCGATGATCGGCCTCGTCGGGCTTGGCCTCGGTAAAAAGACCTCCGAGCTAACCGATGCCGACATGCCGGCGATCAAGGAGAAGCTCGCGGCGATGCGTGCCGTGTCGAAGCAGGTGAGCGACGTCGTCTCCTCGCAGACGGCGCTGGCGACCGGCGAAGTCGATATCCTCGTCGGCGGTGGCGAATGGATCACCGCGGTTCTCTCGGCCGACAAGCCGAGCCTCGACTGGACTATCCCCGAGCAGGGTGCGGTGCGCTGGGCGCAATCGATCGGCGTCATGAAGGATTCGACCAAGCAGGATCTGGCGCTGAAGTTCGTGCAGTACATCGTAAGCCCCGAGGGTCAGGCCCGCCTTGCGACCTCGTCCTGCTATTGGGCGATGCCGGCCAATGCCAAGGCGGGCGAATTCCTCAACGATCAGCAGAAGACGGCGTTGCGGTTCAACGAGCAGGCCGAATACCTGAAGAAGACGCAACTCTATCCAATCCCGTCTTCCGAACTCGACCAGCAGTTCCAGGACGCCTGGACGGAGATGCTGCAGCAGTAACGACGAGAGCGGGCGCGATTAGCGTCGCGCCCTGCTGATCACCGCAGCGTGCCGTCTTGGCGGCGTGCGAGGGCAACCATGCCCGTACACCCTTGAGCTGGGATAGCCATGGCAGACGCCGGACCCCTGACAAAAGCCACAGCGCTCGAAGACGCGGACCGCCGCAAGGCCTGGGGCTTCGTTGCGCCGGCACTGCTCTGGACCATCGCCTTCTTCGTCGTGCCCTTCGCCTTCATGGCGGCGATGAGCCTCTGGAAGCGGGAAGGGCGGGATGTCATCCGTGTCTGGAATTTTGACAACTACACACGCTTCTTTTCCGAAAACGCGCTGTTCCAGGGGCTGATCAATTCGCTCGAAATCACCGTCATCGTCACGGTGATTTCGGTGCTGCTTGCCTATCCGCTTGCCTGGATCATCGCCGAGCGGGTGCCGAAGCGGCTGCAGCGCATGGCGCTGATCCTCGCGATCCTGCCGTTCTGGACCTCCTATGTGGTGCGTTCCTACTCCTGGCTGCTGGTCCTGTCGAAGAACGGCGTGATCAACCAGATGTTCATGACCATCGGCCTGATCTCCGAACCGCTGGAGCTTGCCAGCACCCGCACGGCGACCGTGATCGGCTTCGTGCACTTCTTCGTCATGCTTCTGACGCTGACGATCTATTCCAACCTGATCCAGTTGTCGCCCAACTATCGGCGCGCGGCGGCCGACCTCGGTGCCAACGCCTTCCAGACGTTCTGGCACGTGGTACTGCCCTTGACGCTGCCCGGCATCATGACCGGCGCCTTCCTCACCTTCGTGCTCTGCATCGGCGACTACGTGACGCCGCAGATCCTCGGCGGCAACAACGAGCTGGTGCTGCCGCAGATCATCATGCTGCAGCTCGGGCGCCGGGCGGATTTCCCAATGGCCGCCGCACTGTCGATCGTGCTGATGCTGGCCGTCACCGTCGCCTACCTTGCCTGTGCCCGCTGGCTGAAGATCGAGAGGGCCTGACGATGCTGCGCCAGATCTCTGCAACCGTGCTTTCCTGGACCTATCTCGTCCTCGTCTACGCCTTCATCTTTCTGCCGGTCGCCGTACTGGTGTTGTTTTCCTTCCAGGACGGCCGCCTGCCGGTGCCGCCGTTCAACGGGTTTTCGCTGCAATGGTACGAGGCGGTGTTCGCCGACCGCAAGCTGATGGCAGCGCTCGGCAACTCGATGGTCGTGGCGCTCGTCTCCTCGGTCATCTCCGTGCTGCTCGGCTTTCTCGCAGCCTATGCGCTCGCGCGCTACAAGCTGCCCGGCTCGGCGCTGCAAAGGGGACTGCTGATCGCGCCGATGACGGTCAGCTACCTGATCATCGCGCTTGGCCTTTTGTCGCTCATGAACGCGCTGCATATCCCGCTGTCGCTGATGACGGTCGGCATCGGCCATGTGGTGATCAACCTGCCGCTCTGCTTTGCCATCATCTATGCCTCGATGGGGGATCATCACATCAACATCGAGCGGGCGGCGCGCGATCTCGGCGCCAACGATTTCAAAGTGATGGCGCTGGTGACGGCGCCGATGCTGATGCCGTCGATCCTTGCTGCCTTCTTCCTTTCCGTCACCTTCAGCTGGGACGAGTTCATCATCGCCTTCCTGCTGTCGCGCTTCGACGTGACGCTGCCCGTCGAGATCTGGAGCATGCTGCGCTCCGGCCTCAACCCCAAGACCAATGCCATCGGCTCGCTAGTGTTCTTAGCCTCTGTCGCCGTGCTCCTCATCCTTGAGCTTTCCCTGTTCGGAAGGACGAAAAAACAATGACCGCTCCTGTCTCGATCGAAAACGTCAGCAAGATCTTCGGTGCCTTCACGGCCCTGGATAACGTTTCCCTCGATATCCGGGCTGGCGAGTTCATCGTGCTGCTCGGGCCGTCCGGCTGCGGCAAGACCACGCTTCTGTCGATCCTTGGCGGCTTTCAGTCGCCAAGCGCGGGACGCGTGACGATCGCGGGGCAGGACATGACCTATGTGGCGCCGGCCAAGCGTCCGACGACGACGATGTTCCAGGACTATGCGCTGTTTCCGCACATGCGCCTTGTCGACAATGTCGGCTTTGGCCTCAGGATGCGCGGCCTTGCCAAGGCCGCGCGCGACGAAAAGGCGCTCGGTTTCCTCGATCTCGTCGGTCTGAAGGCTTCCGCCGGCAAGCGGCCGCACGAGCTCTCGGGCGGCCAGCGCCAGCGCGTGGCGCTCGCCCGCGCGCTTGCCGTCGACCCGGATGTGCTGCTTCTCGACGAACCGCTCGGCGCGCTCGACCTGAAACTGCGCCGCCAGATGCAGGACGAGCTGAAGGCGATCCAAAAGCGCGTCGGCACGACCTTCGTGCACGTCACCCACGACCAGGAAGAGGCGATGGCGATCGCCGACCGGATCGTGGTGATGAACCAGGGCCGTATCGAGGATTTTGGCCCGCCATCGGAGATCTATATGCGCCCGCGCTCGCTGTTTTCGGCGGGCTTCATGGGTGAGGTCAATTTCGTTTCCGGCCGTGTGGCGGCGGCGGACGCCAGCTCCGCCCGTGTCGAAACCCCGCTCGGCAGCCTGGCGCTGCCGACCGGCAACTTTACCGCATCGTCGCCGAAGACCGGCGACCGGATTACGCTCACCATCCGGCCGGAACACTTCCGCGCTGACGACAAGGCAGAGGGTCCGACAGTGGCGCTTGGTGAGGCGCGGGTTGCCGGCAGCGCTTTCTTCGGCACGCATTACCGCTGCCACCTGCAGCCCTGTGCGGCGGACACGAGGGCGCTGGTCGCGCACCTGCCGCAATCGGCAAGCGTGCGCGAGGGCGAGATTGTGCCGCTTGCCGTGCGCGCCGCCGACGTCGTAGCCTTGCCCGCCACGGGTGGACATGCGTAGCACGATGCAGAGAATTGCACCTCAGGACTGGTACCGGGTGAGGCGGCTCGACGACGGCGTCACCGCTATCGATGAGCCCTATATCCAGGAATTCTACCGCTGCAACATCTGGCATGTGCGCGGCCGCGACCGCGATATGCTCGTCGATAGCGGCATGGGTGTCGTGTCGCTCCGGCAATGGGTGCCCCTCGTCACCGAACGCGCCTTGGACGCCGTTGCCAGCCACACCCACTTCGACCATATCGGCTGCCATCACGAGTTCGAGTGCCGCTGCGTGCATTCGGCCGAGGCGGAACTGCTGGCGCATCCGACGCGCAAGAACACGCTCGCAAACCCCTACGTCGCCGACGAGATCTTCGACGCGCTGCCGCCCGAGCCCTACGCCTCCACCACCTATGCGGTGAAGGCGGCGCCGGCGACGCGGCTGCTCGAAGACGGCGACCATATCGATCTCGGCGACCGCGTCTTCCAGGTGATCCACACGCCCGGCCATTCGCCCGGCGGGATTGCGCTCTTCGAGGCGAAGACCGGGATCCTGTTCTCCGGCGACATCCTCTACGATGGCCCGCTGATCGAGGACACTTATCATTCCAACGCCGACGACTATCTGGCGTCGATGGAACGGCTGCTGAAGATACCCGCGCGTATCGTTCACGGCGGACATTTTCCGAGCTTTTCGGGTGAGCGTTACCGAGCGCTAATCCTTGAATGGCTTGCTGAAAAACAAAAGACAAACTGACGGGAAGGAGGAGCGAATGCTCGACAAACGCAAGTTCTACATCAACGGCACCTGGGTGGATCCCATCGTCGCCAACGACCTCGAGGTCCTGAACCCGGCAACGGAAAAGCCGGTTGCGGTGATCTCCATGGGCACGGCCGCAGACATCGACCGGGCCGTTGCCGCGGCCAAGAAGGCCTTTGCGACCTATAGCCGGACGAGCGTCGAGGAGCGACTGGCGCTGCTTGAAAAGCTGCTTGCCGTCTACAAGCGCCGCTATGACGAGATGGTCGACACCATCACCATGGAACTCGGCGCGCCGAAGACTATGACCCGTGAGCAGCAGGCCGATGTCGGCGTCGGCCACCTGCAGGGCTTCATCGATGCGCTGAAGCGCCTGAAGACCCGCGACCGGCTGCCGAACGGCGACGTGATCCTGCGCGAGCCGATCGGCGTCTGCGGCCTGATCACGCCCTGGAACTGGCCGATCAACCAGATCGCGCTGAAGGTGGTGCCGGCGCTCGCGACTGGCTCGACCTGCGTGTTGAAGCCGAGCGAGTTCACGCCGCTCAATGCCATGCTTTACGCTGAAATGGTGCATGAGGCGGGCTTCCCGGCCGGCGTCTTCAACCTCGTCAACGGCGACGGCATCAACGCCGGTGCCGCGCTGTCGAAGCATCCCGACATCGACATGATGTCGTTCACCGGCTCGACCCGCGCCGGCATCGCCGTCAGCAAGGATGCCGCCGAAACGGTCAAGCGCGTGACGCTGGAGCTCGGTGGCAAGTCGCCGAACATCGTCTTTGCCGACGCCGATCTCGCAGACCGCGTCACCGGCAGCGTGCTCGAATGCTTCAACAATTCCGGCCAGTCCTGCGACGCGCCGACCCGCATGCTGGTGGAGCGTGGCGTCTATGACCAGGTGGTTGAGATCGCCAAGCGCGTCGGCCGCGAGGCGAAAGTCGGAGACCCGACGCAAGAGGGCGGCCATATCGGACCGCTCGTCAGCCACATCCAGTTCGGCCGGGTGCAGGCGCTGATCGAAGCAGGCATTGCCGAAGGCGCGCGGCTGCTCGTCGGCGGTGCCGGCAAGCCGGAGGGCTTCGAGACCGGCTACTTCGTCAAGCCGACGATCTTTGCCGACGTCAACAACGAGATGCGCATCGCCCGCGAGGAAGTCTTCGGTCCGGTGCTGGCGATCATCCCCTTCGACACCGAGGAGGAGGCGATCGCGATTGCCAACGACACCAACTACGGCCTTGCCGCCTATGTGCAGACGGGCAACCCGGAGCGGGCCGAGCGCGTCGCCGGACGCCTGCGCGCCGGCATGGTGCACATCAATGGCGGGCCGCACCGCTACGGCAGCCCGTTCGGCGGCTACAAGCAGTCCGGCAACGGTCGCGAAGGCGGTATGTTCGGCCTTGAGGACTTCCTCGAAGTGAAGACCGTTCACGTTCCCGACGCTGCCTGAATACAGCGCTACGTCCTTGAACGACGGCCGTCGCAATCTGCGGCGGCCGTTTTTTCTTTCAGGCTTCGGCGCTTGCAGGGCTGTCACCGGTCGTCCGCATCTGGTAGCTCGTCGGCTTACCGCCCCAGACGACCGCGCCCTTCCGGATGCCTCCCGTGACCCAAGCTTCCCATTCCCATAATCGCGTTGCCATGGCTGCCCTTCTCATTGGCGGCGCTGCGATCGGCGGCTCGCCGATCTTCGTGCGGCTGTCGGAAGTCGGGCCGATGGCGACCGCCTTCTGGCGCGTGGCGCTGGCCTTGATCCCGCTTCTCGCCTGGACCTGGTTTCGTCCCGAGGGCGCCGGGGGGCGGCGACCGGAAAAGCTCTCGGAATATGCGCTTCTGGTCCTGCCGGGCGTGTTTCTCGCGATCGATCTCGGTGCCTGGCACTATGCGTTGACCAAGACGTCGGTCGCCAACGCCACGCTGCTTGCCAATCTCGCGCCCGTCTTCGTGACGCTCACGAGCTGGCTTTTGTTTCGCTCGCGCGTCAGCGCCGTCTTCGCCCTCGGCCTCGCAACGGCAGTCGCGGGCGTGGTGATCCTCAAGGGCGGCCCGATGGCGCTGGGTGACGGCAATCTGCTCGGCGATGGCGTGGCCGTCGTCGCGGCGATGTTCTACGCCGGCTATATTCTGGCGATCGGGCAGCTGCGCAGCCTGTTCAGCACCGTGCGCATCATGATCTGGAGCACGGCTTCGGCTGCGATCTGCATGCTGCCGATGGCCGTCCTGTTCGAGCCGTCGCTGTTGCCGCCGACCGCCTTCGGCTGGGCGATGCTTTTCGGGCTCGCCTTCGTCAGCCATGCCGGCGGGCAGGTGGCGATCACCTACGCACTCGCCTATCTGCCGCCCGCATTTTCGTCGCTGACCCTGCTGTTGCAGCCGGTCGTGGCGGCGATCCTCGCCTGGCTCCTGCTTGCCGAGCCGGTCGGGCTGATGCAGGCGATCGGCGGGGCGATCGTGCTTGTCGGCATATTGATCGCGCGGCGCGGATAACGCCGCGCGACTACGTTCCGATCAGAGACCGGGTGGCGTGAAGTTCGCCAGCCGCTCTTCAAGCTTGCGGATCGTTTCGGCGTCGGCATTGGCGAAGGCAAAGCGCAGGTAGTTCTCCTGGCCCTCGCCGAAATAGTCGCCGGGCAGGCAGACGACGCCGGCGAGCTTGGCCAGCTTCTCGGCGATGAACTGCGAATCGATATCCGGGTAGGGGTGGCGGACATAGGCGAAATAGGCGCCGACGGCTTGCAGCTTCCACTTCGGCAGGCGGCTCATGACGTCGCGCAGCGCATCGGCTCGTGCCGCGATTTCGGCGCGGTTCGTCTGACGCCAGTCGGCAAGAGCCGGGATTGCCTTCGCGACCGCGGCCTGGGCTGAGCGCGGCGCGCAGATCTGCAGGTTGTCCATGATCTTCGTCACCTGCTCGATGACGGCAGGGCCGGCGGTGATCGCGCCCAGGCGATGGCCCGGGATGCAGAAAGACTTGGAAAAGCTGTAGAGGCCGATGAAGCTATCCTGCCAGCCTTCGGTGGCCAGCAGGCCATGGGGCGCTGCGGAGGCATCGGGCAGGAAGTCGCGATAGGTTTCGTCGAGGATCAGCCAGACGCCCTTGGAACGGCAGGCCTCGTAGATACGGGCGAGCAGCTCCGGCGGGTAGACGGCGCCGGTCGGATTGTTGGGCGAGACCAGCGCGAGCGCCCGGATGCCGGGGTGAAGTGCCGCGGCAATTGCATCGACCTCCGGCAGGAAGCCGGCGCCGGCATCGCAAGGTACGAGCTCGACATTGATGCCGAGCATCGACAGCGTCGTTTCCTGGTTGAAGTAATAGGGGTTGGTCATCAGGATCGTATCGCCCGCGCCGGCAATGGCCATTGCCGTGCAGATGAAGGCCTGGTTGCAGCCCGAGGTGATGTGGATGTTGTCGGCGGCGACCGCAGCACCATAGAGGCCGGCGACATGCGCCGCATAGGCCTCACGCAGCTCCGCTTCGCCCTCGATCGCGCCATAGCCGGTGTAAGCGGTTGAGGCTGCAGCCTCACCGAGCCAGGCCAGCATGTCCGGATGGGCGGGATAGCCGGGCACTGCCTGCGACAGGTCGATCAGCGGGCCACGGGAGCCATCGTAGGACTTCGCCCAGGCCAGCACCGAGGGCACGGGCGGCGGCGAGAGCTTTTCGACGAGCGGGTTGAAATGCGGCATGACGGGTGTTCCTGTGGGTTAGGCCTTGGCTTTGCGTTTCTGCGGACGATCGGTGCGGCGAGCACGGCTCGGCGCCGAAACCGGCTGAAAACCGTTCTTCTCCGATTTACGATCTGTCGGCTCGGATTTCGAGGTGCGGCTGCGAATAATCGTGCGCGCCGATGTCTGTAGTTCCGGCATCGGGTCGCTTTCGAGTGTTTCGAACATCCAGTCGATGAAGATGCGCACGATCGGTGCCGCCAGCACCTCGTTGCGGCAGGCGACGAAGAAGGCGTCGTTGGCGGGCACCGTCAGGTCGAAAGGGGCGATCAGTTCGCCGCGCGCGATCAGGCTGCCGGCGGTAATCGTATCGCCGAGCGCGACGCCCTGGTTGTGCAGTGCGGCCTCGGTCGAAAGCCGTGCGTCACTCATGAAATGCTGCTGGCCGCGCTGCAGGTCGCTGGCATCCGCTGCCGCAAGCCAGGTGTTCCATTCGCGGCCATCGTCGCCATGCAGCATGACGTGGTCGCGCAGGTCGCGAACCGAGCGCAGTGGCCGCATGTTGAGCAGCGTCGGGCTGACGACAGGGAAAAGTTCGAGACGGCTCCAGAGCTTGGCCCAGGCGCCGGACCAGTTGCCGTCGCCATAGATCAGGCAGACGTCGACGTCGGGCGAGTGGAGATACGCCTCGTCGTTAGAGGCGATTAGCGTCAGACGCACGTCCGGATATTGCTCGGTGAATAGATGCAGCCGCGGGATCAGCCAGAAGGAAAGCAGCGCCGGGACGCAGGTGATGCGCAGTTCGCCGCTCGTCGTCGGCCGCGTCATCGCTGCGGTCGCCGCCGCGATTTCGGCAAAGGCGTGGGTGACGGCCGGCAACAGCAATGCGCCCTGCGGCGTCAGCTTCAGCCGCTTGCCGCCGCGCTCGAACAGCGCCGCCTTGACCGAAAGTTCGAGCGCGCGGATCTGGTGGCTGATCGCACCGTGGGTGACGTTGAGTTCACGCGCCGCGGCCGAAACGGAGCCCCGCCGCGCCGTCGCTTCGAAGGCGCGCAAGGGGTTTAGGGGAGGCAGGCGGCTGGACAAATCGGGGCGTTCCGGCGGTTGCTGTGATGTGAATTTTTCTCACACGAAACGCTATAACAATGTCAATTGATTTTCTAGGGGAATTGCCGCCTAATATTCATCAACAAAGGCGAAAACGCCTGGGGAACATGAACGCGCCGGACGAGCCGGCACCTTCCGCAGACAGATATCTGTGGCGCCTTCGCGCGCATGCCTCAGGCTATGGAAGACGGAGGATTGAATCGATGGCCTGGAACGACAACAAGCTTGCCGAACTGAAGGCAAAGTATGGCGAAAGCCATGGCGGCGAGCTGTTCGACCCGACCTTCCGCAAGGTCGCCGACAAGATCTTCAACAAGAGCGGCACACGTCTCGCGCCCTATTCCGGCATCCCGACCTTCCTGACGGCGCCGCACATGCCTGTTGACGCGGAGAACCCGGATTTCGGCAATCTGCAGGTGGCGATCGTCGGCATTCCCATGGATCTTGGCGTCACCAACCGTCCGGGCTCGCGCTTTGGACCGCGGGCGCTGCGCTCGATCGAGCGTATCGGCCCTTATAACCACGTGCTCGGCTGCACGCCGGTTCAAGAACTCCGCGTCGCGGATATCGGCGACGTGCCGTTCCAGAGCCGCTACCGGCTGGAACTCAGCCATGAGGACATCGAGAAGCGCATCAACCAGATCGTCGATGCCGGCGTGCTGCCGCTGTCGGTCGGCGGCGACCACTCGATCACCCACCCGATCCTGAAAGCGGTCGGCAAGAGGCGCCCGGTCGGCATGATCCACATCGACGCGCATTGCGACACCGGCGGCGCCTACGACCTCACCAAGTTCCACCATGGCGGTCCCTTCCGCAACGCGGTGCTCGACGGCGTGCTCGACCCGACCCGCGTCGTGCAGATCGGCATCCGCGGTTCGGCCGAATATCTTTGGGAGTTCTCCTACGAGTCCGGCATGACCGTCATCCATGCGGAGGAAGTGACCGGTCTCGGCATTCCCGCGATCATCGAGAAAGCGAAGAAGATCGTCGGCGACGGCCCGACCTATCTGTCCTTCGACATCGACAGCCTCGATCCATCCTTCGCGCCGGGTACCGGCACGCCGGAAGTCGGCGGTCTGACGACCCGCGAAGTGCTGGAATTGATCCGTGGCCTCAAGGGCATCAACCTCGTCGGCGGCGACGTCGTCGAAGTGGCGCCGCAATATGACTCGACCACCAACACGGCCCATGCGGGCGCGCAGGTGCTCTTCGAAATCCTGAGCCTCATGGTCTTCAGCCCGGCGATCACGGGCAAGTCCGCCTGAGGCCTGACTAAGGGTTCGTCGGCTGCCGGACCGGAAACGGCGGCCGACCACCAGACTGCACAATCACAAAGCTTCCGGGTAGGGGAATTATCATGACGATCCATGCAAAACTGAAAACAGCCTTCGCCGCCGCCCTGATGCTCGGGGCCGCCGCAGGCATCGCCAAGGCCGACGCGCTCGCCGATATCAAGTCCGCCGGCCAGATCAATGTCGGCATCTTCTCCGACTTCCCGCCGTTCTCCTCGGCCAGCGCCGACATGAGCATCAAGGGCTATGACGTCGACGTCGCGCAGCAGATCGCCGACGACCTCGGCGTCAAGCTCAACCTCGTCAGCGTCACAGGGCAGAACCGCATTCCCTATCTCAACGACAAGCGCGTCGACATCCTGATGAGCGTCGGCTTCTCCAAGGAGCGCGCCGAGGTGATCGATTTTGCCGCGGCTTACGCGCCTTACTATATTGCCGTCATCGGCCCGGCGGAACTGAAGGTTGCCGGCAAGGAAGACCTTGCCGAGAAGACCATCGCCGTCAATCGCGGCACGCTCGAAGACACCTCGCTCACCGAGGCAGCCCCGGCCAATGCCGACATCCAGCGCTTCGACAACTACAATGCTGTGATCCAGGCCTTCATCTCCGGCCAGACGCAACTGATGGTCGTCGGCAACGACGTCGGCGCCCAGGTGCTGGCCCGCCAGGAAGCGTTGAAACCGGAGCAGAAGTTCCAGCTTCTGACCTCGCCGTCGCATATCGGTCTCAACAAGAGCGAGGAAGGCCTGAAGAAGGCGGTCAACGACTCCGTTGCCAAAATGCTCTCGGACGGCAAGTTGAACGCGAGCTCGGAGGCCTGGCTGAAGACGCCGCTCAACCCCGACAACCTCAAGGACTAACAAGCTCGGTGGCCGCGCGGGCAATCCCCTCGCGGCCCGCTTGAGGAAAGGTTGCGACGATGGGCTACGGCCTCAGCTTCGGTTGGCTCAAGGACGCCGCGGGCGCAATCGCCCATGGCGCGGCCATGACCGTGTTCCTGATCGCCTGCACCACGGTGCTCGGCATCCTGATCAGCATTCTCTTCGCCGCCGCCCGCCGCAGCCGCTATGGCGTCTTGCGCAAGGCGGTGGCCGTCTATGTCGAAGTCGTCAGGAACACGCCGTTCCTGGTGCAGCTGTTCTTCATCTATTTCGGCCTGCCGAGCCTCGGCATCCGGCTCGACCCGATCGTCGCGGCAATCGTCGCCATGACGCTGAATATGGCGGCCTATACGACCGAGATCGTCGGTGCGGGTCTCGATGCTGTGCCGAAGGGGCAGAGCGAGGCGGCGTTTGCGCTCGGGCTTAAGCCCCGCCAGGTCTTCGTCAAGATCATCCTGCCGCAGGCGCTGAAGGTGATTTTCCCGGCGCTCACCAGCCAGGTGATCATCATGATGCTGGAATCGGCGGTCGTCTCGCAGATCGCGGTGCGGGAGTTGGCGCATGAGGCGGACCTGCTGCAGGCGCGCACTTTCCGCTCATTCGAGACCTATTTCGTCGTCACGCTGATCTATCTCGGCCTGTCGATGGCGCTTCGGCGGCTGTTCGTCGCCGGCGGGCGCCGCGTGCTTGGAGCGGGCGTGTCATGATCGAGTTCACCTTCTGGGACATCCTGCGCAACCTGATCTTCGCTACGCGGTGGACGATCCTGCTGTCGATCGTCGCTTTTGCCGGCGGCGCAGCAGTGGGGCTTGCCGTCCTTGCAGCGCGCATTTCCGAGCGCCGTTGGGCGCGGCGCTTCGGCTCCGGCTACATCGCGCTCTTCCAGGGAACACCGCTCCTGATGCAGCTGTTCCTGATGTTCTTCGGCCTGCCGATGCTCGGTTTCCGCATCGAGCCGTGGACGGCGGCAGCCCTCGGATTGACCTTCTATGCCAGTGCCTATCTCGCCGAGATCTGGCGTGGCGGGGTCGAGGCACTGCCGCGCGGGCAGTGGGATGCCGGCGCGAGCCTCGGGCTGCACCGGTTGCAGGAACTGCGGCTCGTCATCCTGCCGCAGGCCTTCGCCATCACCCGGCCGGCCGCCGTCGGCTTCCTCGTGCAGCTCATCAAGAGCACGGCGCTGACCTCGATCATCGGCTTCGAAGAGCTTCTCAGAACCGCGAATGCGATCAATAATGCAACCTTCGAACCTTTCACGGTCTATGGGCTGGTCGCGGTGATCTTCTTCGTGCTGTGTTATCCGCTGACACAATATTCGCGCATGCTGGAGCGCAAAACAGCCGCGCACTGAGACTGAAAATGTGCAAGAAATCAAACAGAACAGGGAACAAGGCGGATCACCGCCGAAACAAAGGAGAACGCGAATGATCACCACTTCCATCAAGCGCCGCACGCTGCTCGGCGCCGGCCTTGCCGGTGCCTCCATGCTGGCGATGCCGTCGATCCTGCGCGCGCAGGACAAGTCGCTGAAGGTCGGCGTCTATGGCGGCTACTTCAAGGATTCGTTCGACAAGAACATCTTCCCGGAATTCACCAAAGCGACCGGCATTGCCGTCGAGTCGATCGCGGAACCGACCGGTGAAGCCTGGCTCGTCCAGCTCGAACAGGCCGCCCGCGCCGGCCAGGCCCCAGCCGACGTTTCGATGATGTCGCAGGTCGCGATGCTGAAGGGCCAGTCGACCGATCTCTGGACGCCGCTCGATACCGCCAAGATCAAGAATGCCTCGAACCTGCTTGATCGCTTCGTCAACAAGTATCCGGACGGACGCATTGCCGGCATCGGCGCTGTTTCCTGGTACATCACGCTGGTGACCAACACCGACGTCTACAAGGAAGCGCCGACCTCCTGGACCGCCTTCTGGGATCCGGCGAACGCCGACAAGCTCGGCCTGCTCGCGCTCGTCTCCAACTCGTTCCTGCTCGAAGTGACGGCCAAGACGTTCTTCGGCGGCACCAATGCGCTCGACACCGAAGAAGGCCTTCTCAAGGCGTTCGACAAGCTTGCCGAAGTGAAGCCCAACGTTCGCCTGTGGTACCGCGACGAGGCGCAGTTCGAGCAGTCGCTGAAGTCGGGCGAAATCCCGATGGGCCAGTACTATCACGACGTCACCGGCCTTGCTGCTGCCGACGGTCACCCGGTCCGCTCCACCTTCCCGAAGGAAGGCGGCATTCAGGATTCCGGTTGCTGGGCGCTGTCGCGTGCCTCGCAGAAGTCCGAAGAAGCCCATATCTTCATCGACTACATGTGCCAACCCTCGATCCAGGCGACGCTGTCGCGCAAGGTCGGAACGTCTCCGACCGTCAAGCGCGAGGTTACGGATCTGACCGACAAGGAATTCGCAGCCGTCTCGTCGGATATCGAGCCGATCATTCCGCGCTACGATCTCTACCAGACCAAGTCGGATTGGCTGAACCAGAAGTGGACCGAGCTGATCGTCGGCTGATCCGGCCTGCTCCCCGGCCTCCGGGGAGAGCCACAAGCATAACGACGGGGAGGGGCCTTGCAGCCGCTCCCCGCCTGAAACCCTCCCATGAGGCGGAGGGGACCATCCTCGCGGAGAAACAATGTCCGGACTTGCCCTTCAAAACGTCGTCAAGGAATTCGGAGCCTTCAGGGCCGTCAACAATGTCGATCTGACGGTGCCGCACGGCACCTTCGTCTGCATGCTCGGACCATCTGGCTGCGGCAAGACCACGCTGCTGCGCATGATCGCCGGGCTTGATCTGCCGACCGGCGGCGCGATCCGGCTCGACGGCGAGGACATCACCCGGGTTCCGACGCACAAGCGCAACCTAGGCATGGTGTTCCAGTCGCTGGCGCTGTTTCCGCACCTGACCGTCGGCGAAAACATCGCCTATCCCCTGCGCATCCGCGGTGCGGCAAAAGAAGACCAGAAGAAGCGCGTCGACGAGCTTCTGTCGATGATCCATCTCTCGGGCTATGCCGACCGGCCGGTCGCCAAGCTGTCCGGCGGCCAGCGCCAGCGCGTGGCGATTGCCCGCGCCCTGTCGATCTCGCCGAAACTGTTCCTGCTCGACGAACCGCTTTCGGCACTCGACGCGAAGCTGCGCGAGGCGATGCAGGTAGAACTGCGCCAGTTGCAGCAGAAGCTGGGCATCACCACCATCGTCGTTACCCACGACCAGCGCGAAGCGATGACCATGGCCGACACCGTCGTCGTCATGAGCGGCGGCGAGATCCGCCAGGCTGCGTCGCCGATCGAAATCTATCGCCGCCCGGCCGACAGCTTCGTCGCCGACTTCATCGGCCAGACCAACCTGCTCGACGTTCAGGCCGACAGTGCCGGCCGCGCGGAAGTGCTCGGTCATGTCGTCCCCGGCCTCGCCCTGCCTGCGGGCGCCAACAAGGGTACGCTGTCGGTTCGCCCGGAAGACGTGCACCTGACGGCGCCCGGCGCCGGGGCGCTCACCGGCAAGGTCACCTTCGTGCGCGATCTCGGCGGCACGATCGAAACCTTCGTCGATATCGCGGGACACCAGATTGTCGCCGTCTCGACGCCGCGCGCCCGGCCCGACGTTTCCGTCGGCCAGGAGGTCGGCATCGCGCTCACACCCGATGTCTGCGTGGTGCTGAAGAAATGAGACGCGAACCGCCCCAAACCTTTGGTGACTACCTGCCGCTCCTCTTTCCGGCGGCCATGCTGACAATCTTCTTCGTCGTGCCCTTCGGCACGATGATCGCCGTCAGCTTCTTCCAGCGCCAGCAGGGCGGCTTCTATACGCCGGCCTTCGTCTTCGACAATTACGCCCGCTTCCTCTCGGTCTTTTTCGGCGGTGTGCTCGGCTTTTCGCTGATGCTCGCCGTCATCGTGGCGATCTGCTGCGTCGTGCTCGCCTTGCCCTTCACGTACATGCTGACGCGCATGGCGCGGAAGGTACAGGTCGTGTGGCTGGTGGCGCTCCTGTCGATCCTGTCGCTCTCGGAAGTCATCATCGGCTTTGCCTGGTCGACGCTGTTTTCGCGCACCGCAGGGATCACCAACATCCTCGTTGCGCTCGGCATCATGGAGCAGGCCAAGGCCTTGACGCCGAGCTTCGGCGCGGTCTTGACCGGCATGGTCTATCAGGCCTTCCCCTATACGGTGCTGGTGCTTTTCCCGGCGCTCGTGCGCCTCGATCCGACGCTGACGGAAGCCGCCCGCACACTCGGCGCATCACCGCTCAAGGCCTTCTTCACCGTGGTCGTGCCGGCGTTGCGCAACACGATCACCGCCACCTTGATCATGGTCTTCATCTTCGCGCTCGGCTCCTATCTGTTGCCGCAGCTTCTCGGCCGGCCGCAGCACTGGACGCTGTCGGTGCTGATCACCGACCAGGCGATCTACCAGTCGAACATGCCGTTTGCCGCCGCCATGGCCGTGTTCCTCGTGCTGGTCACGCTCGGGCTCGTGGCGCTCACCGTGATTGCCGGACGCAAGGGAGAAGCGGCATGACCTCGATCTTCCGCAAGGCCTACTTCTTCCTGATCGGCCTGTTCCTGTCGCTGCCGCTGATCGTCGTTGCCGGCGTCTCGGTCAACCAGAAGCAGACGCTCGCCTTTCCGCCGCAGGGCTTTTCGCTCTCCTGGTATGGCGAGATCTTCCTCAATCCGGAATGGCGCAACGCCCTTTTTGCCTCGGTGACGCTGGCCGTGCTTTCGGCGGCGCTTGCGGTGGCGATCGCGCTGCCGCTCTCCTGGTTCCTGTGGCGGCGGATCGCGCCGTGGGCGAACATTTTCCAGCTTCTCGGTGTCGCGCCGTTCACGCTGCCGCCTGTCATCACCGCGCTCGGCATGCTCACCTTCTGGGCGACGGTCGGTTTCTACGGCCAGCCGTGGACGGCCGTCGTCAGCCACGCAATCTTCTTCGTGACGCTGCCGCTGGTGACGTTGTCGCTCGGTTTCACCTCGATCGACCGCTCGCTGGTCGAGGCCGCCTCGACCATGGGGGCGGATGAGCGCACGATCTTCCGCACCGTCGTGCTGCCGCTGATTCTGCCCTATATCGTGTCGGGCTACGCCTTCGCCTTCGTGCTGTCGCTCAACGAATACATCGTTGCCTACATGACGGTCGGCTTCACGGTGGAAACGCTGCCGATCAAGATCTTCAATGCGCTGCGCTACGGCTATACGCCGACCATGGCGTCGGTGACGGTACTCTTCGTCACGACCGCCGCGGTGATCTTCAGCCTCGTCGCCCGTTTCGGCGACCTGCCGAAGCTGCTTGGCGCCATGTCGTCGGATGGAAAATGATGAAACTCGCCGCCCTCCAGATGCAATCGGCGGCGGGTGACGTTGCCGCCAATCTTGACCGCATTGCCCGTGCCGCGGCGGAAGCTGCAGGACAAGGGGCGACGCTGCTTTTGACGCCCGAACTCGGCGTCACCGGCTATGGCGCCGGCGAGGCGTTGACAGCGCTCGCCGAGGCGCCGGATGGCGCGATCGTTCAGCGCCTCAAGGCGATTTCCGCTGAGACGGGCATTGCGCTCATCGCCGGCTTTGCCGAGCGCGACGGCGACGACGTCTATAACAGCGCCGTCTATGTCGATGGCGATGCCGCGCCGGTCGTCTACCGCAAGTCCCATCTCTACGGCGACTATGAGCGTTCGATCTTCCGCGCGCCGGAGCCGTCGACGCGGCTCTTCACACATCGTGGCGTCACCTGCGGCATGCTGATCTGCTACGACGTCGAGTTTCCGGAGAATGTGCGGCGGCTGGCGCTCGCCGGCGCCGAGGCCGTGCTGGTGCCGACGGCGCTGCCGGCGGGCTGGTCCGGCGATTTCATCGCCGAGCACATGATCCAGACGCGCGCCTTCGAGAACCAGGTGTTCGTCGCCTACATCAACCATTGTGGTTCGGACCCGCTGTTCTCCTTCGCCGGGCTGTCGCGCATTGCAGCACCCGACGGGCAGTTGCTCGCCAAGGCGGGGTCTGGGCAGGAAGCCGTGCTCCTCGTCGACATCGACCCCAAGGCCTACGCAATCTCCCGCCTTGAAAACACCTATCTCGGCGATCTCAATCGCCGCTGAGCGCGCCTCGATCGCCGTTGCGCCTCAGCGATGGCAGCGCGGACGGGCCGTTTGTTGTTCACCTGAGGAGAACGTTCTGTTCTCTATTGGTCTACTGTCGGAAACGATGCGGCATCCCATATTGGGCTCAACAGCAATGCCAACGCATTGGAGGCAATCATGAGCTTGCAACTGACTGGGATCCATCACCTGACGGCGATCACCGCCAACGCACCGGAAAACCTGCGCTTCTACACCGAGACGCTCGGGCTGCGGCTGGTCAAGAAAACCGTCAACCAGGACGACACCACCGCCTATCACCTCTTCTATGCCGACGGGCGCGCCACGCCCGGCACGGACTTGACCTTCTTCGACTGGCCGGTCGGGCCGGAAGGGCGCGGCACGCACAGCATTTCGCGCACGGGTCTGAGGGTCGGCAGCGCCGAAACCGTTCGCTGGTGGAAGGACCGCTTCGACGAACTCAAGGTCACGAGTGGAGAGGTCACGGAGATCGATGGCCGCACCGCGCTTGATTTCGAGGATGGCGAAGGCCAACGTTTCCGGCTGGTCGACGACGGCGGGCTTGCGCCCTCACACCCCTGGGAAAAGAGCCCGGTGCCGGCCGAGCGCCAGATCAAGGGCCTCGGACCGATCACCATCAGCGTGCCTGACATCACCAACACCGAACTCGTCCTGACGCATGTGATGAACATGAGCAAGGCCCGCACCTATCCGTCGCCGGACGGCGAGGGGGAAGTCAACGTCTTCACCATGGGCGAGGGCGGTCCTGCGGCCGAACTGCACGTGGCCGTCCAACCGGGATTGCCGATCGCGCGTCAGGGCGCCGGTGCCGTGCACCACGTCGCCTTCCGGGCGCCTGATAATGCGGCGCTGACGGAGTGGACGGAACGGCTTAACGGCTTCCGTCTGCCGTCGAGCGGCGAGGTCGAGCGCTATTATTTCCGCTCGCTCTATTTCCGCGAGCCGAACGGCGTCCTCTTCGAGATCGCGACCGATGGTCCCGGTTTTGCCGTCGACGAGCCGATGGAAACGCTCGGTGAGAGCCTGTCTCTGCCGCCGTTCCTGGAGCCGAAGCGCGCGCAGATCGAGGCCCGGCTGAAGCCGCTCGTCTAACGGTCTGATCCCAACGAAAAGCCGGGGCTCGTCCCCGGCTTTTTTGTCTCTATCCCTCTGATCCCGTTGGACATCGGTTCCGCGCGGACCCATCATGACAGCTGTTGCGTTGCCTATGTCGATGGCATCCCGCCTCGCGCTTCGAGGCGCGCCCGCAAGGACTTGGAAAAGGACCAGACCTCATGACAAAAATCCTCGGCATTTCCGGGAGCCTGCGCAAGGCGTCGTTCAACACCGGCCTGATGCGGGCGGCCGCGGAAAACCCGCCTGGTGGCGTCGAATTCGACACCGCGACGCTGCACGGAATTCCGCTCTATGACGGCGATGTCGAAAAGGAGAGCGGCATTCCGGACGCCGTGACGGCGCTGAAGCAAAAGGTGATGGCTGCCGACGGCGTCATCCTGTTCACGCCGGAATACAACAACTCCATCCCCGGCGTGTTCAAGAACGCGATCGACTGGATGAGCCGGCCTTCCGCCGATATCGCCAAGGTGTTTCGCGGTCGGCCCTTTGCGCTTGCCGGCAGCTCGCCCGGCAATTTCGGCACCATTCTCAGCCAGAACGCCTGGCTGCCCGTCATGCGCACGCTCGGCGCCGAGCTCTGGTCCGGCAAGCGCCTGATGCTGCCCAAGGCGGATACGCTTTTCGATGAGGCGGGGACGCTGACGGACACGGACGCCCGCGACCGGCTCGCCGCCTTCGTCAAGGCATTTGCGGATTTTGCCGGCGCTGAGGGAGCGCGGTAGTCTGCCGACACAGTGAGGCGCTAAGGCTGCCCCGGACATCGCGGACAGGACTGGGTATGGATGCTCGGGCAAAGCCCAAGCATGAGGGTGAGGGAGCGAGCGCTGTTGGATTTCTCGAAAGCATTCGCCGAAACGACCTCAGAAACGCTTAGAGGCCCTTATCCTGCAGCCATTGCTGGATAGCCGCGATATCTGGCGCGCCGATCTCGTGGCCCATGTCGAGGTCGACCGCGGTCAGATCCGCGCGCGTGCGGACGAGCTCTTCCCTGAGGCGTGGAGCGAAGTCGCCGTAGCTGTCGTGCTTGCCGGTCAGGAGCAGCACCTTCGTACCCGAGAGATCCGGCGGCGGCACGTCGTCGAGGACGAGCATTGAGCGCATCAGTACGACATTGCGCACGAGCCCCGGATACAACAGCATCAGGGCCACCAGAAGATTGGCGCCGTTGGAGTAGCCGATGAAAACCGTCTTCTCCAGATCGATGCGGTAGCCGTCGCGGGCACCCTCGACGAAGGCAGCAAAGGCCTCGGCTTCCGACCGCACGTCCTTCTGGTCGAAGGTCGTCGGCGAATAGCGCCGGAACCAGCGCGGCGTTCCCTCCTCGTTCGACCGGCCGCGAATGCCGACAAGCGTCGCCTGCCTGTCGACCTGATGGGCGAGGTGGAGAAGCTGCGTTTCGTTGGCGCCGCTGCCGTGCAAGAGCATGAAGGTGCGGTCATCCAGCACGCCAGGGTGATAGAAGCGGTGCACGAAGGGCAGGTCGCGCTCGGTCAGCCGCGGTTCTCCCGGCAGGGCGAACTGCGGCATGGCCAGCAGCATTTCTTCGCGCGCGGCGCTGAAATGCGCCGGCACGAAGAGTTCGGTGCCGAGTGTTTCCTTCGGTTCGTCGACGGTGAAGCCGGGCACGTCGCTGGCCAGTTCGTAGAGCGACCCACCGGGTTCGCGGACGTAGAGCGAATAGAAGTATTTGCGGTCATGCGCATTGATCGCGCCCGCGCCATCCCGTTGCAGGTCCTCGTGCACCCGTTCCACGGCGGCTCGGTCGGGCGCGCGGAAGGCGATGTGATCGATCGTTCCGGTTCCGGGGGCAGACGTCCAGAAGCCGCTTGCATTGCGCACGTCGATGGTGTCGCCGGAGGCGGAGGTGAGCCGCCGGATCGCGTCGGTTGCGCCGGTTTCCGTATAACCGAAATGGGACGTCAGGAAGCGAACGGAATCCTCCGGCTTTTCCGTGAGGATCGTGGCGCCACGCAGGCGGCGGATGGCGTCTTCCGCCGGGATATCGCGCGGGCTCCAGGGGGCCGCACCCGAAACCAACTCGGTGCCGACGAGCTTGACGATGACACCGTCCGGATCCTTGAGCCGCAGCACCGGCTCACCGAACTCCTGCGCTGGCCCTGACGTGGCGATGTTGAACTGCAGCGCGCGGGTCAGCCAGAAGCCGATACTCTCCGGCCGGATGGCAAACGCGATTTCGCTCGGCTGGCCATGGCCCACGCGGCCGCGGCCGCCGTCTTCCCACATCAGGAAGGTCACGAGCGAACCCGGCGAACCCTCGGCGTCGCCGTAAAAAAGGTGCAGCTGGTTGGCGTCCTCATAGCCGCCCGTCCGCTTGACCAGGCGCAAGCCAAGAAAGCCGACATAGAAGTCGACGTTTGCCTGGACCTTCCGGGCAATCAGGGTGATGTGATGGATGCCGCTCGTCATTCTTAGTCCCTCATTATCGTCGTCCCACAAAACACGATGTGTCCCGCCAGCACCAGAAGGGTCGCCGAGAACGCAGTGTCAACGTAGGAGGATCAATCGCCATCCCTGTCGAGGAACGCCTTGAAGGCATCCGCATATTTCGGATGCCAGCGCGACAACGGCGGCCGGTTCGCGACGATGTCGCCGGCGGCCCAGAGGATACGCCGTTCGTCGGTCGCGCGTGGCACGTCGTTATCAGGGCAGAGGATGTAGAAATCCCCGCGCGCCAGGCTCTCCATCATGAAGCCGACCGTCTGTTCCGACGTCCAGGCGCCGGCGGGCTTTTCCGTGCGGCCGCCAGCCGTCAGCCCGGTGTAGACGAAACCGGGGATCAGCAGGTGCGCGTGGACCTGGCTTCCGGCGGTGTTGCGCAGCTCGTGCTCCAGCGCCTCGGTAAAGACCTTCACGGCCGCCTTGGAGACGTTGTAGGCCGGGTCGCCGGGCGGCGTGGTGATGCCCTGTTTCGAGCCAGTGTTAATGATGACGGCCGGTTTGCCGTGGGCGATCATCCGGGATGCAAAGACGCGCGAACCGTTGATGACGCCCCAGAGATTGACCCCGAGCGTCGCCTCCCAGGCGGCCAAGGGGCCGAGGATCGCGCTGCCGGGCTGAATGCCGGCATTGTTCATGAGCACATGCACGTCGCCGAGCCGCTGATGAACCTCCCGCTCAAGCGCTTCCAGCGTGTCGAGCCGCGAGACGTCTGTCGCGATGGCCGTGACGTGCCGCGCCCCGCCGGGCGAGGCGGCTGCGACTTCGGCGGCCGCCTTCTCCAGCTTGTCGCCCGCGAGGTCGGTGAGCACGACGTACATGCCGAGCGTCGCGAAGTGTCTGGCAGCCGCAAGGCCGATGCCGGAAGCAGCACCGGTAACGACGGCGACATTGCCGGGGGCGAAGGCAGGGTGGGACATGGTGAAGCTCCTGTGGCGGGGTCGAGTGCAAGAGATAGGGCGCCAAGGGCTGGCTGTCCATGATCATGGCAACGATGGCGCTTCGGAAAACCAAGTGTTTTCAGGGTTGTATCTTGTCACCTGCGATGCCGGCGCTACTTGCAGTTTTGGACGCAAAAGCCTGAACGAACGCATGCGGTGGATGGAACGATGAACGAAATGACAGCCCGCAACGAAAAGCGCACCCCTTGCGAAAGCTGTCCCTTGCGCAAGCTCGATCATTTTCGTGCCTTTACCGGCGAAGAACTTGCCTTCGTTTCGCAGTTCAAGACTGGCGAACTGGCGGTCGATGGTGGCGCGACCATACTCGTCGAAGGCGCGCACAGTGCGCACCTTTTCACCGTGCTTTCCGGCTGGGGCTTCCGCTACAAGATGCTCGATGACGGCCGCCGCCAGATCCTCAACTATGTGATGCCCGGCGATCTGATCGGACTGCAGGGCAGCCTGATGGGGGAGATGCAGCATTCGATCGAAGCGCTGTCGCCCGTCACTCTCTGCGTCTTCGAGCGCGGCAAGCTCAACCGTCTGTTCGAGAACTACCCTGAGCTTGCCTATGATCTCACGTGGATCGCTGCACGCGAGGAGCGCATTCTGGATGAAAACCTCTTGAGCATCGGCCGCCGATCCGCGCTGGAGCGGGCGGCCTATCTCATCGCCTTCCTCTATCAGCGGGCGGAGGTGCTCGACCTCTTCAGCAACAGCCGCGTCGCCATTCCGATCAGCCAGCAGCATGTGGCCGACACGCTGGGTCTTTCGATCGTTCACACCAACAAGACTTTGAAGAAACTTGCCGAACGGGGCCTGATCCGCTGGGCGGAGAAGGGCTGCAATGTCCGCGACATCGACGGCCTGCTTGCGGTTTCAGGCTGGGAAGGGCTCCGCGAACCCAAGCGGCCGTTCATCTGACGTGCCCAGTCGAAGCCGATCGATGCGGCGCCGGGGCCGCATCGATGTCAAGGTGGGGGAGATCAGGCGGCAACGATCGCCCGCAGCATCCACAGAGCCTTTTCATGGAAGTTGAGGCGATCGGTCAGCATGTCCGTCGTGACCAGGTCGCCGTTTTCATCGGCCTTGGTGCCGGCCTCGCGTATGCGCCGCGCCGCCGCTTCGTGATCGGTGATCAGGTCTGCCACCATCTCGGCCGCCGTCGTGTGGTTGACCGAGGCGGCGCTGGGGGCGAAGGTTTTTGCTTCGGCGAGCTTCGCCGGCGCCAGGTGGCCAAGAGCGCGAATGCGCTCGGCAATGATGTCGGTTGCCTTGAACAGCGCGTTGTAGTGCTCTTCGGTCAGTTCGTGCAGCGGCTTGAACAGGGGCCCGACCACGTTCCAGTGGTAGATGTGGCTCTTGATCACCAGCTTGTAGGTATCGGCAAGGATATCGGAAAGCGCGGTTGCCATCTGCTGGCGATAGGCCTTCGTCAGGCCGATGTCGAATTCTTCGTCCCTGACCTTGGGCTTCAGCACGGCGGCAGTCTGTTTCATTCTTCTGCTCCAGTTCTGTCTTGGAATGTCGAGCGGAGGCGGCCGAGGGCCACGCCGCATGAACTGAACGCCGCGACGAAAGGCTTGTTCCCGATCCCGTCATGACGCTCACATGTCTTTTTTAAATGCCAGGTCAGGCCATTGGAGCCTAAGCTCAGTCGTTGCCGTTGCCTCAGTGGAGGTTCCGGGACTCTGGACGGCATTCCGCCTGGAAATGCGCCTGCAGCGACGATGACTGCCGTCGCTGTGCGTGAAAAATGGAGTGCATTGACATGGCCGAGCTTTCACCGTCCGTCCGGACGGTCCTCGTTCTCGAGGACAACTTCATCATCGCCATGGACGTCGAGGAAATCCTCGCTTCTCTCGGAATATTGCAGGTTACGATCGCCGGAAATGCGAACCAGGCATTGGAACTGCTGGCGCTCCAGGCCTTCGATTTTGCGATCCTCGACGTCAATCTCGGCGATCACACGAGTTTCGTGGTTGCCGATGCCATGCTTGCCCGCGGCATGCCGTTCGGCTTCACCAGCGGCTACGGCGATGCCGAGCACTTCCCGACCTATCTCAGGCACGTTCCGCGGATCGACAAACCCTTTAACGAGAAATCGATCGGCCAGCTGATCGCCGCTGGGATCCAGACGAGAGAGGCTTAGGAACCGCCTCAGCCCTTGCGCGACCTGCTCAGGGCTTGCCGCGCGATACGAACCAGGGATTGGCGAAGTCGCTGTCGTCCTTCTGGTTGCGCTTGCCGTAGGTGAGCGGCGTGCCATCCATCGTCAGCGTTTCGCCACCGGCGGCCCTCAGGATCGCGTCGCCAGCGGCGGTGTCCCATTCCATCGTCCGGCTGAAGCGGGGATAGACGTCGGCCACGCCTTCGGCGAGCAGGCAGAATTTCAAGGACGAGCCGACCGTCCGGTAATCGGCGATGCCGTGTTTTTCGAGGTAGTCGATCGTCTCGGCGCTGTTGTGCCAGCGGCTGGCGAGCCCCACCATGCGATCCCCGCAGCTGCGGCAGCCGATGATCGTTTCTTCGGTCAGGCGAAAGCTGCCATCAATAACCGACTTTACCGCCTTGCCATGGTGTGCCGCATAGAGGATGCCAAGCGCCGGGGCGTAGACGACGCCCGCGACGGGCGCGCCGTTTTCGATCAGCGCGATGTTGACGGTGAAGTCATCGTTGCGGCTGATGAATTCCTTGGTGCCGTCGAGCGGATCGACAAGGAAAAACGACTTGCCGGAAGTCTCCGGCACGAAGCCGGCAGACACCGCTTCCTCGGCGACCACCGGGATGTCCGGAAAGGCGGAGGCGAGGTCTGCCAGGATGATGCGTTCGGCCGTCGTGTCGGCATCGGTGACCGGCGAGCAGTCAGGCTTGTGCGTGACCTCCGGCCCGGCATTGTAGATGTCGAGAATGGCCCGACCCGCCGTTATTGCCGATTGTTGCAGTATCTCCAGCATTCGCCCTGTCTTTCGGTCCGCCATCAGGCCCATAGCATATTGAGAGGAAGATTATAGCCATGCTTTTGACATGGCAGGCGGCTCTTTACGCGTGGTCGAAGCTGATCTGCGGGGCGGAGCATCTCAAGCTTTTTTGCAATTGCGAGAGGCTTTGCGTCTTTGCTTCCGCGTTCCGGCTGTGCAAATGTGCCGGCGCAACTGAACTGGATGCCTTCATGCGTTATTCCGCCTTCTCGCTTGTCAGGAACGCCCTTTCCGGAAACCTGAACTGGAAACCGCATTGGCGCCAGCCACAGCCGAAATCCCACTATGACGTGATCATCGTCGGCGGCGGCGGCCATGGGCTCTCGACCGCCTATTATCTCGCCAAGGAATTCGGCGTGAAGAACGTCGCGGTCCTGGAAAAGGGCTATCTCGGCTCGGGTAATGTCGGCCGCAACACGACGATCGTGCGTTCCAACTACATGCTGCCGGGCAACGAGCCCTTCTACGAGTTCTCGATGAAGCTCTGGGAGGGGCTGGAGCAGGATCTCAACTACAATGTGATGCTGTCGCAGCGCGGCGTCATCATGCTCTACCACAGCGACGGCCAGCGCGATGCCTATGTGCGCCGCGGCAATGCCATGTGGATGGAAGGCGTGGCAGCGGAGCTCATCGAGCGCGAGCAGTTGAAGAAGATGATCCCCTTCCTCAACTACGATCATGCCCGCTATCCGATCCTCGGTGGCCTGCTGCAGCGCCGCGCCGGTACCGCGCGGCATGATGCGGTCGCTTGGGGCTATGCCCGCGGCGCCGACCAGCATGGTGTCGATATCATCGAGCATTGCGAAGTGACCGGCATTCGCCGCGAAAACGGTGTCGTCACCGGCGTCGAAACGACCAAGGGCTTCATCGGTTGCGGCAAGCTGGCGCTGGCGGCGGCCGGCAACACCTCGCGCGTCGGCGAAATGGCCGATCTGAAGCTGCCGCTGGAAAGCCATGTGCTGCAGGCCTTCGTGACCGAGGGGCTGAAGCCCTGCATCGATCACGTGATCGTCTATGGTGGCGGCCACTTCTACATCTCGCAATCGGACAAGGGCGGCCTCGTCTTCGGCGCCGAGATCGACGGCTATTCGTCCTATGCCCAGCGCGGCAATCTGGCGACCGCCGAGCACGTGATGGAGGAGGGGGTGACGATGATCCCCGGCCTGTCGCGCGTTCGGGTGCTGCGCGCCTGGGGGGGCGTCATGGACATGAGCATGGACGGCTCGCCGATCATCGACCGCACCTCGATCGACAATCTCTACTTGAACTGCGGCTGGTGCTACGGCGGTTTCAAGGCGACGCCGGCTTCCGGCTACTGCTTCGCCCACCTGATCGCCAAGAACGACACCCATCCGGTGGCGCGCGCCTTGAGGCTCGATCGCTTCGCCCGCGGCTATGCCGTCGACGAGGCCGGCGCCGGCCCGCAGCCCAACCTTCACTGACAGGACACGGCCGGCCCGCCGGCTCGTATGGAATGAACAGGAAGCCGGAGTGCGGCTTCAGGACACGGAAGACGATGGCAAGCCTGATTACCTGCCCGCATTGCGGGGTCCGACCGAAGGAAGAATTCGCGATCCGCGGCGACGCCTCGCGCGGCCGTCCCGAGCCGATGGATTCGGACGAGGCCTGGCATGATTACGTCTATGTGCGCGCCAACCCGCGTGGGCGGACGTTGGAGCATTGGCATCACATCGCCGGCTGTCGCCGCTTCCTGGTGGTCGAGCGCGATACGGCCACCCACGAGGTCTATTCCGTCGTCGATGCGGCCGAGTTTGCGCGGAGGGCTGCGCGATGACCGGCTATCGTCTTTCCTCCGGCGGCCTCGTCGATCGCAGCAAAACGTTGAGCTTCACCTTCGACGGCCGGCCGCTGCGCGGATTTTCCGGCGATACGCTCGCCTCCGCACTTCTTGCCAATGACCAGCTGCTCGTCGGCCGCAGCTTCAAATACCACCGGCCGCGCGGCATCGTCAGCGCCGGGCCCTCCGAACCCAACGCGCTCGTCACCCTCGGCTCTGGTGCTCGCACCGATGCCAACACCAAGGCGACCGTCGCCGAGCTCTATGGCGGGCTGACTGCCAAAAGCCAGAACCGCTGGCCGTCTCTCGGCTTCGATGTCGGGGCGGTCAACGGCGTCCTTTCGCCGTTCCTCGGCGCCGGCTTCTACTACAAGACCTTCATGTGGCCGAAGCAGTTCTGGGAGCGCGTCTACGAACCCTTCATCCGCCGCGCCGCCGGCCTCGGCCGGGCGGTGCTGGAGCGCGACCCCGAGAGCTACGAGAAGTCCTGGGCGTTCTGCGACCTGCTCGTCGTCGGTGCCGGTCCCGCCGGCCTGATGGCAGCACTGACGGCCGGCCGCGCCGGCCTTCGGGTCATCGTCGCCGACGAGGATTTCCGGCTCGGCGGCTCCCTGCTTGCGACCGGCGAGACTGTCGACGGCGCGCCGGCATCGGTCTTTGCCGACCGCACCGTCGCCGAACTGCAAGCGCTGCCCAACGTCACTCTGCTTTCGCGCACCACGGTCTTCGGCTGGTATGACGACAACGTCTTCGGCGCGGTTGAACGCGTGCAGAAACACGTCGCTGAACCGTCTTCGAAGCTCGTGAGCGAGCGTGTCTGGCGTATCGTTGCCAAGCGCGCGCTGATGGCAACCGGTGCCGAGGAACGCCCGCTGGTGTTCGGCGGCAATGATAGGCCCGGCGTGATGATGGCGGGCGCCATGACCACCTATGCCGAGCGCTATGGTGTGGCCGCCGGCAAGCAGGTCACGATCTTTACCAGCGGCAGCGCCGGGTACCGCACGGCACGGGCCCTTGCGTCCAAGGGCGTCGCCATCGCGGCGATCGTCGACGCCCGAGCGGAATCCGCCGATCAGGCGCCTGATGGCATCCGGGTCATCCGCTCGGCTTCCGTCGTCGACACCAAGGGCAGGCAGCGCCTCAAGGGCATCGTCGTCGAACGCTCCGGCTTCGAGGAACTGATCGCCTGCGATGCGCTGGGGATGTCCGGTGGCTGGAGCCCGGTCGTGCATCTTGCCTGCCAGCGCGGCGCAAGACCGGCCTGGTCGGAGGAATTGAAGGCCTTCGTCGCACCCGATGTCGGTGGCGGCCTGCGTCCCGTGGGCGCTGCAAACGGTGTCTACACGCTCGCGGGCTGCCTGTCCGATGGTGCGGACAAGGCCGCAGCGATTGCGGCCGACCTCGGCTTCAGCGCCAGCTCGGCCGCAGCACCGGTCGTCGATGGCGAAGAGGCCACGTCCTTTTCAGCGCTCTGGTATGTGCCGGGCGCCAAATCGAAGGCCTTCGTCGATTTCCAGAACGACGTGCATGCGAAGGATCTCGGCCTGGCGCTGCGCGAAGGTTTCGGCCATGTCGAGCACGCCAAGCGCTACACGACCAGCGGCATGGCGACCGATCAGGGCAAGCTTTCCAACATCAATGCCGTCGGCATTCTCGCCGGCATGCGTGGTGTCAGCCCGGCAGAGGTCGGCACCACCACCTTCAGGCCTTTTTATACGCCGGTCTCCTTCGGTGCACTTGCCGGCACGGCGCGCGATGAGCATGCAGCACCGGCGCGCAAGTCGCCGCTGCATGGCTGGGCGATGAAAAATGGCGCGACCTTCGTCGAGGCCGGGCTCTGGTATCGTTCCGCATGGTTCCCGCGCGCCGGCGAAAAGACCTGGCGCGACAGCGTCGATCGAGAAGTCTTGAACGTGCGGGCCAATGTCGGCCTCTGTGACGTCTCGACCCTCGGCAAGATCGAGGTCTTCGGCCCCGACGCTGCGGAGTTCCTCAACCGTCTCTATTGCAACCCGGTCCTGAAGCTGCCGATCGGCAAGGCGCGTTACGGCCTGATGCTGCGCGAAGACGGTTTCGTCTTCGACGACGGTACGGTCAGCCGCTTCGACGAGGAACATTTCTTCGTCACCACGACGACGGCGATGGCCGGTCCCGTCATGGCGCACCTGGAATATTGCGCCCAGACGCTCTGGCCGGAACTCGAAGTCCGCTTCACCTCGTCGACCGACCAATGGGCGCAGATGGCGATCGCTGGTCCGAAAGCGTGCGCGGTGCTGCAGCAGATCGTCGATGGCGATATTTCCGATGGTGCGTTTCCGTTCCTGTCCGCCCGCAAGATCGTCCTGAAAAGCGGCGTGTCGGCGCGGCTCTTCCGCATTTCCTTCTCCGGGGAGCTGGCTTTCGAACTGGCGGTGCCGGCAGGTTATGGCGAGGCGGTGGCCGACCAGATCATGGAGGCCGGCCGGCCGCATGAAATCTGTGCCTATGGCGTCGAAGCCTTGAACGTGCTGCGGCTGGAGAAGGGTCTGCTGACGCATGCCGAATTCGACGGTCGCGTGACGCCAGACGATGCCGGGCTCGGCCGAATGCTCTCGATGCAGAAGACTGACTTCATCGGCAAGCGCCTGTCGACGCGCTACGGCCTGACGGCGGCGGATCGCATGCAGCTCGTTGGTCTGAAGTCCGTCGATGCCGACAAGGACATGCGGGCCGGAGCGCATCTTCTGAAGGAGGGGACCAAGCCCTCGACGCTGAACGATCAGGGTTGGGTCAGCTCGGCCGGTTTCTCGCCGGTCCTGGGCCACGCCATCGCGCTTGCCTTCCTGAAATCCGGGCGCGAACGCTATGGCGAGAAGGTCGTGGTGTTCGACAAGCTGCGCGATCAGGAGATCGTCGCCGAGGTCTGCGACCCGGTCTTCGTCGATCCGCAAAATGCAAAGCTGAAGGCCTGAGGAGGCGGTGATGGTTCGCGACTACAACAACCGCCACGCACTGGAGCAGAAACTGCGATCGGCACCCACGTCGCCGGCGGCCGACCACCTGATGGTCGGGCATTGGCGCACGATGGCGACGGTTCTTGCGTGCGCCGGCCGGGAGGAGACCGTGCGTGAGGCGATCGCCGTACAGTCCGACTTGTCCATGCGGTTTTCGGCGCCGGGGGAATGGCTTGTCGTCTCCGAGGTGGAGGCGCCGAGCGGGCTCGTGCGTTGGCTCGAAGAGCTTTGCGACGGCAGTGCCTATGTTGTCGACCAAAGCGATGGGCGCGTCGTGTTCCGGATCGCCGGCCCGAACGTGCGCAGCATCCTCGCCAAGGGCATCGGCCTTGATCTTCATCCCTCAGCCTTCACGGTTGGCGGCAGCACCAATGCGCTGTGCGGTCACATCCCGGTCAATCTCGCCCGGACGGACGAGGACACGTTCGAGCTGATCGTGCCGCGGAGCTATGCGGAATCGCTCTTCGATGACCTGATGAAGATGGGGCGGGCCTTCGATCTCACCGCCGCCTTCTCTGATTGAAACGGCCCCTTCAAGAGGTCGAAATCAAATGCGGCATGAAATGCCGCAAACAGGTCGCCCATCCACCAGCAAACGGCGGAAATGGACAAGCGTCCTTCGCAGCCGTGTCTTTATCGGCGCCGTCTTTCTGACTAGGCTTTCATCATTCGCCGCTTGCACTTCTGTCCCTGAAGCAAGCGGTGGCCGTGCCTGAGTTTCTTCCTGACAATTTGGCCATGCCTCCGACAGGAGCATGGGGAGACGGAGTGTACGCATGAAAAGCCATGCCAAGGTCGTCGTTATCGGAGGCGGTGTCGTCGGTTGTTCGGTGCTCTATCACCTGACGAAATTCGGCTGGACCGACGCCGTGCTGCTCGAACGATCGGAACTCACCTCCGGCTCCACCTGGCACGCGGCCGGCGGCATGCACACGATCAACGGCGACCCGAACGTCGCCAAGCTGCAGAAATATACGGTCGAGCTCTACAAGGAGATCGAGGCGTATTCCGGCCAGGATGTCGGCCTGCACATGACGTCCGGCATGATGCTCGCCGCCACCAAGGAACGTTTCGACTGGATGAAATCGATCCTTGCCAAGGGCCGCTACATGGGGCTCGAAGCCGAGCTTTTGACGCCCAGGGAAGCGCATGACCTGATGCCGCTGCTCGATCCCGACCAGTTCGTCGGTGCGGTGTTCGATCCGGTCGAGGGGCATCTCGATCCCTATGGCACGACGCATGCCTATGCCAAATCAGCGAAGAAGAACGGTGCGGAGATCTATCTGCACGCCAAGGTCGAGGATCTGGTGCAGCGGCAAGACGGTTGCTGGCGGGTGATCACCAACCAGGGCGAGATTGTCGCCGAGCATGTCGTCAACGCCGCCGGCCTCTGGGCCCGCGAGGTGGGGCGCATGGTGGGGCTGGAACTCCCGGTGCTCGCTATGGAGCACATGTATCTCATCACCGAGGACATGCCAGAGGTCATCGAGTTCAACCAGACGCGCGGCAAGGAGCTGATGCACTGCGTCGATTTCGACGGCGAGATTTATCTCCGCCAGGAGCGGAACGGCATGCTGATGGGCACCTATGAGAAGGCGTGCCGTCCGTGGTCGCCCGTCACGACGCCCTGGGACTTCGGCCATGAACTTCTCGCCGAGGACATCGACCGTATCTCGCCCGAACTCGAGGTCGGCTTCCGGCACTTCCCGGCCTTCAACAAGGCCGGCATCAAGAAGATCATCAACGGTCCTTTTACCTTCTCGCCGGACGGTAACCCGCTGGTCGGCCCGGTGCGGGGCTTGAGGAATTTCTGGTCGGCCTGCGCCGTCATGGCCGGCTTCAGCCAGGGTGGCGGCGTCGGCCTGGCGCTTGCCAACTGGATGATCCATGGCGACCCCGGCTTCGACGTCTTTGCCATGGACGTTTCGCGCTACGGCGATTTCGCCACGCTTGCCTATACCAATGCCAAGGTGCGCGAGAACTACTCGCGTCGCTTCTCGATCCGTTATCCGAACGAGGAGCTGCCGGCGGCAAGGCCTCTGCTGACGACGCCGATCTACGACCGGCTGAAGGCTGCGGGCGCCGTCTTCGGCGCGTCCTACGGGCTTGAAACGCCGCTGTGGTTTGCACCCGAAGGCGTCAAGGACGCCTTCTCCTGGCGCCGTTCGACCGACTTCGAGACGGTGGGCGCGGAGACCCGGGCCGTGCGCGAAGGCGTCGGCCTGATGGAGACATCGGGCTTTGCCAAATATGCGATCACCGGCAAGGGCGCTGAAGCCTGGCTCGACCGCATGCTTGCCTGCCGCATCCCTGAGGTCGGGCGCATGGCATTGGCACCGATGCTGAAGGAGGACGGCAAGCTGATCGGCGACTTCACCCTTGCCAAGCTCGGCGAGGGGGATTTCCTGCTTGTTGGATCCGGCATAGCCGAGGACTACCACATGCGCTGGTTCGAGGCGCATCTGCCTGCGGACGGCTCGGTGACGCTGAAGGCGTTGAAGCTGGAGCTGGTGGGCCTGTCGATCGCCGGGCCGAAGGCGCGCGATGTGCTTGAAAGCCTGACCCATCTCGATGTCTCCGACGCCGATTTCCCGTTCATGGACATCCGCCGGATGGATCTCGGCATGGCGCCCGCGCTCGTCGGCCGCGTCAGCTACACCGGCGATCTCGGCTACGAGATCTGGATGAAACCGGAGTACCAGCGTTATCTCTTCGAACTGCTGATGGAGAAGGGGGCGGCTTCCGGGATCCGTTTGTTCGGCCTGAGGGCGCTGAATGCATTGCGCGTCGAAAAATCCTTCGGCAGCTGGGCGCGCGAATATCGTCCGCTCTATGGCCCGGTCGAGGCTGGGCTCGGCCGTTTCGTCGCGACCGGCAAGGATGCGGATTTCATTGGCAAGGCGGCGGCCGTGAAGGAGAAGGCGGATGGCGGCGCGATGCGGCTGCGGACCTTCGTGCTCGATGCGAGGGATGCGGACGTCATCGGCGACGAGCCCATCTATCTCGACGGTGTCGTGCGCGGCTGGGTGACATCGGGCGGCTATGCGCATGCAAGTGGGGTTTCGGTCGCCATGGGCTACGTGCCCAAGGAGATCGCCGACCGAAGCGATGGCTGGTCGATCGAACTCTTGGGTGAGATCCTGCCGGCCCGTCTTCAGCCGCATCCGCTGTTCGATTCGAACGGTCAGCGCATGCGCGCCTAAGCATTCGAGGTGTAATGCAGACCGAAGTGGCTGTCGAAGCTTCATAGAATACCCGACGCTTTTACGACTAAAGTTGATGCTTTCGCGGGCGAAAGCTGCGAAAGATTTGATTTTTCTGGCTGTAAAAGCGTCAAATCGATTTTATCGAGGAAGTTTTTGGCGAAGTCGCGTTTTTTAGCTTTCCTTTTCGTTTGAAAGAGGTATGGAATCGAGCAAACACAGCGCTCAACAATGAGCTCAAAAAACAAGAGACCGGACCGTTATGGATCTGGTCCAGGGGAAGATTGATGGAGTATTTCGTCCAGCAGCTCGTCAACGGGCTGACTCTTGGGTCTATTTATGGTATGATCGCAATCGGTTATACCATGGTCTACGGCATCATTGGCATGATCAACTTCGCCCACGGCGATATCTTCATGCTCGGCGGCTTTGCTGCTTTGATTGTCTTTCTTATTCTCACAACATTCATCGGGGGCGTCCCGGTTGTACTTGCTCTCCTGCTGATGATGATCGTCGGCATGCTGACTGCAGGTCTCTGGAACTGGACGATCGAGAAAGTGGCCTATCGGCCGCTGCGCGGTTCGTTCCGGCTTGCGCCGCTGATCACCGCGATTGGCATGTCGATTGCGTTGTCGAACTTCATCCAGGTGACGCAGGGCCCGCGCAACAAGCCGATCCCGCCGCTCGTCTCTTCGGTCTACGAAGTCTTCGGCATCACCATCTCGCTGAAGCAGATCATCATCATCGTCATCACGGCGGCTCTGCTTTCGATCTTCTGGTACATCGTCAACAAGACGCCGCTCGGCCGTGCCCAGCGCGCGACCGAACAGGACCGCAAGATGGCGGCGCTGCTGGGTGTTGACGTCGACCGCACCATCTCGGTGACCTTCATCATGGGTGCAGCACTCGCTGCCGTCGCCGGCACGATGTATCTGATGTATTATGGCGTCGTCGTCTTCACCGACGGTTTCGTGCCTGGCGTCAAAGCGTTCACCGCGGCCGTTCTCGGCGGCATCGGATCGCTGCCGGGCGCCGTTCTCGGCGGACTGTTGATCGGGCTCATCGAGTCCCTCTGGTCGGCCTATTTCACCATCGACTACAAGGACGTCGCGACCTTCTCCATTCTCGCCATCGTCCTGATCTTCAAGCCGTCTGGCATTCTCGGACGACCGGAAGTCGAGAAGGTATAATTCCATGGCAAACATTGCTTCTACGACTGCAAGCGCCGGCACTGACGTGACGGCGCGGGCCCTGCGCGAGGCTGTCTTCGCGGGCCTGATTTCGCTCGGCCTTTTCGTGCTGTTCGTCGGTCTCAAGTCCGACCAGAACATCCGCAACGAGCTGATCCTCAACCAGCGCTGGGGACTGCTGGCGATCTTCGTGATCGTCGCTGCCGTCGGCCGCTTCCTGATGGTTGCCTATGTCCAGCCGGCCATGGCTCGGCGCAAGGCCGCCAAGGCCGAGGCCGAGGATGCGGTGAAGGAGGAGACCTTCTTCAGCCGCAACTTCTCCAAGCTCGCGATTGCGTTCCTGCTCATCTATCCGCCGCTCGTCGTCGCGATCTTCGGCGTCCAGGGCTCGCTGAAGTGGGTCGACAATTTCGGCATCCAGATCCTGATCTACGTGATGCTGGCCTGGGGGCTCAACATCGTCGTCGGCCTCGCTGGCCTGCTGGACCTGGGTTACGTCGCCTTCTACGCGGTCGGTGCCTACTCCTACGCCCTGCTGTCGACCTATTTCGGCCTGTCCTTCTGGGTTCTTCTTCCGGTCGCCGGCATTCTCGCCGCCTTCTGGGGCATGATTCTCGGCTTCCCGGTCTTGCGTCTTCGCGGTGACTATCTGGCGATCGTGACGCTCGCCTTCGGTGAAATCATCCGACTGGTGTTGATCAACTGGACCGAAGTGACGAAGGGTACCTTCGGCGTCTCCGGTATCGCCAAGGCGACGCTGTTCGGCATCAAGTTCGATGCCTCGAAGGACGGATTTGCAGCAATGATGGGCCTGCCGATGTCGTCGGCCTATTACAAGATCTTCCTGTTCTATCTGATCCTGGCACTTGCGCTGCTCACGGCTTACGTGACGATCCGGCTGCGCCGCATGCCGATCGGCCGCGCCTGGGAAGCGTTGCGCGAGGACGAGATCGCCTGCCGCTCGCTCGGTATCAACACGGTGACGACCAAGCTCACCGCCTTTGCGACGGGCGCCATGTTCGGCGGTATCGCCGGCTCGTTCTTCGCGGTGCGCCAGGGCTTCGTGTCGCCCGAATCCTTCGTCTTCCTGGAATCCGCGGTCATTCTCGCGATCGTGGTTCTCGGCGGCATGGGCTCGCTCACCGGCATCGCGGTCGCTGCGGCCGTCATGATCGGCGGCACCGAAATCCTGCGCGAGCTTTCCTTCCTGAAGATGGTCTTCGGACCGGACTTCACACCTGAACTCTACCGTATGCTGATCTTTGGCCTGGCCATGGTCGTCGTCATGGTCTGGAAGCCGCGCGGCTTCGTCGGATCACGCGAACCGACAGCCTTCCTGCACGAACGCAAGGCAGTCTCCGGCAGCTTCACCAAGGAAGGGCACGGTTGATGGCCCGCGAGACAACGACAATGACAAAAGACCCCATTCTCAAGGTTGAGCACCTGTCGATGCGCTTCGGCGGTCTCATGGCCATCAACGACTTCTCCTTCGAAGCCTATCGCGGTGACATCACCGCGCTGATCGGCCCGAACGGAGCGGGCAAGACCACGGTGTTCAACTGCATCACCGGCTTCTACAAGCCGACGATGGGCATGATCACGATGAAGCAGAAGGCCGGCAAGGAATACCTGCTGGAGCGTCTGCCTGACTTCGAGATCACCAAGCTCGCCAAGGTAGCGCGTACCTTCCAGAACATCCGGATGTTCTCCGGTCTGACGGTGCTCGAAAACCTGCTCGTCGCGCAGCACAACAAGCTGATGCAGGCATCCGGCTACACCTTCCTCGGTCTGCTCGGCTTCCCGGCCTACCGCCAGGCATCGCGCGAGGCGATCGAACTTGCCAAGCACTGGCTGGAAAAGGCGTCGCTGATCGACCGTGCCGACGATCCGGCCGGCGATCTCTCCTATGGCGCCCAGCGTCGTCTCGAGATCGCGCGTGCCATGTGCACCGGGCCCGAGCTTCTCTGCCTGGACGAGCCGGCCGCCGGTCTCAATCCGCGCGAGTCTCTGGCGCTCAACGAATTGCTGAAAAGCATTCGCGCCGATACCGGCACGTCGATTCTTTTGATCGAACACGACATGTCCGTGGTCATGGAGATCTCCGACCACGTGGTGGTCCTGGAATATGGACAGAAGATTTCCGACGGCACACCGGATTTCGTGAAGAACGATCCGAGGGTCATTGCGGCCTATCTGGGTGTCGAGGATGAAGAGGTTGAAGAGGTGATCGAACAAATCGAGGAAATCGAAGGCGGGCAGGGGGGCACCCACTGATGACGGCGCCACTTCTCCAAGTCAAAGCCGTCGAGACCTACTACGGCAACATCCGGGCGCTCAGCGGGGTCGATGTCGAAGTTCACCGTGGTGAAATCGTCTGCCTGATCGGTGCCAACGGTGCCGGCAAGTCGACGCTGATGATGACCATCTGTGGCAGCCCGCAGGCGCGTACCGGTTCGGTCTTCTTCGAAGGGCAGGACATCACCCGCATGCCGACGCACGAGATCGCCCGGCTGCGCATTGCGCAATCGCCTGAGGGTCGGCGCATCTTCCCGCGCATGACCGTGTTCGAAAATCTGCAGATGGGCGCCAGCCTCGACAACCTGAAGCACTTCGACCAGGACGTGGAAAAGGTGTTTACGCTTTTCCCGCGCCTGAAGGAGCGCCAGGCGCAGCGCGGCGGCACGCTTTCGGGCGGTGAGCAGCAGATGCTGTCGATCGGCCGCGCGCTGATGGCCCGGCCGAAGCTTTTGCTTCTCGACGAGCCGTCGCTCGGTCTCGCACCGCTGATCGTCAAGGGCATCTTCGAAGCGATCAAGAAACTCAACAAGGAGGAGGGGCTGACGGTCTTCCTCGTCGAGCAGAACGCCTTCGGCGCGCTCAAGCTTTCGGACCGCGGCTACGTGATGGTGAACGGCCGGGTGACGATGAGCGGTTCCGGCAAGGAACTCCTCGCCAATCCGGAAGTGCGCGCGGCCTATCTCGAAGGCGGCCGTCATTGACCGGCCGCATCTGGAGCAAGTGACATGCAGGGAATTCTCTACGAAGAAGTGTCGATCTGGCAGTTTCTTTTCATAAGCTGCGTGCTCGGCGGCTGGACCGCCTGGCGCACGGGCAAGAGCGTGGCTGAAAGCTGGGAAGGCATGCCGCGGCTCATCCTCTACGTGGCGTTGCTGGGACTGGGCATCCGTTTCGTCCACCATGCGCTGTTCGAAGGCACCATGTTCAGCCTGCAATACTATATCGTGGACACGATCGTACTTTTGTTGTTTGCTACCGCAGGTTTCCGGTACTACCGGACCAAGCAAATGACCAATAACTACTATTGGCTCTATGAGAAGGCTTCGCCTTTCTCCTGGAAAGCCAAATAAAGGGAACAGCGCGCGCCGGCCGCCGCGGCCGGTGCGAAAGAAACACCGGCGCAACTATGGTGGGCATTGCGCAGGTTGGTAACGAGACCCGCTCGAATAATTGGGAGTAACAAGATGAAAAAGTCTCTTCTGTCGGCGGTCGCGCTGACGGCTATGGTTGCCTTCAGCGGCAGCGCCTGGGCTGATATTCTCGTTGGTGTCGCCGGCCCGCTGACTGGCCCGAACGCCGCTTTCGGTGCACAGCTCCAGAAAGGTGCAGAGCAGGCCGCCGCTGACATCAATGCCGCTGGCGGTATCAATGGGGAACAGATCAAGGTTGTGCTCGGCGACGACGTTTCGGATGCCAAGCAGGGCGTTTCGGTCGCCAACAAGTTCGTTGCTGACGGTGTGAAGTTCGTTGTCGGTCACTTCAACTCGGGCGTGTCCATCCCGGCTTCTGAAGTTTACGCCGAAAACGGTATCCTGCAGGTAACCCCGGCCTCCACCAACCCGCAGTTCACCGAGCGCGGTCTCTGGAACACGTTCCGTACCTGCGGCCGTGACGACCAGCAGGGTGCGGTTGCCGGTGCCTACCTCGCTGCCAACTTCAAGGACGCGAAGATCGCCGTCATTCACGACAAGACCCCCTATGGTCAGGGCCTTGCCGACGAAACCAAGAAGTCGATGAACGAAGCCGGCCTCACCGAAGCCCTCTATGAAGGCATCAACACCGGCGACAAGGACTTCTCGGCTCTGATCGCCAAGATGAAGGAAGCCGGCGTTTCGATCGTCTACTACGGCGGTCTGCACACCGAAGCCGGCCTGATCATGCGCCAGATGAAGGACCAGGGCCTCAAGGCTACCCTGATGTCGGGCGACGGTATCGTTTCGAACGAACTGGCCTCGATCGCCGGCGACGCCGTTGACGGCACGCTGATGACGTTCGCTCCGGATCCGCGCAAGAACCCGGCTGCCAAGGACCTCGTCGAGAAGTTCCGCTCTGCCGGCTTCGAACCGGAAGCCTACACGCTCTACGCCTACGCCGCTCTCCAGGTCATCGCCGAAGCTGCCAAGGCTTCCGGTGGCAACGACCCGCAGGCAGTTGCCGAAGCCATCAAGGCAAAGGGTCCGTTCAAGACGGCAATCGGCGAACTCGGCTATGACGAAAAGGGCGACATCACGCGTCCGGACTACGTCATGTACACCTGGAAGAAGGGTGACGACGGCAAGTACAACTACTTCCAGAACGAGTAGTTCTGATTTCGGACCTTGTGTCCGAGTGGTTGGGGCCCGGCGAGCAATCGCCGGGCTTTTCTTTTGGTGACGCTCGGCGCAGCGGTCTATTATTTCAATAGCGTGTCTCTGAGCGACGAGACTTCGGCGCGCAGTCGCTCGAGATCGTCGGGGCCGAGCTTTGTCGCTTCGCCAAGGTTGCGGGGTACGTCGATTGCCTTCTGCCGCAGCGCCTTGCCCATCTCGGTCAATTGTACCCGGACCTGCCGCTCGTCCGCCTTGTCGCGCACGCGGGCGATGTAGCCGGCGGCCTCCAGGCGCTTCAGCATCGGGGTCAAAGTGCTCGATTCCAGAAAGAGCCGCTCGCCGAGGCTGCCGACCGTCTGGTCGTCCTTTTCCCACAACAGCACCATCACCAGATATTGCGGATAGGTGAGATCGAGCTCTTCCAGCAGCGGCTTGTAGATGCGCGTGAAGGCGTGGTTTGCGGAATAGACCGCAAAGCACAGGAAACTATCGAGCGCCAGCATTGCCTCATCGCCCTTGGGATCGGTGTCAATCATCGCTTTCTCCTGTCATGCTCTCAAAATAAATCGTTCACGATATAATCGCAAGACATTGACTATAGCGCGGCTACGGTATAAATATTGTGCACGATCTAATCGGTAGCGACATAAATCCACATAAGTCGCGCACGATTTAATCGCTAAGTATTTAACAGCGGTGTGACCGCAGGGAAGAAGGAGCGTTTCCATGAGCAAGGCAATCAGCAAGACCGAAGCCAACGGCATCTCCCGCCGCACGGTTCTCTCGGCCGCCTTTGGCGCTGCCGCCACCGCAGCCGCGGTCAATGCCATGAACACGTCGGCCAAGGCCGCATCCACCACCGCAGCAACCGCCGGCGCCTCCGGCACCAAGGGAGAAAACACCATGGGCAGCCGCATCATCACCCGCGATGGCGTCGAGATCTATTACAAGGACTGGGGTCCGAAGGATGGCCCGGTCGTCGTGCTCAGCCACGGCTGGCCGCTGTCGTCCGACAGCTGGGAGGCGCAGGCCTTCCACCTTGCCGCCAACGGCTTCCGCGTCGTCACCCATGACCGCCGCGGCCACGGCCGCTCGTCGCAGCCCTGGGACGGCAACGACATGGACCACTATGCCGACGACCTCGCGGATCTGATCAACGCGCTCGATCTCAAGGGTGTCTTCCTTGCCGGGTTTTCGACCGGCGGCGGCGAAATCAGCCGCTATATCGGCCGCCACGGCACCAGCCGGATCGCCAGGGCCGGTTTGATCTCGGCCGTGCCGCCGCTGATGGTCAAGACCGACAGGAACCCCGGCGGCCTGCCGAAGGAAGTCTTCGACGGCCTGCAGGCGGCAAGCCTGAAGGATCGCTCGAAGCTCTACCGCGACATCGCGTCCGGTCCGTTCTTCGGCTTCAACCGCCCGGGCGCGGTCGCCTCTCAGGGCATGATCGACAGCTTCTGGCTGCAGGGCATGATGGGGGGACACAAGAACACCTATGACTCGATCGTCGCCTTCTCGCAGACCGACTTTACCGAGGACCTGAAGAAGTTCGACGTGCCGACCTTGATCATCCATGGCGACGACGACCAGATCGTGCCGATCGATGCGGCGGCACGGGCCTCGAAGACGCTGGTGCCGCATGCGGACCTCAAGGTCTATGTCGGCGCACCGCACGGCATCACCGACACCCACAAGGACCAGCTCAACGCCGACCTGCTCGCCTTCGCCAAGGCCTGACATGTCCGAAGCCCGAGAAGAGGCGCCCGCAACGGCGCCTCTTTTTTGCTTTTCGTGATAGGTGTTTCGCTTGTCGAGATAGCTGTCGCGTCGCGCCGTTTCGTGCACTATCTCGCAGCGATTCTGATCCGGAGGCAGGCATGAGCTCGAAACCCCGCATTCTCCTCACCCGTCGTTGGCCGGCGGCGGTGGAGCAGGTGCTTGCCGAACGCTTCGACGTCACCTTGAACGAAGGGGACGTGCCTCTGACGGCTGCAGAACTGGCTGAAGCACTCCGGACCTATGACGCCGTTCTTCCGACAGTTTCTGATCGACTTCCGGCCGACCTCTTCGCCGGTGGCGGCCTCCGCGCGAAGATCCTCGGCAACTATGGCGTCGGCTACAATCACATCGACGTCGCGGCCGCCAAGGCTGCCGACATCGTCGTCACCAACACGCCCGGCGTTCTCACAGATTGCACCGCCGACATCGCCATGACGTTGCTGCTTGCGGTCGCGCGGCGGGCAGGCGAGGGCGAGCGGCAGGTGCGGGCCGGCGAATGGAGTGGATGGCGGCCGACCCACATGATCGGCGGCAAGGTCACCGGCAAGACGCTCGGCATCATCGGCTTCGGCCGCATCGGCAAGGCCATGGCCAAGCGCTGTCATTTCGGCTTCGACATGGATGTCGTCTTCTACAATCGCTCGCGCATCGACCCGGCCGAGGCAAGCCGCTACGGTGCGCGTCAACTCGACACGGTCGAGGACGTATTGAAGGTTGCAGACTTCGTGTCGCTCCATTGCCCCGGCGGCGGCGAAAACCGTCACCTGATCAACGCCGAACGGCTGGCGCTGATGAAAAAGGGCGCCTACCTCGTCAACACGGCGCGGGGTGATGTGATCGACGAGCCGGCGCTGATTGCGGCGCTCGAAAACGGCGTCATCCGCGGCGCCGGGCTCGATGTCTTCGAGGCGGAGCCGAACGTGCCGGAACGTCTGCGCGGGCTGGAAAATGTCGTGCTGCTTCCACATCTCGGCAGTGCCACGGAGGAGACGCGCGTCGCCATGGGCATGAAGGTGGCCGACAATATCACGGCGTTTTTCGACGGTCGCGAACCGCCGGATCGCGTGGCGTAGGCGGCTGCCCGTTTTCTGCGCAAGGCCTGCACGGAAATGCGGCATGCTGACGATTTTCTTTGCAAAACAATAACTTGACTTGTCGTGCCGCGATGCGGACGATAGCGCCAAGATAAGGCGATCGCGCCTATGGGGCGCCGCGTCGAAAATGAAGGACGCCGCTTAGCGGTCTGACATGGACAAGGCAGCACGCATCGCCCCGCAGCGGGCCTGGGGCAAGGGACGGGTGGTCGCCAAGGCGGCGCTCGGCCACAGCCGCATTGCCGAACTCTACCAGGAAGGCTGCGCCAAGATCCGCCTGCCAAAGACCTTCGACACCTCGATGGAGGCAGTGCTCATCAATTCCTCCGGCGGCCTCACCGGCGGCGACCGCATGGTCTGGGAGGTCGCGGCAGGGGCTGGAACCGATGTGACGGTGACGACGCAGGCCTGCGAGAAGATCTATAAGGCGAGCGCCGATACCGTCGAAGTGAAAACGCGCATCGAGGTTGCCGCCGGCGCGCGCGTCGACTGGTTGCCGCAGGAGACGATCCTCTTCGACCGTGCCTCGCTATCGCGCTCGCTGGAGGTGGAGCTTGCTGCCGACGCGACGTTTCTCGCGGTGGAAGCGGTTCTGCTCGGTCGCAAGGCGATGGGCGAGGCGGTTGAAACCGGGCTCTTCCGCGATCGCTGGCGTATCCGCGTCGAGGGCAAGCTGCTGCATGCGGACAATCTGGCGCTATCAGGAGAGGTCGCGCGCCTCAGTCAGCGCAAGGCGGTGCTCGATGGTGGGGCCGCCTTCGCCACGCTGCTCCATGTCGGTCCCGACTGCGAGCCCCTGCTGCCGCGTCTTCGGTCGCTCGTCGATGGCGCAGCGGGCGTCGGCATCAGCCATTTTCAGGTCCATGGCCGCGACAAGTTGGTTGCCCGCTTCGTGGCGCCGGATGGCTTCGCGCTCAGAAAAATCCTCATCCCGGTTATTTCGCACTTGCGCAAGCAGAAGACTGTGCCGAAAGTCTGGGTTCTCTAGCTCGTTTCACATTTTTATTTGAAACAGTGAAATGATCTAACGCATTGAAACTTTGTAATTCCTGGCGGAAGACCGCTTCGCAGATTTCCAGGGAATTGCTTCACGAACAACCGGTGGCGACGCATGAATCTTACCCCGCGCGAGAAAGATAAACTGCTGATTTCGATGGCGGCCATGGTCGCCCGCAGGCGCCTGGAGCGCGGCGTGAAACTCAACCATCCCGAAGCTATCGCGCTGATCACCGATTTCGTCGTCGAGGGCGCGCGCGACGGGCGCTCGGTTGCCGAACTGATGGAGGCGGGCGCCCAGGTGCTGACGCGCGATCAGGTGATGGAGGGAATCCCCGAGATGATCCACGACATCCAGATCGAGGCGACGTTTCCTGACGGGACCAAGCTCGTCACCGTGCACGAGCCGATCCGCTAAGCTTGAGGTGAGGACGTGGCTTGTTGGCGCAGGGTGCCTGAGGCCTGAACGCGGGACAAAAGCATGCGGCCGGCCGAGGGCGGCTTGAGGAGAAGACCATGATCCCAGGAGAAATCATTGCTGCGGCCGGAGAGATCGAGCTCAATGTCGGTCTCGACACGACGACGATCGAGGTTGCCAACACCGGCGACCGCCCGATCCAGGTCGGCAGCCACTATCACTTCGCCGAAACCAATGCGGGGCTGCAGTTTGACAGGAAAGCAGCCTACGGCTGCCGGCTCGACATTCCCGCCGGCACGGCCGTGCGGTTCGAGCCGGGCCAGACGCGCCAGGTGACGCTGATACCGCTTTCCGGCAAGCGCGAGGTCTATGGCTTCCGCCAGCAGGTGATGGGCAAGCTATGAGAGTGCTGCCGGTTCTCGGTTTGCTTCTGGTCCTTGCCACCCCGGCGCTCGCCGAGGACGAACCGGGCGTGGATTGCGCGAATGCGATGGCTCAGCCGGATCTGAATGACTGCGCCTACCGCGAATACGAGTCAGCTGACGCGGAACTGAATGCGGTCTACAGGCAGGCGATGACGGCGGCGCAGAAGGTCGACAAGGAGCTGGAAGGCGCCGATATTGGCGCGGTCGAGGCGCTGAAGACGGCGCAGCGCGCCTGGATCGGCTATCGCGACGGACAATGCGAGCTGGCCGGTTTCCAGGCCCGTGGCGGCCAGGCGGAGCCGATGCTGGTTTCAGGCTGCCTTGCCCAGCTCACGCAGAAGCGTACCGCCGAACTCAACGAATTTCTCGAAGCTCAAGGGAACTGACCGTTGCAGGCTCGCCGCGTCATCATGATCGTGGGCAATGGCGAGGTGCCTGACGGCGCCGGCGCAATGATCGATGCCGCCGATCTGGTCGTGCGCTTCAACGATTGCCGCTCTGTCGGCTCCGGTGGCCACAGGACCGATATCGTCGCGGTCTGCAATACCGGACGCCCGGGGATTTCCATGCTCGGCGGTGGTTGCTGGAAGACGAATGCCGCCGTGCGCCAGGCGCGGGAGATATGGTGCGTTCGCTCCGGCGCGAAGTTTGCCGCCATGCGGGCCGGGCTTGCGGAAACGCATCCGGACCTCGACGATTTCTGCGACGATTACACTGTCGGTTTCGAGAGCTTCGCCCGTTCGACCAACCGCGGCTTTCGCGTCGTCCCGGTCGATGTGCACGACCAGGTGGAGCAGGATCTCGCCGGCTTTTCGCCGGCCCCTTATGTCGTTCCATCGAGCGGGATGATCGTGATTGCCGATGTGCTCGCGCATCTAGCGACACCCGACGACGAGGTCGTTCTTGCCGGCTTCGGCCATGTCGGTTGGGAATGGCATCCCTTCGCCGCCGAGCGCCGCCATGTCGATGCGCTTGCAGCCAGCGGCCGTCTTCGCCGCCTCCATCCCATTTCTACTTCGTCCCAAGGAGCCTGAACCATGCCCTACAAGATGTCGCGCGCGGCCTATGCCAACATGTTCGGCCCGACGGTCGGCGACAAGGTGCGGCTCGCTGATACCGAACTTTTCGTCGAGGTGGAGAAGGACTTCACGACCTATGGCGAGGAGGTGAAGTTCGGTGGCGGCAAGGTCATTCGCGACGGCATGGGGCAGAGCCAGGCGACACGCGCCGAGGGCGCCGTCGACACCGTCATCACCAATGCGCTGATCGTCGATCACTGGGGCATCGTCAAAGCGGATATCGGCCTCAAGGACGGACGCATCGCCGGCATCGGCAAGGCCGGCAACCCGGACACGCAACCGGGCGTCACTGTCATCGTCGGTCCCGGCACGGAGGTCATCGCGGGCGAAGGCAAGATCATCACCGCGGGCGGCATGGACAGCCACATTCATTACATCTGCCCGCAACAGATCGAGGAAGCGCTGGTGAGCGGGCTTACGACCATGCTTGGAGGCGGCGCCGGGCCGGGCCATGGCACGCTCGCCACCACCTGCACCTCCGGTCCCTGGCATCTCGCCCGCATGATCGAGGCGGCCGATGGCTTCCCGATGAACATCGCCTTTGCCGGCAAGGGCAATGCGTCGCGGCCGGGCGCGCTGGTGGAAATGGTGCTCGCTGGCGCCACCTCGCTGAAATTGCATGAGGACTGGGGCTCGACGCCGGCGGCGATCGATTGCTGCCTCGGTGTCGCCGACGAATACGACGTGCAGGTGATGATCCATACGGACACCTTGAACGAGAGCGGCTTCGTCGAGGATACGATCGCGGCGATCAAGGGCCGCACCATCCACGCTTTCCACACGGAAGGGGCCGGCGGCGGCCACGCGCCCGACATCATCAAGATCTGCGGCCAGCCGAACGTCATTCCGTCCTCGACCAACCCGACGCGGCCCTACACCAAGAATACGCTTGCCGAGCATCTGGACATGTTGATGGTCTGCCATCACCTGTCGCCGTCGATCCCCGAGGACATCGCCTTTGCCGAGAGCCGCATCCGCAAGGAAACGATCGCGGCCGAGGACATCCTGCACGATATCGGCGCCTTCTCGATCATCTCGTCGGACAGCCAGGCCATGGGCCGCGTCGGCGAAGTGGCGATCCGCACCTGGCAGACCGCCGACAAGATGAAGCGTCAGCGCGGGCCGCTGGCGCAGGAAACCGGCGACAACGACAATTTCCGGGTGAAGCGCTATATCGCCAAATACACGATCAATCCGGCGATCGCCCACGGCCTCAGCCATGAGATCGGCTCCATCGAGGTCGGCAAGCGCGCCGATCTCGTCCTCTGGAACCCAGCCTTCTTCGGTGTGAAGCCCGACTTCGTGCTTCTCGGCGGCTCGATCGCGATGGCACCCATGGGCGATCCGAATGCCTCCATCCCGACGCCGCAGCCGGTGCACTACCGGCCGATGTTTGCCGCCTACGGCAAGAACCGCACGAGTTCGTCTGTAACCTTCGTGTCGCAGGCCTCGCTCGACGCCGGCCTTTCCGCCAAGCTCGGCGTTGCCAAGCAGCTTGTGGCGGTCCGCAACACCCGTGGCGGCATCGGCAAGGCATCGATGATCCACAACAACCTGCTGCCGCATATCGAGGTCGATCCGGAGACCTATGAGGTGCGCGCCGACGGTGAGCTTCTGACCTGCGAGCCGGCGACGGTCGTGCCGATGGCACAGCGCTATTTCCTGTTCTGAACAAGCAGCGACAGGGAATGAAGCGTGGCCTGAAATGGGCTTTCTTCGGCCTACTGGCGGCGATACTTGCCATCGTTGCCGGAACCTTGCTGCCGCGGCCGCTCCTGCCGGTTTCCGCCTCTGCGGCGGGAGCAGGGGGCACGCGCATCCTTCTGCTTTCCGGCCCGATCCACACGGACATCGCCATACCCCTGACGGACGAGATTCGAGCGCGGTTCGGCTTTGTCGAGGCGGCCGGCGTGCCGCTTGCGCATCCGCAGGCTGAATGGCTGATCTTTGGCTGGGGCGGGCGGTCCTTCTATCTGGAAACGCCGACCTGGTCTGAGCTGAAGCCCGGGCCCGTGTTCAAGGCGCTGACCGTCGACCGCTCGGTGATGCATGTGGATATCGCCGGTCGGATCGTCGAGCCGCAGGCTGCCGTCACCGGCTTCGAGCTGGACGAAGCGGGATACGATCGGCTGCTCGGCTTTATTGCCGAAAGCTTCACCCGCGAGGCCGGAGCTGTCGTTTCGATCGAGGGTTTTTCCTACAATGGCAACGACCGCTTCTTCGAGGCCGGAGGCAGCTTCAACGCGCTTTTCGGCTGCAACACATGGACGGCGCGGGCGTTGCGTGAGGCGGGCTTGCGAACGGGCCTGTGGAACCCGGTCCCGCCAAGCCTCGGGCTGTCGCTGCGGCTCCACAATTGAGCAATGATTGGCAGGCAGTGATTGGCAGGCGGCAGCCATGCGGTCACCGCATGGCTGCCATGCTCGCATGTGAATTGGGGCCTTTCGTGCTGCGTCGCAGCGCAATATCCGATAGGAAGACGGCTGACCTTCCTCGGTTGCCAGCAATCCTCCCAAGACCTGCCGACCGAGAGCTGCGCCAGAGCGGTTTGCGGTTCTCCGCATGTATCCCGCTCTAACTTACAAGAGACGATCACGTTCATGATTTTGGTCGAACCGATCCAAATTATCGTGGTCCAAAGGAGATGACGATGCTTGGCAGAAAAGTACCCGCTGTAACGTTCCGCACCCGCGTTCGCGACGAGGCCGTTGGCGGCTCGAACCCGTTCCGCTGGGAGGACCTGTCCTCCGACGATTACTTCGCAGGCAAGCGCGTCGTGCTGTTCTCGCTGCCGGGCGCGTTTACGCCGACTTGCTCGACCTTCCAGCTGCCCGATTTCGAAAAGCTGACGGCCGATTTCCGCGCCGAGGGCGTTGACGAAATCTACTGCATCTCGGTCAACGACGCTTTCGTCATGAACGCCTGGGGCAAGTCCCAGGGCCTCGAAAACGTCAAGCTGATCCCGGACGGTTCGGGTGAGTTCACCCGCAAGATGGGCATGCTCGTCGCCAAGGACAATCTCGGCTTCGGCATGCGCTCCTGGCGCTACGCTGCCGTCGTCAACAACGGCGTTGTCGAGCAGTGGTTCGAAGAAGAAGGCTATTCCGACAACTGCGACAGCGACCCCTATGGCGTTTCCTCGCCGCAGAACATTCTGGAGACGCTGAAGTCCCAGAAGCTTGCCGCCTGATGGCAGCGACCTATCGTTCCTGATTGGAAAAAGCCCGAAGATCGGATCCGGTCTTCGGGCTTTTTCTTGCGCGGTACAGCCGCCGCAAGCGCCTGAAAAGCCGCACCCGCCGCTGGCGTCAGGGCTTTTTCTTGCTAAAGTAGCCGGCAGAAAAGATATCGAGGGTTCAATGGTTTACATTATCGCCTACCTGACGGCACACCCCGGCAAGGGGGATGAGGTAGTGTCGCTCGCAGCACCGCTGATCGAGGCCACCCGGCGCGAGGCCGGCTGCATCACCTATGATCTCTACCGCAAGTCGGCCGAGCCCGACGCGCTGGTTTTTGTCGAAACCTGGAAGGACAAGGCAGCCGTCGACGCGCATTTCGAGGAACCACATCTGAAGGCCTTTCAGGCGGCGATGGCCGACCTGCTCGTCGAGGCGCGCCTCGAGCTCGTGACGCCGGAAAAGGTCGAGGTTCTCTGACGATGCCCTATCGTTCGACAGAGGTTCTCTCGCCGGGACCGGCCGATATTGCGCCGCTTCATAGCGTGACATTGACGCACGACGCGCGGCATCTGCGCCGCAAGTTGCTGCATCTCGAAAACGACGATGTGGTGATGCTGGATCTCAAGGAAGCGGTGATGCTCGCCGATGGCGACCTCCTGGTGCTCGAGGGCGGCGGCCATATCCGCATCGTTGCCGCGCCCGAGGCGCTCTACGAGATCCGCCCGCGCGACGCGATGCATCTGATCGAGCTTGCCTGGCATCTCGGCAATCGCCACCTGCCGGCACAGTTCGAAGAGAGCCGCATCCTGATTGCCCGCGATCCGGTGATCCGCCAGATGCTCGAAGGCCTGGGCGCGGCGGTGAACGAGGTTTCGCTGCCTTTCCATCCGCTGCGCGGCGCCTACCATGCCGGCGGCCACAACCATGGCCATAATCATCACCACCATGGCTGAGCGGGTCGACACGCGAGCGCTGCTTCGCCTCGTGACATGGATGTCGCCGGCCTTTCCGGTCGGCGCGTTTTCCTATTCCAGCGGGCTTGAGCAGGCGGTTCACGACCGTCTGGTGAGCGACGCCGGCGAGCTTCGCAACTGGCTGGAGGCGGTCATCTCTCTGGGCTCCGGCTGGAACGATGCGCTGCTTCTGGCCGAGAGCTATGGCGCCGTGAACGACCATGCCCGGCTGGCTGCGGCGGCAGAGCTTGCCGAAGCCCTGGCGGGAGGCCGCGAGCGCCATATGGAAACGATGCTGCAGGGCCAGGCGTTTCTGGCAGCGGCGCGCTCGTGGCCGCATCCGGTTCTCGATGCGCTGCCTGAGAGTGTCGCCTATCCGGTCGCAGTCGGTGCCGTCGCCGGCGCTCATGAAACGGGCCTCGAGCCGGCGCTTGCCGCCTATCTTAACGCCTCTGTCTCGAACGCCGTCTCGGTGGCGATCCGTTGCGGCGTGACCGGCCAGCGCGATGGCGTCGGCATCATTGCAGCACTCGAACCGGTCATCGCGGCGACAGCCGTCAAGGCCGCCGGCGTCTCGCTCGACGATCTCGGCTCGGCCACGATGACAGCGGATATTTCGTCGCTCAGACACGAGAGCCTGCATTCGCGGCTCTTCCGTTCGTAACTCATAGAACTGCGCAATTTCGGACGGAAACTGTCTCACGCTTCCCTGGAATTGCTTCCAACTTGAAAGGATATCCAGATGGCATCGAAGAACGGTCCCCTTCGCGTCGGCATCGGCGGGCCGGTGGGCTCGGGCAAGACGGCGCTGACCGACAAGCTCTGCAAGGCGATGCGGGAGAAGTACTCCGTCGCCGTCGTCACCAACGATATCTACACCAAGGAAGATGCCGAGGCGTTGGTGCGCATGCAGGCGCTGCCCTCCGATCGCATCGTCGGGGTGGAGACCGGTGGATGCCCGCATACGGCGATCCGCGAGGACGCCACGATCAATCTGCAGGCGATCGCTGATCTCAACCGCCGCATCCCCGATCTCGATGTCGTCTTCATCGAATCCGGCGGTGACAATCTTGCGGCGACCTTTTCGCCTGATCTCGCTGACCTGACGATCTATGTCATCTCGGTCTGCCAGGGCGAGGAAATCCCGCGCAAGGGCGGGCCGGGCATCACCAAATCGGACCTTCTGGTCATCAACAAGAAGGATCTGGCGCCCTATGTCGGGGCCGATCTCGACGTGATGCAGCGGGATGCGACGCGCATGCGGGCGGAAAAGCCCTTCGTCTTTACCGACATGAAGCGCGGCGACGGCATCAACCGGATCGTCGATTTTCTGACGCTGCACGGCGGCCTCTGACGCCGTCCGCTTTTGTTGCTTCTGGCGCCTGAACCTTCGTCAGCGCGTCAGAAGCGCTCCAGCGCCTGCCGGTCATGGATCTCGATGACGCGGCCCTTGACGGTGACGCCGGAGCGGCGAAGGGCCGAGAAGGCGCGAGACAGTGCCTCGGGCGCCAGGCCCAACTTGCCGGCCAGCACATTCTTCTGGAAGGGCAGGCGGAAGGAAAAGTTGGTGATGCCATCGGGGCAATTGCCGAGGATATAGCTCGCGACCCGCTGCGGTGCCGTGAGCAGCCGGTCTTCGGCCAGGCAATCCTCCGCCATTTGCGCGTGCCGGCACAAAAGCTGCATCAGTGCGTCGGCGATCTCGGGCGTCTGTTCGGCCAGCTTGCGAAGCCTGCGGCTGTCGATGCGCGCAAGCATCGTCGTCTCGATCGCCTGGGCGTTGGCGGTGGCGCGGTTGCCAAGGAACATGGCGCTTTCGCCGAACAGTTCGCCTTTCGGGAAGACGGCGATATCCGCCTCGCGCCCGTCCTTGCCCAGCCGGTAGAGCCGCACCAGACCGGAGAGGACCAAGAAGACTTGGTCCAGTGCCTCGCCCTGGCCAAAGAGGATGTCGTGCTCCTCGTGTGTGGAAACCACGACATCATCGAGAATGGCGCTCGACGCCGCCGCCGGCAGCTTTTCGAAAAAGCAGGAGCCGAGCAGCACCGCCCTGTCGTTCGAGTTCAATCGCAACGTCTTCATCGTACCCGTCCTGAGTAAAATCCAGTGCTAGGGTAGAGGGCTTTGCAGATCTTGGTTTGACCTCGATCAAATAGAAATCACAAAAAGCCCGCGCTTGCAGGGCGCGGGCTTGCTTTAGAATTGTGGCCGCCCCGGGCGGAGAGCCCCTTCGCCGATGACCTACTCGGCAGCGAGCGCTGGGTGGTTGATGACCTTGCCGCCAGACCGTCCCTTGGTCTGGTCCGTTTCCAGCGTCTTCAGCCGGTCCTCCAGGCCTTCGATCGTCTTGCCTTGCTCGTGCACCAGATCCGTGAGGGCCTCGCGGTCGAGCGGCAGGTTTTCCTCGTCCTTCTTGCCGACGAAGCGGCCGAAGATGCGGGCGAGCAGTCGCGAGAGGTCGTCCATGATCAGGAAGAACGACGGCACGATCACGAGGCTCAACACCGTCGAGACGATGATGCCGCCGATCACGGCGATCGCCATCGGGGCGCGGAACGAACCGCCTTCGCCGACGCCGAGCGCGGAGGGCAGCATGCCCGCCGACATGGCGATCGAGGTCATGATGATCGGGCGGGCGCGCTTGCGGCCGGCCTCGATCATGGCGACCTGCCGGTCCATGCCGTGATGCATCATCTCGATACCGAAGTCGACGAGCAGGATCGCGTTCTTCGTGACGATACCCATCAGCATCAGGATTCCGATCAGAACCGGCATGGATAGCGCGTTCTGTGTCAGGATCAGCGCGGCCGCCACGCCGCCGATTGCGAGCGGCAGCGAGAACAGGATGGTGAAGGGCTGGATCACGTCCTTGAACAAGAGGATCAGCACCACCAGCACCAGCATCAGGCCGAGCAGCATGGCGTTGCCGAAGCTCTGCTGCATTTCCGCCTGCACCTCGGCGTCGCCGCTTTCGAGGAACTGCACGGACTTCGGCAGATCGGCCTGGCCGGCGATCTGCTTGAAGCGCTCCGAGGCGGTGTTGAGCGCAACACCGACCGGGAGATCCGCGCCGAGCGATACGACGCGGTTGCGATCGTAGCGCTTGATCGAGCTCGGGCCTTCCGAATAGTTGATGTCGGCAACGCTCGACAGCGGCACGGTGGCGCCGGCGGCGGTCGTGATCTTCAGATTGCGGATCGCGGCGATATCCGTGCGGAAGTCGCGGTTGATCTGCACGCGGATCGGGATCAGCCGCCCGTCGAGGGCGATCTTGGTCAGCGCCGCATCGATATCGCCGATGGTGGCGACACGGATCACCTCGGAGATCTGCGCGGTGGTGATGCCGAGGCGCGACATCTGCTCGTCCCGCGGACGGATCTGCAGTTCCGGACGGGGAAGGGCGCCATCCGGGCTGACATTGGCCAGCAACGAGTCGCTCCTCAACTTGCCTTCCAGCGTCGCCACAGCCTGATCGAGATCGGCCTCGTTGTTGGAGAGCAGGTTGAAGGAGAGGTCACGCTCACCGCGGTCGTTGAGCTTGATCACCCGCACATCCGGAATGTCACGGACGCGAGCGAAGATTTCCTTCTCGATCTGCGACTGCGGGATGATGCGGCCGGCAGGCGGCATCTTCGGCAGGTACGCGCCGATCACCGGCGTGCGACCGATGACATCATTGACGATCTTGTTGACGAGCGACTGGTCGAGCTTCTTGAGAAGCACCGTCACCGTCGCGCGGCGCAGTTCCAGGTCGCCCTTCGGCGAAGCGCCGCCGAGTACGAAGATGTTGTCGACGCCGTCGATATCCTTGATCCGATCGTAGATCTCGGTGGTGGTGCGGTCGGTGTCCTCGAGCATGGCGTCCGGCGGCAGCTCGATCGACAGGCTGACGCGCGAGGCGTCTTCCGGCGGCAGGAAGCTGCCGGGCACGAAGAGGACGAGCGCGAAGACAGAACCAACCGAGAAGACGATGGCCGCAAGCAGCGTCAGGTAGCGGGTGTACCAGTGCTTCGTCGTGGCGACCACAAGGCGCGTATAGTTGCGCATCATGAAGCCGTCCCGGTCATGATGATCACTGCCGGCGTCCGACGGGCGCATCAGATAGGCGGCCATCACAGGCGTGATCAGACGCGCGACGAGCAGCGAGAAGAACACCGCCACGGCGACCGTCAGACCGAACTGGATGAAGTATTGGCCGGGAATGCCCGGCATGAAGGATACGGGCACGAAGACCGCGATGATGGTGAAGGTCGTCGCGATAACGGCAAGGCCGATTTCGTCCGCCGCTTCGATCGAGGCGCGATAGGGCGATTTGCCCATATGGATGTGCCGCTCGATGTTCTCGATCTCGACGATCGCGTCGTCGACGAGAATACCGGTTGCAAGCGTCATCGCCAGGAAGCTGACGAGGTTCAGCGAGAAGCCGAGCAGGTCCATGACCCAAAAGGTCGGGATCGCCGACAGCGGCAGGGCCACGGCGGAAATCAGCGTTGCCCGCCAGTTGCGCAGGAAGAGCATGACGACGATGACGGCGAGCAGCGCGCCTTCCATCAGCGTATGCAGCGCCGCCTCGTAGTTGCCGTAGGTGAAGTAGACGGAATCGTCGACCATCTCGATGGTGACGTCGGGGTTCGCCGCGCGGATCTTTTCGAGCGACTTTGCGACCGTCTCGGCGACGCTGACTTCCGAGGCGCCCTTCGCGCGGAAGACCGCGAAGGTCACGCCGGGGTTGCCGTTGAAGCGCGAGAAGGAACGCGGTTCCTCATAGGTATCGGTGACCGTGCCGAGATCGGACAGGCGCACGAAGCGGCCGCTCGGCACCGAGATCATCGTGTTGGCGAGCTGCTCGACATTGCGGGTATCGCCCAGCGTACGGATCGCCTGCTCGCTGCCGCCGACCTGACCACGGCCGGAGCCGAGGTCCATGTTCATGCGGCGCAGCTGGCCGTTGACGTCGGCGGCGGTGATGCCGAGCGAATTCAGCTTGTCTTCGTTGAGTTCGACCCGGACTTCGCGGTCGGCGCCGCCGTAACGGTCGACGCGGCCGATGCCCTTCTTGCCCTGGATCTCACGCTTGATGACGTCGTCGACGAACCAGGAGAGTTCTTCGAGCGACATGCCCGGCGCGGAAACGGAGAAGGTCTGGATCGCCTGGCCTTCGACGTCAACCTTGGAGACGATCGGTTCTTCGATCGAGGTCGGCAGGTCGCTGCGGATGCGGTCGATCGCGTCCTTGACGTCCTGCACCGCCTGTGCCGTGGGCACTTCCATGCGGAAAATGACGGCGGTGGTCGAGGTACCGTCGTTGATCGTCGACTGGATATGATCGACGCCGGTGACGCTTGCGACCGCGTCCTCGACTTCCTTGGTGACCTGGGTTTCGAGCTCGGCCGGAGAGGCGCCGCTCTGCGTCACGTTGATCGAGACGATCGGGACGTCGATATTGGGGAAGCGGGTGATCGGCAACGACACGAAGGACTGGTAGCCCAGCACCATCAGGACGACGAAGAAGAGGATCGGAGCGATCGGATTGCGTATGGACCAGGCTGAGAAGTTCATGGTCACGGTTCCTGTCAGTTGGTCGCTGATGCGGCGGACTTGACGGGGTTGATGCGGTCACCGTCGCGGACATAGGCGCCGGCTCTCGCTACCACTTCCTCCCCAGCCTTCAGGCCCTCGAGGACTTCGATAAACTTGCCGTCGGAAATCCCTGTCTTGACCGGCAGGATGCGGATGACGCCGTTTTCGACCTTGCGAACGATGGTGCGGCCGTTCTCATTGGTAACGGCCGTTTGCGGCAGGACCACCGTCTGCTTCTGTTCGGCGGTGATCAGCGCGCTCGCATACATGCCGGCGCGTGCCTTCTCGGTGTCCATCAGGCTGATGAAGACGGTGCCGAGGCGGCTGACGGGATCGACCGTCGGCGCGATCAGGCGGATCTTGCCTTCGACCTTGGTGTTGCCCCCGGCAAGCGTCACGACGGCCGGCTGGCCGACAGCGAGCTTGATGATATCGGCTTCGGCTACATCGGCTTTCATCTCGATGGCACCGTCGCGGATCATGGCGAAGAGCGGGTCGCTGTTACCGGTGGCGATCGCGCCGACCTTGGCATTCTTGGCCGAGATGACACCTGCGACCGGTGCCTTGACCTCGGTTCGGGCGAGGCGCAGGTCGATGTCGTCGATTTGCGCTTCAGCGACCTTGATGTCGGCACTGGCCACGGCAACGGCCTGTTCGGCCGAAAGCACACGGGCATGCGTCGCGATCGCGAGCGCCCGGACGCGATCGGCCTCGGCCGTCGAGACGGTGCCGTTCTTGGAGAGTTCGGCCGCACGGTCGCTGACGCGTTTGGCCTCGTCGTTGTTGGCTTTGGTTTCGCTGAGCTGTGCGTTCAACTGGGCAAGCCCGGCCTCGGCCTTGGCAAGCGAGGCTTCGAGTTCGCTCTTTTGCAGGCGAAGCGCGTCGTCGTTGAGGACCACGAGAACACTGCCGGCTTCAACCGTGTCGCCGACATCGACATTGAGCGTGCGGATGGAGAGGCCGTCGACCATCGGGGCGACATAGACCTGCTCGACGGCCTGGATGGTGCCGGTCGCGACCACCCGGTCGCTGATCGACTGGTCGACCGCGGTCGTCACGACGATGGAGGGCAAGCTCGGTGCTGGTTTCGGTTGCGCTGCTTCCTCCGCCCGGGCGAAGGAAAGCGAACCAAGGGTCATCGCAGCGCACACGCTGAGGACAGGCAATACTTTTTGAGCCATCGGCTTCACAGTCCCGGCAATGGAAACAATATCGAGCGGATCTCCGCTTGATGCAGGATCCACGGGCAATCAGGCTATTTTACCGCACCGCCACAAGGTCCCGGCAAAGTGCTCGGGAACAGGAGATGGCGTATTCCTCACTTCGCGCCCCGCGTGCACGGTATCAGACCGTAGACGCGGGCGGAACTGGGACCGGTTACCGCAGGCAAGGCACTGGAAAAAAGACTTCCTCCGTCATGCCTGCCTCCAACAAACATCGTGGCCTATGTAATCTCGGCCTTCGACGCTTACAAGGGTGCACGAAGCGATGGTGCCTCAATATTCCGTTCGTTCTGCGGTTATGGTTGCGATCTTGACACGATCTTGACAATGGCAAGCAAAGGTAGCGCCGTTGTTCGCCGGATTACCACCCCCACGCCCGGTACCCGGCAGCAGCTTGGCGGATGCGAACGACCGCTAAGAAAACGGAAGAGGGCCGCACGATACTGAGCCGTGCGACCCTCTTTTGCGTTGCGGAGACAGGCCTATTTCAGCGCGGCGTCGGTGATCTCATGTGTCCAGGCGCCCTCGGGCTCCTTGGAAATCACGGGATCGGAACCACCCGAAAGCAGCGACTGCACGGTGCGTTTGTAGTCTGCTTCGTCGAGCGAGCCGTTGGAGCCGGCGGTGAGCTTTGCCACTTCGCTCATCATGCGCTTCTGGTGCTTCTCCGTCTGGGCGCCGGTGGAATCGTTTTCAAGAACGATATCGGCGGCCTCATCCGGGTTCTGCTCGGCATATTTCCAGCCCTTCATCGAGGCGCGGACGAACTTGACCATCTTGTCCTTGAAGGCGGGATCCTTGAGTTTGTCCTCAAGTACGTACAGGCCGTCTTCGAGCGTCGCCACGCCCTGGTCTTCATACTTGAAGGTCACCAGGTCGTCCGTCTTGATGCCGGCATCGATGACCTGCCAGTACTCGTTATAGGTCATGGTGGAGATGCAGGCTGCCTGCTTCTGGATCAGCGGGTCGACGTTGAAGCCCTGTTTCAGGACGGTCACGCCGTTCGGGCCGCCGTCGGTCGGGATCTTCAGGTGCGCCATCCAGGAGAGGAACGGATACTCGTTGCCGAAGAACCACACGCCAAGCGTCTGACCCTTGAACTTGTCCGGGCTGGTGACGCCGGTTTCCTTCAGGCAGGTCAGCATCATGCCGGATTTCTTGAACGGCTGGGCAATGTTGACGAGCGGCACGCCCTTTTCGCGGGTGGCAAGGGCCGAAGGCATCCAGTCGACGATAACGTCGGCGCCGCCGCCGGCGATCACCTGGGCCGGGGCGATGTCCGGACCGCCGGGCTTGATGTCGACGTCGAGGCCTTCTTCTTCGTAGAAGCCTTTGTTCTTGGCGACGTAGTAGCCGGCAAACTGCGCCTGGGTCACCCACTTCAGCTGCAGCGTCACCTTTTCGGCAGCTTCAGCCTGGAACGCTGCGAGCGAAAAGACGCCTGCGGCGAGAAGCGATGCAAGTCTTTTGTTCATGTCAGTTCCCTCTTGTTTTTACTTCGTTTTATTTAAGTTCTTCAAGCAGGCTCAGGCGCGCCCTCCGCGAATGGAGGGATGCCAGAAGGTGACGGCGCGCTCGATGAGTGCGACCACGCCGTAGAAGGCGGAACCGGCGACCGCCGCAACGGCGATCTCGGCCCAGACCATGTCGACATTCATGCGTCCCACTTCCGTGGAAATCCGGAACCCCATGCCGACGATGGGGGTCCCGAAGAACTCGGCGACGATGGCGCCGATCAGCGCCAGCGTCGAACTGATCTTGAGCGCGGTGAAGATGAACGGCCAGGCGGCCGGCAGGCGTAATTTGACCAGCGTCTGCCACCAGGAGGCGGCGTAGGTGCGCATCAGGTCGCGTTCCATGTGGCTGGCGGCGGCAAGGCCGGCAACCGTGTTCACCAGCATCGGGAAGAAGGTCATGATGACGACGACGGCGACCTTCGACTGCCAGTCGAAGCCGAACCACATGACCATGATCGGGGCTACCCCGATGACGGGAAGGGCCGAGACGAAATTGCCGAGTGGCAGAAGGCCTTTCTGCAGGAAGGGCGAACGGTCGATCAGGATCGCAACGGCGAAGCCGAGGCCGCAGCCGAGCGCATAGCCGATCAACACTGCCTTCAGGAAGGTCTGGCGGAAATCGGCCCCAAGCGTCGGCAGCGAATTGATCAGCTTTTGCCAGATCATCGAGGGTGCTGGCAAAAGCACGGAGGGGACCTGGAAGCCGCGGACGATGCCTTCCCAGAGAACCAGGATAGTGATGCCGAAGATCACCGGTACGGCGAAGCGGGCGGCGCTGCTTGCGGCCGCGCTCCGGAAGTTCTGGCGCACCAGCCATTCGTTGAAGGCCCAGGCGGCGAGCCAGAAGATGATCGCGGCGGCAAGGACGGGAAGGTTCATGGCTTGGCTCCCATGCGCTTCAGGACGGCGGTGTGGGCAAAGCCGACGATCATGACGAGTACGGCCGCAAGGGCTGCCGCCATGAAGAGAGCGGCCCAGATCTGCACCGTCTGGCCATAGTAGGAGCCGGCCAGCAGCCGGGCACCAAGACCTGCGACCGCACCGGTCGGCAATTCGCCGACGATGGCGCCGACCAGCGAGATGGCGACGGCAACCTTCAGCGAGGTGAAGAGGTAGGGCATCGACGACGGCCAGCGCAGCTTCCAGAAGGTCTGCGACGGGGAGGCATTGTAGGTGTGCATGAGGTCGAGCTGGATCGTCTCCGGGCTGCGCAGGCCCTTCACCATGCCGACGACGACCGGGAAGAAGGAGAGATAGGTCGAGATCAGTGCCTTCGGCAAAAGTCCGGAAATGCCGATGGCGTTCAAAACGACGATGATCATCGGCGCAATCGCGAGGATCGGGATCGTCTGGCTGGCGATGACCCAGGGCATCAGCGAGCGGTCCATGGCGCGGTTGTGCACGATGCCGACTGCTAGGAGGATGCCGAGGGCGGCGCCGATGCCGAAGCCGAGAAGGGTTGCCGAAAGCGTGATCCAGGCGTGGTAGACGAGGCTGCGCTTCGAGGTGATTGCCTTGTTGAAGGTGGTGTCCCAGATCTCGGCGATCACCTGGTGCGGTGCCGGCAGTACCGGACGTTCCTGCGCCATGGTGTTGCGCACGATCTCAGAGAAGCTGATCTCGGTGCCGGCGCGGGCTGCCGTATCACGCTCGAAGGGGGCGTTGAGGAAGACGACCGCGACATACCAGATGGCGATCAGCAGCAGGACGACGGTGCCGACCGGCACCAACTTGTCCCTGAAGAAACTTGGTTCCTGCATTGTCACGCCTTTCCGCTTGCGGGGAACAACATCAGGCCCATTGCGACGATGCCGAGAAGCACGCCGGCGGCCTGCGTGAGGCTCAATCGTTCGCCGAACACGGTGAAGGCGATGACATTGACCATAACGAGCTGCACGATCGCCGACAGCGAGATTGCCAGGCCGAGGCCGCCCTCGCGCATGAGCTTCACCATGATGATGTTGCCGATCACGTAGAGCCCAAGTGCAAGCAAGAGCATGCCGAGGTGGTTGTTGGAGACATAGGCGCGCGAGGCGGTCGCGCCACCGAGGAAGATCGTCGTTGCCAAGAGCATCCAGAGGCCGAAGGCAAGGTTCATGCCCGCACCTTTCTGCCGCGCCAGCGATAGAGGATATCCGGCAGTTGCTCCTCGTTGTCGCCGTCGGTCCGCCGCACAGCCTCGAAGCCCTGGTGCTCGTAGAAGCGCTGGGCATCACGATTGTGTTCGAAGGTCCATAGGCTCAATTCATCCGGTGACATCGCCTTGGCGGTGTCGATCAGCCGGGCGCCAATGCCTGCGCCACGATGCCACTCATCGATGTAAAGCGCGGTGACGTGGTGGTCGTCAGAGAGGGAAAGGAAGCCGGCGATCTCGCCGTCGTCCTCTGCCAAGAGTACGGTGCGTTCGGCAAAGACGGTCTCGGCATAATAGCGTTCGACATCGGCATGCTCGTGCACCCGCGGCATCCAGGCCGTCGCGTCGATCCAGCGGTTGAGAATGCCGGCGCAGGCGGCCATGTCGGTCTGTTCGGCCCGGCGGATGCCGATGCTATTCGTCATAGCTGTGTCCCGCGCGCAGGCCTTCGCGGACGCGATGGGCGATTTCGAGGAACTCCGGTGTCTCGCGAATGCCGAGCGGCCGTTCGCGCGGCAGCGGCGATTCGATCACATCGGTGACGCGGCCGGGGCGGGGGCTCATCACCACGATCTTGGTGGAGAGGTAGACAGCTTCAGGGATCGAATGGGTGACGAAGCAGATCGTCTTGTTGGTGCGGGCCCAGAGCTTCAAGAGCTGTTCGTTGAGGTGGTCGCGAACGATCTCGTCGAGCGCGCCGAAGGGCTCGTCCATCAGAAGCAGGTCGGCATCAAACGCCAGTGCGCGGGCGATGGAGGCGCGCTGCTGCATACCACCGGAGAGCTGCCAGGGATATTTCTTGCCGAAGCCGGAGAGGTTGACGAGGTCGAGCGTGCGCTCGATGCGGGCCTTCTTCTCTTCCTTCGAATAGCCCATGATCTCAAGCGGCAGAGCGATGTTGTTTTCGATGGTGCGCCAGGGATAGAGCGCTGCGGCCTGGAAGACGTAGCCATAGGCGCGCTTGTTGCGCGCCTGCTCAGGCGTCATGCCGTTGACGCTGATCGTGCCGGAGGTCGCTTTTTCCAGATCGGCGATCACGCGCAAGAAGGTCGTCTTGCCGCAGCCGGACGGACCGATGAAGGAAACGAAGTCACCCTTGGCGACATCCAGGTTGACGCCGGTCAGTGCATGCACCGGGCCATCGGCGGTTTCGAAAGTCAGGCAGAGGTCCCGGGCCGAAACCACGGATGCGGTATTGGACGTCATCGGCGAATACTCATTCTGGCTGGTCTGTGTCAGACTGCTATCCGGACCGGCAACATGCAATCGCGGATTTGGGTGCGAAGCCGTTTGTTGCTGGTTTTTCAGGGAATTCTGGAGAACGCTCATGTCTCGATCATCCAATCCGGGCTGTCGCGTGGTTCGTCCTGAAGGCGCCGTGGCCGGCCAGCAGGGGCTCAACTATTTCGAGGGCATTACAGCGGAGACCGTCGGGGCAACCGGGCTCTGCATGCACATCGTCACGATCCCGCCCGGTGTGCGCGCCAAGGCGCATCTGCATGAGAGCCACGAGACGGCGATCTACGTGCTTTCCGGGGAGGCCTGGACCTGGTTTGGCGAGAGGCTTGAGGAGCACGTCGTCGCTAGGGCCGGTGAGATGGTCTACATCCCCGCCGGCATGCCGCATCTGCCGGAGAACCGCTCGAACGCGCCCTGTTCGGCCGTCATCGCGCGCACGGATCCGAACCAGCGCGAAAGCCTCGTGCTGCTGCCCGAGCTCGATCAGTTCGTGCCCACCTGACGCCGCCCGCGCCGAACTGCCCCGCCATAGTGGTGGGACATGTCCGGTGGGACAGAGCGGCGCGAAGACGTGCAAGCCGCGAAACATGAGGCCTCAAACGCCCGTGGCCGGAATGCCGGTGCGCTGGACGGCGCGGGGGGCGGTGACTTCCTTCCAGGTAGAAAGGGCGGAGCTGACCGCCGGGAAGGGATCGCGGCGGACGAATTCGCCGTGGCCCTCGCGGGTCTTGACCGTGCTTTCCTCGATCGCGACGACGCCGCGGGTAAGGGTAAAGCGCGGCAGGCCCTTTACCTCCTTGCCTTCGAAGACGTTGTAGTCGATCGTCGACTGCTGGCTCTTGGCGGAGATCGTCTTGGTGCGCTTCGGATCCCAGACGACGAGGTCGGCATCGGCGCCGACAAGGATTGCGCCCTTCTTCGGGTAGATGTTGAGGATCTTGGCGATGTTGGTCGAGGTCACCGCCACAAACTCGTTCATGGTGATGCGGCCGGTGTTGACGCCATGGGTCCACAGCATCGGCATGCGGTCTTCGAGGCCACCGGTGCCGTTCGGGATCTTGGTGAAGTCGCCGACGCCGAAGCGCTTCTGCTCGGACGTGAAAGCGCAGTGGTCGGTCGCCACCACCTGCAGCGAGCCCGAGGCAAGGCCGGCCCAGAGACTGTCCTGATGCAGCTTGTTGCGGAACGGCGGCGACATCACGCGGCGGGCCGCATGGTCCCAGTCCTTGTTGAAATACTCGGTTTCATCGAGCGTCAGATGCTGGATCAACGGTTCGCCGAAGACGCGCATGCCCTTGGAGCGGGCCCGGCGGATCGCCTCGTGCGCCTGTTCGCAAGAGGTGTGCACGATGTAGACCGGGCAGCCAGCCATGTCGGCGATCATGATCGCGCGGTTGGTCGCTTCGCCTTCGACCTCGGCCGGGCGCGAATAGGCGTGCGCTTCCGGCCCGTTGTTGCCCTCGGCAAGCAGCTTTGCCTGCAACTGCGCGACGACGTCGCCGTTTTCGGCGTGCACCAACGGCAGCGCACCAAGTGCTGCGCAGCGCTGGAAGGACGAGAACATCTCGTCGTCATCCACCATCAGGGCGCCCTTATAGGCCATGAAGTGCTTGAAGGTGTTGATGCCCTTGTCCTTGACGATGGTCTCCATCTCGTTGAAGACCTGCTCGCTCCACCAGGTGATCGCCATGTGGAAGGAATAGTCGCAGTTGGCGCGGGTGGACTTGTTGTCCCACATGGTGAGCGCTTCGAGCAGCGACTGGTTGGGCGAGGGCAGTGCAAAGTCGACCACCATGGTCGTGCCGCCGGCAAGGGCTGCCCGCGTGCCGCTTTCGAAGTCGTCGGAGGAATAGGTGCCCATGAAGGGCATTTCGAGATGCGTATGCGGGTCGATGCCGCCGGGCATGATGTAACAGCCGCTCGCATCGAGCGTTTCGTCGCCCGACAGGTTCGGGCCGATCTCGACGATCTTTCCGCCCTCGATCTTGACGTCCGCCTTGTAGGTCAGGTCGGCCGTGACGATGGTTCCACCCTTGATGACAGTGCTCATGATTGTTCCTCGCGATTGCGCTTCCGGCGGCCAGGCAACCGCCACGAAAAAGGGCGGAACTTTCGTCCCGCCCGCAAACTCATTCGACGATTTCGGCCGTTTCGACGACGGCGTGGAAGAGGACGTCGGCGCCGGCGCTGGCCCACTCCCTGGAGATGTCCTCCGCCTCGTTGTGGCTGAGGCCACCGACGCAGGGGCACATGATCATCGTCGTCGGCGCCACCTTGGCGGCCCAGCAGGCATCATGCCCGGCGCCCGAGATGAGGTTCATGTGGCTGTAGCCGAGATGCTCGGCGGCGTTACGCACGGCGCTGACCAGCTTTGGATCGAAGGTGACCGGCTCGAAATGGCCGATCGCCTCGATGGAACAGCCGACGCCAAGCGCGTCAGTGATCTTCGGTGCCTCGGCCTCGATCTTTGCCCGCATGCGGTCGAGCTTGGCCTTGTCCGGCGAGCGGATGTCGACGGTGAAGACCACCTTGCCCGGCAGCACGTTGCGGGAATTGGGCGAGAAGAACACCTGGCCGACGCCGCCGACGGCGCCCGGCTGGTTTTCCATCGCGACGCCCTGGACCATTTCCAGAATGCGGGCCATGGCAAGGCCGGCGTTAACGCGCATGTTCATCGGGGTCGAGCCCGTATGGGCTTCGCGGCCGGTGAGCGTGAACTCCAGCCACCATAGGCCCTGACAGTGGGTGACGACGCCGATGTCCTTGCCCTCGGCTTCGAGGATCGGGCCCTGCTCGATATGGTACTCGAAATAGGCGTGCATCTTGCGGGCGCCGACTTCCTCGTCGCCGACCCAGCCGATGCGTTTCAGTTCGTCGCCGAAGGTCTTTCCTTCGGGATCCTTGCGGCCGTAGGCGAAATCCTGACTGTGCACGCCGGCAAAGACGCCCGATGCGAGCATGGCCGGCGCGAAGCGCGCGCCTTCCTCGTTGGTCCAGTTGGTGACAACGACGGGATGCTTGGTCTTGATGCCGAGATCGTTCATCGAGCGAACGACCTCGAGGCCCGAGAGCACGCCGAGCACGCCGTCATACTTGCCGCCGGTCGGCTGGGTATCGAGATGCGAGCCGATATAGACGGGCAGCGCATCCGGGTCGGTGCCGGGCCTTGTGAAGAACATATTGCCCATGGTGTCGACGCCCATGGTGAGGCCGGCCTTTTCGCACCAGGACTGGAACAGCCGGCGCCCTTCGGCGTCCTCGTCGGTCAGCGTCTGGCGGTTGTTGCCGCCCGCGACACCAGGGCCGATCTTGGCCATTTCCATAAGTGAATCCCACAGGCGGTCGGCATTGACGCGCATGTTCTCGCCAGGTGCAGCCACGGCGGTCTCCTCATCTTTTCAGGGCTTTGCCTTGATCGGCGCGCCCTCATGTTCCCGTGGTCAAATCCAGGCTTGGTTTTTTCTGGTGCCCTTCGATCAGCCGTTGCCTTTGGCGGTGAACTGGCTGATAATTTGACCGGTTGGTAAACATTACAACTTCCGTTGCGGCACTCAAGCCGGAAAAACAAAAAAACGAAGTTGTTGCCCAATAAGATGGCGAGGCCGGAAATTGGGCAGCCGGTTCCTGCGCGACGAGCTGCGCAGGCATGGCCAGGGGGACATATGGTATTACCGAGAGCGGCCAGGACCCAGAGGCGGACCCGCATACAAGGGGAGAAGGAAGAGCGCATTCTCGAGGCCGCGCTCGAAGTCTTTTCCGCCAACGGTTTCCGCGGCTCGACCGTCGACCAGATTGCCGAAGTGGCGGGAATGTCGAAGCCCAATTTGCTCTATTATTTCCGCACCAAGGAAGCGATGCACCGGGCGCTGATCGACCGGGTGCTCGACACCTGGCTCGACCCCTTGCGGGAGTTCAACGCCGAGGGGAATCCGGTCGCCGAAATCCGCAGCTATATTCGGCGCAAGCTCGAAATGGCCCGTGACTATCCGCGCGAAAGCCGGCTCTTCGCCAACGAGGTGCTGCAGGGCGCGCCGCATATCGAGGACGAGCTCAAGGGGCCCTTGAAGTCGCTGGTCGACGAGAAGGCCGAGGTAATCCGGGCCTGGGCCAAGGCCGGCAAGATCGCCAAATGCGATCCCTATCACCTGATCTTCGCGATCTGGTCCACCACCCAGCACTACGCCGACTTCGACGTGCAGGTGCGCGCCGTGCTCGGCCAGGGAAACGCCGGGGACGGGCGCTTCGAGGATGCGGCACGCTTCCTCGAACGGCTCTTCGTCGACGGGCTGCAGGTGAGCGAGCAGCCGGCGGCTTGAGCCGCATTTCAATCTGGCAGCAGCGCCATCAGCAGCAGGCCGCAGGCCGTGGTCAGCGCGCCGGCAAGCACCGGCAGGCTGGTCCAGCCATGACCGAGCAGACCTTCGAGCAGGATGATGAAGCTCGGCGTCAGATAGCCGTAGCCAAGCACTTTCGATGCGGGTAGCCGCATCGAGGCGTATTGCAGGAGCAGGAAGGTGATCGCCGTGGTCACAACGGCCAGATAGAGGACGGCGAGCCAGACGACCGGTGGCAGGCTGGCGAAATCGGCCCTGACGAGACCGGCCGCGCCCGGTACCAGCAGCCAGGGAACGGTGAAGACAGCCACCCAGAAGCCGAAGGCGAATGGACTTTCCTCTCGGCCGAACTTGCGGATCAGCGGCACATAGACCGCGTGGCAGACGACGCCGACGAAGAAGATCAATTCGCCCTGGCCGACGTCGAAGGCAAGGATCGCGCCGACATCGGCGCGAAAGATCACCCAGACGGCGCCAAGGGCAGCGATGATGAGCCCGGCGAGCACGCCCGGGCGCGTATGCTGACCGAGCAACACAAACGCGAAGCCGGCGCTCAAGAGCGGCATCAGCGTGAAGACCGCGCCTGTTGAAACAGGGCTGGTGAACTCCAGCGCCTTGAACATCGTCAGCATGTAGACGGCGATCAACCCGCCGAGGATTACGAAGCGCCACGCTTGCTTGGGAAAGCGAAAGGGAACGCGCGCATAGCCGAAGGTGAGCAGGCCAAGGACGACGACGGTCAAAAGATAGCGCCAGAGCGTCAGCGGCCCGGCGCCCATATGTTGGGTGGCAAGGCCGCCGAAGGAAAAGGAGCCGGCGATCAGGACGGCGAAGGTCATCATCGCCAGATGCGCCTTCAGCTTCTCGGCGCCCTTCGCATGAACCTGGTGCGCGGTTTTCGGGGAGACGTCCTGTTTCATGCGGGCTTCCGGATTGGATCGGCGGCGAGGGCGGGAAGGATCTCCACTACTAGATCATTTCAGCGCTTCATTGAAACCGTGAAAAGATCCAAAGCCTTGAAGGTATGCAACTTCGGGCGTGGAAACTGTTTCACGCTTTCAAGGGGTTGCACTACGCGTTCGACGGTGCAGGTTGCAAGGCCGTGGAGATACCGGCGGCATCCCCGACGATCCAGGTTTCGAGCGTCGCCTGCCGGCCGCGCAGGCCGATGTCCAGCCGCTCATGCCCTTCGATCACCAGGCCCGCGCGGTTGACGAGCTCGGCCGAGACGGCCAATTGTACGTCGTGTTCCTTGGCGAGGCCTTCCAGACGGCTCGCCGTGTTAATCGTATCGCCGACCGCCGTCAGCGATGTGGCCTGGCCGTAGCCGATCTCGCCGATGATCGCCGGGCCGGCGTGCAGGCCCATGGCGATGCGCAGCGGCTCGTCGAGTTCGCCGCGGAAGGTCTGGTTCAGCGTCTCGAGGCCCTTGGATATGCGCACGGCGGCGGCAAGCGACTGCCGGCAGGCCTCCGTGTAGGTGCTCTTCAGCCCGAAGATCGCCAATGCGCCGTCACCGATGAACTTGTCGATGACGCCGCCGGAATCCTCGACCGCTTCGCCCACCATCTCGAAGTAGCGGTTGAGCAGGAACACGGTGTCGAAAGGCAGCTTGTGTTCGGCAATGCTGGTGAAGCCGCGCAGGTCGCAGAAGAGCACGGCGATGCGCCGTTCGCGACCTTCGCCGCCCTCGCGGCCGATCTGCTTCTTGATGCCGAGGCTGTCGCTGTCGAGGATCGGCACGACGGTGACGTTGTGGACAGGGCGAAACTGGCAGGCGAGGCGGACATTGTCGGGTGCGCCGATCCGGGTGAGTGTCGCGAGCTCCGCATCCTCGGGTGGCGGCTGGTCTTCAAGCCCCTGGATGATGCGCACCCGGCAGGTCGAGCATCGGCCACGGCCGCCGCAGACCGAGACGTGGGCGATGCCCGCGGCCCTACTCGCCTCGAGCACGCTGAAGCCGAGATTGACGGTGGCCACCCGACCGTCGGGATAGCGCACGCGAATGCGCCCGCCCTTCGGCATGGCCCGCAGCAGGAACGTGCCGGCGATCAGGCCGCCGAAGCCGAAATAGAGGCCGAGCCGAATATCCTCGAGAAGCGTGAGGTCGAACGGAGGCTTCGAATAGGAACGGTCGCCGTAGCCGCCATGTTCGGCGTAACCGTCCTCGATCGAGCGGGCGCCGCTGACGAAGCCGAGCAGCGCGAAGATCGGCACGAGGATCGCGACTGTGTAGAGCAGGATTTCGTAGCGCGGGAACCAGGCTCGGCCGCGCATCCAGAACCAGGCCCCGAGGCAGCCGTGGCCCCAGACGAGCAGCAGGGCGAGCGATTGTCTCGTGGCATTGACGGAATTCGACCAGAGCATGCGGAGCATGTCCGGATAATCCGCGTCGACCCCGGTAAGAAGTGGCTCGACGCGTGCGGCCGTCACGTGGCCGATCAAAAGGAAAGGCAGGCTGAGGCCGAAGACGATCTTCAGCGCCTCGCGCGCCGGCATTCTGAGCGTCTGCCGACGATAGATGCTTTCGAGCGCCATGGCGAAATGCAGCAGCAGGGCGCCGTAGAGCAGCACTGTGCCGGGCAGGCTGTGCCAGATGAGATTGAAGCCTTTGCGGGCGGTTTCCATCGCTTCGACGGAGATCAGGCCGAGCGAGTGGTTGAAGAAATGCGCCAGAACGAACGTACCGAGTATGGCCCCGGAGACGAGGTGCATTCGCTTGCGTCGGTTGGCCGAAATGATCGTCAAGCAACAAGTCCGGCTCTGCCGGAGCGTCGTCCGGCTGCAGTGTCAAAACCTTTGGAGATCGCGTTGCGGCCCTGATCGAGCCCGCGACGCACCCCGTATGAGTACTCCCTTATTATCCAGATCGTACGAGCCGACAACTTACCATTTTTACACAATCTGTTTCGTTTTCGTGTCCTGTTCGTTATCGGCGCAGCACGCTATTCATCCGAATCCGGCCGCAGGAACGCGCTCGGGTGCGGGCGGGATCCGCAGAGCCGGGCGAAGCGGCCGCCAAAGCCGACCATTATCCGCACGCCGCCGCCTTCGGAAGCAGGAATGCTCCGCGGATCATTGCATCATGGGGGCCAGTCGATCGGCCAGCGTGTCGATCATCAGCCGCAATTTCGGCGGCATGTATTGCGTGCGCGGCCACACGACATGGGCTGCGAAGGAGAGGGCGGGCACATCGGTAAGAATGCGGACGAGCCGTCCTGAGTCGATGTGGCTGCGCACCAGCCAGCACGGCAGCCATGCAAGGCCGAAGCCGTCTGCCGCCGCATCGGCGATCGAGGTCAGGTCGTCCAGTTTCAGCCGTGCCGGCGGCGTCACCTGCCGGGGTACCGCTCCCTTGACCGGGAAGGACCAGGAAAGCGCATCGCTGCTGCGCCGATAGAGGATCGCCTGATGGTGAAGAAGGTCATCGATGCTGCGCGGCGTGCCGTGCCGCTGCAGGTAGGCGGGGGAGGCGCAGACCGTCATGGGCTGGTCGGCAACCTTGCGCGCCATCACATCGGGTTCATCGGGCAGTGGACCTGTGCGAATGGCGAGATCGAAGCCATCCTCGACAAGATCGACCCTGCGGTCGCTGAAATTGACGTCGAGTTCCAGGAGCGGGTGCTGACCCAGCAGTTCCGACAAGAGCGGCATGACGCATTGCCGTCCGAAAACCACGGGCAGGGACATGCGCAGCCGACCTCTGATCTCCTGCTTGCCCGATTCCAGCAGTGCCTCGCCGGCACGAATCTCACCAACGGCTCTGAGACAACTTTCATAATAGAGCTGGCCTTCGGCCGTCAGGCTCTGCGTGCGGGTCGTGCGATGGAAGAGCCGGACGCCAAGTCTTTGTTCGAGCTTGGCAATCGTCTTGCCGACAGCGGAGCGCGAGAGGTTCAGCCGTTCGGCCGCCGCTGAAAATCCGCCAGCTTCGACCGCCTCGACGAAGATCGAAATGCCTCCCAACCGCTCCAAGATTGTCTCCTTTTAAGAACCAATATGGCGAATTCTTATCGCAACTGGAGAGATAAATTCAACGCTATGCTTCCTCCATCAGATCAATGCAGTGAAAGGAACGGACTATGGCAAGACTGATGAAGGAATGGACGATCGACGCGCTTGGAGCCGAAAACCTCAAAATTACCGAGCGCCGTGTTCCGGAGCCGGGCCCAGGTGAGGTGCTGGTTCGCACGACGGCCGTGTCGCTCAATTTTCGCGACAAGCTGGTCTTGGAAAACGGCATGGGCATGCCGCTTTCCTTCCCCTTCGTGCCGGGCTCCGACATGGCAGGGGTGGTGGAAGCGGTCGGCCGCGGCGTGACGCGCTTCCAGCCCGGCGATCGGGTCATCTCCGTTTTCGATCCGACCTGGATCGACGGTCAAAAGCCGGGAACGGCTCGTCATCCAACGTCGTTTGCCCTTGGCGGCCTGAACCCGGGTGTCGCGTCGCAATATGTCGCTTTCCCCGAGGACTGGTTCGTAGCAGCACCCGAGAGCCTGGACGATGGCGAGGCGAGCACCTTGCCCTGTGCCGGGGTGACGGCCTGGTTCGCCCTGGTCGAGAAGGGGCATCCCAAGGCCGGCGACCGCGTGGTCGTGCAGGGGACCGGCGGCGTGTCGCTGTTCGGGTTGCAGATCGCCAAGGCGCATGGCGCCGAGGTCATCGTCACGTCGGCCAGCAAGGACAAGCTGGAGCGTGCGTTGGCGCTTGGCGCCGATCACGGGATCGACCGTGTATCTGAGGACTGGGCGGAGCGGGTTCTTGAGATTACCGGCGATCACGGCGCCGATCATATTCTGGAGATGGCGGGCGGCGCCAATCTCGGCAAGTCGCTGCAGGCGGTTGCCGTGCAAGGGCGGATATCGGTGATCGGGGTGTTCGAAGGCGCGGAGATCTCGGCACCAGTCACGCCGGTCCTGCTGAAATCGCCGGTCATCCAGGGCATTGGCGTTGCCCATCGCCGGGCACTCGAGGATTTCACCGTGGCGATCGACCGGACCGCGATCAAGCCAGTCATCGATGCGCGCTATTCGTTCGAACAGTTCCGCGAGGCTCTGGCGCATCTCGACCGCGGCCCGTTCGGCAAGGTCGTCATCGAGTTCTGAGGGCACATGAGAAAACGCCGCCGGATTTGTGGTCCGGCGGCGTTTCGATGAAGTGACGAGATCCGCTACTCAGCGGCCTGGCGGGCCATCGGGTTGTTCGGATGGGTCGTCCAGTTGGCGTAGTTTGGATCGACCGGCTTGCCGGTGCGCTGGTCGAGCGTGCCGGCCGGCAGCTCTTCCATGGTGATGCAGTTTTCGACGGGACAGACGTTGACGCAGAGATTGCAGCCAACGCACTCGTCTTCCATTACCTCGAAGTGACGTACGCCGTTGACGAACTGCGTGATCGCCTGGTGTGAGGTATCCTCGCAGGCGATGTGGCAGCGACCGCACTTGATGCAGGCATCCTGGTCGATCTTCGCCTTGGCGATGTAGTTGAGGTTCAGATACTGCCAGTCGGTAACGTTCGGTACCGCGCGTCCGGTGATATCATCGAGGTTGCGGTGACCCTTGGCGTCCATCCAGTCGGAGAGGCCCGAGATCATTTCCTGGACGATCTTGAAGCCATAGGTCATGGCTGCGGTGCAGACCTGGACGTTGCCGGCGCCAAGTGCCAGGAACTCGGCCGCGTCGCGCCAGGTGGTGATGCCGCCGATGCCGGAGATCGGCAGGCCGTAGGTTTCCGGATCGCGAGCGATCTCGGCGACCATATTGAGCGCGATCGGCTTCACCGCCGGGCCGCAATAGCCGCCGTGGGTGCCCTTGCCGCCGACCGTCGGGTTGGGGGCGAAGTTGTCGAGGTCGACCGAGACGATCGAATTGATCGTGTTGATCAACGACACCGCGTCGGTGCCGCCGGCCTTGGCGGCGCGGGCGGGCTTGCGGATGTCGGTGATATTGGGCGTCAATTTGGTGATGACAGGCATGCGCGTGTACTGCTTGCACCAGCGCACGACCATCTCGATGTATTCCGGCACCTGGCCGACCGCAGCACCCATGCCACGTTCAGACATGCCGTGCGGACAGCCGAAGTTGAGTTCGATGCCGTCGGCGCCGGTTTCCTCGACCAGCGGCAGGATCGCCTTCCACGCCTCTTCCTCGCAGGGCACCATGATCGAGGCGATCAGGGCGCGATCCGGCCAGTTCATCTTCACCTGCTTCATTTCGCGCAGGTTCACATAGAGGTCGCGGTCGGTGATGAGCTCGATGTTGTTCAGCCCGAGCAGCCGGCGGTCGGCGCCCCAGATCGCGCCGTAGCGCGGGCCGTTGACGTTGACGACCGGCGGGCCTTCCTCGCCGAGCGTCTTCCAGACGACGCCGCCCCAGCCCGCCTTGAATGCGCGCTCGACGTTGTAAGCTTTGTCCGTCGGTGGGGCGGATGCCAGCCAGAACGGGTTCGGGGATTTGATGCCGACAAAATTATTGCGAAGATCAGCCATTGGTTTCTCCTCCCGATCCCTTAGGCAACTGCGCTCGCGCGCGGCGCTGCCGCGGCGAAGGCCCGATTGATCGATTCAGCCGCGTCGCGGCCCATGGCGACGGCCGAGACCGTGAGGTCTTCACCGCCGAGCACGCAGTCGCCGCCGGCCCAGACGTTGGGCAGCGACGTGCGCCCTTCGGCGTCGGCAACAATGCGGCCGCCTTCGAGTTGCAGCGCGCCGAGGCCTGCTCCGAGGAAGCTCTGGCCGATCGCCTTGAAGATCTGGTCGGCGGCAATGATACCGGTTTCGCCGGTCGCCGTCAGCTTTCCGTCTTCGAGCGTGGTGTATTCCAGCTCGATGCCGGCGACCTTGCCGTCCTTCTCGGCGATGCGCTTCGGCTGCAGCCAGTGGCGGATGGTGACGCCCTTGGAGGCCGCCAGGTCCTGCTCGAACTCGGAGGCGTTCATGTGCTCCTTGCCGCGGCGATAACAGATCGTCACTTCTTCCGCGCCGAGCAGCTTTGCCTGCACGGCCGCATCGATTGCGGTCATGCCGCCACCGAGGACGACGACGCGACGGCCGACCGGGATATCGGCCTTGGTCTTCGACTGGCGAAGGGCGGCGATGAAGTCGACGGCATCGTCAACGCCTTCGGCACTTTCGCCTTCGAGACGCAGCGCGTTCACGCCCGCAAGGCCGAGGCCGAGGAAGACGGCGTCATACTGTTCCGAGAGGTCGGCGAGGGTGAAATCGCGGCCGAGCGCCTGGCCCTGGCGCACTTCGATGCCGCCGATCGCCAGCACGTAGTCGACTTCCTTCTGCGCGAAGTCGTCGACCGACTTGTAGGCGGCAATGCCGTACTCATTGAGGCCGCCGGACTTCGGCCGGGCATCGTAGATCACGACGTCGTGGCCCTTGACGGCCAACCGATGGGCAGCAGCAAGGCCGGCCGGGCCGGCGCCGACGACGGCGATCTTGCGGCCGGAGGTTTCAGCACGGGTGTAGAACTGCTTGTTCTCTTTCATCGCCACGTCGGTCGCATAGCGCTGCAGGCGGCCGATCTCGACCGGGCGCTCCTCGGCGGTGTTGCGAACGCAAGCCTGTTCGCACAGCGTTTCGGTGGGACAGACGCGGGCGCACATGCCGCCCAGGATGTTCTGATCGAAGATCGTCTTGGCCGATCCGATCGGGTTTCCGGTCGATATCTGCCGAATGAACAGCGGGATATCGATGGAGGTGGGACAGGCCGTCATGCACGGCGCGTCATGACAGAAATAACAGCGGTCGGAAGCGACGAGGGCCTCGTGCTTGTCGAGCGGTGGATGCAGGTCGGAGAAATTGCTCTCGTACTCCCCGAGCGGCAGGCGGCCGCCGAGGATCCCAGATTGTGTCGTTCCCATTTTTGGCTCCCAATGTTTTCTCAGGATGATGGAACGGTAACACGCTTTATTTTTTTATCAAACGGTAAAAATTTAAGGTCGAAACGGCCGAAAAGCCTTGTGATCCCGGGCCTTGCGGCAGACCTGCCAAGCCCTTGTTCTTGGCCGATGTTTGACAGGGCGGGGCAATAGTGGCAGCAGATCAGAGCGGGGTGAGGAAAAGTGTGCGCGGTTTTCCGCCCGCACCCCGCTCTGCTTATGAAGATCGATCACGATACTTTTGGATCGACAGGATCCAAAAGTATCGTGATCGGGGGGGATGGAGAACAGCGATGGCACGCAGGGGCGAGGCGAACAACAGGCTTGACGATGCTGCCCGGGCAGGCTGGCTATACTATGTCGCTGGCCGCACCCAGGATGAGATCGCCACCGTCATGGGAATCTCGCGCCAGTCGGCGCAGCGATTGGTTTCGCTCGCCATGTCCGAGCGGCTGATCAAGGTTCGGCTCGACCATCCGATTGCCGCCTGCCTCGAGGCGGCCGCAGGTCTTCGCGACAAATACGGACTGAAACATGTGGAGGTGGTGCCGAGCGATCCCGGTTCGACCTCGACGACCGTTGGCATCGCGGAAGCCGGGGCCGCCGAGATCGAGCGCTGGCTGAAATCGTCCGAGCCGCAGGTGCTGGCGATCGGTACCGGGCGCACGCTGAAAGCGGCGGTCGATCAGTTGCCGCCGATGGAATGTCCGCAGCACCGCATCGTGTCGCTCACGGGCAATATCGGCCTTGATGGTTCGGCCGCCTATTACAACGTCATCTTCAGCATGGCCGATGCGGTCAAGGCCCGGCATTTTCCGATGCCGCTGCCGGTGCTCGCCGCTTCGGCCGAGGAGCGGGAGGTGCTGCACAGCCAGAGCCTGGTGCAGGTGGCTCTGAAGCTAGGCGCCGAAGCCAATGTCGCCTTCGTCGGCGTCGGCGAGCTCGGCCCGGACGCGCCGCTCTGCCAGGACGGGTTCCTCGCCCAGGACGAGATGGCCGGTCTGACCAAGGCGGGTGCCGCGGGCGAGATCTGTGGCTGGATGTTCGATCATGATGGCGCGTTGCTCTCGGGCAGCTTCAACGAGCGCGTCGCCTCCGTTCCCTTGCCGCCGCGCGACCGGGCGTCTGTAATCGGACTTGCCAAGGGGCAGCGCAAGTATGAGGCGCTGCGGGCGGCCGTAAAGGGCGGCATTATCAACGGCCTTATCACCGATGAGGCGACGGCGAGCTATCTGCTCAACGCATGATCGTTATGCGAAACGATTGAAAAGGCCGGCCCCAGCGCCGGCCTTTCGCATTTGCGAAACGAAAAAATCGGCAATCAAAACAATCTTCTAATGTTTCTGTGTGCGCCGCAGCAACGAATGCGCATTGACAATTCGTCATGAGAAGTGAGTAATTGCCCATGAGCGAGGCAAATGCTCAATTTCTTCTGGGAGGAAGTCAATGAACTTGAGAACTTTCCTGCTGGGCACGTGCTCGGCAGTCGCACTGTCGGGTCTGGCCCAAGCAGAAACCCTGACGATCGCGACCGTGAACAACGGCGACATGATCCGGATGCAGAAGCTGACGGAAGATTTCACGTCCAAGAATCCGGACATTCAGCTCGAGTGGGTAACGCTTGAGGAAAACGTGCTGCGCCAGCGCGTGACGACCGATATCGCCACCAAGGGCGGCCAGTACGACATCATGACGATCGGCACCTATGAAGTGCCGATCTGGGCGAAGCAGGGCTGGCTGCTGCCGCTCGACAATCTCGGCGCCGACTACGATGTCGACGACCTCTTGCCGGCGATCCGCTCCGGCCTCACCATCGACGGCAAGCTCTATGCGGCACCTTTCTACGGCGAAAGCTCGATGGTGATGTACCGCAAGGACCTGTTCGAGAAGGCCGGGCTGACCATGCCCGACGCGCCGACCTGGGACTTCATCGCCGACGCGGCACGTAAGATCACAGACAAGAACGCCGAAGTCTACGGCATCTGCCTGCGCGGCAAGGCCGGCTGGGGCGAGAACATGGCCTTCCTGACGGCGACCGCGAACGCCTTTGGCGCCCGCTGGTTCGACGAGAACTGGAAGCCGCAGTTCGACCAGCCCGAATGGAAGAACGCGCTCGACTTCTACGTCAAGCTGATGAACGACGCCGGACCGCCCGGCGCATCCTCCAACGGCTTCAACGAGAACCTGTCGCTGTTCCAGACCGGCAAGTGCGGCATGTGGATCGACGCGACCGTGGCCGCTTCCTTCGTCACCAACCCGAAGGAATCGACCGTTGCCGATAAGGTCGGCTTCGCGCTCGCGCCGGACACCGGCCTCGGCAAACGCGGCAACTGGCTCTGGGCCTGGAACCTTGCGATCCCCGCGGGCTCACAGAAGGTCGCCTCGGCCGAGAAGTTCATCTCCTGGGCAACCGGCAAGGACTATCTGAAGCTCGTGGCAGACAAGGAAGGCTGGGCGAACGTTCCTCCGGGCACGCGCACCTCGCTCTACGCCAACCCCGAGTACCAGAAGGCAGCACCCTTCGCGAAGATGACGCTCGACTCGATCAACGCGGCCGACCCGAAGAACCCGGCGGTCAAGCCGGTTCCCTATGTCGGCGTGCAGTTCGTGGCGATCCCGGAATTCCAGGGTCTCGGCACGGCGGTCGGCCAGCAGTTCTCGGCGGCTCTTGCCGGCCAGATGAGCGTCGACGACGCGCTTGCCAGCGCCCAGAAGCTGACCGAACGCGAAATGACCAAGGCCGGTTACATCAAGTAAGGCTCCCAAGGGCCCGGGGTGCTGGCCGCAAATGGCTGGCGCCCCGGTAAATCCCGAAGGTAGCCGCAGGGCTCGCGCGGAAAAACGCGCCGCCCGACCCGATCTCGAAACAGCGTTGAATTCCGTCATTTGGGGGGACGCCATGGCGACCTTGCACACCCGCTCCGCCGCGCGTCTGATGATTGCGCCTTCGGTGCTTCTGCTTCTGGCCTGGATGATCGTTCCGCTGGCCATGACGATCTACTTCTCGTTCCTGCGCTACAATCTTCTGATGCCGGGGATGGAGGAGTTCGCGGGCTTTTCCAACTACAGCTACTTCCTGACCGATCCCGCTTTCTTCCAGGCGCTCTTCAACACGCTGGCGATCGTGCTCGGCGTGTTGTTCATCACTGTCATCGGCGGCATCGCGCTGGCGCTTCTGCTGGACCAGCCGATGTTCGGGCAGGGGATCGTGCGCATTCTGGTCATCGCGCCGTTCCTGATCATGCCGACGGTCGCGGCACTCGTCTGGAAGAACATGTTCATGAACCCGGTCAATGGGCTCTTTGCCTGGATCGCCAAGCTCTTCGGGCTGCAGCCTTTCGACTTTCTCGCCAATGCGCCCCTGATGTCGGTGATCCTGATCGTCGCCTGGCAGTGGCTGCCGTTCGCGACACTGATCCTTCTGACCGCGCTGCAATCGCTCGACGAGGAGCAGAAGGAAGCCGCGCAGATGGACGGCGCCGGCGCCTTGAGCCGCTTCATCTACCTGGTGTTGCCGCATCTTTCTCGCGCGATCACCGTCGTCATCCTCATTCAGACGATCTTCCTGCTCTCGGTCTTTGCCGAAATTCTGGTCACCACCAATGGCGGCCCGGGCACGCAGAGCACCAACCTGACCTTCCTCGTCTATGCGCAGGCCCTGCTGCAGTTCGACGTGGGCGGTGCTTCGGCCGGCGGCATCATCGCGGTCATCCTTGCCAACATCGTCGCATTCTTCCTGATGCGCATGATCGGCAAGACGCTGGAGGCTTGAGAACCATGGCACGCAACGTCTCCACCCAAAGAAAGATCGTCGTCACCGTCGTCGCCTGGACGATCGGCATCCTCATCTTCTTCCCGATCCTCTGGACGTTCCTGACGAGCTTCAAGACCGAGGCCGAGGCGATCGCATCGCCGCCGTCGCTGTTCTTCTTCGACTGGACGACGGAGAACTATCACGAGGTGCAGAGCCGCTCGAACTACTTCCTGCACTTCATGAACTCGGTCGTCGTCTCCTTCGGTTCGACCTTGATCGGGCTGATCATCGCCATTCCGTCCGCCTGGGCGATGGCCTTTTCGCCGACCAAGCGCACCAAGGACGTGCTGATGTGGATGCTCTCCACCAAGATGATGCCGTCGGTCGGCGTGCTGGTGCCGATGTATCTGTTGTTCCGCAACACCGGGCTGCTCGATACCCGCACCGGTCTCGTCATCGTGCTGACGCTGATCAACCTGCCGATCATCATCTGGATGCTCTACACCTACTTCAAGGAAATCCCCGGCGAGATCCTGGAGGCCGCGCGCATGGACGGCGCGTCGCTTTCCAAGGAGATCATCTATGTGCTGACGCCGATGGCGATCCCCGGCATCGCCTCGACGCTGCTCCTGAACATCATCCTCGCCTGGAACGAAGCGTTCTGGACGCTGAACCTCAGCGCCGCCAAAGCCGCACCGCTGACGGCCTTCATCGCCTCCTATTCGAGCCCCGAAGGCCTGTTCTACGCCAAGCTCTCGGCCGCCTCGACCATGGCGATCGCCCCCATCCTCATACTCGGCTGGTTCTCGCAGAAGCAGCTCGTGCGCGGCCTCACCTTCGGCGCGGTCAAATAAGGGATACGACAATGGGAAGCATTACACTCAGCAAGGTTTCGAAGGTCTTCGGCGCCCATGCCGTCATCCCCTCGATCGACCTCGACATCAACAATGGCGAGTTCGTCGTCTTCGTCGGACCGTCCGGTTGCGGGAAATCGACGCTGCTCCGGCTGATTGCCGGCCTCGAAGACGTCAGTGACGGCGACATCGTCATCGACGGCAAGAACGCCACCGAACTGCCACCGGCACAGCGCGGCCTGTCGATGGTGTTCCAGTCCTATGCGCTCTATCCGCATATGAGCGTGCGTTCCAACATCGCCTTTCCCCTGAAAATGGCGGGCGAGGACAAGGCCGTCATCGACAAGAAGGTGTCGGATGCAGCCCGCGTGTTGAACCTCACCGACTATCTCGACCGCAAGCCGCGTCAGCTTTCGGGCGGCCAGCGTCAGCGCGTCGCGATCGGCCGAGCGATCGTGCGCCAGCCGAAGGCGTTCCTGTTCGACGAGCCGCTGTCGAACCTCGACGCGGCGCTGCGCGTCAACATGCGGCTTGAAATCAGCCAACTGCACCAGGACCTGAAGACGACGATGATCTACGTCACCCACGACCAGGTGGAGGCGATGACCATGGCCGACAAGATCGTGGTGCTCAATCGTGGTCGCATCGAGCAGGTCGGCTCGCCGCTCGACCTCTACCACAAGCCGGACAACCTGTTCGTCGCCGGCTTCATCGGCTCGCCGCGCATGAACATCGTCAGCGGTGCGGCGGCTTCCGCCTATCAGGCGCACACGATGGGCATTCGGCCTGAACATCTGGCGCTTTCGAAGGAAAGCGGAACCTGGCAGGGCACGGTCGGTGTTGCCGAGCATCTCGGCTCCGACACCTTCCTGCACGTCAATGTCGACAATGTCGGCACGGTGACGGCGCGGGTCAGCGGCGATTTCGCCGTGACCCATGGTGACCGGGTCTTCCTGACGCCCGATCCGCAGCGCGTCCACAGGTTCGACGAAAAGGGGCTGGCGGTTCGATGAAGAGGCTCGACGGGAAGAGCGCGCTGATCACCGGATCTGCGCGAGGGATCGGTCGTGCCTTCGCGGAGGCCTATATCCGCGAGGGCGCCACGGTCGCAATCGCCGACATCAACATCGAGCGGGCGCGTGAGACAGCGTCCGAGATCGGCGCCGGCGCCTATGCGGTGGAGATGGACGTGACCCAACAGGCGTCGATCGACGAGGCGATCGCCGCCGTCGTCCGGCAAGCGGGTGGGCTCGACATCCTCGTCAACAATGCCGCGCTCTTCGACCTTGCGCCGATCGTCGAGATCAGCCGTCAGAGCTACGACCGGCTGTTTGCGATCAACGTATCGGGCACGCTGTTCACGATGCAGGCCGCAGCCAGGCAGATGATAGATCAGGGCAGGGGCGGCAAGATCATCAACATGGCAAGCCAGGCAGGCAGGCGCGGCGAGGCGCTGGTCGCCGTCTATTGCGCCACCAAGGCGGCGGTCATCAGTCTCACCCAGTCGGCCGGCCTCGGCCTCATCAAGCACGGCATCAACGTCAACGCGATCGCGCCCGGCGTGGTCGATGGCGAACACTGGGACGGCGTCGATGCGCTGTTTGCCAAATACGAGAACCGCCCGCGCGGCGAAAAGAAGAAGCTCGTTGGCGCCGAGGTGCCCTTCGGCCGGATGGGAACGGCAGAGGACCTGACGGGCATGGCGATCTTCCTCGCGTCAGCCGAGAGCGACTACGTCGTCTCGCAGACCTACAACGTCGATGGCGGCAATTGGATGAGCTGAACCGGCGCCAGTCGGTGAAGCCTCGAAAGGATACGGGATCATGACGACCAAACTCTCAATTGCCGCCCTCGACACGATCAAGGCCAAAGCCGGCGTGCCTGCCTACGATCGGTCGCAACTGACGGCGGGCATCGTGCATTTCGGCGTCGGCAACTTCCACCGGGCGCACCAGGCCGTCTATCTCGACGATCTCTTCAACGCCGGCCACGACAGGGACTGGGCGATCATCGGTGCCGGCGTCCTTCCCTCCGACGCAACGATGCGGGCCAAGCTCGCGGCGCAGGATTTCCTGACGACCGTCGTCGAGCAGGACAACAACCGCACAGGCGCCCATGTCACAGGCGCAATGATTGACTATCTGGAACCGGGCGACGTCGCCGGGATCGTTGCCAGGCTCGCCGATCCCTCGATCCGCATCGTCTCGCTGACCATCACTGAAGGCGGCTATTTCATCGATCCGGCCTCGGGTGTGTTCAACCCGACCCACCCCGATATCGTTGCCGATGCGCAGAACCCGGCGGCTCCGAAGACGGTGTTCGGGCTGATCGTTGCCGGGCTGAAGGCGCGCCGCGGCAAAAACGTGCCGCCGTTCACCGTGATGTCCTGCGACAACATCCCGGGCAACGGCGAGGTTACCCATGCGGCGGTTTCGGGGCTGGCCCGTCTCCATGATCCCGCCTTTGCCGACTGGATCGACGCCAATGTCGCCTTCCCGAACGGCATGGTCGACCGGATCACGCCGGCAACCGGTGCGCGCGAGATCGGCATCGTCGCCGACGACTACGGCATCGAGGATGCCTGGCCGGTGTTCTGCGAGGAATTCAAGCAGTGGGTGCTCGAAGATCACTTCCCACTCGGTCGCCCGGCCCTGGAGAAGGTCGGCGTCCAGTTCGTGCCTGACGTGGCGCCCTATGAGCACATGAAGATCCGCATTCTCAATGGCGGCCATGCGGCGATCGCCTATCCCGCCGCCTTGCTCGACATTCATTTTGTCCACGAGGCGATGGAGGAGCCGCTGATCCGCGCCTTCCTTGCCAAGCTGGAGCATGACGAGATCATCCCGGTCATTCCGCCGGTGCCGAACACCGATCTCGGCGATTATTACAAGCTGATCGAGACGCGCTTTTCCAATCCGAAGATCGGCGACACCATCCCGCGGCTGGCCCAGGACGGCTCCAACCGGCAGCCGAAGTTCATCCTGCCTTCGACGGCCGATCGGCTGGCGCGCGGCGAGGATGTCGTCGGGCTATCGCTCGTTTCAGCGCTCTGGTGCCGATACTTTGCCGGCACGTCGGACAGCGGCAAGACGATCGCCTTCAACGACCAGAGCGCCGACCGGCTGAACAAGGCAGCGCTTGCCGCCAAGGACGATCCCATGGCCTTCCTGGCGCTCGGCGACATCTTCGGCGACGTCGCTCGCTCCGATCTCTTCCGACGTCGTTTCGCCGATGCATTGAAAACCCTCTGGGAAAAGGGTACGCGCGCTACGCTCCAGCTTTATCTGGACGGCAAGCTTGAGGGATAAAATGCGATGGCGGATGCGGCGTCCGGGCTGGTGATCTTCGACTGCGACGGGGTACTCGTCGACAGCGAGCCGATCTCGCTGGAGGTGCTGGTGGACGTGCTCTCGGCCGCCGGCGTCTCGATGACCACCGAGGAGGCGACCGAACGCTTTCTCGGACGCAGCCTCAAGAGCATGTCGGCGATCCTGCACGACGAATACGGGCTTGCCACCGACGATGCGTTTCTCGAAGGCATGCGCCTCCGGCTTTACGACCGTTTCCGCACCGAACTCCAGCCGATCGCCGGCATCCGGGGCGCCGTTGAAGGCCTGAAGGGCGCCTGTTGCGTCGCCTCTTCCAGCCAGCCCGAGCGCATCCGCCTGTCGCTGACCGTCACGGGGCTCATCGACCTCTTCGAGCCCAACATCTTCTCCGCCACCATGGTGAAACACGGCAAGCCGGCACCGGATCTCTTTCTCCACGCGAGCCGCCAGATGGGCTTCGATCCCCACGACTGCGTCGTCGTCGAGGACAGTCCGGCCGGCATCGAAGCGGCGAAGGCGGCGGGCATGCGGGTCTTTGCCTTTGCCGGCGGCAGCCACGCGCGCACCGACAAGCACCGGCAGAGTCTTGCCGCTCTCAGTCCCGACGCGCTGTTTGACGACATGGGCGAATTGCTACAGTTTGTCGGCCGATAGCAGCAGGGACGAAACGGGAGCGGGACGAGGAACATGTGTGCGGTTTTCCGCCCGCACGTCCGCTCTCCTTCATGACAATCGATCGCGGTTGTGATTGGGTCGGGCAGATCCTAAATCATCGTGATCTTGGGGGCGGGGACTTTCTTTGATGCGTGAATTCGTCGTTGCGGTCGATGTCGGTACCGGCAGTGCGCGCGCCGGTATTTTTGACGGCAAGGGCAGGTTGCTTGCGCGTGCCGACCTGCCGATCGCCATGAACCGGCCGGAAGAAAACCACGCCGAGCACGATTCCGAAGATATCTGGCGCGCCGTCTGCGGCGCTGTCAAAGCGGCGAAGGAAAAGGCCGGGATCGCTGCGGAGGATATTGGAGCGATCGGCTTCGATGCCACCTGCTCGCTGGTGGTGCGCGACCGCGAGGGCAAGCCGCTTTCGGTCAATCGCAAGGGTGAGGCGCGCTGGGACACGATCGTCTGGCTCGATCACCGGGCGCTCGCCGAGGCGGATTTTTGCACGGCGACCGGCCATCCGGTGCTCGATTTCTCCGGCCGCGTGATGTCGCCGGAAATGGAAATGCCGAAGCTCATGTGGCTGAAGCGCAATCTGCCGCAGCAATGGCAGAAGGCTGGCTTCTTCTTCGATCTTGCCGACTATCTTTCCTGGCGGGCGACCGGCAGTGCTGCGCGTTCGCGCTGCACGCTGACGGCCAAGTGGAATTACCTGGCACATGAGAAGCGCGGCTGGCAGCCGGACTATCTCGCAAAGATTGGGCTCGAGGATCTCATTGAGCGCGGCGGGCTGCCGGAAGAGACCCTGCCGATCGGAAGCTCTGTCGGCCGTCTGAACGCTGCGGCCGCCGCCGAGCTTGGCCTCGACGAGGCCTGCCAGGTAGCCCCCGGCATGATCGATGCCTATGCCGGCGCGCTCGGCGTCGTCGGCGGCTTCATCGGCAAGCCGGAGAAGCTCGAAAAACAGCTGGCCCTGATTGCCGGCACGTCGAGCTGCATCGTCGCCTTTTCCAAGGACATGAAGCCGGGTTTCGGCATGTGGGGCCCCTATTACGAGGCGGTGCTGCCCGGCGCCTGGTTGATCGAGGGCGGGCAATCGGCGACCGGCGCGCTGCTCGACCATATCGTGCGGCTCCATGGCGGCGGTCTCGAACCGACCGCTGAAACCCATGGCCGGATCATCGCCCGGGTGCAGGAACTGCGCGCCGAGCAGGGCGCGGCCTTTGCCGATCGCCTGCATGTCTTGCCGGATTTCCACGGCAACCGCTCGCCGCTCGCCGATCCGCATGGCCTCGGCGTCATCAGCGGCCTGCCGCTTGATTCCTCCTTCGACGCGCTCTGCCGGCTCTACTGGCGCACCTGCGTCGCGATCGCGCTCGGCATCCGCCATATCCTGGAGATGATGCGCGAGGTCGGCTACCAACTCGACACACTGCACGTCACCGGTGGCCACGTGCGCAATGCGCTGCTCATGGAACTCTATTGTGACGTTACCGGCTGCCGGGTTGTGGCGCCGGAAGCGCCGGATGCCGTCCTGCTCGGAACGGCAATGGCGGCAGCGGTTGCCGGCGGCATGCACGCGGATCTCGCCGCGGCCGGCGCCGAAATGGCGTCAGGTGGGCACGAGCGCCTGCCGAACACGGCGGTTCGCGACGCCTATGATCGCGACTATCGCCGCTTCCTGGCGCTCTATCGCCACCGTGACGAGCTCGACAAGATGGCGTGACGGCTGCTGCCGAAAAGGTTGTTGCGGGGTCATGGAACCTTTTTCCATGTCGCGCATTCTGTTGTTGACCGGACGGTGGCGCGCATAGCCCCCAATGCGGCGCCGGAGGCAGACCGCCGGCCTACAACTCACACTCCCCGAGTGAGTTGCACATACCAGCCAGTGCCTTCCCTCGGCACTGGCTGTTGTGTTTTCAGGGGCTTCCTTTGCGAGAAACCTGGCGAAGTGTGGTGGTACGCGCAGATTGGCAGAAGCCGCCGGTGAATGCGCAGGTCCAGTGACGAAATTGCTGATGTCAGCTCAGAGAGTTCTCGTCGGGACGTTCCGGCAATCTTGCCAAACAACTCCCGAAACGACCTGCAGCGGCCTACGCGCCGTAAGACGCGGGCCGCTGCAAGATCTGGATCGGCGCATGCCCCCTCGACCGCTTACAGTCGAGGGAAACATGCAGTCGCGCTCAGGCCGCCGCCTTGGTGGATTCGTTGAAGAACAAAGCCTGGCTGATCAGCGCCTTGACCATGTCCGGGTTGAACGGCTTGGTGACCAGAAAGGTCGGTTCCGGCCGTTCGCCGGTCAGGAGCCGCTCCGGGAAGGCGGTGATGAAGATCACCGGAATGGCGCTCGTCTTCAGGATGTCGTTGACCGCGTCGATGCCGGAGCTGCCATCGGCAAGCTGGATATCGGCAAGCACCATGCTCGGCCGTGTCTTCTTGTAGAGCGCGATCGCTTCGTCGCGCGTGCGGGCGATCCCGGTGACGCGATGGCCAAGGCTCTCGACCATCTGCTCGATATCGATGGCGATCAGCGGTTCGTCCTCGATGATCATGATATCGGTCGCGACCTGGCGCGAGATTTCCTGCGAGGCGCGATCGAGCAGGCCGCCGACCTTGTCGATGCTGACATCGAGAACTTCGGCCGCTTCCTCCGGCCGGAAGCCTTCGACCGAGACCAGAAGGAATGCCTGGCGGGCAAGCGGCGAGACGGTTGCGAGATTGATCGACGCGCGCTGTTCCCAGGCAAACGGAGATACTGGTTCAGGCACGAGCACGGACGAGGATCCGAAGAGCGAGGTGAACAGGCGGAACAGGCCAACGCGATCATTGCTTGCTTCGGGGAAAATCGACGTGTCGGCGATCAGCGCTTCGAGAACGGCGGCAACATAGGCGTCGCCTGATGTCTGCGAGCCGGTTAGCGCGCGTGAGTAGCGGCGCAGATACGGCAGGAGCGGTGCGATCCGCGTGGACAAAGTCATAGAGGAACTCCCTCGAAAATCGTTTTACGGTGACGTTGCGAAAACGCTCCGCGTAAAAAAAGGTTCCGCGAGGGAACATTTCAATTTTCAACAGCGTTATGGCGGCTATGGACAGTTTTGGCGATTTCGACACTTGAAGGCGACAGTTTGAAAATGAAACATAAAACAGGGGCAGGGCGGACCACCGGCACGACCTTATGGACAGAAGATCCAAATGCGCAAATTGCAGCGAAGCTGAAGGCGCTCTATCAGTCCGTGCAGGAAGAGGCGATACCCGCGCGTTTTCTCGATCTTCTGGAAAAACTCGACGCGGCCGAGCAGCAATCGGCGCTGCAGGGCAGGGAGTAAGTACCGGAATGTCATCCGAAAAGAATGATTTCAAGCGTGAGATGCTGGCCGCGTTGCCGAGTCTGCGTGCCTTCGCCATGTCGCTGATCGGCCGTCACGACCGTGCCGACGACCTGGTTCAGGACACGATCATGAAGGCCTGGGCGAAGCAGGACCACTTCGAGATGGGCACCAACATGAAGGCCTGGCTCTTCACCATCCTGCGCAACGAACTCTACAGCCAGATGCGCAAGCGCGGACGCGAAGTTCAGGACAGCGACGGACATTTCACCGAGTCTCTCGCCCATCATCCTGAACAATACGGCTCGCTGGACCTGCAGGATTTCCGCAAGGCGCTGGAGATGTTGCCGCCCGACCAGCGTGAAGCGATCATCCTCGTGGGCGCTTCCGGCTTTTCCTACGAGGAAGCGGCCACAATCTGCGGCTGCGCGCTCGGAACGATCAAGAGCCGTGTCAACCGCGCGCGCCAGCGCTTGCAGGACATTCTTCAGGTGAAGGGCGAAAACGACTACGGCCCCGACGAGACGTCGGCCCCGATCACGTCGCGCGCCTTTGTTTCCTGAGGAAAGTTTCGAGCCGGACACCGTTGCAAAAGCGGCGGTGTCCTGCTTTCACTGACGCCTGTGCCCGAGGGGGCAGGCGGGTGGTGGAGGCAGAGCGCAAATCATGACGATTTTGGGTCGATATGCCCAGAACCGAGCGAGATGCGGGTGCAGCCTGCAAGGGCTCCCCAAGCCGCTCAGATTGGGAATTGAGACCGAATGCGCATGAGGACTGAAAGGACAGACCCGCCCGTCATGACGCTGCTCGACGCGCCTGAACGTCTGAGCGTCTTGCACGCGACCGTGCCCGACATGGCGGTGCCGGATCGGGACTTCGACGGCATCGTTGAAATTGCGGCCGGCCTGTTCGACGCGCCGATTGCGCTGGTGACCTTGATCGACCGCGAATGGCAATGGTTCAAGGCGGCCGTCGGAACCACGGAGAGCCGGGCGTCGTCGGAGGAGTCCTTCTGCGTGCAAGTGGCGGCCGAAGCCGACGCCAGTCTCGTCGTGCTCGACGCGTCGACTGATCCGCGGTTCATGCGACGTTCGCGGGTCGTAGGGCCGCCGTTCCTGCGATTTTATGCCGGCGCGCCGATCATGCTCGACGGGCAGGCCGTCGGCACGGTCTGCGTTCTCGACGACAAGCCGCGCGCCGACGTGCCACAGGCACTGATGGACCAGCTGAGCCGGCTCGCCGGGCTGGCCGCGTCCCTCTTCAAGATCAAGGACGAAGCGCGCCGGCGCGCGCTGAAAGAGGCGGCGCTGTCACGCGAGGAGCAGCGCCACGCAATGGCGCTCGAAGCAGCGAACATCGGCAGTTGGTTGTGGGATATCCGCTCCGGGGTCATTGCCGGTAACAGCGCGATGAAACGCATGTTCGGACTGCCGGCCGACAGCTTCGTCGGCGCCCGCGAGATCTTCGGAGCGATCCATATCGACGATCGCGGCGCGACTTTTTCCAAGCTACGCCAGGCGATGAAGGCCGACGACGAGTACGACGGCATGTTCCGCGTCGGCGACACCGGCCGCTGGCTGCTCGGGCGCGGCCGCGTGCATGATCGCGACAGCAAGGGCAATCCGTTGACGTTCATCGGCGTCACGATCGATGTCACCGACCAGCAGGCGTCGGTACAGCGCACGCGGCTGTTGCTGAAGGAGCTCAACCACCGGGTCAAGAACACGCTCGCGATGCTGCAGTCGCTCGCCCGCCAGACCTTGCGCCAGACCAGCGATCCGGCGGAATTCATGACCGCATTTGCCGGCCGTTTGCAGGCGATCTCCGAAGCGCACGGCCTGCTTTCCGATCACGAATGGGGCACCATCCGGCTCGCCGACCTCATCGCCAAGCAGCTGCTGCCGCATGTCAACTGCTATGCCGAGCAGATCGAGATCCACAAGGACGAGATATCGCTCGGGCCTGACCAGGCGGTCGGCCTCGGTCTGGTTCTGCACGAGCTTGCCACCAACGCCGTCAAATATGGGTCGCTGTCGGTGCCGAAGGGGAAGGTGGTTCTGACGGCGCGCAACATGATCGAGGATGGCGACAACGTTCTGCATCTCACCTGGACCGAAGTCGGCGGGCCGCCGGTGCGCGAGCCAAAACGGCGCGGCTTCGGCTCGATCCTGATCGAGCGGAGCCTCGACAAGGTCTTGGGCAGCTCGGTCAAGGTGGAATATCTGCCGGCCGGTGTCACGGCGCTGATCCGCCTGCCACTATAAGGCGTCGATCGCAATCGCGGCGGACGAGTCCGTAACTGGTTTGGGACCTTGCTTAAGCGTCAGTCGTCCGTCGCCGCTCGCGCCGTTTGCCAGTTCCCACGAGTGCCCCGATCGCCAGAGCGGTGGCGACCGCAAGCAGCGGCTGTTTGCGCAGGATGCCCGCCGCGGCAAGCAGTGTCAGATTGGTCTGCACTTGTCGGCGGCGGCGACGCTCCTCGGCCAGGCGGCGGTCGCGTCCTTGCAGCATCGCAATGATGCCGAACAGCACCAGCGCGGTCACGAAAAACGCGATCGCGATCGCGGCGGAGGCTGTGACCGGACCGTAAAGTGCGCTGAGATACAGGAACGCGGCTGCGAGGCCGAAGACATAGGCCGTGGCAAGCAGCAATCCTATAATGCCCCATAAGATCGCATTGCGTTTCACGCGCGCAGTTGCCGCGCCGATATCGGCGCTCATGAGCGCGGTCAGGGCTGCCGTCAATGGTCCCATGAATTGCCCCCGATCATCTTCCCCTCGATCTCAGCGGATGGGCGCAACCCATCCGCCTCACCGGCTTGCATCTTCTTCAGCGACGAAGAAGCGCGGCTATGGCCAGACCGATCAGGGCGGCGGCGCCGAGGGTTGCGACGGGATGTTCGCGCACGGCGTGCCGAACCTGCTTTTCCGTGCCGGCGTAGCGATCACGAAGCTCGGCCAGCAGATCTTCACCGCTTGCCAACAGTTCGCTGAGGCCCGCTTCAGCCTGTTCGCGGGCATCCTGTGCCTTGCTGCGCGCCTGCTGCGAAGCCGTCGATCCGCGATCGGCCAAGAGGGCGACAAGCGTCGCCACATCATTGCGCAATTCGCCCAGTTGTTCCTCGATGGAGATGTCGGCGAGCTTGCCGTTGCTTTTTGTCGAACGCGAGCTCGAACCGGAGAAGAGGCCTGACGCCATGACGAATACTCCCTTTCACACATGCGCCGGCCGCGAACGGTCGGCGCTTCCTGATCAAACCGGCGGGCACAACTGCAGGCCTACGCCGGCGCTTCGGGAGAACAACGCGCAAGTGCGGAAATTGTTTCGATAAATCTTGGTGTTGGCTCTCGGAAGAATCCGGACGTGCGCTTGCGTCAGAGCGATGCGGTTTGCGGCAGCACGAAGGGCACCGGCGCTGGCGGAGCCACGCCCACCCGCATGCGGCAGCCGAAGACCGCTTCCATCGTCTCGTCCGTCAGTACCTCGGTCGGCGCGCCGCTGGCGCGGACCTTGCCGGCCTTCATCATCACCATATGGTCGGCGAACATGGCGGTGAGATTGAGGTCGTGCATGACGGCGACCACACCGCCGCCGCGTTCGCAGAAGTTGCGCGCGAGCTGCATGATGCCCAGCTGGTGGCGGATATCGAGGCTGGAGACGGGCTCGTCGAGCAGAAGGTAACGCGGTTGGCCATCGGTAACGGGCTCTGAGATCTGGCAAAGCACGCGGGCAAGCTGCACGCGCTGCTGCTCGCCGCCGGACAGTTCCTGATAGAAACGCCCGGCAAAGCCGCCGAGATCGACCGCTTCGAGCGCTTCTGCCGCGATCCGGTCGTGCAGGGCGGCGTCGGCGTTTGCGCCGGCGGCAAGCCCGAGCCGAACCACTTCTCGCACCGTGAACGGGAAGGAGATGACGGTCGATTGCGGCAGCACGCCGCGCATCGACGCGAGTTCCCAGGGCTTCAGGCCGCGCAGGTCGCGGCCGTTGATGCGGATCGTCCCGCCTGCTGGTGCAAGCTCTCCGGAAATGGCCTTCAGCGTCGTGGTCTTGCCGCAGCCGTTCGGGCCGACGATCGCCGTCAGCGCGCCGGGTCGGGCCTCGAGCGAAACGCCGTGGATGACCGGTCGCCCGCCGAGGCGGACGGAGAGATTGGAAACGTTGATCATGGCTTCGCTCACAATCCCATGTTCGAACGGCCGCGCAGCAGGATCCAGAGGAAGAACGGTGCGCCGATAAAAGCGGTGACGATGCCGATCGGCAGTTCCGCCGGGGAAACGATGGTGCGGGCGATCATGTCGGCAAGGATCAACAGCGTGCCGCCGAGCAGAGCCGAGGCCGGCAGCAGGTAGCGGTGATCGGGACCGATGACGAGGCGCAGCAGATGCGGCACGACGATGCCGACGAAGCCGATGCCGCCGCTGACGGCAACCGACGCGCCGGTCGCCGCAGCAACGCTGACGATCGCGACGTTCTTCAGCCGCTGGACGGGAATGCCCATGTGGAAGGCTGCCGCCTCGCCGAGCGTGATCGCATTGAGGCCGCGGGCGAGAAAAGGGGTGACGGCGAGCGAAAGCAGGATGATCGGCGCCGAGGCAAGGATCTTCGTCCAGTTGGCGCCGGCAAGTGAGCCGAGGCCCCAGAAGGTGAGGTCGCGCAATTGCTTATCGTCGGCCATGAAGACGAGCACGCCCGTGACGGCGCCGGTCAGCGCGCCAAGCGCGATGCCGGCCAGAAGCAGGGTGGCGATCGAGGTCTGCCCGCCGCGCGTGGCAATGCGGTAGAGCAAAAGCGTCGTGACGAGGCCGCCGAAGAAGGCAGCTACCGGCAGCGCGTAAAAACCGAACAGGGCAAACAGCGGCCCGAAGGTGGCGGTTCCAAGCACGATCAGCAGCACGGCGCCAAGACTCGCGCCCGAGGAAACGCCGACGAGGCCGGGATCGGCCAGGGGATTGCGGAAGAGCCCCTGCATGACCACTCCGGAAACCGCAAGCGACGCGCCAACGAGCATGCCGAGCACGGCGCGAGGGAGCCGGATATCGAGAATGATGATGCGGTCGCGGATGCTCAGGGCCTGGTCGGCCTCGCCGATCAGCCAGCGCCAGACATTAGCGAGCGACGCGTCGGCCGCGCCGGTCATGATCGAGCCGACGAAGGTGGCGATGGCGATTACCACGAGGGCGACGACGAGAAGCCGGGCCAGCCGCGAGCGGTTGCCCGCACGCCATTCGTTGCGGATGTCGGCGGCCAATCCGGTCAGGCGCATGCCGCGGTCCAATGCCTCACTGCGAGGCATTGGCCTTCTTCCCGTAGATGGCGGCATTCAGTTCGCGAACGGCGCTTGCTGTGCGCGGGCCGAAGCCGAGCAGGTGCAGGCCGTCCATGCGCACCAGCGCCTTGTTCTGGGCAGCAGGGGTCAGGCTCAATGCCGGCATGGCGAAGAGTTCTTCCGCCTTGGCGGCGTGTTCGCCACCGCGATCCATCATCAGGATGACGTCGGGCTTGGCTTCGACGATCGCTTCGTCGGTGAGTGCCTTGTAACCGGGGAAGGTGCCGACGGCGTTCACCGCGCCGGCGAGTTCGATGATGCCGTTGGCGGCGGTACCCTGACCAGAGGCCATGACCTTGCCGCCCTGGGTGCTCAGGATGAACAGCACGCGCTTGCGCTCACTGTCGGCGCGCGCGGCACCCTCCGCCACGGCCGCATCGAGATCGGCTTCGACGCTCTTGGCGAGCGTTTCGGCCTTGTCCTCGACGCCGAGAAAAGCGCCAACGGCGCGGATCTTGGCGGGAATGCCGGCCTTGTCGAAGGTCTCGGGCACGCTGGTGAAGGCGATGTTGGCCTCCTTCAGCACCGCCAGTGCCTCCGGCGGGCCGCTGCCTTCGACTGCGACGATGGCGCTCGGATTGACCGCAATGATGCCTTCGGGCGCGAGCTGGCGCATATAGCCGACATCCGGAAGCGTCTTTGCTGCTTCCGGATAGGTGCTGGTGGAATCACGCCCAACGAGACGGCCTTCTTCGCCGAGCGCATAGATGATCTCGGTGACGGCGCCGCCGACCGAAACGACGCGCGAGACGTCGGCCTTCTGCGTGTCCTCGGCCATGGCCGTCCGGATGAAGGCGGGGGCATCGGGTGCCACTGCCGGCAGCAGGAAGGTCGCCGAAAGGGCGAAGGCGCCGAGCGCCAGCCCCGAGCGGCGAAGGCGACGGAAGTCGAGACCGTTGATCATCTTGCGTATCCTATTCTCTCGCTCAGGCGGCAACCGTCGTATCGAGGCGCGGCAGGCCTTCGGCGATCGAGCGCCATTCGGGACGTTCCGCAAGGCCCTCTTTGCGCTTGCCGAAGAACTGGATGATCATTTCGCCCTTGGCGTCGAGCGCCTCGATCGAGGTGACATGGCCATCAGCCGTCGGCTTGCGCACGGCCCAGAGCTCGGCGATGTGGTCGGTGCGCAGATGCAGGTGGAAGGTCGGATCCATGACGTTGAGCCAGGGGCCCATCGTCGCGATCTTGGCGATCGGGCCAGAATGGATCTGGATCATGCCGCGGTTGCCGACGAAGCACATGATCGGCAGTTCGACTTCGGCGCTTGCCTGCATCATTGCTTCGACGCTCTGCGGGTCGAGCTGCCAGGCGAAATCGTCGCCGATGTTGCTCAGCGCCTGGCGGCGGCCGATCTTCAGCTTGCGCAACATGCCGTGGAACTGATGGGTGTCCGTCATCTTCGTCCAGCGCTCACGCAGCTCGACGACGTCCACGACGGTTTCCGGCTTGTCGTCGGTCGGCTGAACGCTGGTGTCGGCGACAAACTCTTGCGTCTGATCGTCGAGGCGGAAATCCGCGACGAGCTTTTCATAGGCCGTGTCGTTCGATGCCGCGCGCAGATGTACCTTGTGCACGGCGTTGCCCCACTTGTCGAAGAATTGCAGGCTCTTGCGGACTTCGCCCTTGTCGTCCGTCTTCGTCACGGCGAAGGCGTGTGCCCAGGCGCTCGGGAAAACACGAAGGTCGATCTGTTCGCCAAGCACGATGCTCGCCATCTCGCCGGTGGTGATCTTCTCGTAGACGCCGATCTTTTCGTGGACGGCGCTTTCGTTGCGGGTCAGCGCCATGACTTCACCGAGCTCCTCGACCCGCGACAGGAAGCGGTTGGCGTCGGCATCGATACGAACGGCGGTCAGCCCACATTCGGCAGCGACCAGCGCGGCTTCGGAAACGCCGAGCTGGGCTGCGATATCACGCTCGCGCAACTTCGGGTTTTCGGCGCGGTAGGCGCGGATTTCAACGGGAGTGGGGCGAAGGCTCTCGGTCATTTTCATCTGCCTATTTGTTCAGGATCAGCTTGCCTTGGCGGGTGATCTTCATGCGGTAGATCGCGCCGTCGTGGGAAATGAGAATCTCGTTTTCGGTGCCGAAGAGCTCGCGACTTTCGATGATCCGTTGCGCCCGTCCGGTCAGCACCGGAGGCTCCGAGGGGCGTGCGAGATTGTTGTCGTTGGTCACTGTGTTTCGGCCGTTTCGAGTGGGCAGGCCGCGCTGATTTCCCCGCATTTCCCGCCGTGCAATTCGATTACTATCTTGACTTCATTACTCATATTTATTTATGGACGCAATACCGGACTTATAAACTCAAGTTAGTTGCTGCCGGGTTGTGGACAAGGGCGTGCGGCCGGCGTTCGGTGGTGTGCTCGATCCTTTGGAGTGGTGTCGTCATGAAGTTTCCCAGCCTTCCGATTGTTTCCGTTGCTCTTGCGGCTCTCGTTGCCGCAACCGCTGCCAAGGCGCAGGAGACCGCAGCGGCTGGGGGGCTGACCATCGAGCTCAACGAGGTGGCGCCGTCCCAGAAGGGCTGCAAGCTCACCTTCGTTGCCGGCAACGAATTCGCGCAGTCGTTGAGCAAGGTTTCCTTCGAGTTCGTCATTTTCGACCAGAAGGGGCTGGTCGAACGCATGGCCGTGCTCGATTTCCGCGACCTTCCCGCCGGCAAGACCAAGGTTCGCCAGTTCGATCTGCCCGGCACCAACTGCGATGCGGTGAAGAGCCTGCTGATCAACGACGCGCCGGCCTGTGTCGGCGACGGGGTTCAGCCGGGCGCCTGCATGAGCGGGATCAAGACCGGCTCTAAGTCGGCGGTCGAACTCAAGGGGTGAGCGGGACTGGGGCTTAGCGCGTCCGGCAATCCGAGCATGAGGTTTGCGTCGCCCTGGTGCGACGAAGGTAAGGCTGAAATGAAGCGTATCGTCATCTGGAGCGGGGCCGCCGTCTTATCGCTTGCAACCCACGGCGTCGTGCTCGCGACGCTGTTTGGTAGCAGCCCGCCCGAGACGCAACTGGATCTGATCCAGGGTGGCGAAAGCGTCGAAGTGGCGCTTCTCGGCGATGCATTCGAGGAAACGCTTCAGTCGGGTGAAGTGTCCGAAATCGTCGAGCCCACGGAAGATCTGCCCGAGGAGGTTCAGCCCGCCGAGATCCAGCCGGTCGAGGATGTTGCCCCCACGCAGGAGATCGCTGCAGAGCAACCCCACGACCTGACGGCGACGGAGGCAGACGTGATCCTGCCGGCCGAGGAAATGCCTACCCTGCAAGTCGCCGAGGCTGTGGTGACGGCGAGCGTCGCGCCGGTCGAGACTGTCGTGCCGGAAGAAAAGCCCGAGGAGCCGAAGAAGGAAAAGGTCGAAAAGCCGGAGCCGAAGAAGGAGCCGGTGAAAAAGAAGAAGGTCACCCGCAAGAAGGCGGGCGATCAGGGCGAGCAGGCGCAAAATCAGGTCAAGGGCAAGCAGGACGGCCAGGAGAATGGCAGTTCGTCCGCTGCGAATGGCAACAGCCGCGCGTCCGAGGTCGGCAACGCCAACATGGAGAACTATGGCGGCAAGATCCGCAAGCGGATCACACGCCGGTTCAAGGTTCCGTCGGCTGCAAGACGCGACGGCGTATCCGGCACGGCGACCGTTCGTTTCACCTTGACGTCGAATGGAAACCTGACGCGTGTCAGCCTCGCGGGCAGTTCCGGCTCGCCGGCGATCGACGAGGCCGCCATCGATGCGGTTCGCCGCGCTGCGCCATTCCCGGCGTTTCCGGCCGGAGCGCCAAGCTCCGAATCCTTCATCGTGCCGATGGTTGCGACCGTCCGCTGACCTTCTCCCCTTGCTGGTGGGATTCGCGCAGAAGCTGCAAGAAAAAATATGATTAGAAAACTCATGTTTATACTTTACTCTGTTTATCAAGTTTAATAGGTTGCCCTCGTCACGCAGCCGAAGGGTGTGTGTCGAGAGGATATCCCGATGCGACCGGCTGCCTGACGAAGGCCCTTGTTGCGCGACCAGACGGAGAAGATTGCATGCGCGGCAAGCGTCACCAGAATGCGGCGAAGAACGGCAAGGGTCGCTCGGGTTCGGAACCGGTCGAGGCCCGCCAGGAGGCCGGCAAGGCGACGCTCGAAGGGCGCAGCTTCCTGTATGTCGGTGGCCGTGATTGCCAGGTGGCGCACTTGCGCGAAATCGCCAGCTCCTTCGGCGCCGAGTTGTTGCACCACGACGGTGGCCTGCGTGAGGCCGTTTCGCGTATCGACCGCGTGCTGCCGTCTGTCGATTGCGTCTTCTGCCCGATCGACTGCATCAGCCATGACGCATGTCTTCGCGTGAAGACCGGCTGCAAGAAGTGGGGCAAGGCCTTCGTGCCGCTGCGCAACGGCTCGAAGTCGAGCCTGGAACGCGCGCTCCAGGACCTGACCACCAGCCGCAACGAGCGCTAATCCTCTGAAAGACAAGACGAGAATTTGCAATGAACGAAGAACGTCCCGACCTCGCCATGATGATCGGCTTGCACAAGCTGGCGGCCCAGCAGGGCGACGGCCTGGTGCCCGAGCTCTACGAGATCCTGACGCGACGGGCGCGGATGGTGGAAGAGAATACCAACGTCGCCGAGTTCCCCACCTGGCAGGCGCGCCCGCCGGTGCGCGACCCGTTCGGGCTTGCGGAGCCGAAGGAAGGAACTATCCTCGCCTTTCCACGGGCCACAAGCGATGCCGCCCTCAAGAAGGAAAGTGCCTAGCAATTCCAGGAAAAGTGCGAAGCGGTTTTCCGTGCGGGGTTGCGTCCGTTTAAAGATTCAGATCGTTTCGCCGTATCGGCGAAAGGACCTAGGAGACCAAGATGTTTGTTGCCATGAACCGTTTTCGTATCGCCATCGGCCACGAGGAGGCTTTCGAAGCGGTGTGGAAGGGGCGCGATTCCAGCCTTTCCGAAATGCCCGGCTTCGTTTCCTTCCATCTGCTGCGCGGCGACAGCGTGCCGGAGGAGGGCTACACGCTCTTCGTCTCGAACTCGGTCTGGAAGGACAAGGATTCGTTTTCAGCCTGGACCAAGTCGGAGAATTTTCGCGCGGCCCACAAGAACGCCGGCGAGAACAGGGCGATGTATCTCGGTCCGCCGAAGTTCGAGGGTTTTTCGGCCGTTGAAGGCGCCTGATCCGCGCGCCGGCGCGGACATATGATCCTGATTTTGCGTGTTATTCGCCTCCCGGATGGACCTCTCCGGGAGGCGGATTGTTTTGGGGTCAGGCCGTCTTCTTCGGCAGGAAGGCGCCGAGCGAAACGGCGAGCCACCCCGCCATAATCGTCGTGCCGCCGAGCGGAGCGGACATCGGGAAGAGACCGTGGCCTGCAACATGGCGCATGGCGAGATCGGCCGAAAACAGCGCCGTGCCAGCCGCGATCAGGAGCGCGGCAACGGCCGCCGTTCGAAAGTGCGGCCAGGCGGCGTAGAGCGCCACCAACGCCGGGGCGTGGGCGAGGCACATCGCCGAAATGCCGGCAAGCAGCCTCGGGTCGTCGCCATGCGAAGCGGCGGCCGCGCTGACGACGCCGGTCAGGCCCATCAAACCGGCAACAAATAGCGTCGTGGCGCGAAATCCGCTGTGCGACATGGTCATTCCTTGTTCTGCATGTGAAGGGCGAGGCGGGTGATCGGGTCGAGGATGATCTGCCGGAGCTTCGGATGGTCGATCGTTTCCTCAAGCGCGCGGGTAAAGCAAAGCAGCCACTCGTCCCGTTCCTCAGGCCCGATCTCGGCGACGAAATGGCGACGGCGCAGCATCGGATGGCCGCGCTTTTCGACATAGATGGGCGGCCCGCCGAGCCAGCCGGTCAGGTACTCGTAAAACTTCTCTTCGCTTCCGGAAAGATCGGGCGGATGCACGGCACGGCAGCGCGCCGCTTCCGGCAACGTGTCCATCAGCTCATAGAAACGGCGCGTCAGGGCGCGGACCGTCGGGTCGCCGCCGATGGCTTCGTAGAGGGTCGTGGTTTCCGGTTCCGCCATGCTCTGCGTCCTTCGTTCGTTCGGTCCTAGCGCGCAGCGACCGGGCGGACAACGATTTTCAGAACGCGAATTTGCGGCGTTTCATCGCGGTCAAACAACACTTCTCTTGACAAACCGTCCAGACGGTATCTTTATGGATGCATGACCGAAGCTCATCGTCGCAAGAAACAGCCGGAACAGGTGCGCCAGCAATTGCTGGAGGTTGCCGCACGCCTTTCGCACGAGCAGGGCGTGGCTGGCATCACGCTCGATGCCGTGTCGCAGGCAGCCGGGGTCAGCAAGGGCGGGCTGCTGCACCATTTCCCGAACAAGCTCGCGCTGCTCGACGGGCTGTTCGACGACCTGGTGACACGGTTCGATCGCGAGATCGAGGCGGCGATGGCGCGCGATCCGGTGGCGAAGGGCCGCTTCACCCGCGCGTATATCGATGTCTGCTTCGCGCTCGATCCGGCAACAGACGTGCCGGGCTGGCGCATGCTGACCATCGCGCTGATTGCCGAGCCGCATCTGAAGAGCCGTTGGCGCGACTGGGTCGGCCGGCGATCCGCAGAGTTCGCGGAGACGGACGGTTCGACCGGCTGCGTGCTTGCGCGTTTCGCCTGCGACGGCGTCTGGCTTGCGGATCTGATGCAAAGCCACGACCTCGATGCCGAGGCGCGGGTCGGTCTCGTTGAAAATCTCAAGGCGCTTTCGGCGCAATAGATCACTTCATCGTTTTATCGAAACACTGAAGTGATCTAAGTCTTTGAAATCACGCAGTTCCGGACGGAAAACCGCTTTGCACTTTTCCTGGAACTGCTCTGGTCCGGAATGGAGACCCCGATGAACCCCGCCATGCTCTATACCGTCCTGGTTGCAGCCATCGTCTTCGAAGTGCTCGGCACCTCGGCGATGCAGGCCGCGCAGCATTTCACCCGGCTGGGGCCGACGGTGATGATGGTGGTCTGCTATGCGATCGCCTTCTTCTTCCTGTCCTACACGCTGCGCTTCATTCCCGTCGGCATCGCCTATGCGGTGTGGAGCGGGCTCGGCATCGTGCTCATTTCGCTCGTCGGTTACTTCGCCTTCGGGCAGAAGCTCGATCTGGCGGCGATCCTCGGACTGGGGCTGATCATAGCAGGCGTGGTGGTCCTCAATCTCTTTTCCAAGTCGACCTTCCACTGAAGCGGTCGGCAGCGCCTGTCCTCAAGCGCCCTGCGGTGGCGCGGTCGATTCCCTGAGGATCAGTTCCACCGGCCAGAGTTCGTGAACCTCTTCGGTCGGCCGGCCTGAGAGAAGCTGCAGCACGAGGTCGGCCGAGCGCGCGCCCGCCGCACGCATCGAAGAGCGTGTCGCCGAAAGCGACGGCACCATGTTGTCGGCCGTGAGGTAAGGGAAAACGTCGTCATGGGCGATGACCGAGACCTCGCGGCCGATCTCCAGGCCCATGGACCGTGCTGCCCGGTAGATGCCGAGCGCTGTCATCATCGAGCCGGCAACGAAGGCGGTCGGGCGGGGCGTCTGCTCCAGGAACGAGCGCGCGAAGCGGAAGCCGAGTTCGTCGGTAAAGTTGCCATGGGCGACGAGGCGCGGATCGAAGGCGATGCCGCGCGCCTGCAGCGCGTCGCGGTACCCCTTGTCGCGGTGAAGCGAGAAAGTGCGGCCTTGCCGGCCGTTGATCATGGCGATGCGGCGATGGCCGAGATCGATGAGATGCGAGGTCGCGCGGCGGATCGCGCCTTCGTTGTCGATGTCGAGCCAGGCGTGCGGCACGTCGATATCAGAGCGCCCGTGCACGAGGAAGGGCATGCCGAGCTTGTGGAGGAGGGCGATGCGCTCGTCGTTCGGTTCGGGCGAGTGCACGATCACGGCGTCGACGCGGCCGCTGACGGCGAGCCGGCTATAGAGCTGGATTTCGCCCGTGGGGTTCTTGTCGTCCATTGGGCTGACGAGAATGTCGATATCCTCGGTGCCGAGCCGTTCGGCCAGGCCACCCATGAACTCGGAAAAATGGAACTCGCCGGAGCGGCCCATGACCACGCCGATCGCGCCGGCCCGACCGGTGGCGAGCCGCACCGCATTGATGTTCGGACGATAGCCAAGGCGGGTTGCCTCTTCGGCCACGCGCTTGCGCGTCTTTTCGCTGACTTCGGGATAACCGCTCAGCGCCCGGCTGACCGTCGTCGGCGAAAGCCCCAGTTGTTGTGCGAACTCCCTCAGCTTCATTCGAAATGCGTTTCCTCAAGCCTAGCCCGGTCCCAGAAATATACACCTTCGCTGCCCGTAACAATCGGTTTGTCGGGGACGCCAGGTTCTACAGGCCGGGTATGGATTTTACCAAACCGTTTTAAATTAATACGGTTCCCCTTTGATTTTATGGGGTTCTGTGAGGGGCGGTCGATTTTTCTCTCTCATTGCTATTTGTTTGAAAAACAACGAGTATTTGTAATAATCCACGCCAAATGGACTTTTCTAAATGTGTGGATTGACAGTTTTTCCGTCTTCTGCCAACTTTTTCTTATCCAAACCGCTTTCGAATTTGCCGAGGAGCTTTCGTGCGGTGGAGGGGGAACAGGAGGAGTCGACCCAATGACAACCACGCTCAATGTGCTGAGTTTTTGTGCCGCAATCGTTGCAGCCGGGACGGCTGGCGCCGCCGAGCTTTCGCTCGCCGCCAACACGACCGGGAAGAACGTCCATTTCATTCGCGAACAGCTGGACATTTTCGAGAAGCAGAGCGGGCACAAGGTGAGCCTGGTCACCATGCCGCCATCGAGCAGCGAGCAGTTCAGCCAGTACCGGCTGTGGCTTGCCGCCGGAAACAAGGATGTCGACGTCTACCAGACCGATGTCGTCTGGGCGCCGCAACTGGCCGACCAGTTCGTCGATCTGACGGAGGCGGCAAAGGACGTTGTTGGCCAGCACTTCCCGTCGATCATCGCTTCGCAGACGGTGAACGGTCGCCTCGTGGCCTTGCCGGTTTTCACCGATGCACCGGCGCTGTTCTATCGCAAGGACCTGCTCGAAAAATACGGCAAGACGCCGCCGAAGACCTGGGACGAGCTGGCTGCGACCGCCAAGGAAATCCAGGAGAAGGAGCGGGCCGCCGGCCAAGCCGATCTCTGGGGCTATGTCTTCCAGGGCAATGCCTACGAGGGCCTGACCTGCAACGCACTCGAATGGGTCAAGTCGTCGGGCGGGGGCCAGATCGTCGAGCCCGACGGCACGATCTCGATCAACAACGAGAAGGCGGCCGCCGCAATCGACCGGATCAAGGGATGGGTCGGTACGATCTCGCCGCAGGGCGTGCTTGCCTATCAGGAGGAGGAATCGCGCGGGGTCTGGCAGACCGGCAATTCCGTCTTCATGCGCAACTGGCCCTATGCCTATGCGCTCGGCAATGGCGATGACAGCGCGGTGAAGGGCAAGTTTGCCGTCGCGCCGCTGCCGACGGCCACCGATGGTGACCAGCCGTCTTCGACGCTCGGCGGCTGGAACGTCGCCGTCTCCAAATATTCCGACGACCAGGAGGCGGCGATTGCGCTCGCCAAGTTCCTGTCGTCCGCCGAGGTGCAGAAGCGCCGGGCGATCGAGCTTTCGAACCTGCCGACGGTTGCCGCACTCTACGACGATGCGGAGGTCGCCAAGGCCCAGCCGTTCATGCCGGCCTGGAAACCGATCTTCGAAAGCGCGGTGCCGCGCCCGTCGGCCGTCACCAAGGTCAAATACAACGAGGTTTCCGCCAAGTTCTGGAACGCGGTGCACAACTCGCTTTCCGGCAACGGCACGGCAGCGGAAAACCTTGAACTGCTCGAAGTCGAACTCACCGAGATGAAGGGCGACAACTGGTGATCCTCCCGGGGGCGAGGGGAGTGCTTGTCAAGCCTCCCTTCGCTCCACCGAGCCACCGCCTTTTCTCTCCGATCAACCGCTCGGCCGTGCGCCGAATGGCAAGGGTGAGTACAGACATGACCGACATTTCCGTCGCAGACCCGCCTTCCGCCCTTGGGCAGCAGGCCCGGATCCGTTCCGATCTCAACGCCGAGCGCATCCGCTCCGCCTGGATCTTTCTCGCACCGACGCTTCTGGTGCTGGCACTCGTCGCCGGCTGGCCGCTCATTCGCACAGTCTATTTCAGCTTCACCAATGCGTCGCTGACCAACCTCGAAGGCGCCGAGTTCGTCGGCTTCAAGAACTACCTTTCCTGGATCACGCTGAAGAGCGGGCGCACCGTCTATAACGGCCTGCTTGCCGATCCGGCCTGGTGGAACGCCGTCTGGAACACGCTGAAGTTCTCGGCCGTTTCCGTCACCATCGAGACGGTGCTCGGCCTGATCGTCGCGCTGGTCCTGAATGCGAATTTCCCGGGCCGCGGGCTGGTGCGCGCCGCAATCCTGATTCCCTGGGCGATCCCGACGATCGTGTCCGCCAAGATGTGGGCCTGGATGCTCAACGACCAGTTCGGCATCCTGAACGATCTTCTGCTCGGCCTCGGCCTCATCAGCCAGAAGGTCGCCTGGACCGCCAATCCGGAGACCGCGATGGTCGCCGTTTTGATCGTCGACGTCTGGAAGACGACACCGTTCATGGCGCTCCTGATGCTGGCTGGCCTGCAGATGGTACCGTCGGATATCTATGAGGCGGCCAAGATCGATGGCGTGCATCCGCTCAAGGTCTTCTGGCGGTTGACGTTGCCCTTGATCCGGCCGGCGCTGATGGTGGCGGTGATCTTCCGCATGCTCGATGCGCTGCGCATCTTCGATCTCATCTATGTGCTGACGCCCAACAACGCGAAGACCAAGACGATGTCGGTGCTCGCGCGCGAAAACCTGTTCGACTTCGACAAGTTCGCCTATGGCGCCGCGGCCTCGACGATGCTGTTCCTGATCATCGCGGCGATCACCGTCGCCTACATGTGGTTCGGCCGCGTCAATCTCGAAGGAGAGCGCTGATGGTTGCCACCCTTGCCAAGCGCACGGCGTTCTACGCTCTCGTTGCCGCCATCATCATCATGGCCGTCTTCCCGTTCTACTATGCGGTGCTGACGAGCTTTAAATCCGGGACGGCGCTGTTTCGGGTCGACTACTGGCCGACCGAGATCTCCTTCGACAACTACGCGGGCATCGTCACCAGCAGCGGCTTCCTGCGCAACCTCGCCAATTCGCTGCTGGTCGCAACGATCGTCGTTGCCGTGTCGTTGCTCCTGGCCGTCACCGCGGCCTATGCGTTGGCGCGAGTGCGGTTCCGCGGTCGCGGGCTCCTGCTTCTGACGATCCTGTCGGTGTCGATGTTTCCGCAGATCGCGGTGCTTGCCGGCCTTTTTGAACTCATCCGCTCGGTCGGCATCTTCAACACGCCCCTGGCGCTGATCTTTTCCTACATGATCTTCACCTTGCCGTTCACGGTCTGGGTGCTGACCACCTTCATGCGCGATCTGCCGGTGGAGATCGAGGAAGCGGCGATCGTCGATGGCGCCACACCCTGGGTGATCATCACCCGAGTGTTCATGCCGCTGATGTGGCCGGCGCTGGTGACGACGGGGCTGCTCGCCTTCATCGCCGCCTGGAACGAGTTCCTGTTCGCGCTGACCTTCACCTCATCGGACAGCCAGCGCACGGTGCCGGTCGCGATCGCGCTGCTTTCGGGAAACAGCCAGTACGAAATTCCGTGGGGCAACATCATGGCCGCATCGATCATCGTCACCGTGCCACTGGTTGTTCTCGTGCTGATCTTTCAGCGGCGGATCATCTCCGGGCTCACCGCCGGCGGCGTCAAAGGATAAGGGGAGTAAATATGGCAGAGCTTCAATTGCGCAACATCCGCAAGTCCTTCGGCGCCTTCGAGGTGATCAAGGGCGTCAGCATGGATATCCGGGCCGGCGAGTTCATGGTCTTCGTCGGGCCCTCCGGCTGCGGCAAGTCCACGTTGCTGCGGCTGATCGCCGGGCTCGAAGACATCTCATCGGGCACGCTGTCCTTCGACGGCCAGGTGGTCAACCAGTTGACGCCGTCGAAGCGCGGCATCGCGATGGTGTTCCAGTCCTATGCGCTTTACCCGCATATGACGGTATTCGAGAACATGTCCTTCGGCATGCAGCTTGCCGGCAAGGACAAGGAGCAGTGCAAGAAGCGCGTCGAGGCGGCAGCCGAGATGCTGCAGCTGACGCCCTATCTGCAGCGGCTGCCGCGGCAGCTCTCCGGCGGCCAGCGCCAGCGCGTGGCGATCGGCCGGGCGATCGTGCGTGATCCCAAGGTCTTTCTCTTCGACGAGCCGCTCTCCAATCTCGATGCGGCGCTGCGCGTTGCGACCCGCATCGAGATCGCCAAGCTGCATCGCAGCATGCACAAGACGACGTTGATCTATGTCACCCACGACCAGGTCGAGGCGATGACACTGGCCGATCGCATTTGCGTGCTACGGGATGGCCGGGTCGAACAGATCGGCACGCCGCTCGAACTCTATGAAAGCCCGAACTCCGTCTTCGTCGCCGGCTTTATCGGTTCACCGAAGATGAACTTTCTGTCCGGCGCACTGGCTGCGCCCTACGATGCCCATACGATCGGCATCCGAGCGGAGCATCTGGAGATCAAGGCGAGTGGGGGTCAATGGTCGGGAACGGTGGTGCATTCCGAAATGCTGGGGTCCGACAGCTACATTTATCTCGATATCGGCGCTGGCGAACCGGTCATCGTCCGGGAAGGTGGCACCTCGCATCACCGGCCGGGTGAGACAATTCACATCGCGCCGCTCGGCGGCAATATCCACCGCTTCGATGCATCGGGGCAGGCTCTCGGCCGCGCACCCATGAAAGGGGCTGCCTGACCAGACCCCGATCAAGCTGAAGACACCCAGAGCTTCGGGGTCGCCAATTCCTGGCGGCCCCATCTATCGTAAGACGACAGGCCCGTAACGGGCGAACACGCAAGGAGAATGACCGTGCCTATCAGAACAGTTGTTTGGGGCGAGAATATTCACGAGCAGACCAACGAAATCGTCCGCAGCATCTATCCAAACGGGATGCACAATACGATCGCGGCGGCGCTGAATACGGAAGCTGCGATCGAGGCGACGACGGCGACGCTGCAGGAGCCGGAACATGGCCTGAGCGTCGAGCGCCTTGCCAACACCGATGTGCTTCTCTGGTGGGGCCACAAGGACCACGGCGCCGTCAGCGACGAGATCGTCGAGCGTGTTGCCAAGCGCGTCTGGGAGGGCATGGGCCTGATCGTGCTGCACTCCGGCCATTTCTCCAAGATCTTCAAGCGGCTGATGGGCACGCCCTGCGCGCTGAAATGGCGCGAAGCAGGCGAGCGTGAGCGCGTCTGGGCGATCAATCCGCGTCACCCGATCGCCGAAGGCATCGAGGAGAACTTCGTGCTCGAGAACGAGGAAATGTACGGTGAGCAGTTCTCGGTGCCGGAGCCGCTCGAAACCGTCTTCATCTCGTGGTTTGCCGGCGGCGAAGTGTTCCGCTCGGGGCTGACCTGGCGCCGCGGTGCCGGCAACATCTTCTATTTCCGTCCCGGCCACGAAACCTACCCGACCTATCACGACGCCAATGTCCAGAAGGTGCTGCGCAATTCGGTGAAGTGGGCCTACAACGCCGACAACCGCTACACGGCGATCCACGACGCACCAAACGTGCCGGTCGAAAAGGCGCTGGAGCCGATCGTCGAGCGCGGCCCCAGGCTGCACCAGGCCGGCGAAGCAGGATACAGGTGAGCATCATGCGTCTTCTCATTGTAGGAACCGGCGGCATGGCAAACAGCCATGCCCAGGCCTTTGCCAAGATCGAAGGCGTCGAGATGGTCGGCGCTGTCGATGTCGATCCCGCCCGGGCCAAGGCTTTTGCCGACAAGCACGGCATTGCCGCGACCTTCACCTCGCTCGACGAGGCGATCGCCTGGGGCAAGTTCGATGCGGCGACGAACGTGACGCCCGACAAGGCGCATCACCCGACGACGCTGGCGCTCATTGCCGCCGGCAAGCATGTGCTGTGCGAAAAGCCGCTCGCCGAGAATTATGCCAAGGCGGCAGAGATGGCGGAAGCGGCCGAGCGTTCCGGCCTTGTGACCATGGTCAACCTCACCTACCGCAACGTCGCGCCGCTGCAGAAGGCACGCGCAATGGTGCTTGCCGGCGAGGTCGGCAAGCTGCGCCACCTCGAAGCGTCCTATCTGCAGAGCTGGCTCGTTTCCAAGGCCTGGGGCGACTGGGCGACGGAATCGCAATGGCTGTGGCGGCTCTCGACGAAGCACGGCTCGAACGGCGTGCTCGGCGATGTCGGCATCCACATTCTCGACTTTGCCGGCTATGGCGCGGGCACGGACGCCGCCCGGGTCTTCGCGCGACTGAAGACTTTCGACAAGGCGCCTGATAACCGCATCGGCGAGTATGATCTCGACGCCAATGACAGCTTCGTCATGACGGCCGAGTTCGGCAACGGAGCCATGGGCGTCGTCCATGCCAGCCGCTGGGCGACCGGGCATCTGAACGAACTTCGGCTGAGGCTACACGGCGACAAGGGTGCCCTCGAAGTGGTGCACACGCCCGATGGATCGACGCTGCGTGCCTGCCTCGGGGCGGACGTCGAAACCGCGACCTGGCGCGATGTCGATGCGGGCACCGTCGCGACGAACTACGAGCGCTTCGTGGCCGCCGTCCGTAAGGGCAAGACGGAGGAGCCCGGGTTCCGCCATGCGGCGAACCTGCAGAAAGTGCTCGACCTCGCGACGGTGACGGAAGCCGAGCGGCGCGAGCTGCCCGTCTAACGAGAGTGACGGTCGGGGGTGTTGCTTTTCGCGGCTCCCCCGCTTTCCGGCGGTGTCCAAGGGGTCACTGCCGAGCCGACGGTGTTTTCCATCGATTGGCCGAGACGCCGCAGCTGCCCATCGTAGTTCCTGCGGGTGTTGGGATCGAAGATCATGATCGGCGTCGAAACCGCCAGGCTCGCGGCATTGCCGACCGTCTGCGTGGCGCCGAGCGTGACGGCGCCGATGCGTTCGCCGAGACCGACATCGGAATCGGTCACGGTCTGGCCGGCGATCAGCCGGTTGCCAAGCAGGCGCACGACTTCGGGGCTTTCGGCGAACTTCCCGTGGTTGAGCTTGTCGCCGCCCTTCAGCGCTGTCAGATCGATGACGCTGATGCCGGCCTGTTCCAGCTGAGTGCGATAGGGCTCGGCGGTCGGGTCGATCTGGCCGAGGCGGTCGACATTGCCGGAGATACGCCTCGACAAGGTCAGCGCCCGGTCGTCGCGCGATACGAACAGCGTGAACTTCGGGCGCTTCGTACCCATGGCGCGGATCTGCTGGCCGAAGACGTCGACGTCGAGGTCGGGCGACGCCAGGATGACGTCGGTGATCTTGGGCGCGATGCGTCCGTCGCGGATTGCCATCTGGCGCAGTGCCTCGACCGTCACCCACGACCCCATGGAATGGGCCATGACGGTGATTTCGCCGACAGCAGGATTGCTTGAGGCACGCCGCAGCAGTTCCTCCAGCGCGTCGCGCGAATAGTTGGTGCTTTCCTTGTCGTAATTGTAGTCGAATATGCTGGCGCGCGAGGGCCAGGTGAAGATGACGGGCGCGACATCGGTGCCGCTGTCGTGCACGATCTGGGCAAAACGATAAACGGCGTCTTCGTAGCGGTTGTTGAAGCCGTGAACGAAGATCAGTACGCGCCGGGTTTTCGGCAGATGACCTTTCACCCAGTTCTGCACGTCGTTGCCCTGATTGAGCGGCGTGACGCTGACGGTGGAGAAATCCCGCTCCGGATTGGCGGGAAGCTTCGTCGGCCATTGCACCTGGCCGACCTTGCGGTTCTTTTCCGGCGGGATGGAGACGGCAATTTCCGTCAGCGAAAGCTCGGCTGAGCGTTCGCCGCTAAAAAGCACGCCCGGCTCGGTGGAGGGAGCACGGGTGGTTGCGACCAGCAGATCGACCTTGGAGGCGCCACCCGTCGTGCCCGAAGGGACGAGCACGCCCACGGGGCGTCCGGCGCAGGCCGCAAGTGTGGCCGCCAGGAGAAGCGTCGCAGCGATGCGGCCCCAGGGCCTCTCCGAGCCCGCAAGAGAAAACGAACGCACCACCAACCTCCCTGTGCCGCATCATGCAGCATGTCGGCCCGATCCGTGGGCCCAAGCCATTCTCCTTGCATGAGAAACGCTGCGTTTTCATCCCTTGGCTGGGGTTCGAAGCCCTGCGGCACCGTGTTTGCCAGCGGCTATGCGGCAATCATGCAACATTTCGCTACAGGCAGGCCTGGGTAAAACCCCCTGATATTCATTGAAAAGGCTTTGGGCTTTCACTAGCATCGCTTCGACTTTCCCCTGGACGCGACCCGAACGGCCCGTCCGATCTCCCTGAAATGATAAGGAAATTCAGGAATGCAGGCGGTTTTCGATGGCCATAACGACGTGCTTCTGCGTCTGTGGCAGAACGCCCGGAAGGGCCAGGACCCGGTACGCGAATTCGTCGACGGCATCGACCAGGGCCATATCGATGCGCCGCGCGCCAAGGCGGGCGGTCTCGTTGGTGGCCTCTCGGCAATCTACGTGCCCTCGGGAGATCTCGTCCTGCAGCCGCCGAACGAGAACGGTCACTACGAAACGCCGCTTTCGGCACCGCTCGAGCACCTGCCGTCGCTGGCGATCGCCATGGAGCTCGCCGATATCGCCGTCCGCCTCGACCGGGCAGGGGCGTGGAAGCTCTGCCGGTCGACCGCCGAAATCCGTAGAGCGGTCGAGGCCGGCGTCTTCGCCTCGGTCCTCCACATGGAAGGCTGCGAAGCGATCGGCGCCGATCTTTCCGCGCTCGAAACGTTCTATGCCGCTGGCCTGCGTTCGCTCGGGCCGGTCTGGAGCCGCCACAACGTCTTCGGTCATGGCGTACCGTTCTCCTATCCGATGTCTCCGGACACCGCACCCGGACTGACGGACGCCGGCTTCGAGCTCGTGCGGACCTGCAACCGTCTGGGCATTCTGATCGATCTTGCACACATCACCGAGAAGGGCTTCTGGGACGTGGCGAAGACCACCGACCAGCCGCTGGTCGCCAGCCATTCGAATGCGCATGCGCTGACCCCGGTCGCGCGCAACCTGACCGACAAGCAGCTCGACGCCGTCCGCGAAAGCAAGGGCCTCGTGGGGCTCAATTATGCGACGACGATGCTGCGCGCCGACGGCCAGGAAAATGCCGCAACGCCGCTTTCCGACATGGTGCGCCATGTCGACTATCTCATCGAGCGCATGGGCATCGACTGCGTCGCACTCGGGTCGGATTTCGACGGGGCAACGATCCCCGAGGATATTTCTGATGCGGCCGGTAGTCAGGCGCTCGTTGCGGCGCTCAGAAGCGCCGGATATGGTGATGCCGAACTGGCAAAGATATGCCGGGAGAACTGGTGGAGAGTTCTGGGACAGGCTTGGCACGAGGCCGCCTGAACCCATGAAGAAGGGGCCCAAAAGGGCGCAAACGAGGGAACTGCAAACATGATGCACAAGCTCAATGGACGTCTTCGTCTTCTGACGGCTTCTGCGGCGCTGGCCATGGTGATGGCTGCAACCGCACCGGCCTTTGCGGAAACGCCGAAGGACACGCTGGTCGAAGCCTTTGCGATCGACGACGTGATTACCATGGATCCGGGCGAAGCCTTCGAGCTGACCGCGGCCGAAATCACCGGCAACACCTACAGCATGCTGGTGCGCCTCGACATCAACGACACGACCAAGGTCGTCGGCGACCTCGCCGACAGCTGGACCGTGTCCGACGACGGCCTGACCTATACGTTCAAGCTGAAGCCCGGCCTGAAGTTCGCTTCCGGCAATCCGGTGACCGCTGAAGACGTCGCTTGGTCCTTCGAGCGTGCCGTGAAGCTCGACAAGAGCCCGGCCTTCATCCTCACCCAGTTCGGCCTTACGGGCGACAACGTGACGGAAAAGGCCAAGGCAACGGACGCGCAGACCTTTGTCTTCACCGTCGATCAGGCCTATGCGCCGAGCTTCGTCTTGAACTGCCTGACGGCAACCGTGGGCGCCGTGCTCGACAAGAAGCTCGTGCTCGAAAACGTCAAGCCGGTCACGCCGACGGACGAGTACAAGTATGACAACGACTTCGGCAATGAATGGCTGAAGACCGGCTATGCCGGCTCGGGCCCGTTCAAGCTGCGCGAATGGCGCGCCAACGAAGTCATCGTTCTCGAGCGCAACGAAAACTACTATGGCGAACAGGCAAAGCTTGCTCGCGTCATCTATCGCCACATGAAGGAAAGCTCGGGCCAGCGCCTGGCGCTTGAAGCGGGCGATATCGACGTGGCACGCAACCTCGAGCCGGGCGATTTCGACGCCGTTTCGAAGAATGCCGACCTCGCCACCACGAACGCGCCGAAGGGCACGGTCTACTACATCAGCCTCAACCAGAAGAATGCGAACCTCGCCAAGCCCGAAGTGCGCGAAGCGTTCAAGTATCTGGTCGACTACGATGCCATCGGCTCGACCCTCATCAAGGGCATCGGCGAGATCCACCAGAGCTTCCTGCCGAAGGGCGTTCTGGGTGCACTCGACGAGAACCCCTACAAGCTCGACGTCGCCAAGGCGAAGGAACTGCTGACCAAGGCCGGCCTTGCCGACGGCTTCACCGTCACCATGGACGTTCGCAACGGCCAGCCGGTCACCGGCATTGCCGAGTCCTTCCAGCAGACGCTGGGGCAGGCCGGCGTGAAGCTCGAAATCATCCCTGGCGACGGCAAGCAGACGCTGACGAAGTATCGTGCCCGTAACCACGACATGTATATCGGTCAGTGGGGCATGGACTATTTCGACCCGAACTCGAACGCCGAAACCTTCACCAGCAACCCTGACAACTCCGACGAAGGCAAGAACAAGACCCTTGCCTGGCGCAATGCCTGGGACGTTCCGGAGCTGACGAAGAAGACCAAGGACGCTCTGCTCGAGCGCGACAGCGCCAAGCGTGCGGAGACCTACAAGGAACTGCAGAAGACGGTGCTGGGCGAAAGCCCGTTCGTCATCATCTTCCAGCAGACCGAAGTCGCCGGCTACCGCGGCAACGTCAAGGGCCTGAAGCTCGGTCCGAGCTTCGACACCAACTTCGTCGCCGGCATCACCAAAGAATAAGCCGTCTCGAAGGAATAAACCGAAAGGATCGTTCCCTTGAGCATGAGCGCAACAGGGACAGTGGGCGGGCGCAAACGCGCCCGTCCCGGTAAGATCGTGGCAGCGGTGCTGCGCTTTCTTGTCGTTGTCGTCACCACCTATCTCGGCCTTCTGGCCGTCACCTTTTTCATCGGCCGGGTAATCCCGATCGACCCGGTTCTGGCCGTTCTCGGCGACCGGGCGCCGACGCATGTCGTCGAAAGGACGCGCGAGGCGATGGGGCTCAATCTGCCCCTCTACCAACAATTCTTCATCTATGTCCGCCAGGCGCTGACCGGTGACTTCGGCGTTTCGGTGCTGACGACCAATCCGGTCATGACCGACATCCGCCGCGTCTTCCCGGCGACCATGGAGCTCGCGACGCTCGGCACGCTCATCGGCGCCCTGTTCGGCGTTCCGCTCGGCGTACTTGCGGCCGTCAAGCGCGGCAGCATTGCCGACCAGATCGTGCGCGTCATCGGCCTTGTCGGCTATTCCGTGCCGATCTTCTGGCTGGCGCTCCTGTCGCTGCTGGTGTTCTACGCGCGGCTGAAGTGGGTCGCCTATCCCGGCCGTATCGATATCGTGTTCGAGTACACGTTCACGCCGATCACAGGCTTCTACCTGTTCGACGCGCTCTGGCAGCGGCAGTGGGACGTGCTCTGGGATGTGTTCCGCCACATCATTCTGCCGGCCTCGCTGCTCGGCTACTTCTCGCTCGCCTATATCAGCCGCATGACCCGCAGCTTCATGCTCAACGAGCTGCAGCAGGAGTACATCGTCGCGGCGCGCGCCAAGGGCCTGTCCGAGACCCGGATCATCTGGGGCCACGCGCTCCGGAACGCGGCCGTGCCGCTCGTGACGGTGATTGCGCTCTCCTATGCCAGCCTGCTCGAGGGCTCGGTCTTGACGGAAACCGTCTTCGCCTGGCCAGGTCTCGGTCTCTATATCACCAACTCGCTGCAGAATGCCGACATGAACGCCGTGCTTGGTGGCACCATCATCATCGGTTCGGTCTTCATCGGCATCAATCTCCTGTCCGATCTTCTCTACCGGACGCTCGACCCGAGGACGCGCCAGCGATGAGTACCGTTACCGAAACCCGTGCGATGACGCGTCGCGAATGGCTGCTGTCCGATCGCCCGCAGTCGCGCACCCAGGCCCGGCTTGGCCGTGCCTATATGACGTGGCAGCGTTTTGCGGCCAACAAGCTCGCCGTTCTCGGCCTGCTCATCCTGCTGGCGTTGGTCTTCGTTGCCGCCTTCGCCGATTTCCTGGCGCCGCATTCGCCCTATATCGGGGATCTTGCCAACGCCCGTCTGCTGCCGCCGGGAACCCCCGGCTACCTGCTCGGCACCGACGATCTCGGCCGCGATATTCTCTCGCGGCTGATCCATGGTTCGCGGCTGACGCTTGCCGTCGTGCTTCTCGTTGCGATCATCGCAGCACCTGTCGGGCTCATCGTCGGCGCTGTCGCCGGCTATGCTGGCGGATGGGTCGACGCAGTGCTGATGCGTATCACCGACATCTTCCTCGCCTTCCCGAAACTGGTTCTGGCGCTCGCCTTCGTGGCAGCGCTCGGACCGGGCATCGAGAACGCCGTCATCGCGATCGCCATCACCTCCTGGCCACCCTATGCGCGTATCGCCCGCGCCGAGACGCTGACGGTGCGCAACTCCGACTACATCGCCGCCGTGCAGCTCATGGGCGCATCGCCGATCCGTATCGTCTTCCGCCATGTGATGCCGATGTGCATGTCGTCGTTGATCGTGCGTGTCACGCTCGACATGGCCGGCATCATCCTGACGGCCGCGGGCCTCGGCTTCCTCGGCCTCGGCGCGCAGCCGCCGCTGCCGGAATGGGGCGCGATGATCGCCTCGGGCCGCCGCTTCATCCTCGACCAGTGGTGGGTGGCAACGATGCCCGGCATCGCGATCCTGATCGTCAGCCTCGGTTTCAACCTGCTCGGCGACGGTCTGCGCGACGCGCTCGATCCGCGGGAGAGCGGCCAATGAGTGCGCTTCTGACCGTTGAAGATCTCAAGGTCTCGTTTCCGACCCGCACCGGCCTCGTCGAGGCCGTGCGCGGCGTCTCCTTCACGCTCGGCCGCGAACGCCTCGGCATCGTCGGCGAAAGCGGCTCCGGCAAGTCGCAGACCGGCCGGGCGATCATGGGGCTGACGCCTGGTCATGCGCAGGTGACGGCAAAGCAGTTGAACTTTGACGGCATCGACCTGCTCTCCGCATCGCCGAAGGTCCGCCGGGATCTCAGGGGCAAGCGGATCGCGATGATCCTGCAGGACCCCAAGTACTCGTTGAACCCGGTGATGAGCATCGGCCGGCAGATCGTCGAGACGCTAAGGCAGCACGAAAATGTCAGCCGCGGCGAGGCCCGGGAGAGGGCACTCGACATGCTGGCCGCGGTGCAGATCCGTGATCCGAAGCGCGTTTACGATCTCTACCCGCACGAGGTTTCGGGCGGCATGGGCCAGCGCGCGATGATCGCGATGATGCTGGTCGCCGGGCCGGAACTCTTGATCGCCGACGAGCCGACCTCGGCGCTCGACGTGACGGTACAGCTCGAAGTGCTTGGCATCCTCGACAAGCTCGTCGCCGATCGAGGCATGGGTCTGGTCTTCGTGTCGCACGATCTGCGGCTCGTGTCGTCCTTCTGTGACCGCGTGATCGTCATGTATGCCGGCCGGATCGTCGAGGAACTGGCGGCGTCCGAGCTTGCCAATGCCAAGCATCCCTATACCCAAGGTTTGCTGAACTGCATGCCGGCGATCGGATCCGATCGTCATCCTCTGCCGGTTCTCGACCGCAAGCCGGAGTGGGCCCAATGAACTCAGCCGTTTCCGTTTCGAACCTTTCCGTCACCTATGACGAGTTCAAGGCGCTGAACGACGTCAGCGTCGAGATTGCGCCGGGCGAATCCTTCGGGCTCGTCGGCGAGTCCGGATCGGGCAAGTCGACCTTGCTTCGGGCGATCGCCGGTCTCGCGCCCGTCACCGGCGGCACCATTCGCGTGCATGATCGTGTTCTGCAGGGGGCAAAGCGCGACAAGGCCTTCTACCGCGCCGTGCAGATGGTGTTTCAAGATCCCTATGGCTCGCTGCACCCGCGCCAGACGATCGACCGGCAATTGCTGGAGCCGCTGGCGATCCACGGCGTGGCCGACGGCGAGCGGCGCATCCTGAAGGCGCTTGACGAGGTCGGTCTCGGGTCGGGTTTCCGCTTCCGTTATCCGCACCAGCTGTCGGGCGGTCAGCGCCAGCGCGTTGCGATCGCCCGGGCGCTGATCCTCGAACCATCGATCCTGCTGCTCGACGAGCCGACTTCGGCGCTCGACGCCTCGGTCCAGGCGGAAGTCTTGAACCTCCTGGAACAGGTCCGGCGCGACCATAAGCTGACCTTCATCATGGTCAGCCACGATCTCGGTGTCGTCACCCATATGTGCGATCGGTTGGCGGTGATGCAGGGTGGGCGTGTCGTCGAACGCCTATCCTCGGCGGACCTCGTCGCCGGGCGTATCGGTGAAGATTACACGCGCAGCCTTATGGTCGCGAGCAAGGGCTTTCAGCGCAAGGACGCTGCCGTGACTGCGTGACGGCACCGATACAAGCGGGCCATCGTCCCGCTTGTATCGCTTCGTTTCGAACCATCCGGTCCAGGCCCGGCCGCTTAGGCGCTTTGCCGCCAGACCGAGGTCGAGTCGGTGATCACCTTCTGGATGCGGCGTTGCTCGCGCCATTCCCGGCCCATATCCTTGATGACCGGCTGCGCCTCGGGCGAGAAGATATAGTTGCGGCGACTGGCGACATAGGCCTCCATCGCCGGGTTGACGCCCGAATAGAACTGCTTTTCCGGATCACGCGAGAGGTCCATTAGGCCGGCGCATTGCCGCGCGAAGTCGCCGCGAAGGATCGACGGCGACGTCGTGAATTTCGGGAAAGTGCGAAACAACGGGATCTTGATCCCGAACAGATACGCGTATTCGTTGCGCCGATGGAAATGGCCCTTGCGGCGGATATTCCAGTTCTGGTCCGCCGTGTGGAACGAGACCTGGCTGATCGCCGGGTCCGCGAAGGGCGCCAGCAGTTCGTCGCCCATGTCCCTCAGCGAGATCCAGTCGTCCTCTAGGTGGAAGACGTAGTCGGCGCCGGTGGCCGACCAGAGTTTCGCGACGGCCGCACAAAAGCCCGGGCTCTCGGGCTGGAACACGGTTCCGTCGGGGAAATGGTTGCGGAATATCTCGACGCAGGCACGATGATCCTCCTCCGATCCGAAAACCGGATCGAGATTGAGATAGGCGCCGCGCAGGTCGAGCCTGGAAAAGATTTTGTCCCGGAAGCTCGCCAGCGTCTGGGCAAGCAGGTCCGGGCGCCGGGTGGCGACAAGGCATAGGTCAATCGTGGACATAGCACCTCCTTGGGTGCATTTTTTTCAACCGTCAATACCCACGCCAACCCTGAGGTTCACTTAGATCGTGCCGAATTTACGGCAAAGTCACCGAATTTACGGCAAAGCGACCTAAGGCGATCAATAAAGTCGATTTTGGGCGGCTCAACGCGGTCTGGTTGAGGACTGTCCACACTTCCTGGCGTCTAGGATTAGAAGACGCTCAGCTTCGGAATGGCGACGACGAAGCGGCCGCCCCAGTCGCGGATCGCCTCGTTGTCGGCGACGATTTCCGTCTTCAGGTTCCAGGGCAGGATGACGAGATAATCGGGCTTTGCATCCTCGATGACCGTCGGCGCGTGCACCGGAATATGGGTACCGGGCAGGAGCTTGCCCTGCTTCAGGTCATTGCGGTCCACGGCAAAGGCGATTTCGCTGGGCGACAGCCCGCAGACATTGAGGAACGTGTTGCCTTTCGCAGCGGCGCCATAGGCGGCTACGGTTTTTCCCTCCGCCTTGGCGTTCGCCAGGAAATTCTGAAAATCCTTGCAGACGGCGGCGATGCGGTCGTCGAATGCCGTGTAGGTCTCCATCCGCATCAGCCCGGCAAGCGCCTCAGTCGCTCGCAACCGCTCGAGTTCCAGCGTGGTCTCGCGCACGCCGGACCTCAGCTGCGCATAGACGCGCAGCGAACCGCCATGGGTCGGCAGTTCCTCGACGTCGAAGACCTTGAGGCCTGAGCTTTCGAAGATGCGTTCGACGGCCGCCAGCGACAGATAGGAATAGTGCTCGTGGTAGATCGTGTCGAATTGCACGCCTTCCATCAGACGCAGCAGATGGGGGAACTCGAACGTCGCAACGCCATCGGGCTTCAGCAGGATGGCGAAGCCGCCGACGAAGTCGGCGATATCGGGCACATGGGCGAGCACGTTGTTGGCCGCCGTGAGGTCGGCGCGAACGCCACGCTTGACGAGTTCGGTTGCCGTCTCCCGTCCGAAGAAGGCGACCTCGGTCGGGACCTGCCGCTCCTCGGCCAGTCGCGCGGCATTGGCGGCCGGTTCGATGCCGAGCGCCGGGATGCCCTTGGCGACGAAATACTGCAGCAGATAGCCGTCGTTCGAGGCGATCTCGACGACCTGCGAATTGTCATCGAGCGCGAAGCGTTCGGTCATGCTCTCGGCGTAGCGGCGTGCGTGTTCGAGCCAGCTTGTGGAGAAGGAAGAGAGGTAGGCGTAGCCGTCGGTGAAGATTTCATCGGCCGGCACGTTTTCCGTCGTCTGCACCAGCAGGCACTCGGAGCAGACCATCGCCTTCAGCGGAAACGATCGCTCGCGGGCGATGGCTTCCTTCGTCGGTTCGAGAAAGGAATTGGACCAGGGCGTGGAGCCCAGGTCGGCAACGACGGTCTTGAGCGGTGTCGAGCAGAAACGGCAGTTGTGGGACATCGAAGTCGTTAGCCTCTCATGAATGCGTCGATTTGGCTGAGTGTCAGATCACGGGCGTCAGCGCCGCGGCGCCAGCCGTCATACCAGTGGGCGGTCCAGGCGATCGCCTCGTCCTGCGATAGACGGGTTGCCCATGACAACGTCCGTCCGGCAAGTGCCGGATCGAGGCCGAGCGTCTTCATTTCGTGCGGCTGGTCCTCGGATGACGCGTCACGCCATTGCGTGGGCAAGCCCATTGCGGTCTGGATGGCGGCGGCAACGTCCCGAACCGGGATCTGTCGCTCGTCGGGAGCCGGGCCGAAATTCAGCGCCGTCACATCGGTCTGGCCGCCATGAAGCGCCTCGGCATAGACGAAGTATCCGTTGAGGCAGTCGAGCACGTGCTGCCAGGGACGTGTCGCCATCGGACTGCGGATGTCCAGCGTCTCGCCCGTAAGGGCAGCGCGAACGATATCCGGAACCAGCCGGTCCGCGGAAAAATCGCCGCCGCCGAGCACGTTGCCGCCACGGGCGGTTGCCACCCTTATGCCGCGCTCACGCAGATAGGAATCCCGCCAGGTCGAAACGACCAGCTCGCAGGCGGCCTTCGAACCGGAATAAGGATCGTGGCCACCGAGCACGGCGTCTTCCGGAAAATGCCGGCCGCTTTCGTCGTTGCGGTAGACCTTGTCGGTGGTGACGACAAGGACGGTCTTGAGGGCAGGGGCTGCGCGTGTTGCCTCCAGCAGGCGCGCCGTGCCCATGACGTTGACGTCGAAGGTTTCGACCGGCGTCCGGTAGCTTTCGCGAACCAGAGGCTGGGCCGCCATGTGAAGGACGATCTGCGGGTCGCAAGCGCGGACGGCGGATGCCAGCGTGTCGCCGTCGCGGATGTCGGCGAAATGTTCGTTGGTCGCCGATTCCGATCCGAGCAGTGCGTGCAGCGAGGGGGTGGCCGCCGGTGACAGGCCGTATCCGGTCACCTCAGCGCCCATTTGCGTCAGCCACAGGCAGGCCCAGCTTCCCTTGAAGCCGGAGTGGCCCGTCAGCATCACCCGTTTTCCGGCCCAGAAGGACGGGTCCGCAAGCCTGCTCATGCCCAGACTTTCCACGGGGCCGCTCCGCTCTGCCAGAGGTCTTCGAGCTGGTTCTTGTCGCGCAACGTATCCATCGGGCGCCAGAAACCGGCGTGTTCGAAGGCCATCAACTGGCCGTCTGCGGCGAGACCTTCCAGAGGCTCCGCTTCGAACGGCGTCTGATCGCCTTCGATGCGATCGAGCACCGAACGGTTGAGGACGAAAAAGCCGCCATTGATGTGACCGTTGTCGCCTGCCGGCTTTTCGATGAAGCTTCTGACCCGCCCGTCGCTGACAGCAAGCGCGCCATAGCGGCCGGGCGGGACCACGCTGGTGACCGTCGCCTGGCGGCCGTGATGGCGGTGGAAGTCGGTCAGCGCCTTGATATCGATGTCGGCAACGCCGTCGCCATAGGTGAGGCAGAACGTATCGCCGAGATGGTCGGCCACGCGTTTCAGGCGCCCGCCGGTCATGGAGTCCGTTCCGGTATCGACGAGCGTCACGCGCCAGGGCTCGGCCTTGTTCGAATGGAACAGGGTTTCACCCGTCGCCATGCAATAGGTGACGTCGGAGGAATGCAGCACATAGTTGGCGAAGTATTCCTTGATCATGTAGCCGCGATAGCCGAGGCAGATCACGAAATCCGAGAAGCCGTAGTGGCTGTAGATCTTCATGATGTGCCAGAGAATCGGCCGCCCGCCGATTTCGATCATCGGCTTTGGCCGGAGATGGCTCTCCTCCGAGATCCGCGTGCCGTAGCCACCGGCGAGAATGACGATTTTCATGCGACCGCCCCGTATTTGCGCCGGCCACTCGGCATGGCGCATTGCAAAGTCCTAATATCCTGGCGACCTTGCGCGGAGGTGGTCTGCGCGCGCCTGCTCTCAGGCGGCGAGGCGGCCTCGCAGGACCTCGACCACGCGGCCGATCTCGTCGGATGTCATGTCGTGATAGCTCGGCAGGTTGATCGCGCGGCCGGGCAGGTCATAGGCCACGGTGTTCGCTGGCACCTCGTCGAAGGGCGGCAACGAACTCAGCGGCCAGAAAAAGACACGGGCGTCGATGTTCTCGGCCGCAAAGGCATTCTGCAAAGCCTCCCGGGTGACGCCGGTTTCCGGCGCAAAGACGACGGTCGGCATCCAGAAGCCGTTCTTCGTTCCCTCCGGCTCTGGGTTCATGGCAATGGCATTCACGCCTGCAAGCTGCTCGCGATAGGCGTAGAAGATTTCTCGCTTGCGATCGACCAGCTCGCCGACGCGCTCGATCTGCGCGAGGCCGACGGCGGCCTGCAGGTTCGACATCTTGTATTTGAAACCGATCTCGTCCGGCCAAAACTGCTTTTTCTGCCCGCGGGCGCGGCCGTGATTGGAGAGCGTCAGCACCTTTTCATGGAGCTTCGCATCGCTGGTGACGAACATGCCGCCTTCGCCGGTCGTCACCGTCTTGGTGCCGTGGAAGGAAAAGGCGCCGAAGGCGCCGAGCGACCCGGCCTTGCGTCCATGCCACTCGGACCCGAGCGCTTCGGCCGCATCCTCGACAACAGGAATGCCGTGCCGGGCGCCGATCTCAAGCAACCGGTCCATGTCGCAGAGATTGCCGTAGATGTGAACCGCAAGGATCGCCCTGGTTCTTGGCGTGATTGCCGCTTCGACCTTTTCCGGGTCGATGCACCAGCTGTCGGCAAGCACGTCGACGAAGACCGGTTTTGCGCCGAGGTGAACGATCGGCGCGGCAGACGCCGTCCAGTTGGTGTCCGCAAGGATCACTTCGTCGCCGGCTCCGACGCCGAGTGCCGCAAGCCCCATGTGCAGGGCGCCGGTGCAGCTCGATGTCGAGATCGCGTGCGTCGTGCCGAGATGCGCGGCGAAGGCCGCCTCGAAGCGGTTGATGTAGTCGTAGCAGCGTTCGCCCCAGCCATTGGCCGCCGCATCGGTCGCATAGGTCACTTCACGGTCGGTGATCGAAGGTTTGGTGTAGAGGATGCGGGGCTTCATGGGGAGCGCTTGGTGAGAACCGGGAGTTCGAAAGGGGCGTGGATGCCGGGCGGGATTTTGTCTAGTTTCGTCCCGCTCCGGCTTCTTGCTGTGTGCTCTTGTCAGAGCCAGACGTGGTCGAGCCCAGGCCGCTGCAGCCAGGGTTGCGCGGCAATCGCAGCGCGGGCCTTCAGCGGGTTGAGGCCGATGAACAGTGCTTCGGCTTCCGCTGGCAGGTCCTCAGGCGAAAGCACCGGGATGCCGAAATGGGTGGCGCCCTTCATGTTCTCGTTGCGGTCGAGGAATGCCACGACATCGACGGCCTGGCCGATCCGGCAGTAGATCCAGCTTCCGTAGAAACCGGCGCCGTAGATCGCGACCTTGCGCTTGGCGTAGCGATCTGCCCCGCCCGCGAGCGTTTCCGACGCCCGATCCCAGAAGGCGCAGATGTCGCGGGCTTCCTTGGCCGCATCGGCGGCGGATTTCGACGTGTGGGCGGCCTCGACGGTCGCTTCCGCGCGCTTTGCAACGACGAAGAAGGCGCCAGGGAACGAGGTCGAGTCGATCACCTGCAGTTCGAACCCGACGCTTGCCAGGGCATGGGCGAGCGAGGCTTCGCTGAAATGGTTGACGTGATCGGCGACGGCCATGTCGCCCGGGTTGCCGGCGACATCGGGCATGGAAAACAGGAAGCTGCCGCCCGGCCGCAGGAGGTTGCGCACGTCGCGCATGAAGCCGACGGGATCGGCCACGTGCTCGATGACGAAGTGGCTCATGACGGCGTCGAACTTGTTCTGCCAGCCTTCGGGCGCGGCGTAGGTGGCCTGGGCCGCTTCCGGCACCCAGCCCTGCCAGGCGGCCGCATAATCGGCACTGACGTCGAAGACGTGCGGACGCAAGTCGCTGCGGTTCGCAACCATCTTGCGCAGTGTCACTGCCTTTGCTGCCCCATAGTCGAGGATTGAGGCGCCCTCGGGCAGATCGAGCAACCGCAGCGCCAGTGCGGCCTGGTGATCGGTGCGATAGGTGATCGTGCCATCGGTTGCGACCGCGAAGATCTGATCATGATTTTCGCTGGTCAGCGAGATCCGGTAGCCGGTGTCGTAGAAGGCTTGGATATCGGGAATATCGTCGCTTTGCGCATGTCCACAAGCGCCGCAGACGAAGACGCGTGTCGGTACGTCGAGCAGCGTCATGATCGAGGTCAGCGCCGGCGCGGGCACGTCGTAGGTCGGTGCGCCAATGTGGCCGCCGCACACACGGCAGTTCGTCATGCCAATTCTCCCTGCGGTGCAACCAGCTCCGGCAGAACCTCGGCGAACTTTACGCCTGCGGCGAACGAGCCCTTCCAGCCGATGCGGATGCCGAGCGGCTCGGCGTAGTTGAAATAGCGGAACTGGATGCTCCACCGCGGCGTCTGCGAAACGTTGTGACCCGACTGATGCAAGGTCAGGAAGTCCATCAGGATCAGATCGCCGGGCCTGCTCATGGGAGCAACGTGTTTGTAGCGGGCAAGCCGCTCTTCACCCTTGTGAAGATGCAACGCATAGGCGCCGGTCTTGCCAGCGCCGGCGTCGTCTTCATAGACCGGAACGAGACCTTCGGCCTGCGACCCCTCGGCAATCTGGACCGGACCCATGTCTTCGGTGACCGGCAAAAGCGGCGTCCAGAAAACGATGCCGTCGACACTGCGCAGTTGCGAGGGGAATTCTTGATGCCACTGCGCGCGGAACTTTTCTTCGCCGGGATTGTCGATGCGCATGCCGTAGCCGCCAGCTGCGATGCCCGGGATGCTGCCGGGCCGAAGTGCCTTAAAGACCTCGTCGTTGGCAGCCGAGCTGACGAGCCGCATGAAGGCAGGAATCTGCTTTATCGCATCATAGACTTCACCGCCCCAGGAGCGGTTGACCGCAATGAGCTTGCGATAGGCGATCGTCATCGCCTCGTGCGCCGTGTCGGTCGGGGCGTCGACGCCGTACTTGTTGCAGATCAGTTCGAGGGTCTGGCGGATGCCTTCGTGGATCGGCGCAATCTCTGACTGAATGTCGTAGAAGCCGGGTACGACGTGATAACCCTTGGTCTCGAATTCCTGGCGCGCGCTTTCGGAAATGATGGTGCCGTTCTTCATGATACGCTTGCTTCCTCCTTCAGGAATTCCCGCCACGAAATGGTTTTTGGTAACAAATGCTTGCGCGCATCGGGCCCAGTGCGCGCAATGAGGTCCAGGACGGAAACATAAGGCGTGAAGGTTTCGCGGGGCTGGGGCCACGGCGTGCAGCTGTAATTCATGTATTCGACGTAAACACCGGCAGCTTCGAAGGCCTGATGATCGAGATAGTTGGCAGCGCCGTGTCCGGTCAGATAGCGCGTTCCATTCGCCTCAAGCACCAGGTCGAGCACGCGCTGCCAGGACGTTCCATTCGAAGCCATGTCGCGGGAGCGCCGGATGATGCGTTCGAAGCCGATGCCGAGATAGCGGGCCGGGACCTCGGTGCTCGCAATCAGAAGATCACACAGGCTGTCGTTGGCGTAGACCTCGTCCAAGATTGCCAGCGCGTCATCGATGTAGGGCGCGCCATCAAGCGACTGGCGCAGCAACGAGCGATGGCTGGCGCGCCAGTTGTCGGCGGTCGCCGAAAGGTCCTGGATCTTCTGGAAGCTTCCTTTTCCCGCAAGCGGTATCGTCATCCAGCAACGATCGTTGCCTTTCAGGAGTTGGATGCGATTGGTGAAGCTGCCTTTCGAGAATTGGGCATCGTCGAGGTAGATGTAGCCGTCGGCAAGCGCCAGTTGTTCGAAAAAGCCCGGCCAGGGAAAAAGCATCGGCTGGGAGATGACGACGGCGGTCATACGTGGGGCTCGTCCGGCGCGAAGATGGTGTCGAGGTCTCCATCCGTGTCGTGGCAAGGACCCTCGAACAGCGCGCTTGGGATATCTCCGGTTCCTAGTTGCGCACGCACTTCAGATAGCCTCCGGGGGAGCTCGAAAGCACAAGCTTGCCGTTGAGAACCGGGTCCGTTTCGAAGCGATCCGTTTCCTTGAGGTAGGCGTTGAGCGCGGCGTAGGGCTCATCGCCCGGATGCCAGATTTTCGAGCGCTTCGTAGGTGTCTGAGACGCGTCGCCATAGCCAAGCAGCGTGTCGGCGACCACGAGATATTGCCCTTCGGTCACCAGAGGTCCGTAGTTCCGCAATTCGTCCAGCACGTGATCACGGCTGTGGTCGCTGTCGAGTACCACCATGACCGAAGCACCCTCTGGGATTTCGGCCGCGACCCTCGCCAGCGTTTCGGCCGTCGTCGACGGCCCCTCGATCAGCGTGATGCGCGAGGACATCGGGTGGTTTTCGATCGAGTCACGATTGTGGGCGCGGATATCGATATCGACGCCGATGACTTTGCCTTTACCGATCAGTTGCAGCATTGCGGCCATGAAGATCATCGAGCCGCCGCGGGCAACGCCCGTCTCGATGATGATGTCTGGCTTGGTGTTCCAGATGACCTCCTGGGTCGCCATGACATCGGCCGGCATCTGGATGATCGGCACGCCCATGAACGACCAGAGATAGGAGTAGTCGTACTTGTCGAGCGCTACCACAGTGTCGTGTGCCTGCTGGAAAGCGCCCTGATCCTTGCCGAGCGCAAGGGCCATTTCGGTCTTGTGGGCTTCGAATGCGAGACGATCGTCTTCCACTGCCATTGCTGTCTGATGCCCTTCTTCGGATACAACCTATGGATACGCTCTCGACCGCGAATCGCGATCCCTGGCGCTTTCGCCGATTCGCAACGCTTTCCTGTGAACGCTTTCATGTCGGCAATTGCAAATACGGTCAAGGCCGGTTTCTTAAGGGCGAAAAGACGGGTAGTCCTTGGTCTCTGGCGGAAGGAACCATGTCGCGATTCGATCGAATTTCTACACCCATAGCGGGTCTCATCGTCGTCGAGCGGCAACGCAGGGGCGATGATCGCGGTTTCTTCTCGCGCTTCTTCTGTCGCGAGGCGCTGGCCGATTTCGGCGGCGATGGAAAGATCGCGCAGATCAACCATACCCTGACGCAGGCAGCAGGCACGATCCGCGGCCTGCACTTCCAGCAGGCGCCGCACGACGAGGCGAAATTCGTCTCCTGCCTTTCCGGCGCTGTCTTCGATGTGGCGGTCGACCTGCGGCCGGATTCTGCGACCTATCTGCAATGGCACGGGGAGGTGCTGAGTGCGGACAATGGTCGCTCGATGATGATCCCTGGCGGTTTTGCCCACGGGTTCCAGACGCTGACCGAGGATTGCGAGCTGATTTATCTGCACGACAAGCCCTATGCGCCCGAGGCCGAAGGCGGGCTTAACCCGCTCGATCCGGGGCTCGCGATCGCCTGGCCGTTGCCGGTCTCGCAAATGTCGCCGCGCGACCAGGCGCTCCCTTTGCTGCCGAACAGGATCGTCGCCGCCCGTCGTTGACTTCGTGAGGGATGGGAGGACAATAACCTCTCCGCGCCACCACGAGAGAGAAGGGGTGTCGACGATGACGATCGCCAGAAAACTTCAGGACTATATCGACGGTTCGGGTGTCGCCTATGACACCGTCGACCATCACCGCACCGCGACCACCAGCCAGACGGCACGGGCGGCGCATGTGCCGGGCAGCCGGCTTGCCAAATCCGTGGTCGTTCACCACGAAATGGGCTACGTGCTCGCCGTCGTGCCGAGCACGCACCGGGTCGAACTCTCGACCCTGCAGGACGTAATGGACCGCCGCCTCGGCCTCGCTTCGGAAGAGGAGGTCTGCAATCTCTTTGCCGATTGCGACATCGGCGCCGTGCCGCCGGTTGGTTCGGCCTATGACGTGCCGGTGCTGCTAGACGAAAGCCTCGGCGATGTGAGCGACGTCTATTTCGAAGGCGGCGATCACCGGACGCTGGTGCACATGAGCGGCGCGAATTTCCGCAACCTGATGCGGGGCGCGCAGATCGCCCGCTTCAGCCATCCGGCGTGACTGGCCGTTCAGAACGATCTTGTTTGCGCTGGCGTGACGCCTGCCGCCTGTTCCTTGGCGCCATCCGCTTGAAGCGGGAAGGAGCGGCCAACCGCTGGTCGATATTTGCTGTGCTTGAATCTGCCAGTCGGGCTTGTCAAAGCGCACGCTTGGCGGCACCATCGCGCTCGACGGATACCTTTATCTAACTGGGTTGGGGGATCGATGGTGCGCATACGCTCTGCGAATATGTCCAAGTCTCTGGCAGTACTGCTGGTTGCGACCAGCGTTCAGTCCTTCGGTACTTCGGCACGTGCCGAAGGCGTCCTATTCGATCAATTTCCGTTTGCCGTTGCCTGCGAATACAAGGGCACCCAGCACGCCTTCTATCTGTCCAAGGTGACGGCGGATGGAACCGCAACCTATCAGGCTTCTGACAACTTCGCCGGTACGATCACGCTGGACGGCGCGGCCAAGGCGGTTGGCTCTGATGCCGGCGGGAGTTGCCTTGGAAAGACGCTCGCGGAGCTCAGGGCGTCAGGCCAGGCACGCGATATCAAGTAGTTCGCTGAATATTGCCGGTAAACGCAGCTGACGCTTGCGCCGCAGCCGGCGCCGCGCAGCATTGCAACGGCGAGGCGGGCGAAGGCACGTCCGCGGTGGGCTGGCGATGTCTGCCGGCTGTTCGTTTGCCACGAACGCCGAGAAGATCCAATCTATTGTCCGGCCGTCGCGAAAGAATCGATGCTTGAGAATTTTCTGTTGTAGCAGTTCAAAAATCTGATTTACTGCAGCCTCGCTAATTGGCTTTCGGGGGATATTGCCGATGGTGTGGACCCGCAGGGAGACTATGCTTGGTGGTTTGGCGCTGCTTGGCGCCAATGCGCTTCAGAGCCCGGCACTGGCAAAGGCGACAGCCTATTTTTCCGGCCCGGCCGTGGATAACGGCGTGACATACCGGAGCACCAATTTCGCCAACATTGACAGGAAATGGCAGCGCCAGGTCGTCAAGTATTTCAGCAGCGAGCCGATCGGCACAGTCGTCGTCGATACCAGGCACCACTTTCTCTACCTGATCATGGAGAACAAGACGGCCATCCGCTACGGCGTCGGCGTCGGGAAAGAGGGTTTCAAATGGTACGGCCGGGCGACGATCGACAGGAAATCGCTGTGGCCGCGCTGGACGCCGCCACCGGAGATGCGTGAGCGCCACCCCGAACTGCCTGAGTTCGTCGAGGGCGGTTCGCCGAAAAATCCGCTCGGCCCGCGCGCCATGTACCTGCTGCGCGACGGCGTCGATACCGGCTACCGCTTCCATGGCACGCTGGAGCCGGGCAGCATCGGCAAGGATGCCTCCAGCGGCTGCATCCGCATGTTCAACGAGGATGCGATCGACCTTTACCAGCGTTGCCCCATCGGCACGGCGGTGCAGGTGCTGCCGCATATCGCCGAAAAGGCCCCCGAGGTCAGCCAAGCAACCCCGGTCGCAACTCCGGTCGAATGAGGAATATCACCCGATGCCCGCTATGACCGGATTGACGAGGCTGCTTTCCGCGGCCGCCATTCTCTTGACGCTTGCTTCCTGCAACACCACCGAGATGGCCGCAGTCGAAGAGCCCGCAGCCGTGCCGATGACCGGAAAAACCGACGACCCGGCACCCGGCTTCGAAACCGTATCGGTCGGTACCGAAGAGGACTTTATCCTCAATGTCGGCCGCCGGACCTACTTCACCCAGGATTCCTCCGCACTCGACAGCGTCGCCAAGGCGACACTCGACAAGCAGGCGATCTGGCTCAACAGCAACCCGCGCTGGCTGGTCAAGCTACAGGGCTTCTCCGACGACAGCGGCTCCGCTTCCAAGATGGAAACGCTGTCGCAGAAACGCGCCGATGCGGTAATGGCCTATCTGGTGTCCAAGGGTGTGGACCCCAATCGCTTGTGGGCCAAAGGCTACGGCAACGACCGCGAGGTGCGCGACTGCACCGAGCGCTCTTGCAAGGTCCAGAACCGGCGCGTCGTCTCCAACCTCAGGACGGAACGCGACGCGACTTGAGCGGGCGGCGGCTTCCAACGACCGTGGGCGGTCGCTTCCGCCAACGCGGAATGGACTCCATGTGTTGGCCATCAGCGCGTCGTTCAGCACAGAAGACCAGGGCGCATAGCCACAAACGGGCGGGTGTGGCTATGCGCAGCCCGGTACTTTTCTCGTTGGCCCATCGGTCGACGAATATGTTGCCCTGTGTTTCGCGGAACGACAGAGCACGGCGGCCGCCGCATCAATCGGTTGAAGCGCAAGTGCCATAGTCTTCTCAAAGCAGGGGGTGATCTGATACTTCCGTCTGCCTGCCTCTGCGTCATGCGTCCTTTCATGGCATCCACACGGATGGAAAGTGCGGCAGTTCGAAAACCTACAGTGCTTTCAGCGTCTCACCAGACGTGCGACGCGGTAGCTGCGCCATGTCGGGGCATTCCTCGGGGCGGTAAAATATTTACGGAGCGCAAGACATGAAACTCGCCGTCCTTGTATCTTCTGGTGGGGCTGCGTTTGAACAGGTGGCTCGCATTGTTCGACACGACGGCGTCGATTTCACGGTGATCACTGATAGAGGGTGTGGGGCGGAGGTGGTTGCCGGCCGCGTCAACGCGAAGCACATCCGCATCGAAGAGCGAGACAGGAAGCTGTTTTCCAGCAAGGTGGCCGCAGCCCTTCAAGACCTGCGCGTCAACAATATACTGCTGTTCTTTGACCGTCTGGTTTCGAGCGAACTGTTTGATAGCGTCGATACGTTCAACATCCATCCGGCAGCCTTGCCGGCGTTCAAGGGGCTGAGAGGCGTGGAGGACGCCTATGAAGCGAAGGCTCGCCTGCTCGGCTGTTCGCTTCATCGCGTCGACCAGAGCGTGGACGGTGGGGAACTGGTGTCGCAGATCGCTTGCGGTGCCAATCCTCAGTGGCCGCTTTCGCGCTGGCAGAAGCGGGCATATCTCATGAAGGTCTATTGCGGATTGGTCTGGGTTAACCAAGCGATCCATATCGAAGCGCCCGACACGCCGGTGAACGCGTCACACGGCCTTCCCGAGGGGTGGATGGCTTCCTTCAGGGAATTGCAGGCACTCGAGGCCGAAACGGTAGTCTAGGAAAATCGGAAGGGCGCGGACATGTACGGATTGCCTGCCATCAACCAGCGCTTCTCGCATCTTGAAGACGGCACGTTATCAATCAAAAATTTCAGGACGTAAAATGGCGCACCCGACAGGATTCGAACCTGTGACCTTTGGAATCGGAATCCAACACTCTATCCAGCTGAGCTACGGGTGCATCCGTTGGCGGCAGGGCCGCCGAAGCAGGCTGTGAGCGGTTCTTAGCCTAGCTTGCGCGTCGCTTCAATGGTCATTGCAAGAGATTGTGGTAGAAACCGCCATCCTGTGCTTGCGTTGTGGTCGCGGCGCATCGCTTCGGGCAATGGCGCCGGGCGACGGCCAACCCATCTGACGGGATCACCCACCCGATGTAGCTAGAATTGGTCAGGCGAACGTCCTTGCGACGAAAGGCGGCGCGTTATAAATTCTGCATTAAAGATAATTCTAAATTAAAGTGCCAGTGCTCAAGTAGGCAAGCGTTCCAGTAACCAAGTGCTCCAGTACCCAGTGCTCGCGTAATTGTTTCAGGCGAGGGGGCAAGTTTTGGTCAACCGATATCTCACGACCGGCGAACCGGCGTTGGAGAGGCTGCGCTCCGATCCCGCATTGATGTTTCTTGTTGCTCTCGCGGCCGTGCTTTTCGTGCTGAACACGTGGAACGGTATCGGCATCCTACCGGATTCGACGCGTTACATGCAGATCGTCAGCACGCCCTATGACGCGCCGCTTTACGCGTGGATGCTGGGTGCCGGGGGATCCCTTGGGTTTGCGCTTGAGCATGTCGCGCTCGGCATCGCCTTTCTGCTTTATCTTCTCAATACCTGGCTCGTCTTTTCGCTGTTCAGGACGGCGCTGCCGGATCAACCGTTCTTCGTGACCGTCGGAACGCTTTTGATCATCGTCAATCCGACATTCCTCTGGACGAGCACGATAGCGATGTCGGAGGCGCTGTTCCTTGCGCTGACATTTCTCGCCATCCGTTTCTTCATTCGCTATATGCGCGGTGAAGGGCGGGGGCCCTTGCTTGCCTCGTCTGCCTGCGTCGGGCTTGCCATGCTCGCTCGCTTCGTGGCGCCTCCGGTCGGGGCGGCCTTTGCCACAATCGCGCTCTTCTACAATTCGGCGCGATCCCTTCGCCAAAGGCTCCTCGACGTCGTCCTCCTGTTCGCTGCTAGCGCCGGTATCTTTCTCGCCTGGGTGATCGTCAGCAAGCTGCTTGTCGGCCGGTCGGTCGGCCGCGCGCTCTGGTTCTATGGCAATGCCGATGCCGATCGCTGGCTAGGCGGGCTGTCGCTTCTGGCGAGCTTTCTCCTGCCGAGCCAGGTGCCGCAGGTGATCCGCATCCCGGTGCTGCTTCTCGCGCTTGTCGCGGCGACGGTTGTTCTGGTGCAGACGCTGAAGCGAAACTGGCCCGAACGCCGGCCGGACGACCACGATCTGATGACCCTCATCTTCGGCCTGTTTGGATATTTCTATCTGCTGTTCGTCGTGCTCGCCGTGCATGTGGAGGCGAACCTGCAGCTTAATTCGCGCTACTCGCTTCCCTTCTATGTCGCCATCATCTTCGTTCTGGTAATTGCGGCGGCGGACTATTGCGGTCGCGTCGATGCAGCACCTGTCGCCCGGCGTTCGCTTGCGCTGATCCTGCTCTGCCTTCTCGCCATCCACGGACTGCGCAGCACCGCCCAGACGGCGGAGGCCTTCCGTGACGGGGTGGGGTTTCAGAGCACGGCCTGGAAGTCGTCGCCGATCGTGCGCGCAGTCAGGGCGTTGCCGGCAGATGCGGTCATCTTCACCAATGCGTGCGACCCGCTCAATTTCCTGACGCGCCGCTCGACGGACTGGATCCCCTCCCACAGCGAAAGGCGAACCGGCCTTGAGAGTGATGCGGGTTCGCTCGACGTACAGCTAGAGCGGTTTCGCGAGGATATGGCGCAGAAGAATGCCTATGTCGTCTTCGTCGATGCGATCGACTGGCGGTTCTACCTGGTAACGGAGAAAGAGCTCGTCAAACTCGCCAAGCTGAAGCTCGTGCGCTCCGAGCGGGACGGTCGCATCTACCAGACGGCAAGTACCGGCGCGCCGTAGGCGTCCCGAATCAGGCGCGTGGTCTCTAGACAAGGAGAGGGACATGCCAGCAAACCCGGAAGAGACGACGCCTATCGAGGCGTTGGGGCCCCAACCGCGGGGGAGGGCGAGCGACTACCTGTCGCTGGCCCGGTTCGACCATGTCACCAAGCACGTCTTCATCCTGCCTGGGCTGATCCTTGCCTGTGCCCTCAGCGAGCCTGATCCGGCCGCTCTCGTCATCAATATTCCCGTGGGGCTTCTGAGCGCCGTCTCGATCGCATCGGCCAATTACGTCATCAACGAGTGGCTCGACCGGGAACGCGACGCGGCCCATCCGACCAAATCACAACGTCGCGCCGTCGTCGTCGAGATGCAGCCGCGCATCGTCTACGGCGAATATCTGCTGCTTGCCGTCATCGGACTGCTGCTTGCGTCGGTCGTCGGCAAGCTGTTCTTTGCCACGTCGCTGCTCTTCCTGCTGTCCGGCATCCTCTACAACGTCGAGCCCATCCGGGCGAAGGACAAGCCCTATCTCGATGTGCTGACGGAATGCCTCAACAATCCGATCCGCTTCCTGCTCGGCTGGGCCATCGTCGATCAGGTGACCTTGCCGCCGGTCAGCGTGCTTGCGGCCTACTGGATGGCCGGCGCCTTCCTGATGGCGGCCAAGCGGCTCGGGGAGTATCGCGACATCGCCGCGAATGCGGGGGTCGCCGTCCTAAAGAAATATAGGCGGTCGTTCGAATACTACACCGAGGAGAGCCTCACCGTTTCCTGCTTCGTCTACGCGATGATGACGGCGTTTCTGCTTGGCGTTTTCCTGGTGAAATACCGGGTGGAATACATCCTCGTCTTTCCGTTCATTAGCGGCCTCTTCGCCGTCTATCTCTGGCTTGCCACGCGCCCCGGATCGGTGGTGCAACGGCCGGAAAGGCTGTTTCACTCCCGGCGGCTGGACGTCATGCTGACCTTGACCATCGCCGTCTTCCTGTTCGCGAGCTTCGTCAACGTGCCGATGCTGGACTTCCTGGCCGCTTCTTTCCTCGTGCCGATATCGTCGCTGCAATGACCGGTTCGACGCTGCCGAACGGAGCCTTGCCAAACGGACCGGTGGATTGGGATCGGGTGCGCCTCGTGGTGTTCGATCTCGACGGCACGCTCTACGACCAGCGGCGGCTGCGGGCGCGGATGCTGCTGCGGCTTGTTGCGGACGCGGCGCGCAGGTGCAGCCTTGGCACCATCCGCATCCTGCGCGCCTTTCGCGACTGCCGCGAGGAACTGGGCGATGCGTTGGCGACCGATGTGGCAGCCCGGCAATACGAACTGACTGCGGAGCGGTGCGGGCAGTCGCCGGAGAGCGTCCGGAAGACGGTCGAGGAATGGATCGAACGGCGTCCGCTCGATCTCCTTCCGGCTTGCCGGTGCCACGGCGTCGAGCGGGTGTTTGCCGGCCTTGCGGTTCAGGGAAAGACGATTGCGGTTTTGTCCGACTATCCGGCGTCGGAGAAACTGAAGGCGCTTGGCCTTGGCGCCAGTATCGTCGTCTCCGCCATGGATCCCGAAGTCGGCGCTTTGAAGCCGCATCCGGCCGGTCTTGCCCATGTGCTCAATCGTGCGCAGGTGCCGGCGGAGCAGGCGATCATGATTGGCGACCGGGTGGAGCGCGACTGGGCGGTGGCGCAGAGCCACGGCATGCGCGCCCTGATTCGCAGCGCAAGCCCAATTGCCGGCGTCGATACGTTCCGCGGCTATGACGACGAGATCTTTTGGCCAGTGACGGAGCCGCAGCCGATGGGCGCGCCGGCTCCGGCGCCCCGCTCGCTTACGATATCATCTTGAGCAGCCAGAGCGCGCCCTGCTTGAGCGGCGCGCGGTGCGGGCTCTTTGCGGTGACGGCTGACGCGAGCTTCGCGCTTTGGCGATACCAGTCGTAGCTCTCCTGCAGCATGGCTTCGTTGGAGTATTTCGGCCGCCAGCCCATGGCAAGCAGGGGCTCGACGTCGAAGTAGCATTCCTTGTGGTAGGTGAGGTAGTGCCAGGGCACCAGCGGCGAGACCCTCAGCCAATGCAGCGCCCGCAGCGTGTTGATGGTGGCGGCGGTCGGAAGGCTCCGGACTTTCGATGTGCTGCCGGCATAGCGGATCAGGGCCTCCAGGTCATGGCGCAGCGTGCCGAAGCTGTCGGTGCCGACATTGTAGGTGCCGCTCCGACCGGCCTTGAGCGCCAGCATGTAGAAATCCATGAGATCATGGGCGTGGACGAACTGGAACTTGATGTTGCCGGATCCGATGACATAGACGGCGCGGTTTTCGCTGATCCATTCAAAGAGGATCTGGAAGATGCCGAGCCGGCCGCCGCCAAGGGTGGCGCGGGGCCGGATGGTGATCAGGGTCATATCGGCGGCCGTGCAGATGGCCTCGGCCGCTTCTTCGCCGGCGCGCTTCGATTTTCCATAGGGCTCCACCGGGCGAAGCGGGGTTGTCGCCGTGATCGGGCCGGAAGGCGGGATGCCGTAGGCGGCGGTCGAACTGACATGGATCAGCGACCGGACGCCCGCTCTTGCGGCTTCCTCGCAGACGATACGGGTCCCCTCGACGTTGACGTTCCAGTAGTCGCGCCCCGCATCCGTCTGCGCCACCAGCGCCGCATTGTGGTGGACGACGTCGACGTCGCGCATGGCGGCGCGCACGCCGTCGCGGTCGAGCACGGAGCAATTGACGAACTCGATGTCCGCCGGGCGGGAACGATCCTCCCAGAGGTCGAGCACCCGCACCTCGTCGCCGTGTTCGCGCAACCGTCGAGCTGCGAGGTTGCCGATGAAGCCTGATCCGCCGGTGATGAGATGTCGCATATGTCCCTCCAGCCCCTGTCTGCGGAAGTTTTCTGATCAGATCGCCCGATCCTCGAGCGCGCGTGTGACGTTGCGATGCGCGACGGCCATCACTGTCCCTTGTGGATTGACGACCGTCGGCCCGCACAGAAGCGAAGCGTCGGCGATGTAGAGATTGCTGGCGCCATGCACGCGTCCGAACGAACTCGCAGCGCATTTCTCGGCGTCCTCGCCCATCGGGCAGGAGGAGAAGAGGTGAAGCGCAGTGGCGTTTGCCTGCTTGGGAGGGAGCGTTTCGGGAAGCTTGGCGATATCGGCCAGCGATTTCAGCACGGGATAGCCCGGAATGCTCGGATAAACCGCAAGGGCACCGGCTGCAAAGAGCACTTCGGCGAGGCGTGCAAGGCCGACCGCCAGTTCCTTCAGGTCCGACGGTTGAAGGCCGACCCGCACCAAGGGATCGCGAAAGCCGGGCAGGGATCTCACCTTGCCGGATCCGCCGGTGCTCTGCACGTAGTAGATCGCCATGCGCCGCCAGTCCCGATCGACCGCATCGATCATCTCCGGGTGTGCCGCCATGGCCAGCGCCAGCGCCGGCCGTTTGCTCATCGAGCAGCCCATGCTGAAGCGGGGGTCGAATTCCTTGATCTGGTGGACCGGTTCGAGTTCGCCAGGGGTGTTGAGTTCGTCGGGGAAGACTGCCACCACCTTCAGCATCGGATGGAAGCGCAAGCTGTCGCCGACATGGCGCGTGATGCCGGAGCGGCGCAGCAGCCACGGGGTCTGCACCGCGCCGCCGGCAACGAAGACGGTTTTTGCCTTCAGTTCGATCTGGCGCGTGCCCGCCGGTCCCTTGCTGCGCGCATGCACCGTCCACCGCCCGTTCGCATGGGTAAGCTTGGTCGCGCAGGTATCGGCGAGCAGCATACCGCCGGCGTCGAGGAAGCGCGGCACGAAGGTTGCCGACATCGATTGCTTGCGGCCCGGAGATCCGCCGGCCCCGGCGGCGGCGTAGGCATAGAGGCGCGGCACTTCGAGGGAAGACCATCCGAGCCGCTGCGCACCCTCATCGAGCCGTGTCGACAGCTGCGGCGCAGGGCCAGGCAGGTATTCGACCCGGGCTACTGCCTCGCAGGCGTCGAAATGCGGGGTCAGTTCTTCGAGCGTCAGGGCATCGACCCGATAGTCGCGGCGCCAGCGGTCGAGCACCGCTTGCGGCGTGCGGTGGTAGAGGCCGCGGTTGATCTCGCTGCCGCCGCCGACGCAGCAGCCCTCGACATAGGCGATCTTCGTCGCGCCGAAGCCGATGTTGATGCCGGCGTTGCGGTACTTCTGAAGGATTTCCTCGCGAGAGAAATGCGGCGCAGACTCGAGCGCCAGATGCGGACCTTCCTCGATCATCAGCACGGACTTGCCTGCCTCCGCGCAACGGGTGGCGGTCACCGCACCGCCCGGGCCGGAGCCGATGACGATGATGTCGGGGGCAAGCCTCTCAGGGGCTAGCAGGTGCTCCGGTTGCAGGTTCATGCTGGTAATCCTGGCCGTAAAGGTCCGAGTAAATACAGAATAATGCCAATGACATATGGAACTCGACGAAGCGCCGACGGAACTCGAGGCGGGATTGCCGCCATTTGTCGAGTTCGGCCAGTCGGTCGTCGAGCGAAAGCTGATGAAAGAACTTGCCTCTGCGCAGCAGCGGCCAGGCATTGAAAAGAAGCACGAGACTATGGAAGGGCGGGCGCAGATAGTCGGGCATCTGACGATGAACTTTCAGCAGAAACTCTGCCGCACGTACGCCCAGGGCGCCCCGGCTGTCATCGGTAGCGCCGCGTTCATGGGCAATCGCCTCGCCGAGCGCCAGGATGGCCTGTTGAAAGTGCTGCGACATGGCCGAGCCCCGTTATCAAGCCGGCCCCTCGAAAGGAGCCTGGCGCTGATTTGATGAATACGGTTGTCTGCTCTTTACTGCCTGTATTTCTAGCTGCTCTTATAAGCAAAAGCTACTAAAACGTTGTTTTCGACCAGGCGGCGACCATCTATGCGCCAGTCGCTGGATGTCGCTCGATGCGAAAGGCACCGGATGAGACGCCTTCTGGATATGAGCTTTGTTCGCTATTTCGCCTGCGGCTGCATCGCGGCGAGCCTGCAGGTGGCCACGCTCGCCGTCTTGGTCGAGACGGTGCGGCTCGAACCGGTCTATGCGTCCACCATCGCCTTCTACTTTGCCGTCGTCGTCAACTATTTCCTGCAGCGGCGTTTCACCTTCCGATCCGATGAACCGCACCTGAAGGCGTTGCCGAAGTTCTTGGCGGTGTCGACCTTCGGCGCCGGAATAAACGCGGTCGCCTTCACGCTGCTATCGGCCGTCATGCACTATGTCGTTGCCCAGGCGCTGGCGCTGCTCCTGGTCTTTTCGGTGAACTATGCGCTGAGCCGGACGCTGATCTTTCGCGCCGGCAGCGCGGGGGAAGGGCGCGGCACAGAGCCGGCCCGTGCTGCGGGGCGAGCCCCATCGGGCAAATAGAAACGCCGCGCCCGGGGGGGGCGCGGCGTCATTGAGAGGGTGGTCTTGTGCGACGCTGGGCTTACGCCACCTGCATGGCGCCTGGGCCGGGGATCGCCTTTGGCGGCACCTTGCCCATGATGATCATGCCGAGCACCTCGTCCTTGGTGACGTCCTCGGTGCGGGCCTGGCCGACGACCTGGCCGTTCTTCATGACAGACACGCGGTCGGCGAGGTCGAAGACGTCGTGGATGTCGTGGCTGATCAGGAAGATGCCGATGCCTTCGCGCTTCAGCTGCTTGATGAGATCGCCGACCTGGGCGGTTTCCTGCGGCCCAAGGGCTGCCGTCGGCTCGTCCATGATCAGGATGCGGGCGTCGAAGAGGATCGCGCGCGCGATCGCCACCGATTGCCGCTGGCCGCCCGAAAGCGCCTTCACCGGCTCCTTGAAGCGCTGGAAGTTGGGGTTGAGGCGCCCCATGACTTCGCGGGCCTTGGCCTCCATCGCCACGTCGTCGAGCGTGCCCCAGGGGGTGCGCAGCTCACGGCCGAGATAGAGGTTGGCGGCGGCGTCGACATTGTCGGCGACGGCGAGCGTCTGGTAGATCGTCTCGATGCCGTATTTCTTGGCGTCGCGCGGGTTGTTGATGTCGGCGGCCTCGCCATTGATCAGGATCTCGCCGGCATCGCGCTTGTAGGCGCCCGAGAGGATCTTGATCAGCGTCGACTTGCCGGCACCGTTGTGGCCGAGCAGCGCCACGACCTCTCCGGGGTAGAGGTCGACGGAGGCGTTGTCCACGGCGTGAATGCCGCCGAAGGAGATGGAAATGTTCTTCATTTCCACAAGCGGAGTGCGTTGGTCTTTCATGGATCGTACTCCTTACTTGGCGCGGGCGCGGTAGACGGTGTCGAGCCAGACGGCGACGACGAGGACTACGCCGACGACGATGCGCTGGAACGGACTGTCGATCCCCAAGAGCACCATGCCCGACTGTAGGGATTGCATGACGAGCGCGCCGATCATGGCGCCGGCGATCGTGCCGACGCCGCCGGCAAGCGAGGTGCCGCCGATGACGGCTGCAGCAATCGTGTAGAGCTCGTCGAGTTCGCCTTGCGCGTTGGTTGCCGCATTGAGGCGGGCGGTCGAGATCGCCGCGGCGATGGCGCAGAGGATGCCCATCAGCGTGAAGATCTTGACGGTAACCCAGCGGGTCTTGATGCCGGCGAGTTCGGCCGCTTCCGGGTTGCCGCCGAGCGCAAAGACGTAGCGGCCGAAACGCAGGCGGGTGGCGATGAAGGTCATGACGATGCCGACGGCGATCGCCATCAGCACCGGAATGGCAATGCCGTGCGAGATCAGCAGACCGCCGTCCGGCCAGGCGATGCCGTTGGCGTCGGCATATTTGCGGGCGATGTTGGTCGGCCAGTAGTAGCTGTTGGCAACGGCGATCGCGCCGAGAACCAGGATACAGCCGAGGATCGCCAGGAAGTACTCCGCCCAGATCGGACGGAGCGGGAAGCGGAAGCGCTTGCGCTGCTTGCGCGAATTGAGGATGGCGGCGACGATGGCGATGCAGGCAAGGATGCCGACGATCCAGCTTGCCGTTGCGCCGATCGAGCCTTCAGTGCCGCCGCCCATCAGGCGGAAGGTGGCGTTCATCGGCGCGACCGTCTGGCCGCTGGTGACGAACCAGGTGGCACCGCGCCAGACGAGCAGGCCGCCCAGCGTGACGATGAAGGCGGGCACGTTGAGGAAGGCGACGATCGAGCCCTGCAGCGCGCCGATGGCGGCACCGACGGCGATGCCGCTCAGAAGGGTGATGATCCAGATGGCCGGGTGTTCGAGGCCGAGATATTGCGGCAGGAACTTCGCCTGCATGACCCCCATGACCATGCCGCAGAAGCCGAGCACGGAGCCGACGGAGAGGTCGATGTTGCGGGTGACGATGATCAGCACCATGCCGGTCGCCATCACGGCGACGGAGGAGGTCTGAACCGTCAGGTTCCACAGGTTGCGCGGCGTCAGGAACAGCCCGCCGGTCATGATCTGGAAGCCGACCCAGATGATGACGAGCGCGCCGACCATGCCGAGCAGCCGGGTGTCGATCTCGGTGGCGCGGAAGAAACGTTTTACCGGGTTCTCGTCCGCTGTACGGGCGCGATTTGTTTGTGCGCCCTTTGTGTTGCCTTGTGTGATGTCGGCCATGGACGTGCCTTCCCCCCACTTATGTTGTTGATGTCATCGCGTCAGTGGCACCAAGAGCCCCAAGTGGACGCGACAAGTCCGGTACGACGGCAGAAACCGAGCCTTCGTGCTGATTGTGCGGTCGCGGTCGCGGTATTGTCCGCCGCGTCCGCACCTTGCGCAAGCGCCGCAACGGGTTGCGTTGCGGCGCTTGTCTTTTGTCAGCGCTCAGTTCTGCAGGTGCGGCTTATTTGCAGGCCGCGACGTCGCCCTTGACGCCCTGGCAGGCTTCAGCCTTGGAGATCCAGCCCGCGTCGATGACGACGTTCAGGTTGTCCTTGGTGATCGGCAGGGGAGCCAGGAAGACCGACTGCATGGCCACGCCCTTCGGCCCGCCGTTGAAGGTGGTGACGCCAGAGACTTCTTCCATCTTCTTGCCGCCGGCAAGTTCGACGGCGACTTCTGCGGCGCGCTTGCCGAGTTCACGGCTGTCTTTCCAGACCGAGACGGTCTGCGTGCCGAGAGCAACACGGTTCAGGGCCGCCTTGTCGGCGTCCTGGCCGGAGACCGGAACGGAGCCGGCCAGGCCCTGGGCATCGAGGGCTGCGACTGCACCGCCCGCGGTGCCGTCGTTGGAAGCGACGACCGCATCGACCTTGTTGTCGTTGGCGGTCAGGAACTGCTCCATGTTCTTCTGGGCGTTTTCAGGCTTCCAGCCGTCGGTATAGGCTTCGCCGACATTCTTGATCTTGCCGGCGTCGACGGCTTCCTTCAGCACTTCCATCTGTCCGGAGAAGAGGAAGTCGGCGTTCGGGTCGGAGGACGAGCCCTTGATGAAGACATAGTTGCCTTCCGGCTTGACCTTGAACACTTCGCGGGCCTGCATGCGGCCCACTTCCTTGTTGTCGAAGGTGATGTAGAAGGCGGCCGGGTTTTCGATCAGGCGGTCATAGCCGACGACCGGAATGCCTTCGGCAGCGGCCTTTTCGATCGCCGGGCCGATGGCGTCGCTGTCCTGGGCGAGCACGATCAGTGCGTTGGCGCCCTGAGCGATCAGCGACTCGATGTCGGTCAGCTGCTTGGCGGCGGACGACTGGGCGTCAGCGGAGATGTACTTGTCGCCCGAGGCTTCGAGGGCTGCCTTGATGGCGGCTTCGTCGGTTTTCCAGCGCTCTTCCTGGAAGTTGGACCAGGATACGCCGACGACCAGGTCCTTCGCCTGGGCAACGGAATGCAGGGAAACGATGACGGCAACCCCTGCCATCAGCTTCAAAACGGTTTTCATTTCATCCTCCCGAGTGAGGGCCGGCCAAGCGTGCGAACCTCCCGCACCATCCTCCGCCAGCCTTAAGACGCTGTCGTAGATCGTGCCGCTACATTGTGCGGAATTATTTTCTCGACAGTCGAGAAAATGAATGTCATGGATTTTTGAGGCTGTCAACACGGTGCGAAAGCGGTGGTTGCGGCATCAACAAGGTGCTCCGCGAGCGGTCGCGTCCGATGTTTCTCGACCGCCCTGAAAATCGGTGCCACAAGGCTGTCGACAAGGCGTTCTGCTCCTTGTCTTGCCGTTCAACAGATGCTTTGGGAGGGGCATGTGTTCGAAGGATCCGCCACTGACAGGGACGTCTCATGCTGACCAAGTCCAGCACTGAGCTCGTGCGTCAGCAAAACAGCGCGTTGGTCCTTGCGGCGCTCAGGCGCGCCGGCAATCTCTCCCATACGGAAATCTCTGCCGAGACCGGGCTTGCCTCCGCGACCGTTTCGGCGATCACGGCGGAACTGGAAAAGGCTGGTGCGCTCGCCAAGGCAGAGCAGCAGGTCCAGGGCGGGCGCGGGCGGCCGCGGGTGCTGTTCACGCCACGCCGCGATCACGGTCATCTGATCGTCGTTCGGATCTCGTCCGACATCGTGCAATATTCGCTGGTCGACTACGGCGGCACGTTGCTCGACCGTTTCGACGAAAGCAGAAACCACGACGAGCGCGGTACGGCCCCTTTCGCCCGCGCATTCGTCGATGCGCTCGAGCGCCTGTTGCAGCGGTCGAGACTGGAGCGGAACCAGGTACTGGCCGTCTCTATCAGCAGCAAGGGCCTGGTCGACGGCGCGTCCGCGCGGCTCTTGTGGTCGCCGGTGTTCGGGCGGGAGGAACTGGATTTCGCCGCGCTGCTCGCGCCGGACTGGCGGGCGAAGGTCATGCTCAGCAACGAAACCCTTCTGGTCGCGCAGGCCCTCGCCGCCCAGGCAGAGCGCAAGCCGGAGAGCGGCTTTAGGGCGCTTGCGGCGATCTCGCTCGGCCACAGCATCGGCCTTGGGGTTGCCCGCAAGAGCCAGAACGGCGATATAGATGTCAGCGCGCCGAATTTCGGCCACATGCTGCACGCGCCGTCCGCGGGCCTTTGCCGCTGCGGCGCCTATGGCTGCATCGAGGCGGCGGCCGGGTTCTACGGCATCCTGCGCGCGGCGTTCGAAGTGCCGGCAGACACGATCCCCGCCAAGTTCGTTCCGGTGACGGAGCTCGACAAGATTGCCGCCAGCGCACGACAGGGCCACCGCATGGCCGGCTATGCCTTTCGCCAGGCCGGCATCGCGCTCGGCAACGGCATCTCGCGCATGTTGAGCCTCTACGAGCGCATGCCGGTCCATGTCACCGGACCCGGCATCCGATACTTCGATCTGATGCTGCCCGGGATCGAGGAGGGGCTTGCCCAATCGATGCAGATCCGTCTTCAGGGGCCGCCGGAAATCACGGTCGTTGCCGACGAGCAGCGCCTGGTTTTCGAGGGGCACCTGGCGCGGGCGCTGGGTGTGATCGATGGCGACATCGCCAGCGTCGGCGGATCGGCGATGCACGGTTGAGGCGAATTTTCGGGCAACCATTTTTGGGGTTGTACCGAAGGCGAACAATTCCAGTGATACAATTTACAGTTATTTAGCGACTCCTTGTCAAGGTGACCCTGACGCGGGAGACGATTATGTTTTCAGTGATTGCATGCATACGCGACGATCATGACTGGCGCCTCATCCTGGTTGCCGCGATCGTCTGCCTGGCAGGCAGCGTCGCGACGATGCTGCTCCTGTTGCGCGCGCAACGAAGCGAAGGCAGCCAACGCGGTTTGTGGATCGCGGCCAGCGGTTTTGCCTGCGGTATCGGCGTCTGGTCCACCCATTTCATCGCCATGCTCGCCTATGACGGCGGCGTTCCCGTTGCCTATGGCGCCTGGGGCACGCTCCTGTCGGTGGCCGTGGCGATCGCAGCGTCCTGGATGGCCTTTGCGATCGGTCTTGGCGGGCGCTCGCATCTCTCGATGACCTGCGGTGGCCTGCTGCTCGGCGCCGGCATTGCGGCGATGCACTTTACCGGCATGCGGGCAATCGAGATCCAGGGACATATTGCCTACGATCCCCAATCCACCGTCTCCGCCGTCCTCGCCGGGACGGTGCTGGCCGGTGCCGCGCTCTACGCCTTTCAGCTCTTGCGCGGCGTGCGGCGCCTGGTCGTCGCGTCGCTCCTGCTGGTCGTCGGCATCTGCGCGCTGCACTTCACCTCGATGAGCGGCATCACGCTGGTGCCCGAGGCCAATGTCGCCGTTGCCGATACCATCCATCCCGCCTGGCTTGCAGGCGGCGTCATTGCCGCTTCGACCACATTGATCGTGCTCGCCTTCGGCGCGCTCTTCCTCGACCGGCATCTGACGGATCTGCGCGGACTCGCCAATGCATCGCTCGAAGGCATGGCGATCGTCTTCGATGGCGTAATCGTGGACGCCAACGAGCGCTTCGCGGGCCTGACAGGTCGCAAGCTTTCGGAGCTTTCCGGACGGCACCCGGCAGACATCTTCGTCTTCGGCGAGGAGGGGTTGGACGCCCACAGACACGGCGACGGTCCGGGCGAAATCGACCTCTTGAACGCAGAAGGGCGCACCATTCCCGTGGAGTTCATGTGCCGGACGATCGAGTATCGCGGCCGGGAATGTGACGTGATCTTCGTGCGTGACCTGCGGGCGCGTAAGGAGGCCGAGCGCACGATCGAACATCTCGCCCATCATGACGCGCTGACGGACCTGCCGAACCGCGCCTTCTTCGACCGCAGGCTGGGCCAGACGCTGGCGGCGGCTGCTGTGAGAAACGAGGAACTGGCGATCCTCTGCCTCGACCTCGACCGCTTCAAGGCGGTCAACGATATCTTCGGCCATGGCGAGGGCGACCGCATCCTGATGAAGGTCGCCGATATCCTGCGCGCAGCCGTCGGCGAGCAGGATACGATCGCCCGGCTCGGCGGCGACGAGTTCGCGATCATCCAGGTGGGCGGCAGGGAGCCGGAGGCGGCGCGGCAGTTGACGGACCGGATCCTGGCGCTGTTTGCTGCCGAGATGGACACCAATCGTGACCCGACCGCCGTCGGCGTCAGCATCGGGGCTGCGATCTTTCCGGCAGACGGGCAGACGGCGGATCAGTTGCGCAACAATGCCGACACGGCGCTCTACCGCGCCAAGCAGAGCGGCAAGGGCATCGCCTGCTTCTTCGACCGGGAGATGGACGAGGCGGTACGCACCCGCCGCCAGATCGAAAACGACCTGCGCCATGCGGTGCTCCGCCGACAATTCTTCCTCGAATACCAGCCACTGGTCGAAGTCCAGAGCGACCGGATCATCGGCTACGAAGCGCTGCTGCGCTGGGAGCATCCGCAGCGCGGGTTGATCGGCCCGGATGTCTTTATCCCGATTGCCGAGGAGAGCGGCTCGATCATCCAGATCGGCGAATGGGTGCTGGAGCAGGCCTGCACGGAAGCGGCGAAGTGGAACGAGCCCCTGCCGATTTCCGTCAACATTTCGCCGGTCCAGTTCCTTTTGCCCAACCTCTTCGACCAGGTTGCGAACATCCTGCGCCGCACCGGCCTTAATCCCTGGCGGCTCGAACTTGAGATCACCGAGGCGGCGCTGATGCACAATCGCGAGGACGTGCTGGCAGTGCTGGTGCGGCTACGGGTCCTTGGTGTGCGGATCGTCATGGACGATTTCGGCACCGGCCATTCGTCGCTGAGCAACCTTCAGACGTTCCCCTTCGACAAGCTGAAGATCGACTGCAGCTTCACCGCGGCGCTGGAAAAGGACCCTTCGGCGCAGGCGATCGTCCGGGCGATCATCGCGCTTGGCCACAGCCTTAGGCTCGCGGTCGTGACCGAGGGCGTCGAAACCGAACGGCAAAGACAGATCCTCGCGGAGGAGGGCTGCCTGCAGATACAGGGCTTTCTCTCCGGTCGGCCGGGTGCCGCGCCCAGCACCGGCCAGGAAACCGCGCGCCGGGAGAAGGTGCCGGCGCGCGCCGACGGTTGAAACGGCCGCGGCCGGGCAGTGCGGATACGAAAAAGGCCGGGCATATGGCGCCCGGCCTTTTTCCTTGATCGGTCGTCGGTCGAAGGCTCAGGCGACGCTGATCTGGCGCTTTTCGACGACGGACTTTACAGCCGCATCGGCAAGCGCGAGAGCCGCGAGACCATCCTTGCCGGACGGCGTGATTTCCGCACCCTTTTCGATCGCGGCGATGAAGCTCTCGATCTCGTTGGCATAGGCTTCGGTGTAGCGGGTCATGAAGAAATCGTGCAGTGGCGGGCGGGTGTAGCCGTCGCCATTGGCGATCTCGATCGAGACCGGGCGCTGGTTCTCGGCGGAAGCCACGCCCTTCGAGCCGTGGACTTCGATGCGCTGGTCGTAGCCGTAGGTGGCGCGACGGGAGTTGGAGATGATCGCCTGCTTGCCGGACGCCGTCTGCAGGATGACCGAAACGCTGTCGTAGTCGCCGGCTTCGCCGATCGCCTTGTCGACGAGAACTGCAGCGGTTGCCGTCACCGAGACCGGCTCTTCGCCGAGCAGGAAACGGGCCATGTCGAAGTCATGGATGGTCATGTCGCGGAAGATGCCGCCCGAACGCTTGATATAGTCGACCGGCGGGGCGCCCGGATCGCGCGAGGTGATCGTCACCATTTCGACATCGCCGATCTTGCCGGCGTCGATCGCCTTCTTCACGGCCATGAAATGCGGGTCGAAGCGGCGGTTGAAGCCGACCATCAGCTTGGCCTTGGTCTCGCTCACGACCTTGAGGCAGGCCTTGACGCGCTCGGCGTCGAGATCGACGGGCTTCTCGCAGAAGATCGCCTTGCCGGCGCGGGCGAAGCGTTCGATCAGGTCGGCATGGGTATCGGTCGGCGTGCAGATGACGACGGCGTCGATGTCCTTGGCCGCTTCGATCGCTTCGATGGTGCGGACCTCGCAGCCATACTGCTTGGCGATGGCATCGGCGGCGGCGGGGAAGGCATCGGCGACGGCAACAAGCACAGCGTCGGGATTGCCGCTGACGGCTTTCGCATGAACCTTGCCGATGCGGCCGGCGCCCAGAAGACCAAATCTGACTGTCATCTCTGTTTCTCTCGAATTCCGGTTCGCGACCGGGAAGGGGCGTGATGATCGGCGCTCATCGCGCAAAGGCGCCGCGGAACGCTGCTTCCGCGAATGGTTTGGAGAATTGCCACGAAAGACCGCGTTGGAACGCTGCGCTCAGCACCTCTCCCTTGATACCTCCGTTTCTACTCGGCAACTTCCTATTTAGAATGAAGTCGCCGATGTAGATTATTTCGGAATTTTTATTCCATTTTTATTGCGTCCGTCAAGGGAGTCGGAGGCCATGGCCTTGCCGTCAGCGACGAATTTCCCCTAAATGGGACGCACGCGACAAGGCCACCAGAGGACAGAATGCTCAAATTCATCGATCCGGACCATCCCTTCTACCGCCCACTGTGGATCCGTCTGCTGATCGTGGGCTTCTGCGGCGTCTGGACAGTGGTCGAATTCCTGGGCGAGCAAACGATGTGGGGGATGATTTTCCTCGCGGTCACCGCCTATGCCTCGGCGGCTCTCTTGGTTTTCTACAAGCCGAGCGAGAAGGGCGTCGAGAAAGCTGGGGACGAGGGGCAAGGCAAGGGCGACGGGAGCGACGCTGCCGGCTGAGGTTCACGGCGCCGGGGTGATGGCGCGCATCTGCTTTGCGGCTTCGTCGATCAGCATGTTGGCGAGTTTCATGCGCACGGTGGCATTGGCGCGAAACGCGGCCGGCAGACGGTCCGGATGGTTCAGGGCCGCGAAGGCCCGGCGCTTTGCCGCAAGCGTCATTTGTGTTTCGCTGTCGACAAGGGCCAGTTCCTCGGCCACGTCGGCAAGGGTCGTACGGCTGAGATAGTCCGGCATGACCGGTGGAGGTGGCGGCTCCACGAAGGACGCATCGAGATAGGCGCGCTCCACGGCGCCGAGGGCCGCCGAGCGGACGCTTTCGGCCGCAAAGGCGTTGTCGAATGCCGGGGCGTAAGGCGTGGCGACGCGCGTCGCTTCGGCCGGTGCCGGTTCGATATCCTCTTCCGATTTCAGCCGCTCGAGCACCGACTGAAAGACTGACATTCCAAACATGACGCCTCCGATCGCGGCGCACCATGGCAGGCGGAGATTATCCCGGGCTGATCAGACTGATCATGCCAGGGCTGATCAGGCGCGGCCCTGCTTGAGGATCAGGTCGTAGAGCAGCTTGGCGCTCGGCGGCAGCGCGCGTCCCTCGGCAGTGATCAGCCCATAGGGTTTGATCCGGATCGGGATTTCGGTCTTCAGGATGCGGATTTCGCCGGCCGGCGTACCGTTGCCGGCAATCAGGTTGGCGACGTCGAGTGCCACAGGTGCAATCGCGTTGGTGTTGCGCACGATCGACAGCGTCAGGATGATCGAGGAGGTGTTGATCACCGTCGCCGGCAGTCTCACCCCGGCCGCCACAAAACTGTCTTCGACCGCGCGTCTCAGAAGGGTGCCGGGCGGCTGGAATACCCAGTCATAGGAGGGCAAGTCCTCGGCGACGACCATGGGCTTGTCGAGCAACGGATGGCCGTCGCGCACGATCAGGCATACCTCCTCGTAGCCGATCTCCACCATGTTGAAGAGCCGCGGCGGCTGGTCGTCGGGGATGCGGCCGATGATGAAATCGTGGCGGGCGGCGAGCAGTTCCCTTGCCAGGACGTTGCTGTTTTCGATCTGGACGTTGATCTCGATGCCGGGATAGGCGGTCATCACCTGACGGATGGCGGGCACGGCGAGATTGAGCGCCGGGCCTGTGACCGAGCCGAGCGAAACCGAGCCGCCGCTGCCGGTCTTCAACTCGTTGATCTCGCGCGATGCCTCCCGGAGTTCCAGAAAGATGCTGCGCGCGCGTCGCGCCAGCGCTTCGCCATAGGGCGTCAACAGGACACCGCGGGCAACGCGTTCGCAGACCGGTGCCTTCAGCATGGTCTCGATTTCCGAGAGCATGCGCGACGCCGCCGGTTGCGAGATGCCGAGGGCGTCGGCGGCGGCGCTGATGCGGCGGTGATCGTCGATCGCGAGAATCAGCCGGAGGTGGCTGATCTTCAGGCCCGAGCGGAAAAGCGTCGAATCGAAGAGTTCGCCGGCGGTGCTCGGTTTCTGATCGCGCATTTCAACCTCTGCGTTTTTTTCTTTGGTTTTCAGGGATTTTCAAAAATCACACTGTTTGCGCTCGATATATCATTTTTGGTATGTATTCAAAGCAATATTGTATTTGACAGTTATATGGTTTCATTCCAGTTTTTGCTTATGTGCCAGCGCATGTAGGAGCATGCGAGGCGGGGAGGCCTCTCCTTCACCTTGATCCGCTGCCGGAGACGAAGATCTCGGGCGGCGGATTGCTGCGCATAGACGGAAAGGCTCTCGCCTGCCGGCTTCAACTTTTTTGGGAGAGAACTGATGAAATTGATGACTTCGCTTCTCGCAGCCGCCGCGATTTCGATCGCGTCCTTCGCTGCACCGGCATTTGCGCAGGACAAGGGCACGGTCGGCATTTCCATGCCGACGAAGACGTCGACCCGCTGGATTTCCGACGGCGAGACCATGGAGAAGCTGTTCAAGGAAGCTGGCTACACGCCGGACCTGCAGTTTGCTGACGACGACATCCCGAACCAGCTCGCTCAGATTGAGAACATGGTGACCAAGGGCGCCAAGGTTCTCGTCATCGGCGCCATCGACGGCACCACGCTCTCCGACATCCTGCAGAAGGCCCACGACGCCGGCGTCAAGGTCATCGCCTATGACCGCCTGATCCGCGACTCGGGCAATGTCGACTACTACGCCACCTTCGACAACTTCCAGGTCGGCGTGCAGCAGGCCACGTCGCTGGTCCAGGGCCTCAAGCTCGACGGCGCAACCGAGCCGAAGAACATCGAGCTGTTCGGTGGTTCGCCGGACGATAACAACGCCTTCTTCTTCTACGACGGCGCGATGTCGGTCCTGCAGCCGCTGATCGACAGCAAGAAGATCGTCGTCAAGTCCGGCCAGAAGGGCATGGACCAGGTCGGCACGCTGCGTTGGGACGGTGCCGTGGCCCAGGCCCGCATGGAAAACCTGCTGTCGTCGAACTACACCGACGCCAAGGTCGATGGCGTTCTGTCGCCCTATGACGGCCTGTCGATCGGCATCATTTCGGCGCTGAAGGGCGTCGGCTACGGTTCGGGCGACATGGCAATGCCTGCCGTCACCGGCCAGGACGCCGAACTGCCGTCGGTCAAGTCGATCCTTGCCGGCGAACAGTATTCGTCGATCTTCAAGGACACGCGCGAACTCGCCAAGGTCACCGTCGGCATGGTCAACGCGATCATGGAAGGCAAGGAGCCGGAAGTGAACGACACCAAGACCTATGACAACGGCGTCAAGGTGGTTCCGTCCTACCTGCTGAAGCCGGTTGCCGTCGACAAGTCCAACATCAAGGACGTGCTCGTCAGCTCGGGCTACTACACCGAAGACCAGATCAACAACTGATCTTTTTGAGCGTGAGGGCCCGTGCATGCGCGCGGGCCCTTTTATCCAGATGACGGAGCCGGTACTCTCTTGAAGACTGCCGCTGGAATGACTGAACATGGACAATATCATTCTTGAAATGCGGGGCATCACCAAGACGTTCCCGGGCGTCAAGGCGCTGGACAATGTCAGCTTCAAGGTCCGCGAAGGCGAGATCCACGCACTCGTCGGCGAAAACGGCGCCGGCAAGTCGACGCTGATGAAGGTGCTGAGCGGCGTCTATCCCGCCGGCACCTATGATGGCGAAATCCACTATGGCGGCGAAGCCCGCCGCTTCTCGACGATTTCCGACAGCGAAGACCTCGGCATCATCATCATCCACCAGGAACTGGCGCTGGTGCCGCTGCTGTCGATCGCCGAGAACATCTTCCTCGGCAACGAGATCGCCAGCAACGGTGTGATTCACTGGCCGCAGACCTTTGCCCGTACGCAGGAACTGCTGAAGAAGGTTGGCTTGAGCGAATCCCCGGCGACGTTGATCACCGACATCGGTGTCGGCAAGCAGCAACTGGTCGAGATCGCCAAGGCGCTTTCGAAGAAGGTGCGGCTGTTGATCCTTGACGAGCCGACCGCCTCGCTCAACGAAACCGATTCCGATGCGCTTTTGAAGCTGCTGATGGAGTTTCGCACCCAGGGCATGACCTCGATCATCATTTCGCACAAGCTGAACGAGATCCGCAAGGTCGCCGACCAGATCACCATCCTGCGCGACGGCGGCACGGTCGAAACGCTCGACTGTCACAGCGAAGACATTGGCGAAGACCGGATCATCAAGGGCATGGTCGGCCGCGCCATGGAAGACCGTTATCCGCCGCGCGAACCGAAGATCGGCGAGACGCTGCTCGAAGTGAAGAACTGGAACGTCTTCCACCAGCAGCACCGCGACCGGCAGTTCCTGCACGACGTCAATTTCACCGTGCGCGCCGGCGAGGTCGTCGGCATCGCCGGGTTGATGGGGGCAGGGCGCACCGAAACGGCGATGAGCCTCTTCGGCAAGTCCTGGGGCCACAAGATCACCGGCGACGTGACGATGCGCGGCAAGCCCGTCGACGTCAGCACCATTCCGCGTGCGATCGATGCGGGGCTCGCCTATGTCACCGAGGACCGCAAGCAGCTCGGGCTCGTGCTGATCAACAACATCAAGGAGAACACAACGCTCTCCAATCTGAAGGCGGTGGCCGCGAACGGCGTCATCGACGATCGCAAGGAAGCGAAGGTCGCCTCCGACTATCGCTCGAAGCTGCGCATCCGTTCGCACTCGATCTATCAGGAAACGGTCAACCTTTCGGGCGGCAACCAGCAGAAGGTCGTCTTGTCCAAATGGCTGTTCACCAATCCGGAAGTTCTCATTCTCGACGAGCCGACACGCGGTATCGATATCGGCGCGAAGTATGAGATCTACACCATCATCAACCAGCTTGCCGCCGAGGGTAAGGGCATCCTGATGATCTCATCGGAAATGCCGGAGCTGCTTGGAACCTGCGATCGCATCTACGTCATGAACGAGGGCCGCATCGTCGCGGAGCTTTCGAAGGCGGAAGCGAGCCAGGAATCCATCATGCGTGCCATCATGCGTTCAGGGGAGAAACACTAATGGTCGCCGATACGAGCACCCAAAACAACAAGCCCTCGATCGGGGACTATCTCAAGAACAACATCCGCGAATACGGCCTGCTCGTCGCGCTCGTGGTGATCATGCTGTTCTTCCAGTTCGTCACCAACGGCGTGCTGTTCAAGCCGGTCAACATCACCAACCTGGTGCTGCAGAACTCCTTCATCGTCATCATGGCGCTCGGCATGCTGCTGATCATCGTTGCCGGGCATATCGACCTGTCGGTCGGCTCGATCGTCGCCTTCATCGGCGCGATCTCAGCGATCATGCTGGTCAAATGGGGCTTGCCCGCCATTATCGTCATTCCCGCCTGTCTGATCGTTGGCGGCGTCATGGGGGCGGCCCAGGGCTATTGGGTTGCCTACCAGAAGATCCCATCCTTCATCGTGACGCTGGCCGGCATGCTGGTGTTCCGCGGGCTCACCTATGTGGTGCTCGGCGGCCGCCCGATCGGTCCGTTCCCGAAGGAATTCCAGCTGCTGTCGACCGGCTTCGTTCCGGATTTCCTCTATTTCCTCAATCCGGCGCCCGAGACCATTCAGAACATGGTGGCGCTCGTCGCCGTCATCGCGCTCGTCGGCTACGCGATCTACGCGGGCATTCGTGACCGCAAGATCAACGAGCAGCACGGCACGGAGAACGAGCCGTTCATTTTCTTCGCCGTGCAGATGGCTGTCATCGCTGCCGTGGCGCTGTTCATCGGCTTCCAGCTTGCGACCTATCGCGGCCTGCCGAACGTGCTGATCGCCATGGCCGTGCTGATTGCGCTCTATACCTTCGTCACCACGCGCTCGACGATCGGTCGCCGCATCTATGCCATGGGCGGCAACGTCAAGGCGACCAAGCTTTCGGGCATCAACACCGAGCGGCTGACCTTCTACACCTTCGTCAACATGGGCGTGCTTGCGGCACTCGCCGGCATGATCATCACCGCTCGCCTCAATTCGGCAACGCCGAAGGCCGGCGTCGGTTTCGAGCTCGACGTCATTGCGGCCTGCTTTATCGGCGGTGCCTCGGCGTCGGGCGGTGTAGGCAAGATCATCGGGGCCGTCATCGGCGCCTTCATCATGGGCGTGATGAACAACGGCATGTCGATCATGGGCATCGGCATCGATTACCAGCAGTTGATCAAGGGCCTCGTGCTGCTCGCTGCCGTGTTCTTCGATGTCTACAACAAGAACAAGGGTTGAGCGGAAAGCCATAAGACCCGACGCGAACCAGTAACATTCACCGGCAGCCACAGCTGCCAGGATCGGCGGATTGGTCCGCCGGAATTGGGTGGCGAAAGCCACCCACGGGGACGCTTTTGCCTTGAAGAGGCGAACACAGCGACCCAAGACGATAGGAAGGATAGCATCGTGCTGATTTCGCAGATCAGGAACGAAGACGGGTTGATCACGGTGGCGGTACGGCTGCCGGGTGAGGCGGCGCATGCGGTGAACGGCGCGACAAGCGTCTATGCGCTGGCGATGGAAGCGGCCAATGCCGGACGGAGCCTGAAGCAGACGATCGAGGCCAAGGGGCTCGGCGCCGCCGTCGACCTCGAAAAGGCCTATGCGGAGGGGCGCTTCCTGCCGCCGATCACTCATCCGGATCCGGCACACCTGCACCTGACCGGCACGGGTCTCACCCATCTCGGCTCGGCTGCGACCCGCGACGCCATGCACAAGAAGACGAGCGAGGCGGCCGAGGAAACCCTGACCGACTCGATGAAGATGTTCCGCATGGGGCTCGAAGGTGGCAAGCCGAGGGCTGGCGAAACAGGCGTGCAGCCGGAATGGTTCTACAAAGGCAACGGCACCTCCGCGGTCGCGCCGGGGTCGGCACTCGTTTCGCCCGCCTTTGCCGAGGATGGTGGCGAGGAGCCGGAAATGGCCGGGATCTACGTGATCTCCGAGAAGGGCGTGCCGTTCCGCATCGGTTTTGCCGTTGCCAACGAATTCTCCGACCACAAGACTGAACGGGTCAACTATCTCTGGCTCGCGCATTCGAAGCTGCGCCAGGCGAGCTTCGGTCCGGAGATCCGCATCGGTGTCGCACCGGAGGACATCCGCGGCATGTCGCGTATCCTGCGTGGCGGCAAGGTGCTGTGGGAAAAGCCGTTCCTGTCGGGCGAAGCCAACATGTCGCACAGCTTCGCCAATCTCGAGCATCACCATTTCAAGTATGGCTTGTTCCGCCAGCCGGGCGACATCCACGTGCACATGTTCGGCACGGCGACGCTGTCCTTCGGTGATGGCATCCGCACCGAGGAAGGTGACGTGTTTGAGATCGAGGCCGATGGTTTCGGCCTTCCGCTCCGCAACGCTCTTGCGATCGCAGCTGACGAAGAGGTCGCGATCCGCCAGCTCTGACACATCTCCTAAGCGCGACCGTTCGCGAGGGACGGTCATGCGCATCTATGAAGGAGGCCTGAGGCCATGACTTTGCACCAGAACCTGATTGCCGGCGAATGGGTCGGCGGCGACGGGGTTGCCAACATCAACCCGTCCGACACCAACGACGTGGTCGGCGAATACGCCCGCGCGTCAGCCGAGGATGCGCGCGCAGCGATCGCTGCCGCCAAGGCGGCGTTTCCGGCCTGGTCGCGCTCCGGTATTCTCGAGCGCCACGCGATCCTGAGGAAGACCGCCGACGAGATCCTTGCCCGCAAGGACGAACTCGGGAAGCTCTTGTCGCGTGAGGAAGGCAAGACCTTGGCCGAAGGCATCGGCGAGACGGTGCGCGCCGGCCAGATCTTCGACTTCTTCGCCGGCGAGTGCCTGCGGTTGGCGGGCGAAGTGCTGCCGTCGGCAAGACCCAATATCGGCGTCGAGATCACCCGCGAGCCGGTCGGTGTCGTCGGCATCATCACGCCCTGGAACTTTCCGATCGCCATTCCCGCCTGGAAGATCGCGCCGGCGCTCTGCTACGGCAACACCGTCGTCTTCAAGCCGGCCGAACTGGTGCCCGGCAGTTCCTGGGCGATCGTCGACATTCTTCACCGCGCCGGCCTGCCGAAGGGTGTCTTGAACCTCGTCATGGGCAAGGGCTCGGTCGTCGGCCAGGCGATGCTCGACAGTCCGGACATTCACGCCATCACCTTCACCGGCTCGACCGGCACGGGCAAACGCGTGGCGCTCGCCTCGGTCGAACACAATCGCAAATACCAGCTGGAAATGGGCGGCAAGAACCCCTTCGTCGTGCTCGATGACGCCGACCTCAATGTTGCAGTGGAAGCCGCGGTCAACTCCGCCTTCTTCTCGACCGGCCAGCGTTGCACGGCATCTTCGCGCCTCATCGTCACCGAGGGCATTCATGATCGCTTCGTGGCGGCCATGGGCGAACGGATGAAGGGGCTTGTGATCGACGACGCCTTGAAGGCCGGCACCCAGATCGGTCCGGTGGTCGATGAGAGCCAGCTCAACCAGGACACCGACTATATCGCCATCGGCCGCCAGGAAGGCGCCAAGCTTGCCTTCGGCGGCGAGCTTCTGAAGCGCGACACGCCCGGCTTCTACCTGCAGCCGGCGCTGTTTACCGAAGCGACGAACGCCATGCGCATTTCTCGGGAAGAGATCTTCGGCCCGGTCGCATCCGTCATCCGCGTCAAGGACTACGATGAGGCGCTCACTGTCGCCAACGACACGCCCTTCGGTCTGTCCTCGGGCATTGCCACCACCAGCCTCAAGCACGCGACCCATTTCAAGCGCAATGCCGAAGCCGGCATGGTGATGGTCAACCTGCCGACGGCGGGCGTCGATTTCCACGTGCCCTTCGGCGGCCGCAAGGGCTCGTCCCATGGCTCGCGCGAGCAGGGGCGCTACGCCGCCGAGTTCTACACCACCGTCAAGACGGCCTACACGCTCGCCTGAAGCACGCCGTCATCGGGCCCGCGTGAACGGTGCGGGCCGCATAAGGAAGGAAGAGATGAAGAAGAAAGCTGAATGGCCGCGCAAGCTGCGTTCGCAGGATTGGTTCGGCGGCACCGGCAAGAATGCCATCATGCACCGCTCCTGGATGAAGAACCAGGGCCTGCCCGCCGACACCTTCGATGGCCGGCCGATCATCGGCATCTGTAACACCTGGTCGGAGCTGACGCCGTGCAACGCGCATCTGCGTGATCTCGCAGAGCGGGTGAAGCGCGGCGTCTACGAGGCCGGTGGCTTCCCGGTCGAATTCCCGGTGTTTTCCGTTGGCGAAAGCACGCTGCGGCCCACGGCGATGATGTTCCGCAATCTTGCGGCCATGGACGTCGAAGAGGCGATCCGCGGCAATCCGGTCGATGGCGTCGTGCTGCTCGGCGGTTGCGACAAGACCACGCCGAGCCTGCTGATGGGGGCTGCCAGCGTCGACATCCCGGTCATCCTCGTTTCCGGCGGCCCGATGCTGAACGGCAAGTGGCGCGGCAAGGATGTCGGCTCGGGCACGGCGATCTGGCAGTTTTCGGAAATGGTGAAGTCCGGCGAGATGTCGCTCGCCGAATTCATGGATGCGGAGCAGGGCATGGCCCGCTCGGCCGGCAGTTGCATGACCATGGGCACGGCCTCGACCATGGCCTCGATGGCCGAAGCGCTCGGCATGACCCTGCCCGGCAATGCGGCGATCCCTGCCGTCGATGCCCGCCGCCGGGTGATCTCCCAGCTCTCCGGCCGCCGCATCGTCGACATGGTCAAGGAGGATCTGAAGCCTTCGGATATCCTGACGAAGCAGGCCTTCGAGAACGCCATTCGCGTCAACGGCGCGGTCGGCGGCTCGACCAACGCCGTGCTGCACCTCTTGGCGCTTGCCGGCCGTGTCGGTGTCGACCTCAGTCTCGACGATTGGGATCGCCTCGGCCGCGACGTGCCGACGATCGTCAACCTGCAGCCGTCGGGCAAGTACCTGATGGAGGAGTTCTATTATGCCGGCGGGCTGCCGGTCGTGATCAAGGCCGTGGGCGAAATGGGCCTCCTTCACAAGGATGCTGTGACCGTCACCGGTGACACGATCTGGAACGACGTCAAGGATGTCGTCAACTACAATGACGACGTCATCGTGCCGCGCGACAAAGCGCTGACCAAGTCCGGCGGCATCGCGGTGCTGCGCGGCAATCTTGCGCCCAAGGGCTGCGTGCTGAAGCCGTCCGCCGCATCGCCGCACCTGATGCAGCATAAGGGCCGGGCGGTGGTGTTCGAGAGCATCGAGGACTACCACGCCCGCATCAATCGCGATGATCTCGACATCGACGAGACCTGCGTGATGGTGCTGAAATATTGCGGCCCGAAGGGTTACCCGGGCATGGCCGAGGTCGGCAACATGGGCCTGCCCCCGAAGGTGCTGAAAAAGGGCATTACCGACATGATCCGCATCTCCGATGCGCGCATGTCCGGCACGGCCTACGGTACGGTCATCCTGCACACGGCGCCGGAAGCGGCCGATGGCGGCCCGCTGGCACTGGTTCAAAACGGCGACATGATCGCCGTCGACGTGCCGGCCCGCACCATCCATCTCGATGTCTCCGACGAAGAACTGGCCCGTCGTCGCGCTGCCTGGGTGTCGCCGGTGATGCCGCTCAAGGGTGGTTATGCCGGCCTCTACGTCAAGAGCGTGATGCAGGCCGACACGGGCGCGGATCTCGACTTCCTCGTCGGTCCGCGCGGCGCGGAAATTCCGATGAACCGCGACAGCCACTGACGCTGTCGGCGCGAGAGCGGACAGTTCGCTCTTGTCTTTGGCGCTCAACACAGCTTGCGTCATAACAGACGCGCAAAGGCCGCCGTCGCACCGTAATTGCGGTGCGACGGTCCCAGGTGCCAGCGTCGAGGAGGCCGCTGCGAGCTGAGCAGGCTTGGCGCACCCGCAAGCATCGTCGCGGGACGGGACCTGTAACTTTTATGCTCGCACTGACCCGCGACCGTCTTCATCGCTGCAATCAGCCCTAGTCGGCGGGCCTGTTCATCTTCCCTTACCTCTGGGTAACCACTGACCGCGCGGTGCGTATTGGCCTCGCAGCGTCGACGTCATAGTTTTCTCCCGCGACGTTGCGTGCCTGCAGGTGGGCGGCCGCGGCAGTGCTCCATTGATCGGAGACGATCGAAGGATAAATGCAACAGCCGAACAGCCGAACAGCCGTCAGCTATCTTGCGGCGAGAAGGAGCATGCGCCTCGGCTTGGCCGTCGGAGCGTGTCGGAACCTATGATCTACGGGAGTGAAGAAGCGTGCCGTTAACAGATCTTATCGATTCGTATTGCGCTGCCTGGTCGTCGGAGGACGCCGAGCATAGGCGGGCGTTGCTGGTGCCGATCTGGGCCGATGGCGCAACGTACACGGACCCGACGGTTCATGCCGCCGGTGCAGAAGAACTGCTCGCGCACATTGCAGGTATTCAGGCCGGGCACCCGGGCGCGCGTATTACTCGGACAAGCGACGTGGACGTTCATCATGGGATCGCACGCTTCGCCTGGCGATTTGTGATGCCCGACGGATCGTCTTTCCCCGAGGGTCTGGACATCGCATTCCTCGATCCCAACGCGACGCGCATTACGCGCATCATCGGCTTTTTCGGGCCATTGGCCAGCCTTACAACGGCGCGCGTCTCATCAGACGTCCTTTGATCCGCTAAGAGCCTCAGAACGATCACCGCACCACTTTCAGTGCGGCGATCCTGTTTGGGTGCCAAGGCCATCGTTTCGAAAAGACACGCCTTCGGCCGCATCTTTGCCGTGTGTTATCCACACTGGGCAAAACCCTCGCTTTTCGGCTGATCCGCTGCAACCGGCAGCAACCCTGCGACGTATCCCCTTTGTCGGGGCCATTCCGACCCTGACCTTGTTAGGAGGACGATCATGCGGAGGAATGTTCTTGCGTTGTCGCTCGGTCTTCTTGCGACGGTGGCGCTGTCCCAGCCGGCATTTTCACAGAGTGCGAACGGTCTTGGCGTCGGCGTGTCCGTCGGTGGCCCGAGCGGGCTGAACGCCAATGTCGGACTTGGTGGCTCGAACGGCCTTAAGGCCGATGTCGACGCATCGCTCGGCGGCGCAAACGGCGTCAATGCCAACGCAAACGCCTCGATCGGCGGTGCGCAAGGCGTCAACGCCGATGTGCAGGCGAGCGCCGGCGGCGCCAATGGCATCAACGCAGATGCTGATGTCGGCCTTGGCGGCGGAAAAGGGCTCAACACTTCGGTCAATGCCACGGTCGGTGGACGGAATGGCCTGACTGCTGGTCTCAAGGCCAATGCAGGCGGCGGCAACGGCGTCGGGCTTGGGCTCGGCGTGGGAGTTGGAACGGGATCCGGCGGCGGGAGCTCCGGGGGTGGCGGCAGCGTTGGCGGTGGAACCGGAGGCGGTTCGGGAGGCTCGGTTTCACCAGGTGCTTCGATGGCCGCGTTCAATGCACTGCCCGCCGGCGAGCGGGTCAAGCTGATCAAACGCTGTCGCGATGTCGTTGGCGGCGGTTATGACAGCGGGCTGGTTTCGCTCTGCCGCATCCTGCAGGCGAGCGCCTCGCGGTAGTTGCAACACCCTGCAGCTTCGGCGGGGCGTCCTCGCCGCCCCGCCTCAGGCCCTACTGACTCTGATTTTGGCTCTGGCCCCGGGCCTGGCTTTGATTCTGGCTTTGGTTTTGGCTTTGCTGCTGCTGTTCGACCGTGACCGACACCTTCAGCGTCTCCTTCGCCTCGCCGTGGATCAGCCCGGAGATGGGGGCGGCGTCGCGGTAGCAGAGGCCGGAGGCGATGCGGACATAGCGATCATCTGGGCAGATCTTGTTGGCTGCATCGAAGCCGACCCAGCCGAGCCCGTTGAGATGCACCTCGGCCCAGGCGTGGCTGGCCGTCTGTTCGGGGTGCCCCTCCATCATCAGGTAGCCCGAGATGTAGCGCGCCGGTAGATCGAGCGAGCGCGCCGCTGCGATCAGGATATGGGCATGGTCCTGGCAGACGCCCTGGCCGCTTTCCAGCGCATCCTCGGCCGTTGTTTCCGCATGGGTCTCGCCGGGTTTGTACGTCACCGCCTCGTGGATCGTCTCCATCAGCGCATGCATGCGGGCAAGGGCGGTGTCACCTTCGGCGGATTTTGCGAGCTCGCGGATGAGCTTTCCGGCCTTGGTAAGCGGTGTTTCGCGTGCAAAGAGCCACAGCGGCACATAAGACTGGTGCGGGCCGAAGACGCCGGCGCGGTCCTCCGTGTGGACCTCGCCGGAGGCCGTGATATGGATCGTTTCGCGGTCGCCGTCGATGCTGACGAGGTGAACACGGTTGCCGAAGTGGTCGTCGTAGTTCACTTCGATCGCAGCGCCATCGACGAGGGTCTCCCAGCCGAGCACGGTCTGGCCCACCTGGGTGAGCGGCGTCAGCCGCAAGCGCTGCAGGGCATACTGCACGGGCTCGTCATAGTGATATTCGGTCGTGTGGCTGATCTTCAGGTGCATGCCATCCTCCGATCTAGAACGCTTCCGGTCAAAACGGAGTTGTGAAAGCGCTCTATCTCCTTGTTTTTACGCAATTCCAACGTGAAACGGCGTTACACTTTCGCTGGAATTGCTCTAGTAGAATCGGTAGCCGTCGGAGATTTCCTGTCCCAGGCGGTTGTTGTGGCTGATGAACTCTTCGAGATACTCATGCAGCCCCTGATCCATGATGTCCTTGATCGACTGGCTGCGCAGCGACGCTAGCGTCCGGTCGGCCGTCTCGTGGGCGGAATGGCGTTCGCCATACTCCCGCTCGAGATAGCCGAGGTTGCTGGCGATCTTCTCGTAGCAATAGGCAAGCGAGCGCGGCATGCGGCCGTTGGAAATCAGGAAGTCGGCGATGTTGGCGGGGCGGAGCTCGGCGTCATAGACCCAGCCATAGGCGCGATGCGCCGAGACCGAGCGCAGAATCGATTCCCATTGCACATTGTCCATCGACGAGCCGACGGCGGCGACCGCCGGCAGAAGCACGTAGTACTTCACGTCAAGGATGCGGGCGGTGTTGTCGGCCCGTTCGATGAAGGTGCCGATGCGCGAGAAATTGAAGATCTCGTTTCGAAGCATGGTGCCGTGGAAGGCACCACGGATGAGGCCGGCGCGGCGCTTGATCATGTCGATGATCTCCGGCATGTCCGTCGGGCGCGCCTTCTTCGACAGCATTGCCCTCATCTCGAGATAGCACTCGTTGGTGGCTTCCCAGGTTTCGCGCGTCAGCGCCGTGCGCACCATGCGGGCATTGTGACGGCCCGCCTCGATGCAGGACATCACGCTTGAGGGATTGGCCCGGTCGCGCAGCAGGAAGTCGATCGCGTCGATGCTCGTCAGCGTCTCGTGCACCTCGTCATAAAGTTCGCGCACGCCCGCACTTTGCAGCACTCCGTCCCAGTCGCCCTCCGTTGCCTCGCTGCGGGTCAGCGCCATGCGCAGGCCGGCATCGATCAGCCGGGCGCTGTTTTCGGCGCGTTCGATATAGCGGAACATCCAGTAGAGGCCGTTTGCAGTTCTTCCCAGCATCTCTCAGTCCTCCAGCACCCAGGTGTCCTTGGTCCCGCCACCCTGGCTGGAGTTCACGACGAGCGAACCGGCTTTCAGCGCCACGCGCGTCAGGCCGCCGGGGATGATCTGGACCTTGTCGGAGACGAGGACATAGGGGCGAAGGTCGACGTGCCGGGGCGCGATGCCCTTGTTGACGAGGATCGGCACGGTGGAAAGGGAAAGCGTCGGCTGGGCGATGTAATTGGTCGGGCGGGCCTTCAGCTTCTCGGCGAAGACGGCGCGTTCCTTCCTGGTCGCCGTCGGGCCTACCAGCATGCCGTAGCCGCCGGAGCCGTGGACCTCCTTGACCACCAGCTCTTCCAGATGCTCGAGCACGTATTTGAGGCTCTGCGGCTCGGAACAGCGCCAGGTCGGGACGTTTTCCAAGAGCGGCTTGCGGCCGGTATAGAACTCGACGATCTCGGGCATGTAGGAATAGATCGCCTTGTCGTCGGAAATTCCGGTGCCGGGCGCGTTGGCAATGGTGATGTTGCCGGCGCGGTAGACGTCCATGATGCCGGGAATGCCGAGGGCGGAATCCGGTCGGAAGGTGAGTGGGTCGAGGAAGTCGTCATCGACGCGGCGGTAGAGCACGTCGATCGCCTCGTAGCCGCGGGTGGTGCGCATCTTCACCTTGCCGTCGATCACCCGCAGGTCCGATCCTTCGACGAGCTCGACGCCCATCTGGTCGGCGAGGAACGCGTGTTCGTAGTAGGCCGAATTGTAGATGCCGGGCGTCAGCACCGCGACGCGCGGCTTGCCGCTGCAGCCGGGAGGTGCGAGCGACGAAAGGCTCTGCCGCAGCAGGTAGGGGTAGTTCTCGACCGGGCGCACGCGGTTCTGATGGAAGAGTTCCGGGAACATCTGCATCATCGTTTCGCGGTTTTCCAGCATGTAGCTGACGCCGGATGGGGTACGCGCGTTATCTTCGAGAACGTAGAACTGGTCTTCGCCGGTTCTGACGATGTCGGTGCCGACGATGTGGGTATAGACGCCGCCCGGCGGGCGGAAACCGATCATCTGCGGCAGGAAGGCTTCGTTCTTCTCGATCAGTTCGCGCGGGATGCGGCCGGCGCGGATGATTTCCTGCTTGTGGTAGATGTCGTCGAGAAAGGCGTTGAGAGCGATGACCCGCTGTTCGATGCCCTGGGCGAGCTTGCGCCATTCGCGGCCGGAGATGATGCGGGGGATGAGATCGAAGGGGATGAGCTTTTCGGAACTGTCTGCGTGTCCGTAGACCGCGAAGGTGATGCCGGTTTTCCGGAAGATGTTCTCGGCGTCCTTGGATTTCGCTATGAGCCGATTTCTGTCCTGGCTGGCATACCAATCATGATAGGTCGAATATGGCTGGCGCGGACTGCTGTCCGCATTCATCATTTCGTCAAATGCCAAAGGCGTGGTCCCCTTATTTTTGACCATTTGAGTACAAGGCTGGTTGCAATGCAAGAAGCGTGCTCAGTCGCCTGAAAAGAAAGTTGGCCACGCCAGAAGCGCCCGTTCGCGGGGAAATCTGCCCAACGACAGGGCAGCCGCATCCGGTCGCAGAAAGTGGTTGCGACCGGGTGGGCAAGAAATATGCACTTGCTCTAAATTTGGACGCGGGCGCCGAAGCTAGCCGAGACCCAGGCAGACGATCGCGAGGACCGCGAGGACACCGAGCACCAGCAGCGACAATGTGGCGGCAGCACTTGCACGCGGCCCGCAATGGGCGAGCGCGCGGATGTCGACCTCAAGGCCGAGGGCGGCCATGGCGATGACCGTCAGCCAGGTGGAGACCGTCACGGCGTCGGTCGCGAGTGTGTCGGAGATTGCGCCGCTGTTGCGGGCGATCGCAACGGCGAGGAAACCCAGAATGAACCAGGGAACGAAATGGAGGATCGTGGCGAGGCGCGACTTCCGTTGTCCGGGCGCTTTGCATTCCGGCTCGGTATCGCGGCTGCCAATTAGCGAGAAGCAGAAGACGACGGGGCCGAGCATCAGCACGCGCACGAGCTTGACCAGCGTGCCCACCTGGACCGAGAGCGGGCTGAAGGGGCTGGCCGCGGCCAGGACCTGGGGTACGGCATAGACGGTCATGCCGGCAAAGACGCCGTAGCCCTGAGGCGTCATGCCGAGCCAACCGCCGACGAAGGGCAGCGACAGGACGACGGCGATGCCGAGGATGGCGGTAAAAGAAATTGCAGCTGCGACCTCCTCGCCGCGGGCACCGATGGCCGGTGCGACGGCGGCGATCGCCGAGTTGCCGCAGATGGCGTTGCCGCAGGCAATCAAGGTCGCCAGGCGTTTCGGCAGCCCGAGCATGCGCGCAATCACGTAGCCGGTGGAAATCGACAGAAGAACCATGGCGACGATGGTGACGAGCAGGGTCGGCCCGCTCGCGGCGATCGCATCGAAGCTCAGCATCGCGCCGATCAGCACGATCGCTGTCTCCAGCAGGACTTTTGCCGAGAAGTGGATGCCGGAGAGGAAGCGGGGGCCGGGTGTCCAGAGGCTGCGGACGATAGCGCCGAGAAGGATCGCGAGAACGAGCGCTTCCAGCCAGGCGCGGCCGGTCCAGCGCCGCTCGATCCATTCCAGACCGATGGCCGCAAGTGCGACGAGACAGCAGAGGAAAAGGCCCGGAAGAATGCACGTCAGGCGGGAGGCGACTGAGGAAAATTGGGAGCGAAATGGGGAATGCGATCTGGACATGGGCGCAACCTACGCTCATCCATGAATCAGTCTAACGGATTATTCTTGTCATTCTGATCGATTTTTGCGATTGATCTACCATGACACTCGATCAGCTTAAAATCTTCGTCGCGGTCGCCGAGCGGCTGCACATGACCAAAGCCGCCGAGGCGATGAACGTCACGCAGTCGGCCGCAAGTGCGGCCATCGCGGCGCTCGAAACCCAGCACGACATCAGATTGTTCGATCGCGTCGGCCGCGGCCTGACGCTGACCGATGCCGGCAAGATCTTCCTGCCGGAGGCAAAGGCGGTGCTCGCCCGGGCGCTCGCCGCCACCGCCTGCCTGCGCGATCTCTCGGAGCTTCGCCGCGGCGAACTGTCGATCGCTGCCAGCCAGACGGTCGCGAGCTATTGGCTGCCGTCGCGCCTTGCCCGCTTCACCCACGACTATCCCCAGGTCGACGTGAAGCTCACCGTGCGCAACACGGCCGTCGTCGCCGAGGCGGTGGAAGAGGGCACGGCGCAGCTCGGCTTCGTCGAGGGGCGCGTGGATGGCGCCAAGCTCGACCATCGCCGCGTCGCCGTCGATCGCATCGCCGTCTATGCCGCGCCCTTGCACGCGTTCGTTGGGGCTGCCGTCAATCTGGAAATGCTGCTTTCTGCGCGCTGGGTGCTGCGCGAGGAAGGCTCCGGCACGCGGGCAATGTTCCTGCAATCGATGAATGATCATGGAGCAGACGTCGATCGGCTCAGGATCGAGCTTGAGCTGCCCTCGAACGAGGCGGTGCTGACGGCGGTCGAAAGCGGTCCTTTCGTCACGGCCGTTTCCCGGCTTGCGGCGCAACCTTTCGTCGATAGCGGCCGGCTGGTGGAACTGCCGTTCGAACTGGCTGAGCGCAGCTTCGAGCTTTTGACCCACCGCGAGAGGCAGTTCAGCCACGCGGCGCGGGCCTTCGTGGAACTGCTTTGAGGCAAATTCCGTTTTGCTCCAGGGCTTGCCATGTGGGAGACCCCTGGCAATCGCTGCAGGATCTCTTTTTTAAGAGGTGACCATGGTGTTCGAAATTGTCGAGAGACCCGCACAGCGCATTTCCGGATCGTTCTGGGAGGGCACCTTCGGCGAGGCGGCCGATGGTGCCGTGCGCCGGCTGATTGCCGAAATGCAGGGGCATCACCAGCATCTGCATCCAGGCGATCATGCAGCCTTGGTCGGCATCTCCTGGAACGATCGCCCGGCTGGATTCCGCTATCTCGTCGGCTATGTTTCCGACAAGGCAGAGACGACCGTGCACCCAGGCTTTGTCGACCTGCCGGCCATGCGCTTCCTCACGGCCCTGCATCACCCTGACAGCGGCGACGTCTTTGCCCATTACCAGAGAATGTTCGACTGGATCGCGGCCGAAGGCCACGCGGTCGATACCGCCTTGCTGCACTATCGCGAGGAGTACGATCCCGGTTTCGTCTCGCTGTCGCTATCCTCGCTCAGGCTGATGGTTCCGATTGGCTGATGCTTCCCATCAGAAAAATTGCTTTGACCATCAATACCGGCGCGGATACTTGCATGAGTGCTTAAATCGGAGGGATTTGAGCGCGAAATCAGCGGCAGATCAAAGCGTTACAACGGCCCGACGCGCTTCAGCGAAGGCGGTTCATTGCTTCCACCTGCCGCCGTCATTCCGATAGGCTCACCATGCTCGCCCGTCTGGCTCCCGCCATCTTCGTTCTGCTCTGGTCCACCGGCTGGGTGGTGGCGAAATATGCTGCGGTCTACGCAGATCCGCTGACCTTTCTCGTGTTGCGCTACACGCTGGCGATCGCGCTCTTCATCCTGTTCTGCGTCGTCACCGGCGCACGATGGCCGAAGTCCTGGAAAATGGCCGGTCATGCGATCGTGTCCGGCATGTTCCTGCACGGGCTCTATCTCGGGTCGGTCTGGTGGGCGATCGGCGAGGGCGTGCCGGCCGGCATTTCCGGCATCATCGCTGGCCTGCAGCCGCTGATGACCGCGGTCGCCGCGGCCTTCGTCATCGACGAGAGGCTGAGCACGCAGCAGAAGCTCGGGCTGGTGCTCGGCTTCTTCGGCATTGCGCTTGCCGTCCTGCCGAAGGTGCTGGCGATCGACACGGGGGCGACGCCGATCCAATTCCTGCCTGTGATCATCAATGTGCTCGGCATGGGCGCCGTCACCTATGGCACGCTCTACCAGAAGCGCCATCTGCAGAGCGGTGACATCCGCACCATCGCAGCGCTGCAATATCTCGGCGCGCTGATCGTGACGATCCCGCTGGCGCTGATGCTCGAAGACCTGCACGTCACCTGGAACCTCCAGGTGGTTCTGGCACTTGCCTGGTCGGTTCTCGGGCTCTCGATGGGCGCGATCGCGCTGCTGCTTTATCTGATCCGTCGGGGGCAGGTGTCGCGCGCAGCGTCGCTGATCTATCTCGTGCCGCCGCTTGCCGCCGTGCAGGCGTGGCTCTTCTTCGGCGAAGCGCTGACGCTGCCGATGGTCATCGGCACCATCATTGCCGTTGCCGGCGTCTATCTCACCAACCGCAAGCAGGCGTGAAGCACGACGCGCGAGAGTGTGAAGCGGTTTTGCAATAGCGGCATGCGCATGGCCCAAAACTAAAACGGCGGGCCGAAGCGACCCGCCGTTCACATTTCAAAATTCTACGCTGGCTTTTGCGCGCCCGGTTGACGCGCAGCGCCTGGGTCAGCCCTGGTGGCCGCGATTGCCGCCATTGCCCCGACGCTGGCCCTGGCCGCCTTCGCGACGCTCGCCACCGCCACGGTTTTCGTTGCGGCCGCCATGGTTGCGGTCACGACGTTCGCCCTGCTTCTGGCCGGGACGTCCGTGGTGCTTCTTGCCTTCGTGGTTGCGGTTGCCTTCGCCACGGCCGTCGGTCTGCGGATGGCCGTGATCGCGGCGCTCCTGGCGCTGCGGGCGACGCTCGTCGCGCAATAGGTCGTCACCGGTGAAGCCGCTGGTCGCAGCAACCGGCTCGCCGGCCGGACGCTCACGGCGCGGCGGACGGCCGCCGTTCTGGTGGTGACCGCCGCCATTGCCCTTGCGGTGGCCGGCGCCGTTGTTGCCACGGCCGCCGCGGCCCTTGGCCGGACGCGCCTGGTCGGCGGGAGCCTCGCCGCTGGCAACGGCAATGTTGATGCCCATCAGCTTCTCGATGTCGCGCAGCAGGCGGATTTCGTCCGGCGCGCAGAAGGCGATGGCGATGCCGTCGCGGCCGGCGCGCGCGGTGCGGCCGATGCGGTGAACATAGGCATCCGGCACTTCCGGCAGGTCGTAGTTGTAGACGTGGGTAACGCCGGGGATGTCGATGCCGCGGGCGGCGACGTCGGTCGCGACCAGCACGCGGATCTCGCCGTCACGGAAGGCCTTGAGCGCGCGCTCGCGCTGGCCCTGGCTCTTGTTGCCGTGGATCGAGGCGGCCTTGAAGCCGACGTGGTCGAGATGCTTCATCAGCTTCTCGGCGCCATGCTTGGTGCGGCTGAAGATCAGCGACAGGCCGTCCGGGTTCTCTGTCAGCGTCTTCTTGAGAATGGTCGTCTTCAGGTCCTTGCCGGGAACGAAGTGAACATACTGTTCGACCTTGTCGGCAGCCTTGCCCGGAGGCGTGACTTCAACCTTGACCGGGTTGGTCAGGTACTCGCCAGCAAGCTCGGCGATCTGCTTCGGCATGGTGGCCGAGAAGAGCAGCGTCTGGCGGTTCTTCGGCACCAGCTTGGAGATCTTGCGCAGGTCGTGGATGAAGCCGAGGTCGAGCATCTGGTCGGCTTCGTCGAGAACCAGGTAGCGGCCCTGCGTCAGCGTCACGGCCTTGCGGGCAACGAGGTCGAGCAGGCGGCCGGGGGTTGCGACCAGGATGTCGACACCGCGGGCGAGCTGTTCGGTCTGCTTGTTGATCGAGACGCCGCCAACGACAACGCCGATCTTCAGCGGTGACTTCTTGACGAACAGCTTGAGGTTGGCGGCGATCTGGTTGACCAGTTCGCGGGTCGGCGCCAATACCAGGGCGCGAATGTTGCGCGGATCGGGGCGCTTGCCTTCGGCAACGAGCTTCTCGATCATCGGCAGGCCGAAGGCGGCCGTCTTGCCGGTGCCGGTCTGGGCGAGACCGATGAGATCGTTGCCCTTCAGCACCAGCGGGATCGCCTGAGCCTGGATCGGGGTCGGCTTTTCGAAGCCGTTGGCAGTCAGGGTTTCCAGAATGTGCTCGGAGAGGCCGAGATCTTTAAAGGTGGACAAATGCATATACCTTTTGGGGGCGCCAAACGCATTCGCCGGAACCGCATTGTTGCTGTTCCGGTGTCGTTCGGCGTCAAGAACCCCGCGTGAATTGGGAACTTGTGGGTTGAATTAAGTCGTCAAGCGCCTGTGCTGTACCGCCTATCGCGGTGATATGTGCGCTATCCTTCTTCACGGCTTTCGATGTCTGCCGAGGGCGCGCTCACGCGGCGGCCGGAAGGTGACGCTGGGCACCATGTCGTTGGTTTGGACGAAAAAGTCAAGGTCCATCTTTTCGCAGGTGCGAAATGAGATCTACTCAAGCGCGAGATCGAAGCCCGCTTCTGCCGCTTCCTGGCCGTTGACGAGGATGACGATGCGATGCGCGCCCGGGTAATAGCGACGGGTGGTAATGGGCCGGATCGCATGGCGTTTCTCGATCTCGATCGAGCCGCCGGGGACAAGCGTCGCGGATGTCCACTTGAAGACTTTCGGCGAGGTCGCACCGTTTGCCTTGCGATGGTGCAGGGCGTAGTCGATCATCACCTTCTGGCTCGTCTCGGCGTCATGGCTGACGGCGAGGCGCAGGCCGAGGCTTTCGCCAAGCACGATGTCCGAACGATCGAGCGAAAAGCGCGCATTGATGCCGGCCGGGGGAGCGAAACCGAAATTGCCGAGCGCGTCCGCGTGCCCCTGCTTCAGCAGCGTGCGCGAGGCGTGGCGCAGAAGCTGGCGGCGCTCCGGCGATGCGTCGCCGATCTGTTCGGCGACGAAAGCAGCCACCAGATCCGGATGGTCCTTGGCGATGTCGTTGAGGCTGTTGGCAACCGAGCGGCGCACATACTCCTCGGGGTCGTCGAGAAGCGCGGTCAGGATCGGCAGGATCGGCTGCGGATCGCGGATGAGCTGCGGCAGTCGCATCGCCCAGGGCAGGCGCGGGCGGGTGCCTTCGCTCGCCAGTCGCCGGACGTGATGGTTGGGATCCTTCGTCCAGTCCCGGATCGTCGCGAGGGCGCGCTCCTGGTCGCGATCGATGAAGACGCGGATGCCGAACTCGGCTGTGAAATGCGGCGTCAGCGCCCGCAACAGCGACAGCGACAGGTCGAAGTCGTCGAGGCCGCGCAAGGCGACGTACTGGCTGAAGGGCAGCAGCGACCAGCCGCTGATACCGTCCGCGCCGTCGCGAGGAAGGCAGGCGTGGAGGTTGACGGCCGCCTCCGGAAACGCCTGCGGCAGCGTCTCGACCAGCGCGTCGCGGATCTGCAGCGAGCGCTGCATCAGCTCCAGCGCCTCCAGCCCGTCACCCGCAAGCGCCACGAACCTCTTGCGGTCGAAACCGGCGGCGTTGCGTTCGAGCGCATCGGCGATGGCGATGACGACACCGGGGTGCAGCAGATTCTTCAGTGGTTCGGCCATCGCTCAGGCAGTCCTTTGCTCGTCCAATTCCGGGCCGGTCAGATCCTCTGGCCGCCGCTAAAATGCTGCACGAGCATTACCGCGCTGATCGTCGCTGCGTAAGGTGCGAACTCCGGATCGACCCGGACGCGCTCTCCGGCCGATTGCGCAGCCTCCAGTGTCTCCCATTCGACCAGGTCTGCGAACATGCCCGAGGTCTCGCAGGAATCGACCGCGCGCCAGGAGACGAAGCCCGGATAGCGGGAAACGGCCTGCATCGCTCGCTGGCGCGTGGCTGTGGCCGCCGGCCTGTCGGTGACGATGCAGACGGCGAGTTCAAGGATGTGATCGCTGGTCATGATGAGGCTCCCTGTGAGTTGTCGCTTGATTTAACACAGGGCAACTGACAGCCTTATGGCCATTATCGACGGTGCCGTGCTTGTGGACACGCGAGGCGCGCGGTAGCCCTTTTGAACGAAGTCTTGCCGCGAGGAAGGCCAGGCATGAGACCCGCCGACCGGCTGTTTCGCATCATCCAGCTCCTGCGCGCGAGCGGCCGGGTGATGACGGCGCGCGAGATCGCCGAGAAGATGGAGGTCGCCCAGCGCACCATCTATCGCGACATGGAGCACCTGATCGCCTCCGGCGCGCCGATCGACGGCGAACGCGGTGTCGGCTATCTCCTGCGCGGTGCGTTCGATGCGCCGCCGCTTGCCTTTACCTTCGAGCAGCTCGAAGCGCTCGCTTTCGGCGCCCGCGCCGTGCAGATGCTCGGCGACGGCAGGCTCGCCCAGGCGGCGCGCGAGGCTATGGAGAAGATCGCCCACGGTCTGCCGCCCGAACATCGGCAGCGGCTGACAGCCGCGCCCCTTCGCGCCTTCCGCTCTTCGCTCCAGCCGGAACCGCCGGCGCTGCTCGGCGAGATCCGCCTGGCGATCGCCGGTCGCCGCAAGCTTCGCCTGGCCTATGACAGCCTCAAGGACGAACATTCCGAGCGCACCATCTGGCCGCTCGGCCTCAGCGTCTTCGGCCACTTCTGGCTGCTGACGGGCTGGTGCGAACTGAGGTCGGATTTCCGCGATTTCCGGGTCGACAGGATCAGCACGCTTCGTGTCCAGCGCGAGCGTTACGAGGTGACGCCGGAACGCAGCTTCGAAGCCTATATCGCGCGGATGTGACCGGCGCATCCGGCCAAATAATCAACATCATCGCCACCTTCCGATGGAACCGGATCGCCGCTCGTTCGTTTCCTTTACAGGGTCTTCATGACCCTTCGCGATCCACACCTTTCACTGGGAGACAATCGTGCAGAACCGGACTTGGATACTGGCCGCGGATGGCAACACCGCGCGCATCGTCAAGGGCGTGAACCTGTTGAAGGAAGAGCGCCAGCGGCCGGAGGAGGAGACCTTTCACACCGAACCGAAGCGCGTTCAGGACATCATGGCCGACAAGCCGGGCCGGTCGCATTCGTCCGTCGGACACGGCCGCTCGGCCATGGAATACAAGAGCGATCCCGTTCGCGAGGAGCAGCAGCGCTTTGTTGCGGACGTGGCCGGAAGGCTGGAGAGCTACGCCGCCAACCATGCCTTCGACAGCCTGGTGATTTGCGCAGCACCCCGGACGCTTGGCGATCTCCGCAAGCAGCTTTCCGCCCATGTCCGCGAGCGGACAGTCGCCGAGATCGACCGCAACTGCGTGGCTGCAACCACCGAGCAACTGATCGCAACGGCACGGGCCGCGGTGTTCCCTTAAGGCTCGGCCGCAGCCGGACTTCGTAACGCTTTCCGGTTTACCCAAGGCGTCCCGTCAGAAGTCGGTGGGGACGCCGCCCTCGGCCTTGCGCTTGGCGACAAAGGCATCGAGTTCCTCCTCGATCGCCGGATCGAGGGGCGGGCGCTCGTATTCGTTCAGCTTCTGTTTGAAGATCCGGTTGGCGTGATCGTATGTCGTCGGCCGCCCGGCTTCGGTCCAGGTCTCGAAGTTGCGCCAGTCCGACAGGATCGGTGAATAGAAGGCGGTCTCGTAGCGCTGCAGCGTGTGCAGCGTGCCGAAGTAATGGCCGCCCGGGCCGACGTCGCGCACGGCATCGAGGCCCAGCGCATCTTCGCTGACATCAAGCGGGGTCAGGTATTCCGCCACCATCTGCAACATGTCGACGTCGAGAATGAACTTCTCGAAGGAGGCCGTAAGCCCACCTTCGGTCCAGCCGGCGGCATGCATGACGAAATTGCCGCCCCCTTGCGTCAGCGCCCAGAGCGACATGGCGGATTCGTAGGCCGCTTGAGCGTCCAGCGTATTGGCGGCGTTGGTGTTCGAGGTGCGGTAGGGGATGTTGTAGCGGCGGGCGAGCTGGCCCCCGGCGACCACCGCCTTCATGTATTCCGGCGTGCCGAAGGCGGGCGCTCCGGTCTTCATGTCGACGTTGGAGGTGAAGCCGCCATACATCACGGGTGCGCCGCGCCTGACCATTTGGGTGAAGGCGATGCCGCAGAGCGCTTCGGCGTTCTGCTGGACGAGCGCACCGGCGATCGTCACCGGCGCCATGGCGCCGGCGAGCGTGAAGGGCGTGACGACCACCACCTGGTTGCGCGAGGACATCTCGATGATGCCCTGCAGCATCGGCCCGTCGAGCCGGAGCGGCGAGGAGGTGTTGATGATGGTGAAGAGCGACGGCTCGCGCTCCATCTGCTCCATCGTGATGCCACGGCCGATGCGGGCGATCTCGATGCCGTCGGTGTTGCGCTGCTTGCCCAGCGAATAGACGTGGAACACCTTGTCGGTGAGCTTCACCATGTCGGAGAGGCAATCGAGGTGGCGCACCGAGGCATGGATGTCGACCGGCTCGACCGGATAGCCGCCGGTCGTGTGGACGATGTCATAGGACTGCGCGAGCTTCACCAGCTTTCGGTAGTCTTCCTGGTTGCCGGTGCGGCGGCCGCCGTCCCGGTCTGCGACGAACGGCGCGCTGGCGATCTGGGCGAAGACGAGATTGTTGCCGCCGATCGCGACATTGCGGGCCGGGTTGCGGGCGTGCATGGTGAAGGCCGGAGGAACAGAGGCGATCATGTCCATGATCAGGCCGCGGTCGAAGCGCACCCGGTCGGTGCCGGGCGTCAAGTCGGCGCCAGCCGCCTTCATCCGCTCGCGCGCCTCCGGCAGGATAACGTCCATGCCGATCTCTTCGAGGATCGTCAGCGATGCCTCATGCACCGATTCAAGCGCATCATCCGAAAGTACGGTGGATTTCGCCAGCGTATTGACAAGATTGAGATATTTCCCGCCGGGAGACTTGCGCACACGCTCGGCGCTGCGCCCGCCCGGGCGGCGTCGGCGCTCCAGCGGCGTCGAGGTTGCGTCGCCGGTTGGTGCATCGGGAAACTGATCGTCGTTCATGAAAGACCCACCGTGTTGCCGATGGGGAGTGTGTCGCAGATTCGAGACGGCGATGGCCCGCCATTTGCGACAGTTCAGTTCTCTTGTGGAGTAAAACGCTTGCGCTGACGCATTTCTGCAGTCGGGTGGCGCAACCGTTCAAGACAGGCCGCAATCGCGACGAGCGCTAGGGTCGGTCGCCCCGCAACATCTCGCGTTTGCCGGCAAAACCCTTGCGCTTCTCGACGGCAAAGCCTGCGGCCTGCAAATTGCGTCGGACGAAGCCGGCGGCGGCATAGGTGGCGAAGCTGCCGCCGAGCGTGGTCTTTTCGAAGACCAGCCGCATCAGTTCCTCCGACCACATGTCGGGATTGCGCGACGGCGCGAAGCCGTCGAGATACCATGCTTCGAACGGGTCTTCCGCGCGGGCGACGCCGCCGAGTGCCGCGCCGCAGACGACCGTGAGGCTGACGCCGTCACCAAAGTCGATCTGGACGTCACCATCAGGCTCGGCCGGCCAGCGAGAGGCCAGCGCCTGGCGCTCCGTGTCGATCTCCGGCCAATGGCTGAGGGCGCGCGAAATCTCTTTGGCCGCCATCGGAAAGCGTTCGAAGGACACGAACTGCAGCTGATCGCCAGCGGCCGCGGTCATCTTCCACTGGCGCCACGTCTCGCAGAAATTGAGCCCGGTACCGAAGCCGAGTTCGCCGATGCGGAAGGTGCCCGCACCGACCCAACGATCGGGCAGGCCGTTGCCCGACAGGAAGACGTGGCCGCACTCCAGCCGCCCGTCGGTGCGGCAATAAAAGTGATCGCCAAACTCCCGGGAATAGGGCATATCGCCCTCGTGCCAATCAAGGTTCTGGTGCGCCGGGGGCTCGATCGGGTCTGCGGATCCTGTCATGGCCAAGGCGATAATCCGCCGGCCGGAGAAGGTCAATCGATGAGCGAGCTTTTGGTCGTCGGCGGCGGCATCATGGGGCTGTGGGCCGCCATTTGCGCCACGCGCAGGGGCATGGCCGTGCGGGTCGCCGAGCAACAAGCGATCGGCGCAGGCGCCAGCGGTGGCCTTTTGGGCGCGCTCATGCCGCATATGCCGGATCGCTGGAACGATAAGAAACAGTTCCAATTCGACGCGCTTGTGACGCTCGAGGAAGAGATAGCGGCGCTCGAGGCGGAGACAGGGCTTTCGACCGGCTATCGGCGGACGGGTCGTTTGATCCCGCTTGCCAAGCCTCACCTGCGCGATATCGCCCTCCGGCACGAGCAGGATGCACGGAGCCATTGGCGCGCGGCCGACAGGCAGTTCCACTGGCACGTGAAGGACGACGGGCCTGAGGGCTGGCCGGGTGCTGCCGCGGCGGCGCATGGCATGGTCTTCGACACGCTCGCCGCACGGGTTTCGCCGCGTCGCATGCTTGCTGCGCTCCGCACAGCGCTCCTGCAGGCACCGAACGCCTATTTAGACGAGGGCAGGGGCGTGCGCCGGATCGAGCCGGAACGCGGCCGGGCCGAACTCGACGATGGCACCCGGATCGATTTCGAGGATTGCATCATCGCGGCCGGCGTCGGCAGTTTTCAACTGATCGACGACGTGTCGGTGCCGCTGGCGGAAACGAGCGGCACGGCTGTCAAGGGGCAGGCGGCACTGCTGCGGGCGGAGATCGATCCGGCGCTTCCGGTGATCTTTGCCGACGGCGTTTACATCATCGCGCATGACGACGGACATGTGGCGGTCGGCAGCACCAGCGAAAACAGTTTTGCCGATCCCCTGTCGACGGACGAGCAGCTGGATGAGCTGCTTCGGCGCGCCGTAGCGCTCGCGCCGCGCCTGGCAGGTGCCGAGGTGGTGGAGCGATGGGCAGGGTTGCGCCCGAAAGCGACGGGGCGCGAGCCGATGGCAGGCCGACATCCGGACCATCCGAACGTCTCGGTCCTGACCGGCGGGTTCAAGGTGAGCTTCGGCATCGCACACCGCCTGGCGCGTTTCGTCGTCGAAGAGATCGCCGGTTCTCCGGCGATCGATATTCCCGATTCTTTCTTCTGCCGGAATCACATAGCCGCACTTCGCGAGAAACATCTTTAGGGCCGGACATGCGAAGGGCCCCGCCCGCGGCGGGACCCGAAAGATCGAAAGTCAGGCATTACATCCAGTAGGGCGGCACGCCGTAGTAGTCGTAGACACGGCGTCCGTTTTCCGCGTTCCAGTCGTATTCTTCGGTGCCGTGATATTTCGGCGCGTTTTCGACCTGATCGCGAGTCACATCAGTGCGATAGCCGCCGAGCTTCTCGTCATAGGTCAGCTTTGCCCAAGGCAATGGATAGTGGTCTTCGCCGAGGCCGAGAAAACCGCCGAAGCCGAGCACCGCATAGGCGACGCGCCCGCTGCGCTTCTCGATGATCACGCGCTCGATCGAGCCGATGTGTTTGTCGTCGGGGCCATAGACCCTGGTGCCTTCAACCTTGTCGCTTGCGATCAGGTCGTGGGTCTCCTTGATCCGGGCGTCCTGAAGGTTCGCATTGTGATAGGTCACGCTTCTTCTCCATCCTTGTTTTCGTACCTTTTAGGAACGGGCGATGGCCCGGATGGTTCCGAAAGACGAGGGGCGACGTTCGGACCGCTGCCGCGCTCATCCCCGGCCGACTTCGTCAATCTGTCACGCAAATCACCTAAGACGCGGCCATTGGACAAGTCGGGGTGAGGGCGGAAAACCGCAGCTATTGCTCATCCTGCGCTGACGGATACCCGGAGCCAGCCGATGCGCTATGCCATTTGTTTTACGCCGCCGATGGCCGACCCGCTTTCCGCGACCGCTGCAAGCTGGCTGGGGCGCAATGTCTATTCCGGGGAACCTGCCGAATTGCCGTCGGTCGCGGGCTTGAGCGCCGCGGATGTCGCCTATCACACGGCGGTTCCGCGACGCTTCGGCTTTCATGCGGTGATGATGTCGCCGTTCCGCCTGCATCCGGACATGACGGAACCGAAGCTTCTGAAGGCGCTGATGCATTTTGCCGGCGCCCAGACTCCGTTCGAAATCGATCGCCTGGAGGTCGCCCGCATCGGCCGATGCTTCGGGCTGATGCCGCAGGTGCCGAGCACGGCCATGCATCTGCTTGCGGCCAACGTCGTCCAGGAGTTCGACGCCTTCCGCGCGCCGCTCAGCGAAGACGAGATCGAGCGCTCCGATCCGGATCGGCTGACCGCGCCACAGTTCTCCAACCTGCACCGTTGGGGCGATCCGCATGTGATGGACGAATACTGTTTCCACATGATGCTGACCGGTCCGCTTGCGCCAGACGCGATGCGGCGGGTCGAGGCGCCGCTTCGTGACCTGTTCGAGTCCTGCCTATCAAAACCGCTTTCGATCGGCAGCCTTGCGCTGTTTGTCGAGCAGGAGACGGGCGCACCCATGCGGGTGCATTCGCAGCACCCGCTCGGCAAGATCTCGACGAACACGCGCGCAGAGCGGGCGAAGCGGGCCGCCGCCGACCCGTCGCTGGCGCCGCAAGGCGCGGTCCGGCCGCTGCCGCTGATCGTCGCTGCGCTGATGGCGCAGCGCTAACCGGAAACGGACGCGGGCGAAGCTGCAAAGAGCAGCGCTTTCGGATAGGGCAGGCCGAGGTCCGGCATGTCCGCCGGCGCGAAGTAGCGCAGCGACTTCGTTTCGCCATCGGTGATCGGCTGCTGGGAACCGACGATCCGGCATCGATAGAGGGTAACCACATATTCGACGGGGTCGCCGTTCGGGTAGGTGTAGCGAAACGCTTCTCCGCCGAAGACGCCCAGTATCCGCTCGACCGAGACCGGATAGCCGGTTTCCTCCATAACCTCGCGGATGACCGCATCGACAGGCGTCTCGCCCGGCTCGATCGCGCCGGCCGGCAGGCTCCAGCCTTCGCCACTTGCTTTCTCCTGCAAGAGGACCCGGCCGTCGGAATCGACAATGACGGCCGCCACTGACGGGCAGAGAAGCAGGCCGGAACCGACTTTTTCGCGGAGCGCTTGAATGTAGGATTTCATCTCGATGAGGGCCGTTGTCCTTGCCGATCCATTCAACGCTGTTTCGAAAAATCTCTCAACCTCGGGCTCAGCCGAATTTTTCTGGTAATTTCCGTCAGGGCCGTGGCGCTGCCGCTGCCCTGCCTCACGTCATTTCGGTATCGACAATCCGGTCGGCGGTGATACCGTTCCTAAAAATTCGAAGGGTGATTTGATGTCTGAGACTAAGTATCCGCGCGACCTCGTTGGCTACGGCCGCAATCCGCCGAAGGCAAACTGGCCGGGCGATGCGCGCATCGCCGTGCAGTTCGTGCTGAACTACGAAGAGGGCGGCGAAAGCTGCATTCTCGATGGCGATCCAGCGTCCGAGTGCCTGCTGTCGGAAATTGTCGGCGCGCAGCCCTGGGCTGGCCAGCGTAACCTCAACATGGAATCGATCTACGAATACGGTGCCCGTTCCGGCTTCTGGCGGCTGTGGCGCATGTTCACCAGCCGCAACGTCCCGCTGACCGTCTATGGCGTGACGCAGGCCATGGCGCGCAATCCGGAAGCGGTCGCTGCCATGAAGGAAGCCGGCTGGGAAATCGCCAGCCACGGTCTGCGCTGGCTGGAATACAAGGACGTGCCGGAAGAGGTCGAACGCGAGCATATCCGCGAGGTCGTCCGCCTGCACACGGAGCTCACCGGCGAGCGGCCGCTCGGCATCTACCAGGGCAAGCCTTCGGCCAATACGCTGAAGCTGGTGCTGGAGGAGGGCGGGTTCCTTTACTCCTGCGACAGCTACGCCGACGAACTGCCCTACTGGGTGCCGGGTCTTTCGGCCGACAAGCCGCACCTGATCATTCCCTATACGCTTGATGCCAACGACATGCGCTTTGCGACGCCGCAGGGCTTCAACAGCGGCGACCAGTTCTTCAGCTACCTCAAGGACACATTTGACGTGCTCTACGAGGAAGGTCGCCAGGGCGACGCCAAGATGATGAATATCGGCCTTCACTGCCGTCTCGTCGGCCGCCCGGGCCGCGCTGCTGCGCTCGCTCGCTTCATCGACTACGTCATGTCGCACGACAAGGTCTGGGTGCCGCGTCGCATTGACATCGCCAACCATTGGTACCAGCACCACAAGCCGGAAGGGGCGCTCTGATGACCGACCGTGATGCCTTCGTTGCCCGTTTCGGTGGCGTGTTCGAGCACTCGCCCTGGGTTGCCGAACGCGCCTACGACCGAGCCGCGGCGACCGGGCTGACGGCGGGCACGGTGCATTCGGCGCTCTGCCAGGCCTTTCGCACGGCGCTGCCGCGCGAGAAGATGCAGGTGCTGCGCGCGCACCCCGATCTTGCCGGCAAGCTGGCGATCGCCGGTAAGCTGACGGCGGACTCGACGGCGGAGCAGGCGTCTGCCGGCCTCGACCGGCTGACACCAGAGGAGCATGAGCGCTTCACCGCGCTCAACGACGCCTACACGAAAAAATTCGGCTTCCCCTTCATCATCGCGGTGAAGGGGCTGACCAAGGGGCAAATTCTTGCCTCCTTCCAAAGCCGCATTGACAATTCGCCCGAAGAGGAATTTGAAACCGCTTGCGCACAGGTCGAGAAAATCGCCCGCCTGCGCCTGCAGTCGATGATTCCTGGAGACGAAAATGCCTGACAAAACCGTTCGATGCCTGTCCCCGCTCATGAGGAGGGCCCTCGAACTGGATCGGACATCCGCAAGCGCAAAATCGTCTTGCGAGGTCTCCGCATAATGTCGCGCCTGCTCAAAATCGAACCGCTGACACGCGAGGCCTTCGCTCCCTTCGGCACCATCATCGAAGCCGATCCGGCAACGATGCGCCACATCAACGGCGGCAACACGGAACGTTTCCACGGTCTTGCGCGTGCCGATGTCGTCGGCGACGGCGCCAATGTCATCATCAACATCTTCCGCGGCCAGCCGCGGTCTTTCCCCTATTCGGTGACGATGATGGAGCGCCACCCGCTCGGCAGCCAGAGCTTTTCGCCGCTCGACGACCGCCCATGGCTCGTCGTGGTGGCGGACGACGAGGACGGGCGCCCGGGCACGCCGCGCGTTTTCCAGGCGAACGGCCGGCAGGGCGTCAACTACGGCCGCAATGTCTGGCACCACCCGCTGATGTCCGTCGGCGCCGTCAGCGATTTCCTCATCGTCGACCGCGAAGGGCCGGGCAACAATCTCGAGGAGTTCTTCTATGACGCGCCTTTCGTCATAGACAGCGCTATCTAGCAGGACGTGCGCGCGGCTTCTGACAGCATCCCGCGCGAATGTGTGAGAAGAGAGAAGCCATGAGCAGTACCGGCCGCCTGACCACCCATGTTCTCGATACCGCTCTCGGCAAACCGGCCGAGGGTCTGCGCATCGACCTCTACTGGCTGGAGGGGGAAGAGCGGCAGTTGATCCGCACCGTACATACCAACAGCGACGGCCGCGTCGACGGCCCGATGGTCGAAGGCATCGGCTTTATGGCCGGCAATTACGAGCTGGTGTTCCATGCCGGCGACTATCTGCGCCGGTCCGGCGTTACACTGCCGGAGCCGGCCTTCCTCGACCGCATCCCCTTGCGCTTCGGCATCGCCGATCCGGCCAGCCATTATCACGTGCCGCTGCTTCTCTCGCCCTACGGCTATTCGACCTACCGGGGTAGTTGAGGCTTAGGAGGCTTGCGCTCGCTTCGCGTTTTGCCGGAAGGGTCACTCCAAGCTCCCTCATCCTCGCCCTTGTGGCGGGGATCCAGCGGCCCGACGTCCGTCGGGTCAAAAGACCTTTCAGCCCAAGGACTTGTGCTGGTCCCGCAGTTCCAACGGAACTGCTAGAGATTCCTGTGACAAGCACAGGAATGAGGGCGGGAGTGGCTGGTGCCGCGGCCTATTCCGCCAGAATGCTACGATCCACGTCGTTGATATCGCGCTTGCCGCAGAGGGCCATGGTGATGTCCATCTCCTTGCGGATGATTTCCAGCGTCTTGGTGACGCCCTCCTTGCCCATGGCGCCGAGGCCGTAGAGGAAGGGGCGGCCGATATAGGTGCCCTTGGCGCCCATGGCGACGGCCTTCAGCACGTCCTGGCCGGAGCGGATACCGCCATCGATATGCACCTCGATCTGGTGGCCGACCGCATCGACGATGCGCGGCAGCATGCTGATCGAGGAATGGGCGCCGTCGAGCTGGCGGCCGCCGTGGTTGGAGACGATGATCGCGTCAGCACCGGTCGCCGCTGCCATCTTGGCGTCCTCGGGGTCGAGAATGCCCTTGAGGATCAGCGGTCCGCCCCAGCGTTCCTTGATCCAGGCGACATCCTTCCACGAGAGCTGCGGGTCGAACTGTTCCGCCGTCCAGGCGCCGAGCGACGAGAGGTCGGTGACGCTTTTCGCGTGGCCGACGATGTTGCGGAAAGTGCGGCGCTTGGTGCCGAGCATCTTCATGCACCAGCCGGGGCGCGTCGCCATCTGCCAGAGGTGCTTCGGCGTCATCTTCGGCGGTGCCGAGAGGCCGTTGCGAAGATCCTTGTGACGCTGGCCGAGGATCTGCAGGTCGAGCGTCAGCACCAGCGCCGAGCACTTCGCCGCCTTGGCCCGGTCGATCAGGTTCAGCACGAATTCGCGTTCGCGCATGACGTAGAGCTGGAACCAGAAGGGCTTGGTGGTGACCGAGGCGACGTCCTCGATCGAGCAGATGCTCATCGTCGAGAGCGTGAAGGGCACGCCGAAGGCTTCCGCCGCCTGGGCTGCCAGCATCTCGCCGTCGGCGTGCTGCATGCCGGTGAGGCCGGTCGGGGCGAGTGCCACCGGCATCGACACCTTCTGGCCGATCATCGTCGTTTCCAGCGACCGGTCGGTCATATCCACCAGCACGCGCTGGCGCAGCTTCACTTTGGCGAAATCCTCCTCGTTTGCGCGATAGGTGCCTTCGGTCCAGGCGCCGCTGTCGGCGTAGTCGAAGAAGAGTTTCGGCACCCGGCGCTTGGCGAGCGCCTTGAGATCGCTGATTTCGAGGATTTGCGTCATGGATAAGGCCTTCGTCCAAGGGAGATTGAACGAGCCATTACCATGTTTGGCAGAGGCTTGTTAATAGCCAGAAAGCAGAGAGGTCAATTTTCTTGACCTCTCTGCTTTTGGTCGGTCATGCGGCGGCAAGCGCCGATTTTGCCGGCTTGCCGGCGACATAGGTTTCGACGATCGACCGGTCGTCGCCCATGGTCTGCAGCAGGAAGAGTTCGTCTGCCAGAGAGTTGACCACTTCGGCCCGAAGCGCCATCGCCGGCGTCGCGGCCATGTCGAGCACGATGAAATCGGCATCGGTGCCGGCTTCCAAGGTTCCGATCTTGTCGACCAGCGATAGCGCCTCGGCATTGCCGCGGGTCATCATGAAGAAGCTGTCGAACGGGTTCAGCCGCTCGCCCTGCAGCTGCAGGATCTTGTAGGCCTCGTCGAGCGTCTTCAGCATGGAATAGCTGGTACCGCCGCCGATGTCGGAGGCGACCGACGTGCGCACCGGCTTTTCGCGGCGGCTGAGCGCGCGCAGCGGGAAGAGGCCAGAACCGAGAAAGAGATTGGAGGTCGGGCAGAAAACGGCGACCGAGCCGGTCTCGCTCATGAGATCCGCCTCGCGCTCAGACAGATGGATGCAGTGGCCGAACAGGCTCTTCGGTCCGAGCAGGCCGTAGCGGGCGTAGACGTCTGTGTAGTCCTTGGCTTCCGGATAGAGTTCGCAGGTAAAGGCGATCTCGTCGCGGTTTTCCGAAAGGTGCGTCTGGACGTGCAGGTCGGGGAATTCGTGCACCAGTGACTTCGCGACGTCCATCTGCTCCGGCGTTGAGGTGATGGCGAAGCGCGGGGTGATCGCCACATGATTGCGGCCCTTGCCGTGCCATTCGCGGATGACCGCGCGGGTTTCGTCGTAGCCCATCTGCGGCGTGTCGAGCAGGCCTTGCGGGGCGTTGCGGTCCATCATCACCTTGCCGGCGACCATGCGCATGTCACGGCGCAGCGCCTCGGCGAAGAAGGCATCGGCCGACGCCTTGTGAACCGAGCAATAGGCGGTTGCTGTTGTCGTGCCATAGCGCACCATCTCATCGAAGAAGCGCGTCGCGATGCGCTCCGCATGGGCGGTCTCGACGAAGCGGCACTCCTCGGGGAAGGTGTAGGTGTTCAGCCATTCAAGCAAGTTGGCGGCATAGGAGGCCATGACCTGCATCTGCGGGAAATGCAGATGCGTGTCGATGAAGCCGGGCACGATCAGGTGTGGGCGATGGTCCACTTCCGCGACGCCGTCAGGCGCGCTTGCCTTGACCGCAGCATAGGAGCCGCTCGCGGCGATCTGTCCACCCTCAATCAGAAGCGCACCGTCGCTCTCGTAGCTGTAGGCGGCGCTGTCGTCGATCGACGTAGGCGCGCGGTTAAAGCTCAGCAATCGGCCGCGGATGAGGGTGGTCGTCATTGTGTCTTGCCTTCCTCGACGGCGCTTTCGAACCAGGCTGTCAGAAGCTGGCGCTCGTCCGTCGTCATGTCTGTCACGTTGCCGGGCGGCATCGCGTGGCTGCGCCCGGCCTGGATATAGATTTCGCGGGCATGGGCGGCAATCTCCGCGTCGCTTTCGAGCATCACGCCCTTCGGAGCCTGGGTGATACCCTCATAAACCGGTTCTGCCGCATGGCACATGGAACAGCGTGTCGAGACCGTGTCCTTGACTGCAGGGAAGTGGGCATTGGCGGCGAAGCGGCTGAAGGCGGGCGCAACCTCGGCCTTTTTGCCGCCGGTCAGCACCTTCGGCACGGTCGAAAGCCACATGATCAGGATGAAGAGGAGGGCGGTGACGAGCCAGGTCCAGGTCGGCCGGCCCTTGCGGGCGTGGGTGGTGTTGAACCAGTGGCGGATGGTGACGCCCATCAGGAAGACGAGTGCGGCGATGATCCAGTTGAACGCGGTGGCAAACGCCAGCGGATAGTGGTTCGACAGCATGAAGAAGATGACGGGCAGCGTCAGGTAGTTGTTGTGCAGCGAGCGCTGTTTGGCTTGCGCGCCAAGTTTCGGATCCGGCGTGCGGCCGGCGATCAGGTCGGCGACGACGATCTTCTGGTTGGGGATGATGATGAAGAACACATTGGCCGACATGATCGTTGCCGTGAACGCGCCAAGATGTAGAAAGGCGGCGCGGCCGGTGAAGACCTGCGTATAGCCCCAGGCCATGACGACCAGCGCCACATAGAGCAGTGCCATCAGCCCCCAGGTGTTCCTGCCGATCGGCGACTTGCAGAGCAGATCGTAAAACAGCCAGCCGATGCCGAGCGAGGCGAGCGAAATCAGGATCGCCGTGGTCGCCGAGATGTCGAGCACGTGGCGGTCGATCAGGAACAGATCGGCGCCGCCATAGTAGACGACACAGAGCATGGCGAAGCCAGAAAGCCACGTCACGTAGGATTCCCATTTGAACCAGGTGAGATGCTCGGGCATCGAGGCCGGTGCGACCAGGTATTTCTGGATGTGATAGAAACCGCCGCCATGGACCTGCCATTCCTCGCCATAGGCGCCGACGGGCAGGTGATCGCGCTTCACGAGACCCAGGTCGAGCGCGATGAAATAGAAGGATGAGCCGATCCAGGCGATGGCGGTGATGACGTGCAACCAGCGCACGGCAAAGGCCAGCCATTCCCAGGCGATGGCGAACTCGTACATTCAGATCCCCTTTGTCTCCGTTGCCTCACTTTGCGCATAAACCACGGAGGGGAAAAGGGGCTTCGACGCTCCTCAAGCGCTATTTGCTTGCAGGAAGTTCGGCGCGCAAAGTTCGCCGAGGATCCAGTCGCGGAAAATCCTGATCTTGGGTGTGTTGCGGCGGGCGTGCGGATAGGCGAGCCAATAATCGCAGCCGTCGCTGCAGCGCAGCTCGAAGGGCTGGTAGAGCCGACCGAGCGCCACGTCATCGGGGTAGAATTCCGGCGTCAGGATCGCCACGCCCTGGCCAGCGATGGCGGCGCGCGCCTCGAAGGATTGCGCGCCGAGGCGGCTGTGCGGCCGTCCTTCGAGATCGGGATCCTTGACGCCGGCGGCCTTGAACCACATCGGCCACCAGGGGTCACCGGGATCGATGATGCGCAGCTTCAGCAGGTCGCGCGGCTCGTGCACGCCGCCAATGGTCTCGGCAAGCGCCGGGCTCAGCATCGGGCTGAATTCCACCCGCATCAGCGGATGCGTGTCGAGGCCGGGCCAGACGCCGGCACCCGAGCGGATGGCAAGGTCGGCCGGCTCGCGGGTAAAATCGGTGAGCGAGTCGCTGGTCGTCAGCCGAACGGCGATGTTCGGATGGGCGAGCTGGAAGCTGCCGATGTTGCGGGCAAGCCATTGCGAGGCGAAGGTCGGCGTCGAGCTGATCAGGAGCGCGCTGTCGATATCGCCACGGGCATTCGAAACCGCTTCCTGCAGCATCTCGAAGGCTTCGGTGACGCGCGGCGCCATGCGCTGGCCGACTTCCGTCAGCGAGATCTGGCGCGGGCGGCGCAGGAACAGCGGCTCGCCGACATTCTCCTCGATCAACTTGACCTGGTAGCTGACGGCCGTCTGGGTCATGCCCAGCTCTTCACCGGCCTTGGTGAAGCTGCCGAGCCTTGCGACCGCTTCGAAGACCCGCAGCGCATTCAGCGGAAACTGCTTCGACATCTTCATGGATAAGTTCTCTTGATGCATCCAGACGGATGTTCGATTGGATTTCGATCCTCCTCCACGGCATCCTTCAAGTCAACTTCCCAAGACGAAACAGGTGCTGAAATGACTTGCGACACTTACGAACGTACTGAAAGAAAAGCATTTCTTTCATTCGAGCCGGTCGCCCGGCTCACAGCCGCCCTGTTCGGCGGCCTTGTTGCCCCCAAGTCGATGCTCGATGTCAACGCGCTCTCCGATCATATCAAGAGAGACATGGGTTTCATGGATGTCCATAGCCCGCACCGCGACGACGAGGAGGCGATGGCCAACGCTCGCCGCCTGTTCAGCATCAATGAACTGCCGCGGATCTGAGGCAAATCGTGATGGCCGTCAGCGATTGCGCAGACGCTCGACGGCCATCAGCACACGCTCCGGTGTTGCCGGGGCATCGAGCCGCGGGCACTCGCGGTAATCGGCCACACTGGCGACTGCCATGGACAAAGCCTCCAGCACCGAGATCGGCAGCATGAAGGGCGGCTCTCCCACCGCCTTGGAGCGGCCAATGGTCTTCTCGGCGTTGCTCGACCATTCGGCAAGCTTGACGTTGAAGATCTTCGGCCGGTCGGAGGCAAGCGGGATCTTGTAGGTGGAGGGGGCGTGGGTGCGAAGCCGTCCCTTGTCGTCCCACCAGAGCTCTTCCGTCGTCAGCCAGCCCATCCCTTGCACGAAGCCGCCCTCGATCTGACCGAGGTCGATCGCCGGATTGAGCGAACGGCCGACGTCGTGCAGCACGTCGACCCGGTCGACCATGTATTCGCCGGTCAGCGTGTCGATCGAAACCTCCGAAACCGCAGCGCCATAGGCGAAGTAATAGAAGGGTGTGCCGCGGCCGCTGGCGCGATCCCAGTGGATCTTCGGCGTCTTGTAGTAGCCGGCGGCCGAAAGCTGGATACGGCCCATATAGGCCTGCTTGATGAATTCAGGGAAGGGGATCAGCTCCTCGCCGATCTTCACGTGGTTGGCGACGAAGCTGACATTCTTGGGCGTCGTCTGCCAGCGCTCGCAGGCGAAACCGACGAGACGGTCCTTGATCTGGCGCGCGGCGTCGAAGGCGGCCATGCCGTTCAAGTCAGAGCCCGAAGAGGCGGCGGTCGCCGACGTGTTCGGCACCTTGCCGGTCGTCGTCGCAGTGATACGAACGCGGTCGAGGTCGACCTGGAAGCTGTCGGCGATCACCTGCGCGACCTTGATGTAGAGGCCTTGGCCCATCTCGGTGCCGCCGTGGTTGAGGTGGATCGAGCCGTCCTGGTAGATATGCACAAGCGCGCCCGCCTGGTTGAAGGCGGTCATGGTGAAGGAGATGCCGAACTTCACCGGCGTCAGCGCGATGCCCTTGCGGATGACGCGGCTTTCCCGATTGAACGCGAGGATCGCCTGACGGCGCGCCTGATAGTCGGCGCTTTCTTCCAGCTCCGCGACGATCTGCGCGATGATGTTGTCTTCGACCTGCTGATGGTAGGGCGTGACATCGCGGCCGGAGCCCTTGTCGCCATAGAAATTCAGCTTGCGGATTTCGAGCGGATCCTTGCCGAGCTGGTAGGCGATTTCCTCGATGATGCGCTCGCCGCCGACCATGCCTTGCGGGCCGCCGAAGCCACGATAAGCGGTGTTTGAGACCGTGTTGGTCTTCAGCGGCTGTGAGGTGAGCTTCACATGCGGATAGAAATAGGAGCTGTCCGCATGGAACAGCGCACGGTCTGTGACCGGGCCGGAGAGGTCCGAAGAGTAGCCGCAGCGCGCCGCGTAGTTGGCATGGACCGCATGGATGCGGCCCTCGTCGTCGAAGCCGACGTCGTAATCGACCAGGAAGTCGTGGCGCTTGCCGGTTGCCGTCATGTCCTCGTCGCGATCCGGGCGGAACTTGACGGCGCGGTTGAGCTTCTTCGCCGCGACCGCGGCAAGGGCTGCGAACTGGTTTCCTTGCGTTTCCTTGCCGCCGAAGCCACCACCCATGCGGCGCACGTTCACGGTCACCGCATTGGAGGGCACGCCGAGCACGTGCGAGACCATGTGCTGGATCTCGCTCGGATGCTGGGTCGAGGACCAGACGGTGACCTCGTCGTCCTCGCCGGGAATGGCAAGGGCGATATGGCCTTCGAGGTAGAAATGCTCCTGTCCGCCGATGCGCATGCTGCCTTTGAGCCGCCGTGGCGCCTTTTCCAGCTCCGCCTCGGCATCGCCGCGCTGCAGCGTGAGCGGCTGGGTGACCAACTGCCCGCCATGGGCGACGGCATCGAGAATGTCGGTGAAATGCGGCAGGTCGCGGTAGGTGATCTTGGCGAGCCTTGCCGCCCGACGGGCGATGTCACGGGTTTCTGCAATCACGGCGAAGGCCGGCTGGCCATGAAACTGCACGAGGCCATCGGCAAGCACCGGCTCGTCATGCAGGTGGCTCGGGCTGATGTCGTTGGAATGCGGCATGTCCTTGGCGGTCAGCACCAGCATGACACCGGGCACGGCGGCGACGGCCGAAAGGTCCATGGCGGTGATTTCCGCATGCGCCCGGTCGGTCATGCCAAGCGCGCCATGCAGCGTGCCCGCCGGCTCGGGCATGTCGTCGATGTAGTCGGCGGTGCCGGAGACATGCTTGTGGGCGCTGTCGTGACGCTGGGAAACATGCATCTCGCCGCGGATCGTCTTGCGTTCCTCGAAGGTGGATTTGTCCATGATTATCGGCCTCCCGCAGCAAAGCGAACCAGTTGCGCCGGCTCGCCGCCGCTTTCCAGGAAGAAACGCATCAGAAGGTTCTTCGCCGCAAGCATGCGGTAGTCGCTCGTTGCCCGCCAGTCGGTGAGCGGCTGGTAGTCGGTCTCGAAGGCGGCTTGCGCGGCGCGGACCGTTTCCTCGGTCCATGGCTTGCCGATCAGCGCCGCCTCGACGTTGCTGGCGCGCTTGGGCGTCGCGGCCATGCCGCCGAAGGCGATGCGGGCGGAGCGGACGATGCCGCCATCCACCGATAGACGGAACGCGCCAAGCAGCGCGGAGATATCTTCGTCGCGGCGCTTGGAGATCTTGTAGGCGGCAAAGAGATCGCCCGCCGGTAGGCGCGGCACGAAGATGCTTTCGACGAATTCGCCGGGTTGGCGATCCTGCTTGCCATAAGCGATGAAGAAGGATTCGAGCGGCAACGTCCGCCGACCGGCGGTCGAGCGCAGGGTCACCGTCGCGCCAAGCACGATCAGGGGCGGCGGACTGTCGCCGATCGGTGAGCCGTTAGCGATATTGCCGCCGATCGTGCCCATGTTGCGCACCTGTTCGCCGCCGATGCGGTTGATCAGCGGACCGAGCCCGAGAAACGTCTTGGCGAGGGCGGCATAGGCCATGGTGTAGCTGACGCCGGCGCCGATAATCAGACCGTCCGCGGTTTCCTCGATCTGCTGCAATTCGGTGATTCCGTTGATGAAGATCACCGGGTTGATCGTCCGCATCTGCTTCGTCACCCAGAGGCCGACATCGGTGGAGCCGGCAACGACCGTCCCCCCGGGATGGTCGGCGAGCGCTTCCGCCAGGCCACTGCCGTCGGCCGGCACGATCAGACAATTTTCGCCCTGGCGGAGTGTGATCGTTTCCGTCGGTGCCAGCGCCTTCAGCCTGATGGTGATCGTTTCCCGCTCCCTGGTGATCGGATCGAAGATGTTGGAGGGGCGCGCCTCTGCCGCCGCTTCGGCCGCGCGCACGATCGGCTCATAACCGGTGCAGCGACAGAGATTGCCCTGCAGCGCCTTTTCGATATCGGCGCGGCTGGGGCTGTCGTTGCCAAGCCACAGGCCATAGAGCGACATGACGAAGCCGGGCGTGCAGAAGCCGCATTGCGAGCCGTGAAAATCGACCATTGCCTGCTGCACCGGATGCAGCGTGCCATCCTGACCGGCGAGATGCTCGACGGTGACGACATGGGTTGCCTGCAGCGAGCCGAGGAAACGGATGCAGGCGTTGACGCTTTCATAGACGAGCCGGTCGCTGACCAGCCGCCCGACGAGCACGGTGCAGGCGCCGCAGTCGCCCTCCGCACAACCTTCCTTGGTGCCGGTCAGCCGGCGTTCCAGCCGCAGATAGTCGAGCAGCGTCGTTGTCGGTGCGATGTCGGAAAGAGCGACCTCGCGGTCGTTAAGGATGAAGCTGATTGAACCGGTCGGCTGGGGCATGCCATTCATTCCCTGCTGCTGCATACGTCCTGAAATCACTTTGATCTTAGGTGGTTATGCAGAAAAGCAAAGGGCTGAGCGGACTTTTGCACGCCATGCGGGCAGCGCGGGGGCATCCGGTCCGCGCTGCCGTCCACTTGACGGATGTCGGCCGTTACTGCGCCGTCCAACCGCCGTCCATCGACACATGGGTGCCGGTGATCTGTGCCGCGTCGTCGCCGGCGAGATAGACGGCAAGGGCTGCGACCTGTTCGACGGTGATGAACTTCTTCGTCGGCTGCCCCTTCAGCATCACGTCGTTGATCACCTGCTGCTCGGTGATGCCGCGGGTGCGGGCTTGATCGGGGATCTGCTTTTCGACGAGCGGCGTCAGCACGTAGCCCGGGCAGATCGAGTTCGCAGTGATTCCGCTTTCGGCCACTTCGAGCGCCACGGTCTTCGTCAGACCGAGAACGCCGTGCTTCGCCGCCACATAGGCCGCCTTGAAGGGCGAGGCGACGAGGCCATGGGCCGAGGCGATGTTGATGATGCGGCCCCAGCCTTTCGCCTTCATGCCGGGAATAGCGGCGCGGATCGTGTGGAAGGATGAGGAGAGGTTGATCGCGATGATGCGGTCCCATTGCTCGATCGGGAAATCCTCGACCTTCTCGACATATTGAATACCGGCATTGTTGACGAGGATATCGACGCCGCCGAAGCGGGTCGTCGCCGTGGCGATCAGATCGGCGATCTCGGCTGGCTTCGTCATGTCGGCAGCATGATAGACGACCGTTCCTGTCGTCAGCGCGCTGACGTCGTCCGTCGCCTTCTTGATTTCGTCCGGGCTACCGAAGCCGTTCAGCACGATATTGGCGCCACCCTTGGCGAAGGCCTTGGCGATCGCAAGCCCGATGCCGCTCGTCGAACCGGTGATGACCGCTGTTTTCGTCATTGCTGCTCTCTCCCTTTGTGGCGCCGCGCACTGCTTTGTTGCGGCGCAACAGCGCCAGCCTACGCGGAAAACGCCGGCGCTGACAATTGTGTTTTTGGGTTGCGGACCGCAGAGTTGAGGAGGGGAATGGCGAAGTCGACGGTTGCGTTTTGTTTTCGTTTGACATTCGTTTTGCCATCGTATTGAAGTTTTCGAAATGAGATCCCGCCTTCAAGGCCGGGTGAACAAACATGCGTGTGGCCGGGGAGGGGCATATGGGCGGATACATTCTCGCGATCGATCAGGGTACGACCTCGAGCCGGGCGATCATCTTCGACGGTCAGCAGCAGATCGCCGGGGCCAGCCACAAGGAATTCAAGCAGTATTTTCCGAAATCCGGGTGGGTCGAACACGATCCCGAGGAAATCTGGCAGACGGTGCTTTCGACGGTTGAGGACGCTATCGCCAAGGCCGGCATCAAGGCCGGCGACCTTTCGGCGATCGGCATCACCAACCAGCGCGAAACCGTCGTCGTCTGGGATCGCGAGACCGGCAATCCCATTCACAACGCGATTGTCTGGCAGGACCGTCGCACCGCCTCCTATTGTGATCGGCTGAAGAAGCAGGGGCTGGAAAAGACCTTCACCCGGAAGACGGGCCTGCTGCTCGATCCCTATTTCTCCGGCACCAAGCTCAACTGGCTGCTGACCAACATCGACAGGGCGCAGGCCCGCGCCGCCAAGGGCGAACTCTGCTTCGGCACCATCGATACCTTCCTCATCTGGCGGCTGACCGGCGGCAAATCCTTCGTGACCGACGCGACCAACGCCTCGCGCACGCTGCTCTATAACATCGCCGAAAATGCCTGGGACGACGAGCTTCTGAAGATCCTCAAGGTGCCGCGTGCCATGCTGCCCGAGGTCAAGGATTGCGCCGCCGATTTCGGCGTTACCGATACCGCACTTTTCGGCGCGGCGATCCCGATCCTCGGCGTTGCCGGCGACCAGCAGGCGGCGACCATCGGCCAGGCCTGCTTCAAGCCGGGCATGTTGAAATCCACCTATGGCACCGGCTGCTTCGCACTGCTCAACACCGGCAAGGACATGGTGCGTTCGAAGAACCGGTTGCTCACCACCATTGCCTACAAGCTTGATGGCGAAACCACCTATGCGCTCGAAGGCTCGATCTTCGTCGCGGGTGCTGCGGTGCAATGGCTGCGCGACGGGCTGAAGGTGATCAAGGCTGCGCCCGATACCGGGACGCTTGCCGCAAGCGCCGATCCGACGCAGGACGTCTATCTCGTGCCGGCCTTCACCGGGCTCGGCGCGCCGCATTGGGATCCGGACGCGCGCGGCGCGATCTTCGGCATGACCCGCAACACCGGTCCGGCGGAGTTTGCCCGCGCGGCACTCGAAGCCGTCTGTTACCAGACGCGCGACTTGCTTGAGGCGATGCACAAGGACTGGCGCAACAACGGCAAGGAGACGGTTCTGCGCGTCGACGGCGGCATGGTTGCCTCCGACTGGACGATGCAGCGGCTTTCCGACCTGCTCGACGCGCCGGTCGATCGGCCCGTCATCCTGGAAACGACCGCGCTCGGCGTCGCCTGGCTTGCCGGCAGCCGCGCCGGCGTCTGGCCGAAGCAGGAAGACTTTGCCAAGTCCTGGGCACGCGACCGCCGCTTCGAGCCCGCCATGGACGAAAAGACGCGTAAGGCCAAGTTCAAGGGTTGGCGCAACGCGGTCAAAAGGACGCTGAGCTAAGAGCCGGGCGAGCGGCGATTTTCGCCGCGCGTCCGTTTCTCCCGACCATACTCTGCCTTCCGGGCCGCCGTCAGTCGATGACAGCGACCGCTTCCACCTCGAACAGCATGCCGTCGACCGCCAGCTTGGGCACGGGTACCAGTGTCTGCGCCGGCAGCGTCGCGCCGAACATTTCCTTGACGCTGCCGGTCAGGACCTCGAGCTTGGACATGTCGTGGTCGACCACGAAGATGGTGAGCTTGGCGACCTGGTCCGGCCTTCCGCCGAGCCCCTCGAGCGCTGCGCCCAGATTGGCATAGGCCTGCTTGACCTGAACCGCGAAGTCGGGAGACAGGCCGCCGGTGCTATCCTGGCCGCCCTGTCCTGAAATGTAGGCCACCCGTGCCCCGGCAGGCACGATCACCGCGGTGCTATAGCCATGCGGCGTCGGGTCGTAGAGGTTCGTGGGGTTGACGACCGTCAGCTTGGCCGCCTGCTCGCTCGCTGTGGCCGCCGTGGAAACGCCCGTAGTCATGATGATGAGTCCTCCGATCATGAGATGTCTGATTGCGCGTGACATGGTGTTCTCTCGTCTCCGAGGTCTGCGCGCGATGCCGCTTGCAGGTCTGCAGGTTTGACCTTTCGCCGACGCTCTTGCTATTGACTCGTACGGCGTACGACTCATTTACATCGTACGCCGTACGAGTCAATCGTTCAGGATCGACATCCGGCGCGTTGTCGGCGTAAATCGACACCTCCAATCAGCAAGGAAGACGCATGGCGGCGAAAGGGAACGGCGGGCAGGGCAAACGCTCCCAGCGGGTAGAGTCGGCAGCCCAGGCCGGGAAGAAGCCGGGCGGCGAGCCGTCCCTGTCTCTGGAGCGCATCGTGGCGACCGCGGTCGAATTGCTGGACGCCGAGGGTATCGACGGCTTGAAGATGCGCCGTCTCGCCGACCGTCTCGGTGCGGGCGTCATGAGCCTCTACTGGCATGTCGCCAACAAGGAGGAGGTCTTCGACCTGGCGCTCGATGCGGTGTTTGCCTATCGCGCGCCCCCGCAAAGGATCGGGCCCGAGGACTGGCGCAGGGATGTGGTTCACATGCTCGAAGACTGGCGCGCAATCATGCTGCGCCATCCCTGGTCGGCGTCGCTGCTGCCGCGCCGGGCGCTCGGCGCGAATGTACTCGGCCGCCTGGAAACCATGAGCGAGGTGCTGTCGAGAGCCGGCGTTGCCGACGCGGACATGAATGTCGCGATCTGGTCGCTCTGGAACTACGTGCTCGGCGCCACCGTCACCCGGGCGAGCTTCGCGCTTTCGCACGCCGACCAGGCTGCCGGACAGAAGCGCCTCTCGGCGCTCAGCGAACGCTATCCGACGATCGAGCGCACGCGCCTGCTCCTGGACAGCGATTGGGATGGCACGTTCCGGAAGGGCCTCGACGTCCTGCTTGACGGTCTACCCAGAGGGTAAGGTCTCGTTCGTATGCATCCGGGAAACACAGCGTTTCCCGGATGCGCATTTGCTGCTCATGTGTGCGCCAACTATCTGTTGTGCAAACAGAAAAAGGACAGACCTCATGGAACTCGGGCTTTACACATTTGCGGATGTCGATCCGAACGCGGATCACAAGGGCAGGGAGGGCCAGCGTCGCCTCAAGAACCTTCTCGAGGAAATCGAGCTTGCAGATCAGGTTGGCCTCGATGTTTTCGGGCTCGGCGAACACCATCGGCCTGACTACGCGGCCTCCGCGCCGGCGGTCATCCTCGCGGCCGCAGCGGCAAAAACGAAGAATATCCGGCTGACCAGTGCCGTCACGGTCTTGAGCTCGGACGATCCCGTACGCGTCTTCCAGCAATTCTCGACGCTTGATCTGATCTCGGGCGGCCGCGCCGAGATCATGGCCGGTCGCGGGTCGTTCATCGAATCCTTCCCGCTCTTCGGCCAGTCGCTCGATGACTACGACCAGCTCTTTGCCGAAAAGCTCGACCTCCTGATGGCGCTGCGCGAAAGCGAAAAGGTCTCGTGGGCCGGCGAGATGCGGCCGGCGATCCATGATCGCGGCGTCTATCCGCGGCCGCTGCAGGAGGTGCTGCCGCTCTGGATCGCCGTTGGCGGCACGCCGCAATCGGTGGCCCGCGCGGGTGCGCTCGGCCTGCCGGTGGCGCTTGCGATCATCGGCGGAGAGCCGCGCCGGTTTGCGCCGCTCTTCGACCTCTACCGCGAGGCCGCGCGCCGCGCCGGTCAGGACCCGGAAAAGCTCAAGACCAGCATCAACGTGCACGGCTTCATCGCCGATACGACCGATCTTGCCGCCGACCAGTTCTACGGGCCGCAGGCGGAAGTGATGAACCGCATCGGCCGCGAGCGCGGCTGGGGACCGACGAACCGGGCGCATTTCGACCAGGCGCGCAGCCCCGACGGCAACCTCTTCCTCGGTGATCCGGAAACGGTGGCCGAGAAGATCGTCGAGAACTGGAAGCTGTTCCGTAACGATCGCTTCCTGCTGCAGATGGCGATCGGTCCGATGCCGCACGACCAGATCATGCGCGGCATCGAACTCTACGGCACCAGGGTGGCGCCGCTCGTGCGCCAGGCGTTGGCCGAGGAAAGGGCAGCAGCGGCGGCCTCCGTCTGACCATTCGACGACCGGGGCTGGGGCCCGGCTCCGGTCGTCCCGCTCGACGCTGGCATAACGCGTTGCGACACGCTACATGTGAGCGCGAAAGCGAGACACGGATGACCCTCAACAACGAAGAAGATCTGCTGCGGCTGAAGGAAATCGGCCGCATCTGCGCCAATGCCCTGCAGACGATGGGCGAGGCGCTCGAGCCCGGCATTACCACTGCGGAACTCGATGCGATCGGCCGCAAGGTACTGGAAGAGGCCGGCGCACGCTCGGCGCCCGAACTCTGCTACCAGTTTCCTGGTGCCACATGCATCAGCGTCAACGAGGAAATCGCCCACGGCATTCCCGGCAACCGCGTGATCAAGGCCGGCGATCTCGTCAACATCGACGTCTCGGCCGAAAAGGACGGCATCTTTGCCGATACCGGCGCCTCGTTCCCGGTACCGCCGGTCACGGCCGCGATCGACCGGCTCTGCCGCGATGGCAAGCGGGCCATGTGGGTGGGCCTCAAGCAGGTGCGCCCCGACCAGCCGCTGGCTGCCATCGGCAACGCGATCGGCGACTTCGCCCGCAAGAACCGCTATTCGCTTGTCACCAATCTCGCCAGCCACGGCATCGGCCGCTCGCTGCACGAGGAGCCGACCGAGATCGCAACCTGGCCGGATCCGCGCGAACGTCGCCGGATGACCGACGGCATGGTCTTCACCGTCGAACCCTTCCTGTCGATGGGCGCGCAATGGGCCGAGGGCGGCAACGACGACTGGACGCTCTACAGCGACCCGCGCGCGCCGACGGTGCAGTATGAGCACACAGTTGTCGTCACCCGCGGCGGGCCGCTGGTGGTGACACTACCGGGCTGAATGAACCAGGGATACGGCGGCGGCCTGCAGCCTCCGCCGTCCTCCAGACGATTTTTTGCTCCATCGCCGCGGTGCATGATCTGCCGCCGTGATGTGGTGCATCTCACCTTTCCGGTGATTGGTCTAAGCCATTGAAATCGGCGATCGTTCGATTTCTTCAATAGATCCTTCAATTATTGTCGTTTGTCGTGCGTCGTGTTGCGGCGCAATAAAATGATATGACCACGCTCGACCGACCGCTGCAGACCAACATCTCCGCCACGGCAACCGCCGGCGCCATCGCCATGGCCGTCGCCATGGGCTTCGGACGCTTCTCCTATACGCCGATCCTGCCGGCGATGATGGTGGATCTCGGCCTGTCGCCGGGTGATGCCGGGCTCATCGCCTCGGCCAATTTCGTCGGCTATCTCGCTGGCGCCATTCTTGCGGCCTATGGCTGGGCCCATGGGCACGAGCGGCGGATCGGTCTGCTGTCGCTCGTCGCCACGACGGCTCTGCTGGCGGCCATGGGCCTCTCGTCCTCCGTCGTCGTGCTGGCGCTGATCCGTTTCCTCGCCGGCCTTGCCAGCGCCTTTGCGATGATCTTCATCTCCGGCATCGTGCTCGGCCATGGCGTGCTCGCGCGCTCGGAACACGTGCCGGCCGTTCACTTTGGCGGCGTCGGCCTCGGCATCGCGTTTTCATCGCTTTGCGTATGGGCGAACCCGATCGCGGGTCGCGCCGGCCTGACGACCTCCATGGGCGACTGGTTTACCGGCGCGCTGGTCGGATTGGTCGGGACGATCGTCGTTGCCGCACTTCTTCCCGGCGTTCCGTCGTCCGGTTCTGGTCCGGTGCGCGAAAGGCCGCTGCGCTGGACGCGGCCGCTGACCGTAGTGACGTTCACCTATGCGCTCTTCGGCTTCGGCTACGTGATCACCGCAACCTTCCTCGTCACCATGGCGCGTGATCCGAGCGGCGGCCACAGCATCGAATTTCTCGCCTGGCTGCTGACGGGGCTTGCCGCAGCGCTCTCCGTCTATCTCTGGCGCTTTGCCGTGCCGCGCTTCGGTCTTGCCGGTGTCTACGCGATCGGCCTTCTGGTCGAGGCGGTCGGGCTGGTGCTGACGGTCAGCCTGCCTTTGCCCTATGCGCCGCTTGCCGGCGGCCTGATGCTCGGCGCAACCTTCATGATGATCACTGCCTATGGCCTGCAGATCGGCCGGAAGCTGGCGCCCGAGAGCCCGCGCAAGGCGCTTGCGTTGATGACGGCTGCTTTCGGTATTGGGCAAATCGTCGGTCCGCTGGTCGCCGGCTGGCTTGCGGAGCGCACCGGCAGCTTCGCCGCACCAACCTTGATCGCTGCTGCCGTTCTTTTCCTGTGCGGTGGGGTCGTTGTCGTCGAATTGAAGCGGATTTCACAGGCATTGAGGGCCTGAGCAGCGGCGAAAAAAGACCCTCCGGCACCGGCGCTCGCCTGGATGAAATAACAGTAACGTTTACATTACCCGATTGTTGACGACGGCGCTTTGCCCTAGTTTCGGCGCTTCGGGAGGCGAGTTGTTCGTCTCCACCGAAACGAGAGTGCCGCACTTGTTCCTATCCTTCTTTCCGAAGCCGAAGCTCTTCTTCATTTCCTTTGTCGTCTGGTCGCTGGTTGCCATCGCCTTCTGGTATGGGGAAGGCGAGCAACTGGGGGCGGTCTTCGGCATGCCGCCTTTGCCGTCCGACGCGCCGCCGATCGTCGGCATTTCCGCCTTCTGGTCTCCGGCCTTCCTCTGGTTCTACATCTATTTCGCGCTGGTCACGGGGTTATTTGCGGCGTTCTGGTACGTCTACTCACCGCATCGCTGGCAGAATTGGTCGATCCTCGGATCCGCGCTCATTCTGTTCGTCACCTATTTTCAGGTGCAGGTCAGCGTCGCCATCAACAACTGGTATGGGCCGTTCTGGGACCTGATCCAGGCGGCGGTTTCCAAGTCAAAGGTCGTCACCGCGGAAGAGTTCTACGGCGAAATCGCCACCTTCCTCGCGATCGCGCTCGTCGCCGTGGCCGTGGCCGTCATGACGCGCTTCTTCGTTAGCCACTATATCTTCCGGTGGCGCACCGCGATGAACGAGTACTACATGGCCCATTGGGGCAAGCTGCGCCATATCGAAGGTGCCTCGCAGCGTGTGCAGGAAGACACGATGCGCTTTTCCACGACCGTGGAAGGTCTCGGCGTCAGCCTGATTGACAGCGTGATGACGCTGATCGCGTTTACGCCGGTGTTGATCCGGCTGTCCGCAAACGTCACCGAACTGCCGATCGTCGGCGCCATTCCCTATCCGCTGGTCACCGCCGCGGTGCTCTGGTCGCTGTTCGGCACCGTGTTCCTGGCTGTCGTCGGCATCAAATTGCCGGGGCTTGAGTTCCGCAACCAGCGCGTCGAGGCGGCCTACCGCAAGGAACTGGTCTATGGCGAAGATCACGCCGATCGCGCCCAGCCGACGACCGTTGCCGACCTTTTCGAGAACGTGCGCCGCAACTATTTCCGGCTGTACTTCCACTATCTCTATTTCAACATCGCCCGCATCTTCTACCTGCAGATCAACAATATCTTTTCGCTGCTGATCCTGGCGCCGTCGATTATTGCCGGTAAGATCACGCTTGGCGCGCTGAACCAAATCTCCGGCGCCTTCGGCCAGGTCACCTCGTCGTTCCAGTATCTGGTTTCTTCCTGGCCGACGATCGTCGAGCTCCTGTCGATCTACAAGCGCCTGCGCGCGTTCGAGGCGACGATCGACGAAGAGCCGCTACCGCATATCGATCAGAAGTTCATCGAGGTCGGTGGTGAAGAGGAACTGGCCTGAGCTTGGCCGAACGCATAGCAATCAGAAGGCGGTTCGACCCGCCTTCTTTTTTGCCTGCTCGATCAGCGGCAGCGCCTGGGCGTAGCTGACGCAGGCGACGTCGGGCTTGCCGCAGACTTCGCCCAACAGCCGATCGAGCGCGCGCCAGTAGGCGCCGCCGTTCATTTCGACGAAATGGAAGCCGAGCTGCAGCGGGATGCGGTCGCCCGCATATTCCCGGTCGAAGGCTTTCCTGTAGGCCTCGTAGGTGCGCTCCTCGAAGCGGGCGCTGTCCTTCTTGTTCTCCACACCCATGGAGTGGCGGACGAAGAGATTGTAGTCCATGCCGATGACAGGGCGCTGCGACGGCCCTTCGGGGATCAGCGGCAGTCCGAAACGCGGCAGGCCATCCTTTGTCGTCGGCCAGCCCGGACCCTTGGTCACCAGGCTTGCGTCATAGGTGAAGTTGTTCGCCTTCAGCGCCGGCAGCAGGCCGTCGCTCAGCGACAGATAGGGGGCGCGGAATCCCTTGATCCCGGTTGCGGCGAATTCGGCCCAGCCGGCCGGCTCGGCCTCGGGCTTGTCCGCCTTCTTCCAGGCGTCCTTGAGCGCCGCGTTGAAGGTCGAAAACTCGCTTTGCCAGTCGGCTTTGCTCCAGCCCTTGCCGTCGAAGTGGCCGCAGGCGTGGCTGGCGATGTCGTGGCCGTCGAGATGGGCCTGCCAGATGTGGCCGACGCGGGCCGCGATCTCTTCACGGCTCTGCGCGAAGCCGACATTCGAGCGGCCTGCCTTCTGGCCCGGCGGCTTGTAGAGCGTCTTGCCGTCCGCCCGGGTCATCAGAAAGGTGCAGGAGAGGAAATAGGTGAAATGCGCACCGGTGCGCTTGGCCATCGCCAGGCTTTTTTCCCATAGCGCGTTGTCATGCGCGCCGTCGAACGAGACGATCACCAACTGCCTGTCACCGGCGGGCGCGGTGGCCGGCGACGCCGGCTCGGCCCTGGCAAGAGCGGGAAGAAGGGCGAGCGAGAGGGCAAGCGGAATACGGATCATGATCAACTGCACTGTTTTGGTTTTGTCGCAAATGGTTCGAAAATGCGGCAATCCTTTGATCGGTCTGGAAAAAACGCGCTATCAAGGCTACTCCATAGCAACCTGGGCGGAATCGGTCCGGGAACCGAATACACTGGAAATCAACACGCTTCAGCGGCCAGCTCCCGTCTTTTCCGACGAGCGGCGCTGAGTTTGCCCGATACTCGAACAAAGCGGTGGCCCCATGGCGATACTCGTTCTCGGCATCATTCTTTTTCTCGGCCTGCATCTCATCCGCGTCGTCGCGCCCGGTTTCCGCGCCGGCGTCATCGAGCGCCGCGGCAAGGGCACCTGGATGGGGATCTATGCAATCCTCAGCCTCATCGGCCTCTGTCTGATCATCTATGGCTTCGGCCAGGCCCGCAGCGAAACGGGCATGCTCTACGATCCGCCCGTATTCATGCGCCACATCGCACTGCTTCTGATGCTTTTTGCCTTCATCTTCCTTGCTGCCGGCTTCCTCCCGGCCGGGCGCATCGCGGTTGCGGTCAAGCATCCTCAGGTGCTTTCGATCAAGGTCTGGGCACTTGCGCATCTGCTCGCCAATGGTGAGACGTCCTCCGTCCTGCTGTTCGGCTCATTTCTCGCCTGGGCGGTGATCCTGCGCATCTCGCTGAAACGCCGCGAGCGGGCAGGCGAACGCGTACTGCCGGTGTTCAAATCGGCCTCCAACGATGTGCTCGCCATCATCATCGGGCTTGTCGCCTACGTGCTCTTCGTCTGGAAGCTGCACGAATGGTTGATCGGCGTTGCACCGGTCGTCATGGGCTGATGCAAAAGTGCACCGCGGTTTTGCGTCCGGAATTGCAGTAACAGAAAATTTAGAGCGACGGAGTCGGCCTCGTGTCGGCCATAGGCGCTCTAAATCGCGTCGGCCCCCTTACAAGCGCCGCAAAATCGGGTAGAAGGCGCAAAATCCATGAGAGTGCGGCGGGTGCGGCAAGGACCCCTCGTGCATGCTCGAACAGTTTGAGAGTGTCCGTTTCGCCGATGGTCATGTGACCGTTGGCGCGACGGGCCAGTGTGCAGGCAAGGCCGGGGCAATAGATGGCGAACCAAGACGACAGCTTTATCCGCGAGGTCAATGAGGAACTGCGTTCCGACCAGATGAAGAGCATCTGGGCCCGCTTCGGCGGCGTCATCGTGGCCATCGCCGTGCTTATCGTACTCGGCACCATCGGCAAGGTCGGCTTCGACTACTGGCAGGATGGCGCCTCCTCGAAGTCGGGGGATGCGTTCCTGCAGGCGCTCAACCTCGCCAAGGAAAACAAGACGGACGAGGCGCTCGCCGCCTTGAACACGCTGGAGAAGGACGGCTACGGCGCCTATCCGGTGCTGGCGCGTCTGCGCGCTGCCACGCTGCAGGCGCAGAAGGGCGAGACAGAGGCGGCTGCCAAGGCCTTCTCCGCCATCGGCAAGGACAGCAGCGTCCCGGCAGCTATCCAGGAGGCAGCGCGTCTGCGTGCAGCCTACCTGCTCGTCGATACCGGCGGTTACGACCAGGTTTCGGCCGAGGTCGAGCAGCTTGCTACGCCGCAGAACAACATGCGCCACTCGGCGCGTGAAGCCCTTGGTCTCGCTGCCTACAAGTCCGGCGACTACGCCAAGGCGAAGACCTGGTTCCAGCAGATCGTCGACGATGCGCAGAGCCCGCGCAACGTCACCGGTCGCGCCCAGATGCTGCTCGACGTGATCGCCGCGAGCGGCAAGGCCTAAGACGACAGCCCATCCCACCGGAAGGGCACAGGGTGAAAGACCCTATCGAATCAGCGCATGATCCCAATGTCGGTCTCGACCTTGGGATTGTGCGCTAAAGCGTTTAAAGCAGTTCCAGCAAAAGTGCTCAGCGGTTTTGCGCCCGGAACTGTGAGAGACAAGGCAAGCAGTTCCAGCAAAAGTGCTTAAGCGGTTTTGCGTTCGGGATTGCCGAGTACAATCGCAACAGTTCCTGCTGGAACTGTCGCTGCCCGATGCGGCAGAAAACGAATTTATGAGCGCAGCCGCCTTGTTGGCAGCAGCGCTCCAAGCGGAAACGGATAGATCCATGAGCTTCACCGTCGCCATCGTCGGGCGTCCCAATGTCGGCAAGTCCACCTTGTTCAACCGCCTGGTCGGCAAGAAGCTGGCGCTCGTCGACGATACGCCGGGTGTCACCCGCGACCGTCGCCCGGGGGACGCCAAGTTGATCGATCTGCGCTTCCGCATCATCGACACGGCCGGTCTCGAGCAATCGGGACCCGACACGCTGCAGGGGCGAATGTGGGCGCAGACCGAGGCCGCGATCGACGAAGCCGATCTTTCGCTGTTCCTGGTTGACGCAAAGGGCGGACTGACGCCGGCAGACGAGACGCTTGCCGAAATGCTGCGCCGCCGCGGCAAGCCGGTGGTGCTGGTCGCCAACAAGTCGGAAGCACGCGGTTCCGATGGTGGCTTCTACGATGCCTTCACGCTCGGCCTTGGCGAGCCGTGCCCGATCTCGGCCGAACACGGCCAGGGCATGCTCGATCTGCGCGACGCGATCGTCGCTGCGATCGGCGAAGACCGGGCCTACCCGCCGGAAGACGACGTGGCCGAAACCGATATCGATCTGCGCCCCACGTTCAAGGACGACGGTGAAGACGAAGAGGTGGAGACCGCCTATGACGAGACCAAGCCGCTGCGGGTGGCGATCGTCGGCCGTCCGAATGCCGGCAAGTCGACGCTGATCAACCGCTTCCTCGGCGAAGACCGGCTGCTGACGGGTCCGGAAGCCGGTATCACCCGCGATTCCATTTCCGTGGAATGGGAATGGCGTGGCCGGACCATCAAGATGTTCGACACCGCCGGCATGCGCCGCAAGGCGAAGGTGCAGGAGAAGCTCGAGAAGCTCTCGGTCGCGGACGCGCTGCGCGCCATCCGCTTTGCCGAAACGGTGGTCATCGTCTTTGATGCAACCATTCCCTTCGAGAAGCAGGATCTGCAGATCGTCGACCTCGTGCTGCGCGAAGGCCGGGCGGCCGTTCTCGCCTTCAACAAGTGGGACCTGGTCGAGGATTGGCAGGCGGTGCTTGCCGATCTTCGCGAAAAGACCGAGCGGCTGTTGCCGCAGGCCCGCGGCATCCGTGCCGTGCCGATTTCCGGTCACACCGGCTACGGCCTCGACCGGCTGATGCAGGCGATCATCGAGACCGACAAGACCTGGAACCGCCGCATCTCCACCGCACGGCTCAACCGCTGGCTGGAATCGCAGACGGTTCAGCATCCGCCACCGGCCGTTTCCGGTCGCCGGCTCAAGCTCAAGTACATGACCCAGGTGAAGGCGCGCCCACCGGGCTTCATGATCTCCTGCACGCGGCCGGACGCGCTGCCGGAATCCTACGTGCGCTACCTGATCAACGGTCTGCGCAACGATTTCGACCTGCCGGGCGTGCCGATCCGCATGCACTTCCGTTCGGGCGACAACCCGTACGAGTCCAAGGCGAAGAAGCGCCGCTAAAGAGGGAGCGGAAAACCAAACAGGCTTTCCGTCTGCATCCTTCCTAAAGTTCCTGAAAAGTGACCTGCCGCTCACGCGGAAGGCAGCTTCTCCCGCGCCACGAGCGCGCCGTGATGGCCGATGACGCCGGCAGCGACGCTTGCCGCAAAGGTGGCGGCCTGGGCCGGCTTGTCGCCCGCCACCAGGCGGGAGACGAAGGCGCCGTTGAAGCTGTCGCCGGCACTGGTCGTATCGACGACGCGCTCGACCGGGGTCGCCGGCACATGCTCAACCGGGGCATCGCCGAAGGCGAGCGTCACACCCTTCTCGCCATCCTTGACGACGAGGTTGGTGGCGCCCAGGCTCTTGTAACGGGCAATCGTCGCGTCGATCGATGCATCGCCGAAATGGGTCATCTCGTCGTCGAAGCTCGGCATCACCAGGGTCGCGGCGCGGGCACCGTCGGTCAGCGTGCGGCGCATGCGCTCGGCATCGTCCCAGAGACGCGGGCGAATGTTCGGGTCGAAGACCACCGCCTTGCCGGCAGCCTTGGCGCGGCGCAGCTCCGACAGCAGCGTTTCTACGGCATTGGGCGCAAGGATCGCCAGCGTGATGCCGGAGAAGAGGATGAGGTCGGAGCTTTCGATCGCGCGTCTGAGGTGCTCGGCGTCGTCGGCAAGCAGCTTGGCAGCCGAGTGCGAGCGCCAGTAGGAGAAGCTGCGCTCGCCGTCCTTCAGATGGATCATATAGAGGCCTGCCGAGCGGTTCTCGATGCGGCGGACGGCCGAGGTGTCGATCGCTTTTTCCGCCATGAAGGCCAGCATCTCGTCGGAAACCGTGTCGGTGCCGACGGCGGAGCAATAGGCGACGGTCCAATCAGCAGGCATGAAGAGCCGCGCATAATAGGCGGCGTTGAACGTGTCGCCGGCATAGCCTTTGCGCAAGAGCCCGCCTTCCGCCTGCATGAGCTCGACCATGCACTCTCCGATCGCAAGCATCTTTCCGGCCAACGACTTTCCTCCTCACAAGATTTCGCCTGAGACGGGATAAGGGTCTCGATCGTTCTCGGCAAGAGATAGTTTCCGGCTGTTTGGTGGCGATCCGTGCGTGGCGGTGAATGGCGTTTACTCCGGTGCCGGGCAACGCTACACCTTTGCGCGACAGACCGTCTTCAGGGGGCTTACATGGCGTCTCGGCAGGTATCGGGCAACGATTGGTGGCGCGGTGCGGTGATCTATCAGGTCTATCCGCGCTCGTTCCAGGATACCGACGACGACGGCATCGGCGATCTCAAGGGTGTCACCCGCAGGTTGCCGCACATCGCCTCGCTCGGCGTCGATGCGATCTGGCTGTCGCCGTTCTTCACCTCGCCGCAGGCCGACATGGGCTACGACGTCTCGGATTACTGCGACGTCGATCCGATGTTCGGAACACTCGCCGATTTCGACGAGATGCTTGGCGAGGCCCATCGTCTTGGCCTGAAAGTGATCATCGACCAGGTGATCTCCCACACCGCCGATCGCCATCCCTGGTTTGTCGAAAGCCGCTCCAGCCGAACGAACGGGAAGGCGGACTGGTATGTCTGGGCCGATCCTAAGCCGGACGGCACGGCGCCCAACAACTGGCTGTCGATCTTCGGCGGACCGGCCTGGGAATGGGACGGGGTGCGCAAGCAGTATTACATGCACAACTTCTTAGGCTCGCAGCCGGACCTCAACTTTCACAATCCCGAAGTTCAGGACGCGGTGCTCGATGCTGCCCGCTTCTGGCTCGACCGCGGGGTCGACGGCTTCCGTCTCGATACGGTGAACTTCTACTTCCACGACAAGCACTTGCGGGACAACCCGCCGCTCGTGCCGGATCCGGATGCCACCAGCAACGATGCGCCCGACGTGAACCCCTACGGCATGCAGGATCATCTCCACGACAAGAGCCAGCCGGAAAACATCGCCTTCCTCGCGCGGTTTCGGGCGTTGCTTGATCGCTACGAAGGCCGCATGACCGTCGGCGAGGTGGGCGACGGCGCCCGCTCGCTGAAGACCGTGGCCGCCTATACCAGCGGCGGCGACAAGCTCAACATGTGCTATACCTTTGACCTCCTGGGGCCGGACTTTACCGCGACCCATATCCGCCGCTGTGTCGAGAACTTCCAGGAGGCGGTGACCGATGGCTGGGTCTGCTGGGCCTTTTCCAACCACGACGTGACGCGCCATGTCAGCCGCTTTGCCCGCAATGAAGCGGAGCGGGAGAGGGTGGCGCGGCTGGCGATCACACTGCTTTCCAGCCTGCGCGGCTCGATCTGCCTTTATCAGGGCGAGGAACTGGGGCTGCCGGAGGCGGAGCTTGCTTTCGAGGATCTGCGCGATCCATATGGCATCCGTTTCTGGCCCTCCTATAAGGGCCGCGACGGATGCCGCACACCGATGGTTTGGGAGCACGCGGCGGCCAATGCCGGCTTTACCGCCGGCAAGCCGTGGCTGCCGGTGCCCGAGGACCATCGGCGGCTTTCGGTCGACGCCCAGCAGACCGGGGACACGGTGCTCGATCACTATCGCGCGACGCTCGCCTTCCGCCGATCGCAGCCTGCGCTCAGCGATGGCACGATGCGGTTCCTCGACACGAACAGCGATCTCCTGGCCTTTGTTCGCGAGAAAGACGGCGACCGGCTGCTCTTCGTCTTCAATCTCACCCGGGAACCGCTGGAGTTTCTGGCGCCGTCGGCGGTTGAGCCCCTGGAATTGCCCGGATATCCGGCACGGCTTGAAGCCGGTAGCATCAGGGTTGCCGGACTGTCGGCCTTCTCAGGGAAGTTCTGATGCGCGTATTGTTGATGGATGGCGAAACCATCGGCCGCTGGGTCGAGATGCGTCTGGCGCTCTGGCCGGATACACCGGCGGCGGATCATCGCGCCGAAGTCGAATCCAGTCTCGCGGAGGGCGACCGCTACGCTTCGTTCCTTTGCGAGGACGAAGCCGGCGTCGCTGCCGGTTTCGCTGAAGCGTCGATCCGCCACGATTACGTCAACGGCTGCGAGACCTCGCCCGTCGGCTTCCTCGAAGGCATTTACGTCTTGCCCGCCTACCGCCGTCGCGGCGTGGCGCGCGCCCTGATCACCGCGGTCGAACGCTGGGCGACAAGCCGGGGCTGCCAGGAACTCGCCTCCGACACGGCGACCGACAATCTGAGGAGCCAAAGCCTGCACATGGCGCTTGGCTTCGAGGAGACGGAGCGCGTCGTCTATTTCCGCAAGGAACTGGCGCCCGCCGTGGCCGACAACTGAGTGCCGCCGCCAATCACCCGATCAGCATGAACTTGTCGACATCGACCAGCCCGCGATCCGAGATCTTCAGATGCGGGATGACCGGCAGCGGCAGGAAGGCGAGCTGCAGGAACGGCTCCTCCAGCGTTGCGCCGAGCGCGAAGGCGGCGTGGCGCAGGTCGTGCAGCGTGTCACGGACGCTCTCATAGGGCTCGAGGCTCATCAGGCCTGCGACCGGAAGCGCGATCTCGCCGGTCACCTTGCCGTCCTCGACGACGACGAAACCGCCCTTGATCTCGCCGAGCCGGTTGGCGGCGATCGCCATGTCCTCGTCGTTGACGCCGACGACGCAGATGTTGTGGCTGTCATGGCCGACGGTCGAGGCGATCGCGCCCTTCTTCAGCCCGAACCCCTGCACGAAGCCATTGGCATGGTTGCCGTTGACGCCGTGGCGTTCGATGACGGCGACCTTGATGATGTCGCGGCCGAGATCGACGCCGGTCTGGTTGCCGACCGCCGGCAGGCGGTAGCGGCGGTGCTCGGTGATGATCTTGCCGGGCAGAACGCCGATGACCGAGGTGTCGCCGTCTGCGACCGGAATGCCGAAGGCGCTGGCATGGACTTGGCCGGCCTTGACGCTGTCGAGCCCAACGGGCGCGACCGGATTGCGGGTGGCAAAGAGCGCGTCGGTGACGCGGCGGCCACCGGAGAACACCGTTTCGGCCTTGCAGTTTTCCAGGCTGTCGATGACCACGAGATCGGCGCGCCAGCCGGGCGCGACCAGGCCGCGGTCGCGTAGCCCGAAGGCGCGGGCAGCCGAGATCGAGGCGGCGCGGTAGATCGCCAGCGGCTCGACGCCGGCGGATATCGCCGTGCGGATCATATGGTCGAGGTGACCCTGCTCGGCGATGTCGAGCGGGTTGCGGTCGTCGGTGCAGAGCGCCAGGTGCGGCGACAGCCGCTCGGTGATGATGGGCATCAGCGCATGCAGGTCCTTGGAGACCGAGCCCTCGCGCACGAGGATGTGCATGCCCTTGCGGATCTTCTCCATGGCTTCTTCAGCGCTGGTGCATTCATGATCGGTGCGGATGCCGGCTGCCAGATAGCCGTTCAGGTCCTTGCCCGAAAGCAGTGGAGCATGACCGTCGATATGGGCGCCCTGGAAGGCATCGAGCTTGGCGAGGCAGACCGGGTCCTTGTGCACAACACCCGGAAAGTTCATGAACTCGGCAAGGCCGATGACTTTCGGATGGTGGCGGAAGGGCAGGAGACGTTCGATCGGCAGGTCGGCGCCCGACGTTTCCAGATGCGTCGCCGGCACGCAGGAGGAGAGCTGGACGCGGACGTCCATGATGGTCTCGAGCGCCGAATCCAGGAAATACTCGATGCCCTCGGTGCCGAGCACGTTGGCGATCTCGTGCGGGTCGCAGACGACGGTGGTGATGCCGAGCGGCAGGACGCAGCGGTCGAATTCGTGCGGCGTGACCAGCGAGGATTCGATGTGCAGATGGGTGTCGATGAAACCGGGCACGACGATGCGGCCCGTGATGTCGATTTCCTCGCGCCCCTCGTAGCTGCCGAAGGTGCCGACGATGCGGTCGCCGGAGATCGCGATGTCGGAGGCGACCAGTTCGCCGGTGACGAGATCGAAGAACTGCCCGCCCTTCAAGACGATGTCAGCCGGCTCGCGTCCGACGCCCTGATCGATATAGCGTTCCAGCGCTTCGGACATGAGGCAACTCCATTTCTTATACGCGCCCCGGATGCTCTCTCGGCGGGACGACGCTTGGTTTCATTGTTGCGGATAAGAGTAACCCTTCCCCCGTTGCCGGGGAAAGGGTTCTGACGGTCTCGACGAGGCCTGCTTAGATATTGCTGTTGAGAACGGCGCGCAGCTTGCCGAACAGCTCGTCGATTTCTGCCTTGCTGATGATCAGCGGCGGTGACAGCGCAATGATGTCGCCGGTGGTGCGGATCAAGAGGCCGCTCTCATAGGCCTTGAGGAAGGCGGAGAAAGCGCGCTTCGTCGGCTCGCCGGCGATCGGCTGAAGCTCGATCGCGCCGATCAGGCCGAGATTGCGGATGTCGATGACATGCGGGCAGTCCTTCAGCGAGTGCAGGCCCTCTTCCCAATAGGGCGCCAACTCGGCGGCGCGGGTCAAGAGGCCCTCTTCCTTGTAGGTGTCGAGCGTGCCGAGGGCGGCGGCCGAGGCGATCGGGTTGCCCGAATAGGTGTAGCCGTGGAAGAACTCGATCATGTGCTCCGGGCCATTCATGAAGGCATCATGGATCTCGGAGGTGACGAAGACCGCACCCATCGGGATGACGCCGTTGGTGAGACCCTTTGCGGTCGTGATGATATCCGGCTTCACGTCGAAATACTGCGCGGCAAACGGCGTGCCGAGGCGGCCGAAACCGGTGATGACTTCATCGAAAATCAGCAGGATGCCGTGCTTGGTGCAGATCTCGCGCAGTTTCTGCAGGTAGCCCTTCGGCGGGATCAGCACGCCGGTGGAGCCGGCCACCGGTTCGACGATGACGGCTGCGATGGTGGAGGCGTCATGCAGCGTAACGATACGCTCGAGTTCGGTCGCGATATCGCCGCCATGCTCGGGCTCGCCGCGGGTGAAGCCATTCTGGGCCGGCAAGTGGGTGTGCGGCATATGGTCGACGCCGGTCAGAAGCGTGCCGAACATCTTGCGGTTGGAGACGATGCCGCCGACCGAAATGCCGCCGAAGTTGACGCCGTGATAGCCGCGCTCGCGACCAATCAGGCGGAATCGCGAGCCGTCGCCCTTGGCGCGGTGATAGGCGAGTGCAACTTTAAGCGCCGTATCTACCGATTCCGAGCCAGAGTTGGTGTAGAGAACGTGGTTCATGCCCTCGGGCGCGATGTCGACTAGGCGGTTTGCCAGTTCGAAGGCCTTGGGGTGGCCGAGCTGGAAGGCCGGCGCATAGTCGAGCTCGCCCGCCTGCTCACGGATCGCCTCGGTGATCTTCGGGCGACAATGGCCGGCGTTGACGCACCACAGACCCGCCGTGCCGTCCAGTACCGTGCGGCCGTCATGGGTCGTGTAGTGCATGTCCTTGGCGCCGACGAAGAGGCGCGGTTCCTTCTTGAACTGCCGGTTCGCAGTGAACGGCATCCAGAAAGCACGCAGGTCGTTCGGCGTGTTAAGGCGGTTCGACATTCCAGTTCTCCTCGGTCTCTCTTGTCGTCCGGGCGGTGCTGCCGCCCAAATTTTTACCCTTTGGTCAAACTATCAGGGCGCCGAGGCGCGTCAAGCCTCGCACCGGTCCGCCAGACAGGTCGCGACGGGTCTTGGCGACAGCGAAATTTCGCCGCGCCGCCGGATCTTTTCTCAAGCTTAACTTGTTTGCGGCAACGCTCTGCTGCCATGGCTTGTCGGCTCCGTGGCGCCTTTTGGGTGGCCGGCGAGTTCGGAGTTGGAAACGTGTCGAGGTTCGGGATAGCACACGCGGCGATTGCCGTGCTCTTCCTGCCGGGCCTGGCAAGGGGCGCCGAACTGATTGCTGACGGCCACTTTGACAGAAGACAGGACATGTTCTGGGCGAGCGACGGACTGACGTTCGCGCGCGAGAACGGCCGGCTTTGCGTCGAGGCTGCGCGGGGCGGTGAAGCCTGGAGCCAACTCATCGGCACCAATGGCTTGAAACTCGAGCCCGGTCGCATCTACCGTTTGTCGATGAGGGTGATCGCCGAGCCGGCGCGCAGCGTCCAGGCAAGGGTGCAGCGCGCCGCCGATCCCTGGACCATGGTGGACGAATTCACGATGGAAGGCACGCCGGAAGGCAGCCTTTTTTCGGCGGAGTTCGCGGGGCAGGAGCCGGACGAAGCGCAGCTCGTTTTTCCGCTTGGCGGCGGCGAGGGCGGCCGTGTCTGCCTCGACGACGTCTCGCTGGTGGCGAGCGGGGCTTCCTCGCCGGCGGCGCGGCGGGCGGCCGAAGGGCCGGCCATTCGCGTCAACCAGCTCGGCTACCTCACGGATGGCCCGAAGCGGGCGACCTTTGTCGCCGATGCGAAACAACCCATCGATTTTCGACTGTTGGATTCTGCGGACAGGATCGTCGGCAAGGGCAAGACGCAGCCCCACGGTTTCGATCCGACGGCCGGGGTCGAGACGCAGGTTGCGGACTTCTCAGCGTTCAAGACGCCGGGCGACGGCTATCGACTGGTGTCCGGCGACTGGGCAAGCGACCGCTTTTCGATCGGCGAGGATCTCTACACGCGGTTGCGGGTCGATGCGCTATCCTGGTTCTACCCGCAAAGAAGCGGGATCGAGATCAGGGGGGCGATCGCCGGCAAGGCCTATGCCCGATCGGCCGGCCATGTCGGCGTCGCGCCGAACCAGGGCGACAAGGCGGTTCCGTGCCTTGGCGGCGCGCAGGCCGAGGCGGTCTATGGCGGTTGGTCCTGTTCCTACCAACTGGACGTGACCGGCGGCTGGTATGACGCGGGCGACCACGGCAAATATGCGGTGACCGGAGCGCTGGCTGCTGCGCAACTGCTCGCCGCCTACGAACGCGGCCTGACGTTTGCGCCCACATCGGCGGTGATGCGCGACGGGCTGTCGCGCATTCCGGAAAACGGCAATGGCCTTCCGGATATTCTCGACGAGGCGCGCTGGGAGCTGGAGTTCCTGCTGCGGATGATGGTCCCGGACGGCGAGCCGCTCGCCGGCATGGTGCACCACAAGATCCACGATACGGCCTGGACCGCCGCGCCTATGCTGCCGGGCGACGACCCGCAGCCGCGCGCGCTTTACCGCCCCTCGACCGCGGCGACGCTCGATGTTGCGGCGGTGGCTGCCCAGGGCGCGCGGCTCTTTGCCGAGCATAACCCGACATTTTCCGCGCGGCTGCTTTCGGCGGCGCGCAAGGCGTGGGTGGCGGCGAATGCAAATCCGGCGCTCCTTGCCCCCAAGTCCGATGGGTTCGGCGGCGGCGGCGACTACGACGACGACAGCATTTCCGACGAGCTTTTCTGGGCGGCGACCGAGCTTTATCTGACGACCGGCAACGGCGAATATCTCAAGACCCTGCGGGCCTCGCCGCTCTGGGAGGCGGATGTGTTTTCGCCCGGCGGCGCTTTCAACTGGCGCGACGTTGCCGGCTTCGCGCGACTGCAACTCGCCCTTTATGGCAGGGCTCTGCCGGCGGTCGATCAGGAAACGATCCGCAATTCGGTGCTCACGAGCGCTCAGCACCTGCTGTCGCTGCAACAGGCGGAGCCATTCGGTATCGTCTACCGGCCGAACGAGCGCCGCTACGACTGGGGATCGAACCAGTTGATGCTGCAGAACATCGTCGTGCTGTCGGCCGCCTATGATCTCTCCGGCGACAGGGTCTTTCTCGACGGCGCGCGCGAGGGCATGGACTACATCCTCGGGCGCAATGCGATGGGGCTTTCCTACATAACCGGCTATGGCAGCCGCTCGCCGCAGAACCAGCACAGCCGCTGGTATGCCCGTCAGCGCGATCCGCAGCTGCCAAATCCGCCCGTCGGTTCGCTTGCCGGCGGTCCGAACTCGACCTTTGTCGACGACATCGCCAGGGAGCGGCTGCGCGGTTGCGCGCCGCAAACCTGCTATGTCGACGATATCGAAGCCTATGGGTCCAACGAAATCGCCATCAACTGGAATGCGCCGCTCGTTTACGTCGCGTCGTTCCTGGCTGACGCTCGATAGGAGACTGAAAGCGTGACCGGGATTGCCTTTGTCGGAACCGGCTTCGTCGCCGACTATTACATGACGACGCTTGCCAACCATCCGGAGCTGCGGCTCACCGGCGTCTGGGACCGCGATGCCGAGCGCCTCGACGCGTTCGCACGCTACTGGAAGGTTTCGCCCTATGCCTCGCTCGACGCCGTGCTTGCCGATCCCGCGGTGTCGATCGTCGTCAATCTGACGACGCCGGAGAGCCACTATACCGTAAATTGCCGGGCGCTTTCGGCCGGAAAGCACGTCTATTGCGAAAAGCCCCTGGCGATGACGGTGGAGCAGGCGAGCGAACTCGTCGACCTGGCAAGGGCCAAGGGGCTTGTTCTGGCCGGTGCACCGGCCAATGGGCTCAGCGACGCGCAGGCGCTCTGCGCCCGTCTGCTTGCGGACGGTGCCATTGGCACGCCGCGGCTTGTCTATGCCGAGATGGAAGATGGCCCGGTGTTCAAGGCCAACTGGCGCGCCTGGCGCAGCCGCTCGGGCGCCCGCTGGCCGGGCGTGCATGAATTCGAGGTCGGCTGCACGCTCGAACATGCGGGTTATGCAGCAAGCTGGCTTGTCTCGCTCTTCGGCCCGGTCGCCGAAGTCAGTGCCGTCTCGGCGCTGACCTTTCCGGACAAGGGGCCGGGAACCGAGACGCTGGCGCTCGGGCCCGATTTTTCCGTGGGTTGCCTGACGTTCCGCTCCGGCCTGACGGCGCGGGTCACCTGCGGCCTGGCGGCGCCGCGCGACCGCTCGCTGACGATCATCGGCGAAAAGGGCATGATCGCCGTTCGCGATCTCTGGGACAATCGCTCGCCGATCCATCTGGAGATCTTCGGGGCGAAGCGGCCGCTCCTGCATCGCGGGCTCGACTGGCTGGAGTGGAAACTCGGCCGCAAGCTTCCGCTTCGGCTCTATCCCGGAACGAAGATGCGCTATCCGACGGCGCCATCGGCAAGTGCGCTTCCGGCCTTTCCGTCGCAGATCGATTTCGTGCGCGGCATTGCAGTGCAGGCGCAGGCGCTCAAAGGCGGCGAAACACCGTTTTTCTCCGGCGCGACGGCGCGACATCTGACGGAGGTGGTGTTGGCGCTCAACGGCGGCTGGCGGGACTACCGTCCGCTCGACCTCTAGAGGCGCAGCGTCGGCCACGTTTTGCGTTCCGTTTCGAGGTAGAACTAGCCTGCCTCAGGTGTCCTTGAGCGGACCGTCTCGATGATTTCCAGGGCCTTTATGCTGGCCGATAGCGGCATCAACGGATGTTCGCTGCGGCCCTCGAGAATCGCCGCGCTTGCTGCCTCGATCTCGAATTGCAGGCCGCTCCCGGGGAAGTGATGATCGTGGCGGGTAAGGCCGGGCAGGGGGATATGCCGGGCCAGCCGGTAGGCCGTTTTTCCGTTGAAAGCCAGTAGCTTGCGCGCCGCGCCGCCGGTGGAAACGAAGAGGCGGCTTGCCTTCAGAAACGGTGTGTCGATGACCAGCGTGCCGCGCTCGCCCTCGATAACGAAGCGATTGTGCCCGTTTCGATCGAAGCCGCAGCCCAGTTCAGCGTCAAAGCCGTCATAGGCCAGCTTGATCTTGGCTGAACTGTCGACGCCGGTCGGCGCGCGCTTCCATGTGCCATCGACGGACCCGGGGTGCCCGAACAGATTGAGGCAAAGGGCGATCGGATAAATGCCGAGGTCGAGCATCGACCCGCCGCCGAGCACCGGATCGAAGAACCGGCTGCCGGCATCGAACGGTTTCTCGTAGGCGAGGTCCGCCCGGACATGGCGGATCGCGCCGAGCGTTCCGGCCGTGAGCAGTTCGCGACCCCTGGAAATCGCCGGAAGGAAACAGGTCCACAACGCTTCCATGGCGAAGGTGCTGCCGGCGGCAGCGGCGTTTGCAAGCGTGCGCGCGTCGGACGACGACGTCGTCAGCGGCTTTTCGACGAGAACGGCTTTGCCGGCGGCCAAGGCGAGGGTGGTCTGTTGAAGGTGCTCAGCATTGGGTGAGGCGACGTAGATCGCGTCGATATCGGGAGAGGCCGCCAGTGCCTCGATGCCCTGATAGCCGCGGATGCCGCCGAAACGCCCAGCGAAGCTCTCGGCCTTCTGCGCGCTGCGGGACGAGACGGCGACGAGGCTCGCATGGGTTGCGAAGCGGAAGTCCGAGGCAAGACTGTTTGCGATCGTGCCGGTTCCGGCGATGCCCCAGCGGACCTTGTCACGCATATCCCGATGTCCGCTTTCCGGCTGATTCTGTCGCGGCGCATCGTGCCCCGGAAGTCTCAAGGCTCGGTAAATGCCAGCAAGCGCCGGCACCTTTCGCGTGCAAACTGGGAAGACTATCCGCCAAAGAATAAGCCCCGCGCGATTTCTCGTGTGGGGCTGTTCGAACGGGTCCGCAGATGCGGACCGAATATCAGGCCGATTTACGGACCGGAGTCTTTTCTGCAGTGGCGCTCTGGTCGTCACCGTAGATTTGATTGAGCGTGCCTAGAATCCGCATGACCGCGTCGGATGAGCTCGAATAGTAAATCGTCTGCGCATCGCGACGGGTGCTGACGAGATTCTGAGCACGGAGCTTAGAAAGATGCTGGGAGAGAGCCGACTGGCTCAGCCCAACCTTGTTGGCCAATGCGCCGACTGCCATCTCTTCCTTCACGAGGGAATCGAGGATGAGGAGGCGCTTAGGATTTGCCATGGCCGAGAGGAAACCGGCTGCTACCTCGGCTTCATCGTGTTTTTCAGGCGAAAGTGGCTGCATTGCGTGCTCCATGCGAAAATTACATCACACGTAGTTATGGTTGACGAAGCAAGATAATTAGTCGTGATGCATAAAAGGGCAACCACCTACTGCAAGAAATGGGGGTAGCTCTCCAGCGATTAACCGTTAAGTTCACGCAAAATTGCCCGTAAATTGGAACTATCTTCGATAGGTGTCGGGAACTCAAGGCGTTTTAGCTGATCGCCATCTGCAAGATCGAGCCCCGCGGCGTCGATACCCACGACTTTCCAGTTGCCTTCCGGTGCCTTGCAGAGCTTCACCGCATAGCGCTGAACTGCGTCAGAATGATCCGTATTCATGTGATCGATCGCGTTCGCCTCCATCGCGGCGAGCGAGGCGATGGCAGGCGTGTCGATCAGAAGGTCTTCGGCGGTCAAGACATAGGCGCGGCCGAAGCCGCCGTTGAGACTGGCACGCAGCGGCGACAGCCGGAAGAAGCCGAAATCGGGAAAATCGACGTAAAGTTTCGACTTGGGGTGGCGGCGGACGAATCGCTCGCGGATGCGGATATGCGCTTCGCTGTCGCGCGCAACCTGTTCGGCGGTGCATTGCACGGTCAGGCGAGGATGGGCGAGGGGGTCGCCCTTGCCAGGCTCGCCGGTCAGGAGCGAGGCCCTGGCGTCGGCCAGCAGCGCCTGCGTGTGTGTCGACAGTTTCGAGATCAGGATGACGGGCACCCCGTCGACATCCATGCCGACGAGCACGCGGCTGACGAAGGGGAAGCCGCCGCTCTCCGGCTCGATCGCCGCAAGCGATGCGCTGCGCGCGCCCCGCAGAAGCGTGCGGGCCAGCGTGCGGGCTTCGTTATCGGTGTCGCGCAGAACGTTCGGCTTGTCGCTCATGGTCTTTCCCTTTTCCTGCCATGCGGTCGTCGCCGGGACGAAAAAAGCCCGGAACGACGCTCCGGGCTTTTATTGGCTTGTTGAGCGGCTTCGTCAACTTTTGTTGCGGTGGCGCGTCAGTCCCTGGACGATATCCTGGGCGTCGATCGTACCGACGACGGAACCGTTGTCGACGACCCCGATGCTGCCCGGCTGGCGGGACATGGCGTCGAGGATGTCGACGAGCGGTGTCGTGGGCTTGGCCGTCGCGGTCACGCCGGCAACAGTCAATCCGCGCTGGACGCCGGTCTGCATCACGTCTTTCGCCGTCAGCATGGTGATCGGGTTCATGTGCTGGACGAAATCGGCGACATACTGGTTGGCCGGGTTCTTGACGATATCTTGCGGCGTGCCGCACTGGATGATGCGCCCGCCCTCCATGATGGCGATGCGGTTGCCGATGCGGAAGGCCTCGTCGAGATCGTGGCTGACGAAGATGATGGTCTTCTTCAGCCGCCGCTGGAACTCCAGCAACTCGTCCTGCAGGCGGGTGCGGATCAAGGGGTCGAGGGCCGAGAACGGCTCGTCCATCAACAGGATCGGTGCACCGGTCGCAAAGGCGCGGGCAAGCCCGACGCGCTGCTGCATGCCGCCTGAAAGCTCGTTGACCTTGCGACCCGCCCATTTCGAGAGATTGACGAGTTCGAGCTGTTCGCCGACGCGCGCCTTGCGTTCGGCGTCCGGCATGCCGGCAAGCTCAAGCCCGAAGCCGACATTGTCGGCGACGGTGCGCCAGGGCAGAAGCGCGAACTGCTGAAACACCATCGAGACCGTGTGCATGCGGAAGTCGCGCAGCGACTTCGGACTGGTTCGATAGGGATTGAGCGCACCATTTGCGGTCTTCACCTCGACGTCGCCCCGCACGACCGGGGCAAGGCCGTTGACCGCGCGAAGCAGCGTCGACTTGCCGGAGCCCGAAAGCCCCATCAGCACGAGGATCTCGCCCTCGGTGATTTCGAGCGAGGCGCCGGCGACGCCGAGCACGAGGCCGGTTTCGGCGCCGATCTCGTCGCGGGTCTTGCCCTGGTCGACCATCTGCAGCGCGACTTGAGGGTTGTTGCCGAAGATGATGTCGACATTCTTGAAAACGACGGCGTTGGTCATGCGCCTTCTCCTTCGTCGGACGAGCGGAAAAGGCGGTCGAGAATGATCGCCAGGATGACGATGCAAAGGCCAGCTTCGAAGCCCTTGGCGATGTTGACCGTGTTCAAGGCTCTCACGACCGGAACGCCGAGGCCGCTGGCGCCGACGAGCGCGGCGATAACCACCATCGACAGCGACAGCATGATGGTCTGGGTGAGGCCAGCCATGATCTGCGGCATGGCAAAGGGCAGCTCCACCTTGCGCAATACCTGGCCGGGCGTCGCGCCGAAGGCCTGTGCGGCTTCCACCAGCGACGGCGGCGTCGAGATGATGCCGAGGCGCGTCAGCCGGATCGGTGCGGGAATGGCGAAGATCACGGTCGCGATCAGACCCGGAACCATGCCGAGGCCGAAGAGGATCAGCGCCGGGATCAGATAAACGAAGGTCGGGATCGTCTGCATCAGGTCGAGGATCGGCCGCATGACGGCGTAGACCCATGGGCGACGGGCGGCTGCGATGCCGAGCGGCACGCCGACGGCCATGCTCACGGCGGTGGCAGCGAGCACAAGCGCCAGGGTTTCCGTCGTTTCCTTCCAGTAGCCCTGGTTGATGATCAGGAGCAGGCCCAGGCCGGTGAACAGCGTTATGCCGATCGAACGGCGGAACCACCAGGCGAGCCCGGTGATGACGGCGACGACGATCAGCGGGTGCGGGGCATAAAGCACCCAGAGCAGCGAGTCGGCGACGGCCTGAAGGAAGCGGGCGAGCTGGTCGAAGAAGAAATCGAAATTCGTCGTCAGCCAGTCGACGAATGCCTTGGCCCAGCCGCCGATGGGGATGCGGTTATCGGTCAGATATTCCACGAAGGTAATCCGTCTCGTCAGGTCAAAAAGGAGCGCATGACGCGGTGAAAAAAGGCGGGGTCATTCCCCGCCTTGATGCCGATCAGAGGCCGAGCGCGGCCTTGACTGCGGCCAAGCCGTCGCCGCCATCCTTGGCGGTCACGCCGGCGAGCCACGGATCGACGGCAGTCGGGTTGGCCTTCAGCCATTCCTCGGCCGCCTTGTCCGGCTCCTGGCCGTCGTTCAGGATCTTGCCCATGATCTCGTTTTCCATCTGGAGCGAGAACTTGAGGTTGGTCAAAAGCTTGCCGACGTTGGGGCACTCGGTGGTGTAGCCGGCGCGCACATTGGTGAAGACTTCCGCGCCGCCGAAATTGGCGCCGAAGATGTCGTCGCCACCCGAAAGATAGGTCAGCTTGAAGTTGGCATTCATCGGATGCGGTTCCCAGCCGAGGAAGACGACCGGCGCGCCGTCCTTTTCGGCACGGGCGACCTGCGCCAGCATGCCCTGCTCGGAGGATTCGACCACTTCGAAGCCCTTGAGGCCGAAGGTATCCTTGTCGACCATGTCGATGATCAGGCGGTTGCCGTCATTACCCGGCTCGATGCCGTAGATCTTGCCGTCGAGTTCGGTCTTCTTGGTGGCGATATCCTTGAAGTCCTTGATGCCGAGCTCGGCGCCCTTGGCGTTGGTCGCCAGCGTGTACTTGGCACCGACCAGGTTCGGCCCGAAGGATTCGACCGACTTGTCGTCGAGGAAGGGACGAACATCGTTTTCCTGGGTCGGCATCCAGTTGCCGAGGAAGACGTCGATGTCCTTGTTCTTGAGCGAGGTGTAGGTGACCGGAACCGAGAGAACCTTGATGTCGGTCTGGTAGCCGAGGCCCTTTAGAACGGTGGAAACGGTGGCAGTGGTTGCGGTGATATCCGTCCATCCGACGTCGGAGAAACGGACGGTGCCACAGCTTTCCGGCTCGGCAGCTGCAGCCTGCTGAGCGGTGATGGCGACGACCGAAACGGCGCCTGCCAGTATCAGTTTGAGAGAGAGTCGTTTTTTCATCGTTGTCGTTCCCCTGCCTCGATTATTGTTTTAGCCAAACACCATTGGATAGCGAATTCAAGCGCTTTGATGTCGGAGGAAGTGTATTGCGTCAATATGCTGGCGGGGTGCACGATGCGACGCTCGATGTCGCAATGTCCACGAAATAGTCTAGTCCGCCGAAAAACTGTGGGTGCTGCAAACGGGCTCTGGCCTTCCCGGCCAAGCCTCGTCATTACCCAAAAAACGGAAAAACCGGACGCGGTGACTATGGCCAAACTCTATTTCAGCTATGCGACGATGAATGCGGGCAAGAGCACGATGCTCCTGCAAGCCTCCTACAACTACCAGGAGCGCGGCATGCGCGTGGTGATGCTGATCGCCGCCCATGACGACCGGGGCGGCGTCGGCCGCATTTCCTCGCGCATTGGTCTTGGTGCGGACGCCATTCCCTTTCACGGCGACGACGATCTCTATGGGCTGATCGATCGGTTGCACTCGGATGGCGAAGGCGAGATCGCCTGCATCTTTGTCGACGAGGCGCAGTTCCTCAATGAGGGGCAGGTCTGGCAGCTCGCCCGCGTCGCCGACCGCATCGGCATTCCGGTCATGGCCTATGGTCTGCGTACGGATTTCCAGGGCAAGCTGTTTCCGGGCTCGATGGCGCTGCTGGCGATTGCCGACGAGCTGCGCGAGGTGCGCACCATCTGCCATTGCGGCCGCAAGGCGACGATGGTCGTGCGCCTGGACGGTGAGGGCAAGGTCGCGCGCGAGGGCGCCCAGGTCGAGGTTGGCGGCAACGAGAAATATGTCTCCTATTGCCGGCGCCATTGGGACGACCTGATGCGCTGCGAGTGAGTGCGGCGTCGTGGCGGCTTGAAACCGCCACGCGCGCGATGCCATTCTTCGCCTCTATCGCACGCCAGGGGTCTTCGATGTTGCGTCTCGTCACCAGCCTTTCCATCACGCTCTGTCTTGGCGCAACGGTCGCCCATGCCGGCGGCGACGCTACGGCTGGCGCTGCCGTCTTTCGCAAATGCGCGGCCTGTCACACGGCAAGCGAGCCGACAAACCGCGTCGGCCCAAGCCTCATGGGTGTCGTCGGACGTCCGGCCGCATCCGTCGCCGACTATAACTACTCCGATGCAATGAAGGCCTTTGGTGCTGAGGGTCGCGTCTGGGACGAGGCGACGTTGAGCGAATACCTGCTGAGCCCCAAGGCAATGGTCGGTGCCACCAAGATGGCTTTTGCCGGTCTGAAGAAGCCGCAGGACATCGCCGACGTGATTGCCTATTTGAAGGCGTCGCCGGCTGCCAAATAGGGACGACGCAAACCCCGGACGGAAAGCCGTTTCCCATCTTTCCTGGACCTGCGCGCGGCAATGCCGTCGATATCTCAAGCACTTCGCTGTGGTGGCTGATCAAAAAGCTGCCGGGAAAGGCTTGTTCTCTTTCGGTAAACACCCTTTATATAACTGCAATCGAAGGCTGAATAATTCAGCCGGGCTGGCGGATATCGCCACGGTGGACCGAGGGGCAGGGCATGGCGACTCTTCAGAATTTTGACGCGGAGATCGAAAAGACGAAGGGCGTGGTCGAGCAGATGCGCGGCAAGCTCGAACAATCAGGTGTCGTGCTCGAACAGTTCGCCAAGGCCGAAACCAAGCTCGGCGACGTCAACTTCGACATCGAGAATGCCCGCATCCAGGACGTGATCAACCAGCAAAAGGTGATGGAAGCGAACATCGCCGACCTGATCATCGGCCTCGAAGACGCGACCAATGTCTTCGGCTCCGAATTCGAGAGCATGAAGAACTATACGGGCTACGAGAAGTTCATCGGCATCTTCTCCAAGCAGAAGATGCAGCGCATGCGCACCGACCGCGTGCGCAACATGTCGCTTGCCGGCAACCTGCAGGAACTGCTTTCCAAGTCCGACATGATCGTCGGCATCCTCAAGGAACAGAAGTCGATCCTCGACCAGCGCTACAAGACTTCGGAGCAGAGCCTGATCCAGGTGATCGAGCGCCGCAAGGGCACGATGGCGAACCTCGAAGCGGTGCAGAAGCGCATCGAGGAACTGAACCCGCTGCTGCTCGACATCGAAAACCGCATCGCCGCCTCGACCGAGCAGAAGGTGCGCACCGAGCTCGAAGGCGAGCGCTCCGCGCTTGCGACCGAATATAACGAGAAGCAGGCCAAGGAGCAGGAACTGCTGGCCGAGAGCCAGACGCTCGAGCGCTATACCTCGATGTTCCAGACCTTCGTCGATTCGCTCAACAACCAGATCGCCGCGCAGAACACGCTGATCAACAAGCTGACGATCGATACGGAGCAGCGCATCGTGCTCTACAAGGCGCTGGAAGATTCGCTGAAGACCGCCGCCCAGCAGGACGTCGCGCACAAGATCAACACGCTCGGCAGCCAGGTCGACACGGCCGCCGAGGAGACGATGGCCGGCATCGGTGCCGCAGCGCAACGCCACATCGGCGATCTCCTGGAAATGCATGAAAAGAACATGCTTTCAACGCAGGATATCCAGCGCCGCAAGAAGCTGGCAGACGATGCCTTTGCCCGCCGCTTCCAGGCTGTCATGGACAAGCACAACACTGCCAATTACGTGAAGCAGTGAACGGGCGGCGCATGATCCGAACCGAGTTTGCCTTTCGGCACGCGCCACGGGGATTTGCATGAAGGTCGCGGCTTCATCCGCTGTCGCACAGTATTTCGCGTCGATCCACGCCGCACTCGCCGGGCTTGAGCTCTTTCTCGGCGACCGCAACTCGCCGCTCTATCGCAACACCGTCGTCGGTGAAGTGATCGTTCCCTATCTTGGCCGGTTGAAGGCCTCGATCGACTGCTGGGAGAACCGGATCGGCTTCGTCGACCAGTTCCGGATTTCGCGCGCCGAAAGTGGCTTTCCCGTCTTTCAGAACGTGCTGGAACTGGAGAACGATCGCCAGACGGCGACGAAGCGCCTGGCCGATATTCCATCGGCCGATGCGCTGCGTGACGAGATGGTCGACTTCATCTTGAGGCAGAAGGCCTTTCCAGAAGCGCTGCAGACGCGCATGGCCGAGCGGCTCTATCTGGAGCAGATCGGCAAGGGCGAGATCTTTTCGCCCTTCATCCTGCCGGAGACCATCCGTGTCGCCGTCAATTCCAAGACGATGCGGCCCTATTACATCGTGAGCTGGGGCGCCTTCGACGGGGCCAATACTCTGCCGATGGTCTACATGGCGACGATCGAGGATTCCTCGGAAAAGATCGTCGACATGCTGGTGACCGCTGATGGCAAGCTCAACCCGCAGGTGGAAATTCCACTGCCGGTTGGCGGCCTGCTCAATCCGGAGCTTGCCAGCCGCTTTGACGATTTTGCGTCCAAGAACAGCAGCTATTCGCTGACACCGGTGACGATCGCCACCAATCTCGACAAGGATTTTGACGAGCTGCATCCGAAGCAGTTGCGCCGCATCGTGCTCGGGCCGTTCTACTCGGCCGGGATCACCGAGAACAATGCGCGCATCAACGACATCCTCTCGAAGGTACGCAAGACCGAGAACGCCTGGCTCCTGACCTGGACGGTGCAGGAGGTCTTCTCGAAATCGGAGCGGCCGGCCAAGCGCGGCTTCTGGTCGTCGACCCCGGCGCAGGAAGAATTCCACATCGACACCGCCAATCTGGAAGCGACGCGCATGGGGGTTTCTTCCTACGAGAAGCACGCGCTGGTGCCGCACGACGCCTATCAGGCGCTCTATGCCGCCGGCGAGGCGGAACAGGTCTTCGGCGACTACAAGGTCCACGTCATTTCGGGCAATCAGGTCGTGAGCGAGGTTTGACGATGACACTCAATACAGGCCTGACGACGCTGCACGAGGACGATATCGCCAAGCACCAGGCGGTGGCGCAAGGGTTGGTGACGAAGCTCATTATCCTGGAGCGGGAAGATGCCGCCGCCGGAACGTCGCTTGCCGGCACCGGCCGGCGCTTCGTGTCGACAGTTTCGACTGGCGGCCAGCGGCGCACGCGCGAGGTGGAGCTGACGAAGACGATCCAGGCGGTGCGCCAGGGCGACCCGATGTTCTCTCCGGCCCAGCACGCCGTGCTCTACCGGACGCGCCGCGGCATCCAGGTGGCGCTGGCCGTCGTCGATGTCTTTGCCCGCCAGACGAGCCTCGAACAGCTGCAGGCGAAGAACGCCACCTCGCCGCTTGGCGGAGAGGAGGCGAACCAGTTCAAGGCGCTGCTGTCGGCCTCGGCTTACGTCGCGGCCTTCACACTCGCTGCCTATCTCGGCGCGACCCTGGCGGGCGAGGGCGAGCCGGTCGACGATGCTGTCGAGCCCGACTTCCTGTTCGACACGCCGCAGGACGCGCTGAAGAGCCTGATTTCGGCGCTCGATCGTGGTCTTGCCGGGGCCCCCGATGATCTGGCGCTGACCGCCCGGGCGCGGGCCTTCTCGCGTGTGGCGATCGAAGGGCTGATTGCCCGCAAGGCGCGCTTTACCGGGCTGCAGAGCTTCGAGACCGTGCATATCCGGCTCGACCAGGACGATTTTACGCTGAACGGTTTGGACGTCGCACCCGGCCAGAAGCGCAAGCCACTGGTCATGACCTTCAAGAAGCCCGAGGAGATCATCGGCAACCACATCGCCAAGTATCAGGCGCTGAAGCTTGCCAAGATGCTGATGGCCTACGACTTCGACCGGCAGATGAACCCGTTCGTCGAGCTCGGCGGCTTCCTCTTCACCTTCATCGGCGACGGCATGCCGGGCACCGGCAAGACGATCCTGATCCAGATGCTGGCCGGCATGCTCAACGACTATAGCGAGATCGCCGGCTACGCCTTCCACTACGAGAACTTCGGCGTCGACCAGATCTCCTCCTATCAGGGCAAGTCCGGGCAGAACTGCAAGGAGTTCGTCAACAACGTCATCAATCCGCGGGCGATCGGTTTCGGCACGATCGACGATGTCGACCAGGTGGCGGCGAAGCGCTCCGACGATCGAGCCTCTGCCGGCCAGCACGAGGTGACGGCGGTGTTGATGGAGAGCTTTGCCGGCGCCTCTACCGTGGTGCGCGGCAACTGCACCTTCGGCATGTTCTCCAACTACCCGGAGAATGTCGACGACGCGCTGCGCCAGCGCGCTGGCGCCCGCTGGCTGGTCGACGGGCCGCAGACCGAAGGCGACTACATCGACATCTTCGCGCTGCTCGTCGGCAAGAACCACAAGATCCCGCTTGGCGAGCACCAGCTTTTCGAGGGGCAGGAGATCAAACGCGCGGTTGCTCAGTCCTATGCTGAGCACGCGCGGCCGAAGGAAGATGGCCTCGTCGCTGTCTGGGACCGTTACGAGAAGGAGAAGGGCGCGATCGCCTCGCTTGCCGATGTCGGCGCCTATCTGCACATGATCAAGGACGCCGAGCCGCGCTTTACCGGTCGGGCGATCAAGAACATCACCGACGCGATCAAGCTGAGAGCAATGGACGTGGAACTGCCGGATGACTGGTTCAAGGACGCCGGCTCCTTCATGCACAAGGGCTATGACGAGAAGAAAGCGATGATCGAGGCACTGCGGGGTCCGATCACCATCGACATGGTGCTGCAGGAGATCAACCGCTACGCCGACAGCGAATTCCGCTACACCGACAAGTCGGACGATGCCGCCGTCACCGACATCATCCGCCGCGAGCGCCAGCGCGAAAAGGCGATCCGCGAGATCGAGGCGATGAAACGCGACGGCCGGTGGCAGGGGTGATGCTAGGAATGACCGATGAAACGCCTGCTTGAAGCGGAACTCATCTATGGACGGCTGCTCGATATCTCCGAGCCGCATCTGATCGCGCGCTACAACAAGGCGCTCGAAGGGTTTGGCCTGCGACCGACGGCGCTGACCCAGTTCAGCATCGACATGACCGGCTTTTCGCCGGAGATCGCCGAGGAACTGGGGGATCGTGACTACCTCGATCCGAACCGGGTCAACCGCCGCTTCATCATCATGACGCCGGAGCAGGCGGAGCTGCCGGTCGTGCATACGAGCTTTTCCAACACGGCCGCGCTGATGCACGAGTTCTTCAACGCCAACAGCCGTGCGATCAACGCGATTACCATCAAGGATGCGCTCTATGGCGAGATCGAGGATTCGGTCTCGGTCGTAAACGACATCGACGATCTCTTGTCGATCAACGAGGTGCGGTTCCGGGTGCTTTCGGCCGAGGACATGCTCGGCAAGGCGGCCGAACTGCGTGGTCTCGTCGACCGCTTGAAGAAGGTGCCGACGGCCTGGGCCGACGACGAGATGCTGACGCGCATGGTCGAGCTTGCCAAGCAGACCGGCGATATCCGCCAGAACGCACTGGTGCCGGATCAGCTCGTCTTCCATCACGAAGCCTTCTGGGCCAATCATTTCGGCGGCGTCTATGTCTTTCTCGACGACAAGACGACGACAGTCATCTGCGACCCCTCGGTGCCAGGCTTCCGCCGCTCGCGGCCCTGGCAGGTGAGCTATATCGCCATAAACGATCACGCCCGGATCTACGATTTCCTCGCCTCGACCAAGCGGCTGCAACTGCCGCAGGCCTCCTGGGTCGAGGATTCCGGGCTCTATCAGCACCGCGCAGACATGGTGGTGCGCGGGCTGATCAACGAGAGCGACCCGACGGCCGATCTTGCCAATGCCGACCGGATCTGGCTGCAGACCTGGATGCACCGATATGCCGCCGCGGTCGCAAAAGACGGCGCCTATCCGTTCCTGCAGGAGATGATCCGCACGGTCGCTGCCACCGGCACGATCAGGATGCAGGACGTGGCGCCGGCAAATCGCTTCATGTTGGTGCGCGCAGCACCCACCCATCCGGACCAATGGCTGGTCAACCGGCTGATATCCCAGCTCGTGCCCCGCGATTTCGTCTCGCGCTTCGTCTTCGACAAGCAGGGTTTCTACGACGCCTACGAGCGTTATAGCGAAACCTTCAAGGAGTATGTTGTGGCGACGCTGACCGGCACATATCTGAAAGACAAGGCGGCCTTCCGCCACAAGCTCTATGGGCTCAGAGAGGAATAGGACATGTTCGATCCGATCGTTGCGTTTTTCCAGCGTGTTTTCACCGCGATCGGGCGCGGCATCGGGCTCGTCGTTGCCTGGCTGCTTTGGCCCTTCGTGGCGGCGGGCAACTGGTACCGGCAGCGCAGCTGGCTGCTCAAGGGGCCGATCGGCCTCATCCTCATCGGTCTGGTCCTGTTCTACGGCTACTTCATCTGGCAGACCCAGGCCTGGACGAACTTCAACGAAGACTACATCGACCAGTACAAGCTGGCAGAGCGCAAGGTGCCCGCCGGCTCGCCGATGAGCGGCCCCGGTGCGACGTCGACGGGACAATCGACGACCGGCGGCACTGCCAACAACCTTGCGGGTGTCGCAACGCAGCCGATGGAATCGACGCCGGAGGCGCTCGCGGCCGCTCAACTGCCGGCCGGCACCGTGTGCCAGACGTCGGCGATCGTCGATGTCACCGCCGACCTCATCGATTTCAATGTCAACGAGAATGCCTGGATCTCGTCGATGCTGCTCTACAAGGTCGGCCTCTTCGGGCTCGACTGGGACGACACGCCCTGGCTCGACAACAAGGCGTCGTTCCAGCGCGGGGTCAACCAGGCGATCCGCCGTACCTCTGTGGAGCTCGTCGATTCGCTCGGTCGCATGCGCGGCACCTCGGGCATCAACAACGCCCTGCAGAGCGCGCGCGGCAACATGCAGTTCGATGAAGAGACCTGGTATTTCGGGATCAACCCGTTCGGTCCGAAAACTCCGACGCCGAGCTTCTATCGCGCGGCGATGAAGGATCTGAGGTCCTTCAACACCTCGCTCAGCAAGTGTGAGGCGATTTTCGACGGCCGCTCCGATAACCTCGTCGAGTTCCTCGACCGTGTCGCCAACGACCTCGGCAACACCTCGGCGATCCTGCGCGAGCGCTCGGAAAACCACAATGGCGGCTGGTTCGACACGCGTGCGGATGACCGCTTCTGGTTCGCCTATGGCCAGCTCTACGGCTACTACGGCATCCTTTCGGCCGCCGGTGCCGACTTCGACAACGTCGTCGCCCAGCGCGGCCTGTTGCCGATCTGGACGGAAACGATCAAGCAACTGCGGGCAGCACTCCGCATCCAGCCATGGATCATCTCCAATGGCGAGGAAGCCGGCTGGATCATGCCGACGCATCTGGCGACGATGGGCTTCTATACGCTGCGCGTCCGCTCCAACATCGTCGAGATGCGCGACATCCTCGCGCGCTAAGACCGAACGGTAAGGTGGCGCCCGAGTATACGGGCGCTGCCGATTACTTGAGTTCAAGCGGGACGCGGGTCGAAAACCGCAGACGCGTTTCCTCATCCCGCTCCGGTATCATGAACTGCGCCTTGAAAGGCGCGGGTAAAAACGAGACCCTGGGGAGGGAACTGTCATGGCGGAGGTCAAGTCCGATATCGAGATTGCGCGCGCGGCGAAGAAAAAGCCGATCCTGGAGATCGGGGCCGCACTCGGCATACCGCCGGAGGACCTGTTGCCCTACGGCCATGACAAGGCGAAGATCAGCGCCGATTTCATCGCCCGCCAGCGCGGGAAGAAGAACGGCCATCTGATCCTGGTGACGGCGATCAACCCGACGCCGGCAGGCGAAGGCAAGACGACAACGACCGTGGGCCTCGGCGATGGGCTGAACCGCATCGGCAAGAAGGCGATCATCTGCATCCGCGAGGCGTCCCTCGGGCCCTGCTTCGGCGTCAAGGGCGGTGCTGCCGGCGGCGGTTATGCGCAGGTTGTGCCGATGGAGGACATGAACCTCCACTTCACCGGCGATTTCCACGCGATCACCTCGGCCCACAATCTGCTGGCGGCGCTGCTCGACAATCACATCTACTGGGGCAACGAGCAGAACATCGACGTCCGTCGTATTTCGTGGCGGCGGGTGATGGACATGAACGACCGCGCACTGCGCAACATCGTCGGCTCGCTCGGCGGGATCGCCAACGGTTATCCACGCGAGACCGGCTTCGACATCACCGTTGCCTCCGAAGTCATGGCGATCCTCTGCCTTTCGGCGGATCTTAGGGATCTCGAGCAGCGGCTTGGCAACATCATCATCGGCTACCGCCGTGACAAGAGCCCGGTCTTTGCGCGCGACATCAAGGCCGATGGGGCGATGGCGGTGCTGCTCAAGGATGCTATTCAGCCGAACCTGGTGCAGACCCTCGAAAACAACCCCGCCTTCGTCCATGGCGGCCCCTTTGCCAACATCGCCCATGGCTGCAACTCGGTGATTGCGACGACGACGGCACTGAAGCTTGCCGACTATGTGGTGACCGAAGCCGGCTTCGGCGCCGATCTCGGCGCGGAAAAATTCTTCGACATCAAGTGCCGCAAGGCCGGGCTGAAGCCGGATGCCGCGGTGCTGGTCGCGACCGTCCGCGCGATCAAGATGAACGGCGGCGTCAAGAAGGACGACCTCGGGAAGGAAAATCTGGAAGCGCTGCGCAAGGGCTGCGCCAACCTTGGCCGGCATGTGCAGAACGTCAAGAAGTTCGGCGTACCCGTCATCGTCGCGATCAACCACTTCACCTCCGATACCGAGGCCGAAGTGCAGGCTATCAAGGATTATGTGGCGACGCTTGGCGCCGAAGCGGTGCTCTGCCGCCATTGGGCCGAGGGCTCCGCCGGCATCGAGGAGCTGGCGATGAAGGTGGCGGCACTTGCCGAGGGCGGACACTCGCAGTTCTCGCCGCTTTACCCCGACGACATGTCGCTCTTCCACAAGATCGAGACGATCGCCAAGGACATCTACCATGCGAGCGAGGTGATTGCCGACAAGTCGGTGCGCGACCAGCTGCGCAGCTGGGAAGATCAGGGTTACGGCCATCTGCCGATCTGCATGGCAAAGACGCAGTATTCCTTCTCGACCGATCCGAACCTGCGCGGTGCGCCGACAGGCCATGCTGTGCCGATCCGCGAAGTGCGGCTGGCCGCCGGCGCCGGCTTCATCGTGGTGATCACCGGCGAGATCATGACGATGCCCGGCTTGCCGAAGGTGCCTTCGTCGGAGAAGATCTTCCTCAATGATCAGGGCTACATCGAAGGGCTGTTCTAGGCGCTTCCTGCCTGCCTGAAAAACAATGCCGCGCATCCGGGTGGATGCGCGGCATTCTTGTGTCCGCGGGTCTCCCGCGGCGGAAATCAGGCGGTGAGGCTGAGGAAGTCTGCCTTGCCGAGCGGCACGCCCTTGTGGCGCAGGATGTCGTAGGCGGTCGTCAGGTGGAAGTAGAAGTTCGGCAGCACGAATTTTAGCAGGTATTCCTCACCCGTGAGCGTCACCTTCAGGTTCGGGAAATTCAGCACGACTTCGCGACTGTCGCTGTCTTCGAGATCGACAGGGCGCACCGTTTCAAGGAAGGCGACGGACTTGGCGATGCGCTGGCGCAGTTCGTCAAACGTCTTTTCCTCGTCCGGGAACCGGGGCACTTCGATCGACGTCAGCCGGCCGACCAGGCCCTTGCTGGTGTCGCTGACACGCTGCACCTGGCCGGCAAGCGTCAGCATATCGGGCGCCAGCCGGGCGTGGACGAGATCATCCGTGGGGATGCCCTTTTCCTCAGCGAAAGCCTCTGCCTTGTCGAGCAGCTTGGTGAGGACACCAAGGCCGCGAACGAGTGCGGGAATGGAGAGCTGGTACATCGTCAATGCCATGACAGATTTCCTTGAGATTAGGCGCAAAGCGGGTGGATTTTCCTCGCGCCGTATTTGGGAGCCGGGGCGGGCTCCTGCAAGGCGCGCAGCCCGGTATCTTTTGGGCTACGAGGGGCCTGCGGGAGACGACAGGACGCAGGCGCCTTGCTCTGGTCAGGACATGTGGTCTCGTGCACTGATCCGCGCAGGAACGCATCAGGGATGCCACGATGACGCCAGAGGAACTCCAGTCCTATCTTCATAACCACATCCCGCTGTCAGCGGCGATGCAGGTCCGCGTGGATGCGGTGAGCGACGATCATGTGCTGCTCTCGGCGCCGCTTGCACCCAACATCAACCACCGTGACACGGTGTTCGGCGGCAGCGCCTCGGCGCTCGCGATCCTGTCGGCCTGGTCGCTGCTGCATGTGCGCATGCGCAAAAGCGGCGTTGCGGCGCGCCTGGTGATCCAGAGCAACCGGATGGATTATCTGAAGCCGGTCGCCGGCGCTTTCGCCGCACGCTCGTCGCTGGCGGGCCGGGCAATGGCCGGGCTTTCTGCGATTGCTCGAACGTCGGGGCAGGGCGCGCGCCGTGGTCGTTGCCGACCTCCTCGACGGCGACACCTTGGCCGGTCGCTTCGAGGGCGAGTTTGTCGCCCTTGGCTACGACAACGCCTGACGAGCGCCAGCGCAAGGAGGCTCATTCCTAGCGGCAGTAGCGGTAGTCGTTGCGGCGCTCGATGACGTCGAGATGCAGGTGGGTTTCGTGGGCGGCGTCGCTGCCGGGGTCGAGCACAGTCTTGAAGTAGAGGCAGGCGGACGCAGTGACCGCGCGCTGGAAGGCACCGTCCATGGTGCCATCCTCGTCGCGCGGCTGGATGGCGATCGTCGCGCCGTTGCTTAACGTGAAGGACGCGATGTCGACGGCGTTGCCGTGGGCGTGCTCGGAGATTTTGCCCGTCGTCGCATTGTTGCGCAGGCGGCAGATATAGGTCGATGCCTGGTTCAGCGCCTTGATCTTGATGGTCTTGTCGAAGGCGACTTCGGCGGCCGGCTGGGCGGTCTCCTTGGTCCAGCGTGCAAGCGCCAGCGCCGTTTCGCACCGCATAAGCCCCTTGGGCGCGAGTGTGACGGCGGGCAGGATGCTCGTGACCTCCAGTGGCTTGTCGATGCCGCAGCCCTTGCCGTCGTCGATGCGTTTGGCTTCGACAAACGTCGCTCCGATCGCCTTCAGGTCGGCGACACACTTTGCGTAGTCGGCGGCGTCCTCCGCTTCGACCGGCGGATAGACGATCGGTGCCGGCTTTTCCTCTTTCTTGTCGTCGGCGGGCTGGTCCTTTTCACCTGTGGCCGGCTTTTGATCCTTCGCCGCTCCTTCACTCCCGTCCTTGGGCTTTGGCTGCGGCACGGGCTGTTCGTCGCCAGCCGGCACCCCTGGCTGATCGGCCTTGCCGCCGTCCGTAGGCGTCGCCGGTTTCTCTTCGGGTGTGGGAGCAGCCTCTTTCTCTCCCGCCTCGCTCGGCGGCTTTTTTAGCGGGATCGGTCCGGATTTCGGCAGGCTGGCGCCGGTGAGGATCAGGAGTGACAGCAGGATCAAGGGAAAAGAGCGACGCATCCGGGTCCTTTCGCATTGCCCCCGCAGCGGGGCCTGGAAGGGAGGGAACGCACGGAACCGGATCTGGTTTCATCCGGCCCTCGGCAAAAGCGTTGCAGTTTAGCAACGCCTCGAATTGGCGCGACCCCATAAATTGTGGGGACTACCTTTGTATGTTGACAAGAACACTCATGTTTTTTATGCGGCTTAAATGAGGCGACGACATGTCGCGCCGCTCTAGAATCTACCGCCCAGCCAGCCCCTTGAGTTTGCCGCTCAACAGCAAGCCCGGCCTCCGAAAATCAAAGGATTGGTCCATGCTCACCCGGCATCGTCGCCTGGCTCTTTTGGCTTGCACGACAACTCTTGCAATTTCAGTCGCTACCGTCGCATTCGCGCAAAGCGCAACAACCCAGGCTAAGTCGGAAGAGAAGGCCGAGGAGACAAAGAAGGGCGAAACTTACCTCTCGCCTATCGTTGCCAAGGGCGGGCGCACCGCTGACCCCTATGCCAAGCCCGGCCCCGTCAGCGTCGTCACGACGGACCAGATCGATCTGCAATCGGGGCAGGAGACTGACGACCTGTTGCGCAGCGTTCCCGGCACCTCGACCGCGAACAACCCGCAAAACCCGGGCGTCGCGGTCAACATCCGCGGTTTCGAGGGTTCCGGCCGCGTCAACATGATGATCGACGGCGTGCGCCAGAACTTCCGCTTCACCGGCCACGAAGCCCAGGGTTTTGCCTATTTCGACCCGGCATTCCTTTCCGAAATCGATGTGACCCGCGGCGCCGTGACCGGGGTTGGCGGCGGTGCACTGGCCGGTTCGGTCAACTTCCGGACCTATGATGTCGAAGACCTGATCCAGGACGGCAAGAACTACGGTGGCATTGCTTCGGCTACGTACGGCACAAACGGTGCCGGCTGGTCGGAATCACTGATCGGCGCCTACCGTTTCAATGACGTCTTCTCCGTGCTCGGCGGCATCAGCAAGGCTGATCCCGGCAACTATGACAACGGCAACGGGGTCGAGGTACCCTTCACCGAGGAAGACCTTCTGTCGGGCCTGTTGAAGTTCGAAGTGACGCCGGACAAGGATCACACCTTCAAGCTCACCGGCCTCACCTATGACAACGACTTCTTCGCGAACTCCTACTTCCAGAACGTGAAGAACCAGACGGTTTCTGCAAGCTATTCCTACACGCCGGACAACGAACTCATCGATTTCCGTGCGAACGCCTACTGGAACCGGCTAAAGATGAAGTACGACACCGACATTCGCGGTGGCGGCACGGCGGCCGGTCGGCGCATCACCGACACGGGTAAGGGCTTTGACATCTCGAACACCTCTCTGTTCGACCTTGGCGACGTTGCCGTCAAGGCGAACTACGGCGTCGAGTATTTCCGCGACGACTACGATGTCATCAACAGCACGGCCCGGCCGGGCGCCGGCGTCAACGGCAGCGGCACCAATGCCACCACCGGCGTCTTCAGCAATACGACCTTCACCTATGGCATGCTGGATCTGACGGCAGGCCTGAGATGGGATCACTTCAGCCTCGATGGCTCCGGCGCTGTCGTTGCCGGCAACCCGATCGGTCTGCCGGCCGGCCCTTATACCGTCGATAAGTCCGAAGGTCGCCTCAACCCGAGCATCACGGTCGCGCTCAACCCGACGGAGTGGTTCCAGCCATACGTTACATACGCGGAAACCTCGCGTTCGCCGACGGTCAACGAGACCTTCGCCGGCGGCACACATCCGGGACCGTCGGGCCAGTCGTTCTTCCCCAATCCGTTTCTTGAGCCGGAAACCTCCAAGGGCTGGGAAATCGGTGCGAACTTCGCCTTCGACGGGCTGCTTGATCCCAGCGACAGCCTGCGGGTCAAGGCCAACTACTTCCATAACCGCGTCGACAACTACATCACCGCAGCGATGCTCAACGGCGGTCGTCAGATCTTCTTCGTCAACAATCCCGGGATCTCGACGGTCCAGGGTTTCGAGCTGCAGGCGGCGTATGACGCCGGATACGTCTTCGGCGACCTTGCCTACACCTACACCGAGAGCGATCTGCCGTCGCAGATCAATGGTTTCGGCGTGCAGAGCTACCTGCCTGAAAACATTGTCAGCGCAACGCTTGGCGCCCGCTTCCTCGAAGACCAGCGCCTGACGGTCGGTACGCGCCTCTACGCCGTTTCGAACGCGTTTGTCGGCGAAATCAATCGTACGCCGCCGAACGTTCCGGGCTACGGTCTCGTCGATCTCTTCGCCAACTACAAGTTCGAAAACGGCTTTGAAGTCACGGCCCAGGTCACGAACCTGTTCGACAAGACCTATACGCCGTCTTCGAGCACCATTGCCGGAAGCACGATCGATACCGGCCGCGGCCGCACCTTCCTGGTGACGGCGAAGGCGAAGTTCTGATAGGATCAGATCAATTCCAGTCGGGGCGGCTCTTCTGGGCCGCCTCTTTTTTTGGCGCAACCGTGACGATGCGCGCCGCTTTCCCGCTTGCGCAAGTCCGCAACCCAAGCTAACACTTTCGCCCATGGAAAACGCACGCAACATTTCGATCTGGTGGTGGGCTCGCTGAAGCGGCCTTGACCAGTCATGCGTGATTGAGAGATGAAGCCGCCCGGAGATTTCGAGGCGGCTTTTTTGTATCCAGGCCGCTCAAGGACCGGGCTTTTACGGAGCGAGGCGAATGGCAACGGTAATTCTCGAGGACGGCTCGGAGAGCTACACCACCAAGGGCGGCATTACGGTGACGCGCCGGCGGCGGGAAGCGTCCTATGGCCAGGCGATCGCGAGCTATGTGGACAAGCTCGACGAACGCCGCGGCGCAGTGTTCTCCTCCAACTACGAATATCCCGGCCGCTACACTCGTTGGGACACGGCTGTCGTCGATCCGCCGCTCGGGATCTCGTCCTTCGGCCGCTCGCTCTGGATTGAAGCCTATAACGGCCGCGGCGAAGTGCTGCTTGCGATCATCGCCGAGCATCTGAAGACCGTCGCCGACATCACGCTCGGCGCTTCGACCAGCCGACGCCTCGACCTGACGATCAACGCGCCGGATCGCGTCTTCACAGAAGAAGAGCGCTCGAAGATGCCGACGGTGTTCAGCGTGCTGCGCGCCGTCACCAATCTTTTCCATTCGGCCGAGGATGCGAGCCTCGGGCTCTACGGTGCCTTCGGCTACGATCTCGCCTTCCAGTTCGATGCGATCGACCTGAAGCTGAAGCGTCCCGACGACCAGCGCGACATGGTGCTGTTCCTGCCGGATGAAATCCTCGTCGTCGACCACTATGCAGCCAAGGCCTGGATCGACCGCTACGATTTCGCCAAGGACGGCAAGACCACCGAAGGCAAGGCGGAAGAGATCGCCAGCGAACTCTTTAAGACCGTCGACAGCATTCCGCCGCATGGCGACCATCACCCGGGCGAATATGCCGAACTCGTCGTCAAGGCGAAGGAGAGCTTCCGCCGCGGTGACCTTTTCGAAGTGGTGCCCGGCCAGAAATTCTTCGAGCGCTGCGAGAGCAAGCCGTCGGAGATCTCCAACCGGCTGAAGGCGATCAATCCGTCGCCCTATTCCTTCTTCATCAACCTCGGAAATCAGGAATATCTCGTCGGCGCATCGCCGGAAATGTTCGTGCGTGTTTCCGGCCGCCGCATCGAGACCTGCCCGATCTCGGGCACGATCAAGCGCGGCGACGATCCGATCGCCGACAGCGAGCAGATCCTGAAGCTGTTGAACTCCAAGAAGGACGAATCCGAACTCACCATGTGCTCGGACGTCGACCGCAACGACAAGAGCCGGGTCTGCGTGCCGGGCTCGGTCAAGGTCATCGGCCGCCGCCAGATCGAGATGTATTCGCGCCTGATCCATACGGTCGACCATATTGAGGGACGCCTGCGCGACGACATGGACGCCTTCGACGGCTTCCTCAGCCACGCCTGGGCGGTGACCGTCACCGGTGCGCCGAAGCTCTGGGCCATGCGCTTCATCGAAAGCCATGAGAAGAGCCCGCGCGCATGGTATGGTGGCGCGATCGGCATGGTGGGCTTCAATGGCGACATGAACACGGGCCTGACGCTGCGCACGATCCGCATCAAGGACGGTATCGCCGAGGTGAGGGCAGGGGCGACGCTGCTCTATGATTCAAATCCGGAAGAAGAAGAAGCCGAAACCGAACTGAAGGCCTCCGCCATGATCGCTGCCATTCGCGATGCGAGATCCGCCAATGCCGGCAAGGCCGGTCGCGACGTTGCCGCCGTTGGCGCCGGCGTCAACATCCTCTTGGTCGATCACGAGGACAGCTTCGTCCATACGCTTGCGAACTATTTCCGCCAGACGGGGGCAACCGTCACGACGGTGCGCTCGCCGGTCGCCGAGGAGATCTTCGATCGGGTGAAGCCGGATCTCGTCGTGCTTTCGCCCGGACCTGGCAATCCCAAGGATTTCGACTGCAAGGCGACGATCAAGAAGGCGCGGGCGCGCGACCTGCCGATCTTCGGCGTCTGCCTCGGGCTGCAGGCGCTTGCCGAAGCCTACGGCGGGGATCTCCGCCAACTCGCGATCCCGATGCACGGCAAGCCGTCGCGCATCCGCGTGCTGGAGCCGGGCATCGTCTTCTCCGGCCTCGGCAAGGAAGTGACCGTCGGTCGTTACCATTCGATCTTTGCCGATCCGGCGAGCCTGCCCGCGGAGTTCATGATCACCGCCGAAAGCGAAGATGGCACGATTATGGGCATCGAGCACACGAAGGAGCCGGTGGCGGCGGTGCAGTTCCATCCGGAATCGATCATGACGCTCGGCGGCGACGCCGGCATGCGGATGATCGAGAACGTCGTGGCGCACCTCGCCAAGCGCGCCAAGATCAAGGCCGCCTGATTAGCCCGGCAATCCCTTATTCCGGGATGGAGCAGATGTTGACGAAGACAAGGTGCCGCTTCCACCGTGGAGGCGGCCCTTTCTGTTCCTACTGTGCCGCCTGAATGGCCGGCACATTCTCGCAGCGATCGGCAAACAGTCGCTCGCTCAGAAAATCGACGAAGACGCGGACCTTGGGGGAGAGGTGACGGTTCGACGGCCACAGCAGGTGGAACTGTCCGGGCGCGTCGAGATGGGCGTCGAGCACTGTGTGCAGTCTGCCGTCGCGAAGATGGTGGCGGGCGAGAAAGTCCGGCAGGCAGCCAATGCCGAGGCCGCTAAGCACGGCGCCGCCGAGCGCTTCCATGTTGTTGCAGTTCAGCACGGTCTTGAGGCGCGGCTCCTTTCCCTCAGGCGGCAGCGTGATCGGCCATTCCTGCAGCTTGCGGCTGTTGGGAAAGCGGAAGCGAACCGCATGGTGTCCTTCGAGGTCGCGGGGGCATTCGGGCCTGCCACGCTCTCGAAGGTATGACGGAGCAGCGCAGAGCAGAAGCTGGAACGGCCTGAGCGCGCGCGTCATCAGTCGTGAATCCGGCAACACACCGCTGCGGATCGCGACATCCACTTCCTCGTCGATCAGGTCGACGATGCGGTCGTTGAAGTCGAGGTCGAGTTCGATTTCGGGATAACGCCGTACGAACTCCGGCAGCACCGGCAACAGCAGGTGGTAGCTGACGATCGGCACGCTGACGCGCAGCCGACCGCGCGGCGTCGCCACGGCGTCCGCCAATGACGCCTCGGCGTCATCGAGATCATCGAGGATGCGGCGGCAGCGCTCGTGAAAGAGGCGTCCCTCCTCGGTCAAGCGGATACTGCGGGTCGAGCGCTGCAGCAGGCGGACGCCGAGTTCTCTTTCGAGAGTGGTAACAGCCTTTCCGACCGCGGAAGCGGACAGGCCGAGCACGCGACCGGCCGCGACGAAACTGCCGAGGTCGGCGGTGCGGACGAAGGCGGTCAAGCCGCTCAAGCGATCCATGCTACCTCCATTCGAGCGTTTTGTTCCGGTATGATCGGAGCCTTGATGCCGTTCTCATCGAATTATGTCGAAACTATCCTGCATTCGTCAATCGATACCCGGCAAGTGTCGACCTCAAGACGCAAGGTCCTACCGGGCCTGCGCGGGTATCCCCTTTGCTCGAACGGATGGAACGGGGAATGAGAACCGAAATTCGAGAACCACGCGGGCGCCGGCTCGTCCTTCTTGCGGTCTGTTGCGCCGCGGTGGCAATGCCGCTCACCTTCACCGGACCGGCGGTGGCGCTGCCGTCGATCAGTCGCAGCCTCGGCGCCGATCCAGTTGCCCTCAACTGGGTCACCAACGCCTTCATGCTGACCTTCGGCAGTTCGCTGATGGCGGCCGGTGCGCTTGCCGACAGTTTCGGTCGCAAACGCGTGTTCCTGGGTGGTCTTGCGGCCTTCCTGCTGTTTTCGGCCGGGCTCGCCTTCGCTCGGGATATCCTATGGTTCGATGCCCTGAGAGCGCTTCAGGGTATTGGGGCAGCCGCCGCCTTTTCCGGCGGCATGGCTTCGCTCGCACAGGAGTTCGACGAGAACGAGCGGCTCCGGGCCTTCAGCCTGGTCGGCGCCAGCTTCGGTGTCGGCCTTGCCTTTGGGCCGATCGCCTCCGGCCTGATGGTCGAGGCCTTCGGCTGGCCGGCGATCTTCGTCCTGGTCGTGGCGCTCGCCGGCCTGTCTCTGGCACTCGGTGCGGTCTTCCTGCGGGAAACACGCGATCCGGACGCTGCTGGCCTCGACTGGAAGGGAGCGGCAAGTTTCACGGCGGCGCTCACCGCACTCACCTTCGGCATTCTGCAGGGTCCGGAAAGCGGCTGGAGCCATCCGCTCGTGCTCGCGATGCTCGCGGCATCGGTGTTCTTCTTCCTGGCCTTCTGGCGGATCGAGCGTTCGGTCGCGCGGCCGATGCTGGATCTGACGCTGTTTCGATATCCGCGTTTTGTCGGCGTGCAATTGCTGGCGGCAGCCCCCGCCTACGGCTTCGTGGTGCTGCTCATCCTGCTTCCGGTCCGCTTCATCGGTATCGAAGGCATGAGCGCCGTCGCGGGCGGGCAGATGATGATCGCCATGTCCGCGCCGCTTCTGATCCTGCCGATCGCGGCGGGCCTTCTGACGCGCTGGTTCACGCCGGCGGTTATCTGCGGTGTGGGCTTGCTGATATCGGCGGCCGGGCTCCTCTGGCTCAGTCTGTTTCCGGCGGGGTCCGGGCCGGCCACGCTGCTTGCACCACTGATGATGATCGGTCTCGGCATCAGCTTGCCTTGGGGGCTGATGGACGGGCTTGCGGTCAGTGTCGTGCCGAAGGAGCGCGCCGGCATGGCGACGGGCATCTTCAGCACCACGCGCGTGGCCGGGGAGGGCATTGCGCTGGCGATCGTGACCGCCATCCTCTCCGCGCTTACGGCCTGGAACCTCGGATCGGAAGCCGGCGCCACTGCGGCTCCCATGGCGCAGCGCATCGTCACCGGCAATCTGCCCGCGGCGATGCAGCTTGCCCCTGAGACATCGCACGCCGCGCTGCTGCAGGCCTATGGCGACGCGTTCAGCGTCCTGCTTCTGGTTTTGACCGGCATCACTGTCGCAACTGCGGCCGTGGTATTCTTCTTCATCGGCAGGGGCGATAAGGCCGCCGGTGATGCGGAGATCGAAGCCGGTGCTCTGCCTTTCGAGGCGATTGCCTGCGGAGAAACCGGAACCGGCCGATCCAATCTTTGACAAGCGCCGCTTAATCCAGCATATGCTTGTCCATCGACCGCCTGCGCGAAAATTCGCGCGGGCGGTTTTGCGTTTGAATGGGCTTGCGTTTGCAACTCGTTTGCATCTGCACGAGGAATGACAATGACGACTGGAACCGAAAACCGCACCGTGCTCCGCCTTGCTTTCTGGGGCATACCGCTCTCGCTCGCTGTGCTCGGCCTGAAGCTGCTTGCCTGGTGGCTGACAGGCTCGATCGCGCTTCTCTCCGACGGGCTAGAGTCGACCGTCAACGTGATCGCGGCGGTCATCGCCTATCTGATGATCGGCTATGCTTCCAAGCCGGCCGACGCCGGCCACCCCTTCGGTCACCACAAGGCGGAGTATTTCTCGGCCGTTATCGAAGGCGTTCTGATCGTCGTTGCGGCACTGCTCATCGTCTGGGAGGCGGTGCCGGCAATGATGGCGCCAGTGTTGATGGAAGCACCGGCTCTCGGCCTGGCGATCAACTTCGTCGCCGGCGTCATCAACGCCATCTGGGCCTATGTGCTGATCACCGCCGGCCGCAAGCACCGCTCGCCGGCACTCAGCGCCGACGGCCACCACATCCTGTCGGACGTCGTCACCTCGATCGGCGTTCTCGTCGGCCTCGTGCTTGCGATCGCCACCGGCTACGCGATCCTTGATCCGCTGCTGGCCGTCATTGTCGCCTGCAACATTCTTTACCAGGGCTGGATGGTGATCTCGCGCTCGATCGACGGGCTGATGGACCGGGCCGTCTCGGGTGAGGAAGAAGAAGCGATCAAACAGGCGATCGCCGCCAACGCCGCGGGTTCGCTCGGCGTGCACGATCTGAAGACCCGTCAGGCCGGTCCGGCGATCTTCGTCGATTTCCATATGGTCGTGCCGGAGTTGATGCCGGTCGGCGAGGCGCATGACATCTGCGACCGGATCGAGGATGCGATCCGGGACGTGCATCCCGGTGCCAAGATCGCGATCCATGTGGAGCCCGAAGGTGAGAAGGCGCATGGTGTGCGCGTCAAGACGACGGTCGGGCGCCACTGATTCAAGGTCGACGGCACTTCAACCGTGACGAGGTTTCCTTCTTGAGGCAGTTCTGATTTAAGCGCCGCAAACGGAGCGGGCCGACGAGGGCAAAGGCCAGTCGACCGCACCCACGCGCGGATGTTCTCATGGAGCAACAGGCAAATGAGCAAGACTGACGTATCCGGCCTTTCGCAACTGGGCGCAAAGGTCGATCTACCACAGAGCCCGGAAGACGCGGTGCTGGAGCGGGTCCCGAGCGGCAACAAGGGCAAGGACTATCTGGTGCGCTTCACCGCGCCGGAATTCACCTCGCTCTGCCCGATGACCGGCCAGCCGGATTTCGCCCATATCGTCATCGATTATGTGCCGGACGAATGGCTGGTGGAATCGAAGTCGCTGAAGCTGTTCCTGCATTCCTTCCGTAACCACGGCGCATTCCACGAAGATTGCACCATCGAGATCGCCCAACGGCTGGTGTCGTTGCTTCAGCCACGCTGGCTTCGCATCGGCGCCTATTGGTATCCGCGCGGCGGCATCCCGATCGACGTCTTCTGGCAGACCGGCAAGCCGCCCGAGGGCCTGTGGCTGCCCGACCAGGGCGTGCCGACCTATCGCGGTCGCGGCTAAAGCGGGAGATCCCCGCTACGGCCTGAGTGACTGGCGTTTGAGCCAGGCGTCAACGATGCGCGCGGCCACCTGATCGGTCGGGTCGCGCGTGTCCACTTCTTGGTCGTAGGCGCAGTAATCGTGCGTCTTCAAGTGAAAGCGGGCTTCGCCGATCGTGCGGTCGCCGCGCTCGCGCTCGCGACGCTCCAGGTCTTCGATGGGCGCGTGCACTCCGACCCAGAAGGTGTCCAGATGCGCGGTTTGCCTTCTTATATCGTCGGACCAGCTTTTCTCCTCGACGATGTGCTCGACGATCAGGTCGTTGCCGGCCTCGGCGAAGGCTGCGATCGAGCGATGAAATCCGTCGAAGAACCTCGCGCGCTCGCCGCGCATTCCAGGATGCATGCCGCGCCTAAGGACCCGAAATCCGGCGTCGGCAAGCTGGTCGGAGGCATAGTAACAAAAGGGCTCCGGGAGGATTTCCCGGAGCGCCTTTGCCAGCGTTGACTTTCCGGCACTCGACGTGCCGTTCAGAAAGATAATTCGTCCGTGCTGCATGCCCGTTTGATTTCAGCCGAAGATCAAGGCAGCGCCGGCTAGAGCCGTGAGACCGCCGAGGAGGCGGGCAAGCAGGCCGCCGCCGGAGAGGCGCTGAAGGGCGATGCCGAGGCCGATGCCGGCCACGTGCAGCGCGGCGGTGGCGAGGATGAAGCCGACCGAGAAGGCAAGCGCCCCGGCGCTGCCGAGTTCGCCGCCATGGGCATGGCCGTGGAAGAGGGCGAAGACGCCGACGATCGCAGCGGATGCTGCCGTGTCGAGCCGCACCGCCATGGCAACAAGCAGGCCGAGCGCCACCACCGAGGCGAGGATCGCCGGCTCGACGAAGGGCAGGCCGACACCGGCAACCGCCAGCGCGAAGCCCGCTGCCATCATCGCGACGAAGGCCGCCGGCACGACGAGGAGCGCCCGGCCGCCGATCTGCGCCGCCCAGAGGCCGACGGCGACCATGACGAGGATATGGTCAAGTCCGAACAGCGGATGCGAGAAGCCGGCGGCAAACGAGCCGTGCTCTGCCGGATTGAGATGGGCGAAGGCGGGTGCGGCGGAGGCGATCAGCGCCGCAGTGGCGATCAGGATGCGTCTGTTCATGCGTGTCCCCATGGATCGGCGGGACCTGGGAGGCTGGCCCCACTCTTGAGTGTTTGACGCGACCGATCTTATTGGCCTCCGTCCCCCTGTCTATACGGCATTTGGCGGTAGGTGTTTTTACCATAAGCATAGTCGACCTTGCTGCTTTGTCGCCGCTTCGGTTTGTTGCATTGTCTTCGGGGTCGAGTCGCATTATCTGACTTTGACTGAAGACTTCATGAGACGCCGGAGAAAAACGGATGATGAACGACGACGAGGACGACAAGAAGACCGAATTGCCGCTCGGCAAGGAAACGGAGGCGAACCTTTTCAAGTCGCGTTCGATTTTCATCTACGGGTCGATCAATCAGGAACTGGCGCAGAAGGTCTGCTCGCAGCTCGTGGCGCTTGCCGCCGCCAGCGACGAAGACATCCGCATCTTCGTCAATTCGCCGGGCGGCCATGTCGAATCGGGCGACAGCATCCACGACATGATCAAGTTCGTGAAGCCGAAGGTCTGGACCATCGGCACCGGCTGGGTCGCTTCCGCCGGCGCGCTGATCTTTGTCGGCGCTCCCAAGGAGCGTCGCATTTGCCTGCCGAATACTCGCTTCCTGCTTCACCAACCGTCGGGCGGCACCCGCGGCATGGCGTCGGACATCGAGATCCAGGCACGCGAAATCATCAAGATGAACGATCGCCTGAACAAGATCTTCGCCGACGCAACCGGCCAGCCGGTCGAGAAGATCGCCAAGGACACGGACCGCGATTACTGGCTTTCCGCTGAGGAAGCGAAGTCCTACGGCCTCGTTTCGCGGATCATCTCGTCTGCTGCGGACATCTGAGTTCGCAAGCAAGTCAAGGATTTGGAGGGCATCGGCATTTCGCCGGTGCCCTTTTCTTTTTGCGGTGATCCTTGCCATCGCGTGGCTTGCTCCACTCTGGCAAGCCGTGTATAGGCTTTGAGCATGACCAAGGCTGACGCATATCGGATCGCCTCGATCCCCGCCGGACACGATACCAATCGTGCGCCGTCGCGCGCCTTCGCCTCGCTTCTTCTTCTCGGCCTTACTCGCGGTTGCCGGGTTCGCTGAGGAGCGCCCGGCGGCCGAAAAGCCACGCCGGCGGATGCTCCTCGACCCCATCAAGTGTTTTAGGATAAAGGCGCGTTCGGCGCGGCATTAGCCATCGCAATCCGATCCCCGATCGGGTATGGCAAGGCGGCCAGGACGTCCAGTGATGAAGAGAAGCTGCAATGATCCAGAAATCCCATCCCGTTAAAATTGGCATGCCGGAAGCGGCGGTGAAGTACCAGGCCTATCCGCAGATCGCGCTCACCGACCGCACGTGGCCGTCGAAGACGATCACCAAGGCACCGATCTGGTGCTCGGTCGACCTGCGTGACGGCAACCAGTCGCTGGTCGACCCGATGGGGCACGATCGCAAGGCCCGCATGTTCCAGCTGCTGCTCGACATGGGCTTCAAGGAAATCGAAATCGGCTTCCCCTCGGCCTCGCAGACCGATTTCGATTTTGCCCGCTGGTGCATCGAGGAAGGCAATGTCGCCAAGGATGTGTCGCTGCAGGTGCTGGTGCAGTGCCGGCCCGAGTTGATCACCCGCACCTTCGAAGCGCTGGAAGGTGCGCACCAACCGATCGTGCATTTCTACAATTCGACGAGTGAACTGCAGCGCCGTGTGGTGTTTGCCAAGGACGTGCGCGGCATCAAGCAGATTGCGACCGACGCCGCCAAGATGATCACCGACATGGCGGCCAAGGCCGGCGGCGGCTACCGCTTCGAGTATTCGCCGGAAAGCTTTACCGGCACCGAACTCGAAGTGGCCTTGGAGATCTGCAACGCGGTCACCGAGATCGTCAAGCCGACGCCAGACAACAAGCTGATCCTGAACCTGCCCTCGACCGTCGAGATGGCGACGCCGAACATCTATGCCGACCAGATCGAATGGATGTGCCGCAACCTCGACAACCGCGAAAGCCTGATCATCTCGCTGCACCCGCACAACGACCGCGGCACCGGCATCGCCGCCACCGAATTGGGCCTGATGGCTGGCGCCGACCGCGTCGAAGGCACGCTGTTCGGCAATGGCGAGCGCACCGGCAACGTCGATATCGTGACGCTGGCGCTGAACATGTTCACGCAGGGCGTCGATCCGCAGCTCGACTGCTCCGATATCGAGCGGATCAAGGAAGTCTACGAATACTCCAACCAGATGGTCATTCCCGAGCGCCATCCTTATGTCGGCGAACTGGTCTACACGGCCTTCTCCGGCTCGCACCAGGATGCGATCAACAAGGGCATGAAGGCGATCAAGACCGCCAACAAGCCGCTCTGGGAAGTGCCGTACCTGCCGATCGATCCGCGTGACGTCGGCCGCTCCTACGAGGCGATCATCCGCATCAACTCGCAGTCGGGCAAGGGCGGCATCGCCTACATCCTGCAGGAAGACTACGGCATCAACCTGCCGCGCAACCTCCAGGTCGAGTTCCGCGAGGACATCCAGCGCATCACCGACGAGGAAGGCAAGGAGCTGCCGTCCAAGCGCATCTACGAGCGCTTCATCGAGCGCTACGTCGAGCAGCCGGGCGCGCGCATCAAGTTCGTCGACCATCACACTTATCCGGTGGGCGAGCACAAGGGCGTGCGCGTGGTGGCGGCCGAGATCACCGACAATGGCGAGGTCAAGCGCATCGAAGGCAAGGGCACCGGCCCGATCGACGGCTTCATCAATGCGCTGTCGATCTATCTCGGCATCGACCTCTCGGTTGCGGATTACTCCGAGCACTCGCTGCAGCACGGCTCGAACGCAGCCGCGATCGCCTATGTCGAGATGGAGCACCCGGGTGGCAAGCTGTTCGGCGCCGGTATCAACACCAACATCGTTGCCGCCTCGCTCGAAGCGATCGTTTCGGCGGCAAACCGCGTACTCGAGATGAAGCGCGGCTGATACACTTCAGCGTGACGAATGAAGCCGCGTCGGGGAAACCCGGCGCGGCCTTTTCGTTTCAGGGGTAGGGGAATGCCGTCGATCTCAGATCGTCGCGGCGACGGCTTCGGCGATGTCCTGGATGCCGACATGGGAAGACGGGCCGACGAGCACGAAAGAGGCGCCGCCTCGCTGCCAGGAGACCATGCCGAGATCGTCGCGGATGCTCTCGTCGAACTGCTCCGCCTGCGGGCCGGTGGTGTTCTTGAGGAAACAGATCGCGAAGATTTCGCCTTCGGTGCTTCGGTAGACGAGCTGCGCCACGGGCTTGCCGTTGGCGACGAGCAGCCGCGCGCCCTCGAAGGTCAGGCCCTTGCCGGAAAGCTGCGGGACCTTGAAGGGAACGCCGACGCTTGCGGCAAGCCAGGTCTCGATCTTCGGTCCCTCTGTCGCCGGGACCTCGACCAGATGCTCCTTCTGCCGCGAATAGATGCGGTGATAGTCGGCGATGTCGTCGAGCCAGCCACGCGCTGCGGCGAGCTTGGTCGGCTCGCTCCCGCTGTTCGCCGTCCCGACGATGAAGCCGGCGCCGCCGCCGAGCAGCAGCAGGGCCACCGATGCGGCAAGCATGCGCGGCCAGACCCGCGCGTGCCGGACAGTGGTCGTCGTTGCCGCAATCCGCTCGGTCTTCGGATTGACCCCTGGACCCTGCTTGATTTGCCGGACAAGAGCGAGCGGCACGGGATCGTGCAGGAAATCTTCGAAGGCGGTATCGCCGAAGCTGCTGCCGGCCTTCAGCCTCTCGAACAACGCCTTGGCGTCCTCGTCGCGGGCGAGAATCGCGTCGAGTTCGGTTCGTTCAGCTTCGCCGATCTCGCCGTCGATATAGGCAGAAAGGCGCACTTCGAGCGCTTGACCCCTTGTCTGTTGCAACGGTCAGGCCCTCCTTTCGGTATTCTCTGAGATCATCGCCGCGAGCCTGAGGCGCGCGGTCGACAGTCTGCTCATGACGGTGCCGATCGGAATGCCCAGGATATCGGCGGTCTCGCGATAGCTGTGGCCTTCGACATTGACCAGCAGGAATACGCTCGCCAGCCCCTCGGGCATCGACAGGATCATCTTCTGCAACTGATTGGCGTAGACGGCTTTTTCGGCCGACGGCTCGATGCTGAGTTCGTCATGTCCGAGCGCATCGACGGTGCCGCTGCCGGTGCGAACCTTGCGCTTGCGGATTTCGTCGACCCAGAGATTGCGCGTCATCGCGTAGACCCAGCTTTCCAGCCGGCCCTCTCCGTTCCAGAGGTGGCTGCGGGTGATCGCGCGCTCGCAGGCTTCCTGGACGAGGTCGTCGGCGTCATTGGCATTGCGCGTCAGCGTCATCGCGAAACGGCGCAATTTGGGCAGCAGGCTGACCAAGTCGCGTCTGAAGTCCTTCGTTTCTGCCGCTGGACGCATTTCTCTTCCAATGAAACGTGCCGGATCATGCATTTATTCGCCGTGCTGCGCACGAGCGGATGATATGAAACATTTGCTCCTTAGTCTGCAAGGGAAGTCCCGGAACGGAAAGCAAATTCTGCTGCTTCATGGCGCCTTTTCCCAAAAAGCTTTCGCTTGCCCGCGGCCGTTAATCACGCGCTTCGTTACCGTTAACTGCAATGGTGGCCGGAGATCGCGTCAAAGTTCGGCCCGAATCTGGCCGGACCTCATGCACAACTGCAGGTCGACGTCGGGGATACGCCAATGAACGCACAGCATCGCAATGGCATGAGTATTGTCAGGTTTGTCGGGAGACATTGTGGCGGACGCCGCATTCGGGGAGGTGCGGCCGTCATTCGCACGGCAGCGCTGGTGCCTTTGTTTGCGGGGCTCGCCGCCTGCCAGAGCGCCCAGGTCATGGAAACGGGGTCTCTATCGTCCTACAAGGATTTCGTTGCCAGCGACGGGATGGTGACCAAGACGAAGTACCGGGTGGATTCTGCTGCCACCAAGAACGTCAAGACGGTGCATGTGATCCCGACGACCTTTGCCGCCACCGCGGATCTCGACAAGCTCGGGGATCCGCAAAAGAAGCTGGTGGCCACGGCGATCGACCGGTCGCTCTGCGAAGCCCTGAGCGAGCAATTCGACGTCGTGCCGATCTCCAAGCCCGCCGACATGGCGGTGCGCTCCGTGATCAGCAAGGTCAAATCGACCAATGCATTCGTCGCCGGCGTGTCGACCGTCACCTCGGCCGTCGCTCCGATCCCGGTTCCGCGCATTCCCATCGGCCTTGGAAGTCTCGCGGTCGAGGCGGAGGCATTCGACCCAATGGGCAAGCAGATCGCCGGGCTGGCATGGGCGCGTGGCGCCAACATCCTCACCAACGGGTCCCGCGCCTCGACGGCCGCCGACGCCTTCGAGCTTGCAGGCGACTTCTCAAGCGACTTCAGTGCGCTGCTCGAAAAATCGGGTGACCCGATGAAGGCCGATTTTGAGCTGCCGTCGATGAAGAACGTCAAGAACAGCGTCGCCTATGCCGTCACCGGCAAACCCACCGATCCGGATTGCGCCGTGTTCGGCAAGGGATCCGGTCTCGGCGGCATCGCTGGCGGCGCGCTCGGCCTGCCGCCGGAATGGTCGGAGAAGAAGAACGAGGCAAAGTCGATTGCTGACGGCACGACGGGAGGCGGTCCCTCAGCAGGCGGGGCGAAGGGAAATGCAGCCAAGGCAAGCGAGCCCAAAAAGAACGGGCCGGCGGCAAGCGGGTCGAAGAAAACCTAGCGTCCCAGTCCGTGTCTGTGGCACGTCGGATCGAGGGCGGCGCCTGGCGCCGCCCGTCCATGTTACCGCCCGGTCAGTACTGGCGGACGCCGCCGAGCGACTGCAGCAGGGCGCGGTAAGCCCAGGTGTTTTCGCCGCCGCGGTCGCGGATCTCGACGAGTTGCACACGCGCTTCCTCGACGCGGCCCTGTTCGATCAGCGCCTGGCCCATGTAGGAGCGGGCGAGGATGTAGTTCTCGTCAGCCTGGAGCGCGCGTTTGTAGTACTGCATGCCGAGTTCCATGCGCCCGGCCTTGCGGTTGGCATAGCCGAGGTAGTTGAGCACCCGGGCGCTCTGCTGGTCCTTGACGGCGCCGAGCACCCTGATCGAATTTTCATACTGGCCGGCATAGGCGAGTTCGCGGGCAGCCTGGAACAGGATATCGTCGCCAAGGTCGCTCTTCTTGGCGTCAACGCAGGCCTTTTTCTTGGCGTCCCACACCTTGCCGTCGGTGCATTCGCTGGTCGTCTTGGTTTTCTTCGGCGGTTCGCTCGTATCCTCGCCGGCGGCCATCACCGCATGCGCCATGAAGCTGGTTGCCCCGGCGGCAAACAGGGCGAAAACGAGGTTCTTGTGGTTCATCATGCCATCTCCCATTGCTGGCGCATGACCGCGAAAGCCTCGCGCTGTTTCAAACGACTGCGTGTCCTGCATTCGCGCAGAGGCGGGCGCGCTGCCATGCGGCGGCGGACCGGAGTATGACGCAGCAGGGCCGGGGTTTATTCGCCGGGCGATGAATTTTCTGCGGAGGGAGGCTGCGTTCGGCTAGAAGCGTGTGGTTTCGGCGAGCGACACCGTGGTGGCATCGTCGTTCAGGGCGTAGCGCTCGCGCGTCAGGTGCCAGTTTCCGGCTTCACCGGCGACGGTGAACAGGTTGTAGGCTGCCGGCGGCTTGTGGCCGCCAGGACCTTGCGAGGCCGAGGCGATGCCGACAACCGGGACAGGGGCATGCTGGCCCTTCAGCCAATAGACAGTGTTGAGGTGCGTGTGGCCGTGGATCACGAGTTCGGCGCCGCCGGAGGAGATCGTCGCAGCAAAGCGGCGAATGCCGATCATGCGCTTGTGCATCGAGGTCGCGCCGCGGATCGGCGGATGGTGGATCATGACGATGCGGAAGAGGCCAGCCTCGCCGGCCTGGCGCAGCAGATTGACGGTGGCGCGGGCCTGGCGTTGGCCGAAATAGCCGCTGGCGGCAAAGGGCGGGGTCGCAACGGCGGTCGAGCAGCCGATCAGCGCCACCGGGCCGCGCACGCGCATGTAGGGAAAGCAGCGGTGCCGGTCATGCCAATGCGCCGGCGCATCGTCGCCGCGCATATAGGGATACCAGGCACGGGTGGTCTTCTCGTAGGCGCCCGGAACATAGGCGTCGTGGTTGCCCGGAACGACGGAGATGTTTTCCGGCTTGCCCGCATCCTCCAGCCATTCTGTCACCGCCTTGATCTCGAGCGAGGAGGCGAGATTGACGAGATCGCCCGTCATCGCCAGATGGTCCGGATCCTTCTTCTCGATGTCGGCCAGCAGGGTGTCGAGCGTACCGGTGAAGAGATGGCGGCTGCGGTTGCGGTGCCAGTTGACGAAACCGGTGATGCGCTTGGAAGCGAGTTCCCTGAGGGATAGCTCGGGCAAGGGCCCGAGGTGGACGTCGGAAATATGGGCGAGTTTGAACATCGACCCCGTCTAGCGCATATTCCGGCCGAGGGGAATCAGGTCGCCCGATGAATCGCGTGTGGCCGGGACGAGGAAGGAAAAAACGCCTGGAACAGGATCGGCCACCGGAGATGCGGCGCTGGTATCTCCGGCTGCTGATGTGGCTTGCGCATGGCTACTACGCTGTTGCACGCGGCATGACGATGGGTGTGCGGGCGGCCTGTTTCGATGGCGAGGGCCGCGTTTTCCTCGTCCGCCACTCCTACCTGCCGGGCTGGCACCTGCCGGGCGGAGGGCTCGACCGCGACGAGGCCTCGATCGACGGCTTGCTGCGGGAGTTGCGCGAGGAGGGGAACCTCGAAGTTTCGGCGCCGCCAGTGCTCATCCAGGTCTACTACAACAGGCGCACGAGCCGCCGCGACCACGTCGTCTTCTACCGCTGTGACGGTGTCAGCCAGAGCGCGCCGAAAACGCCCGATCTCGAGATTTCCGAAAGTGGCTTCTTCGCACTGGACGCGCTGCCTGACGACACCACGCCGGCAACATGCCGCCGGCTTGCGGAACTTGCCGGCGGCATCGCAATCGATCGCTACTGGTAGCGATCAATTGCCCTTTCAGTGCAGTGTTACAGCGCCTCGCGGCCGTGCGGGGCGGTGAGGTCGAGCACCGGGCCCACCGGCACGACGCCGGTCGGGTTGATGGTCGTGTGGCTGCGGTAGTAGTGCTCCTTGATGTGGCGCATGTCGACCGTCTCGGCCACGCCTGGCACCTGATAGAGTTCCCGCAGATACCCTTGGAGGTTCGGATAGTCGGCGATCCGGCGGATGTTGCATTTGAAATGGCCGACATAGACAGGATCGAAGCGCACCAGCGTCGTGAATAGCCGCCAGTCGGCCTCGGTGAGGCGGCTGCCGGTGAGGTAACGGTGCGAGCCGAGGCGCTCTTCCAGCTTGTCCAGCCGGGCAAAGAGTGCCGTCACACTTTCCTCGTAGGCGGATTGCGTGGTGGCAAAGCCTGCCTTGTAGACGCCGTTGTTGACGTCATTGTAGACGTCGGTGTTCATCGCATCGATCTCGCCGCGCAGCTCTTCCGGATAGAAATCGAGCGTCGAGCCGGTCAGGCCATTGAAGGCGGAGTTGAACATCCGGATGATCTCGGAGGATTCATTCGAAACGATGGTGTTCTGCTTCTTGTCCCAGAGGACGGGCACGGTCACGCGGCCGGAATAGTTGGCATCGGCGCGGGTATAGACCTGCCACAGCGCCTTCGAGCCGAAGAGATGATCGCCGGTGCCGATGCCGCCGTCCTTGAATTCCCAGCCCTGGGTGAGCATCAGCGGATCGACCACGGAAACGGAGATCAGGTCCTCGAGCTTTTTCAGCTTGCGGAAGATCAGCGTACGATGGGCCCATGGACAGGCGAGCGAAACATAGAGGTGATAGCGATCGGCCTCGGCCTTGAAGCCGGCGTCGCCGCTCGGGCCGGCCGACCCGTCCGCCGTCACCCAGTTGCGGAACTGCGAAGCGCTGCGCTTGAAGTGGCCGTTCGTTGCCACCGTGTCGTACCAGACGTCCTGCCAGACGCCATCCACCAACCTGCCCATCGGACAAACTCCTTCGTGATCGTTGCGTCAATAGATAGCGCTTCCAGCGACATTCGATAGGTGGCGAAATCGGAACAGTGCGTTTTAGGCTTTGACAGAGGGCAAATTTCTGCTATCGGCGATTTCACAACTTTTTTCGTGTCTGGAAGAATCCGCACAGATGATGTTCTCGGGAAACCTGCGACGACGCTGATGCTGCCAACGCCCTCATCGGGCGAAGCCATCCCTATGTCTGTTCGCATGCCTGGTTTCTCGATCTCATGAAAAAGCACGATCTCGTCTATCTGACCGAAGACGCGTCCCATGACGCAGCCATCGAAATCATCAACGAAGAAGCTTTCGGCCCCGGCCGGTTTGCCCGGGCGGCCGCGCGCATCCGCGAGCAGGGGCCGCATGACCGGTCGCTGTCCTTCATCTGCGCCGACAATGGCGAGACGATCGCATCGGTCCGGATGACGCCGGTCATGGCGGGCTCGATCAAGGGCCACCTGCTCGGACCGCTCGCCGTCAGGCCGTCGCACAAGAACCAGGGCATCGGCCGGGAACTGGTGCGCATCGCGGTCGAGGCGGCGCGGCGCAAGGGCTCACACGCGGTGATCCTTGTCGGCGATCCGCCCTATTACCAGCCGCTCGGCTTCGAGAAGGTGCGTTACGCGGCACTCGAGTTCCCTGGGCCGGTCGACCCGGCGCGGGTGCTCGTCGTGCCAATGGCAGAGGGTGTGCATGCCGGACTTGCCGGCGTTATCGCTTGGCGGGATGATAGGCTGATGCAGGCGGAGCCGATTGCGTTGCCGCTGGCCGTCTGATCCCGGACCTTATCGCGCGACGAGCGATTTCTTCAGAAACACCCGGGTTCGGCCAACAGGGAAATCCGGCAGTTCACCGAAGGCCGCATAGCCCTGACGCTCGTAGGCGCGCAGGGCCTGCGGGTTGAAGGTGTCGATCCAGGCGCTGTGGCAGCCGCGATTGCGCGCTTCGTCCTCGGCCGCCTGGAGCAACTTGCCGGCAAGCCCCTGTCCGCGAAGATCTTCCGGTAACCACAGCCATTGCACGAATAGCCAGCCCCAGCCGGTGTAGCCGTTCAGGCCGCCGCGGGCTCCCTGTGCCTCGGGGCCGCCGACAAGGACGGCGAGGGGGCGTCGCTCCGACGGGCCGACGTCGGCGGCGTTGAAGGCTGCAAGACCGTTGCCGATTGCTTCGATCGCCTCGGGCAGCGGGGCGTCGGTGACGACGAACATCGACCTTTACCTTTCGACACGGCGCATGCTGAAGACATCCAGGCGGTCTTCGCCGACATCCGTCTCGTCGAGCTGCCAGCCGAGACGCTCGTAGAAGGCGCGCTTGCCCGAGAGGGCGCAAAGATGCACGGCTTCGGCGCCGGTATCGAGCGCCGCCTGCGCTGCCTTCAGCACGATGTCGCCGCCGATACCTGCCCCGCGGAACGGCGGATCGACCCAGACGGCAGCAACCCACGGCGTGAGATCCGGTCGCTCCTCAAGATCGGAGGCGATGACCGAGGCGGTGCCGACGAAACGGTCGCCGGCATGCGCCACCAGACACAGCGGCTCGGCATCGTCGGCAAGGCTCGCCTGAAGCAGGCCGGTAATGTGTTCCAGCGGAAAGCCATGCGGTTCCCACCAGGCGCGCCAGACGCGGTCGGCCACGGCATCGAAAAAATGCGGTGCGTCGCGAAGGTCGCTGACGACGATGGTGCTGTCGCTCATCGTCCCTCACGATACCAGGTGGCGGAAATCAGCAGCAGCAGCGCCGCAAGACCAAGGAAGCCCGTAAACAGCGGCACTGAATTGACGCCCTTCAGCACGGTTTCGTCGGTCATGCGGATCGAGAGCCGCTGGTCGTCTGCCGCTCGGATCGAGCCCCTGACCGGCAGAACCGTGGGCAGGTCGAGCGGTCCATCGGCACTTGCGAGGCGCCGCACGATGCCCTTGGTCTTTTCCGCCCAGGGACGCAGCTTGTCCTCGGTCGAGATCGCGGCCTTGAATTCCGGAGCGTTGGGGTCGCCGACATGGGCAAGAGCCGTGAGGTCGCCGTTCGACATCTCGAAGAGCCCGGTTTCCGTGGTGGCGACTTCGGCCGAGTAGAGGCCCGGCTGGCGTTCGGTCAGCTTGACGTCCTGCTTCCCGCCGGAGGGAGCGACCAGCGTCACCGGACCCGGATCGCCATCGATCGTCTGGCGGGTGATTTCGAGTGTCCGGCCGCGTGCGCGTGCCGTTAGCGCCTCTTCTTCGAGCGAGGGCTCTTGCATCAGCCAATGGGCGGTGCGGCGATAGAGCGACACGTGGGGTCCGCCGCCTTCGAAGCCGCGAGCCCAGAGCCAGCCCTGATCGGAGAGCAGCATGGCGACGCGGCCCTTGCCGACACGGTTGAGCACCAGCAGCGGTTTGCCGTCGGCCGCTTCCATGACCGTATGGCCCTGCGGTCGGTTGACGTCGACGGTGCGGAACCAGCGGCCCCAATGCGGCGGCTCGCTGTCGGAGCCTTCCAGACCGCGGGTGACCGGATGCTTCTTTCCTTCCTCCGACAGGCGCGGGAAGAAGGCCTTTTCGTTCATGACGCCCGTCGGCGCGGCCGGCAGCACTGCCTCAAGCGGTGTCGCTGCAATCGAATCGTCGCCGGCATGTTCGGGACCTGCCGCGATCAGCAGCGCGCCGCCGTTCTCCACATATTGCGCGATGTTGTCGTAGTAGAGGATCGGCAACAGACCGCGGTGCTGGTAGCGGTCGAGGATGATCAGATCGAACTCGTTGATCTTGTCGACGAAGAGTTCGCGCGTCGGAAAGGCGATCAGCGATAGCTCGTTGATCGGTGTGCCGTCCTGCTTTTCCTGCGGACGCAGAATGGTGAAATGTACGAGATCGACGGCCGCATCGGATTTCAAGAGGTTGCGCCAGGCGCGTTCACCGGCATGCGGCTCGCCGGAGACCAAGAGCACGCGCAGGTTCTCGCGAATGCCGTCGAGCACGTGGACCGCGCGGTTGTTGGCCGTCGTCACTTCGCCCGGAACAGCATCGACGGCGAATTCGAGCACGTTGTTGCCGCCGCGCGGAACGTTGAAGGCGAACGGGACGTCCGTGCCGGGCTCGGCCCGCTCGCGGGCGATCTCGTTGCCGTTGAGGCGGATCGTGACTTCGGCGCTGCCGCCGGGTGCCGCCCCGTCGTCGACCACCCGGAACGAGAGCTTCTGTTCCTCACCGACGATGCCGAAGCGCGGCGGGTTGATCAGTTCGACACGCCGGTCGAATTCATCGGGCTTGCCGGTGATCAGCCCGTGCACGGGCGCGTCGAAACCGAGCGCGCGAGCGACATCGGGCACATCGTGGATCTGGCCATCGGTGACGAAAATGGCGCCGCCGATGCGCGCCGGGGGAACGTCAGACAGCGAGGAGGCAAGCGCGCCAAAGAGATTGGTCGACGGTGAGACATCTGCCGGATCGGTGTTTGCCTCGATGATCCGCGGCTCGATCAGCGGTATGGCCGCCAGCCGTTCCTTCAGGCCCTCGACGGCGCGATCGGTCTGCGCGGTGCGGTCGCCGTTCTGCTGGCTCTGGCTGCGGTCGACGACGACGGCGACGATGGTCGAGAGCGGATCGCGCAACTCCACGAAAATGGAGGGGTTGGCGATCGCCAGTCCGAGCGCTGCGAGTGCGGCCAGGCGCAGCCAGGCGCCGCGCACCTTCTGCCAGAGGCCATAGGCGATGAACAGCGCCGCGATTGCGAGCAGCGGGACAAAGTAGATCCACGGGATCAGCGGGGCAAAGCCATAGGTCATCGATCGGCCCTCACTGTCCAAGCCTTTGCAGAAGGTCCGGCACGTGAACCTGATCGGCCTTGTAGTTGCCCGTCAGCATATACATCATGATGTTGACGCCGGCGCGGTAGGCATATTCGCGCTGCATCTCATCCGGCGGCACTGTCGGCAAGAGCGGCGCGCCGTTGACGTCAACGGCCCAGGCACCGGCAAAATCGTTGCCGGTGATCATGATCGGCGTGACGCCGTCGCCGCCGCGCACGGGGCGATTGCTGCGGTCTTCGTCGTCATTGGGGGCGGCCTCGACCCAGAGCTGGCTTTCCGCATAACGCCCGGGGAAGTTCGAAAGCAGATAGAAGGCCTTCGTCAGCACGTGGTCGGAGGGCACCGGCTCCAGCGGCGGAATGTCGAGCCCGCTCAGCATCGCCTGCAGGCGCTGCACGTTGGGACTGTCGCCGGCGTCCGACGGTGTCAGCGAGGAAAACTGGTCGCGCGTGTCGAAGAGCACGGTGCCGCCGTTGCGCATATAGGCGTCGATCCGGCTCATGACCCGGCTGCTCGGCATCGGGGCGGTGGCCGAAACCGGCCAGTAGATGATCGGATAGAAGGCCAGTTCGTCCTGTTCGAGGTCGACGCCGACGGGCGCTCCTGGTTCGAGCGCCGTCCGGTAGGTCAGATAGTTGCTGAGGCCGATGAGGCCCTGTTCGGAGAGGCGGTCGACCTCCTGCTCGCCGGTGATGACGTAGGCGAGATGGGTCGTGTCCAGCCGCTGCAGCGTCTGCTCGTCGCTCGGCTGGCTGTCCTGCGCATGTGCGATCGCCGGGGCGAGAGCGGCTACAAGGCCGAGCGTCGCAAGGCCAAGGGTTGCGACCAGTGCCGCGGCCGCGGCGCCGCGGCCTGCGCGCCGGCGCAGCCCGGCGAGACCGCCGGCCATATAGAGAACGATCAGCGTATCGAGGACGAAGAGCGCCAGCGCCAGCCCGAAGAGGTAGGGTCGGATCGAGAAGGGTCGGGCGCCCTCCAGTCCTTCGGCCCGCGCTCCGACGAGATTGCCTGTAATCGGGGTGAGCTTGCCGCCGTCAGGCAGCAGATTGTTGGCGACGAAACCTTCCTCCGAGCCGTAGAGGCCGGGGGGCGTGTCGGCGGAAACGGTGGGCGCGATGCCGGGTGCGATTTCGAGCGGTCGAGCGCTGCCGGTGTCGCCGGTCAGTTCGCCGCGGGCGCTCACCAGGCGATAGGGGGGCAACGTCTGCGCCTTGCTTGGCTGATCGCCGGCAACGCCGCCGGCGCGCGAAAGCTGGATGGACCGTCGCAGCATGTCGACGAACGAGCCGGAGATCGGCAGGTTCGACCAGTTCGGATCGGCGCTCACGTGGAAGAGCACGATGCGGCCGCGGCCGCGCTCGGCGGTCGTCACCAGCGGTGTGCCGTCGGCGAGGTTGGCCCAGGTCCGCTCCGTGAGATCGGGTGTCGGTTGCGCCAGCACCTGGCGCTTTACCAGGACGTCACGCGGGCGTTCCAGTCCGGCAAAGGGGCTCGAGGACGGATAATCGGCAAGCGGCTGCGGTTCCGACCAGGAAAGCGCGCCGTCGAGCGTACGCTCGCCCTGCCGGAGCACGACCGGTACGAGCGGGTCGTCGGCGGGCGCGCCGGCGAGCCTCGGGCCGGCGAAGCGCACCAGCATGCCGCCATTTTCCAGCCAGCGCGTGACCAGCGGGTAGCTTTCGTCCGGCAGACGGCCGACGTCGGCCATGACGAGGATTGACGGATTTTGGGCCAGAAGCTCGGCGATTGCCTTGCCGACCGCCTCTTCGCGGGGTTCGATCAGGTCGGCATGCGGCTCGAGCGCGCGCTTGATGTAGTAGAGCGGCGAAAGCAGCGGCTGCGACTGATGGACCTCGCCGCTGAGCAGCGCGACCCGGCGACGGCGGTTGCCGTCATCGAGCAAGTGCAGGCCGCCGGCCGTCGCCTGGCCCTCGATCGTCAGACGTGCGAAGTCGTTGCGCAGCTCGAAGGGCGCCTTCAGCAAGGCATCCGCCGTCGTGGCGCCCGTCGCGAAGCGAAGCTCGCCCTCGGCGATCGCCGTGCCGCGAATGTCACGGGCAAGCACGTAATAGGCGCGTGGCTCGCCGAGCGGCAGGCGCGAGGCGGTAACCCGCATTCCGTCGGTTTCGTTGGTCGCTGCCGTCAGCGCGATGGCGCTTTCCGCATTGCCCTCGACCCGGCGGACATTCGTAGCGCCGAGCTCTGCGATCTGCTGCATCGTCCCGCCATTCGACGCTTCGATGCCGTCGCTGAGGAAGGCGAGGGTGCCGGGCGGAGAGCCGGCAAGCGCGGCCTTCATGGCAGCGAGTGCCCGCTCTCGGTCGGCCGGCAGCGGTTGCGGCTGGGCGGCGGCCAGGCGGTCGCGCGCCGCGGCGGCGGAAGCGGGCGTCGCGTCGTGCTGGCGGTCGGTGGTAAAGACGATCGAAACGGGAAGCTCCTTGGCTTCCGCGTCGTCGATCAGCGCAGCGGCGGCTTCGACCCGCTGGTTCCAGTCGGAGACCGTCGCCCAGCTGTTGTCGATGACGAGGGCAAGCGGACCGGCTGACGAAAGCGTGTTCTGCCGCGGGTTGATCACCGGATCGGCGATCGCAAGGATGAGGGCGGCGGCCATCAGCATGCGCAACAGCGTCAGCCACCACGGGCTTTGCGCCGGGGTCTCCTCACGCTTCATCACCGACGCGAGGATGCGCAGCGGCGGGAAGACTTCGGCCGACGGCCTTGGCGGCGTCATCCGCAGCAGCCACCAGATGACCGGCAGGGCAACCAGGGCGGCAAGGATGGCCGGATTGGTGAAGAGGAAGGCGAGGCCGCTCATAGCTGGCCTCCGTGGGTCGCGCGTCCCGGCATGCCGGAGAGATAGGTGTGCACGGCGACGAGCGCCTCGGAGGCGGGCCGGTCGGTCTTGTGCGGGGTGAAGGTCCAGCCGAGATGGCGCAGCGTCACGCCCAGCGTGTCGCGGCGGCCAATATAGGCGCGCTGATAGTCCTCACGCAGCACTTCGGCGCGGCCGGCGGTCAGCTTCTCGCCGGTCTCCGGGTCGGTGAATTCGGTCCGGCCGGAATAGGGAAACACTTCTTCGGCCGGGTCGGCGATCTCGACCACATGGCCGCGCAGGCCGCGTCTGGCCAGCGGGCCGAGGCGGTCCATGATCTTTTCGGCAGGATCGAGAAAATCGCCGATCAGCACGAGGTCGCTGGCGCTGCGGATCATTCCGGTTTCCGGCAGGCCCTCGGCAAGTGGGCTCAGCATGATGGCGGTCGCCAGCCGTTCGGCGGCGTTGCGCGCCGAGACCGGCTCCATGATGCCCGGGCAGCCGATGCGCTCGCCCGAGCGCGCGAGGATTTCGGCGAGCGCCAGCATCAGTACCAGCGCACGGCTCTCCTTGGACACGGTGCCGAGCTTCGACTTGTACATCATCGACGGCGAAAGATCGGCCCACAGCCAGATGGTGTGGGCGGCTTCCCATTCGCGGTCGCGCACGTAGGTATGGTCGTCACGGGCAGAACGCCGCCAGTCGATGCGCGACATGCTCTCGCCGTCCGAATAGGGCCGGAACTGCCAGAAATTCTCGCCGATGCCGCGCTTGCGCCGGCCATGCCAGCCGGAAATTACGGTGTTGGCGATCCGTCGCGCCTCGACCAGGCAATCGGGTACGAGCATGGCGCGCTGCTGCGCTCGTGAAAGCACTTCACTGGCGGGAGTACGCGAGACTATGTGCCCGACGGTGGCCATGCGTCAGCCTCTGGCCTGCTTCACCAGATCGGCGACGACGTCGCGCACGGTCATGCCTTCGGCGCGGGCGGCGAAGGTCAGCGCCATGCGGTGCTGAAGCACCGGTTCGGCCAGCGCCAGGATATCGTCGATCGAAGGCGCCAGACGGCCGTCGTAGAGCGCGCGGGCACGGGCGCAGAGCATCAGCGCCTGGCCGGCGCGCGGGCCTGGACCCCAGGCGACGTTCTTGTCGGTCGCGGCATTACCGTTGCCCGGACGGGCGGAGCGCACCAGCGAAAGGATCGCGTCGACCACCTTTTCGCCGACCGGCATCTGGCGGATGAGGCTCTGGATCTGCAGCAGCCGGGCGGCATCGATGACCGGGTGGGCGGTCGCTTCGCCGACACCTGTGGTTTCGAGCAGGATCTGCCGCTCGGCCGTGAGGTCCGGATAGCCGACGTCGACCTGCATCAGGAAGCGGTCGAGCTGCGCCTCGGGCAGGGGATAGGTGCCTTCCTGCTCCAGAGGGTTCTGGGTCGCGAGCACATGGAAGGGCGCCGGCAGGTCCTTGCGGGCGCCGGCAACTGTGATGTGATACTCCTGCATGGCCTGCAACAGTGCCGATTGGGTGCGCGGCGAGGCGCGGTTGATTTCGTCGGCCATCAGCAACTGCGTGAAGATGGGGCCGGGAATGAAGCGGAACGAGCGATGGCCGGCCCCGTCCTGGTCCATCACTTCGGAACCGAGAATATCCGACGGCATCAGGTCGGGCGTGAACTGTACGCGGCTGGAATCGAGCCCCAGCACGGTGCCGAGCGTGGCGACGAGCTTCGTCTTGGCAAGGCCGGGAACGCCGACGAGCAGCGCGTGACCGCCGGAGAGAACGGCAAGCAGGGTCTGCTCGACGACGCTTTCCTGGCCGAAGATGACTTTGCCGACTTCCGCACGCACCCGGGCGATTTCGCCCAGCGCACTTTCGGCCGCAGCGACAATCGCCTTCTCGTCGATCGCGTCAGCCGCGCCCTTCATCACACTCATGGTCATACTCCCCGGTCGCCCGTTGTTAAACCGAATCGCCCCTACAGCGCCGCGCGTCCTTATAGCGCGCGCCAGGCTCGCTGTAATATTGAGCCGCCGCATGACGCCTGTCCTTAGATCGATCCCGATTCAAGGAATCATGCGGTAGCCTGGATTTCAGTCGCCAAAATCCAATTTAGACCCTGCCGGACGGCTGACAAGTCGGCGCCGACGCACTATCTCGTGAGATATCAAAGGTCTCGATGCAAAATCGAGGTCAAACGGGACGGAACAATGGCAGAAGCCGAAATTCAGCAAACCGGCGATGCGGCCGGACTGGCGGCCCTGATTGCGCGTGCCGCCGGGCAGACTGGCGAAAAAGCGCGCGGCCTGCCACCGGTGGACCGCTGGAATCCGCCGTTTTGCGGTGACATCGACATGGAGATCCGCGCCGACGGAACCTGGTTCTATCTGGGCACGCCGATTGGCCGGCAGCCCTTGGTGCGGCTGTTTTCCACCGTTTTGCGCAAGGACGAGGATGGGCGCACCTATCTCGTCACGCCTGTGGAAAAGGTCGGCATCCGCATCGTCGATGCGCCCTTTGTCGCCGTCGAGATGAGCGTGACCGAGGGGGAGGAGGGGCAGGTCCTGACCTTCCGCACCAATGTCGGCGACGTGGTCGAAGCCGGGCCGGAGCATCCGCTGCGCTTCGTCATCCATGGCGAGAACCGCGAGCTGAAGCCTTACCTGCATGTGCGAGGGCGGCTGGAGGCCCTGGTGTCGCGGCCGGTCATGTATGACATCGTCGAGCTCGGCGAGACGCTTGCGATCGACGGCACGGAGATGTTCTGCGTGCGCTCGGGCGGTGCGGTCTTCCCGATCATGCCGGCAGCCGAGCTGGAAGCGCTTTCCCGATGAATGCGCATCCCTTCTCAGCCGACGAGTTTCGTCGTCGGGCGCTGACCCAGATGGGTGGGCCGATCGAGACCTCCTGGCGCGAGCACGGCGACTTCCTGCTCAATCCAGGCATCGTGCCCTATCTGGAGACGCTGAAGCTCAAGGATGCCGCGGTCCTGGTGCCTGTCGTCGATGATGGCGACGATGCGACGGTTATCCTGACGCAGCGCACCACTAGCCTGCGCAAGCATTCCGGCCAGGTTGCCTTTCCGGGCGGTGCCGTGGACCCCGAAGACCGGTCGGTCGAAGTGGCGGCGTTGCGCGAGGCGCAGGAAGAGATCGGGCTCGATCCGCGCTTCGTCGAAACCATCGGCCGGCTTCCGCATTACATGGCCATGTCCGGTTTCCGCATCACCCCGGTGCTGGCGGTGGTCAAGCCGGGTTTCGAGCTCGTGCCCAACCCGGAAGAGGTCGAAAGCGTCTTCGAGGTGCCGCTGTCGTTCCTGATGAACCCCGGCAATCACGATCGCGGCAGTGGCCACTGGCAGGGCGAGGAACGGCATTTCTACCGGATGCCCTATGGCGGCCGCAACATCTGGGGTATCACCGCCGGAATTCTGCGCATGCTCTATGAAAGGCTTTATGCATGACCTCGGTTGCTGGCGAAGGCTGGTTCTCGACGCCTTCTCTGCGTCGCGTTTTCGATGTGCTCAATGTCGACGGCGGCGAAGTCCGGGTCGTCGGCGGCGCAGTGCGCAACAGCTTGATGGGCTTGCCGGCCGGCGATATCGACATGGCGACCACCTGGCGCCCCGACGAAGTCGCCGAGCGGGCGAAGGCAGCCGGCATCAAGGTGGTGCCGACCGGCATCGACCATGGCACGGTGACGCTCGTCATCGGCGGCACGCCCTATGAGGTCACGACGCTTCGCCGTGACGTTGCGACCGATGGCCGCCGTGCGGAAGTGGCCTTCGGCACCGACTGGAAGGCCGATGCCGAGCGGCGGGACTTCACCATCAACGCACTCTACGCCAACGACCGCGGCGAGGTCTTCGACGATGTCGGGGGGCTCGCCGACATCAAAACGCGGACGCTGCGCTTCATCGGCGATGCCAGCGAGCGTGTCGCCGAGGACTATCTGCGCATCCTGCGCTTCTTCCGCTTCTTCGCCCATTACGGCCGCGGCCGGCCGGATGCCGACGGCTTGCGTGCCTGTGCCCGTGCGCGCTCGAAGCTTGCAACGCTTTCGGCCGAGCGGGTCTGGGCGGAAACGAAGAAGCTGCTTTCGGCCGATGATCCCGGCCGCGCGCTGCTCTGGATGCGCCAGGCCGGCGTGCTCACCGAAATCCTGCCGGAAACCGAGAAATGGGGCATCGACGCAATCCCGGAACTCGTTGCCGCCGAGCGGGCCTTCGGCTGGAAGCCGGACCCGCTTCTGCGCCTTTCCGCGATCGTGCCGCCGGATGAGGAGCGTCTGGAGGCGATGGCAGAGCGTCTGCGTGTCTCGAAGGCGGAGGCTGCCTATTTCAGCCGCTGGGCGAAGGCGCCTGCGGTCCCGGCGACGACCGTCGACACGGCATTCGATCGGCTGCTCTATCGTCAGGGCGTGGAAGGGATCGTCGTAAGACTGCGACTGGCGCTCTCAACAGCGCGGCGCAAGTCGGATGGCGACCCGGCGTTTTTGTCCGAGACCGCTTCGCTGCGGCGGCTCCTGGCGCGGGCCGAGGCCTTCAAGCGGCCAAGCTTCCCGCTGAATGGCGGTGACGTGCTGAAGGCCGGCGTGCCGGCCGGCCCGCGTGTGGGGGAAATCCTCGGCGAACTCGAAAATGTCTGGATCGAGCGCAACTTCAATCTCGACCGGGCAAACCTCGTCGCCCGGCTCGAAGCCATGGTGCAGCCGTCCTGATCAGGCCGCCGTGGCCGGACGGCTTAAGCCGCCTTGGCCGGACGGCTAGGCCGCCTTGGACTCGTCGGTGATCCGGGCCTTGATGTTGTCGATCATGTTTTCGCGGATGACGGTCTCGCCATGCGTTTCACGCATGTGGTCGACGACGCGGCGCACGATTTCGGCATCGTTGTCGGCGCGGGTGTGCCATTCGCAACCCGGGACGAGGGAACCGCATTCAAACAGGCGCATGGTTGCTTCCTTCCCTGTGTAAGTTTGATGCGAGAGCGCGGCGCGCCGGTCGGGCGACCGCACGGTCAGAGTAGCATCAACCCCCGGCACGGCCAATTGTTCCCGCCGAACGCGCGACAAGAAACCGTTATAGACAAGCGGGCCGATGGTGTTATGGGTTTGCGGTAACAAGAGACGCAAAGGCCCTTTTGCCCATGACCTCCACCGTTCAATCGGAACTGATTGCCGCCATCCGGAACATTCCTGACTATCCGAAGCCGGGCGTGATGTTTCGCGATATCACCACGTTGCTCGGCAATCCGCGCGCCTTCCGCCGCGCGATCGACGAACTGGTGCATCCCTATGCCGGCACCAAGATCGACAAGATCGCCGGCATCGAGGCGCGTGGCTTCATCCTCGGTGGCGCGATCGCGCATCAGCTCTCGTCGGGCTTCGTGCCGATCCGCAAGAAGGGCAAGTTGCCGCACGACACCGTGCGCATCGCCTACAGCCTGGAATACGGCGTCGACGAGATGGAGATGCACAAGGATGCGATCCAGCCGGGCGAAAAGGTGATCCTGGTCGACGACCTGATCGCGACCGGCGGTACGGCGGAAGCGGCCACCAAGCTCCTGAAGCAGATGGGCGCCGAGATCGTCGCCGCCTGTTTCGTCATCGACCTGCCTGAACTCGGGGGGCGCAAGAAACTCGAAGCGCTCGGCGTCAATGTCCGCACGCTGATCGAGTTCGAGGGCCACTGATCGGTCGTTGCGGGATGGGTGCGGGAACCGCGCCCTTCCCTTGGCCTACATGCGGTTGATCGTCCGCAGCATCAATTGCACTTCGCGCTGGGCTGCCGGCGACAATGTCTCCACTTCGGTGAGCCAGAATTTTTCGGCTTCCGGCGGCTCGTCTTCCCAGCTTCTGACCGATGTTTCGTTATCATCGATGACGACGCGACGGTGACCGCCAAGACGCAGATACTCGTCCGCCAGTTCGCGGGCGTGGGTTTTTTCCATAGCCGCTCCTCCGCTAGCAATGGTCGCTGCCCGCAAGCCGCTTGGGCGCGGCCAAGGGCGCGCAACCTTTATCCCGAGAGTGTACACCCGGCGAAAGGCGATTTTAAGAAATGATGGTGTTTGGCCGGTTTCGTCCGGTCAGACAAACTCGATGACCTTGCTCTCGAAACGGATCACCGCTTCGCCGTGCTGGTTTTCGCCTTCGCACAGGATCGTGTTGACCCGCCAGCCGGGCTTTGAAGCAAACGACCGGCTTTCAAGAAACGTGACGAAGTAGGTGACCGTGTCGTCGGCATAGACGGGCTTCAGCCATTTCAGGTCACGAAATCCGGGTGAGGGGCCGAGGTTCGGCGCCTTCAGGCCTTCCGCGGCAAGCCGCCGCTGCTCGTTTCGCCAGAACTTGACGAAGCACTGCATCCACCCGGCGCAGGTATGCCAGCCCGAGGCACAAAGGCCGCCAAACAGCGAATGCCGCGCCGCTTCCGCATCGAGATGGAAGGGTTGGGGGTCGAAGTCGGTGGCAAACCGGATGATGTCCTCGGCCGTAAAGGTCAGGCTGCCGATCACGGTCCGGCTCTTGGCCGCGTAGAATTCTTCCATCGTCATCATCAGGCTTTGCCCTTGTCGCGGCAGCGAAAGAGAACCGAGCATTCGGAAACCGCCACGGGTTCACCGGCCTGGTTATTGATTTCGTTTCGGAATTTGACGATGCCGAGATCGGGTTTCGACTTCGAACGGCGCGCCTCCAGCACGAGGCTGAAGCCCGAGAGCACGTCACCGGCAATGACCGGCTTCCTCCAATCCATGAAATCGATGCCGGGCGAGCCCTGGGACGTGGAATTTCCCATGAAGGCATCGAGCATCATGCGCATGCCGATGGCGCTGGTGTGCCAGCCGGAGGCGGCGAGACCACCAAGAATGCTGCGTTTTCCCGCTTCCTCGTCGAGGTGCATCGGCTGCTGATCGAATTCGTTGGCAAACGCGATCATCTCCGGTGGCTTCATCTCGACCGGCTTGTAGTCGAACCGCCGGCCTTCGGAAAAATCCTCGAAGTAGAGCATGCTTGCCTTGTCCCGTCTGATTTGTTGCCGCATTACCTACTGCATAATCTCCGGAAGCGGAATCGATTTGAGCGGAGATGCGCAACATCGCAGGTCGCTCGCGACGTTTCGCGGTTGCGCTTGGCTCTTGTCCATGCAACCAGCTGATAATCCGTCCCATCCGCTCGTGTCTTGACTGAGGAAAGCGCGTGACCGAACTGAACAGAGCGCTCGCGGGCGCAGCCGAAAAAGGCATCATATCCGCGCATCAGGTGCGCGATCTCGAAGTCTATCTGGCTGATCGCGGCTTCCGTTTCGGACCGGCGGCATCGGATGCCGCGGCCGACAGGGCCGACGCCGCGCTCGATGCGCGGGCGGCGGAAGACAGCGAACAGCCGCGCTTTATCAGAGGCTTTCACGACATCCTGATCACCATCGGCATCGTGGTCGTGCTCATCGGCCTGTGGGGCCTGACCGGTCCGCTTGCAACGCTGCCGGTCATTCTCGTGCTTGCGGAAATTCTCGTGCGGCGCCAGCGTCTGGCGCTGCCTTCGGTGGTGCTGACGCTCGCGCTCGTCCATTGGGTCGCAATGACGTCGATGTGGCTGGTGGACGATCATGAGGACACCTGGCACCCGCTTACCTTCACCCTGGTCTACGTTGCGACCTTCCCGATCCCGCTGGCGCTGTTCTACTGGCGCTATCGCGTTCCGCTTGCGCTGGCCGGTCTGGTGCTGTCGATCGCGCTCACCTGCGTGGTGGCGGTCCTGCTCGCATTCGAGAGGGCCCTCGGTATCGACGTGGCCAACCCCGATTACGTCCTGCTGCTTCCATTGACCCTGCTCGTCGGGGCACTGGCTGTCTTCGCGATCGCCATGCGCTACGACGTTTCGGACCCGCAGCGGCTCACCACCCGTTCGGACATCGCCTTCTGGCTGCATCTCGCAGCCGCGCCGGCTCTGCTTTACTCGCTGATGGGACTGGTGTTCCTGGTCAATGGCGGTGCAACGTGGTGGGACGGACAGGCGAGCTTCAATCAGGCCACTTCCGCCATTGTGATCGTCGCCGTGTTCATGCTGGTCGGGCTCGTCATCGACCGCCGCGCCTTCGTCACATCGGGGCTGTTGTCGCTGGGCGGCGCGATCTGGACCGTGCTGAGCAAGACCAATGCATCGCTCGACAGTTACGCCTTCATCGCCCTTGCGGTCGTCGGGGTAACGGTCTTGTTCATCGGCATTTTCTGGCAGCGGCTGCGCCGCATGGTCATCGACCTCTTGCCGGAAACGATAACGGCGCGGTTGCATGCCGCGCCGTAGTATCAAGTTCTGATGCGCTCCGATCCCGCGCCTTGAGTGCGGGATCAGACCGACAGGTCTTACGTGTTGAAGCGGAAGTGGATGACGTCGCCGTCCTGGACGACGTATTCCTTGCCTTCGTCGCGGGCCTTGCCGGCTTCCTTGGCGCCCACTTCGCCGCCAAGTGCGATGTAGTCTTCAAAGGCAATGGTGTTGGCGCGGATGAAGCCGCGCTCGAAGTCGGTGTGGATGACGCCGGCGGCCTGCGGAGCCTTGGTGCCGCGCTGGATTGTCCAGGCACGCGTTTCCTTGGGGCCGACGGTGAAATAGGTTATGAGGTCGAGCAGCTTGTAGCCGGCACGGATCAGTCGGTCGAGACCGGCTTCTTCGAGACCGAGCGCGCTCAGGAACTCCTTGGCTTCTTCCTCCGGCAGTTGCGCCACTTCCGACTCGATGGCAGCGGAGATCACGACGCTTTCCGCCCCTTGCGCCTTGGCCATTTCGGCAACCGCGCGCGTGTGTTCGTTGCCGTCGACGGCATCGCTTTCCGCGACGTTGCAGACATAGAGAACCGGATGGGCGGTCAGGAGGTTGAGGCCCTGCAGGATACGCAGTTCTTCGGCATCGAGCGTCGAAAGCAGCGTGCGGACCGGCTTGCCGTCCTGCAGAAGCTTCAGCGAGGCTTCCATGATCGGAAGCTGTGCCATCGAATCCTTGTCCTTGCCGCCGGCGCGCTTGCGGGTCTGCTCGGTGCGGCGCTCGAGGCTGTCGAGATCGGCGAGCATCAGCTCGGTCTCGATCGTCTCGGCATCGGCGACCGGATTGATGCGGCCTTCGACGTGGGTGATGTCGTCATCCTCGAAGCAGCGCAGCACGTGAACCACGGCGTCGACTTCGCGGATGTTGGCGAGGAACTGGTTGCCGAGGCCTTCGCCCTTCGACGCGCCGCGCACCAGGCCGGCGATATCGACGAAGGAGATGCGCGTCGGGATGATTTCCTTCGACTTCGCGATGTCGGCCAGCTTGCGCATGCGCGGATCCGGCACCGCCACTTCGCCGGTGTTCGGCTCGATGGTGCAGAAGGGATAGTTGGCCGCTTGCGCCGCTGCCGTCTTGGTGAGTGCGTTGAAGAGCGTGGACTTGCCGACGTTCGGCAGTCCGACAATACCGCATTTGAAGCCCATGGGGTCTCGTCCGTATCTTAAAATTCCGTTGGCGTGGCTATGCGGGAAGGGCGCTCCCCGGTCAAGGGCGCAGGCCCTGTTCACGGTAAATAAGGGGTCGAGGCCGTTGAACGCGTGCTCTTCGGGCCGCATATGCGCTCGGATTTCCGCCGGCCCTGTTCGGCGGCCAAGAAATTGAGGAGCCCCGCATTGATCGACCAGAAGTTCTTGTTTCCGCGCGTGCCGGTTGCCGTCGTCGATATTGGCGACACACTCGAGGCGCTGTTGATCCGCGCGACGCTCGAAAGCATGGGCGCCGTCGTCACGCTGCATCTGACGGGGACACCAGGCGATTTCCTGACCTTGCTCGCTGGCGGCGAGCTCGTTCACCAGCACCTGATCATTTCCGGCCACGGCGACGAGAACGGCTTCGTCTTTGGCGAATACATCGAGGAAATCGACACCTCGATGCTCATCGAGGGCAGCCTGCCGCCCGCCGTTATCGCCGAACATGCCAGGCTTGACGGCAAGATCGTGCTCAGCACCTGCTGCGAGACCGGTGGCAAGCGCTATGGCGATGCCTTTGTCGAAAAGGGAGGGGCGGCCCTCTACGTTGCGCCTGACGGCTCGCCGGAGGGAGCGGACGCGCCGCTTTTCGTGCATTGCTTCTTCCATGCGTTGCTGGCGCGCAAGCAAGAAGCAAGGGCGGCGCTGGAAAAAGCCCGCTCCTATGACCAAGCAGCAGCGATGTTCGTCGGCCATTGGGGGAGGCGCTGATCTCCGCCTGCGTCCGTGCGCTTGCTTTTGCTTGATCGGCACCTGCGCCCGTAGGATAGTGCGCCTTCGGCGCCGGTGCGTCTGACGGTGCGCCGAGGCGGTTCTGCCCCGCGGTGGTGCCGGTCAATCTGTCATCAACGGGGTGGTTCCGATGAGTGACAACGAGGTTGCCAGAAAAGTCAAAGTAAGGGTGAAGCCGAAGCTCGATCGGCCGAAGCTTTACAGGGTCATGCTGCTCAATGACGATTACACGCCGCGCGAGTTCGTCGTCGGCGTGCTCAAGGCCGTGTTCCATATGAGCGAGGAGGCGGGCTACCGGGTGATGATGACGGCCCACAAGATGGGGAGCTGCGTGGTGGTCGTCTGCGCCCGCGACATCGCCGAAACCAAGGCCAAGGAAGCAACCGATCTCGCCAAGGAAGCGGGTTTCCCTCTGCTTTTCACCACCGAGCCAGAGGACTAGCAGGCCTCATGAATAGTGAGTGGCAGCCGGAGAACTGCCCGGCGGCCATCGGCCTGCCTCATGGCTTCCTGTGCAGGCGAAGCGGCTTGCTCGCTTCGCGCTCGATCGTGCCCTTGGCTTCGAGATCGAGCTGTACAGCCTTTAGCCACCAGCCCGCCTTCGCTCCGCCGGGGAAAAGGTCCTGCGGCAGCAACGGCAGCAGCTGCTCCTTCGCGTCCGCCACGCTCAGGCCCGGTGCTGAGGGCGGCAGCACCGCGAGCAGGGCTTCACGCATCGCCTCGTATTTCACCCGGTCGACGCGGTACTTGTGGCCGGGCGAGACGATGTTTTCGATCTCGATCTTCTCAGCCTGGGATGCCATTGGCCTCGCCTTTCACATAGTCGATCTTCGGCGCCTTGAATCCCATCGCCGCCCAGGCGGTCAAAAGCCGCCACATGAAGCGGCCCGAATGTGTCTTGTAGCTCGGCAGCGTGTCGGCAAACTCGACGCCGGCCTTGCGATCCTTCGTCATCGTGCGCATTTCGAGCGGCGGCTGTTCGTCCGGGGCAAAACGCTGATTGTAGACGCTCAGCCAGTGACCGCCCTTGAATTCCAGGAATATGGCCGAGTTGCAGCAGCTGGCGATGACCCGGCGCGTCGGCGCTTCCGGCGTCAGCCGGTGTTCGCGCAGAAGGTCGCTGCCCCTGACGCAGCGGATCCGGTCCTTGCGGTAGAGCGCAAACCGCGTCGAGCCGTCGGCTTCCATGACCGGCGACGCCTCCGGCAAGGCCTCGAAACGCTCGCCGGCGGTGCGGCAACTGGTGCAGTAGCAGGCGGCGCCGACGATCGGCTCGCCGGCGGCTTCAAAGGCAACTAACCCGCAGCGGCAGGCGGCAATGCGATGTCTTTCCTGTGGTTTGGCCATGGCCATCTCCTGATCCGACTTCACTAACTAGACTGGACCGTCCAGTTTGATTTGTCAATCCGACTGGCCTATTCTGTAAGCCAAGTGATTTGGTGAGATACGGCAGGGGGAGGGCAGGTTTGAGCAACGGCGCAAAGACGCGCATGGAGCGCACCCGCAAACTGATCGTGGCTGCAGCCAGTGATCTCTTTCTCAAGCACGGCTTTCTCGGCACTAACATGGACGAGATCGCCGCGACGGCGGAGGTGTCGAAGCAGACGGTTTATTCCCATTTCCAGAACAAGGAGGCGCTGTTTCTCGAAGTCGTGCGCAGCATGACGGGGGGAGCAGGCGACGAATTCCAGGAGCAGGTGGCCGATCCCGATGGCGACGAGCGGATCGAGGACTTCCTGCTCGACTATGCCACGCAGTTGCTGACGATCGTGATGACGCCGCGGCTGATGCAGGTTCGCCGTCTCGTCATCGCCGAGGTGGAGCGGTTTCCGCAGCTTGGCGAAGCGCTGCACGAGCGCGGGCCGATGCGCTCGATCCGGCGGCTGGCGGTCGCCTTCAGGCGCTATGGCGAGAAGGGCGACATTCGGGTGAAGGACGCCGAGGTCGCCGGCGGGTTCTTCAACTGGCTGGTCATGGGCGGGCCGGTAAATGACGCCATGCTGCTCGGAGACAGCGCCATTCCGACGCCGGAGGTGCTCCGAGCCCATGCGGCGGAGGCGGTGCGGATCTTTCTGGCGGCCCATAGGCCCGGGTAATGGATGGATACGGACTGCGCTGAGGCGCGCCGCCTTCACGGCAAGTGGGCGTCCCACCATTTGAGCACGCGCATCGCCTTGAGCGTCACCCATCGCGAAGGGGCGTCGACCCCGTCATCGACGTCGAACCACACCCGTCCGGCGGGGCGCCAGTCGAGTGGCCATGCGCCGTTTTCGAGCCGCCTCGAACGCAGATGGCCGATCGCTTCGCTGAGCCGTGGATCAGGTGCCGCACCGTAAAGGAGCGTCGCGGCGCGAAAGTAATCGAGCGCTCGCAGGATGTCGTATCGCCAGCGGCTCGGGTGGCAGAGGCACAGGAAGCGTTCGTCGGCGGCTTTGCCCGTGCTTAAGCGGCGGAAGAGATGGCGCTTGAGCAGATAGTCCTCGCCGGCCCGGCGCGCCGCCTTGGACTGTGGCGTGCCACCGGTCGCCCTTTCGAACGCAAGCAAGCCTTCGAGCACGTTGATGGTGGTGGCAAAGGAGGACCGGAGCGAACCGTTTGCCCGTTCGCAGTTCCAGCCGCCATCGGCCTGCGCCTCGCCGACGAGCCTGTCGACGATCCGCGAAACGTCGACGCCGAAATAGGCGCCGTCGGCAACGGTGCGGCCGTTGATGCACTCCTCGACTTCGCCTTGCCAATAGGGCTGGCCGCCTTCGTCCCAGCGCGAATTGGCGCCGATCAGGTCGACGGTTCGTCGGGCCCGATCGGACGAAGGGTCGAGACCGAACTCCCGCAGCTGCGACAGCGAAAAGCACGTTGCCGTCCAGGGCTGGCCGTGCTCGGTCCACTCGTGCGCGTCGAAACCGGCGGGAATGAAGGCGCCTGCCGCCCATTGCCCATCGTCATCCTGATGCGAGAGAAGCCTGGCGCCCCAGCCTTCGGTCTCCACCTTGGCCCGTTCGGCTTTCCATAGAGACTCTGGGGCGTCCAGCAGGTCGCGCATCACCTGCCAGCGAATTGCGGGATCCGATGCGAGAAGCCAGTCAATCACCGGGTCGGTCACGGGCGTGCTCCAGGCTTGTGCCATCGGGTCGATCTGACCCGTTTCGATTGCACAAGCTAGGGCGCGTTCCGGATTGGGGAAGCTAGTCGTTCTTCGAGCCGAACATCTTCTTCAGCATGTCGGCCATTGGGCCGGTTGCCGGAAGCTTCTTCGGCTGGGCGGAATTGCGCGCCTGGCGGATATGTGATTGCGCGCCCTGCTTCTTCGGGCCTTCAGCCTTTTCCGCCTCCGGCTTGCCGCCGGTCGCGAGCGCGATCTTGTTCAGAAGCTGGGAATCCTCGCCGCGCACCAGCATGTCGGCATTGTCGGCGATGGCGTCGAGCAGGGGCACCAGCCAGGCCTGGTCGGCCTTGGCGAAATCGCCGAGCACATGGGCATGCACCAGATCCTTGACGCCGGGATGGCCGATGCCAAGCCGCATGCGGCGATAGTCCTTGCCGCAATGGGCGTCGATCGACTTGATGCCGTTATGCCCGCCATGGCCGCCGCCAACCTTGATGCGCGCCTTGGCGGACGGCAGGTCGAGTTCATCATAGATGACGGTGATGTCCTTCGGCTGCAGCTTGTAGAAGCGCATGGCCTCGCCGACCGCTTCGCCGGACAGGTTCATGTAGGTCTGCGGTTTCATCAACAGGACGCGCTCGCCGCCGATGTCGCCCTCGGCGATCTCGGCCTTGAACTTCTTCGACCAGGAGGAAAAGCTGTGCCGGCGGTGAATGACGTCAACCGCCATAAAGCCGATATTGTGCCGGTTGGCGGCGTATTTCGAACCTGGATTGCCAAGCCCTACGATGATCAACATGGTGCTGCGCATTCATGATTTCGGGGTGATGCCATCCAAAAACACCGCACCCCCCGGAAGTCAACGCCTATTTCTCCGCCTGCAGGCTGGCATTGGGCTTGAGCCCATATTGCTTGAAGATCACATCCTGGGTGCCGTTGCCGATCAGCCGGTCGAGTTCGTATTGCATGGCGGCGACGATATCGCGGGGAAAGTCGCGATGGCAGGCGATGCCGTAAAGCTTGCCTTCCAGCACCAGCGCGGCCTCCACCGGTTTGCCTTCGCTGCGCATGCTTTCGAAGGTCTTTTCGGACGTCATCAAAAGATCGACCCGGCCGGCGAGCAGCTTTTTCAGGCTGGAGTCGAGATTGGCCGCATAGTCGATCTTGGGGAAGCGGTGCTCCTTGAGATAGGACGCCGAAAAATCCTCGCGCTGCGTGCCCACGGTATATTGGTGCGCGTCCTCCAGCGATGCCGGCGCGATGGCGGATCCGGCCTGCCGGACCATGACCATGTGGTCGATCAGCAGCGGCTCGACCCACTGGAAGTTTCGGTCGCGCTCGGCGTCGTGGCCGGTGGTGAAAACACAATAGGCGGGATCGGTCTCGGCCAGCATGAAAGCCCGCGCCCAGGGTAGAACCTCGATCGTATAGGGCAGCTTCAGGCGCTCCATGATGAGCTTGACCTGGTCGACGGCCGCACCGCTCGGGCCGGCCCCGGTCGAAAAGTTGTAAGGCGGATACTCCTCGGTGACGAACTTGATCGTCTGAGCCTCGGCCGTCGTTGCAAGACCAAGGAATAATGCTGCGATCAGCGCCTTCACATCTTTTCCTCCTCTTCTGCGTCCGCCTTGCGACGGATCCTTCTTTCTATCCCCGGCCTGTGCTCGACCTTAGGCCCCAAAGCTCTCCCGCGCCCCAGGGAACCAGGTGGGTGAACTCATGCCCGCATGCTGGGTGCGGAAGCTGCTTTTGCCTCGGAGTCGCTTTCGAGCATGGCCAGCATCCGGTCGACCGGCATCGGACGGCTGAAGAGATAGCCCTGGCCGCAATCGACGCCGAGCTTGCGCAGCAGCTGCCACTGTTCCTTCGTCTCGATGCCTTCGGCAACGACGGTGCAGCCCATCTGGTGCGAGATCGTGCGGATGCCCTTGATCAGCATGCGGCTCTTGCGGCGGATATCGGCGGTGCCGGAGCTCAGCGACCGGGTGAAGGACTGGTCGACCTTGACGATATCGACCGGGAAACGGTTGAGATAGCTCAGCGACGAATAGCCGGTGCCGAAATCGTCGAGCGCGATGCGGCAGCCGAATTCGTTGAGCTGCTTCAGCACCGAGTGAACTTCCGGATTGTCGAGCATCAGCACCGCTTCGGTGATCTCGACGACGATCCGGCTCGGCGAGATATGATGCTTCAGAAGCAGGGCCGCGAGCTTGTGCGGCAGTGTCAGTTCGAACTGCAGCGGTGAGAAGTTGACAGCGAGATAGGTGTTCTGGGTGCCGTCGAGCTCGGAGATCGCTGCCAGATGGCGGATCGCCTTTTCAAGGATCTGGTCGCCGATGCGGGCGATCATGCCGGTTTCTTCGGCGATGCCGATGATCTTGCCGGGCGCCATCAGGCCCTTTTCCGGGTGGTTGAGGCGCATCAGCGCCTCGAAGCCGGCGATCTGCCCGTCGGCGAGGCTGACGATCGGTTGCAGCCAGGCTTCGAAGTGATCGTCCTTCAGGCCGGCTTCGATGCACTGCTCGATCTCGTGGCGCTCGCGCGAGGCGTCGAGCATGCCGGCGTCGAACACCTGCAGGCCATTCTTGCCGTCGTGCTTGCGCGCATACATCGCCATGTCCGCCTTCAGCAGCAGGTCGGAGGCGTTTTCGGCATGAGTCGGGTAGACGGCGATGCCGACGCTGGCGCTGACGAAAAGCTCGTTGCCGGCGATCGCCATCGGTTCGTGCAGCGCCGTGACGATGCGCTCGCCGATATCGGCCGCAAGGTTCCCGGCGTTCGGATCGGAAAGCAGGATGGCGAATTCGTCGCCACCGAGCCGGGCCATGATGTCGCCGGGCGGCAGGGCGGCCTGTATGAGCTCGACCGTCTGGCGCAGCACTTCGTCGCCGGCGGCATGGCCGAAATTGTCGTTGATCCACTTGAAGCGGTCGAGGTCGATGAACAGGCAGCCGAGCTGCATGCCGCATTGGTCGGCCTCGGTGATCGCCTCGTCGAGCGCGGCCTCGAAGCCCTGGCGGTTCAACAGGCCGGTCAGGTGATCGGTGATCGCCTGGGTGTGGTTGCGGCTTTCCGCCTGCTTCAGTGCGGTCACGTCGGTCATGACCGAGAGCGACAGGCTGCTCTCGCCGGTCGCCTTCGTCTCCTGGATCAGCACGGTCATCGCTTCGCCATCCGCCTTGCGGAAGGGAACGGTCACTTCGCGGATGGCGTGATCGGCAACGGCGATCGTCTTGGCGTGGCTGCGATAGGTTTCGTGCCAGTGCGGATCGACGAAATCGATGAAGTCGCGCCCGACGACGTCGTCGCGGCTGTAGCCGGTCGCCAGCAGCCAATAGTCGCTGACGGCGAGCAGGCGCCCGTCGACATCCAGCGAAAACAGCATCGCCGGCGTCAGATTATAGATGTCGGTGACGCGCTCATGGGCGTTTTTCAGCTCGGTCTCTTCGCGCTCGAGGCGGTCCTGCATCTCGTTGAAGTTGGCGGCGAGTGCGCCCATTTCGTCGTCGGAGGTCCAGTCGACGCGGTGGCGAGACCCGAGCCGGCGCGTAGCCTCGATCGCGGCGGTCAGGCGCATCAGCGGGCGCATCACCGTAAAGCGATTGCCGACGAGCGCAGCGGCAAAGACGATCGCGACCGCAAAAAGCAGGATGGCGAGAATCGCCAGTTCGTCCTTGCTGAATTGCGACAGCAGACCCGGCGTCGGGACCCTGACTTCGATGCGTCCGACCTCTTTCATGCCATCGACCGACTGATAGGAAATGGGCAGGATGAGGACCCGGTCCTTGGTGCTCGGCAACACGCCGCCCAGCGGCATCTGCGCGAGGATCGATCCGGACTGGTCGCGGATGGTGACGGAGAGGATGTCGGTGCCGTTTATCAGCGAACGGGCGATGTGCTTGATGGCGTCACTGTCAAAGTCCCAGATGGGCTTGCCGAGCGCCTCGGCGCTCGCGGCCATCAACAGTTCGATGTTGTGCAGGCGCTCGCGTGCAATGCGATCGCTGGAGATGCTGAGAAAGAGTACAAGCAGCGGGGCAATGAAGACGAGCATCGCGCCGCAGACAATCGCAATAAACCGGTTCTCCACGGAGTGCATCATCGCATGCACGCCTCAGAAGCAGCTGCCACCCATCTCATATCAGGATTCTCTTCAGACAAGCCCATTTTCCCCGTCAGCAGAACATCATCAAAATCTTAAATGTTGCTGAAATCGCTTCATGATAATTCGTGGGGCGCGGCATCGATGCGGCCGGGTGCCGGCGGGCAGCCGCCAATGCAAAAAACCCGCCCCAAACGAATGGGACGGGCTTTCGATGAAGTGCGGCGGGACCGGCTTTCGCCGGTCGCCCAGAGGCCAATCAGGCTTCTGCTTCGCCTTCGGCTTCTTCCTTCACGCCACCGGCCGGTGCAACGATCGTTGCAATGGTGAAGTCGCGATCGGTGATAACCGGGGTCGCGCCCTTCGGCAGCTTGATGTTGGAGATGTGGATGGCGTCGCCGACCTTGAGACCGGAGAGGTCAACGGTCAGGAATTCCGGAATGTCGTTTGCCGAAACGTTGAGTTCGACGTCGTGACGAACGATGTTGAGAACGCCGCCAGCCTTGAGGCCCGGGGACTTCTCTTCGTTTTCGAAGTGAACCGGAACTGCAACGGTAACCTGGCTGTCCTTGGAGACGCGCAGGAAGTCGACATGCATCGTGAAGTCACGGACCGGATCCAGCTGGTAGTCCTTCGGCAGGACGCGGATCTTTTCGCCGTTGACGTCGATGGTTGCGACGGTGGTCATGAAACCGCCGGCGTGGATCTTCATCGTCACTTCCTTGGTGGAGAGCGCGATGGAAAGGGGGGCCTGCTTGTCACCGTAGATGACAGCCGGGATAAGACCGTTGCGACGAAGTTCACGGGAGGACCCCTTACCAACCCGTTCGCGCGTCTCGGCCTTGAGCTCGTAGGATGCGTGGCTCATGGATAGACCTTTCTGTGTCTAATGCTGGAGAGTTCGACCGCCATGCGGAAGAACTGAAGCCGCAAGGACTTCATCCGCGTTGCCTCCAAGGGTGTCTACGCGGACGGGCGCTCCATAGACGAGATCCCCCGCAAATGCAAGCTTTGCCGCGGTTTCAGCTCTTTTTACCGGTGAAACGTGCGAGCGCCAGCATGGCACCGCCGGCAATCAGCCCCCAGAAGGCGCCGGAAACACCGCCGAAGCTGACGCCGGACGCGGTCACCAGGAAGGTGATTGCGGCCGCCTCCCGGGTCTTCGGGTCCGTAAAGGCGGCCATGGCGGAGCCGGCGAAGGCACCGACGAGGGCAAGGCCCGCCACAGCCTCGATCAGAATCGACGGCGCAAGTCTGACGAAGGTCGTGACGACGCCGGCAAGCAGGCCGAAGAGGATGTAGAAGGCACCGGCATTGATCGCCGACCAGTAGCGCCGGTTGCGATCCGGATGGGAATCGCCGCCGGCGCACATGGCAGCCGTGATTGCAGCCAGATTGACCGCATGGCCGCCGAAGGGGGCGCTCAACATCGAAAAGACGCCGGTCGTCGCAAACAGCGGTCCCGGCTCCGGGTGATAGTCGTTGACCTTCAGCACGGCGATGCCGGGAATGTTCTGCGAGGCCATGGTGACGATGAAGAGCGGCAGGGCGATGCTGATCATGGCCGCGACGTTGAGCTGCGGGATCACGAATTCCACGGTCGGTACCAGCGCCGAGGAGAGGGCGGAAAAGGCGCCGGCCGGGATTTCGACGCCGAAGGTGATGACCAGCACGAAGGCGATCAGCGCGGCGGGCACCGCATAGAGCTTGTTGATGCTGCCGACGAGTGCCCAGGCGAGCAGGATCGGCAGGCCGAAAAGCGGATTGAAGGCGATCGCCTTGACCGGGGCAAAACAGAGGCTGAGCAGCACGCCGGCCAGCATCGCATTGGCGAGCGGCGCCGGGATGGAGGAGACCAGGCGGCCGAGCGGTTTCCAGAGGCCGGCGACGACGACGAGCAGGCCGCAGACGAGAAAGGCGCCGACAGCGGCATTAAAGCCACCTTCGACGATGCCCGCGCTCGCAAGCAAGGCGGCGCCCGGCGTCGACCAGGCAATGCTGACCGGCAGCCGCGTCACGGCGCTGATGACGATGGCGCAGAGGCCCATCGAGATCGACAGCGCCATCAGCCCGGAGGCAGCCTGCGCTTCGCTGGCGCCGACGCCGATGAGCCCATGCAGCACGACGGCAAAGGAACTGGCGAAGCCGACGAAGGCGATCAGCAGGCCCATGAACAGGCTCTGGAGCGAAAAGTCACGAAGCATGGCGGCAACCGGCTGTTGTGAGGTTGAGTCGCGGCAATTTGATCCTTTCGCGTAGCACATTCGGGCGCTCTGTCGATATCGGCGGCGTGATCCACCGATCAAACTCGTTGACGGGCGCCGGCCCTCGAACCTTCGTCTGGCTGGACCTTCGCGGAAAACGACGGCTATAGTGGCCCCCGTGGATGCGGCTCGCTTGGGAGATCGGCCGTGTCGACATTTCGCCGGACGACGCTTTCAGGGAGGAAGCCGATGGCTGCCGTCAGGGAACATTCGGACTATGTCTACAAGGTTGCGCACCAGCCGTCAGCGGCTGCCAGTTCGCCGATCGCCGCTTCGTGGCGCCGGTGCATGACGCTGCATGGGCTGGCACCCGAGGAGGGGCGTCAGCCGCTCAGACTGTCCGGCATGGAGTTCGAGCTTGCCCGGCAGAGGTCGGCCGAGCTGATCCTGGAAGCGGGCGGTGAACTCGACCGGCTGTTCGCCACCGTCGGCCGGGCCGGCTGCTGCCTGCTTTTGACTGACGACAAGGGCGTGGCGTTGGAACGCCGCGGCGCCGTCGGCGACGATGCCGATTTTCGCGATGTCGGGCTCTGGTCGGGAACTGTCTGGAGCGAGGCGAGCGTCGGCACCAACGGTATTGGCACGGCGATCGCCGACGAGCGCGCCGTCGTCATCCAGCGCGACCAGCATTTCCTCAGCAGCAATATCGGCCTCAGCTGCACCACGGCGCCGATCCGCGACCATCTCGGCCGGTTGGCCGCGGCCATCGATATCTCCACCTGCCGCACGGACGCCTCCGAAATGACCATGTCGCTCTTGTCGCAGGCGGTGCGCGACGCGGCCGCGCGCATCGAGGCAGGCCTTTTCCGTCGCGCCTTTGCCAGCGCGCGCATCGTGCTGGTCCCGGTCGATCGCGCCGGGCCGGCGCTTCTCGCCGTCGACCGCGACGACCTCGTGCTTGGTGCAACGCGTGCAGCCCGGCAATGGCTGGATCTCGACGACAAACGCATTGCCGCCGGAGTTCCGGCCTCTGACCTTCTGCGGGAAGATACGTCGGGTGATGCCGGCGAGCTTCCCGATGCGGAGCGTGCTGCGCTCCGACGGGTGCTCTCGCGCGCCAACGGCAATGTCTCCATGGCGGCCGATCTGCTCGGCATCAGTCGCGCCACGCTTTACCGCAAGATGAAGCGGCTTCAGGTCAACTGACCGCACAACATTCTCGATCTGCCCCTCACCATAGCCCTCTCCCCGCCGCATACGGGGAGAGGGGACGTGCCTTACGGCGGTCTTCGTGCTTGGGTGACTACGTTGATTGGGACATGGGGGCTGCCGCTTGCCCCTTCTCCCCGCTCGCGGGGAGAAGGTCCCGGCAGGGGGATGAGGTGCAGCTTCCGATCGTGTCCGTTCCCGTTTGCTGCGTTGCAGCACAGTAGCTGGCGCTTGGCTGTCTCAATTCTGAAACAGATCGCGTCGCGGGCGATCACGCCTCACTATCGAAGACAACCGAACCGCTCCACGCTCCTCCTCACAGCTCCATTGCTGGGTCTCAGGGAGGAATGAGCATGCTGCATCAGAAGATCGTCGAAAGCCCGTTCAAACAGAAATACGGCAACTTCATCGGCGGGGAATGGCGCGAGCCGGTGGCCGGCCGCTACTTCGACAATACGACGCCGGTGACCGGCGGTGTGCTTTGCCAGGTGGCGCGCTCGGATGCCGCCGATATCGAGTTGGCGCTCGATGCTGCCCATGCCGTCCGCGAGAAATGGGGCCGCACCTCGGCCGCCGAGCGTTCCAACATCCTGATGAAGATCGCCGGCCGGATGGAGGACAATCTCGAACTGCTGGCACGGGCCGAGACCTTCGACAACGGCAAGCCGATCCGCGAGACCATGGCCGCCGACATTCCGCTGGCCATCGACCATTTCCGCTATTTCGCCGCCTGCATCCGCGCCCAGGAAGGTTCGATCGGCGAGATTGACCATGACACGGTCGCCTATCACTTCCACGAGCCGCTCGGCGTCGTCGGTCAGATCATCCCCTGGAACTTCCCGATCCTGATGGCCGCCTGGAAGCTGGCGCCGGCACTTGCGGCCGGCAACTGCGTCGTGCTGAAACCGGCCGAGCAGACACCGGCGTCGATCCTCGTCTGGGCGGAGCTGATCGGCGATCTCCTTCCGGCCGGCGTGCTCAACATCGTCAATGGTTTCGGTCTCGAAGCCGGCAAGCCGCTCGCCACCAGCCCACGCATCGCCAAGATCGCCTTTACCGGCGAGACGACGACCGGGCGGCTGATCATGCAATATGCCAGCCAGAACCTTATTCCGGTGACGCTGGAGCTCGGCGGCAAGTCGCCGAACATCTTCTTCGCCGATGTGCTCGCCGAAGACGACGACTACTTCGACAAGGCGCTCGAAGGCTTTGCCATGTTCGCGCTGAACCAGGGTGAGGTCTGCACCTGCCCGAGCCGCGCACTGGTGCAGGAGAGCATCTATGACCGCTTCATGGAACGGGCGGTAAAGCGCGTCGAGGCGATCCGCCAGGGCAATCCGCTCGACAGCGCCACGATGATCGGCGCGCAGGCGTCGAGCGAACAGCTCGAAAAGATCCTATCCTACATCGATATCGGCAAACAGGAAGGCGCCGAGGTGCTGACCGGCGGCGGCCGCAACGTGCTCGAAGGCGAGCTGTCGGAAGGCTTCTACGTCAAGCCGACCGTTTTCCGCGGGCACAACAAGATGCGCGTGTTCCAGGAGGAGATCTTCGGGCCTGTCGTTTCGGTCACCACCTTCAAGACCGAGGCCGAAGCGCTGGAGATCGCCAACGACACGCTCTATGGCCTCGGAGCCGGTGTGTGGAGCCGCGATGCCAATCGCTGCTACCGCTTCGGCCGCGAGATCCAGGCCGGGCGTGTGTGGACCAATTGCTATCACGCCTATCCGGCGCATGCGGCCTTCGGCGGCTACAAGCAGTCCGGCATCGGCCGCGAGACGCACAAGATGATGCTCGATCACTACCAGCAGACCAAGAACATGCTGGTGAGCTACAGCCCCAAGGCGCTCGGCTTCTTCTGATCGGATCTGCCTTCCCCGCCGCCTGGGGAAGGCGACAGGAGCGGGAGGGAGGGTGTTCTCCTCCTTTCCCTCTCGCTCGATCAACGGCTGAGGCGTGCTCTCCACCCGCGCCTCAGCCGGCTTTTTGCAGAATGCTCTCGAACAGTGAGGCTCGCGAATGTCCACTGAACTCATAGGATCCAGCGGGATCGGCGAACCCCGCGTGCTTGCAACCGATGCGGCGCTCGGCTTCATCGCCGAAATCCGGCGGGATCACCCCGATATCCTGTTTCACCAGTCCGGTGGCTGCTGCGACGGCTCGTCGCCCATGTGTTATCCGGCCGATGACTACATCGTCGGCGACAATGACGTGAAGCTCGGCGAGATCGGCGGCGTGCCTGTCTATATCAGCGCCAGCCAGTTCGAAGTGTGGAAACACACGCAACTGATCATCGACGTGGTGCCCGGCAGGGGCGGCATGTTTTCGCTCGACAACGGACGGGAGAGACGTTTCCTGACGCGCTCCCGACTCTTTGGCGGCGGCGAGGCCTGTGCCGTGGTTTTCCGTGGACGGTGAGCTGCGGAACTATGTCCGCTCCCGCATGACTTTTGCCGCCAGGTCCAGAAAGGCCCGCAGTTTTGGCTGTGTCTGGGCCTTGGCGGGGAAATAGATAAACAGACCTGGCGACGTCGGCAGATAGGCTTCGAGCACCCGTTCGAGGCGGCCGCTCGCAACGGCGTCGCGCACCGAAAGATCCGGCAGATAGGCAAGCCCGGTGCCGGCCTCCGCCATCTCCATGAGCATCTGAAAATCATTGACGGTGAGGGCGCCCGGAGCATCGACCGAGACGTCGTGCCCCTCGCGCTCGAACTCCCAGCGGTAGATCGTGCCGGATCCCGGATAACGATAGCGGACGGCTTCGTGGCGCGTCACGTCCTCGGGTGTCGACGGCCGCCCGTGCTTGACGAAATAGGAGGGCGAGCCGACCACGGCCCACGTGATGTCAGGCGTCAGCCGCACGGCAATCATGTCGCGCTCGACCGCTTCGCCGATGCGCATACCGGCATCGAAGCCGTGTTCAGTGATATCGACGGCCGCATCTTCGATGGAGACTTCGACGGAAACGTCCGGATAGGCCTGGCGAAACCGCGGCAGGAGGGGCGTCAGCACCAGCGGGATGGCCATGCGCGGCACGGTCAGCCGGAGATTGCCCATCGGCCGGTCGCGAAAATCGCCGAGCAACTCATAGGCGTCGGCGATCTCGGTGGCGGCGGGACGTACGCGCTTCAGGAAGGCGAGGCCCGCCTCGGTCAGAGCAACGCGCCGGGTGGTGCGCACGAAAAGCTGGAGGCCGAGACGGGCTTCGAGCGCCCTGATCGTCTGGCTGACGGCATTGGGCGTGACGCCGAGCGTCGCCGCTGCTGCGGTGAAGCTCTTTGCCTCTGCCACCGCCAGAAACTCTCTCAGTCCGTTGAAAGGGTCGTTCGCCATCCGTTGATTATGAAGCAATTCTTCCAAGCCTATCAAGAGAGCTGTGGTTTTTCACGGCAATCCACTCCGGCATGATCTGTCCAACGGCAACCTGTCTTTCAGAGGATGGAGATCGACATGCAATATACGACGCTTGGAAATACCGGTCTGGTGGTTTCGCGCCTCGCCTTCGGGGCGATGACGTTTACTGCCGGCGACCGCAGCCTCGGCGCGGTCTACAAGACCGATGCCGAAGCTGCCGACGCCCTCGTCGGGCAGGCGCTCGATGCCGGCATCAATTTCTTCGACACCGCCGACGCCTATGCCTCCGGCCAATCGGAGCGGATCCTGGGTGCGGCGCTCAAATCACGTCGCGACGAGGTGGTGATCGCCACCAAGGTCGGTTTCCGCACCGGCACGTCGCTCAACCAGGCCGGTCTGTCGCGCCGTCACATTCTCTGGTCGGTTGACGAGAGCCTGAAGCGGCTCGCAACCGACTGGATCGACACCTATATCGTCCACAAGGAAGACCCGCATACGCCGCTTGAGGAAACGCTCGCAGCGCTCGACGCGGTCGTGCGCTCCGGCAAGGTACGCTATATCGGCTTTTCCAACTGGTCGGCCTGGAAGGTGGCAGCGGCCCTCGAAATCCAGAAGGCCAACGGACTGGCACCTTTCACCCATGGCCAGATGCACTATTCGCTGCTCGGCCGCGACGTCGAGCGTGACGTCATTCCGATGATGCAGCGCTATGGGCTGGGGCTGACGGTGTGGAGCCCACTCGCCTCGGGTTTCCTTTCGGGCAAGTACACCCGCGACAATCTCGGCGATCCGGACAACCGCTATTCCGGCTTCGACATCCTGCCCTTCGACAAGGAGCAGGGCTTCAAGCTGGTGGAGCGCATGCGCGGCATCGCCGGCGAACATCGGGCGAGTGTCGCCCAGGTGGCGATCGCCTGGCTGCTTTCGAAGAGGGCGGTGACCAGTGTGCTGCTCGGCGCTTCCAAGCCCCACCAGTTGAAGGACAATCTTGGCGCCGCCGATCTCGCTCTGACGGCGCCGGAGATCTCGGCGCTCGATGCCGAGACCGTGCCGGCGCCTGTCTATCCCAACTGGTTCATCGACAATCTCGTCGACCAGCCGCTGGCCCAGGCGTTCGGGGAGTAACCGCGTCCCGCAACGAAAAACGCCGGCGCGTATGGCGCCGGCGATTTGGAAATTCGGGCGTTCCGGACGACCTCAGTCGAAGAGGCTCGATACCGACTCTTCCTGGCTCGTGCGGCTGATGGCTTCGCCGAGCAGGCCCGCGGTCGAGATGACGCGGATGTTGTGGGCTGACTGGACGGCGGTCGTCGGCTGGATCGAGTCGGTGATGACCAGTTCCTTCAGCATCGACGAGGTAACGCGGGCAACCGCGCCGCCGGAGAGAACGCCATGGGTGATGTAGGCGGTGACGCTGGTCGCGCCGTTCTTCAAAAGCGCCTCGGCCGCGTTGCAGAGCGTGCCGCCGGAATCGACGATGTCGTCGATCAGCAGGCAGTCCTTGCCCTTCACGTCGCCGATGACGTTCATGACTTCGGATTCACCCGGACGGTCGCGGCGCTTGTCGACGATCGCCAGCAGACAGTCGAGACGCTTGGCAAGCGCACGGGCGCGTACCACGCCGCCGACGTCCGGCGAAACGACCATGACGTTCTTCAGGTCGTAGTTTTCCTTGACGTCGCGCGCCAGGATCGGGATCGCATAGAGGTTGTCGGTCGGGATGTCGAAGAAGCCCTGGATCTGGCCGGCATGAAGATCGAGCGTCAGCACGCGGTCGGCACCGGCTTCGGTGATCAGGTTGGAGACCAGCTTGGCTGAGATCGGCGTGCGCGGACCGGGTTTGCGGTCCTGGCGGGCATAGCCGAAATAGGGAAGCACGGCAGTGATGCGGCGAGCGGAGGAGCGGCGCACCGCGTCGATCATGATGAGCAGTTCCATCAGGTGATCGTTGGTGGGAAACGAGGTCGACTGGATGATGAAGACATCCTCGCCGCGTACGTTTTCGCCGATCTCGACGAAGATTTCCTGATCGGCGAAACGGCGTACCGTCGCTTTGCCGAGAGGCAGGTTGAGATAGTTGCAGATCGCTTCGGCCAGAAGCCGGTTCGAATTACCTGCGAAAACCTTCATTGACGGACCGCCTTGAGCTGGCGCGGTCACCGTCCGGTACTTTTCCGGCAGCGGTGTTTTCCGCGCAGATTCCGAGAGCCATTCCAATCGCGGTCATTCTTTGCGGATGGCCGCCGTTCAGAGCTGATCGGCCGCTTTTTAGCGAGACTGAACTTGAATGCAAGGGGAATGCTGCGCCGCGAAGGCCAATATCCTAAAAACTTTGTGTCAACCGGCTTGAGATTGCCGCCATTCGAGATAGGCGTCGATGGTTTTCGTCGCAATTCCCTGCATGGTTGTGTCCGGAACGCCACTCCACAAATCCGTGCCGCCGCCGGGAACCTGATCCTGTCCTTGGATGCGGTGCAGGCGGTTGCCGCTGCCGTCGAGCACGTCCCAGACATAAACGACCGTCGTCTTGTCGCCGTCCTTCAGCGCCGAGAAATAGCCTTTGAGGATATGCTCGCTGCTGGCGTCCGCCGAGCCCTTGATCGTCAGGCCGCGGGCGCGAGCGTCGGCACCGAGTTGTTTGGAAAGCGGTGTCACCGCCTGGACCGGTGCGCCGATGATCGGCAGGAAGCGGATCGTGCCGCTCGCGGCAGCACTTGCCTTCGGCAATGCGGCGACGGTTGGCTGGCTCTGGATTTCTTCGGCCGCGGCCGCCGCCTGCTGAACGGGCGTGTGCTGTATTGGCGCCTGTTCCACCGGTGCCTGGCGGCTCTCGATCGTGTTCTGGACGGGCTCGGAACCGGCGGCAAGCCGGCTTGCCTGTCCCTCGAAGGTGCCGGCCGGATCGGTATAGGTCGCGTCGCCGGTGGCATAGGCCGTCGGTGTGTTCGACGGAGCCGACTGAGGCGAATAGGCGGTGGTCTGGCTGACGGATTCACGCTGCACCGGCGCCATCGCCGTCTGCGTCGACATGGCGTCGAGGTCGGATTGCGTCACCGGCGGCGAGCGGAAAGTTCCCCCGCCGACGTCAACCTGTGGCGTCAGCATCTCGGTGCTGTTGCAGGCGGCGAGCGCAATGGCGAGGCCAAGAGCTACGATGGGCGTGGTGAGCTTTCGCATGTTCAAACCGTCCGTCCGTTTCTTCGCGGCAGTTTCCTGAAACGTCTCCTGTCGTCTGCCATTACGAACGCAAGTCTAGGCGGATTTCCCTAAGCAGAAATGAAGTCCAGGCCGTAACGCGACAGCGCGCGCGGCGTGTCTGTCGTGGTGAGGTAGGTCTGGCCAAGCGTCATGGCGGTGCCGCTGTCGGAATCCATAATGATCATGTGCACGAACAGCGACATGTTCGGCTCGATCTCCTGGGGATTGCCGAGGTGGAACATCTGCTGCTCCATCCAGGAGGGGGAGAAGCGGGCGCCGAGCGAATAGCCGCAGGCGTTCAGACGGTGGCGGGCAAGACCGCGTTCGTCCATGATCCTGGCGTGCACGTCGAAGACGGTGCCGAAGGTGTTGCCGGGGCGAAGCACCATCTCGATCGCCTGGATGGTTTCGCGGCAGGCGCTGTAGAGTTCGCGATGGCGATTGGTCGGCTCGCCGATGACGACGGTGCGCATCATCGCCGCATGATAGTGGGCACTGACGCCGGCCCATTCCAGCGTAAGCTGGTCCTGGCTGTCGAGCAGGCGCCGCCCGGACTTGTAGCGGCAGAGCAGCGCATCGGCGCCGGAGCCGATGATGAACTCGTTGGCCGGATAGTCGCCGCCGCCGGCAAGGATCGTTCCCTGCATCGCGGCCAGAATGTCGGCCTCGTTGCCGCCAGGACGAATGAGGGGCAGGGCGGCATCGAGCGCGTCGTCGGCAAGGCTTGCGGCCTTTTCGACATGGGCGATTTCCGCCTCGCTCTTGATCAGGCGCAGGCGGCCGACCAGGTGCGAGGCATCGATCAGCTCGCCAAAGGTCTGTAGCTGCCGGTCGATCAGCCGTGCGGCGCGGCCGGTCATGCCGTGGGTGTCGTATTCGATGCCGATGCGGCAGCCGAGCAGGTCGAGTTCGCTCAAGAGATTCTTGAGATCCATGGTCGGGTCGGCATTGGCCCGGTCGACCCAGATCTCGATGCGCTCGATGTTCGATGTATGACGGGCCTGGCGGAGGTCGGCCGAGCGCGTCAAAAGCACCATCGAGCCGTCCTTCTTGACGACCAGCGTCTGGAAGAAGCAGTAGCCGAAGGTGTCGTAGCCGGTCAGCCAGTACATGCTCTCCTGGGCGAAAAGCAGCACCGCGTCCAGCTTCTCCTCGCGCATCTTCTCCGTCAGCCGCTCGAGACGGCTTGCATATTCTTCCTGGGCAAAGTGAAGCGCCATGTCAGGTCCCTCGTATGCAAATGGCGGAAATCTGTCGGCCGTAGTCCGGTTCCTGCCTGTGGGTCGTGCGCCGATAGGAGAAGAAACGCTCCTCGTCGGCATAGGTACAGATGTCGAGATTCTCGGCGGCAACGCCCGCTTCGACCAGCCGTTTGATCGTCAGCCCTGGCAGGTCGAACATGGCATGGCCGTCGCGCTCCGAAGGCCGGAAGAACGTGGCGTAGCTTTCGTTCGCCGCGACGAAGCGTTCTACGAACTCGGAGCCGACCTCATAGTTCCGACGGCTGATCGACGGGCCGAGGCAGGCGACGATGCGCTCGCGCTGCGCGCCGAGCGAAACCATCGTGTCGATGGTGCTTTCGAGCACGCCGCCGAGCGCGCCCTTCCAGCCGGCATGCGCGGCACCGATGACGTTGGCTTCGGCATCGGCAAAGAGGATGGGGCCGCAATCGGCCGAGAGCACGCCGAGCACGATGCCCGGCGTTGCCGTCACCAGCGCATCGGCCTCGGGGCGGGCGCCGTCGTAGCTTTCGTCGACCACCACGGCGTCTGGGGAATGGACCTGGTGCACGGTCGCCAGGCGCTCTGGCGAGGCGCCGAACCAGCGGGCGACGCGGGCGCGGTTCTCGTTGACATGGGTACGCTCGTCCTTGGAGCCAAGCCCGACATTGAGGCCGCGATAGATCCCTTCGGAAACGCCGCCCGTTCGGGTGAAATAACCATGGGCGATTGCCGGTCCGGCCTTCTCGCTGAAAAGCGAGCTTTGCACAGGAGAGAGCGCGGCGTCATGCTGCATTGGTATATTCGCCTTTGCTTTATCAGGAAAATCAATGGGTTTGGGGGCGCGCTCCGCCCGGCGACTGGCTCTTGATTTGCCGGCGCGATGTTGACCCGCGACGGCAGGGCTGTCAATTCCCGAACGGCAGGGGTGCCGTCGGATGGAGGTTCAAGCCTTCGGTTTGCGGAACGGCGAGAGCGGCACCGGCGGGCTGCTGACGGCCAGGACCTTGAACAGTTCGCCCATCTTTCCGGCGCCTGCGCCGGCAAGCCTCTCGACGTCCTGGCGGATGGTTTCCTGCGTCAGCGCATCCTTGTCGCGGCCAAGGGCCGCGGCGCGTTCCAGAAGACCGAGGCCGACCAAAAAATCGCCCTGGTGGGCAAGACCGTTGATCTGCACATCGTCCGTCTTGGCGCGGCGGGCGAGTTGCTCGAAATCGACGTGGCTGGTGAGATCGGCGCGGCCGGGGCTGGCGAGCGGCGGATCGTATTCGTGATCGCGCACGGCCTGCAGCGTATCGCCATAGCCGGTGGCCATATGGCCATAGTCGATGATCACGGCGGTGCCGCCGCTGATCTTCAACCGTTCGCAGAGGGCCGACATGACAGCGTCGCGGGCGGGAGCAATCTCGAAGATCGTGCCTTCGGCAACACCCTGCGCCGGCGTCGGAAGAAGCTCGGGATCGATGCCGGCAACGCCGGCGGCGAAGGTCAGTTCGTCCGTGGCATCAAGCCCGACCATGCGCTCGCGGAAGCCTTGCGCCGTGCGCACGAACTGCCGGATCGGAATGGCGTCGAAAAGCTCGTTGGCGGCAAGCAGGAGGAAACCTTCGGGCAGGGTCTCGAAGCTCGTGTGCCATTCGACCTTGTGACCATGGGCGGCGAGCGTTTCCGACTGCACCTTGCGCAGCCGTTCGCTGGTTTCGACGAGATGCACGCCGGCGGAAGCATAGAGATCGGGTGCCAGGCGGCGCACGACGCGCAGCATGTCGGCCATCATCGTGCCGCGGCCGGGGCCGATTTCAGCAATCACGGCACCCTCAGGCTTGCCGTGCTGCTGCCAGGCATGGACGAGGAAGATGCCGATCATCTCGCCGAAGAGCTGGCTGATCTCCGGCGCCGTGGTGAAGTCGCCTTCCTTGCCGAAGGGCTCGTGCACACGGTAGTAGCCGTGCTCCGGATCCGCCAGGCAAAGCGAGAAATAATCGGTGACGCTGATCGGCCCGTGGGTCTTGATCAGCGCCTTGATCTTGTCCGCAAGTGGTGTCGTCATGCCTTCGTCCAATTCGCGGGGCGGCGGCCGGAATAGCCGCGCGCCCTTGCCCCATCCGCTCTCAGGCGGCTGCGCGCCGCGCCCGGGCAATGGCCCAGATGCCGGCGAGCGCCATTGGCAGCGACAAAAGCATGCCCATGGTCAGCCAGCCACCGACAAGATAGCCGATCTGCGCGTCCGGTTCGCGGAAGAATTCGACGAAAATGCGGCTCAGGGCATAGCCGAGCACGAAGATGCCGGTGACGAGCCCCGGGGATTTCAACGCGTGACGACGATAGATGAACCAGGCGAGGGCGGAGAGCAGGACGATACCTTCAAGGGCGGCCTCGTAGAGCTGGCTCGGGTGGCGGGCGAACGGACCGCCGGTCGGGAATACGATCGCCCAGGGCATCGACGAGAGGCGGCCCCAGAGTTCGCCGTTGATGAAGTTGGCGATACGACCGAAGAACAGGCCGATCGGGACGACGGCGGCGACGATGTCGAACAGGCTCCAGATGGCGATCTTGTTCTTGCGCGCAAACAGGATCATGGCGAGTGTCGTGCCGAGGAAGCCGCCGTGGAACGACATGCCGCCGTTCCAGATTTCCAGCGCGCGGATCGGATTGGCGAGCACTGAGCCGAGATCGTAGAAGAGAATGTAGCCGATGCGGCCGCCGAGCACGATGCCGCCGGCGGCCCACAGCAGGAAGTCGTCGAGCTGCTGCAGCGTGATGGCCGGCTTGTCGTCCCGCCAGAGCGAGGCGTTCATCGCCAGGCGCCGGGCGTAGAACCAGCCGAGGAGAATGCCCGCCACATAGGCGAGCCCGTACCAGTGGATGGCCAGCGGGCCGATCTGGACGATAATGGGGTCGATTTCGGGGAAGGGGAGGATGGCGAGGCGGGTCGCTAATGTTTCCAATTTATTGTTCTCGTGCCGGGCCGGTTGTTTCGGCGGACCATGGCGAGCGATTTCACCTCGGTCAAGGGCGGCAATGCGCGCCCCGGACACAGGGTCGTGAAGGGAGCCGTGATGGCGCGCGTGATTTTTCTTGCATCGCGCGGCCGGTGACCCTACCTGAAACCCATGGACCGCATCGCGCCTTTAGAGGCGATGGCTGATATGGAGATCGCGACGATGAGCACAGGCACCAACCGCATCCTGGATGACTTTGCCAAGCTGATGACCGATGCTGCCGGCGCCGCTCAAGGCGTGCGCCGCGAGGTTGAAACGGCCTTCCGGGCGCAGGCGGAGCGGGCGCTGAATTCGCTCGACGTCGTCAAGCGCGAAGAGTTCGAAATGGTCAAGGAAATGGCCATCAAGGCGCGCGAGGAAAACGATGCGCTTCTGGCCCGTATTGAGGCTCTCGAAGCGCGTCTCGTCGATACGGGCAAGTAACGCGATTCCCTTGAAATAACGGCATTTCAGCGTTTTTACTTCGCCCGCGGACCTCATCTGCGGGCGTTTTGCTGTGGTTCAGCCGCATAGGTCTGAAACGGCATGATGGGTGGTTAATAAAACCTGAAAAGTTTTCCACCTGTGGACACTGCCAAAAAACCCTTATGGCAGAGTCAGTTAAGCTCAACCGCTTCATTCACATGACAACGTGGACGCGATTGTTCACGGCTATTTTTGGGCCGAGGGGCTGGCAGCCTGACTCCGCCATTATACACTGATTTTAAATGATGATTCGAAACGAACCACGTAAGCTCCGGGCAGGGTAAGTCAGCCAGGATGGATGTGAGTTCAGCAATCATACGTGTTTGTAATCGGTGTTGGGTTTGCGGCGTTGCGTCTTGTGAGCGTGATGACGCATGCCCGTGCCACACCTATGCAGGGTGATGCATGAGCCTTTTGGAAATGGAAGTCGAGCGCCAATCCAACCCGGTCGATATGATCGAGTTCGTGGCTGCCAATAACGACTGGTCGTTCGAACGATCCGGCGAAGACGAAATCGCCATGACGGTCGAAGGCAAGTGGGCGGACTACCACGTTTCCTTCTCCTGGATGGAGGAATTCGAGGCGCTGCACCTGGCCTGTGCCTTCGACATCAAGGTGTCGGAAAGCCGGGTCAACGAAGTCATCCGTCTGCTCTCCCATATCAATGGGCAGGTGCTGATGGGCCACTTCGATCTGTGGCGCCAGGAGGAAGTGGTGATCTTCCGCCAGTCGCTGCTGCTCGCCGGCGGCGCCGAGCCCACCAACCAGCAGGTCGAAGTTCTGCTTTCGAGCGCACTCGACGCTTGCGAATCCTATTATCAGGCGTTTCAATTCGTCGTCTGGTCCGGCATGGACGCGCAGCGCGCCGTCGATGCCGTCCTGTTCGAAACGGTTGGAGAAGCCTGATCATGACGAACGCCGCTTCCGGTCCCATCGTGCTCGTCGGCGCCGGCAATATGGGCGGCGCCATGCTTTCGGGCTGGCTGAAGAGCGGCGTTAAAGGCGCGAACGTTCTCGTCGTCGATCCCGGCCCGCCGCCGGCCATGGCGCAACTGATCTCCGACAACGGCGTGACGCATGCGATCTCGGTACCGTTGGGTGTCCAGGCGGGTGTGATCTTCCTTGCGGTCAAGCCGCAGGTGATGGACGCCGTCTTGCCGCCGCTGAAATCTCTCGTCGGCCCGGATACCGTCATCGTTTCGGTTGCTGCCGGCAAGACGCTTTCCTTCATCGAAGCCCATCTCGGTGCCGCGGCGACCGTGCGCGCCATGCCGAATACCCCGGCCATGATCGGCCGCGGTGTCACCGGCGCCTTTGCCAATGCCCGCGTCAGCGATCAGCAGCGCGCTCAGGTTCGTGATCTCCTGAAGGTCAGCGGTCCGGTCGAATGGGTCCGCACCGAAGCCGAGATCGATGCCGTCACCGCCGTTTCGGGCAGCGGTCCGGCCTATGTCTTCTACCTCGTCGAATGCATGGCCGAGGCGGGCCGCAAGGCCGGCCTTGAAGCGGACCTCGCCATGCGGCTCGCGCGGGAAACCGTCGCTGGGGCTGGCGAACTTTTGCACCAGTCGCCTGACGAAGCCGCGCGGCTGCGCCAGAACGTGACCTCGCCCGGCGGCACGACGGCTGCGGCACTGTCCGTGCTGATGGCCGACGACGGCATGCAGCCGCTGTTTGACAAGGCGATCGCTGCGGCGCGCAAGCGCGCGGAAGAACTCGCAGGCTGAATATTGAATTCGGCTGGCCCCATGTTGGGCCGGCATGGCGCCTGGCCTAAGGGTTTCGCGCCGGGGAAGCGCCGGCGCAGGCCCCATGATCGCGGCTTGGCTGGCGATTGACGAGACTTCTCCAGATTGTGCCGATCGCGCGGCGGCAGAGCTCGCCGATCGCGATGCTGCGTTGACGCCGAGCCCAGGAATGCAGCTCATAACTCATCGGCAGACTGCTGCTCGGCTGCTTGCCCATTTCCGTTACTCCTCAAGCTTCGCTGTCTGAGTTCCGGTCAAGCTACAGCCTGTCGCTCGCGGCGATAATCCATGTTAAATTCCGTTTATCTGTGACGAAATGGAATAGATGGATGGATCGACAGGAAGCCATGGCGGTGTTTCTCGCTGTCGTCGAGGAGGGAGATTTCTCGGCGGCGGCGCGGCGGTTGCGCATGACGCCATCGGCGGTCAGCAAGATCGTCGGCCGGCTGGAGGCGCGCCTTGGCGTGCGCCTGCTGCAGCGATCGACGCGCAGCATCAGCCTGACGAGCGAAGGCAGTGCCTATGCGGAATCGAGCCGCCGCATCCTCGGCGACATGGAAGATGCGGAGGTTGCGATCCAACCGGGGGCGGTGCCGCGCGGGCGGTTGCGGGTGAGCCTGCCCAGCGCCTTCGGTCATCGCCTGATCGTGCCCATGCTGCCTGATTTCATCGAACGGTTTCCGGAGATCGACCTGGAACTCGATTTCAGCGACGCGGTCGTCGACCTCATGAACGGTGAGGCGGATGTTGCGCTGCGGGTCGCGGAGCAAAGCGACAGCACGCTTGTGACGCGGCGGCTCGCACCAAACCGTCGCGTCATCTGCGCTGCACCCGCCTATCTCGAGCGGCACGGCGCGCCGCAAACGCCTGACGACCTGCAGCGGCATGTCTGCCTTGCCATCACCGCCCGCGGCCGTCTCAACGTTTGGGAATTTCAGGATGGCAACGGCCGGCGTGCGATCCGTGTTCGTGGCTCCGTCGAAGCCAACAGCACCGAAGCGCTCCGACGGCTTGCGCTCGCAGGCATCGGCATCGTGCGCCTTTCCGAACTGCTCGTGGGCGGAGATATCAAGGCGGGATTGCTCGTGCCGCTTCTGACCGGCAGCAACTATGCCGAGGCAGAGCCGATCACGGTCGTCTATCCGCACCGGCGATTCTTGCCGCCACGCGTGCGTGTTTTCATCGATTTCCTTGCCGAGCAGTTCGCGCGTCGCCCATGGGAGGAGGCCAGATTTCGCGGGGAGCCCGCCGAGGCCGCCGTGCTTCCGAAATCTCGCCCGATGCTTTAATCCACCTCCTCGGATAAGATTTCACATAGGGAATGACGATGGCTGAAACTATTGAATTTGCTGATTTCGAGCGCGTGGACATTCGCGTGGGCACCATCGTCGAGGCCGAACCGTTTCCGGAAGCGCGCAAGCCGGCCATCAAGCTGAAAATCGATTTCGGCCCGGAAATCGGCATAAAAAAGTCATCAGCGCAAATCACGGTGCATTATCGTCCGGAGGATCTCGTCGGGCGGCAGGTGCTGGGCGTTGTCAATTTTCCGCCGCGCCAGATCGGACCTGTGCGCTCTGAAGTGCTGACGCTGGGCTTTGCAGACGAGGCCGGTGCGATCGTGCTGGCTGCCACCGAACGGCCGGTCCCCAACGGCAAGAAATTGATGTGATCCCCATGAACATTGCTTTCGAAGTGATCCCCGAGCGCGTCAAGGTGTCCTGCCTTTGGCGCGCCGCCGATGCCGCGCGCGACTGGCGCGCAAGTCATGTGCTGTCGCTGCTCGATCCCGAATTGCCGGATGCCAACGTGCCCGTGATTGCGGACGCCAGCCACCGGGTCGTGCGCATGCGCGACCAGGAAAACCCGACCGCCACCCAGCATTTCCCGGATCTGGTGCTCGAAGTTTTCGAGGCGATGCGCCCGGCGGCCGAGCATGCTGAGAGCCGCATTCTCGTGCATTGCCATGCCGGCGTCAGCCGCTCGACGGCCTTTGCCTATGGTCTGATTGCGCATCAACTCGGCGCGGGGCGAGAGGACGAAGCCTTCCGGGCGCTCTTGGCGATCACCCGCAAGCCCTGGCCGAACCGTCGCATCATCGAAATCCTCGATGCCGCCCTTGGCCGCGGCGGCCGGCTGCTCGCGCCGCTCGATGTCATGCGCGCCCGTCATCCGCGCCGTATCGACGCCTGGCACCGTTTCAACGAACGACGCGGCCTGACGTCGATCTACCAGCGCTGACACGCTCAACTCTCCGGCAACAGCATCTCGGCGTAGCGCTTGAGTGAGCGGTTGTAGCGGGGGAGGTGCCGTGACAGGCTGCCGAGCGCGAGTGCGGCCGCCTGTTGCGCCTGGCCGGTATCGACGAGGCAGAGCGCCAGGAAGGCGACGACCGCATCGTCGAGTTCGTCCGATGGCTTGTCCCGCTCGGCGGTAAGCAGGGCGACACCTTCTTTGGCGCGGCCGAGATTGCGCAGGGTGCTGGCGAGCTGGATGGTGGCCCGTCGGCGGCGAATTCCCTGAAGACCGTTTTCCAGCGCCTGCCGGTAGAGCGGCTCCGCCTTCATCTCATGGCCGGTCGAATCCTGCGCCGAGGCTCTTTCGAACAATCCGATGGCATGTCCTGCCGGCAGTTCGGCGGCAAGGGCATCGATGCGGGCGATAAAGGCGTCGCTATCTGTCGGGTCGAAGGTTGCCCAGAGTTCGGCCAGCCGTCGCTCCCAGTCAGCCCAATCGATGGCGTCTACCATGGCCCGTTCCCCTTAGCCCATTCGTGGCCAGAAGTGGCCCGCCCGCGCGGGAACGTCAAGCCGGGACGCGCACCGTTGCCCTGAGGCCGCCGAGCGGGCTGTCGCCAAGCGTGACGTTGCCCCCGTGGCTGCGGGCGATATCGCGGGCGATCGCCAGCCCGAGGCCGGTGCCGGAACTGTCGAGATTGCGGGCTTCGTCGAGGCGGAAGAACGGCTTGAACACATCCTCGCGCGAACGTTCGGGAATACCTGGGCCGTCATCGTCGACGGTGATGGTGAGCCACTTGGCACTGTGGCGCGCATCGATCTTGACAGTGTTGGCGTAGCGGTAGGCGTTCGAGGCGATGTTGGCGACGAGACGGGTGAAGGCGTTTGGCCGCACGCGGATATCGTCTTCCCCCTCGATGGATGTGGTCAGGGTCTTGCCGAGCAGTTCGGCTTCAGCGGCGAGCCGGGTCATCAGGTCGCTGAGTTTCAGCTGGCCGACGTCCTCCTCCGCTTCGCTGCGGGCGAAGGCCAGATAGCCTTCCAGCATGTTCTGCATGTCATCGACGTCCTGGTTCAGGCCTTCGAGATCGGGGTTGTTGCCGGCAAGCGCCAGCTGCAGCTTGAAGCGGGTGAGGATGGTTCGAAGATCGTGGCTGACGCCAGTCAGCATCGCGGTGCGCTGCTCGATCTGGCGTTCGATGCGCTCGCGCATCTGGATGAAGGCGAGGCCGGCGCGGCGGATTTCATCGGCGCCGCGCGGCGCGAAGTCGTCGATCTTCTGGCCCTTGCCGAAGCTTTCGGCCGCCTTGGTCAAGGCCAGGATCGGGCGGATCTGGCCGCGCAGGAAGAGCACCGCGATCGTCAGCAGCACCAGCGAGGCCGCCACCATCCAGACGAGGAAGATGTGGGTGTTGGAAGCGTAGGCCTGGTTGCGCCGGGCATAGACGCGCAGGATGCGGCCGTCATCGAGCTTGATGCGGATCTCGACGAGCTTGGAGTTGCCGACCGTATCGATCCAGAAGGGGCGGCGGACCTGGTTGGAAATCTCTTCGCCGAGGATCTGGTCGAGGATTTCGAAGAAGGGGCTGGGGCGCGGCGGCGGCAGTTCGCCGGGCGGGTCCACGGAGATGCTGAGATCGAGCTGATCGCGGGCGATGCGGATGATCTCGGAGATGTCGCGGTCGGCAGGGAAGGTGTCGATAAGATCGACGATCGCGGCAATGTCCCCGGTGACGGCGGCCGACAGGCGCTGCGTCACCAGCTGCCAGTGGCGCTCCATGAAGATGAAGGCGACCACCGACTGCAGAAGCACCATGGGAATGATGACGATCAGCAGCGAGCGGGCGTAAAGCCCCATGGGCAGGCGACGGCGCAGCCAGCGGGTGAACCGCCTCCAGGCATTGTCGTTCGCCCCGGATGCGCCGTGCTCTATGCCGTCAAAGCTTGCCATGGTTTGCCGCGCTCATCGGAAAGGCTGCCATTTCAGTCCACGCTCAGCCGGTAGCCGATGCCGCGCACCGTCTGCAGCCAGACGGGGTTGGACGGGTCGTCCTCGATCTTGCGGCGCAGGCGGTTGATCTGCACGTCGATCGTGCGCTCGCCGACTTCGGCATCGTCGCCGATCAACTCGTGGCGCGGGATGGTTTCGCCGGCACGTTGCGAAAAGAGTGTCATGATCTCCTGCTCGCGGTCCGTCAGGCGGATGTGATCGGCGCCACGACGCAGCTCCTTGCGCACCACCGAGAAGGTGTAGGGACCGAAGATCACCTGGTCGACCTTGGGGGCCTGGGCCGGCTGGTTGCGGCGCAGGATGTTGTTGATGCGCAGCACCAGTTCGCGCGGGTCGAAGGGCTTCGACAGATAATCGTCGGCGCCGGCCTCGAGACCCTCGATGCGGGAGTTGGATTCCGCCAGCGCCGTCAACATCAGGATCGGCACGGTCTTGATTTGCCTGAGGCTCTGGGTGAGCGAAATGCCGCTTTCGCCGGGCATCATCACGTCGACGATCAGAAGGTCGAAGTCGAGGCCGACGAGCTTGCGTCGGGCTTCGTCCGCATCGGACGCGGTCGTCACGCGAAAACCCTGTTCGACCAGGTAGCGGTTGAGCAGATCGCGGATGCGCCGGTCGTCGTCAACGACCAGAAGGTGAGCCGCATCGTCCGAGACAGTCGCTTTTGTCGTCATTCCACGCTTCCCAAGTTGCAGGTCAGACCCGCGCTACGGCGGGCGTCAGTCTGCGGCGTTGTTCTTCATCCCGGCGAGAAAGCGCTTGACCGTTTCGCGCGCGCCCGGACCGGTTCTTGCCAATGCATCGGCTATGCGGCGGGACTGTGGCTCGGCAAGCGCACGCGCCAGTGCCTGGCCTTCTTCCGTCGTGTAGAGCATCCGCTGGCGCCGGTCTTCAGGGCCGGTTTCCTGGCGAATATACCCGGAGTCGATCAGTTGCTTCAGCACCCGGGCAAGGCTCTGCTTGGTAATCTTCAGCGTGTCCAGGAGGTCGGCGACTGTCATGCCCGGCTCGCGGTCGACAAAGTGCACGACGCGGTGGTGCGCCCGTCCGAAGCCGCTCTTTTCCAGGATCGCATCCGGGTCGGAGGTGAAGTCGCGATAGGCGAAGAAGAGCAGCTCGATGATCTCGAAATCGATCGTATCGTCATCGGCGGCGGCATCGTTCAGATACCGGGTGTTCTCTTTGGATTGGCCGGCCACGCGGTCATTTCCTTTCAGCCTGATTGCAACTTGCGAAACATTCGAAAAAATATGTCAGCTTTGTTGACATATTTTTACCATAGCATTAGCGTCCATGCTCGGTAAGCGAGACATTTGGCGTTGGCAACATCTGAAAGGATATGCCGTGCCGTTCCGATCGCAAATCCAAAATCACGAAATTGAATTTTCCCTCAATCAGTTTGCCGATAGACTGAAAGCAGGGCGATAATCAACTAAGAATGGCGCGCATGCGCCGGAGGATGACACCATGGCAGCGGTTCCTTTTGATCAGTTGGACGGACAGATCTGGTTCAACGGCGAGTTCGTCGCGTGGAAGGATGCCAAGATTCACGTGCTGACCCACGGCCTGCACTATGCCAGCGCGGTCTTTGAGGGCGAGCGCGCCTATGGCGGGCGCATCTTCAAGCTGACCGAGCACAACCAGCGCCTGCATCAGTCCGCCGAAATCCTCGGCTTCAAGATCCCTTATTCGGTGGAAGAACTGGACGCAGCCAGCGTCGAGCTTCTGAAGCGTCAGGGCTTCTCCGAGGCCTATGTGCGGCCGATCGCCTGGCGCGGCAGCGAGAGCATGGGCGTTTCGGCGCAGAACAACCGCATCAACGTCGCCATCGCCATCTGGCAGTGGGGCAGCTATTTCAACCCGGCCGAAAAGCTCAAGGGCATCCGGCTCGATATCGCAGAATATCGCCGCCCGGATCCGCAGACGGCACCTTCGAAGTCGAAAGCCGCCGGCCTCTACATGATCTGCACCATCTCCAAGCATGCGGCCGAGGCCAAGGGCTATGCGGACGCGATGATGCTGGATTACCGCGGCCGCGTGGCCGAAGCGACCGGTGCCAACATCTTCTTCGTCAAGGACGGCGTCATCCACACGCCGGTGCCGGATTGCTTCCTCGACGGCATCACCCGTCGCACGGTGATCGAGCTTGCCAAGCGCCGCGGCTATGAAGTGGTCGAGCGGGCGATCATGCCGGAGGAACTGTCCGGTTTCAGCGAATGCTTCCTCACCGGCTCGGCCGCCGAAGTGACGCCGGTTTCCGAAATCGGTCCTTACCGCTTCACGCCGGCGACGATCTGCGAAACGCTGATGAACGACTACATGAAGGAAGTCTATCCGGTTGCCGCGGCAGCCGAGTAACGGCATCCGGAATGCTCTCGAAAGCAGAAAAGGCGGCCCCCGGGCCGCCTTTTGTCTTGCTACGGATATGATCGCAGAATTAGGCGGTCTTCCCCAAGAATTGCCCGACGATTCCGCTCAGTACGCCGCCGCCGACAAGGCCGCCGATGGCTTGCATGGCGAGACCGGTCGCGGCTGCTTCTCCGCCGAGCATCTGAATGAGGAACCCGCCGCCAAGGCCTCCAATGGCGCCGACGATGGTCCGTGCGACGACACCGAATGCCTGCTGCTTCAACACTGCGCTGGCCGCGTTCCCGCCGGCGGCCCCCGCGATCAATTGGGTAATGATAGGCATTAATGCTTCCATTGATCCCTCCGTGTCGTGGCTCGTCGTGGACGCGCCACTAAAAGCCGATGAGCCGGCATCAATAGGTTGAAGCCTATTCCGGATTATTGTCAATTTGAGTGAAATGACGTTGCGGCGCCCGCTTCGTAGCCAATTGAAATGGCTCGATTTTAGGCAGAGGCAACCTCTTACAGGCAAAGCGGGAAAACGAAGCCGGCGGCGGGGGCGGCTGGAGGGAATGACCTTGCCGCGCATGATTCGTGCCGTCGGGAGAGCGAGGGAGGGTAATGCAGGCACGTCGGGAACCCCCGGCAACCGAACGATTGCCGGGGGTCTCGATTGTTAGCGATAGACGTAGACGATGCGTCGCGTTGCCGGCTCGACCAGAACGGGCTGGCCGTTGATGCTGACATAGTCGTAGCTGTAGTCGGGAACGCGTTGAACGGCCACGGTCTGTGGCAGTTCGGCACCGACGACGACTTCACCATCGAGATAGACGGTCTCGCCGGGGTTGGACGTGACGTAGGTCCGCACATTTTCCGGCGGCACGATCGGGTCGATCTGTTCGACCGGGCCGATCAATTCGTCGCCGCTGCTGACGATCACGGGGTCATTGGGCTGCACTTCGTAGGTGACGGCCGGAATGGCCAGGTCGGACCGGCGCTCCTGGACCACGACGGCAGAACCGCCAAGATCCGTCGTCAGATACTGGGAATAGACCCAGCCGCGCACGCCGCCGACGTCAATGCGGCACCACTTGCTGCCTTCGATGCAGCCGTCGATAACCGCGGTGCTACCGCGGGTCGCAAGGCCGACTGTCGGATATTGAGGGCCCGGACCTGTGCGGATGTTAAGGTCCGTCACCGTGGTCGCGGTCATGGCTGCAAAGGCGGACGGCGTACCGATCGCCAACACCAAACCCGCGGCCGCAGCGGCTCGCAACAGGGGGCGGGTAAGCTTCACCATCGTGTTTCTCCTTATATTGACGAGGGCCAAACGCCAGCAAGCGCGCGGATGTTCCCCCGGGAACGTCACGAAATGTGACGCTGTGACATTCTCCAGCCGTTGCCGAGGGCAGGACACGCCAGGAGAACAGGCAACGGGAGAGGGACAAAATGCAGAATGCTCAGCCGAATCAGAACAACGTCGCCGCGCGCAGCCTGAAGCCGGTCGTTCGGATCGTCGTCGCCGCGGAGATCGCGATTTCGGCGCTGCTGATGACCACCGTGCAGTGGCCGGCACCCCAGCAGCTGTCTGCACCGCAAATAGCCTCGCTTCGCTGATTGGCGCTGTCACCGCCGCCAATTGCCGCTATAGGAAGATGACGAGATCCTAGAGCGCGTTGCGATCTTCCAGATTCGCTTCCTACGCTTTAGGTTCTGGATTTGTCGCATGTCGTTATCGCAATACCGCTCCCAAATTTTTGCGCGACATGCTCTAGAGAGGCACACGCGCATGTTACAGGCGGGCATCATCCCGGTTACCCATTTCGAGCAGAACTGCACCGTGCTGTTCGACAGCGAGACCAAGGAAGGCGTGATCGTCGATCCCGGCGGCGACGTCGATCTCATCCTGCAGACCATCCGCGAAAACGGCATCACGCTGAAGGCGATCTGGATCACCCACGGCCATATCGACCATGCCGGCGGCGCCAAGGAACTGAAGGACGCCCTCGGGCTCGAAATCATCGGTCCGCACAAGGACGACCTGCCGCTGCTCGAAAGGCTCGAAAGCCAGGCGGAGCGCTTCGGTCTGGCGATGAAGGTTCAGAACGTCATTCCCGATCGCTGGCTCGAAGAAGGCGACACGGTCTCCTTCGGCGACCATGTCTTCGAAGTCCTGCATTGCCCGGGCCATGCGCCGGGACACGTCGTCTATTTCAACCGGGCGCAGAACTTCGCCCATGTCGGCGACGTGCTCTTCCACGGCTCGATCGGCCGCACGGACCTGCCCGGCGGCAATCACCAGCAATTGCTCGATTCGATCCGCGACAAGATCCTGCCGCTCGGCGATAGCGTCGGCTTCATCTGCGGACATGGCCCGGGTGGTCAGATCGGCGAGGAGCGCCGCACCAATCCTTATCTGCGCGGGCTCTGAGCCACCACACACGCTCACGAAAAAAGCCCATGTCTCTATCAAGACATGGGCTTTTCGATTCTTACGCCGAACCTGATTAGCCGGCGGTGCAGAAGTAGCTGCGGCCGTCGTAGCCGCGGAAGGTGCCGCTATCCGGGTTGAACGAGCGGTAACGCTGCGCGCAGTAACGGTACCAGGACGGGGTCCAGGGCTCGAGCGAGCGGTAACCGCCACCATAGCTGTCGACGACGACAGGGCGTGCCTGGTAGACCGGGCGAGGGCGGTAGGCCGGACGCGGCTCGTAATAGTCGTATTCCGGTTCCGGATCGATGTAGACGCGCTCGTTGTAGCCGCCGTTGTAACGCGGCTGCGAAGCGATCGCGCCGCCGATCAGAGCGCCGGCAACGAGACCTGCTGCACCAGCTGCCCATGCATCGTCATTATTGTGGTGATGCCTGCCGCCTGCCTCGGCGGCGCCAAAGGTCGGGATGACCATAGCGGCTGCGGCGATCGAGAGAACGGCGGCTTTGATGAACTTGTTCATTTGGCTTCAATCCTTCGCATGGACCGGATCAACCCGGCCTTCATGATGGAGGAAGGTTAACGCGGCCAAACTGAACCGAGCCTGAACAAAAAAACCCGGCAAGAATGCCGGGCTTCAACTGGAATCTGTCAGCAGATAACGGCGTTAGCCGGCGATCTGCAGGTTGACCGCCTTCGGGCCTTTGCCGCGGCGATCCGGTTCGGTGTCGAAGCTTACCTTCTGGTTTTCCGTCAGACCGGTCAGGCCGGAAGCCTGGACCGCGGAAATGTGTACGAAGATATCTGCACCACCGTTGTCAGGCTTGATGAAACCAAAGCCCTTGTCGGTGTTGAAGAATTTTACAGTGCCAGTTTCGGCCATGCGTCAGGTCCTTTTCTCTCCACCCGTTTGACGGACGGGTAGCATTGCAATGTGCCCGGATGGGCGTTGGCAGGCAGTTCTCGACGTTTGAGGAAAGGGTCCTGGTTACCGCAGCCAGCCATTGGAAGGGCCGCATCTCTGCTTCCCATCGGTCTGGCCGCCCGGAGTTTTTGCGTCTCCGGCCCGCTTTTATTTCAAGATCTTCCCATGTTCGCAGATTGCCCGAACGAAAGTAAGATTGATGGGTTTATTTTGAATTGGCAAGCAAAACTTTTCGGGATTGGTATTGCGTCTTGTCATTGCTCAAAAATCGGTCATTTGCGGCTTTGTGGGGCGCTGCGCAAAATATATCGCAAGCTGTTGAAATCACAGCTTTTTGAAAACAATTGCTGCAAAATTGAGTGGTTTTCGCCGATTTCTCGTGCGCGGCGCGTAAAGCAGGCCAATCGCTTGGGATGCGTGCCGTCGGCAACTCCCTGATATGTTTGAGGCTTCTCACGTCGGCGGTTTCTTACGTAGATTTCTTGCAGAAAATCTAGAGCTCTCGGGCCGGGTCGAAAACGCAGGGCAAAGCTACGCCTTCGTTGCGAAGCAACGGGCCTATTGCCTGAACAACAGCAAGTAAAGCCTCAGTCCAGCGTCTTGGCGGTGGCGTGCCTATAGTTTCTTGAGGAGCCCTCAGGCAGGTGCTGCGGCGCGGCGGCCCTTCGTCAGTTCAGGCACGATCTCCACCGTCAGCATGGCGGCAAAGATGATGGCGCAGCCGGCATAACCGATCGGGGTGATGACTTCGCCAAGCAGGAGAACGCCGAAGAGGGCGGCAAAGAGTGCTTCGCTCGACAGGAAGATCGCAGCCTGCGGCGCCGTGGTGTAGCGCTGCCCGACGACCTGAAGAATGAAGGCAAGGCCGCTCGAAAAGATGCCGGCATAGAGGATCTCGAAGAGCGCGCCCTCTATGGCAGCGAAGCTCAGGGGCTCGGTCGTGACGGCGAGGGCGAAGCCGAGCACGGCGCAGACGGCGAACTGCGTCATCGACAGCAGCATCGGCCGGCCGCTGCTTGGGGCAAACAGGCCGATGAGCAGCAGTTGTACCGCCCAGAACAGGGCGCAGACCACGGTCAGGTAGTCGCCACCCGTCAGCGTCGACAGCGTGCCGCCGCTCAAGAGGAAAATGCCGAACAGCGCCATCAACGCCCCCGGCCAGATCACCCAATGCGGCTTGCGGCGCAAGAAGATCACCGTCAAGACCGGGACGAAGACGACGTAGAGACCGGTGAGGAAGCCGGAATTGGTGACGCTGGTGTCGAGCAGGCCGAATTGCTGCGTCACGGCGCCGGCAAAGAGCGCCAGGCCGATGAAGATGAAATTGCGCACGGTCGTCAGCTTGATCGGTTCGGCCGCGCGTTTCGTTTCGATGATGGCCAAGGGCATGGCGACCAGTGTCGCGATCGCAAAACGAAGCGCGATGAACCACAGCGGGCTGATCGCATCCATCGCCGTCGACTGTGCAACGAAGCCGGCGCCCCAGATGGCGCCTGAAATCAAAAGCAGCAGATTGGCCTGAATGCGCGACATGTCGTTCTCTCCTCGGACAGGCGCGTCTAGCAGTTGCGTTTTCGCCGGGCAAGGCTCATCGTCGCCACGGTTGGGCGGAGTTGTTGTCGATGGAAACGGCCGGAGACACGGTGCCGGGAGAGGGCGCCGAGGAGGGGGCTCAGCTCCTATCACCCATCGGAGATCGGCGACCATGAGCGATGCCGGCTATTCAGGCACGCCGCTCGGGCGCAAGCTGGGGCTGAAAGACGGGCAGCGGGCCCTGCTTCTCGGGGTTCCAGCCGGGCTCGATGCGATCAGCGGTTTTTCCGGCTTTCGGGCCAGCGAGACCGAGATCGGCACCGTGGCCGCGCGCGACATTGACTATGCGCATGTGTTCGAAACGGAGCGATCGGTTTTGGAAGAGCTCGCGCCGAAGCTGGCTGCGAGATTGAAGCCGGACGGCATGCTGTGGGTCTCCTGGCCGAAGAAGGCGTCGAAGCGGCCGACGACACTGACCGAGGACGTTTTGCGCGAAATCTTCCTGCCGCTCGGCTTTGTCGACGTGAAGGTTTGCGCGGTCGATGCCGTCTGGTCCGGGCTGAAATTCATGTTCCGGCGCGAGGTTCGCGATCGGCTATCGTGAACGTGCGGCGCGCCGGCTATTGCGTCGCCGCCCGGGAGACCCTGAGCACGGCGCCGTCTTCCTCGTCCGTCACCATCAGCAAGGCGCCGTCGGGTGCCACGACGACGTCCCGGATGCGGCCGAATTCGCCGTCGAACAGCCGCTCCTCGGAGCCGATCGCGCCGCTGTCGTCGCGTTCGAGCCGGGCGAGCAACTGGTACTTCAGCGCCGCCACCAGAAGATCGCCATCCCATTCGGGAAACATCTCGCCGCGATAGACGGCAAGCGCGCCAGGCGCGATCGAGGGATCCCAATAGAAGAGCGGCTGATCGAGGCCTTCTTTCGCCGTGCCTTCGCCGATCTCGGCGCCGGAATAGTCCTTGCCGTAGGTAATGACGGGCCAGCCGTAATTGTGGCCGGGCTTCGGATTGTTGATCTCGTCGCCGCCGCGCGCGCCGTGCTCGACCGTCAGAAGCGTGCCGTCCTTCGGATCGAAGGCGATCCCTTGAGGATTGCGGTGGCCCTTCGACCAGATCTCCGGCAGGCCGCCGGTGCCGCCGCGATAAGGGTTCGATCCGGGAACGCTTCCGTCGGCATTGATATGCAGGATGGCGCCGGCATGATCGCGCGGGTCCTGCGCCCGGTCGCCTTCGCCGCGATCGCCGATGCCGAAGAAAAGGCTGCCATCGGGAGCGATTGCGATGCGTGAGCCGAAATGCTGGCCCTTGCCGGTAAACTTGCTCATCCGGAAGAGCTCCTTGACGTCGGTAAGCCCGGTTCCGTCGGCGGCGAGCTTTGCCCGTAGGACGACGGTGCCGTAACCGCCTTTGCCGTTGGCGGCCATCGTCAAGTAGAGCGTCCGGGTTTCTGCAAAACGGGGATCGAGCGCGATGTCGAGCAGGCCGCCCTGGCCACGCTCGGCGACCTCGGGCACGCCCGTCAGCGGTTTCGAGAGCTTGCCGTCGCGCAGGATCCGCAGCCGACCCGGCCGCTCGCTGACGATCAGGCCGCCATCGGGGAGTGCCTCGACGGACCAGGGGTGTTCAAGCCCGGTCGCGAGCGTCTCGACACGCACGGTACCGTGCTCGCTCGGAAACTCGCGGGCATCCTGTGCCCCGGCGCTCGGAGGAGCAAACGTTGCCAGCGCAACGGACACGGCCAGGATTCCGACCGCACGCGACCGTTTGCCCGCCCGTCCCGATGTTCCAGCGCCCGTATGCCGCATTCCGTTTCTCCCACACCGACTCGTTCAGCAGGCAAGCTGGGGCGATCGACGGAGCGGTTCAAGTCACATCCGATCAAAAGCGGTTTATTTCGAGATCGAGCCCGTCGTCAGCGGTACCGGACGCTGTTCGCCGATGAGTTCTGCATCGACGATGTAGCGCATCGGTCCCTGCTCGATCGCGTCGAAGGGCCAGCAGGTGGCGAGCGCCAGATGGTGGCCGCTGGCGGACGCGTTGATGCCGCTTTCGTCCCAGCGGGCAACCCGGCTTTCGCCGGCCCTAAACAGGAAGCGGCGGCCGTCCTTGCGGGTCAGCACCAGAAGGTCGCCGGGGTTGACGTCCTTCAGCCAGCGAAAATGCGTGTCGCGATGGGCGGCGATGACCGAGGTACCTTCGTCGCCGGGCAGTGGCGTCGTCGTCAACCAGGCGGGCCCGAAGGCCAGCGCTTCGCCGCTTGCGCCTTGGAGCACGATCACCGAGCGGTTGATCCGAGGCGCCGAGATTTCCGCGGCCGTCTGGAAATCGGCCCAGGGCCAGGGCTTGCCATCCGGGTTGCCGTGCAGTTGCGCCTCGAAGGTACGCTTCAGAAGCAGCTGCGAGACCTCGGCCTTGGCCTTCATGTAGAAGCCCTTGCCGATCAGAAGCAGACCGGCAAGGGCAATGAGCGAGATGATCGCGAGCACGATCGTTTCGACCGCCGAGAGGCGGGCGAGAAAGCCCGGCCGTGGCTCGGACTGATCCTTGTCAGCGGCCACGGCGGCGCACTCCGGCAAGCACGACGGCGGCGATCGGCGCCCGCCAGTAGACAAAGGTCGTGCCGGCAAGCAGCGCGAAGACGAGCAGCATCAGGCCGATCAGGATCTGCTTGTCGGCCTCCGTTGCCGTCTGCGGCAGGGCGACCTGGTTGTTGGCTTCCGCGAGCAGACCTGCCGCCCGCGCCGTCGGTGCGGCCAGCATGCGGTCGGCCGTGACCATCGCAAGCTTGGTTCGGCTTTCGAGCGCGGCGTCACGTTCGTCGACTCTGCCGGGGACAGTCTCGACAGGGGCTTCGCCGAAGACCTTTCCGAAGTCCCAGCCGGCGGGGAGATTGAGCGGCAGCTTCGTTTCGCTCAGGTTCTCGCTGGCGGGCCGCGACGGCGTCGCGTCGACGGCAACGAGGCTGGTCACGCGGGAGACCAGATGGTGGGCAAGTGCCACCGTCTCGATCCGCTTGTCGAGGGTCGCCGGGTCGGCGATCGTCGACGCGCTCGCCTCGAGGTCGTCGATCTTGCGGCGCGCCCAGAGCTTGGCGATGCCTTTGCCGGTCGAGGCCTTGGCGATGTCCATCTCCACCCGCCAGGGTTGGTCGCCGGCCTTGCCGAGGATCTGCAGCTTGCCTTCGGGTGCGGTGCCGTCGAGTTCGGCCGTCAGCACCACAGGCTCGCCGCGATAAAGATCGGGCATCGGGTTGGGGGTGATGTCGCTCGCCGAGGCGCCCTCGAAGCTCGCGGCGATATCGGTCATTGCGGGGCTCTCGAGCTTGGTGAAAAGCTCGCCCATGCGCGCGGCGACCTCGCTCTCCGAGCCGATCAGCGTGAAGGTGCCGCGGCCATATTCGGCCGCCTTGGTCATGAAGTGGCTGTTCGGAGCAGAGCCGATGCCGACGGTGAAGACGCGAGCCTCGCCGCGGTTCTTCTGGATCTCCTCGAAAAGCTGCGTCTCGTTGCCGATCGCGCCGTCGGTCAGGAAGACCACCTGGCGAAGCGCGCCGGGCTGGACCGGTCCTTGCGTGCGGAGGGCCGCTTCCAGCGCTGGCAGCATCTCGGTGCCGCCATCGGCTGTCAGGCTGCGCACATAGGCGATTGCGTCCTCCCGCTTGTCCGGTGTCGCTTCGACCAGCTTGGGAAAGTGCACCGACATGGTGTCGTCGAAGCGGATGACGTTGAAACGGTCCTCGGGCTTCAGTCTGGAGATCGCGAGCGCCAGGCTCTCCTTGGCTTGCTCCATCGACGGGCCGGCCATGGAGCCGGAATTGTCGATGACGAAGACGATCTCGCGCTTGACCGGCTTGGCGCCGGCCTCGTTTGCTGCTGCCGGCGGCGTGACAAACGAGAGCAGATAGGTCTTGCCGCCGACCGTCTCGCGGAACAGGCCGGCATAGGGGCTCTTGCCCTCGATCGCCTTCCAGCTGAGCTCGAAGTCGCGGTCGGCCGGCACGCTGTCGCCCTTCAGCGTCACGCGGCGGCTGAGATCGTCAAGATTGGCGATATCGACGTCGTGGTAGCCTGATTTCACTTCGCCGAGCGGGAAGCCGGCCTTGAGGTTCACCGTCAGTGCGACGGGATTGATCCTGGCGTTCTCTTTGGGGTCGAGGACCGGCGCTTCGATCTTCTCGCGGTTGGGGACCGGGTCGCTGACGGCATAGCCGGTGCGGCTGTCGAGATCGACGGTCTGAACGATCGGCTGCGGGTTGTAGCGCGGCGCCACGACCATGGGGAAACGCAGCGAATAGAGGCCGTTCGATTGGCGGACCGCGCTCTGGTACTCGATCTGCACGACGACCGTTTCGCCGGGACCGATATTGGCGACCTGGTTGGTGAAGATGTTCGGGCGCTGCTGTTCGAGCAGCGCTGCCTTCTTGCCCTCGGCCTTTGCCTGCTCGTAAATCTCCCTGGCCGCCTCACGCGCCTTGATCTCACCCTCGATGAAGCGGTCGCCGATCTGCATCTTCAGCGTGTCGACGGCCGAATCCTCGGGCAGGGGAAAGACATAGGTGCCCTCAACCCAGCCCTTGCTCGGGTTCTCGAAGCGCTGGGTGACGCGGGTGCGCATGATCGGGCCGTTGACGTCGATCTGAACGTCGGTCGCAAGGCGCGGCGCCTCGACGAAATAGCCCGGCTCCTTCGACGGAAAGAGCAGGGCGCCGGTGCCGATGTCGTTGGGGCGAACGTAGCCCGCCAGCTGCCGCGGCTTGGCATCAGCAGTTTGCGCGGTCGCCTGGGTCATCAGGCCGATGAACATCAGGATGCAGGCGGCAAGGGCTGCGAGCGCCAGGTACATGCCCCAGCGCGCTTCGCTCTGCCGTGTCTTCATGGAAGCGATTTCGTCGTCGAGAAACATTGCATAACCCCCGTAATGCGAATGTGTTCGGATCATCGAAGGAAAAGCCCGGAAACCGGCTGTTGCTGGACGGAATTGCGGCGTTCCGCGACAGTTGTGGTGGCTAAATTATGGCATTTGAAAAATTGCGGGATTGCGCTGATTTTTTTGAATAAATCGCGATCACCAACCGTTTCTGGCCGTTACGTTTCGTGGCCGTTCGAACGGGTGCCACAATCCGTTTTGTCGGCGCTCGACGGACGGTGATGCATCGCTCGGTGTCGCGACCTCCGATCGACGATGCTGATCGCATTCATGAAACTTTGTCATGGTGACGCTTTTTGCCCGCGTTTCCGGCGTTTTTGCCTATCCGGCGCTTGCAAGACCGGGCGTCTTTCGACATAGACCTAACCGCTATGGAGCCTGCCTTTTCGTTCCGTAGCGATCACCTCGTCTCGAAACGATCAGGACCTTCACCCATGGCCTTCCTTGCCGATGCCCTTTCCCGTGTAAAGCCTTCCGCCACCATCGCCGTTTCGCAGAAAGCCCGTGAGCTGAAAGCGAAAGGCCGCGATGTCATCGGCCTTGGCGCCGGTGAGCCGGACTTCGACACGCCCGACAATATCAAGAAGGCCGCCATCGACGCGATCAATCGCGGCGAGACGAAGTACACGCCGGTCTCCGGCATCCCGGAACTGCGCGAAGCGATCGCCAAGAAGTTCAAGCGCGAGAACAAACTCGACTACACCGCCGCCCAGACGATCGTCGGCACCGGCGGAAAGCAGATTCTTTTCAACGCCTTCATGGCGACGCTGAACGCTGGCGATGAAGTCGTCATCCCGGCGCCCTACTGGGTTTCCTACCCGGAGATGGTGGCGCTGTGCGGCGGCACGCCGGTGACGGTTTCGACCAAGCAGGAAAACAACTTCAAGCTCAAGGCCGAAGATCTGGACAAGGCGATCACGCCGAAGACCAAGTGGTTCATCTTCAACTCGCCGTCCAACCCGTCGGGTGCCGCCTACAGCCATGCCGAGCTGAAGGCGCTGACCGACGTGCTGATGAAGCACCCGCATGTCTGGATCCTCACCGACGACATGTACGAGCACCTGACCTATGGCGACTTCAAGTTCGCGACCCCGGTCGAGGTCGAGCCCGGTCTCTATGACCGCACGCTGACGATGAACGGCGTCTCCAAGGCCTATGCCATGACCGGCTGGCGCATCGGCTACGCCGCCGGCCCGCTGCAGCTGATCAAGGCCATGGACATGATCCAGGGCCAGCAGACCTCGGGCGCCACCTCGATCGCCCAGTGGGCGGCCGTCGAGGCGTTGAACGGCACGCAGGACTTCATTCCCGAAAACAAGAAGATCTTCGAAGGCCGCCGCGATCTCGTCGTGTCGATGCTGAACCAGGCCAAGGGCATTTCGTGCCCGACGCCCGAAGGCGCCTTCTACGTCTATCCGTCCTGCGCCGGCCTGATCGGCAAGACCGCGCCGTCGGGCAAGGTCATCGAGACGGACGAAGACTTCGTGTCGGAACTGCTGGAATCCGAAGGCGTCGCCGTCGTCCACGGTTCGGCCTTCGGCCTCGGCCCGAACTTCCGCATCTCCTATGCGACCTCGGAAGCCCAGCTCGAGGAAGCCTGCCGCCGCATCCAGCGCTTCTGCGCCGCCTGCAAGTAAGCGCGGGCGACCGTCTTTCAAAAAAAGAACCCGCCGGCAACGGCGGGTTTTTTCGTTCGTAAAGCGATTCAACCGTTGGCCATACTGATTCAAGTCGGCCGGCTAAGGCCTTGAAATCAGGTTTCATTCTCAGGCGCCGGGAACCTCGTCGTCGCCAACGATGCCACCCTCGCTTTCGAGGATCGAGAGGCGGCGGGCCTCGGAGCGGGTGAACTTCAGCCGTACGCCGATGCCGCGTTCGCCCTCCGGCAGAAACACCGCGCCGGCATTTTCGAGCGCATGCTTCAACGAGAGGATCACGGCGTCGCCGGGTTTCTCCAGCTTGCGCTCGAACTTGAGGATCGTCTCCTCGTCGACGCCGGAAAAGCTTGAAAGCATTTCGCGCGAAATTTCGATCAGCGCCCTGGCGGCGCGGCACTGTGGACCTGTAATCATCGTCACCTCCAGTTGCGGTGAGGATGCGCGAAGGGTGGCCGAGGGTCAACAACAAGCAGATGGCCCGCGGCGTTTCGACCGCGGGCCATCTGCTTGTTGTTTGCTTGCGGCGCGTTGGCGAGCATCATCGGCGTGCGCTTGCATCCGGACCGCTGGGGCCGCCCTCTATTTGCCGCGCATCGCCTCGATGAGGCCGGAGGCCTCGTCGCTGCCAAAGCCGGCGGCGAGGCGCTTTTTTGCCAGCCTTTCGATCGGCTCCATGAAGGCCGGATCGATGCCCAGGCTGCGGCTTGCGGCAACGATGTTGGTGATCGCCACCGATTGCATTGAGAGGTTCGACATCACGTCGCGGCCGTGGTCGCCGCTGTCGATCCGTTCGGCATAATCAGGCAGCGCCGTCATCATCGCGGCAAGCCAGGGCTCGACCAGCGGCAGGAACTGCTTCGCGGTGAAGCCGACGCTGCCGGCGAGCGCGGTTGCGTGCAGATAGCCGCCGAAGAGACCGTACATCGCCGACAGCAAGGCGAGGTCGCTGACCGCGGCGAGAACAGGATCCTCGCCGAGATAGTGGCTCTGGCCGAAGGCGGCCAATTGCTCCCTGGTTTTTTCGAAAGCATCGGCGCTGCCACTATAGAGAATGAAGGCATCCGGTGTGCCGATCATCGGCGGCGTCGCCATGATTCCTCCGTCGAGATAGCGTGCGCCGTACGCTTCAACGCGGGCCGCGACCGCCCGGACTTCATCCGGGCGACCGTTGGTGAGGTTGATGACGGTCTTGCCTGCGAGCATGGGGCCGACATCTGCCAGCGTCGTTTCGACGGCGGCGTAGTCGGTGAGGCATAGGATGAGGATATCGCTGGCCGCAATGGCTTCGGTGACCGTTGCTGCCCGGCGAGCGCCGCGGGCAACCAGCGCGTCGGCCCGCGCGGACGTACGGTTCCAGACGGTGGCGGTGTTGCCCGCGTCGATGAGGGTTTTGGCAAGTGCCGTGCCCATGGCGCCGAGGCCGATGATGGCGATGGATTTGGACATCGTGATTCTCCGCTCCTGGTTCCCCGCTCTGGCCCGCTTCAGGCCGCCGGCGACAATTGCTGGCCGAGGCCACCGTCGACGGTGAGGCGTGCGCCGGTGGTGAAGGTGGCATCGAAGGCGAGGAACAGCACGGCGCGGGCGACTTCGTCCGCCGTGCCGTTGCGGCCCATCGGGGTGATCGCATCGCCGAGCGTCTTGAACTCGGCACGTTCGGCGTCGGTGACGCCCGCCACGCCCTTGGTCGGCGTATCGATGAAGCCGGGGCTGACCGAGTTGACCCTTATGCCGCGCGGCAGAAGCTCGGCGGCAAAGACGGAGGCAAACGAGATCAGCGCCGCCTTGCTGCCGCTATAGACCGCCATTCCCGGATGGCCGCCGACATCAGCAACCGACGAGGTAAAGACGATCGAGCCGCCGCCGCGGATCAGAGGCGCCAGCCGCTGGACGGTGAAAAAGGCACCCTTGGTGTTGATGGTGAACTGGCGATCGTAGGAGGCCTCCGTCACCTGGTCGAATGGCTCGAGCAGCGATGTGCCGGCGTTGACGTGCAGGAGATCGATCGAACCCAGCTTCTGCCCGACCGTCGCCCCGAGTACAGCGATCTCGCCGAGATCGGCGATATCTGACTTTACCGCATGAACGCGGTCGCCGAAGCGCTGCTGGATCCGGGCGAGGTTCTCTTCGTTGTTTCCGGTCAGAAGCACCTCGGCGCCGCCGTCGACGAGCCGCTCGACCGTCGCCAGACCCATGCCATGCGTGCCGCCGATGACGACGGCTTTCTTGTCTTGATAGATACCCATTGTCGTTTCCTTCGATATCAGGCTTCGATGAGGAAGAGATAATTTCGTGGACGATATTGCGTAAGATGGGCAAACGTGGATGTATCGTCCACGCTTGTAGACATTGGAGGCCCGCGATGCGCAATCTCAACGACTTCATCGTCTTTGCCCATGTGGTCGATCACAAGGGGTTCGCGCCGGCGGCGCGGGCGCTGAACGTGCCGAAATCGACGCTGAGCAAGCGCGTGGCCGAGCTGGAAAAGACGCTTGGCGTCCGGCTGATCAACCGAACTTCGCGTCGCTTCACCGTGACGGAGATAGGCGAGGATTTCTACCGGCATGCCTCGGCGATGTTGATAGAGGCGGAGGCGGCCGAAGCCATCGTCAAGGGGCGCCTTGCCGAACCGAGCGGAACGGTGAGGATCACCGCCTCTGTGCCGACGGCTCAGATGATGCTGGCGGGGCTGCTGCCGCCGCTGGCGCAGGCCTATCCCAAGATGCGGGTGATGCTGCACGCGACGGACCGTTTCGTCGATGTGGTGCAGGAGGGCTTCGACATCGCGGTGCGCGATCACTTCGCACCGCTGCCTGATTCCGGCATGGTGCAGCGGCGGGTGGCAAACGATGCCATCCTGCTCGTGGCAGCGCCCGCCTACCTGGAAAATCGCGGGCACCCGCGCGAACCGAGCGACCTTTCGCGCCACGACGGGCTGCTGGCCTCCCTGACCTCGGAGGGATGGACGATGCGCAACGACGCGGGCGTGGTCGTCAGGGTGCGCCCCATGCCGCGGTTCCTCGCAGACGAATCCAACGTGTTGCTCGAGGCCGCCGTCTCCGGTCTTGGCATCACCGCGCTACCGAGAAAGATCTGTCGGGCTGCAATCGAGGCTGGAAGTCTTGTGCGTGTGCTTGCCGATTGGGAGGCAGGCAGCGTGACGACGACGCTGTTGATGCCGCATCGGCGCGGGCAACTGCCGTCGGTTCGCGCCGTCGTCGACTTCATCGTCACGCATCTGCCAGGAGAGTGAGGCTGGGCGGCAGCGAAGGCGCATGCTCGAAAAGAAAAGGCCCGCTAGGAGCGGGCCTTCGAAGCTTGTCTCGGTCGGTCGCTTAGCGCTCTGCGAGCGCCGGTTCGCCCTTCTTCTCGCGCACGAGGTTCATGAAGCGGCGGAAGAGATAGTGGCTGTCCTGCGGGCCGGGGGAGGCTTCCGGGTGGTGCTGGACCGAGAACACCGGCTTGCCGGCGACGCGCAGGCCGCAATTGGTGCCGTCGAAGAGCGAAATGTGAGTCTCATCAACGCCTTGCGGCAGCGACTTCGAATCCACCGCGAAGCCGTGGTTCATCGAGACGATCTCGACCTTGCCGGTGGTGTGGTCCTTGACCGGATGGTTGGCGCCGTGGTGGCCCTGGTGCATCTTTTCGGTCTTGCCGCCGAGTGCCAGCGCCAGCATCTGGTGGCCGAGGCAGATGCCGAAGACCGGGATGTCGGTCTTGAGCAGGTCCTGGATGACCGGCACGGCGTATTTTCCGGTTGCTGCCGGGTCGCCGGGGCCGTTCGACAGGAAGATGCCATCCGGCTTCTGCGCCAGCACTTCGTCGGCGCTGGTCGTGGCCGGCATGACCGTGACGCGGGCGTTGAGGCCGGCAAAGAGGCGCAGGATGTTGCGCTTCACGCCGTAGTCGAGCGCGACGATATGGTAGGCGGCATCGGTTTCGCCGAGCGTCGAATAACCTTCGTTCCAGACCCAGGGCTGCTCGTCCCAGCGCGACGACTGGCCGGAGGTCGCGACCTTGGCAAGGTCGAGGCCTTCGAGGCCGCTCCAGGCCTTGGCTTCCTTCTTCAGCGTCTCGATATCGAAGACGCCCGAGGGGTCGTGGGCGATGACGGCGTTCGGCATGCCGTTTTCGCGGATCCAGGCGGTGAGCGCGCGGGTGTCGATGCCGCAAAGGCCGATGATGCCGCGGGCCTTCAGCCAGGCGTCGAGGTGCTTGGCGGCGCGGTAGTTGGACGGCTCGGTGATGTCGGCCTTGAAGATGACGCCGACCGCGCCGTGGCGTGCTGCCGGCGTCAGGTCTTCGATGTCTTCGTCATTGGCGCCAATGTTGCCGATGTGCGGGAAGGTGAAGGTGACGATCTGGCCGAGATAGGAGGGGTCCGTCAGAATTTCCTGGTAGCCCGTCAGCGCCGTGTTGAAGCAGACCTCCGCCTGCACTTTGCCGGTCGCGCCGATGCCCTTGCCCTCGATCACGGTGCCGTCGGCCAGAACGAGCAGTGCGGTTGGTTTTTCAGTGGTCCATGCGGGTGTCGCGGTCATCGTTCCTATCCCGTTGCGGCGTGGAGCGCGGGGGCTTGAAAGCCCGGCAGTCGATCGCCATTTCTTTGCTCAGGCATGGACGCGCGGAAACCCCGCGGAAAAGTGCTCTCATGCCGATGTTGTGCAGGTGCGGGAAAATACCCAAAGCGCTTAGCCGGGTCAACCGGCCGCTGTGAATTGTCGGGAAATAAAATTCCTTATAATTCAAGCGGTTGCGTATTCCGTTTGATTGCGCCTGTTACACTGGTTTAAGACGACGACAACAATGATGGTTTCGAACCGGTTCCGGGCAGAGCACCGCGGGCCGGTTTTGACATGGAGTATGGACATGCGCGACCTGTTCGCTAACGCACTGAAGGAAGCCCTCAAAGCCAAGGACGCACGGCGTACCTCGACCGTGCGGCTGATCCAGGCGGCGATCAAGGATCGGGACATTGCCAATCGGGGCCTCGGCAAGGACCCGGTCAGCGATGACGACATCCTGCAGATCCTCGCCAAGATGATCAAGCAGCGCGAAGAATCGGCTCGTATTTACGACGACGCCGGCCGGCCGGAGCTTGCCGCGCAGGAGCGTGAGGAAATCGTCATCATCAACCAGTTCCTGCCGGCCCAGCTTCCGGAGGCAAAGGTGAAGGAACTCTGCGCCTCGGTCATCGCCGAAACCGGCGCACATGGCCTGCGTGATATGGGCAAGTGCATGAACGTGCTCAAGGAGCGCTATCCCGGGCAGATGGACTTCGCCAAGGCCTCCGGCCTGGTGAAGGAACTGCTCAAGTAGTTCCGCTCAAGTCAGTGCCGCCGCCCGTTGCGATAAGACGGGCGCCGCCACCTCGGCTTTCGCCGGAAACGTCGCTTCGAATGCGCGATCGATGAGCGCGAACTTCTCCGCCTGATAATCCCAGTATTCACGGATGAAGGCTTTGGACAGCCAGACCGCGCCGCGTCCGGGCGACCGCTCCCACCCCATATTGCCCAAAAGGGCTGCCTTGTCGAAGATCCGCTTGAGGTGGGTCTTGGAGATGATGAAGCGTTCGCTGAGATCGTTCGGCGAAACCGGCCCGATGGCGAGGCGCTCTGCCTCGGGGTCGAAGGCGCCGATGCGGGAAAAGAGATCGTCCATCACCACGCCCCCGGAATTGACCCAGGTGAAGAGGTCGAAGGTCGGGCCTGGACGACGGACCGTGTCGTTGCCGACAAGCGCGTGGGCGACGGCGGCCTGCAGCCGGCCGAACTGGGCCTGCTCTTCGCTTAGCCGTGCCAGCCGCGACTGGCCATCGAAGGCGTCGAGGATGGCCAGATGGGACTGCATCCATTTCCAGACATAGTCGAGTGCTGCCTCGGTAGGCTCCAGCGGCCGGCTGCGCTTGTCTGGCTGCACCGTGATGTAGCGGGCGAAGCGGTAGGTAACCATTTCCTGCACGAAGGATGCCGCGGTGTTGCGGCTGGCTATCCCGTGCATGACGGCATAGTTGATGAAACGGCCGCTGTAGAGGCCGCTCGAGGGATCATCCGGATCGCGGTCGTGATAAAGTGCAAGCCCGGATTGGGCCATCAGCCAGCGCTGCTGCGAGGCAAAGATCGAGGCGAGCCGCGGGTTTGCCGCATACATCTCCACCATGCCGCGCGCATAGCTCAGCACCGCGCCGAAGAAAGCCGGACTGGAGGCGAGCACTTTGACGGAAATGGCCATGGCAAGTGATCCAATTCGAGACGGCGAATTGATCCTTTTCGTCAAAGGGGTGTCAAGTGCTACTTTTGGTCTTCAGAAAATATTCATACACAACTTTTGATTGGGCGTCCGGCGTGCGATTCCCGTTTCGCTCCTGTGAATAGCGTGCAAGCAGGATCACTGTTGTAGCGCCCGCCGGCCATGCCGCCTATATGGAGGATCGACCAGAGGTATCCATGCGCTTTTCACAGTCCTTTCTTGACGAGATACGCGATCGCGTTCCGATTTCGGACGTGATTGCCAAGCGCGTTAGCTGGGACCGGCGCAAGACCAACGTCTCGCGCGGCGACTATTGGGCCTGCTGCCCCTTTCACGGCGAGAAGTCGCCGAGCTTCCACTGCGAGGACCGCAAGGGCCGCTACCATTGCTTCGGCTGCGGTGTCTCGGGTGACCACTTCCGCTTTCTCACCGATCTCGAAGGCCTGAGCTTTCCCGAAGCCGTGCAGCAGATTGCCGACATGGCGGGCGTTGCCATGCCGCAACCGGATCCGCAGGCAGAGCGCCGGGAGAAGGAACGTACAAGCCTGCTCGACGTGATGGAGCTGGCGACCGCGTACTTCGAGGACCAACTCCAGACGGCCAACGGCGCCAAGGCGCGCGCCTATCTGCGCGAGCGCGGGCTGACGGGGCGCACGATCGAGACCTTTCGTTTGGGCTACGCGCCCGACAGCCGCAACGCGCTCAAGGAACATCTCGCCGGCAAGGGCGTCGGCAAGGAACAGATCGAGGCCTGCGGCCTCGTTGTGCACGGGCCGGACGTGCCGGTTTCCTACGACCGGTTCCGCGACCGCATCATGTTCCCGATCCTGTCGTCGCGCGAGAAGGTCATCGCGTTTGGCGGCCGCGCCATGTCGCCGGACGCGCCGGCCAAGTATCTGAACTCGAACGAGACCGAGCTCTTCCACAAGGGCAACGTGCTCTACAATTTCGCCCGCGCGCGCCGTGCTTCGCAAGGAGCCGCACGTGACGTCGGGCAGGACGATGCGGCCGGAACGATCATCGCCGTCGAAGGCTACATGGACGTGATCGCGCTGCATCAGGCGGGCGTCGAAAACGCCGTTGCGCCGCTCGGCACGGCGCTCACCGAAAACCAGCTCGATCTCTTGTGGAAGATGACGTCGCAGCCGGTGCTCTGCTTCGACGGCGATGGGGCGGGCATTCGTGCCGCAAACCGCGGCGTCGACCTGGCGCTGCCGCATCTGAAGCCCGGCCGTTCGGTCCGTTTCGCCATGCTCCCCGACGGCAAGGATCCCGACGACCTCGTGCGTCAGGAGGGCCGTGGACCCTTCGACAAGGTGCTCGCCAACGCCCGTTCGCTCGCCGAGATGGTCTGGCAGCGCGAGGTCCAGGGCGGCGCTTTCGACACGCCGGAAAAGCGCGCCGAGCTCGAAGCACGGCTGAAGCAGGTGACATCCGTGATCGCCGACGAAAGCGTGCGCCGGCACTATGGCCAGGACATGCGCGACCGGCTTCACGCCTTCCTGCAATCCTCAGGGGCAGGGCGGGGCGAGCGGCGTCCGTTTGAACGCGGCGGTCGCCAAGGCGGTGGCGGCGGAGCACGCGGTGCCGGTCAGCCACGGGGGCCGAATGCGAGCGGGCCGACGGCAATCTCCGACCGGCTGGCGCGCTCGACACTGGTCAGCGGACAGCAGGTGGCGCCGCTTCTGAGAGAGAGCGTTCTGGCACTCACCATCGTCAACCACCCGCAATTGCTGTTCGACGAATATGACGAGATCTCGACGATCGAGTTCGACCACCGCGAGCTGCAGCGCTGCTGGGCGGCGGTGCTGAACGCTGCGGCTGCGCAGGGGCCGCGGTTGAACCGCGAGGATCTGCTCGAACAATTGCAGGCGGAGGGTTTTGGTGCGCTGATTACCGCGATCGACCAGCAGATCCGCTATGCGCGGCTCTGGACCGCGACAACGGCGGCCGCGCCCGAGGACGCCCGCGAAGGATATCTGCAGGCGCTGGCACTGCACCAGCGCTCGAAGGCATTGCACTGGCAGGTGCGCGAGCTCGAACGCGAACTGGCCCATGCGACCGAGGAGGGCGACCTCGAAGCCGTGCCACAGCTTTTGCGCACGCTTCAGGAAGTGCAGCACGAAGTGACGCGGCTTGAAAACCAGGAAGCGATCATCGAGGGCTTCGGCGTGCTTTCAGGCCGCGTGAAGGGGCCGGCGGCGCGCTAGCTGCTGGGTTTTCCCCGCAGCGAAAGCAGGCCTGTTCTCGGCGAAGTCTAGACTATTCGCGCCAATGATCGGCCACCCATGGCGATGGGCGAAGGTAGTGCCGGAGATAGCGAAACGCATTCTTCTCGTAACGGTCGGATGCAAACAGCCCGAGGATATGGCCAAGCGGGGTGGAGACCTTGTCCTTCTTGCCGAAGCGGCCTTCGATCGCATGCTGCGGCAGGAGGTTGCGCGGGAACAGCACGACGCGCGCGTCCTTGGGCAGTCGGGGTGCCAGGAAAAAGTTGAGCGGGAACGGCCGGCGGCAGTCCTGCCGGAAATGCAGGACCCAGCGGCGGGGGAAAAGTTTGGTCCCGCCCGGCGCATTGCGCGTGACGAAGCGCTGCTCGAAACGGTATTCGTCGGCAATGCCTTGCGGGTCGGCGCGGAACTTCTCCTGCAACGGCACCAGCTTGCCGACTGGATAGCGAAACAGCGAGGTCTGGCCGAGGCGCTCGAACGGCGTCGTCTGGTTGCGGGCGAGGATGACGTCGTCCGGTTCTCCCTCCTCGAAGAAACCATCGAGCGATCCGACGATAACCAGGTCGAGGTCCAGGAACAGGACGGGGCCTTTGAGATTGCCGAGCTTCGGCCCCCACAGCCGCGACTTCTGCCAGATGCCGGGCGTGTTCTTGGGCATTTCGCCGATGTCCAGCGGCGGCAAATCCTCGCACAGGATTTCCGGACGCAGGCCGTCGCGATTGTCGGTAAAGCAGGTGAAGGTGAAGGGCGGGGTGATGTTGCGCGCCACCATGGCGTAGAGCCGGTTGATGAACGGTGCGCCGTACTTCGTACCCCAGTTGATGCAGATGATCTGCTTGACGCCGCCGCTCGCCGCTAGAATATTTGCCATAATCACGTCCCGATTTCTGCGCGCCACTAAAGTACCGATGCGTTATCAAGGTCAAGCTGTCGGGGCAATCCCCGGTGAAGCGCAGCAGGGCCTGCGGGGAAAAACAGCCCTTGTCTCTTCAGTTGCGGCAAGGGCTATGGCATTGCCTGCGCATCTGGCCATGATGGCCTAAGCTGATTCCCGAAGGAGATGTGATGGAGTTCGTCGAAAGGGCGACGCCCTCAAGAAGCGCTGCCAGCAAGCTCTTCGACGAAGCCGGCCAGGCACCGCTCGACGTGCTGAAACGCGTCTATGGCTATTCCGCCTTTCGCGGCAAGCAGCAGGCAGTGGTCGAGCATGTGACCGCTGGCGGCGATGCCGTCGTTCTCTTTCCGACTGGCGCCGGCAAGTCGCTCTGCTTCCAGATTCCGGCGCTCTGCCGGCCCGGATTGGGTGTCGTCGTCTCGCCGCTGATCGCGCTGATGCGCGATCAGGTGGAGGCGCTGAAACAGCTTGGCGTCAATGCGGCTGCGCTGAATTCGTCGCTAACGCGCGAGGAGGCGATTGCGGTCAGGCGCCAGATCCACGACGGAACGCTCGACCTTCTCTATGTGACGCCGGAGCGGACCGTCACCGACGGCTTCGCCGATCTCATAGGCAATGCCCGAATCGCGCTTTTTGCCATCGACGAGGCGCACTGCGTTTCGCAATGGGGCCATGATTTCCGCCCCGAGTACCGCGCGCTCGGATTGCTAGCCGAGCGCTATCCCGGCGTGCCGCGCATCGCGCTCACCGCCACCGCCGATCCGCACACCCGCGACGACATCGTCGAGCGGCTGGCGCTCAGCAATGCCGAGGTGTTTACCACCAGCTTCGACCGGCCGAACATCGCCTATGAAATCGTCGAGCGCGACCAGCCGCGCCAGCAATTGCTGCGCTTTCTCTCCCGCTTCAAAGGGGCCTCCGGCATCGTCTATTGCCTGTCGCGCGCCAAGGTCGAGGACACGGCCGAATGGCTGAACGCGCAAGGCATCCGGGCGCTGCCCTATCATGCCGGCATGGACCGCACGCTCCGCGACAGGCATCAGGACGCCTTCCTGAAAGAAGAGAGCCTTTGCCTCGTTGCGACCGTCGCTTTCGGCATGGGCATCGACAAGCCCGACGTGCGTTATGTCGCCCATCTCGACCTGCCGGGATCGGTGGAGGCCTATTACCAGGAGACCGGCCGCGCCGGTCGTGACGGGCAGCCCTCTGAGGTCTGGATGGCCTATGGCATGGCCGATGTGCTGCAGCGCCGCCGCATGATCGACGAGGGTGGAGCGGCGGATGACATCAAGCGCATCGAGCGCGGCAAGCTCAATGCGCTCTTGGCGATCTGCGAGACGGCCGGCTGCCGCCGCCAGGCGATCCTTGCGCATTTCGGCGAGGCCCATCCCGGCCGTTGCGGCCATTGCGACACCTGCCTGAAGCCGGTCGAGACCTGGGACGGGACGGAAGCGGCGATCAAGGCGCTGGCCGCGGTCTATCGCACCGGCGAGCGCTTCGGCACCGGCCATGTGGTCGATGTGCTCATGGGCACGGTCAACGAGAAGACCGAGCGCTTCGGCCATGTCGACATGCCCGTCTTCGGCGTCGGCAAGGACCTGCCGGCTCGCACCTGGCAATCGGTCTTCCGGCAATTGCTGGCGGCGGGCCTGATCAGCGTCGACCACGCTGCCTTCGGCGCGATGAAGCTCGAGGCGGAGGCGCGTGCGGTGTTCAAGCGCGAGCGCCAGGTGTTTTTCCGCAAGGACCGCCCGACCTCTGGCAAGGCGGCGCGCGGCGCCAAGTCGGGATCGCAGCGCGAACGGGCCGATCTGGCCGGGTCCGATCTCGAACTTTTCGAACTGCTGCGCGCCGAGCGCTTCTCGATCGCCAAGGATCTGAACGTCCCGCCCTATGTCGTCTTCCCCGATGCGACCTTGATTGCGCTTGCCAAGGAACGCCCGCGCGACCTCGATGAACTGCTCGACATTCCCGGTATCGGCGAAAGCAAACGCGAACGCTACGGCGAGGCATTTCTGGCGGTCATCGACGGGTATCTCGACGGGTGATGGCGGTGGGCCCCGCGTCTCCGTCGTCGGAAAATGGCTGTGGCGAAGCGCTTTGCGACATAATATGTCCGGCCCGCCATCGCGCCTTGAAATGGCCTGTCGTTTTTACGCTGGATTCGGCCGAGCGCCGGATTTTGCTGCAAGTCAAAAGCCGTCATGATACTCGTCAGGCATGCGATGTTTTCTTGAAGCGAGAGCGCCATGACTTCAGCCTTCCTCACCCATCTCCGTTCAGAACTCGAGGGCCTGAAGACGGCCGGGTTGTACAAGTCGGAGCGTGTGATCACCTCGAAGCAGGCGGGTGAGATCAAGGTCGCCTCGGGCGAGCGGGTGCTCAACTTCTGCGCCAACAACTATCTCGGCCTTGCCGACAGTGAAGAGCTGGCCGAGGCCGGCAAACAGGCGCTCGACCGCTACGGTTACGGCATGGCCTCGGTGCGCTTCATCTGCGGCACGCAGGAGGAGCATAAACAGCTGGAGGCACGCATTTCGTCCTTCCTCGGCCTGGAAGACACGATCCTCTATTCCTCCTGTTTCGACGCCAATGGCGGCCTGTTCGAAACGCTGCTCGGCGAAGAGGATGCGATCATCTCCGACGCGCTCAACCACGCCTCGATCATCGACGGCGTGCGGCTGTCGAAGGCCAGGCGCTTCCGCTACGCCAACAACGACATGGCGGCGCTGGAGGAGGAACTGAAGAAGGCCGAGGGCAGCCGCTTCAAGCTGATCGCCACCGATGGCGTGTTCTCGATGGACGGCATCATCGCCAATCTTAAGGGCGTCTGCGATCTCGCCGACAAATATGGCGCCATGGTCATGGTCGACGACAGCCATGCGGTCGGCTTCGTCGGGAAGAACGGCCGCGGCTCGGCCGAGCATTGCGGCGTCGAGGGCCGCATCGACATCATCACCGGCACGCTCGGCAAGGCGCTCGGCGGCGCCTCGGGCGGCTACACCTCGGCCAAGGCCGAAGTCGTCGACTGGCTCAGGCAGCGCTCGCGCCCTTATCTGTTTTCCAACACCCTGGCGCCGGTCATTGCCGCCGCCTCGCTCAAAGTCTTCGACCTGATCGACAACGGCGATGCCTTGCGCGAACGGCTCTATGCCAATGCGGCGCTGTTCCGCACCGAGATGACCAAGCTCGGCTTCACGCTGGCCGGTGAGGGCCACCCGATCATCCCGGTGATGCTCGGTGATGCCGCACTCGCCCAGGAGATGGCGGCGCGCATGCTGAAGAAGGGCGTCTATGTCATCGGCTTCTCCTTCCCGGTGGTGCCGAAGGGCCAGGCGCGCATCCGCACGCAGATGTCGGCAGCGCATAGTGAAGCGGACGTCCGGCGGGCAATCGCCGCCTTCGAAGAGGTCGGCCGCGACCTCGGCGTGATCTGAGGGAGAGACTGATGACGAACATGATGAAGGCGCTGGTGAAGTCGAAGCCGGAAGAGGGCCTCTGGATGGAGCGCGTGCCGGTGCCGGAGATCGGCCCGAACGACGTGCTGATCAAGGTGAAGAAATCGGCGATCTGCGGCACCGACGTGCACATCTGGAACTGGGACCAGTGGGCGCAAAAAACCATTCCGGTGCCGATGGTCGTTGGTCACGAGTTCATGGGCGAGATCGCCGAGGTCGGCTCGGCCGTCACCAAGTACCATGTTGGCGAGCGGGTCTCGGGCGAGGGCCACATCGTCTGCGGCAAGTGCCGCAACTGCCGGGCCGGCCGCGGGCATCTGTGCCGCAACACGCTCGGCGTCGGCGTCAACCGGCCGGGCTCGTTCGGCGAGTTCGTCTGCCTGCCGGAGTATAACGTCGTGCCGATCCCGGAGGATGTGCCCGACGAGATCGCGGCGATCTTCGATCCGTTCGGCAATGCCGTGCACACAGCACTCTCCTTCGATCTCGTCGGCGAGGACGTGCTGGTGACCGGCGCCGGGCCGATCGGCATCATGGGGGCGCTGGTCGCCAAGCGTTCGGGCGCGCGCAAGGTGGTGATCACCGACATCAACCCGACGCGGCTGGCGCTCGCGAAAAGCGTCGGCATCGACCATGTCGTCGATGCCTCGAAGGAAAACCTTGCCGACGTGATGAAGGCGATCGGCATGACCGAAGGTTTTGACGTCGGGCTGGAAATGTCCGGTGCGGCCCCTGCCTTCCGCGACATGATCGACAAGATGAACAATGGCGGCAAGATCGCCATTCTCGGCATTGCGCCGGCCGGCTTCGAGATCGACTGGAACAAGGTGATCTTCAAGATGCTCAATCTCAAGGGCATCTATGGCCGCGAGATGTTCGAGACCTGGTACAAGATGATCGCCTTCGTGCAGGGCGGGCTCGACCTTGCCCCCGTCATCACCCACCGCATCAAGATCGACGAGTTCCGCGACGGCTTTCAGGCCATGCGCTCCGGCAATTCCGGAAAGGTCGTCATGGACTGGTAGGGCCGCAAGGGCCGGCGTACCCCGTGAGGGTCGGCGGTTCAGTTGGCGAGGCCGAACTGGATCTCGATCTCGTGATAGCGGGCGCCCTGGCCCGCCCAGCGGTGGTAAATCTCGCGGCTCTCGCCGGAGAAATTGTGCCTGGACATCTCGATCTTTGCGACCAGCGGCGCGTAGCCCTGGGTGAAAAGGCTGCGCATCGGACCCTGGTGCAGCGTGGACGCCACCATGATCGGCTCCAGTTCGATCAGATCGAGCGCGCCGCGATAATCCTTGCCGCCCGTGACCGGGCGGCAGATGCGCCAGTCGAACGGCGTCTTGGCGTTTTTCGGTAGATCGTTCGCGATGAAGATCCAGGGACCTGCGGGCATCATGCCTGCACGTTCCATCTCCGCCTCGATGAGAGGCGCCAGCATGGCGCTTTCCGTCTTGACGTCTGGAATGGTGAGCCGCCGACCGATCGATAACGCCCGCATGGCGTCGGTTTCCTTGATGAGCATTCGAGCCTCCGTTTCGGTGCGAAGGTCCTGCGCGATCAGGTCAAGCGCAAGCAAAAAGCCGGAATAATCTTGCGATTTTTCCTCGCCAATGGGCTCCTTCGGGAATCGTTTTGCGTGCACATGCCTGGCTGCCGCCTGCGCTTGCTTGAGGGCAGGGAGGCTCTATCTTGATGGCAGTGGAGACGTCGTCGCACCGGGAAGTAGAGGAGATGCATGCATGCGTTATGAGGGAAGCTGTCATTGCGGCAAGATCGCCTTCGAGGTGGAAGGGGAATTTGGCGAAGCGATCGACTGCAATTGCTCGCTCTGCCGTCGTCGCGGCGGACTGCTCGCCTTCGTTGCCCGCGACAAGCTGACGCTGACGACGCCGGAAGAGGACCTCTCGACCTATGTCTTCAACAAGCATGTGATCCAGCACCGGTTCTGCGACGCCTGCGGAATCGCGCCATTCGGTGAGGGCGACGGGCCGCGTGGGAAGATGGCGGCGATCAACCTACGCTGCCTGCCGGAGTTCGATATCGAGGCGGTGAAAGTCGTCAAATACGACGGCCGATCGGTTTAGCACCGGACCGAAAAATGCAGTCCTGGTTGCGCGTGCGCATATGGCACAACGAGACCTTGCCGATTAAATTGTTGCTACCCTTGTCTTTTGGCGGGCAGCGCCTACATCTTCAGCGGAAGCTGATAAACCCCAAAAAGCGACAGGAACGGTGATTTTTACCGAATCATCCGGTTTTTCAGCGGAAATGCTTGACGGGATCGAAAATTCTGGGAATCACCATTTCCGAATAAGAAATGGCGAGATGACACGGCGGTTAGGGAATCATGCCAGAGACGTTTCAGTGGCAGGACTGTCGGAGCTTGTCCGCTTTGCCACGAGTACACTCGTGGTTAAACAGGAATTAAACATCATCCCGTTACGTCAGGGGAAATGATTCGGTGGCGGGTGCGCGGCGCACCCGGACCTTCGAGCGGCATTGGCACCGGGCTCACGCCGGTTGCGACAAGGAAAGCGACGAACTAAATGGCAACCAAAGTCAAAGAAAACGAAGAAGCTGACGTAGAACGCGAAGGCGCTCCGGACGGCCCGCTTCTCGATCTTTCCGATGACGCTGTCAAGAAGATGATCAAGGCTGCCAAGAAGCGCGGCTACGTGACGATGGACGAGTTGAACTCCGTCCTTCCGTCCGAGGAAGTCACCTCCGAACAGATCGAAGACACGATGGCGATGCTGTCCGACATGGGCATCAACGTGATCGAGGACGAGGAAGCCGAAGAAGCTGCTGGCGGCGGCGACGATGAGGCCAGCGACGACGATAACGAAAGCGAAGGCGGCGAACTGGCCCCTTCCAGCGGTACTTCGCTTGCGACCAGCAAGAAGAAGGAACCGACCGATCGCACTGACGACCCGGTTCGCATGTACCTGCGCGAAATGGGTTCGGTCGAGCTTCTGTCGCGCGAAGGCGAAATCGCGATTGCCAAGCGCATCGAGGCTGGCCGCGAGACAATGATCGCCGGTCTCTGTGAGAGCCCGCTGACCTTCCAGGCGCTGATTATCTGGCGCGACGAACTGAACGAAGGCCAGACGCTTCTGCGCGAGATCATCGATCTCGAGACCACCTATTCCGGTCCCGAGGCCAAGGCTGCTCCGCAGTTCCAGAGCCCGGAAAAGATCGAGGCCGACCGCAAGGCTGCCGAGGAAAAGGAAAAGACCCGCAAGGTTCGCTCGCCTGCCAACGACGACGACATCACCAATGTCGGCGGCGATGTCATGCCGGCCGAGGAGGAAGAGGAAGACGACGACGAGTCGAACCTCTCGCTCGCCGCGATGGAAGCGGAACTGCGCCCGCAGGTCATGGAAACCCTCGACATCATCGCGGAGACCTACAAGAAGCTGCGCAAGCTGCAGGACCAGCAGGTGGAAGCCCGCCTTGCTGCCACCGGCACGCTGTCGCCCGCCCAGGAGCGCCGCTACAAGGAACTCAAGGACGAGCTGATCAAGGCGGTCAAGTCGCTGTCGCTCAACCAGAACCGCGTCGACAGCCTGGTCGAGCAGCTCTACGACATCTCCAAGCGCCTGATGCAGAACGAAGGCCGTCTGCTGCGTCTTGCAGAATCCTACGGCGTCAAGCGCGACTCGTTCCTGGAGCAGTATTCGGGCGCCGAACTTGATCCGAACTGGATGAAGTCGATCAGCAACCTGGCCGGCAAGGGCTGGAAGGAATTCGCCAAGAGCGAAAACCAGACGATCCGCGACATCCGCCAGGAGATCCAGAATCTGGCCACGGAAACCGGCATCTCGATCGCCGAGTTCCGCCGTATCGTATCCATGGTGCAGAAGGGCGAGCGCGAAGCGCGTATCGCCAAGAAGGAAATGGTCGAAGCGAACCTGCGCCTCGTCATCTCCATCGCCAAGAAGTACACCAACCGCGGCCTGCAGTTCCTCGATCTCATCCAGGAAGGCAACATCGGCCTGATGAAGGCGGTCGACAAGTTCGAATACCGCCGCGGTTACAAGTTCTCGACCTATGCCACCTGGTGGATCCGTCAGGCGATCACCCGGTCGATCGCCGACCAGGCCCGCACGATCCGCATCCCGGTGCACATGATCGAAACGATCAACAAGATCGTCCGCACCTCGCGCCAGATGCTGCACGAGATCGGCCGCGAGCCGACGCCGGAAGAACTGGCCGAAAAGCTCGCCATGCCGCTCGAAAAGGTCCGCAAGGTCCTGAAGATCGCCAAGGAGCCGATCTCGCTCGAAACGCCTGTCGGTGACGAAGAGGATTCGCACCTCGGCGATTTCATCGAGGACAAGAACGCACTGCTGCCGATCGACGCCGCCATCCAGGCGAACCTGCGCGAGACAACCACCCGCGTTCTCGCCTCGCTGACGCCGCGCGAAGAGCGCGTTCTGCGCATGCGCTTCGGCATCGGCATGAACACCGACCACACGCTCGAAGAAGTCGGCCAGCAGTTCTCGGTTACCCGCGAACGTATCCGTCAGATCGAGGCGAAGGCGCTCCGCAAGCTCAAGCATCCGAGCCGCTCCAGGAAGCTCAGAAGCTTCCTCGACAGCTAAAGTCGGGTACATGGAAAGATCGAAAGCCGGGCCACGTGCCCGGCTTTTTCGTTTCCGCCTCACCCATGCGATTTATTGTGGGCGCTTTCGCCGGGGAGTATAGTCGCCCCTTCGCAGTAATCTGGGGCACCCCGTCTTGTACGCGGGAGCAATCGCACCGCGGGCGTGAAGCGTGCCCCCGTGGAGGTGTCAGATGACGACGTATGTCATGCTCCTCAACTGGACCGAGCAGGGCGTCAAGAATGTGCGTGATTCCCCGAAGAGGCTCGACCTCGCACGGAATGTGCTCGGCGAGATGGGCGGCTCCTTCAAGCATTTCTTCCTGACCATGGGTGACTACGACATGGTGGCCATCGTCGAAGCGCCTGACGATGCGGTGGCCGCACGCTTCGCGCTCACGCTTGGCATGGCCGGCAATGTGCGCTCGACGACGCTGAAAGCCTTCCCTGAGGCTGCCTATCGCGAACTGATTGCCTCGCTTGGATGAACAGCCGGTGTTGCGGCCGTGAGGATAATCGCGGCCACAACGCCAGATGCGTCGTTCACGGCGCGCCGTTTCCCGAGAGGATGCGGGCCGCGCCGCGCATGGCGTTGCGAAAGGCGTCGTCAAAGCTGATGCCGCTCAACTGCCAACGGTAACGCTTGCCGCCCGCGTCCATCTGCCATTGGGCGATCCAGCCACGGGCGGCGTCGGACCAGACGAGCGTGCCGATGAGCCGCACGTCGCCGTCGGATTGTGTCACGGGTGAAAAGAGCTGCGCCGGATCCGCTTGCGGCAGGGTGTCGAGCGCGGGTTTCCGGGCGGTTACGGTCGCCGCATCCGGCAGCACGGTCGAAAGCGCCAGCGGCTTTGCAGCTGCCTCAAGCGAATCCGCCATATAGGGACTTTCACTGCTGTCGCGTGTCAGCACGAAGCGGCGCTTCTGGTCCTTGACCGCCAGCCATACGGCGATCGCCGGGCGAGGGGAGAGCCATGGCTTGCGGCCGAGTTCTGCGAGAAGCGGGTCCAGCGTTGCTGGCTGATACCGGCAGGTGAGGTCATGCGGGCGGTCGTGCGTGCCCTGTTCGTCATGGATCGGGATGCCTTCGAGGCGATCGCGGTAGGAGAAGGTCGAGACGAAGCTGCCGGCCTTGGCCTCCGCTGCAGCAAACCGGGGCGCCTCTGTGATCGTCGGATCGCCGGATAGTTTGACGAGCACTTCACGCAGGCAGTCGCGAAAACCGATCGCACGGTTGGCTTCACCCGTGCCCGTGACGATCGCGTCACTTTGATAAAGCGCGTCGATATCTGCCGCCCCGGCGTTGCTGCCGGCGTGGCAGAGAAGCGCCGCTACGAGCGCCGTGACCGTCGCTCTTTTCCGGATCAGTTTGCCGGCGGCAGGACGCAACTGAGATCGCCCTCCTCACAGCTCAGATAGGTCTTGAAGTCGGCGACGCGCTTCTGTGTGCGATCGTCGCGGCATTCAAGCGTGATCATCGGCTGGGCGGAGCCGCCGGCAACGCCCGAGCTTGCGAAATCGCATTCGGCATCGCGATAGGCGATCCAGGCCCTTTGCGCGGCAACCAGCAGCTTCGTCTTGTCGGCATCGTCCTTCAGGCGTCCCTGGATTTGCTTGTAAAGGGCGTTCAGTTCGGCGTCGGAGGCCTTCAGCGCCTTGTCGGCGCAGGCATTCATCGTCGCCTGGTCGCTCGCATCGGCGCATTCGTCGGCGCGTGCGAGGCCAGTCGCGGCGAACAAGCCGGTGAAGGCGAGCACCATCAAGGCGGATATTTTCATCGATACGCTCCTTTGCGCCCAATGGCTGGCGCGGCATGTCTCCCGTGGATCGTAAAACCTCCGGTGGCGAAAGTTCAATGGCCGGGCCTTCGATGGTTCTCCTTTGAATCAAAAGAGATCCTTAAGGTTTACGTTTTATCAATCTCTGGAGCGCCGCGGCCCCGACGGGCGGCCCGTGGTGTTCGAGCATTTTTCCCGCGGCATTGCCTTGCGCGCAAGCCGTGCTGCGGGAAGCAAGAGGTTCTGCGATGCGTTGCGTATTTGTCGTCGTCCTCCTGTTGCTTGCCGGCTGCGGAACGGTGCCGAGAGACACCCGGAATGCCTGCGCGGTTTTCGAGCAGCAAGATGGCCTTTTCAACAATTGGCGCCGGGAAGCCTATAGCGCCCAGCGTGAATACGGCGTGCCCGTGCCGATCCTGATGGCGACGATCTACACCGAATCCGGCTTCCGCCATAATGCCCGTCCGCCACGCACCAAGCTTTTCGGCTTCATCCCCTGGACGCGCGCTTCGACGGCTTACGGCTATTCCCAGGCGCTCGACGGCACCTGGGCGCGCTATCAGAGCGAGACCGGCCGCTGGGCAGCGCGGCGTTCGGACTTCGGCGACGCGATTCGCTTCATCGCCTGGTACCATCGCGAAAGTGCCCAGCGGAACGGCATCGCCCTCAACGACGCCTACAGGCTCTACATCGCCTATTACCATGGCCACGGCGGCTATTCCCGAGGCAACTGGAGCGATACGGCCAAGAACGGCGCCAAGCGGGCGGCCGGCATGGCCCAGGTCTACAGCAAGCAGCTCAGAGGCTGCGGCAGCTGACGCCGCAGCCCGGTTGAGCCGGCGCCAGGGGACCGTTCTTCCGCTTAACCAGCGGCTGCGCGATCAAGTTCCGCGACATCGATCTTCACCATGCCCATCATCGCCTGCTGGGCGCGGGCCGCACGCGCCGGATCAGGATCGCCGAGGTGACGCATCAGGGCGTCCGGGATGATCTGCCAGGAAAGGCCGAACCTGTCCTTCAGCCAGCCGCAATGCTGCGGCGTGCCGCCGTCCAAGAGCCTTTCCCAGAAGTAGTCGACTTCCGCCTGGTCGGTGCAGCGCAGGAAGAACGACACGGCCTCGCTGAACTTGAAATGCGGCCCGCCGTTGAGCCCCATGAAGTGCTGCCCCTCGAGCTCGAAGGATGCGGTAAAGGCCCTGCCGTCGGGGCCCCGCTTCACGTCGGTGATGCGGCTGTTGCGGAAAATGGCGGTGTAGAAAGCGATGGCGTCCTCCAGCTGATCGTCGAACCAGAGAAACGGCGTGATCTTCTGCATGGGTGTCTCCCGATTTGGATGCTACCGGCCAAGGACGAACGGGGAAGCGCGGTTCCGACAAAAGCAGCGCCGCACTTGAAAGAAAATTCCGTCCCGATGTCGGAACTCTTGGCCGTCCTGCGTCCTATGCTCGTAGAACGAACAGAGGAGACTATGTCGATGACCTATGTGGATGGCTTTATCGTTGCCGTGCCGAAGGCGAATATCGAGGCCTACAAGGCGATGGCGAAGGCGGCGGGTGCGGTGTGGATGGAGCACGGCGCGCTCGCCTACACCGAATGCCTGGCGGATGACGCGCCCTATGGCGAAGTGACGTCCTTTCCCCGCTCGGTGCAGGCCAAGGACGATGAGACGGTGGTGTTCTCCTGGATCACCTACAAATCCCGCGCCGAGCGCGACGCGATCGTTGCCAAGGTCATGGCCGATCCGCGGCTGCAGGGCGATGCCTGGAAGCAGGTGTTCGACGGCAAGCGCATGATCTATGGCGGCTTCGAGACCTTCCTGGAGATGTAGGCACGCCACCGCGACGGATTGCGGCAGATCGCCTTGGACCGGGAACGGTCCGGGGATAAAAGCATTGGGCATATCAACGGGTCGCACCGCCTCTCGGGCGGATGCGACCGCCTGCCGGAGGCCTTCATGCCGCAAACGCGCATCACCATCGCCACCCATGGCCAGGGGCTCTATGAATTTACCGACGAGGCGGCGGCCTTCGTGCGCGCCAACGCGGCAGGCGAGGGGCTGCTCACGGTCTTCGTGCGGCACACCTCCTGTTCGCTTCTCATCCAGGAAAACGCCGACCCGGACGTGAAGCGCGATCTGGACGCCTTTTTCCGCCGCCTCGTGCCGCCGTCCTCGGATCCCTCCATGCGCTGGATCGTGCACACCCAGGAAGGCCCCGACGATATGCCGGCACATATCAAGGCGGCGTTGACGCCGGTATCGCTCGGCATTCCCGTCAGTGGTGGCCGGATGCTCACCGGCACCTGGCAGGGGCTCTACCTCTTCGAGCATCGCGACCGCCCGCATCGCCGCGAGATCGTCCTGCATCTTTCCGCCTGATTGGCCGGCGCCGACGATTGAACGGCGGCGCAAGGGTTCTAGATAAAGGGGCGAGAGCAAGGGCTTGGGAACCGGCCTTCGAGGCTAGGGAGGAACCGGAATGACCGATGCACAGACGATTGCCAGCGGCTTTATCGAGGCGCTGAACCAGCGGGAATTCGAGGCGCTGGCGCGGCTCGTGCATGAGGACATCGAACTCGATTCGCTGACCGGTCAACGCACCGTCGGCGTCGGCCCCTTGCGCGCCTGGCTGATGAACTATCTGCGCCGATTCGACGAGCAGTTCGGAGACGTGGTACTGATGCGCGATGCCTTCGGCCAGCGCGTGGCCGCCGATTTGACGGTACGGGGCACCTACCGCGAGACCATGGAAGGCTTTCCCCCTGCGACTGGCCAGAGCTACTCCATTCCCAGCGTGCTCGTCTTCGAGATCGAGGACGGCGCCATCACCCGCCTCAGCCATTATCGCAATATTCGCGTCTTTGAGCGGGCGCTTGCCGGCTGAGCGACGCGTAGCCGACCGCTCCTGACGGTCGCGCCCCTTCATTTTCAAGTTTTCTTACTGACCGCCGGATGACCGATCATGTCTTGATCGGGAAAATACGGGCGCGAATCACCTCTGGCACGCCGATGACGGCGGCTGATTCGCCGCTTGTCCAAGCGCAGGCGAAGGCGCGTCCCAGCGCCTTGGCCGCGGTCAAAGCCCTTCGAAATACTTGTTTATAAGCAATGCCTTATCGACTGTGACTTGCACGAAAGTCTCCTCCACGCGCGTGTGGTCATCACGTTCTGGCAATCTGAACGTCCCATGAACATCGGGTTCCGCTGTCGTTCAGCTTGGCGACCCTATTCTCTGATCAATCGCTTGGGACGGTGATTGCCCCTCGAACCCTTCAAGCTTGGAGAGATCTTATGAAGAACCGCCTTTTTAACGCCGCTGCCGCCGCCGTCATCGGACTTACCGGCCTGCTGGGTGCCGCCTCCACCGCTTCGGCGGAATCGATCGAATTCGGTTTCGGCCCGCGCGGTGGCGTCGATGTCCAGTATCGCGACTACGACGGCGGCTACGGTGACGAGCGCGACTGGGGTCGCGGCCGTGACCGCCACTGGGACCGTGACCGCCGCGGCCGTTGCGCGCCCTGGATGGCCGTCGACAAGGCCCGCGATCGTGGACTCCGCCGCGCCTATGTCGCCGACGTCTCTTCGCGCCGCGTCGTCGTCGAAGGCCGTCGCCACGGCCAACGCCAGACGATCGTGTTTGCGAACGCCCGCGGCTGCCCGACGATCGGCCGTTGGTAACACCTAAGCAATCTTCCCGCCTCGTCTCCCCCGGCCGGCGGAAGAATGGCCCCTCATGCCAAGGCATGGGGGGCTTTTTGTTTGACGCCGCAGCGACCAAGGGGCGCCGGTTGCGCGCAGCCCTGGTCGGGACGCGTGAACGAAGCGAAGTGGATCAGGCCGACAGCGCGGTCCACACGTGCGAATCGTCCGCTCGGGCGATCGTCGTGTCAGGCACCGTAGTTGCCGAACCGACGGCAAGGCTCCGGCCGGTTTGCCCTCTAGCATTGCCAGACGAATGAACGCGCGGCGCAATTCCATCGCGGACATCTGCGGCCTAGGCATCGGCTGATCTTCTTCAGACCGGATCCAGCCCATGTGTCAGCCATCGCCCGGAACACCTGCCAAGGATCTCCTCGACCGAACACTCGGGACCAACGATCCATGCGATGTGGCTGGAGGTCCGCTTTAGCGGCGAGGATGACGAGGACGTGAAGGCGAGGGCGACGCCAGGCGGAGATCGCGGAGCGGTCGCGGGCGATGCCGCAGGGCGAGGGACGGCAGCAAATCGCGCGCGGGAAGCGATGTCAAAGCAGGTGCCGGCAAATTTAAGCCTGGAGGTCGGACGGCGTTCAGCGCCGGGCCCAGTCTTAGTCGAGTGCATCGCGATCACCAGCGCCCAAAAGAAAAGCCCCCGGCACCGATCCTTGGCACCAGGGGCGTTCGATCGTTGAACGCCCGCGCTTGGCCGCGGGCGTTGCTGACAAGCCTTACTGCTTGATTTCGAAGGTCACGTTGACCGTCACGTTGTAGCTGTTTTCGCCGGTTGCGACCGGAACGGCGTCGGCGGCATATTCCTTGGCCATGCCGGCGCGCATCATCGGCACCGGCTCGGGGCGGAAGCCCTGCTCGGAGATGTTGACGATCTTGCCGACCGAGACGCCGGCCGCTTCGGCCAGCACCTTGGCCTTCTCAACGGCATCGGCAACGGCTGCCTTGCGCGCTTCGGTGATCACGGCTTCCGGCTTGTCGTTGGTGAACTGTACGCCGCCACCCTGGTTGACGCCGAGCGAAACCGACTTGTCGATCACTTCGCCGAGCTTGGCGAGATCGCGAACGCGGACGCTGACGCCGTTCGTCACCTGGTAGCCGATCAACTCCGGCGCGCGGTTGCTGCCGTCGGTGTTGGTCGGGTAGCTGTATTGCGGGTTGAGCATGAAGCCGCTCGTCTGCAGGTCGCGATCGGCAATGCCGCCGTCCTTCAGCGCCTTCAGCACTTCGGCCATGGTCTTGTTGTTGGCGTCCAGCGCTTCACGCGCGGTCTTGCCATCCTTGACGACGCTCAGCTGCAGGACTGCCATGTCCGGCGCGGTCGTCGCGCGGCCTTCGCCGGCAACGACGATGGTGGCCTTGTCCTTGTCCGTCTCCTGCGCCTGAGCGGCGGCAACGCCAGCAAAAGCTGCGGCGAAGGCGGCGATCGAAAGCGTGCGGGCAGTGCGTGTGGAAATCATCTTCAATGTCTCTCCGGTTGTTCCGTCCCAAGCGTCTTCTTGGCTATCGATTGTGTGAGCATTGCGGCAATGGCTTGTCCGCAAAAAGGTTTTCCGCTAGAGCCTTGGCCACCCGCAAACTGCCATTGGTTCGCGGGCCTGGATCACGACGGTGCCACGCCTCGTTCAGAAGCGCAAAGGCCACCGTAGCACTTAAAGTTGCTGCCCCGTGTCTTATCCCTGGACCGTTACGGTTTAAGGACAGGAGCGGATCCAGAGTGGGCCTGTAGCTCAATGGTTAGAGCCGGCGGCTCATAACCGCTTGGTTGGGGGTTCGAGTCCCTCCGGGCCCACCAATCACTTGCGAACATTGAATTTTCTAGGTTTTCTGGCTGATTTTTGCCCAGATTTGATGTGCGCGCAGGTTGGGGACACTTCCAGCGACTTTGCACGACGCGAAATTGCGCACGGCATGTTCCGCCAACGTCGGATAATCCAACCCTCTTCCTCGTGGTTTCTGCTAGGATGGCCGGCCAGGCAGCAATGGAGAATTTCGATGGCTGGTCCGGGCGCGGAAATGGTGCGAATCGTACGTCGCAACAAGCTGGTTGGCTTTTGGGCGGCGGAGAAACTGGCCCTTGCCGGCGAAAATGCCAAGACCTACTCGGATGGTCTTGCGATGGCGGCGCTGGACGTCGAACGCAGCGACATTCTTGCGATCATTCGAAGAGACTTTGACGCGGCAGGCGTGGTCCAATCGGACGACGACATTCTGGCGGTCATGAACGTCTGCTGGCTGGAGGCGGGAAAACGAACAAAGGGGTCAGACGGCAGCGATGCAGCGCTGGTGCAGATTGCACGTCACCTCATGCAAGGATCGTGAGCGACGATCCTCTCCGGCGCAACAGCTATTCGGGTGCCACGAACGTCGATGCCGGCAAGCTGCTGGTCAACGGCAACCAGTCGATTGCAACCGGACTGACGACGGTTGGTTCTGGCGCCGTGCTCGGCGGCAACGGCACGATCGGCGGCAGCGTCGTCGTGAACGACGCGGCACGCTGGCGCTCGGCAACAGCCCGGGAACGTTGACGATCAATGGCAATCTGTCGCTCGCTGCCGCTTCCATCGTCGATTTCGAATTCGGCCAGGCCAATGTCGCCGGTGGCGCGCTCAACGATCTTGTCGATGTCGGTGGCAACCTGGTGCTCGACGGCACGCTCAACGTTTCCGTCTCCTCCGGCGGCAGCTTCGGCGCCGGCATCTACCGGGTCTTCAACTATGGCGGCACGCTGACCAGCATTGGTCTACAAAGCGCTCGCCTGTCGCGACCGCTTTGACAGGACATACCCTTTCCGAGGCCACGTTCGCAGTTGTCTCCGCCAACGCGGCCAGATCCTTAGCCGGAAGCGGGGATGGCCCGGGGCTTCATCGTGGCCCTCGGGGTGCTCGAGTTTTCCAGTGCCGAGAGCGCCACGGCGTCCCATTGGGAGAGGATATGTTCGGCGTCGTAGCGTCGGACATTGGCTTCGGCGTTGGCCGCGAGACGGGCGCGCAGGGTCTCGTCGCCCATCAGGTTGGAGAGGGCTTCGGCCAGGGCGTTGATGTCGCCGTTTTCGACGAGAATGCCGTCGTCGCCGTTGGCAATCATGTCGGTCGGGCCCCATTCGCAGGCGAAGGAGACGACGGGGAGGCCTGCGGCCATCGCTTCAAGCAGGGCGATGCCCCAGCCTTCGTAGCGGGATGACAGGACGAAGAGGTCGGCGGTTTCGACCCAGAGGCCGGGTTTCGCGGTGACGCCGGGCATTTCCACCCGGTCGGCCAATCCGAGCGCGTTGCGCTGGGCTTCCAGCGCTTTTCTCGCCTCGCCTTCGCCCCAGATGACGAGCTTCCATTCGGGGTGGTCGCTGGCCGCCTTGGCGAAGGCTTCGAGCAGCAGATCGAAGCCCTTTTGCTCAGTCAGGCGCCCGACGGCGGTGAGCACATTGTTGCCGCGCTTCTTTTGCCAGCCGTCGGGCAGATTGATCGCATTGGCGATCACCCGGCTGGAGCGGCGAACATTCGGCGGGAAATAGTCCAGCGCGCCCTTGGTCATCGTCACCAGCGCAAAGGCGCGCGGGTAGAGACGAAGCTGCAGCCATTTCCAGAAGGGGCCGAAGGGCTGCGCCGCCGGGTTGTTGCGCTCGGACACGATCACCGGGAGCCTGAGGCCTCGCGTTGCGAGCAGCGTCAGCACGTTCGTGCGCGTCAGGAAGCTCAGCACGAAGTCGGGACGGGTGCGGCTGATCGTCGAGCGCAGTCGGTAGAGCCGCCTTGCCACCAGCCAGGCGGCCCGCAGCTTGCCAGCCTTCTGAACCGGCACGTCGAGCCGCTCGATGGTGACGCGCGGATCGAGCCTGTAATAGGGTTCGGAGGTCGGCGCTTCGAGCGTAATCACCGTGACGGTGCAGCCGAGGCGGGCCCAGTGGCTGGCAACGAGACTGACGACGTGCTCGGTGCCGCCGGCGCCGAGTGCAGAAACAATGATGGTTATGCGCGCGCCAGCGATGCCGGCGGCTCCGACGATGTCGGCACCTGTATCTTGATCCAATTTGGATTGCCCCTCGCTCTCCGCTTTCTATTATTAACAACTCCTTAAATTCTCGCAATGGGACTTTCGCAGTGTGGTAAACGCGCTGGCGAACAGCCGATCGCGGCTGGCCGGCGCGCAGTTCGCATGTCCCATCGGCAAGGCAAGACCAGACGTTGGAAGGCCTCAGCCCGTGCAATGGGCGCCGAGGATGGGGCGGGTTGAAGCGGCGCGCGGGGGAAGGTGTCGTCTCTGGGAATACCGGGCGGCTGGTGCTCGCAGGGCTACCGTGCGCGCAAAAAAAATGCCCGCGGGAGGCGGGCAGTTTTGGAGTGGGCGCATACGCTCAAACATGTTGCGCCTCGCTCCAAGGTGGCCGTCAGAGGTCAAGGATCCGTAAATGCGCGATAGCTAAAAATAGCGAATGGCAGCGGCCCGTCGTCCCCGCCAGCCGCCGCCGTCCGGATTCCAGCGGAGAACCGGTGGCTGGGGTCGATTTTTTGTCCGGGGACATCAGCCGTAGCATCGGCCGGATATTGCCACCGGGCGTGGTGGCGCGGAAGCGGCAGAGACGGGTCGCCGTTCGCCGATGCCGTGATACAGGGAACCCGGCAAGCCTTTGCTTTTCCGTATTGTTTCGCTCATAGCCCGCGCCGATGCCTGCGTCCGCCGTCCGCAAGGCGTCGATGTTCGCCAGCGCAGGGCGAAAGCGGCGGCACAACCATGGCGGAATCTCTAAGAAAGGAATTGTTAATTTAAGCAATGAATAATGAAAAAGGGGGTTGAAGATCGCCGCCTTTTCGCCCAAAGGAAGCCCCAGGCGGCTGGACCGCTATTCGAAAGGACGTTTATGCGAATCAAAACCGCATGTGCCGGCGTAGGCCGCACCGCCGTTTCGGGTTTCAAGTTTCTCGTACCGACGACATCAGTTCTAAGCCTCCTGCTTCTGTCCGCCGGCTGCTCGTCGACGGTCGTCAGCGAAACGCCGCTGTTTGCATCGGGCCATTCGAGTGCCTATGCGAGCCCTTCGATCAAGGTCCGCAAGGAAGAGAAGCAGCTGAAGATCGCCGAGGCGGATGAAGACATCGTCGAGCCGGCACCGACGCGCAGGCGCACGGCAACCTACCTCGGCCGCGCCCCCTATATCTGCTCGCCGAGCGGCTTCGGGCGCACGTCACACTGTTTCCTCAGAGCCTCGCTCTAACAGTCTGTCGCGTTCGGGAAGGCAGGCGCAATCGATCATGGAGACGGGGCGGTTGCCAGCCTTGGCGGCGGCCTTTTTGCCATCCGGGCATGACGCCCACGGCCTCGCGATCGCACCGGCTTCCAGCGCGCAGCAAGCCATGTCTGGTTTTATGCGGTGCCAGATGTGGCACGCCGGAGAAAATCGTTGCCTATTGCTGTCCCAAGATCGGTCCTCGGTGCTGGCGCGCTGGCGCTTCTGGCGGTTGCCGGAGTCACGCCGGGCCGCGCGCAGGATCCCGTAGACGGTATTGATCGGTCGCTGACGACCGCCGCCATCACGCCTGAGGCAAGGGAGCGGGAAACACGCACGGTCGAAATCGGTGTTTACGATCCGCATGATGCGGTCGCATCCAGCGACGCGCTGACACTCGAGCATGTCTTCGTCTACTGGCAGAAGCCGGATCGGGCGCAGCTGAAACGGAAGTTCGCAAATGCCGCGCGACAGGGGCGGGCGCTGATGCTTTCGGTCGAGCCCTATACCCATGCCGCCGACTGGCGCGCCGGCGGCAACCGGCTGTTTGCCGATATCGGCAATGGCCGCTTCGATCGCGAGATTACCGATATTTGCACGCGCGCCGCCGACTTCCGCGGGCCGGTCTACATTCGCTGGGGCCATGAGATGGAAGAGCCCGGCGAGCGCTATCCCTGGGCGCGGCGCGACAGCGAAGGCTACAAGACGGCGTTCCGCTACTTCGTCAGCAAGTGCCGGGAACTCGCGCCGGCCGCCCGCTACGTCTGGTCGCCGAAGGGCCATCGCAATCTCGCGGCCTATTATCCGGGCGACGATGTCGTCGATGCGATCGGCATCCCGGTCTGGGGCCTGCAGAAGATGGACGTCGACTATTGGGGCCGCGAGCGTCGCTTCGGCGAAGCGCTCAAGGAAAAGTACCAGCGCGTTTCGCGTTACGGCAAGCCCGTGATCGTTGCCGAACTCGGGGTCTCCGGCTCGGCCGATTACAAGCGTGCATGGTATGCCGAAATCCTGGATCAGCAGACCTACCGCCAGGCCTTCCCGCTTCTGACGACCGTCGTCTTCTTCAACGACAAGGAGCCGTACAAGTGGCCGCTCGGTTACGGCGCGCCGGACTGGCGGCTCGACAAGGCGGCGCTCAAGGCGCTTGCCGACCGTGGACCGAAGGAAGCGGCCGAACTCGCCGACTGATCGCCGCGCGTGGCATGAAATCTTGCTGATCGCAGCTGAGGTGCTTTCGGTCGGGGCGATGCGCCGATCGTCCTTCGGCGCATCGTGAAAGCTTCAAACTCCGAGCCCTTGATATCCCGGATCACCTTTGCGGTTCCGGATCATCCCGGTCGCCCGGATCAGGCCAGCAACAGGCCCGATTCCCGGGCGGCTGCGGCAAAGCAGCGGCTCGCCCGGTCCGTACTCGTCAATCCATCCAGCGCATCCAGGCAGCGTCTGAGGGCTGCGCGATATTCCCGGCCACGACGGCCCGGCCACTGCCTGAGCAGTTCCACGGCTTCGAACACCGTTCTGACCACGGTCTGCCGTCGTGCCGAAAGTTTCAGGGGGATGGGAGTGGGAAAGAGTTTCTCGCTCATTGCATTCCTCGTTCACAGTCTTTTCGAGCGAGAGGGCAACGCGAGAGCAGCGGGATGGTTCCATGTTGTCGACCGATTTTATTCGCGCTGACGGCAGGCGGGTTCTCTCCGGCTTTGCGAACCTGATCTTTTGGTTGCGTCGCTTTTGCCGACGGCGGACGAAGGGAGGTGCGGCGGGGAGCTCCATCGAGCTCGGACCGGTGTTGAAAAGCTTTGAAAATCCAGGCGCAGCTGGCGGCACTAGAGTTCCAGCGCTGCCTTGAGGTCGGTCGACTTCAGAACGCGCAGGTCGAGGTCGGCTTCGATATGGTCGATGTGGTGGACCATCAGCCGCGCGGCCGCGTCGATGTCGCCACGCTCGATCGCGTTGACGATCTCGTCGTGTTCGCTGTGGCCGCAGCTCGAAACGGTCGATTGTCCGTAAAGCGCGATGACCAGCGAGGAGCGGGCGACGAGCTCGTCCATGAAGCGGCGCAGAATGGTGTTGCCCGAGAGGTCGGCAAGCGCCAGGTGGAAATCGCCCGATGCCTTGATTTCCGCACGACGGGCCGATTGACCGCGCTGTTCGGTCAGTTCGCGCTCGGCTGCCAGCATGCGCCTGAGTTCGGAAAGCTCCGCCTTGCCGATCTGGGCGGCGGCAGCGCGCACGACGCCGGGCTCGATCAGCCGGCGGGTCGCAAAGATCTGGCGCGCCTCGTCGATCGAAGGGTGCGCAACGAAGGCGCCGCGGTTCTTCTCGACGTTGACGAGGCCCTCATAGGACAGCGCCTGCAGGGCGGCGCGCACCAGCGTTCGGCTGACGTTGAACAGTTCGCCGACGTCGCTTTCCGAAAGCTTCGTGCCAGGCGCAAGCCGCCGCTCGACGATCGCATCGCGCAATGTATCGCGGATGTGCTGACTGCCGGTGTCGGTGGTCGGGTCTGTGGCCAGTTCGGCCTGATGGGGCATGGTGGTCAAGGACATGAATCGATCCGCGAAGCAACGCACCATCTTATCGTCGGACGAAGCGAAGGGAAACGACAATCTGACGCGCAAAGGTTGCGGGGCATCGTCAGGTCGAGCGAGGCTACTTGTCGAGCTCCGGATAGACCCGGTCGAGGAAGCCCGGTCGCAATTTCTCGCCGATCAGGCAATCGGGCGCCGGGAAGGCATCGACATAGCGTATGGTCGGCGGTGGTGGCAGGCCGCTGACTTCGAGCACCAGTTTCTGGCGGATCGCGATGGAGAAATCTTCGGGCTCGTGAACCGGCAGCACGAAGGAGCCGGGGCCGCCGATGACACATTCGGCATAATATTGGTCAAGCGGGCCGGTCGAAACCGACGGGCGAATGAGGATAGCAAGCCCGTTGATGGTGATGCCGCGCGTGATCGCGATCTCGCGGGCTGGAAGCACCGGCGGGCCGATGTTGTTCGGCCCGTCGCCGGAGATGTCGATGACCCTTCGCACGCCGCTGAACGCGTTGGAATCGATCAGCGCCGTGCCATAGGTAATGGCGTTGGAGATGGAGGTGCCGCGGCGTGTGCCGACCGGCCGCGCTTCGATCAGCTTGGCGAAGGCGTCGGCGTCGGCGGCATTGTCGATGACCTTCCAGGCGACAACGGAGGACTCGTTCACCGTTCCGGCCCATTCGAAATAGCCGATGGCGATCTTGCCCAGCTGGCCGCTTTCGACCGCATCAAGGAAGTCGCGATGCCGGAGTGCCTCGACATAGCCGGCCCGCTGGATGCGGGCCTCGTCGAGATCCATCGAGCCGGACATGTCGACCGCCAGGATCAGTTCGACGTCGACATTCGTCGCCTCGGCGGTCGATGGGCTCGGGCCACCACTCAATGAAAGGAGTAACGCCAACACGCTCAACATCGCTTCAACCAGTCATTGCGCGCGGTCAGATTAGAAGACTGTAACACAAGATTGGATTTCGGCGACCGTTTGGGTGTAGTTGGCCTTCACTAAAGAGTGATTTTGCCGGGTCCTGCATGAGGCCGGATGTCGGACAGGAAAGGCGAAATGCCGCAGCGTACGGAAAATACTGAGCGATTTCAGATCGATCGATTGCAGCAGACGGCGTTCGGGTATTTCCTCGAACATTCGGATCCGGTCACCGGACTGATCGCCGACACCGCGTTGCCGGGCGCGCCGGCGAGCATCGCTGCGACCGGCTTCGGCCTTTCCTGCTATCCGATCGGCGTCGAGCGCGGCTGGCTTTCGCGCAGCGATGCGGCGCGGCGGGTGGCGACGACGCTGCGCTTCCTTGTCCAAAGCCCGCAGTCCCGCCACCGGCAGGCGACCGGCTATCGCGGCTTCTACCATCACTTCCTCGACATGCGGACCGGCGAGCGCACCTGGCAGAGCGAGCTTTCGACCGTCGATACGGCGCTGCTGATCGCCGGCTGCCTGACCGCCTCTGCATATTTTTCCGGTAGGGATGCGGACGAATGCGAGATCCGCGCGCTTGCCGATCGGCTCTATGCGCGGGTGGACTGGCGCTGGGCGCTCAATCGGGGCGACACGCTGACGATGGGCTGGCGGCCGCCGGGGCGGTTCTTGAAGCATCGCTGGCGGGGTTACAGCGAAGCGCTGCTGCTCTATGTGCTGGCACTCGGCGCGCCCGACCATTCGATCGAACCGGAGCACTATGCGGCCTTTGCCGAGGGCCATGACTGGATTCCCGTCGACGGCCGGCCGCATCTGCATGCGGCGCCACTCTTCATCCATCTCTTTCCGCAGGCCTGGCTCGATCTGCGCGGGCTTTCCGACCGGCCGATGCGGGAGCGGGGGACGGACTATTTCGAGAATACCCGACGCGCCATCGCCTTGCAGCGGGACCATGCGCGCTCCAATCCCGGCGGTTTCGCCGGATATGGCGAGGACCTGTGGGGCCTGAGCGCCTGCCATGCGCCGCGCGGCCGGCTGCGGCTTGCGGATGGGCGCCAGCAGCGGCTTTTCGGCTATGTGAACCGCGGCGCACCCTACGGCCTTGATGACGGCACGCTCGTGCCCTGGGCGCCGCTCGCCTGCCTGCCGTTCGAGCCGGACGCGGCGCAGGCCTCCCTCGTGCATATGGCAGACAGTTATCCGGGACTTCTGAGCGAAGGGCGCTTTCCCGGCGGCTTCAACCCGAGCCTGGCCGCCGGCGCAGGCCCGGAGGGCTGGATCGATGCGCGGGTCGTCGGTCTTGACCAGGGCCTCGTTGTCATGATGATCGAGAACTGGCAAAGCGGCCTTAGCTGGGCGCTGATGCGCAGCATGCCGGCGATCCGCCTCGGCCTTGAACGGGCGGGCTTCGACGGTGGCTGGCTGCAGGAGGGGGAAGGCGCGTGTGGTAATCCGCCCGCATCCCGCGCCAGAGGATGAGAATGGACGACGGAGACGGCATGCGCTTGAACGACCATCGGCCGACAGCGGAGACCGCGGCGTTTGCGCCGCAGGCGCTGGCCGTCGCCGACCATCTGCGTACCCAGTTTCCCGAGGCTGCCGTCTCGCTCGGGCCGGCGGCCAGTGATTTCAGCGCGCCGGGCGACTTCTGGGCTGCGGGCAGCGCTGGCCTTGAGGCGGGGCTCGCCTATCAGGATTTCTTCGGGGTCGGCATGACCGACCGGATCCGGGCGGCGCATCTGATCGCCTTCTATAGCCGCCAGCTGAGCGTGGTCCTTGGCGCGTTCCATCTCGGCGCCGGGTTGCAGGCGGAGGTGGCCGGCATTCGTTTCGAGGATTGGACGCGGCTTCACCGTGGCGTCGAAATCGCGGGCAAGCGCTATCATTTTCGCCTGCATCCGCCGGCCAAGGAGCGCCAGGGTGGCGAAGGCGCCAGCGCATTCGAACAGGGCTTCATCGCCCATCTGGCACCCGTCGTTGCGGTTCTGAAAGCGCGAGCAGGGCTGTCGAGCGGGGCGCAATGGCGGGTCGCGGCCGATGCCCTGGCCGGCGCGTTCCTGGAAATCGGCCGCGCGATCGGCGACGAGGCGCGCGGCATGGCCGAGGCGCTGGCGATCGTCAAACGACCGGGTTCGCGGCTCTACTCAGAGGAGCTCTGCTACGAGCAGATCGCGGCTCTCGATCCGGCAAGCGGCGCTCAGCTGTCGCGCCAGTATCGGATCCGTTGCGGCTGCTGTCTCTACTTCAAGACGGAAGGGGGCAGCTTCTGCGACACTTGCGTGCTGCTGGAGCCGGAAGATCGCCGCGCGCGGCTGGCGGCGCATCTCATGCAAAACGGCGGGACCTGAACCCCGCCGTCGCTTTGCTGACGATCTGTGATCAGTGATCACTGTGCCTTGACGAAGCGCTCGTTGATGAAGCCGGAGACGACGCCGAGCACGATCCAGAAGGCAAGCGTGGTGGCGAGTGCGGCAACCGCAAACTCGGCGCCGAGCACGGCCGGAACGTTGCTGGTGATATCGAGCGGCTGCGGCGCACCGTAGACATGGGGTGCTGCGATCAGCACCAGGCCTGCGACCTTGGAGACGATCTCCTCGCGCAGGACGACGAGATAGAGGCCGACGGCGGAGAGCGCCACTGTCACCAGCCACCAGGTCTGGCGGTCGCCGAGTTCGGCTGCCGGAAAGCCCGGCAGTTCCGGCGGCAGACCGATCGCCGGCAGCATGTGCACGGCAAGCCAGCCGCAGGCGCCCCACAGCGCGCCGTTCCTGAGCGTGATCGGGTAGCCGATCACCAGGCTGACGCCGGCGAGCAGCAGACCGAAGCCGGAACCTGTGACGAGGTTCGCCATCAGCGTGCCGGAGAAGCGGCTCATGCCGAACATGATGCCGCCTTCCTCATGCTCGCCCTCATGGGCATAGGCCGGGGTGATCGGCGACAAAGCGTCGAGGAAAGCGCCGAACGGCGACACGGCTTTGAGCGACGAATGCTGGTCGTGGTTTTCTGCGGCCGGCTGTGCCGCACCCGGCTGGGCGGCGGGCTGTTCGGTAGCGGCCGGTGCCTCGCCTTCGAATTCTTCTGCATGCAGGATCAGCGGTGTGACGCGCAGTTCCTGGGCGCCGGTCATGAAGACACCGGCAATCAATCCAGCCACGATCGCGGCCAGAAGCGTTCTGACAATCATCTTGAAATCCCTCGATAACGACAAAAGCCACGCCCTGTGGCGTGGTCCTTGAGCCTTCCCATTTTCCCTATGCTGCGGATGGCCTTCGCGCGCCGGAAAAACCGGGATGCGCGCAGGCCTCCATCCGGCTCGGGCCGGATGCGTTCAGGTCCGCAGATTGTTCGATGCGGAACGTTGTTCACGTTCCGGCGCATCGGTCAGTGGCAGGGGAAGCCGTAGGAGTGGCGGGTGTCGTGCGCCGTGTCGTGCAGCACTGCCGAGTTGGCAAGGCCGGCGCCAAAGACGAGGAATGCGCCGATGAAGAGCGCGATGACGCCAGCGGTCAGACGATCGCTGAGGGAGAGCGGGGTGCTCGAAATGGTAGACGTAGCCATGACAACCTCCGTGATGGCATCGGGAAATTCCCGGTTGGGCCCTATGCCCGTATCGAGTGGCAGGTTTCCTGGCTCACGGCGTTGGGCTCGATGCCCTCGATCTGCCTCGCCTTCCCAGCTCGGCCGCCCTCTCGCGGTCTTGCCAGTGGCTTCTTCCGGATCGCTCCGGAACGGTGGATCGACGTCGCTCTACAGTCGCGGGGTCGGCCGTGATTTGAATGCCCAGCTTGGGTCCATCCGTCACATTCCCGTTTACTCCCGAAACACGTTCGCGTCCCGGGAACCAATCGATCCCAGATGATTAGGATTGTGTCATGGAGTTGTCAATTGAGTGCGCGCCGCCGCGCGGTCCATCCGCGACAAAATCCTTGATGGTCATGCGTTTGTAGGCTTCGACGATCTGGTCACCCTCGGCCCGGTCGACCGAGACTGCAAGTCGCATGGTGCAGTCGCCGAGATGCATGATCAGGAAGGCGGCGCTGTCGATCTCTTCGCGCGGTGTCTCCGGCACAAGCCGGGCCCAGACATCGGCAAGCAGCTTTCCGCCGGCGCGGCTTTGCGCAAGATCGATCTCGCGCAGCGCCTTGTCGGCCTGCATCGCCGACCAGATGTCGCGCATGACCGGCTCGGCGAGGAACATGTCGTAGTAGATGTCGAACAGCAGCGAGAAGGCGTCGCGCAGTTCGGCTATCGACGTGACCTTGGCCAGTTCGGCCGCGATGCACTCGTTGCAGACCGCATTGTAGCGCTCGGCCAGCGTGCGCACGATTGCCGCCTTGTCGGGAAAGTACTGATACAGCGAGCCGATCGAAATCCCCGCCTTTTCAGCGACTTCGCTCATGCGCATGGCGTCGCTGCCCTTCTCCTGGATGAGCGCCGTCGCGCAGGCAAGGATCTGCTCGACGCGCTCGCGGCTGCGCTTCTGGCTCGGCGTCCGGCGCAGCGCAGGCTCGTCGTCAGCGGGAAGCGTGGCGGGACTTGCATCGGGAATCATGAGTAATGCTCACATTTTGACTTGACTCCTAAAATACGAGGATTTATCACATTTGCAAATGTGAGAGATGCTCATGTTTGTTGGTGGAACCTCAGGAGGAAACGATGTCTCAGAAAGTCACACTGGTTTTGGGCGGTACCGGCAAGACGGGGCGGCGGGTGGCCGATCGCCTTCGGGAGCGGGGCATAGCGGTCCGCATCGGCGCCCGTTCGGCGTCGCCTTCCTTCGATTGGACGGATGAGGCGACCTGGACGCCCGCCCTTGAAAATGTCGATCGCATCTATGTCTGCTACCAGCCCGATCTGGCGGTGCCGGGCGCCGCCGACGTCATCGCCAAGTTTTCGAGCCTTGCCGTTCGCTCCGGCATCAAACGGTTGGTGCTCCTGTCGGGCCGCGGCGAGGACGAGGCGGAAGCCTCCGAGCGTGCGCTGCAGGCCTCCGGCGCCGACTGGACGGTCATCCGGGGCAGCTGGTTCTTCGAGAATTTCGACGAAGGTTTCCTGGCCGACGGCGTGGTGAGTGGTTCGGTCTTCCTGCCGGTGGACGAGGTCACCGAGCCCTTCGTCAGTTGCGACGACATTGCCGACGTGGCGGTTGAGGCCCTTCTGGACGATGCGCATATCGGCAAGGTCTATGCCTTGACCGGCCCGCGCCTGATGACCTTTGCCCAGGCCGTCGCCGAGATCGCCGCGGCCGCCAACCGTCGGATCTCTTATCAGGCCATTCCGGTTTCCGACTTCGCAGCGCATCTCAAGGCGGACGGCGTGCCGGATGACTATGTCGAACTCATCCGCTATCTCTTCACCTCGGTGCTCGACGGACGCAATTCCAGCATGACGTCCGATGTCGAGCGCGTGCTTGGGCGGCGTCCGCGCGACTTTGCCGATTACGCCCGGGAAACCGCAGCAACTGGTGTTTGGAGTCTTGCCGCATGATCCCGCTGATCCCCGCTCTGGCGTTTGCCGCCGCGATCGGTTCCGGCCTGATGGCCGGGCTGTTCTTCATCTTCTCGGTTTGCATCATGCAGGCCCTGTCGCGGCTGCCGCCGGAGCAGGGGATCGCCGCGATGAACGCCATCAATGTCGTGATCCAGAACCCGATCTTCCTCAGCGCCTTCATGGGCACGGCGCTGCTCGCCCTGGCGCTCGTCGTCGTCGCCTTCATCTCGGGGGGCGAGGGCAGGTGGTGGCTTGCCGCCGGTGGCATTGCCTATGTCGTTGGCGTGCTGCTGGTGACCATTGTCTTCAACGTGCCGATGAATGACGCACTCGCCGCGGCAGCCCCCGGTCAGGCGGCGACCGATCTCTGGCGTGAGCGCTATCTGACCGATTGGGTCTGGTGGAACCACGTGCGCACATGGGCCTCGATCGGCGCGCTGGCGTTTTTCGTTCTCGGTTTCGCCCGAGCCTGACGAAAAGCGCCGGCAAGTCGATCCTTGCCGGCGCCTGCACGCGTCCTGACCTTCAAGCCCATCCCGCCGTCAGGGCTTCGGAATACGCGCGTCGTATTGCGCTTCAAGGTCGGCAAACTTGCTCCAGAAGGCTGCCGGCTTTTCGCCTTCGAGCAGAGCGCGCAAAATGTCGAGGTGCACGTGCCAGCCGGCGGAGAAGCTGGTCATGACCGCGCGGTCGGCGATGCGCTTATGGGTGACGACGAGCAGCACCTTGTCCCCGCGGGGGCTGAGCTCGAAGCGGACCTCCGACGGGGTGCCGGTCTCTTCGTTCCAGGTATAGGCCAGTAGTCGTGGCGGCTCCCAGGCGAGCACGTGGCCGTAATTGCGCACCTCGCCGGCGTGCTCGGCGTATTTCTGCGGTGGCCGATCGTCCTCCGTCGTCAGTTCCGAATGGCGGAAGACGTGCTCGACCTCGGCCCCTTCCTTCGATCCGATCGTTCCGGACGCCATCCAGAGCCGGCGCTTGCTTTCCTCCGTCAGATAGGACCAGACCCGCTCGATCGGGCCGGGAAGCAGGCGCTCGATGCGCACCGCGTCCGGTGCGACGACACGGCCGTAGTCGGCGCCGGCAAAGGCTGTGGCAGACGAAGTCATGGCTTTTCCTCCGGATCAGTTTGGATTGTGGCGTCTTCGGCGAGAAGCAGCGCCTCGAGTGCGTCGATGCGGGTGCGCCAGAAGGCTTCGTAGTGGCGCATCCATTCCATGCCTGCATGCATCGGCGCGGCATCGAGCCGGCACACATGCGTGCGACCTTTCACTTCGCGGCGCACCAGACCTGCTCCTTCCAGCACCTTGATGTGCTTCGATGCCGCGGCCAGCGAGATCGAGAACGGCGCCGCAAGCTCGCCCACCAGTCTTTCGCCCTGCGAAAGGTCCTGGAGCATGGCGCGCCGCGTCGGGTCCGAAAGCGCGTGAAACACGGCATCGAGATGTGCGTTCTGATATTCAACCATATTGTTGAATATCCTCTCGCTCGACCTAATTGTCAACCGTTCGGTTGAATTTAAAAGAATCGCGAAAAGAGACCAGGCCGCGGTGGGTCGTCGTGGAGGCGCCGCCCCTTCCAGGCGGCAAGCGCATCGGCAAGATCGTCGGTCGGCACCATCTGGGCAAACTGTTCGCTTTCGACCAGCAGCCCCTCGGCGATCGACATGTTGAGGCCGCGGGTGACGGCGGTGATGATCGAGCGCACTGCAAGCGGGGAGTGGCCCATGATGCGTTTTGCCAGGTCACGGGCGGCCGACATCAGTTCCTCATGAGCGACGACGTGGTTGACGAGCCCCAGCTCCAGCGCGCGATCGGCCAAGAAATCCTCACCTGTCAGCAGCAGTTCAAGAGCGCGCTTGCGGCCGGCGAGCCGCGGCAGGCGCTGGGTGCCGCCGAAGGTCGGCGGCATGCCGAGCTTGATTTCCGGTTTGGCAAAACGCGCCCGGTCGCTGGCAACAGCGAGATGCACCGCTTCGGTGATCTCGCAGCCGCCGCCATAGGCAAGCCCGTTGACGGCGGCGATGACCGGTTTCGGGAAGGCTTCGAGCCGGGCCGTCAGGCCCTGGCCGCGACGGACGAAATCGCGCACGGCCGGGTTTACGCCCTTGGCCACGCTTTCCGAGAACTCATGAATGTCGCCGCCGGCGGAAAAGGCGCGGTCGCCGGCGCCGGTGATGATCACGGCGCCGACCGCGTCGTTCGCTTCGATCTGGTCGAGAAGGCTCATGAGCCGGTCGATCAGCTCGTAGTTCAGCGCGTTGAGTTTCTCTGGGCGGTTGAGAGTGAGGAGGGCGATGCCCTCGGAAATCTGCATCAGCACGGTGTTCGACATGGTTGCTCTCCGGCAGGTGTTGACGGGGAGAGGCTAGGTGAGGGAAGATGCCATGTATATTCACTAGTCGGTATACACGAGAGATGGCGAAAGCAGAGAAATCGACCCGGGACCTGATCGTCGCAGCGGCGGAAAAGCTGTTTTATGCCGAGGGCATCCGCGCCGTCAGCGTCGATGCGGTGGCGGAAGCCGCGGGCGTGACCAAACGCACGCTCTACTATCATTTCGACAGCAAGGACGAGCTGATCGCCGCCTATCTCGAAGGCCGCGACCAGCCCAATCTGAAACTCTTCCGCAAGTGGTTCGACGCGGGCGACGGGGACATTGCCGACAAGGTCGAGGCGATCTTCGTCAACCTGGCGCGGGCGGCGCGCCATCCGAAATGGAAGGGCTGTGGCTTCCTGCGCACCTCCGCCGAGCTTGCCAACATGCCCGGTCATCCGGCGATCCGCATCGGTGCCGCCCACAAGAAGAAGTTCGAGGACTGGATTGCCGAGACCTTTACCGAAGCCGGTGTCGCCGAGCCGGCCGTGCTGGCAAAGCAGATCCTGCTGCTGCTCGACGGCAGTTTCGCGGTCGTGCTGCTGCACCGGGATCCAAACTACATGGAGGTGGCGGGCAAGGCTGCGGCGACGCTTGTGCGGGTGGCGCTTGCCGGAGCAAACCCGAAGGCGCCATCGGAACATGCGGCGGCTTCATTCTGAAGCGAGGCGATTTCCGCTTTCAATCGGCTGCCGTTGGCGGGCAGTATGGGCTGTATCGTTATCAGCCGAACAACCAGTAGGCGTCGATGCTGCCGCGTTGCGGCGCGTCGAAGGGAGCAGAATTCCATGACAGTCAAGCGTATCGTCTCAAACCTCTACGCCCCGGACCCGCAAGTGGCGCGCGCCTTCTACGGCGACCTGCTGGAACTCGACGTGGTGATGGATCACGGCTGGATCCTGACCTTTGCCGCCGAGGGCAAGGCCGCGATGCCACAGGTGAGCATCGCCAGCGAGGGCGGCAACGATACGCCGGTGCCGGTGCTTTCGATCGAGGTGGACGATGTCGACCGGGCCTATCAGCGAGCCAAGGCCGCCGGTGTCGAGATCGTCTACGACATCACCAACGAGCCCTGGGGCGTGCGCCGTTTCTACATGCGCGACCCGTTCGGCAATATCGTCAACATCCTGGCGCACTGAGCAATTCCAGGAAAAGTGCGCAGCGGTTTTCCGTCCGGAATTGCGCCAGCCAAGCGAGCGAATTCCAGGAAAAGTGCGCAGCGGTTTTCCGTCCGGAATTGCGTCCTTGCAAACTCGCGAAGGACGCCGCCGGTTGGACCGGCGGCCTCTTGCATCAGGCGAGCGACAGCGCGTTTGAAAGATCGGCCACGAGGTCGTCGGGATGCTCGATACCGATCGACAGGCGGATGGTCGATTCCAGCACGCCGATGCGGTGGCGCACCTCGATCGGCACGCCGGAATGGGTCATCGCTGCCGGGTGGCTGGCGAGCGATTCCGTGCCGCCGAGGCTGACGGCGAGCTTGAAGATCTGCAGCGCATTGAGGAAGCGGAAGGCCGCCTCCTGGCCGCCAGCGATATCGAAGGAGAAGGTCGAGCCAGCGCCGGTGCACTGCGTCTTGAAAGTGCGGCCGACCGGCGTGTCCTCGCCGTGGAAGGGCAGGTAGTGGATACGCTCGACCTTCGGGTGGTCGTGCAGGAATTCGGCGACGATGCGGGCATTGTCGTCGGCCTTCTGCATGCGCACCGCCAGCGTTTCGAGCGAACGGCCGAGCATCCAGCAGGAATGCGGATCGAGCTGCGTGCCGATCGCACCGCGTAGCGCCTTCACCTGCTTCATCACCGCCTTGGAGCCGAGCGCGGCGCCGGCGATCAGGTCGGAGTGACCACCGACATACTTGGTCAGCGAATAGAGCGAGATGTCGGCGCCGTGCTCGATCGGCCGCTGGAAGACGGGCCCAAGCAGCGTGTTGTCGCAGGCGACGATCGGGGTATGGCCCTGCTTCCTGCCGATCGCATCGGCAACGCGGCGGATCATGGCGACGTCGACGAGACTATTGGTCGGGTTCGCCGGCGTCTCGATCAGGATCACCGAGACCCGGCCCTTGGCCATCGCCTCTTCTGCGGCGGCGCTGACGGCCGCCTCGTTCACGCCATCGGCAAAACCGACGGCGGAAACGCCGAGATTGAGGAAGGTGCGGGCAAGCAGCGTCTCGGTGCCGCCATAGAGCGGCTGGCTGTGCAGCACCGCGTCGCCCGGCTTGACGAAGGCGAGCAGCGTCGTGGCGATCGCCGACATGCCCGACGAGAACAGTGCGCAGCTTTCGGTGCGCTCGTAGACGGCGAGACGGTCTTCGACGATCTCGCTGTTCGGGTGGTTGAAGCGCGAATAGACGAGGCCGGCGCCGACACCCGCCGGCGGTTCCTTCCGGCCGGAGACAAAGTCGAAGAAGTCGCGGCCCTCTTCGGCGGAGCGGAAGACGAAGGTGGAGGTCAGAAAGACCGGAGGTTTGACCGCGCCCTCCGACAGTTCCGGATCGTAGCCATAGTTCAGCATCTGCGTTTCAGGATGCAGCTTGTGGTTTCCGATGTGGGTTTTGGAGGGATGCGGTGCGGTCATGGCTTGTCTCCTCAAGCGAAGCGGACTCGACTGACAGGCAAATTATATCAGATGCTTGGACCGATCCTTGCTATTTCCGGCGGGATCGCCTTGAGTTGCGCAAAGATTTGGCTGAGTTGAGAAGATATGGCGCAGAAAATTGCCGACGAGACGGATCGCAGGATTTTGAAGGAACTGGTGGCGGATGCCCGCCTGACCAACAACGAGCTCGCCGAGCGGGTGGGGCTCTCGGCGTCGCCCTGTCTGCGTCGGCTACGGCGGCTGGAGGAGACCGGGGTCATCCGCGGCTATACGGCTTTGGTCGATCCCGCAGTCGACGGCTGGACGATGACGGCGATTGCGACCGTCACGCTCAGCCGCCAGCACGAAGACGAGATCGTCATGTTCGAAGAGGCGGTGCGCGGCTGGGACGAGGTGCTCGAATGCCATCTGGTGACCGGCTCGCGCGACTACGTGCTGAAGGTGATGAGCGCCGGCCTCGATCAGTACGAGCGTTTCATCAAGGAGAAGATCGCAAGGCTCAAATGCGTCGCCTCGATCGAGACGAGTTTCGTGATGAACACGATCAAGGAGCGGCGAGTCTAGCGCCAACCCCTCCATAAGCCTCTGAAGCGGTTCGATAATCGTCCATCCGGCTTTGAAACCATCAGGGATGCCCTAGATTCGAGTTAGGAGGGCGTCCCACACGCTCGGCGGGCGCCTTGCTCTCTCGGAGAGAGACGATGGATTTCGCAACAGCGCTCGATGCCGCCGCTTCCTGGCTGCAGACGGTCTTTTTGAACGAGTGGACCTATTATCAGCTCGCCATCATCGTCGCCGGCTACCTGGTCTGCGGCGCACTGGCGAAGCGAATAGAGCCGCGGGTCGAAGCCCGAGCCCGTCTGATCAAGGGCAATCCGGATCTCTTGCGGGTCATCATCGCCTTCATGCGGCGGCTGCGGTGGCTGTTTCTGATCGTCTGGCTCTGGATCGCCGACGGCATGATCCTGCGCTTTGGCTGGCCGTCCTATCGCTGGCTGGTGGCGACCGCGCTGACGCTGACGGCGGCGTGGTTCGTCATCTCGGTGCTCACACGCATCATACGCAACCAGATGCTGGCGCGCGTCACCGCCGTCGTCGGCTGGATCTATTTTGCGCTCTATGCGGTCGGGCTCGACCGGGTGATCCTGACGACACTTGATGGCGTTGCCATCAATCTCGGTGCGGTTCGCCTGTCGCTGCTGCTCGTCCTGAAAGCCATCGTGCTCTCCGCCGCGCTGATCTGGCTTGCCGTTTTGATCGGCAATGTCTCGTCGCACTGGATCCAGCGGTCAGCGGACCTGACACCCTCCTTCAAGGTGCTGATCAGCAAGCTGGTCAAGATTGCGCTGATTGGCTTTGCCGGCGCAATCGCGCTATCGGCCACCGGCATCGACCTGACGGCGCTGACGGTTTTTTCCGGGGCGGTCGGTGTCGGCATCGGTTTCGGTCTGCAGAAGGTGGTTTCCAACTTCATCTCCGGTATCATCATCCTGCTCGACAAATCCATCAAGCCGGGCGACACGATCACGCTCGGCGATACCTTCGGGTCCGTGCGCGACCTGCGCTCCCGCTTCGTCTCCGTCATCACCCGGGACGGCAAGGAATACCTCATTCCAAATGAGGACTTCATTTCGCAGCAGGTGGTGAACTGGTCGTTCTCCAGCGACTTCGTCCGCATCGAGGTCGATTTCGGCACCTCCTATGACAGCGACCCGCACGAGGTGGCGCGCATCGCCATCGAGACCGCCGCATCGCTTCCGCGGGTGGCGAGCAGCTACGCGCAGCCGGTGTGCTGGATGACGGGTTTCGGCGCCTCGTCGCTCGATTTCAAGCTGAGGTTCTGGATTTCCGATCCGAGCAACGGGCTCACCAACATTCGCGGGCAGGTGCTGATGGCGCTCTGGGATGCGTTCAAGGCGGCGGGTATCTCGATCCCGTTCCCGCACCGTGAAATCATCATGAAGACGCCGGTCGAGGTCACCCGGGTTTAGGGGCCGAAGTGCCCGTCGACCGGTTCGCGTCAGGGTGTCTTGCGGTTGTGGCGATTGACTGGACACGCCGGGGAAGCGACATTGCCGGCGCCGGAACAGCCCGCAGTTGTTCCGGTGACCGTGCCAGCATCAGTGGGGACCCGACGCCATGGACCATCTTCAACAGACGCCGCTGTCGAGGTTGCCGATGCCGCGTTTTCTCTCGACGCTGCTGGCATCGTTCTCGACCACGGGGCTCATCGTCGGCGTCTTCTTCTTTGCCATGTCGCTGACGCCGAGCCTCATCCCGCGGCCCTATGTGGTGCAGGCGGTGATTTCGGGCCTGTCGCTTTCCGCCGGCTATGCGATCGGCGTACTGTTGCGTTGGCTGTGGTCCTTGCTCGACCTGCCGGAGATCCACGGCCGCACAGGCCTTACGGTGAAGGTGCTAGCGGCGCTCGGCTGCACCGCGGTTGCGCTCGCCTTCCTCTGGCGCGCCGCCTACTGGCAGAACACGGTGCGGCAGATCATGGGGCTCGACCCGGTCGAAAGTGCTGAGCCGTTCAAGCTCGGGCTGATCGCGGCACTCGTGTTTGTCGCCATCGTGCTCATCGCGCGCCTGTTCCGCTTGACCTTCCGGTTTCTGACCCGCCGCTTCGAGCATGTGTTGACCCGGCCGCTGGCAAAGGTCGCGGCCGTCGTTGCCGCCGTTGCGCTGTTCTGGTCCGCCGTTGACGGCGTCATCTTCCGCTTCGCGCTGCATGCGGCCGACAGCTCGTTCCAGCGGTTGGACGCGCTGATCGATCCGGATGTCGCGCCGCCGACCGATCCGTTGAAGACCGGCAGCAACGCGTCGCTGATGACGTGGGACGAACTCGGCCGCCAGGGGCGCCAGTTCATCGCTTCCGGTCCGGCGGCGAAGGACATCGGCGGCTTCTTCGGCGGAGAGGCAAAAGAGCCATTGCGCGTCTATGCCGGCCTCAATTCGGCCGAGACCGCCAAGGAGCGGGCGAAGCTCGCGCTGGAGGAATTGAAGCGCGTCGGCGGCTTCGAGCGCACGAACCTTCTGATCGTGGTGCCGACCGGCACCGGCTGGATCGATCCGCCCGGCCTCGATTCGCTCGAATATCTGATGAAGGGCGATGTCGCCAGCGTCGCTGTGCAGTATTCCTATCTCACGAGCTGGCTGTCGCTGCTGGTCGAGCCGGAATATGGCGCGGAGACGGCCGATGCGCTCTTCGATGCGGTCTATGGCTACTGGACGACGTTGCCGAAGGACAGAAGGCCGAAGCTCTATCTATATGGCCTCAGCCTCGGCTCGATGAACTCGCAAGGCTCGGTCGATCCCTTCGATATCATCAGCGATCCGTTCCAGGGCGCGCTCTGGGTCGGCTCGCCGTTCCCGACCAAGACCTGGCTGCAGATCACCCGAAACCGCAATCCGGGCTCGCCGGAGTGGCGGCCGCTTTATCGCGACGGCTCGGTGATCCGTTTCACCAATCAGGAGAATGCGCTGAACATCCCGGGCGCGACCTGGGGCAATGTCCGCATCGTCTATCTGCAATATGCCAGTGACCCGATCACCTTCTTCGATCCATATTCCTTCTACCGCGAGCCCGACTGGATGAAGGCGCCGCGCGGTGCCGACGTCTCTCCTGCGCTCAGATGGTTCCCCGTCGTCACCATGTTCCAGTTGCTTGCCGACATGGCGCTCGCGACGACCTCGCCGATCGGCTACGGCCATGTCTATGCGCCGGAGCACTATATCGACGCGTGGATGCAGGTGATGGCACCGGCTGATGTCAGCGAGGCGGATGCCGAGCGGCTGAAGGCGCTGCTCAAGGGTCGCTACTGAGCCTGCTTGTCGCCGGACCGCTCGCCACGCAGGTGCGCGGCGATCTGGTTGGCGAAGGCCTGGATCAGCGGCTCCTCCGCCTTTTCCGTCGGGCAGAGCAGATAGTAGCCGGCCGAGGCCGGTATCGCCGTCGGGAAGGGCTGGATCAGGCGTCCTTCGTAGAGATAGGAGCGTGTCAGCACGTCGGAGACGAGCGCGATGCCCTGGCCCTGTAGCGCCGAGGCGACGGCGATCGCGACCGATTGCACCCGCACGCTCCGGCTGCCTTCGAGCGAAATGCGCGATGCGGCCGACCAGCGCGTCCATTCCCGGCCGTCATCCTCATGCAGCAGCGTGACGTCGCGCAGCTTCCGCTCGCGCAGCGGGCCTTCGAGCCGGGGGAAGAGGAGCGGCGAGCAGACCGTCCTGAGCTTCACGTCGCTGACTGCCTGCCACCACAGGCCGTCGAAGGGCGGATTGTCGTAGACGACGGCGAGATCGACATCGTCCCAGACGACGTCGCTGGCGCGGATGCAATTGCGCATCGAAAGATCGGTGACGCCGCGCGCACCCGCGAACTGTACGAGGAGGCCGGCCATCCATGCAATCGCGAGCGCCGGGGGCAGGCCGACCGTCAGCTTGCGCTGGTGGCTTTCGAGCCGTCGGTCGGTGCCGTCCTCGACGGCGGCGGCAAGGTTGCCGATCGCGTGGGAAACCGTCTGCGCGAACTCGCGGCCGGCGGCCGTGAGCTTGATGTTACGGCCGGATTTTTCAAGCAGCGTCAGGCCGGTCGTCTCCGAAAGCCGGCGCAGCTGCAGCGACACGGCGCCGGGACTCAAGCCCAGCTCATCCGCCGCCTGGCGCACGGAACCGATGCGCGCGACCGCCTCGAACGCCCGGATATAGGGCAGGAAATGCAACGCCTTCACGTGAGCCCTCCCGCTCTGATCGCGCCCCTCACGGCGTGAAATCGTTTAGCCAGACTGCACAATATCAAGCATAAAAAATCGCTATTCCCAATCGATTTTTGCTCCTATGAATCTGACCGGAGAGAGGGAGGACTACGATGATCGAGGCACAACCGTTTGATTTTCCTTATGATGGAAAGCTGGTTCCGGCGCAGACGGCGCTGATGGTGATCGATCTGCAGATCGACTTCTGCTCGCCCAACGGTTACTTCGCCTCGATGGGCTACGATCCGGCGCCGCTGGCCGCGATCGTGCCCGCGGTCAACCGGGTGATTGCGGCGGCACGGCAAGCCGGCTGCCTGATCATCCACACGCGCCAGGGCTACCGCGCCGATCTCGCCGACATGACGCCTTACGAGAAATGGCGGCGCAAGCGCTCCGGACTTGAGAACACGCAGGTGCTTTTGCGTTCCAGCCCCGGCTTCCAGTTGCTCCCGGAACTCGATGTCGCCGACACCGACGTCATCATCGACAAGACCTGCAACAGTTCCTTCACCTATACGGATCTCGAGCATGTCTTGAGATCCCAGGGCATCACCCACATGCTCTTTACCGGCTGCACCACTGACGTTTGCGTGCATACGACGCTGCGCGAAGCCTGCGACCGCAATTTCCAGTGCCTGACGATTTCGGACTGCTGCGCCAGCGGCGAGCAGTGGGCGCATGAGGCGGCGATCAACATGATCTCGATCGAGAACGGCATCTTCGGGACGGTCTCGACCAGTGATGCCGTAATTGCCGGACTGGCCAAGGCCGCCGCCCGCTAGCCCTCTGGCACCGCGTAATTCCGGACGAAAAGCCGCTTCACGCTTCTCCTGGAATTGCTCCAGGCGCGGTCCTCACATTTCCAAAGCCTTTTGCCAACCGTTCAACGGAATGATGCCCCATGCAAAGATACATCTCGCTGATGCGACTGACCTCGAAGGGACTGGCCGAGCTTGCCGATAGTGGCAGCCGGCGCAAGGTGAGCGAGGATCGGGTCGCAGCGCTCGGCGGCCGCTCGGTCGCCTTCTATGCCACGCTCGGGACCTATGACTTCGTCCAGGTTTTCGAGATGCCGGACAATGCGTCGATGATGCAATACGTGCTGACGGCGCGGCGCGACGGCTTTGTGGATCCGCTCATCCTTCCTGCCTTCGACAGCCAGACCTATGGCGACATCGTCGGCCGCGTTTCACCAGCACAATGAGGGGAATGAAGATGATCAGACTGGCATCCTGCGCAACCCTTCTTGCAGCCGCCGTGCTTACGGCCGGCGCCGCACAGGCCGAGCCGCCGGCTTTCGCCGCCGATGGAGAGGTTGGCGTGTGCACCACCGCGGCCTTTCCGCCGCTTTCCTTCAAGGAACATCCGGCCGATGCGAAGCCGACCGGCATCGACATCGAGATCGCCGAAGCGTTGGCCGCGCAATGGAATGCGAAGGTGAACTACACTGTCACCGAATTCGCCGGCCTCTTGCCGACGCTCGGGGCAGGGCGCTGCGACGTCATCGTCAGCGGCATCTACATCAACGCCAAGCGGCGCGAAACCTATGACGGCGTGCCCTACATGAAATCGGCGACCGCCATGGTCACCAAAGCGGGCAGCGATACGATCAAGGCGCCGGAGGATCTCAGCGGCAAGGTCATCGCGCTCGAAGCCGGCGCCTACTACAAGGAAGAGCGGATCGGGCCCTTAAACGAGGCGCTCGCGGCCAAGGGGCTGCCGCCGGTCGATGTGCAGGAATACCCGACCCAGCAGGCCGCCTACCAGCAGGTGCTCGTCGGCCGCGTCGATGCGACCGTGACGGAAGAGGCGGAGGGCGCCTATCGCGCGTCGCGTTCCGACGGCGCGCTCACGCTCCCCTATATCTGGGCCTCGGATTTCAAATACGGCATCTACAGCCGCCGTGACGGTGGCGATGCAGCCGCGGTGAAGGCAGGGTTGAGGGCCTTGAAGGCGAAGGGCTTCTTCGGCGATCTCGCCAGGAAGTACGGGCTCGATCCGGCTCTGTTCGACGTCGACTACGACTCCTGAGCGAAAGGAGGCGGGGCATGAACTTCGATACGAAACTGTTTTTCGATGCCCTGACCATGCCCGTCATGTTGCAGGGGGCGGGCATCGCCATCCTGCTGTCGATCCTGGTGCAGGCGGCGTCGTTCCTGCTCTGCCTGCCGCTGGCCGTCGCGCTCAATTCGATGGCGGCGGTCAGGCGCACAGCGGCGCAGGTCTATGTCTGGTTGTTTCGCTCGGCGCCGCTGATCCTCGTGCTCCTGATCGTCTGGAACGGCGCACCGCAGCTTTTTCCGGGGCTGACGCGGGCGCCCTGGTACACGCCCTTCGTCGCCGCCTTCATCGCGTTTACGCTGGTGACGGCCGCCTACATGGCGGAGGCGATGCGCGGGGCGCTTGCGGCGATCGGCCAGGGGCAGACGGACGCCGCCCGCGCGCTTGGGCTCAATCGCTGGCAGACCTTCTTTCTGGTGGTCCTCCCGCAGGCGCTCAGGATCGTCATGCCGGTGCTGGTCAACGAATTCATCAACCTGATCAAGCTGACCTCGCTCGCCTATGTAATCTCGATGCGCGAGATCATGGCGGTCGTCAACGACGCGATCGCCTCCAGCTTCCGCTTCGTCGAGTGGTATTCGGCAGCGCTGGTCTACTATCTCGCGATCGTTTCGATCCTGATGTTTCTCCAGCGGCTGATCCAGCGGCGCATGGCCTAGCCCGCTTCCGAATTCGGCACCGGCAGCGTCGCGAGCAGATCGGCCATGGCGGCGATGATCTTGCGGTGCTGGTGGGCGTGGCGGGTACGCAGGCTGGTGGCGGCATAGACCGTTTGCGGGATGACGGGCGCGTCCTGAACGCGCGCGGCAAATCCATCGTCCGCCAGCCGCTCGGCCGTCGCTGCCGTCACGTAGGCCGATCCGCCGAGTGTGCGAAGCAGCCGGGTGATCGCCATGTTCTGGCCGGCAGCAAGCAGCGCTGCGGAGAGATGCGGCAGCGCCAGCCGGTGGGCGCGATCGAAGCCTGGCGAATAGCTTGAGCGGATGTAGCTCTCGGAGCGGATCTCGGCGAGCATCTGCGCCTCCGTGCTCACCATCACGTAATGCAGATCGCCGATCCTTTCGTAATAAAGATCGGGCAGGTAGTGGGGCGTGTAGAGGATCGCCAGATCCAGGTCGCCAGCGCCGAGATCGCGGTTCATCTGGTTGGAGTAGTCCGCCTCCATATAGATCTCGATGCCGGGCAGCTCCCGGCGGATCGTCGCCATCCATTCCCCGGCAAAGGCTTCCGCCAGATCATGCTGGACACCAAGCCGCATGGAGCGCTCCAGCGCGCCGGCGTTGGTGACCGCGCGTGTGGCCTCATGCCATTGGTTTTGCAGGGCTTTTGCGTAATCTAGAAAGCGCAGGCCGGCGGCCGTCGGCACGGTGCCGCCCTTGTTGCGGGTAAAGAGCTTGCGGTTGAACTGCGCCTCCAGTGCCTTCACCCGATGTGAGACGGTCGACTGGGTAAGATTCAGGCGCTCGGCGGTGCGGTTGAAGGAGCGGCTCTCCATCAGGTCCAGGAAGGTTTCGATCAGCTCCACCTGCATGCCGTTCTCTCCCGCTGCAATCGCTCCAATCTAATCGAAAACATCGATCAATAAAGCCTGTTTCCGTTGCTTGATGGCGCCCGGCTTCACCGGCAAGAATTCGCCAAAACGAGGGAACAGTTAATGTCGAATTTGCCGTCGCACGCACGCGTCGTGATCATCGGTGGGGGAGCGATTGGGGCTTCCTCGCTTTACCACCTTGCCAAGGCCGGCTGGACCGACTGCGTGCTTCTGGAAAAGAACGAGCTGACGGCGGGCTCCACCTGGCATGCCGCCGGCAACGTGCCGACTTTCTCGTCCTCCTGGTCGATCATGAACATGCAGCGCTATTCGGCGTCGCTCTATCGTGACCTCGGCGCGCTCGTCGACTATCCGATGAACTATCACGTCACCGGCTCGATCCGGCTCGGCCACTCCAAGGAGCGGCTGCAGGAGTTCAAACGCGTCGTCGGCATGGGGCGCTACCAGGGCATGGATCTCGATATCCTGTCGCCCGACGAGATGCGCGCCCGCTATCCCTTCCTCCAAACCCACGAGCTGACCGGCGCGCTCTACGATCCCTATGACGGCGACATCGACCCGGCGCAGCTGACCCAGGCGCTCGCCAAGGGTGCGCGCGACATGGGCGCCAAGATCATCCGCTTCTGTCCGGTCACGGGCGCGCGCCGCGAAAACGACGAATGGGTCATCTCGACGCCGCAGGGCGAGATCCGCTGCGAATACGTCGTCAACGCCGCCGGCTATTATGCCCGCGAAGTCGGCAAAATGTTCGGCCGTGACGTGCCGATGATGGTGATGAGCCATCAGTATATCCTGTTCGACGAGATCCCGGAGCTTGCCGCCTGGTCGAAGGAGGCGGGCCACAAGCTGCCGCTGCTTCGTGACGTCGACAGCTCCTACTATCTCCGCCAGGAGAAGAACGGCATGAACCTCGGCCCCTACGAGCGCAACTGTCGCGCCCACTGGGTAACGCCCGACGACCCCATGCCGGAAGACTTTTCGTTCCAGCTCTTCCCGGACGATCTCGACCGGCTGGAATGGTACCTGAACGACGCCGTGGAGCGCGTGCCGATCCTCGGCACGGCCGGTCTTTCGCGCATCATAAACGGCCCGATCCCCTATGCACCCGACGGTAATCCGCTGATCGGCCCGATGCCGGGCGTGCCGAACGCCTTCGAAGCCTGCGTCTTCACTTTCGGTATCTGCCAGGCGGGTGGCGCCGGCAAGGTGCTCGCCGAATGGATCACCGAGGGCCAGACCGAGTGGGACATGTGGTCCTGCGATCCGCGCCGCTACACCGACTACACCGACCAGGATTATTGTATCGCCAAGGGCATGGAGATCTACGGCCACGAATACGCGATGCACTTTCCGAAGCATTACTGGCCAGCCGGGCGCGGCAAGAAGTTATCGCCGATCCACGATCGCATCGCCGCACTCGGCGCCCAGTTCAAGCCCTATAACGGCTGGGAGCGTGCGATGTGGTACGCCAAACCAGGCGATGACACCTCGGAAGAGGCGACGCAGACCTGGGGCCGCGAAGGGCCTTGGGCCAAGCGCATCGAAGAAGAGTGCCTGGCCGTGCGCGATGCCGCCGGCATTCTCGACCTGCCGGGCTTCTCGCGCTTCCGGGTAAAGGGTGAGGGCGCGACCGCATGGCTCTCCGGCCTCATCACAGGCCGCGTGCCGAAGCCTGGGCGCATCGGCCTGGCCTATTTCGCCGACGACAAGGGCCGGATCGTTACCGAGATGTCGGTGATGATGCTCGACGAAGACTTCTTCTTCCTCATCACCGCCGCAACCGCGCAGTGGCACGATTTCGAATGGCTGATGAAGCACCGGCCGGCCGACGCCGCCTTCACCATCGACGACGTCACCAAGTCCTTCTCCTGCCAGATCCTGACCGGGCCGAAGTCGCGCGCGATCCTCGCCGAGGTCAGCGAAGCGGATCTCGCCAAGGGCTGGCTCACGCACCAGACGGCGCAGATCGCCGGGCGCTATTGCCAGCTCGTGCGCGTCTCCTTCGCCGGCGAACTCGGTTGGGAGATCCATACCAAGGTCGAGGATACGGCCGCCATCTTCGACGCCGTCTGGGCGGCCGGTCAGAAGCATGGCCTCAAACCCTTCGGCATGGAAGCGCTCGACAGTCTGCGCATCGAGAAGGGCTACCGCGCCTGGAAGGGCGATCTGTCGACCGACTACACCATCCTGCAGGGTGGGCTGGAGCGCTTCGTCGACTGGGGCAAGCCCGGCTTCAATGGCAAGGCGGCGCTGGAGCGGGAGAAGCAGCAGGGCGTTTCCAAACGCTTCGTGACGCTGACCGTCGCCGCCGACGGCTGCGACGCGCCTTACATGTCGACGCTCTGGTCCGACGGCCAGGTTGTCGGCGAGACGACCTCGGGCAACTGGGGCTACCGCGTCGGCAAGTCGATCGCGCTCGGCATGCTGCGCGCCGACCTTGCCGTGCCCGGCAAGGAAATCGAGGTCGAGATCTTCGGCGATCGCTTCAAGGCGACGGTCGAGGCGGACCAACCGCTCTGGGATCCCTCCAATGAAAGACTGCGCGCATGAGTAAGCCCATTCCCTCGAAAGCCCGCGCAGTCATCATCGGTGGCGGCGTCTCCGGCTGTTCCGTCGCCTATCACCTCGCCAAGCTCGGCTGGACAGATGTGGTGCTGCTTGAGCGCAAGCAGCTGACCTCCGGTACCACTTGGCATGCGGCCGGTCTGATCGGTCAGCTTCGCGCCTCGCAGAACATGACGCGGCTCGCGAAATACTCGGCCGACCTCTACGTCAAGCTCGAGGCCGAAACCGGCATTTCCACCGGCATGCGCCAGAACGGCTCGATCACCGTGGCACTGACGGAGGAGCGCAAGGAGGAGATCTATCGCCAGGCGTCGCTGGCGCGTGCCTTCAATGTCGACGTGCGCGAGATCACGCCTGACGAAGTGAAGGCGATGTATCCGCACCTCAACACCTCGGATGTGAAGGCGGCGGTGCATCTGCCGCTCGATGGCCAGTGCGACCCGGCCAATATCGCCATGGCGCTCGCCAAGGGTGCCCGCCAGAACGGCGCGACGATCATCGAGGGTGTCAAGGTGACCTCCGTCCTGATGAAGGACGGCCGGGTCACCGGCGTCACCTGCGAGCAGAACGGCGAGAGCTACACGATCGAGACCGATCATGTCGTCAACTGCGCTGGCATGTGGGGCAGGGAGTTTGCGCGGCAATCCGGCGTCACGGTGCCGCTGCACGCCTGCGAGCATTTCTACATCGTCACCGAGGCGATCCCGGAGCTGAAGCGCCTGCCGGTTCTGCGCGTGCCGGACGAGTGCACCTACTACAAGGAAGATGCCGGCAAGATGCTGATCGGGGCCTTCGAGCTCAAGGCCAAGCCCTGGGGAATGGACGGCATCCGCGAGGATTTCTGCTTCGACCAGTTGCCGGACGATTTCGATCACTTCGCGCCGATCCTCGAAATGGCGGTCAACCGCATGCCGATGCTGGAAACGGCTGGGATCCATACCTTCTTCAACGGCCCGGAAAGCTTTACGCCCGACGACCGCTACTATCTCGGCGAAGCGCCTGAGGTGAAGGGATACTGGGTCGCGGCCGGCTACAATTCGATCGGCATCGTTTCCTCGGGCGGCGCCGGCATGGCGCTCGCCCAATGGATGAACGACGGCGAGCCGCCCTTCGATCTCTGGGAGGTGGACATCCGCCGGGCGCAGCCGTTCCAGAAGAACCGCGCGTATTTGAAAGACCGCGTCTCGGAAACGCTCGGCCTGCTCTACGCCGACCATTTCCCCTATCGCCAGATGGCGACCGCGCGCGGGGTGCGCCGTTCGCCGCTGCACGAGCATCTGAAAGCCCGCGGCGCTGTCTTCGGTGAAGTCGCCGGATGGGAACGCGCCAACTGGTTTGCGAAGGAAGGCCAGGAGCGCGAGTACCGCTATTCATGGAAGCGGCAGAACTGGTTCGAGAACCAGAGGGACGAGCATCTTGCGGTGCGAAACGGCGTCGGCCTGTTCGACATGACCTCCTTCGGCAAGATCCGGGTCGAAGGGCGCGATGCGCTTTCCTTCCTGCAGCGGCTCTGCGCCAACGAGATGAACGTCGAGCCCGGCCGGATCGTCTATACCCAGATGCTCAACGCCCGCGGCGGCATCGAGAGCGACCTGACGGTGACGCGGCTGTCGGAAACCGCCTTCCTGCTGGTCGTGCCCGGTGCCACGCTCCAGCGCGACCTCGCCTGGCTGCGCAAGCATCTGACGGACGAGTTCGTGGTGATCACTGATGTCGGCGCTGGCGAAAGCGTGCTCTGCGTCATGGGGCCGAAGGCGCGTGAGCTCATGCAGAAGGTGAGCCCGAACGATTTTTCCAACGCGGGGCATCCGTTCGGCACGGCGCGCGAGATCGAGGTCGGCATGGGCCTCGCCCGCGCCCACCGCGTCACCTATGTCGGCGAGCTCGGCTGGGAGCTCTATGTCTCGACCGACCAGACGGCGCATGTGTTCGAGGCGCTGGAGGCGGCGGGGCAGGACCTGGGCCTCAAGCTCTGCGGCATCCACACACTGGATAGCTGCCGCATCGAAAAGGCCTTCCGCCATTTCGGCCACGACATCACCGACGAAGATCATGTGCTCGAAGCCGGGCTCGGCTTTGCGGTCAAGGCCGACAAGGGCGATTTCATCGGCCGCGAGGCGGTGCTTGCCAAGCACAATCGCGGGCTTTCGCGCCGGCTGGTGCAGTTTCGGCTCGCAGATCCCGAGCCGCTGCTCTTCCACAACGAGGCGATCGTTCGCGACGGCAAGATCGTCGGCACGATCACGTCAGGCAATTACGGCCACCACCTCGGCGGCGCCATCGGCCTCGGCTACGTGCCCTCGGAAGGCGAGAGCGCAGAGGACGTGCTCGGATCAAGCTTCGAGATCGAGATCGCCGGAACGCGGGTGAAGGCGGAGGCGTCGTTGAAGCCGATGTACGACCCGCGGGCGGAGCGGGTGCGGATGTAGGCAGGCGTTGGGTGGCGTGCCTGGCGCTTGAGACAGCCCCTCACCGCGCGGATGAGGGGCCCTTCGAGGCACAACGAAAATACGCGTGCCGGATCGCGGGTTTCCGGTCTTCTTTCTGGAGTTCAGTCCATGCTCGCATCGGAGCTTAAGGATACGACAGTTGCGGGCGACCGCATCGATCAGCTGGTCGCCGGCCATCGTCCGGGCCATGGGCTTGCCCGCGCCTTCTACCTCGACCCGGAGATCTATGAACGGGACCTAGAGCGGGTTTTTCGGCGTCACTGGCATTGCGTCGCCCATGAAAGCGCGATCCCCAACGCCAATGATTTCGAGGTCTTCCGCATGGCCTCCGAGCAGGTGATCGTCACCCGTACGGCAAGCGGCGAGATCCATGCGATGCTCAATGTCTGCCGTCATCGCGGGGCCGAGGTCTGCACCAAGGACAAGGGCAATGCCCGTGCCTTCGTCTGTCCCTACCATGCCTGGACCTATGGCAATGATGGCGCGCTGAAGGCGGCGCGGCTGATGCCCAAGGACTTCAAACGCGAGGACCACGGCCTGAAGAAGCTCAACGTGCGTGTCGTCGAAGGACTGATCTTCATCTCCTTTGCCGCCGAGCCGCTTGATTTCTCCGAGGTCGAGCGCCTGCTGCATGCGACCTGCGGGCAGTATGGCTGGGGATCGGCGAAGATCGCCCATCGTCAGAGCTATGCGATCGACGCCAACTGGAAGCTTGCGGTCGAAAACTATGTCGAGTGCTACCATTGCGGGCCGGCGCATCCGGAATATTCCGAAACCCATGCGCTGGAACAGCCGCTGCACCTGATCGAGGAACTGAACGCCAGGATGGAGGCGCGCACCTGCGCGCTCGGCATCGAGGTCGCCTCCGGCAATCACTGGCAGAATTCCACCGGCGGCAAGGAGACCATTCATGCCTTCCGCTACGCGCTCTATGATGGCGTCCAGACCGGCAGCAAGGACGGGCAGGCGCTGAGCACGCTGATGGGCCGCTTCACCGATTTCGACGGCGGCGTCACCTCGATCCATCTGGGTGGCACCACCTTCCTCGTCTGCTATCCGGACCACGGCATGATCTACCGCTTCATCCCGAAGACGGCCGAAACCTCGGAGATGGAGCTGATCTGGCTCGTCGACGGCAAGGCCGAGGAGGGGCGCGACTACGATCTGGAAAAGCTCACCTGGCTCTGGAAGGTGACGACCGACGAGGACAAGGCGATCATCGAGCACACGTCGCGCGGCGTGCGTTCGCACTACTTCGTGCCAGGCCCAATCGCGCCGATGGAGCAGAACGAGCTGCGCTACATCAACTGGTATCTCGACGAGATCAGCCGGCCGGCCTGAGCGGCAAGCTGCAGGCAAATCGCGTCGCCGGTGCAAGTGTGCCGGCGACGCATTTCGTTTGCCTAGTCCCGCCGGTTGAAATGCGTCCTCAGCGCCACATGCGTCTGCACCGTCGCGACGCCCGGGATGATCGATATCTGGCGGCGGATGGTGTCGAGATCGCCGTTGGAGGCGCACTCGACCAGCACCATCAGGTCGGTGGCGCCGGCGAGCGACCAGCAGGTGACGATGGGCGGCATGGCCGAGAGATGCGGCACGATATGGTCGCAGTTCTTGCCGGGCTGGAAAGTGATCGCGATCAGCGATTTGACGGTCGGGCTCTGGTCTTCGATGCCGAGGCGGATGGTGTAGCCGGCAATCACGCCCTTGGATTCCAGCCGTCGCAGCCGGTCATGGGCCGCGCTGCGCGAAAGGCCGCTGTGGCGGGCCAGTGCCACCAGGCTCTGGCGCGAATCCTGTCTGAGAGCCGCCAAGAGCAGGCGATCCTTTTCATCGATTTCCGTCAAAACGTCGCCTCCTTGTCGCCATTTCCGGACATATGTCCGGTCAGGCGTCATCATGTCCAGTGAAATCGGACGATAGGCAAGATAGCGTCTCCCTACAACCAAGGAGCCTTGCCATGCCCAAAATGAGTGTCCCCGACAACGCCGTGCTGCTGCCGATCGACATGCAGCAGGCCTTTGACAGCGCCCCCTGGCCGCGTCGCTGGAATGAGGCGGTCGACAGCAACGGCCTTGCGCTTCTTGCCGCCTGGCGGGCAAGCGGTCGACCAGTCATTCACGTGCGCCACGACAGCGTCATGCCCGGCTCGACGCTTTCCCTCGGCGCGCCCGGCAACGGCTTCCGGCCGGGCTTCGGACCGATGGGAGACGAGGCACTCGTCACCAAGGGCGTCAACGCCGCCTTTATCGGTACCGACCTCGACTTGCGCCTGCGTCGTCTCGGCGTCGAGACGGTCGTCGCCTTCGGCATTTCTACCGACATGTGCGTCTCGACCTCGGTGCGCGTCGGCGCCAATCTCGGCTACCGCATGATCCTCGTCGAGGATGCCTGCGATTGTTTCGACCAGCCGGACGGCGAAGGCGGAGTGATCTCGGCGCGGGAAATCCACCGCGCCCACGTGGCGACCTTGCGGGCGGAATTTGCCGAGGTGTTGTCGACGGCGAAGCTCGTCGAGGCGTTGCAGCGACCGGCAGCGGCTTGACGGTCGGGCGCGGGCAGACGGGGCTACCGTTCAGGTGCTTCCGCTCCCGCGCCGCCGACTACCGGTTGGCGCCGCGGACTTCCTGGATCTCGGTCGTCCATTTCGGCGCCGTCAGGCTTTCGCCCTCGCGGTTGGGGAAGGTGAGGAAGGTTTCGAACGAACGGCTCTGGCCCGCCGGCACGCGGGCGAGGATGAGTGCGGTGTCGTTGCCGATCGTCTCGCAATTGCCGTCAGGGCAGTTTTCGAGCGTTACCGCGAGGCGGAAATATTCGAGCAGTTGCGGCCCTTTGTTCGTCACCGTGCCGCGCAGCCGGAAGCTTCTCTCCGGCTGGCTCTGTTCGAAGGTCAGGCCTTCGAGGGCAACGTCGGCGGCCGTGAGGCCGGCCGGTTGGGTCGTCTCAACGGGCGGCGGCGCGGCCGGCGTGCGACCGTCGCGGTCGGCAAACCAGATGATGAAGGCGACGAGCAGGCCGAGCGCCACGGCGACGGAGAGGATCGGTTCGGCCCAATGACGAAAGCGGCTGAAGCGCGCTGCCAGATACACGACGACAAGACCCAGCGGTAACGCGATCAACCATAGCATCAAGATCCTCCTCAACCCCGCATCATTCCTTGGTCCGGAATCGACGCAACAGAGAAATCGTGCAGCCGATCAACGTGTTACAGCGACGCTCGCCTTTTGGAACGGCGCGCTACACCGCCTGGCCTTTATATAGGGTGGGCGCCGACTGGCAACACGCCGGGGCGTCGGACGAAAGGAAGCACCCTGACGAATTGGTGAACACGCGTGACGATACCGTGTGGGTCCGCGCTCGCGTGTGCAGGACGTCGCCCTATCTGGCGGGTGTCAGGTCCACCCAGTAGGTGCCCTCGAAGGGCACCGCGGCGAAGCGGGCGTTGATCTCGGCAAGGCTCTTCTGGGGGTCGAGATCGCCGAACAGATCCGGCCGGATCCAGGTGGCGAAGGCTTCGGCGGCGACGATGTTGAGCGGGATCGCATTGAAGAAGTTCCAGAGACCGTGCACGCGCTTTTCCTCGACGGCGCGGATGGTCTTCAGCGCCGGCGCCTCGATGGTGCGGGCCAGCGTCTCGCGCGCTTCATCTTCGCTGACGCCGGGGCCGATCGAGAGCGTGCCGTATTTGCCGCCGGGCGAGGAGGTGGCGATATAGATTTCCGGATTGGCGGCCATGATCGCCTCGGCGTTGACGGTCCCGCCCGGCCGCGGCAGCACGCCTTCGGCAAAGTTGCGGCCGCCGGCCACCGTCAGGAATTCGCCGAGACCGCCGGTGCCATAGGCCCAGCAACAGCGGTCGGGTTGGGGGAAGGCGTCCATCAGCACCAGCGGGCGCGGTTCCGGCTTGGCGGCGATGCGGTCGCGGATCAGCTTGAGCTTGTCCTCGTAGAACCGGGCGAAAGCTTCTGCCTGTTCGTCCCGTTCGAGGATGCGGCCGAGCAGACGCATCATGCGCGGCGTGCCGGTCAGCGCGTCGTTGTTGAAATCGACCACCAACACGGGCACGCCGATGCCGGTCAGATACTCGATGGCGCGCCTGCCGGACTCGGTGTCGGATTGCCAGTTATTGAGCAGCGCGAGATCGGCCTTCACCGTCAGCAGCGTCTCGAAGGAGAGGCCCGGGCCGGTGCCATCGTCGATCTGCGGCACGTCGGCGATATCAGGAAACTTACGCCGGAAGCTCTCGTAGATCTCGGGGTTGTCGGTCTTCATGTCGCCGGACCAGGCCGCAAGCAGGCTGACGGGATCGGGATGGATGAGCGACAGGGCGACGAGATTGAAGCCGCTTCCAAGCAGGATCGCCTTCGGCTTTGCCGGTATCGTCACCTCGCGGCCGACCGCATCGGTGACGGTCATCGGCCAGTTGCTTTCGGCGCGGGCGGAGACAGCAAAGAGCAGGGCGGTGATGAAAACGAGCGTCAGCCGCAGGGCGGCCGGGAAGAGGAAGCGGGAAGACAAAACCTATTGGTTCCTTTGGCTTGGGAGGGCGCAGAGGCTGCCGCAGCTCGGGACGCCGGGCAGCAGATAGCGCAGGCAGCAGATCTTGCGCCGGCAGACACGGGCGCCATCTTCCTCCTCGTGCCGCAGGCAATCGAAGAAGGGATTGGGTGTGCCGTCCGGCAGGGACTTGCTGCCGATCAGCGCGTCGGCCTGCGCGTTCAGCGGCTCGATGCCGGAGGCGCGCAGCGCATAGTCGATATAGACGAGCGCATTGTTCCAGGCGAGCTTCGGGGCGATGCCGCCGACGGACTTGAGATAGCTGACGACCTCACGCAGATGCCCCTGCATCAGGGGGGCAAGCGTGGCGAAAACGTCGCTATCGTCCGCTTTCTGCCAGTCGCCCGGTGTGGCGACACCGAAGGTTCGCGGCAGGCCATCCTCGGCGAGCGCCACCTTCATCTGATCGAAGGCGACGGGCAGCACCTGATCGTCAAGCACGCGCGCGACGAGATAGGGAATGGTGAGGCTCGAAAAATAGTAGAGCGACCACATGGAGGCGACGGCACGGCGGTCGCTGGCGCCGGATTTCTCCGTGTAGATATCGAGCGCGCGGTCGAAGGCGCCGGAGGCAAAGAAGTCCGGCAGCGCCATGCCGTCGGAAAGCTCGTCCGAGAGCACCATCTTCTCATTGCACCAGGCATGGGTGCCGGCAAAGGCGGCCGACAGCGCCTTGGGGCCGCCTGTCGCGACGACCGGTTCGGACACGGCCGCCGTCAAGACGTCACCCGCGCGCGGGTAAGCCCGATCGGGAATGGAGCCTTGGAAGAACGCCGTCCTGCAAGCATGCGATACCTTCTGAGCGTGGTCAGAAACTCATAAGGTGATCGTGTTACTCAAGATTTTTTCCGGTGCAAGTCATTTATGAGTTTTGTATTCATGATTTGAAGCCAAGAGACGACGGCCGGAAGCCGAAGCCTGCGGCCATCGAAGCGGCGAAACCGCCGCTCGGCTCGTCTACTGCATCAGACCGAGCTGCTTGTAAAAGCCGAGCGCGTCGTAATAGTCGTTCTGGGCGGCGATCTTGCCATCCTTGACGGTGAAGACCGAGGCGCCGGTGAACTTGAAGCTCTTGTTGGTCGCGGCCGTGCCGTCGGCCCAGGCGCCCGAATTGGTGCCGGAGAACTCCCATTCGAAGGAGACCTTGTCGCCGCTAGCGATCGGATCACCCTTCATGGTCCAGACGGCATCAGGCACCGCGTTCAGGAAATTGTCGATGACGCCGGTCTTGGCGGCATCCTTGCCGGTGACCGGCTTGCCGACCGACGCGTCGTAATAGGTGACGTCATCGGCGAAGTAGGATGCGGCCTTGCTCGAGTCATGGGCATTCCAGGCCGCGACATAGGCCGCGACCACATCCGGCGCCGCGTCGGCGGCAAACGCCGCCGGCGTGAGCACGAGGGCGCTGAGGCCGAGGGCTCCAGCGGCAACAAGCAATTGACGACGGTACATCGCAAACTCCTCCCGTTTATTTCGTTTGCATGCATTCTCCGCGCCCGGGCGGTGAGCCTCAGCCGTGGTTGATCATGATGTGGCGAACGGCGGTGTAGTCCTCGAGCGCGTAGACCGACATGTCCTTGCCGTAGCCCGACTGCTTGACGCCGCCATGCGGCATCTCGTTGGTCAGCATGAAGTGGGTGTTGATCCAGGTGCAGCCGTATTGCAGGCGGGAGGCGGCCTTCATCGCCCGGGAAATGTCCTTGGTCCAGACGGAGGAGGCGAGGCCATAGTCGCTGTCGTTGGCCCAGGCGACGGCATCGTCCTTGCCGGTGAAGCGGGTGACGGAGACGACGGGGCCGAAGACTTCGCGGCGCACGATCTCGTCTTCCTGCGTGGCGCCGGCCACAACCGTCGGCTGGAAGAAGAAGCCGTCCGAGCTGCCGGCGGCACCGCCGGTGGTGATCTCGATGTGCTTCTGGTCGGCGGCGCGCTCGACGAAGCTCGCAACGCGATCGCGCTGGCGGCGCGAGATCAGCGGGCCGATCTCGTTTTCGGTGTCGTCGGCGAGGTTGTAGCGGATGGTCGAGACCGCCGAGGTGAGGTCGGCGACCAGCTTCTCGTAGATACCGGCTTCGGCATAGATGCGGCAGGCGGCGGTGCAGTCCTGGCCGGCATTGTAATAGCCGAAGGTGCGGATGCCGTTGACGACCGCTTCGAGGTCGGCGTCGTCATAGACGATGACCGGGGCCTTGCCGCCGAGCTCCAGATGGGTGCGTTTCACGGTCTTGGCGGCCGCCGCCAGCACTTTCTTGCCGGTAGCGATATCGCCGGTGATCGAGACCATCGAGATCTTCGGGTGGTTGATCAGCGCGTTGCCGACGGTTTCCCCGCGGCCGCTGACAACATTGACCACGCCTTCCGGCAGGATGTCGGCGAGCACGCGGGCCAGCTTCAGCGCCGTCAGCGGCGTCTGTTCGGATGGCTTGAAGACGACGGTGTTGCCGCCGGCGATCGCCGGCGCCAGCTTCCAGGCCATCATCATCAGCGGATAGTTCCACGGCGCGATCGAGCCGACGATGCCGATCGGATCGCGGCGGATCATCGAGGTGTGGCCGGGCAGGTACTCGCCTGCGGTCGGGGCGTGCAGGTTGCGCACGGCGCCGGCAAAGAAACGCCAGCAGTCGACGATAGCGGGCAGTTCGTCGTTCTTGACCGCATTGATCGGCTTGCCGCAGTTGAGCGCCTCGAGGGCTGCAAAGCCGTCCGCATCCTTCTCGATCGCATCGGCGATCTTCAAGAGATAGTTGGAGCGTTCGGCCGGTGTCGTCTGCGACCAGCTGGTGAAGGCGCTTTCAGCGGCGTCGACGGCCGCCTCGACCTGGGCATGCGAGGCTTCCGGCAGATCGACGATCTTGCCGCCCGTCCGCGGGTTCAGGATGTGTTCGTCGGCCTCGGTGCCGGCCTCGAAGCGCGATCCGATCAGCAGTTGGGTGTCCATGTCTGTTCTCCCTTGATAGTCGAGTTATTTGCCGGCGCCGGCGATCTGGTCGCCGTCGCGGGTGAGGTAGTAGGCGCCGAGGATCGGCAGGAAGGTGACGAGCACCACGACCATGGCAACCACATTGGTCACCGGGCGCTGGCGCGGGCGGATCAGCTCTTCGAGCATCCAGATCGGCAGCGTGGACTGCTGGCCGGCAGTGAAGGTGGTGACGATCACCTCGTCGAAGGAGAGCGCGAAGGCGAGCATGCCGCCGGCAAGCAAAGCCGTGCCGATGTTGGGCAGGATGATGTAGCGGAAGGTCTGGAAGCCGTCGGCGCCAAGGTCCATCGAGGCCTCGATCAGCGAGCCGGAAATCCGCCGGAAGCGCGCGACCGCATTGTTGTATACGACGACGATGCAGAAGGTCGCGTGGCCGAGCACGATGGTCCAGAAGGAAAACGGAATATCGGCCATCGAGAAGGCGGAGCGCAGCGCAATGCCGGTGATGATGCCGGGCAACGCGATCGGCAGGATGACGAGCAGCGAGACCGTCTCGCGGCCGAAGAAGCGCGTCTGGCTGACGGCTGCGGCGCAGAGCGTGCCGAGCACCAGCGCGACCGCGGTTGCGATTGAGGCGACCTTGACCGAAAGCGTCAGCGCCGCCCAGACGTCGGGCCGGTTCCAGGCAACGGCGAACCACTGCGTCGTCAGCCCCGGCGGCGGGAACTGATAGCTCTTTTCCTCCGTCGTGAAGGCATAGAGGAAGATCAGGAGGATCGGCAGGTGCAGGAAGGCGAGGCCGGCGGCGGCCGCAATCTTCAGGCCCATCGGTGAGCGGTTTCGTTCAGAGCGCATCGAAGGCTCCCATGCGTTTGGCGACGAAGAGGTACGCGCCCATGATGACGATCGGGACGACCGTGAATGCGGCGGCCAGCGGGATGTTGCCGGCCGTGCCCTGCTGGGCATAGACGGCCTGGCCAATGAAGAGGCGCGACGAGCCGACGATCTGCGGGATGATGTAGTCGCCGAGCGTCAGCGAGAAGGTGAAGATCGAGCCGGCGACGATGCCGGGAAGGGCCAGCGGAAAGAGCACGTAGCGGAAGGTCTGGGCCGGCGTGCCGCCGAGATCGGAGGAGGCCTCGATCAGGTTGCCGGGCACGCGCTCCAGCGCTGCCTGGATCGGCAGGATCATGAAGGGCAGCCAGACATAGACGAAGACGATGAAGGTGCCGGTGTAGCTGACCGAGAGCGAGTTGCCGCCGACCACGGGTAGCGACAGCCAGCCGTCGAGCAGCCACATGAGATGCAGCTTTTCGAAGAACCAGGTGAGGATGCCCTCCTTGGCCAAAATCAGCTTCCAGGCATAGATCTTGACCAGATAGCTCGACCAGAGCGGCAGCATCACGCCGAGATAGAAGAGCACCTTCCATTTCCCCTGTGCGTAGCGCGCGGCGTAATAGGCGATCGGGAAGGCGATGACGGCGGAAGCGACGGTGACGGTCGCCGCCATCAGCACGGTGCGCAGGATAATGTCGAGATTGGTTTCGCTGAGCAGTTGGCGATAGGTCGCGAGCGTGAACTCGTAGTTGATCAGGCCCGAGAAATCGTCGATCGAGAAGAAGCTCTGGAGCAGAAGCGCAAACAGCGAGCCGAGATAAACGACGCCGAGCCAGAGCAGCGGCGGGGCGAGCATGATCAACAGAAGCAGATGCGGGTGCTTCCAGAAGAAGTCCGACAGGCGGCCGGCGGGGCCTCGGCGTTCAGGCAGAACGAGGGGTTCGGCAAAGGCGGTCATGCGTCCTCCATCGGGTGCAGCTCGTTTGCGGCAAAGCTGATGGTGACGGGGCTGCCGAGCGCGGGCACGGCGAGCGCTGCGGGGCTGGCGACCGCGACGCGGGCGCCATCGACATCGACGACGACACGGTTGACGGCACCGAGGAAGCTATGGGCCGAGACGGTGCCCGAGAGGCTGAGCGCGCCATCTACCGGCTGGGCGAGGACGATCGCTTCGGGACGTAGGCTCGCAAAGGGTGCCTTCAGCCCGAGCCGCTGGCAGAGCTTTTGCGGCAGCACGTTGGACGAGCCGACGAAATCTGCGACAAACCGCGTCTTCGGCTGCTTGTAGACGTCTTCCGGGCTGCCAAGCTGCTGGATGCGGCCATCGTTGAAGACGGCGATGCGGTCGGCCATCGACAGCGCCTCGCCCTGGTCGTGGGTGACGAAGACGAAGGTGATGCCGAGCGACTTCTGCAGGCTCTTCAGTTCCTCCTGCATCTGCTCGCGCAGCTTCAGATCGAGCGCGCCGAGCGGCTCGTCGAGGAGCAACACCTTGGGCTTGTTGACAAGTGCCCGGGCGAGCGCCACGCGCTGGCGCTGGCCGCCGGAGAGTTGCCCGGGACGGCGGGTGCCATAGCCCGGCAGCTTGACCATGGCGAGTGCGTCCTCGGCCGCCTTGCGCCGCTCCTCGCGGCCGACACCCTTGACCATCAGCCCATAGGCGACGTTGTCGAGGATCGAGAGGTGCGGGAAGAGCGCGTAGTCCTGGAAGACGGTGTTGACGCTGCGGCGATAGGGCGGCACGCCCTCCGCCGTTTCGCCGAAGATCTCGATATGGCCGCCGGTCGGCTGCTCGAAGCCGGCCATCAGGCGCAGGCAGGTGGTCTTGCCGGAGCCTGAGGGGCCGAGCATGGCGAAGAACTCGCCCTCGGCAATCTCGAGGTTCACGCCATCAACGGCGCGCACGGCGCCGAAGTGGCGGGAAACATTGTCGAAGAGAACGGCGGTGGTCATTGTATGGCTCCGGGAAATGTGGCCCCTCATCCGCCCTGCCGGCGTCTTCTCCCCGCAGGCGGGGCGAAGGGGACGTGCGGCGGGCGTCTTGCCTCAAGTTCACGCCCTACGGTTTGGCCGAGGGCGTTCCCTCTCCCCGCGTGAGGGGAGAGGGTCAGGGTGAGGGGCAAATGCTTGCGATAGGTCTGACGGCTTAGCGGCCGCCGATCACGCCGATATAGTCGGAGACCCAGCGGTGATAGGGCACGCATTCGCCCTGGCTTTCACACTTCGTCACCGGCGTCTTCCAGAACTTGACCTTGTCGAAGTCCTCGTAGCCGTTGGTCTTGCAGCCGGCGTCGGTCAAGAGTTCGTTGCCCTTGCAGGCCGCACCGACAGACGGGTTGGCGCCGAACCAGGCGGAGACGTCGCCCTGGACCTTCGGCGACAGCGAGTGCTCCATCCACATATAGGCGCAGTTCGGATGCTGGCTGTCGGCGTGCAGCATGGTGGTGTCGGCCCATCCGGTCACGCCTTCTTCCGGAATGGTCGAGGCGATCGGCAGCTTCTCGGCTTCCATCAGGTTGACCTGGAACGGCCAGGAGCCGGAGGCGACGACGCCTTCGTTCTTGAAGTCGTCGATCTGGATCATCGCGTCGTGCCAGTAGCGGCCGACGATCTTGCGCTGGCCGCGCAGCAGCTCGAGCGCTGCCTTGTACTGGTCTTCATTGAGTTCGTAGGGGTCCTTGATGCCGAGTTCCGGCTTGTGCTTCATCAGGTAGTTGGCAGCGTCGGCCACATGGATCGGGCCGTCATAGGCCTGGACGCGGCCCTTGTTGGACTTGCCGTCGGGCAGGTTCATTTCCTCGAAGACGACGTTCCAGCTCTTCGGCGCTTCGCCCTTGAAGGCGTCCTTGTTGTACATCAGCACGTTCGGGCCCCAGACGTAGGGCGTGCCGTAGTGGACGCCATTGACTGTGTACCAGGGCGCGTTCTGCATGCGCTCGTCGATGGTCTTCCAGCTCGGGATGAGATCGGTGTTGATCGGCTGGACGCGCTTGCCGGCGACGAGGCGCAGCGAGGCGTCGCCCGAGGCGGTGACAAGGTCGAAGCCGCCTTCGTTCATCAGCGCCACCATTTCGTCCGAGGTGGCGGCGGTCTTGACCGAGACCTTGCAGCCGGTCTGCTTTTCGAAATCCGTGACCCAGTCATAGGCCTTGTCGGTCTCGCCGCGCTCGATGTAGCCGGCCCAGGCGACGATGGAGAGTTCGCCTTCGCCCTTGCCGAGTTCCTTCAGCGGCTCCTGCGCGAAGGCCGGGGCGACAAGGCCGAGCGACAGGGTCAATGCCGTGCAGGATTTGAGCATCTGCTTCATCTGAATTCTCCCAGTTTTGAGCCGCGTTTTGCGGCTTCGTTCCCAGGATGAAGCGTGCCTTCATTTCACCGTATTCGCAAATTCATTAAACAGAATGTCGCTTTCGGCTTTTCCGATATCGATCACCCGCCGGCACGCCAAAGGTGTGGCCAGTGTCGGGAGAAGACTAATAAATTTAGTGAATTAGCGCGGTCTGGCGCTTCTCAGCGCTTCGGCGATACCGACGAAATCGCGCGCCGATTGTGGCAGGCCGGAGCCCTTGCGCCAGACCATGCCGACCTGCACGACGGGAAGCGCGCCCGACACGTCGCGGCTCTCGATGCGGTCGCCTTCCAGCGACCAGGGGCGGTAGACGAGGTCAGGCAAAAGCGCGATGCCGGCGCCTGTCGCCACCAGGCTGCGCACCGCTTCGACCGAGCGGGTGCGGAAGGCGACATGGGGGCGGGCGCCAAGTGCGGACAAAAGCTTGCCGGTGTTCTCCTCGATTTCGTCCACTGTCAGCATGATCAGCGGTTCCTTGGCGATATCGCTGACGGAGATGATGTCGGCGCTGACCAAGGGATGTCCGATCGGCAGCCACAGGCGATAGGGCGAGGTCTCCAAAATCTCCGCCTGCAGCGCCATGCGGTCGCGCAGGTTGGATATGACCATGACGGCGACATCGAGCTCGCCGCCGATCAGCAGATGTTCGAGATAGGAGCCGTTGTCCTCGATGGCACTGACTTCCACGCCGGGGCAGGCGCGGCGATAGCGGGCGAGCAGATCGGAAAGCACGTAGCCGGCAACCAGCGAAGTGACGCCGAGATTGAGCTTGCCGCCGGTTTCCTCGCGGCTGTCGGAAAAGCTGCGCCGGGCGTCGGAGACATTGGAGAGGATCTTGGTGGCGTGGCGCAGGAACTGGTGGCCGTTGTGGGTGATCGACAGGCCGCGCGGATGCCGGTCGAAGAGCTCGACGCCGAGATCGCCTTCCAGCTCCTTGATCGCCTCGGTGATCGAGGATTGCGAGATCGACAGGTTCTGCGCCGCACGGGTGATCGACCCCTGTTCGGCAACGGCGACGAAATATTGCAACTGTCTGAAAGTGAAGGCCATGGCGAGAGTTAATAGGTGCGAGGCAGGGCTGGCAAGCGGGTGGCCGATGCAACCGGATCGACCGCCGATTTTTTCCCGTCATGTCGGTTTTCGGACAGAGAGCCGGAACGCCGGTGCTAAGCTGCAGGCGACTTCGGGATTGCAGGGAGGACGACGTGGATCAGGTGACCAAGCGGCCGATGCCGACGGAGGAGGGGATCCTCGCCTTTCATCGCCGCTGCGAGGACTTCTATCCCGCCGACGCGGTCGATGCCTCGATCGAACAGCAGCGCAAATGGTATGACGCGCTCTGCGCCGAATTCGATGCGCCGAGCCCGGCCGGGCTGACGCGCATGGATGAACTCGTCGACGGCCGTATCCCGACCCGGCGCTACCGGCCGGCCAAGGTCTCGAGCGAAACGCGCATCTATTACATCCATGGCGGCGGCTTCGTCGTCGGTTCACTCGACAGCCATGATGCGATCTGCGCCGAGCTTGCGGATTTCGCTCAGGCCGAGCTGGTCTCGGTCGATTATCGGCTCGCGCCGGAGCATGTCTGGCCGGCTGCTTTCGACGACAGCTACGCCGTGCTGCAACACCTCCTGTCCGACGGCCGCCCGGTCGTCGTGGCCGGCGACAGCGCCGGCGGCAATCTCACGGCTGGCATCGTTCTCAAGGCACGGGCGGAAAGGCTTTCCGGCATCGTTGGCCAGGTGCTGATCTATCCCGGCCTTGGCGGCGATCTCGTGTCGGGTTCCTATGAGGAGATGGCCGAGGCGCCGGGACTGACGACGGCCGATGTCGGCTATTATCGGGACATCCTGAAAGCGCCGATGGGCAATCCCTTCGCCGCACCGCTGGCGGAAACGGATCTCTCGGGCCTGCCGCCGAGCTATGTAACCGGCGCCTTCTTTGACCCCTTGCGCGACGATGCCCGCATTTATGCGGCGCGGCTTGCCATGGCGGGCGTGAACGTCACCTTCCGCGAGGAGCCGCAGATGATCCATGCGTGGCTGAGGGCGCGGCACATGAGCGAGGGCGCGCGCGAAGGCTTTCGCCGGCTGGCGGAAGGCGTGGCGGTCCTTGTCGGAACGCGTTGACGACCTGCTGTGTCCGTTTGTGAAGCGGGCCTAGCTCTTCGGCTTGAACACCAGCACCGGATTTGCCTGGAAGGCCTCGGGGAACAGGGTTCTCAAGTTCTCGATCTTCGGCAGGTCGTTGTAGACGATATAGGGGTGCGTCGGGTTTCGCGTCAGGAAATCCTGATGATAGTCCTCGGCAGCGTAGAAGCCCTTGAAGGGCGAAACCTGCGTGACGATCCTTGCCGGGAAGGCGGCTGATTTGCCGAGCTGGGCTATATAGGCATCGGCGATCCGCTTCTGTTCATCGGTGATGGTAAAGAGCGCCGATCGATACTGTGGGCCGTGATCCGGCCCCTGATAGTTGAGTTGGGTCGGATTGTGGGCGACGGAGAAGAACACCTGCAGCAGCCGGCCATAGGTGACGTCGCGCGGATCGAAGGTCACTTCCACCGCCTCCGCATGGCCGGTCTTGCCGCCGCTCACGGTTTCGTAGTCGGCGGTTGCCGCGGTGCCGCCGGAATAGCCGGAGACCGCTTTCTTCACGCCCTTAAGGTGCTGGAAGACGCCCTGCACGCCCCAGAAACAGCCGCCGGCAAAGACGGCGATTTCGGTCGAAGCGGATGACTTCTCGTCGAGTGACGGCGGCGGGATGACGACGGCCGGCTCCTGGGCGGCGGCGATGGGCGAAAACGCCAGCAACGCGGCGAAGACCGCGGTCAGTCTTGTGAGGGATCTGTCAGAGGTTTGTACCGACTTGCTGCGCGCCATCGCGTCCTCCCGTCGCCCGGCTCCAGCGCCGGCGTTCGATGACCTCATGTTTTCATGGGATTGGCAACGGTCAAATCGCGATCGCGTGCTTCACGCCAACGTGACGATCCGATACCAGTGGGCAAGCACGAGGCGCCGAGAACGAGGGACGATGACATGGCCGGAGAAACGGATCTCGCGAAACTGCTTTCGACGATGAACCCGGTGCTGTTTCCGCAGACCTACGTCTATTGTACCGTCGCCTATCAGGATCAGGCGCGCTACCAGGCGCTGGAGGCGCTTGCCACCTATCGCGAGGACGAGGGGCTGACCCTGGTCGTTACCCGCGCGGCCGCTGACGAGGCCGGGCTCGCCTATGGTCCGCTGCTTCGCCGCATCACGCTCAACGTGCATTCGGCGCTCGAGGCCGTGGGGCTGACGGCGGCCGTTTCGGCAGCGCTGACGCGCGAGGGCATCAGCGCCAATGTGATTGCCGCCTATTACCATGACCACATCTTCGTGCCGGAAGCGGATGCCGAGCGAGCGCTCGATGCGCTCCGGGCGCTGACCGTCGCCTGACTGGCCGTGTGCGCTCACATGAAGCGTGTGTCGGCGGGCGCGTTGAAGTGGTCGTCATCGCGGCCGTTTTCGTAGATGATCGGCGCCTCGGCGAGTTCCACGTCGCTGACGCCATCGAGGCAGGCGACATTGACCGCGTAGAAATGGCCGATGAAATCCTTGTGGTAGCCGCGCGAGAAGGGCCGGACACCGCAGCGGCTGCAAAAATAATGATCGACGTCGCCTTCGATCCAGCTCGAATTGTCGGCCCGGTAGCTCGTCAGCCGGTCCTTGCTTGACGTGATCTCGAATTCTTCGCGCAGCGCAAATGCCTTCTGCATCCGTGTCTTGGCGCAGAAGGAGCAGTTGCAGCGGCGGATGCCCTCGGCGAGATCAAGCTGGCATTCGAAGGCGATGGCGCCGCAATGGCAGCTGCCGCGATAGAGCTTCTTCATCGGTTTCCTCCCTGGGATTGGACGCAGATCATCGCCCGCCGGCCATATGGCCGGCGCCGCTTGAGATTTGCGCCACTTTGCGTTTCCGGCCCGGCGCCTGGCGCCGGGCACCGTTAACCGGCGTTGCCCGAAGGCGCCGGCTGATCGGCGGCCACCTGCGCCTTGCCGTCACCGTCATCGCTGGCCTTGCGCAGGAGCAGGAAGGCGATGAGTGCGGTGCCGAGCGATAGCAGCACGCAGATCGAGGCGGTGAAGGCGAAGGACTGAGTGAAGACGTCGCGCGCCGCCGTCAGCAGCCGTTCGGCTTCTGCAGGTGGCAGGTCGGCAGCCACCGCGACCGCTCCGCCGAGCGTCTGCCGGGCGGCGGCAACGGTTTCCTCCGGCAGGCCGGTGACCACCAGCTGGTCCATGCGGCCGCGATAGGCGGAGGTCAGCAGGCTGCCGAGCACGGCAATGCCGAGCGCGCCGCCGAACTCGAAGCTGGTCTCCGAGATCGCCGAGGCGGCGCCGGCGCGCTCCGGCGGGGCAGAGCCAACGATCATATCCGTCGTCAGCGTGCCGACCGGGGCAAAACCGAGGCAGAGCACAACGAGGCCTGTGGTGACGAGAAGCGGGCTGCTTGTGGTGCCGACCTGGGTGCAGATGGCAAAGCCGATCGCCGTCAGCACGAAGCCCGCTGCAATCAGGTTGGAGGCGGCAAAACGGGTGGCAAGCATCGGCACGGTCATCGAGGCGACGATCATCGCCACACCCGTCGGCACCGACCAGAGACCGGCGACGAAGGGCGTGAGCCCGAGCACCAGCTGCAGGTACTGCGCCACGAACAGGAAAGCGCCGAAGCCGACGAAGAGACCGAGGATATTGACACCAAGGGCGGCGCTGAAGGCCGGCGTCCTGAACAGCGCGAGGTCGATCAGCGGATCGGCGAGACGAAGCTGGCGCCGCGCAAACAGGATCGCGACGACGATGCCGAGCAGGATCAAGAAGACTGCGATCGTATCGAACCCGGCCTCGGCGATGTGCTTCATGCCGTAGATCACCGAAAGCACGGCGACGAGCGACTGGGCGGCGCTGACGAGATCGATCCGGCCGGCCTCGGGATCGCGGAATTCCGGCAGGAGGATCGGCCCGAGGATGAGGATCAGCACCATGACCGGCACGGCGAGCAGGAAGACCGAGCCCCACCAGAACTGCGACAGCATCAGCCCGCCGACCACGGGGCCGATGGCGCCGCCGGCCGAGAAGCTGGCGATCCACACCCCGATCGCAAACGTGCGCTGGCGGTCGTCGAGGAACATGTTGCGGATGAGCGAGAGCGTGGAGGGCGCAAGCGTTGCTGCCGCGACACCAAGCACCGCGCGCGCGATGATCAGCGTCTCGGCATTCCAGGCAAAGGCGGCGAAGATCGACGCCAGGCCAAAGGCGACCGAGCCGATCATCAGCAGGCGCCGGCGGCCGATGCGGTCGCCGAGCGTGCCCATGGTGATCAGCGAGCCTGCGACCATGAAGCCGTAGATATCGATGATCCAGAGAAGCTGGGCGGCCGAGGGCTTGAGCTGTTCGGCAAGCTGCGGGACCGCGAGGTTCAGCACCGTCAGGTCCATGGAATAGAGCATGCAGGGCAGCGCCAGCACGGCGAGCCCGATCCATTCGCGCCGGGTCGCCTTCGGACCGGGTGCGTTTTCGGTTTCAAGGTTCGAAATCTCAGACATGGTCGACGTAATCCCTGAGCCGCTCGAGGCACTCGCCCCAGCCATCCTGGTGCGAGTCGCGCTCTTCGACGGTCTCGAATGGTGTTTGCTGGAAGGTGAGCCGCGTCTTGGCGCCGATATCGGCGAAGGAAACGGTGATCAGCGTGTCGCTGCCGGGCTCGCCGTCTTCGTCCCAGGCGAAGGTGAAGACCAGCTTCTCGGGCTCGCGCACTTCGCGAAAGATGCCGCTCATCCAATAGTCCTGGCCTTCGGGCGAGCGGATGCAGGCGCGCCAGGCCCCGCCCGGACGGAAGTCCATGTTGATCGAATGCGGCGTGAAGTCCTGCGGTCCCCACCAGCGCAACAGGTGCTCCGGCGTCGACCAGACCTTGAAGACGAGGTTTATCGGCGCCTCGAAGTCGCGCACGATTTCCAGGCTGATATCCTTGCGTGCTGCGTTTGCGGTCGCCGCTGTCATGAATCCTCCTCCTCTGGGCGCCCCATACGCCCAGTCTTTAACCGTAGAGTTATTTAACTTCGCGGTTAATATCCGTGCGAAAAGGCAATTGTCAAGGCAGGCTCAAGCCGCGATCTGATTTTTGTCAATTTGGGCGGGGGAGGAAGGGTGGTCGCTTGCTTTTACGATGATACGGGCAGGCGCGCCTTGAGGCGGGCCAGCACCCGGACGAAGGCGCCGGGGTCCTCGAGGCTTCGGGCAAGGATCAGCGCGCCCTGGATGCCGCCGACGATTTCCTCGGCAACGCCGTCGCACTCGGCGGCCGGTGTGCCGGCGCGTTCAAGCGTTGCGGATAGACCGGCACGCCAATCGGAGAAATAGCGGTTGAGTTCGCGGGCGAAGCGGTCGTGTGCGCCGCTCGTGGCGATCACCCCCATCAGGCAGAGGCGTCTGCCTTGGCGGAAGTAGCCGTCGACGGCGGCAAACATCGCGTCCAGCGCTGCGGCCGGGTCTTCCGCATTGCGTAGTGGCTCGAAGATGTGCGTGCGGAACCAGGCGGCGATATCGCCAAGCACGGCCTCTGCCATCTCCTCCTTCCCGCCGGGGAAGAAGTGGTAGAGGCTGCCTTTGCCAAGCCCGGTCTTCTCGGTGATCAGGCTGAGGCTGGTGCCGTCATAACCGTGCTCGCGGAAGATTTCCGCAAGCATGGCGATCACGTCCTTTCGCTCAGCGACGACGCGGCTCATGCGGGCTTCCTCACCAGCGGATACTCGACCTTGGCGAAACGGTGGAACAGCGCGCCAACGGCGACGAGAATAAGCGAGCCGGTCAGCACCGGGAAGAGCAGGAATTCGAAGCCGGGATCGGCGGCGAAGACGACGAGCGGGTTGGCGCCTGCCGGCGGATGGGTGATGCGCAATGCCGCCATCAGCGCGATCGCCGCGCCGACGGCGATGGCGACCGCCCACCATTCATTCGGAAAGACGGTTCTGAGGATCAGGCCGACGAGGGTGGCAACGAAGTGGCCGCCGACGACGTTGGCCGGCTGCGACAGCGGGCTCGCCGTGACGGAAAAGATCAGCACGCAGCTGGCGCCGAAGGGCGCCATCAACATGGGGTGGCCGACAAGGCCTGTGAGGGCGCCGACGGCGGCGATGGCGACGAGGCCGCCGATGCCGGCAATCAAGCCGCGGTTGATATGAACGGGAGGCTGATGACGCGAGAAGAAATGGCGCATGGTTGTACCAATCAGTAAACTCTTTACCGATTGGTACAATGACTTGTGTGAGATGTCAATGCGGGGGCGGGGCAGCGCGTTGGAACCGGCCGCCCGTGCCCTTCACATGAAGTCGCGGGGGATGCGCTTCTTGAAATGCTTCTCGAAAATCCGTGTCTCGCCCTCATAGGCGACGACCTCCGCCTCGGTGATCCACTCGCTTTTCGTGCAGTGGAGCGTCGAGGTCGAGACGGTACGCACAGACCAGCCCTCGCGCTTGGCAACACAGGTCCAGGTCGAGGTTCCGATCATCGACGAGGGGTCGTCCGGTGCGATCGACCAGGTCTCGTCGCGGATATCCTGGGTGGCAAGGCCCGTATCCGGATGTTCTGAAAGCCCGGTGTCCTCGTAGATACGGTAATGGGTCATGCCGTGGGTCATGTCGCGCTCGACGGTGCGGCTCGAAATACCGCGCGTCAGCTCGCGATACTTTGGCAGCGGGTCGGGGTTCTCCGGCTCGGGCACGTTGATCTCCCTGTGGGCGCCGAGCAGGGGAAGGGCGAGCGAGAGGCTTGCTGTGTCGATCGAAAGGCCCGGATCGGTCGGGGTGGGAAGGATCAGCGGCCAATAGGAGGTCGAGAGCGACACCCGGATGCGATTTCCCGCGCGGAAGCGGTAGCCGCAGGCATCGAGCGTAAGCGTGATGCGCGTCTTGCGCCCGGGCTCCATGGCGCGCGGCTGGGCGTTGCCGTCGCGATGCGAAAGGTTGAGCACGCCGAAGGCGACGCGGGTGGCGGTACCGTCAGGATGCACGTCGACGAGGCGCACGGCGAGATTGGCGGTCGGCTCCTGGCAGGTGACGTCGACGGTCAGCGTTGGCTGGCCGAGATAGTCGGCGGCTTCCAGTAGCGGTGCCGTCTCGAAGGTGAGCGAGCCGGCATCGTCGATGCGCTGGTCGCCGGCCATTTCGGCATCGGGCTTCAGCGTGAAATACTCGCCGGATGCCGTGCCGGTATCGAGCGGCGATTTCAGGTAGACCTCGCCGATGCCGGTGCCGCCGGCCGACGGCGTCAGCCGGCCGTCATGGGAGATGCCGAAGAGATGCATTTCCGGCGTTGCCCAGGCGTCCTTCGCCACCCAGCGGCCGGGATCGCTGTCACGCCGGAGCGACGGGCGGGGCCCGTCGAGAATATAGGCGCGCACCTGTGGCCCGTTCTCGGCGCCGTTTTCCTCGTCGCGCAGCCAGCGGTTCCACCAGCGGATCGCCTCGCCGTGGAAATCGGCGCGCGGCTTCGGAAAGGCGAAATGCGGGTACTTGTGCACCCAGGGGCCGATCAGCGCCTTGGCCTTGTCCCCAAGGCCTTCGACCGCCTTCAAGGGCGTGTTGCGGTAGCCGTCGGCCCAGCCGGCGATGACCAGCGCGGGGATCCCAACCCTGTCGAAATCTTCGCAGATCGATCCGTGCTGCCAGAATTCGTCGCGACGCTGGTGCTCCAGCCATTCCTCCATGAAGAAGGGCTCCTTCTCCAGCCGCTCCATCCACATCTGCTTCCAACGGTCGCCGACGATGGCGGGATCCGGCGAGCGCGACTGGTAGCCGAGCATGGTCGCCGCCCAGGACAGCTGGGCGGAGAGGTGGCAGCCGTTCTTGTAGTGGATGTCGTCGTTGTAGCGGTCGACGGTCGAGGCGATGGAGATGACGGCTTTCAGCGCCGGCGGCTTCAAGGCCGCGACCTGCAGGCAGTTGAAGCCGCCCCAGGAGATGCCCATCATGCCGACCTTGCCGTTTGACCAGGGCTGGGCGGCGATCCATTCGACGATCTCGCAACCGTCGGAAAGCTCGCGCGGCGTATATTCGCCGTCGATCACGCCTTCGCTTTCGCCGGAGCCTCTGATGTCGACGCGCACGCCGGCAATGCCGGCGGCGGCAAACACGGGATAGGTGGATTCGTCACGCAGGCTCGTGCCGCCCTGCTTGCGGTAGGGCAGGTATTCGAGCACGGCCGGAACCGGATCGGCCTCCGTGCCGGCCGGCATCCAGATGCGGGCGGCAAGCTCGGTGCCGTCCTTCAGCCGGATCCATTCGTTTTCGATGACTGTGAATTCGCGCTCTGACATGTGGTTCTAACGATCTCTTTGTTTTCTCGGGAAATGCCGGACGCGAGCCCGCGTCCGGCATTCGTCGCAATGGCTCAGCTGTCGAACCAGACGCGGCTGCCGACGTAGCCGTTCGAGAGATCGTTGCCGATGTCGTCGACGAAGCCCTTGAGCGAAGCCGAGGCGGCGTTCACGTAATCGTTGAAGACGGGCAGGATCAGGCCGCCTTCGTCGCGCACCGTCATCGCCATGGTGCGGTACATTTCCTTGCGCTTGGCCTCGTCGAGCTCGGAGCGGGCCTGCAGCAGGAGCTTGTCGAAATCCTCGCGCTTGAAGCGGGTGTCGTTCCATTCGGCGGTCGAGAGATAGGAGGTCGAGTAGCGCGAATCCTGCGTCGGCCGGCCGCCCCAATAGGAGGCGCAGAAGGGCTGCACGTTCCAGACATTGGTCCAGTAGCCGTCTTCCGGCTCGCGGCGCACTTCGATCTCGATGCCCGCCTTCTTGGCGCTTTCCTGGAAGAGCACCGCGGCGTCGGCAGCACCCGGGAAGGCGGCGTCGGAGGTGCGCAGCAGGATCGGCCGGTCATGGCCGGACTTCTTGAAGTGGAAGGCCGCCTTGTCCGGGTCATAGGCGCGCTGCTCGATGCCTTCGGGTGCCAGCGCATAGTTGCCGTTGACGGGATAGTCGTTGCCGAGCGTGCCGAAGCCGCCGAGCACCCGGTCGAGGATCGCCTGTCGATCGACCGCATATTTCAGCGCCAGCCTCAGATCGTTGTTGTCGAAGGGCGCGGTGTCGCAATGCATCAGGAAGCTGTAGAAGCCCTTGCCGGAGGTCCTGAGGATCTCGACGCGCGGGGCGCGCTTCAGGAGCGGCACGGTCTTCGGGTCGATGTTGTTGATGAAGTGGACCTGGCCGGAAGAAAGTGCTGCGATGCGCGCCGTCGTGTCGTTCATCACGATGATCTCGACACTGTCGACGAAGCCGCGGTCCGAGCGCCAGTCATCGGCGTTCTTCTCGAAGGTGGCGCGCAGGCCTGCCTCGTAGCTTGCAAGCTTGTAGGGGCCGGTACCAACAGGCGAGGCCGGATTGTCGACGCCGCCCTTCGGCTGGATGATCAGGTGATAGTCGGTCAGAAGCAGCGGCAGGTCGGCATTGCCTTCGGTGAGCGTCAGCACCAGGCTGCCTGCCTTCTCCTCGATCGTCTTGATCGAGCGCATCAGCCCGAGCGCGCCGGACTTCGAGCCTTCGTCCGCATGGCGCTTCAGCGTGGCGACGACGTCGGCAACGGTCAGCTTGCTGCCGTCGTGGAAGCTCACGTCGCCGCGGATCTTGAAGGTCCACTCGGACGCATCGGCCGAGGGTTCCCAAGATTCGGCAAGCGCCGGCAGGGGCGCGCCGGTCTTCGGGTCGGATTCGACCAGCGTATCACCCCAGAGGTGACCGATGACGAAGGAAACGGAACCGCTATAGGCGGCCGGGTCGAGCGAGTCCGTCGTGGCGCCGCCCTTGAGACCGAGCTTCAGATGGCCGCCACGCTTCGGCTCCTGAGCCCTTGCGTCCGTGGCGGCGAGCGCGCCGCCGAAACCGGCCGCAAGGCCCAATGCTGCCGTGCCGGCCAGGAAGCCGCGCCGGCTGAGGCCGGTCGAGGCAAGGCTCGCGGGGATAAGGAGGCCGTCAGGACGCTTCGTGAATTCGGTCATTCTAGGGTTCCCTTTGGAGTGATGCTTGTTAGGGAAAACCTAGCGTTTGCCGACCGGCACACAATTTCGCGACTTGACGCTTCTTTACGCTCTTTTACGCTACCTGAATGCTTCCTGTTCGACAGGGATTGGAAGCGCGTTGAATGGGGTTCGAAAAGCACCGTGCAGGACATCGACATCTTCGCCGCCAATCTCAAGTTTGCCTGTGCGACGCGACGGTCGATCTCGCAGATCTGCCGCGAAATCGGCATTAACCGCCAGCAGTTCAACCGCTACATCGGTGGCGAGGCGCGGCCATCGGCGCACAATGTGGCGCGCATTGCCCGCTTCTTCGGGCTTTCGGCCGAAGACTTCGCGTTGCCGGCCAAACAGTTCGAGGCGCGCATGACGCGCCCCGATCGGGACCGCTCGGATGCCGGCCTGCTGCTTGAGGGTTTCCCGGGCGACATCGCGGGCCTCCGGCGCCATGTCGGCTACTACCAGACCTATCACGTGTCGCTCTCCTGGCCGGGGCTGGTCGTCTGCTCCTGCGCGCGGATCTACGAGGAGGCAGGCTCGATCCGGGTGAAATCGATCGAGCGCATCCGCGATCCCGCAAACGAGATCCAGCAGTTCTCAAAATATGTCGGCCTCGTCACTCTCTGGCGAAACCGCATCTTCATCGCCGAGCGCAGCATCGGGCGCGAGCCGATGCTGGCGCAGACCATCCTTCTGCCGTTCGAAGTGCATCAGCGGGTCTATCTGCGCGGCACCACCATGGGGGTCTCCTGGCGCAAGGAAAACCTGCCTTACGCGTCCCGGATGATCTGGCGCTCGCTCGGGGCGCAGCCGGATCTGCGGCAGATGCTCTCACGCTGCGGCGTGCTGTCCTTCGGCTCGCGGCACCTGCCGCAGACGGTGCGAGCCTTCCTCGATACGCCCGATGCCGAGCTCTTGACCGTGCCGACCGAATATTGAGGCGGCGTCGCCATGTGGTAGGTTTCGCCGAACGCACCGATCGAGGAGGGGATCATGAAATCTGCTTTGGCCGCTATCGCCTGCCTTTGCTTCGCATTGCCGATGTCACCGGCAAAGGCCGAGGAGGCACGGGCGCCGATCCCGTCCTGTGCGCTTTCGGGGGCGTCCAGCGTGATGATCGGCGGGCAGCCGGCGCTCAGGCTTTCCGATGTCGCCAATTGCCCGCCGGAACTCTACGAGGTGGTGCCGAGCATCATGGTCGAAGGCCAGCCGGTGGTGCACTTCCGCGCCGGCAGCGGCGAAAAGGGCGACTGCTCGGCCAAGGGCGAAGCGACGGTGACCTTCGAAGGCGAGGCGGCGCAGAGGGTGGGCTACGTCGATTGCCGGCAGAAGTGACAGCTATCGTCAGACGAGCCTGGCCAACCGGGCACCCTCCCGAACGGCCGAAAGCGCCGGCGGATTGGAGATGGGATAGCCGGCAATGAAGCCCTCGACCGTGAACGACGGGAACTGGGCTTGCAGCCGCGATACGACCTCTGCCGCTTCCTCCATCTCGCCAAGGTACGCGTGTGCCATCGCCTGGAACATCAGTGTGTTCGGCGATTCCTGCGAACTCTTTTCAAGCGCGGACAAGCACGCGCGATAGCGCCCGACGACGAAGAGAACGCGCGCGAACATGCCGTGGTACCAGGGCGGGCCGAGCGGGTTGAGCGAGAGGGCGCGCTCGATGAAGGGAATCCCGTCGGCGGGATCGCCGACGATCAGGGCCTTGGCTCCCGCGAGCAGCGCCAGCGTATCGGCGTTGTTTCTGCCATATTCGAGCGCCCGGGCATGGGCCTCGGCGGCACCCGCCAGATCACCGATGCAGGCTTTGAAATCGCCGATACAGGTATGGCCGGCCGGATCCGTCGGATCGAGCCGCAGCGCCTCCTCGGCGGCGCTGCGCCAGTTCTTTCTTGCGCTTTCGAGGTCGTCGCCGAAGCCGTTCGCCGCCTGGATGGAATGGGCATAGGCAAGTTCGGTCCAGGCGCGCGCCCGCCCCGGATCGAGCTCGATCGAGCGCGTCAGCAATTGCATGGCGGCGGCGTTGCCATCCGGGCTGAAGCGATTGTGCTGTTCGACGCCCAGCAGGAAGTAGTCATAGGCTTGCAGGCTGCCCGGCGGCTTTTGCCGGCTCGCCTTGCGGCCGATGGCGGCCAGCGTGCCGAAGCAGCCGGCGAGCACGTTGATGACGCTTTCGGTGAGGCTGTCCTGCAGCGTCAGCACGTCTTCCATCGAGCGCTCGTAGCGCTCGCTCCAGAGCGTCATGCCGGTGCGGGTATCGGAAAGCTGGATCGTCAGGCGGACCCGCCGGTCGTCCGCGCGCAGCTGCCCGGTGATGGCATAGGTCGCGCCGACCGCCTGGACGTGGTCTTCGAAGCTTTCCGGCCGGTTGCCGAGCAGCTTCATTGTGTGGAAGGCGATCACGGGCAGATCGGCGAAGCGCGCGAGATCGACGCAGATGTCGGATGACAGCCCGTCGGCGAAACGGCGCCAGCGCTCCTCTGGATTGAGGCTTTCAATGGGAAAGACCGCGAGCGTCGGCGAGGCGGGCTCGGCGTCGCGCAATGGCGCGACCGCCTCGCTCGCCGTCCTGCCGGCCACCATCTGCGCGACCGAGGCGGCAAGCTCGATCTTGTTGCGAACGCCGAGCTTGCCGTAGATCGTCGCCAGATGCGTGCGCACCGTCGACGGCGCGATAAACAGCGCCTCGCCGATTTCGCGATAGGTCAGGCCGGCGGCAAAACGCTCGGCCACGGCGCGCTCGCGGTCTGACAAGGCTTCGGTGGCGGCCTGTGGTGTCGGGATACGGTTCATGGCTGCTTCCTGCCATCTGACCGGGCCGTTTTCAATGGCGACATACGGCAAGGTGCCACAGTGCCTCTTGCGCGTCCAACGGGGCGCGCGGTGCTGCAGTCAAAATACTACAAATGCAGGAGAGGAAAACACAGCAGCTGCGCGATGTGGGACGCGTTCCACGGGCCTAGAGTTCCGACAGTGTTTCAACGCCCTGAGGGGCAAGAAGAGGTGGGAACGGCGATGAGCAGCCTGCTTTCGGGAATGTCCGATTTCTATCACGCCGTCCGGCTTGATCTCAACCAGCCGGCCAAGCATCTGGCCGACAGCCTCGGCCGCCACGATCCCTTCCGGATCCTTGTCGTCTGGGAGGACCGCGTTCGCGTCCGCGAGCAACTTCAGCTCATGGCGGATCAATATCCGGAGCGGCTCAAGGATATCGGGATGACGAGGGCTGAGGTTCGCGCAGAGACGAGCAAGGCCTTCTGGCAACGCTGAGCTTGCCTGACGAAGGCATGAGGCGGCGGCACGCGATCGTGCCGCCGTCTCGTTTTTCAGTTGCCGGCGCTTTCCATGCGGCGTGTCTTCAGCACCCGCTCCAGCCAGCCGATTTCCATCTCCGGAACCGACTTCAACAGCAGGTCCGTGTAGTCGTCGAAGGGTGGCGACAGCACCTTCGACTTCGGCCCGAAGCGCACGAGGCGGCCGCGATGCATGACCGCGACGCTGTCGGCGATCGCCCGCACGATGGCGATGTCGTGGGTGATAAAGACATAGGAAACAGCGGTTTCCTCCTGAAGCTTCAGAAGCAGATTCAGGATGCCTTCGGCCACAAGCGGATCGAGTGCCGAGGTGGGCTCGTCGCAGAGGATCAGCTCCGGCTTGGCGGCGAGCGCCCTTGCGATCGCCACGCGCTGCTTCTGGCCGCCCGAAAGTTCGGCCGGATAACGATCGAGGAAACGCGTTCCCATTTCGATCTGGTCGAGCAGTTCCTTGACCCGCTCCGTCTTCTTCTGGCCGTGCATGCCGAAGTAGAAGGAGAGCGGTCGACCGACGATGTCTCGCACCGTCTGGCGCGGGTTCATCGCCGTATCGGCCATCTGGTAGATCATCTGGATGCGGCGGAGCTCGTCGTTGCTGCGGCCTTTCAGCGCCCGCGGCAGCTCCTTGCCCTCGAAGGTGATGCGCCCCTCGGTCGGCGGCAAAAGCCCGGTGATGACGCGGGCAAGGGTGGACTTGCCCGAGCCGCTTTCGCCGACGATCGCCAGTGTCTGGCCTTTCGGCAGATGCATCGAGACATCATGCAGCACCTTGAAGCCGTTGGCATAGCCGGCGCTGATATGCTCGATCTTCAACTGCGTCCCGGTCTGGTCGGCGGCTTCCTCGCGTTTCGTCTGGCGGACGCTGACGAGTGCCCGGGTGTAATCCTCGCGCGGCTCTTCGATGATCTGCTTCGTCGAGCCGTATTCCACCGTCTTGCCATGGCGCAGCACCATGATGTCGTCGGAGATCTGGGCGACGACGGCGAGGTCGTGGGTGATGTAGAGGGCTGCCGTGTGCGTCTCCTCGATCGCATGCTTGATCGCGGCGAGCACGTCGATCTGGGTGGTGACGTCGAGCGCGGTCGTCGGCTCGTCGAAGACGATCAGTTCCGGGTTGGGGCAGAGCGCCATGGCGGTCATCGCGCGCTGCAACTGGCCGCCGGAGACCTGGTGCGGATAACGCTCGCCAAAGGTTTCCGGATTGGGCAGGCCCAGCACGCGGAAGAGATAGAGCGCCCGCTTCTTAGCCTCCTCGCGGCTCATGATGCCGTGGCGGAGCGACGCCTCGATCACCTGGTCGCCAAGCCGATGCGCCGGATTGAAGGCGGCCGCTGCCGATTGCGCGACGTAGCAGACGCGGGCACCGCGGATCGAGCGGATGCCGTTCTTGTCGAGCGTCAGGATGTCCTTGCCGTCGAGCAGGACCTGACCGCCGGTGATGCGCACGCCGCCGCGGCCATAGGCGAGCGCCGAGAGGCCGATGGTCGACTTGCCGGCGCCGGACTCGCCGATGAGGCCGAGCACCTTGCCCTTCTGAACGTCGAAGGAGACGCCCTCGACGAGGGTGACGACCTTCGGCGGTTCGCCCGGCGGGTAGCTGGTCGCTTCGATCTTCAAGTTCTTGACGGAGAGCATCTCAGGCATCGCCGCGTCCTCCCTTGAGGCTCGAGGTTCTCTTCATCAGCCAGTCGACCACGAGGTTGACGCAGATCGCGAGCGTCGCGATCGCAGCACCGGGGATGAGCGCTGCCGAAATGCCGAAGATGATGCCGTCCTTGTTGTCCTTGACCATGCCGCCCCAGTCGGCTGCCGGCGGCTGGATGCCGAGGCCGAGGAAGGAGAGGGTGGAGAGGAACAGGATCGAGAAGGCGAAGCGCAGGCCGAATTCGGCCAAGAGCGGCGACAGCGTGTTCGGCAGGATCTCGCGGAAGATGATCCAGAGCGAACCTTCGCCACGCAGCCTTGCCGCCTCGACGAACTCCATGACGGCGACATCGAGCGCCACGGCACGGCCGATGCGGAAGACGCGGGTACTGTCGAGCACCGCCATCACCAGGATCAGGATCCACAGATGCTGCGGCAGGACGGCGAGAACGACGAGGGCGAAAATGAGCGTCGGAATCGCCATCATCAGGTCGTTGAAGCGGGAAAACAGCTGGTCCGTGAAACCACCGACAACAGCGGCGGTGAAGCTCAGGATCATGCCGAGCGAGAAGGAAAGCACGGTTGCCGCAAATGCCACGAAGATGGTGGTGCGGGCGCCATAGATCAGACGCGACAGCAGGTCGCGGCCGAGATTGTCGGTGCCGAGCAGGAAGTCGCCGCCGGCCGGAAGCCAGACGTCGCCGACTACGTCGCGTTCACCGAAGGGGGCGATGACAGGCGCAAAGAGGGCGCAGAAGATCGCAATCGCGATGCCGGCGATGCCGATCCAGGCGCTGAAGGGGATGGATCTCAGGTTCATCGCGGATGCCTCAGTCTCGGGTTGGCGATGATCGCGAGAATATCGGCCGCCATGTTCAGGAAGATGTAGAAGGCGGCAAAGATCAGACCGCAGGCCTGAACGACCGGCATGTCGCGCACGGTCACCGCATCCACCATATATTGGCCCATGCCCGGATAGACGAAGACCACTTCGACCACGACGACGCCGACCACGAGATAGGCCAGGTTGAGCGCAATGACGTTGATGACCGGCGCCACCGCATTGGGGGCGGCGTGACGCGCGATGATGCGGAACATGCCGAGGCCCTTCAGTTCCGCCGTCTCGACATAGGCCGACGACATGACGTTGAGGATCGCCGCGCGGGTCATGCGCATCATGTGGGCGAGAACGACGAGAACGAGGGTCGCGACGGGAAGCGCGATCGCCGAGAGACGTTCGGTGAAGCTCATGCTGTCATAGACGGTCGCGGGGAAGGTCGCGACGCCGTATTTGACGGCGAAGAACATGATCAGGAGATAGCCGACGAAGAACTCGGGCAGCGAGATCGCCGCGAGCGAGACGACGTTGATGATCTTGTCGGGCAGCCGGTTGCGGAACTGCACCGCCAGCATGCCGAGGCCGACGGCGAGCGGTACGGAGACGAGGGCTGCGAAGAAGGCAAGGAACAGCGAGTTGCCGAGGCGCTTGGAAATCTGCTCGCCGACCGAGTTCTTGCTCGCCCAGGAGGTGCCGAAATCGCCTTGGACAGCGCCGCCGAGCCAGGAGACGTAGCGTTCGGTCCAGGGCCGGTCGAGGCCGAGATCCTTGCGGATGTTTTCGACCGCCTGCGGCGTTGCCGACTGGCCGAGATAGGTGGTGGCGAAGTCGCCGGGAAGCGCCTCGATGCCGCCGAAGATCATCAGCGATACGGCGAACAGAAGGCCGACGCTCAAGCCGAGGCGCTGCAGGATCAGCGCCGCGAGCGGGCGGCGGAAGGTGAAGCGCCGCCAGAAGGTGCCGCCGATTTCACCATTCGAGGGATTGGCGGCAGGGTTGGGTTTTGCTGGTACTCCGGAAAGTTCGGCAGACCGCGGGTGTGTTGCACCCGCGGTTCCATCCGTCGGAACCGGACCAGTGAGCGGTCCGCTTTCCATCATCATGCGTCCAGCCATACCCGGGTTGCGACATAGCCGTTCGACATGTCGTTGCCGATGTCATGCACGTAGCCTTTCACCTGCTTGGTGGAGGCGTTCACGAAGTCGTTGAACATCGGCAGGATCAGGCCGCCTTCGTCACGCACCATCATGGCCATGGTGCGGTACATGTCCTTGCGCTTGGCCTCGTCGAGTTCCGAGCGGGCCTCGAGCAGGATCTTGTCGAAATCCGGACGCTTGAAGCGGGTGTCGTTCCAGTCGGCGGTCGAAAGATAGGCGGTGGAGTACATCTGGTCCTGGGTCGGACGGCCGCCCCAGTAGGAGGTGGAGAAGGGCTGCACGTTCCAGACGTTGGTCCAGTAGCCGTCGCCCGGCTCGCGCTTGACCTCGATCTCGATGCCCGCCTTCTTGGCGCTTTCCTGGTAGAGCACCGCTGCATCGACAGCACCCGGGAAGGCGACGTCGGAGGTGCGCAGCAGTACCGGACCGCTGTGGCCGGATTTCTTGTAGTGGAAGGCCGCCTTGTCCGGATCATAGGCACGCTGCTCGATGCCTTCGGGGAAGAGGGCGTAGGTGTCGTTGATCGGGAAGTCGTTGCCGACCTTGCCGTAACCGCCGAGGATGCGCTGGACCATGGTCTCGCGGTCCATCGAATACTTCAGCGCCATGCGCAGGTCGTTGTTGTCGAAGGGTGCTGTGTTGCAATGCATGATGAACACGTAATGGCCGCGGCCGGACGTGTTCAGGATCTCGACCGTCGGCGCCTTCTTCAGAAGGTTGACCGTCTTCGGATCGACGCGGTTGATGTAGTGCACCTGGCCGGAGGAAAGCGCGGCGATGCGGGCCGTGGCGTCGTTCATGGCGATCAGCTCGACCGAGTCCACATAGCCGCGGTCGGTGCGCCAGTCGTCGGCATTCTTCTCGAAGGTGGCACGAACGCCGGCTTCGAAGCTCGTCACCTTGAAGGGGCCGGTGCCGATCATTGCGTCCGGCTTGTCGATGCCGCCGCCCGGCTGGATGATGAGGTGATAGTCGGTCAGAAGCAGCGGCAGGTCGGCATTGCCTTCGGTCAGCACGAGCACCAGCTTGTCGCCGTCGGCCTTGATTTCCTTGATCGACTTCATCACGCCGAGCGCGCCGGATTCAGACTTTTCGTCGGTGTGGCGCTGCAGCGTCTTGATGACGTCGTCGAGCGTCAGCTCCTTGCCGTCGTGGAATTTTACGCCCTTGCGGATGGTAAAGGTCCAGGTCGACGCGTCGGTCGAGGGCTCCCAGGATTCGGCGAGTGCCGGCACCGGCGCGCCGGTCGTTGGGTGGCTTTCGACGAGCATGTCGCCCCAGTTGCGGCCGACGACGAACATGAATTGCGACAGCGCCTTGGCCGGGTCCTTCGAGTCGGTGGCGGCAGCGCCTTCGAGACCGAGTTTCAGGTGACCGCCGCGCTTCGGCTCCTGCGCTGCAGCGCTGGTGGCAAACAAAGTGCCGGCCGTCGAGGCGAGAATGCCGGCTGCTGCCGCGCGGCCCAAAAACTCGCGCCGGTTCATCTTGCCGAGCATGACCTGTCGTGTGAGGTAATCCTTGTAATCGCTCATTCCCCTGTTCCCTTTTCTCGTCGGCATTCGCCGTTCGTTGTGGTTGGTAGAGATTGCTGCGTACAGCCATTGTATCGATGGCTTCGGACTGGGCCGGAGGGCCGCTTGTTTTCTTCCGGGTTCTTATCTCTCCTTCCTTCTGGCCGGGCGTCCTTCGTTCAGATCGATAAGCGTAATCGCTGGAACTCTTGTTGTAACGCCCTAAATTACAATTTATTTCCATAAGCCTGGCTTATGGACACGTGTTTAATGGCACGCGATGTTGCCCGCGCGTCTCGTCACGTTCCGGTGCCGGTCATCCGGCTCTGTTGCCTACGCCGCCAAGGGTTGGCGGTGCTGTTCGAAGCGGGTTGCGGGCGGAAACCGCACGCGCTCTCGTTCGGTCTCAGCGACCCTTCCACACGGGGTCGCGCTTCTCCGCGAAGGCGCGCGCACCCTCCAGCTGGTCTTCGCTCGAATAGAGAATATCGACGGTTTTGAACTGCCGCTGGGTGATCTTGTTCATGGTCGTCTGGAAGGCTTCGCCCTCGGCGGCGCGGACCACTTCCTTGATCGCCGCATAGACCAGCGGCGGGCCGCTTTCGAGCAGGCGGGCGAGCTCCCAGGCGCGCTCCATCAGTTTGCCCGCCGGCAGGATCTCGTTGACGAAGCCCCAGCGGTGGGCTTCCTGCACGTCGAGCCAGCGGCCGGTCAGAAGCATGTCCATGGCGATGTGATAGGGGATGCGCTTCGGCAGCTTGATCGAGGCAGCATCGGCAACGGTGCCGGAGCGGATTTCGGGCAACGCGAAGGTCGCGTGTTCGGCGGCAAGGATCAGGTCGGTCGAAAGCGCGATCTCGAGGCCACCGCCGCAGCAGATGCCGTTGATCGCGGCGATGATCGGCTTGTTGAGATCGCGCAGTTCCTGCATGCCGCCGAAGCCGCCGACGCCATAGTCACCATCGACCGCGTCACCGTCGGCAGCAGCCTTCAGGTCCCATCCCGGACAGAAGAATTTTTCACCGGCGCCGGTGATGATCGCGACACGTAAGCTGTCGTCGTCGCGGAAGTCGCGGAAGATCTCGCCCATGACCCGGCTGGTTTTCAGGTCGATGGCGTTCGCCTTCGGCCGGTCGATCGTGACTTCCAGAATACCGCCTTCGCGGCGTGTGAGGATAGGTCCGGTCATGAGGGTCAGTTCCTCCGGCGAATGAGAGCGTCGGCGGCAACGGCACCCTGACCGTTCGGCAACACCATCAATGGATTGATATCCAGTTCTTCGAGTTTCGAAGCGTTTGCAACGACATAGGATGCCGCTGCCGCGACAGCCGCGGTTAAAGCGGCGTAATCGGCGGCAGGCGCGCCGCGATAGCCGTCGAGCAGCTTGCAGATCTTCAGCCCGCCGATTGCTTCCCTGATCGCTTCCGGCGTCGTCGGCAGCGTCAGGATGGCGGAATCATCGAGCAGTTCCACGAGGATGCCGCCGGCACCGATCGTCAAAACCGGGCCGGCGACGGGGTCGCGCATAGCGCCGATGATGAGCTCGGCGACCGGTTTCGCCACCATCTTCTCGACAAGGTACCTGGAGGTGACGGCGGCCATGGCCTTGGCCGCCGAAAGGACGTCCGCGCGGCTCGCAAGGTTGAGCTTCACGGCACCCGCTTCGGTCTTGTGGGCGACGCCGAGGCCTTTCAGCACGACCGGGAAACCGAGCGCTTCGGCAGCGTCTGCAGCTTCTTCGGCGGTTGCTGCGGTCTTGCCCTTCGGCACGGTCAGGCCGGCGGCAGCAAGCTCCACCTTGGCCTCGTGTTCGCTGAGCGTGATGGCTTCACCGGCAGCGGCGACACCGCCATCGTGCAGGCGGGGCGGGGCGGGTTTGGCCCAGGCGGCTCCGATGTCGGCGGCCGTCTCGATGGCTGCCAGTGCCTCCTCGATGCCGAAGAAGGGTACGACGCCCGCCTTCATCAGGAAGAGGGCGGTGGCTTCCGGCATGTTTTCGCCAAGGCTGGCGACGATGCCGGCGCGGGCACCCGTTGCCCGGGCCGCGTCGATCACCGCATGGCAGGTGGTTTCCCAGTCGGCGGGATCGCAGCGGTCAAGGCGCGGGAAGTCGAGCACGAGCAGATTGATCGCGTAGCCGCCCTTCATCATGGCGGTAAAGGCGGTGGTCTGCTTCTTGCGGTTGCCCCAGACGAAGGTGTGGTAGTCGAGCGGGTTGGCGATCGTCACCATCTCGCCGAGCGCATCCTTCAGCGGCTTCTTCTGTTCGTCGCGCAAGGGCCGGTAATTGACCCGGTAGCGCTCGCCGGCATCTGCCATCAGCGAGGCCTCGCCGCCGGAGCAGCTCATCGAGGAGATGTCGTTGCTCTCAAGTGGGCCTGCCACATGCAGCAGCTTCAGCGTTTCCAAGAGCGCCGGCAACGTGTCGACGCGGCCGATGCCGAGGCGGGCAAGAAGCGCCGAGGAGACGCGGTCGTTGCCGGCAAGCGATGCGGTGTGCGACACCGTCGCAAGCTGGGCCGCTTCCGACTTGCCGACCTTCAGCGTCACGACCGGTTTGCCGAGTTCGCGCGCGCGCGTCGCCAGCCGCTCGAGGGCAGCAACGCTGTCGAAACCCTCGATATGCAGGCCGACGGCGGTGACGCGCGGGTCTTCGAGCACGGCGCAGGCGATGTCGGACAGACCCGTCTGCGCCTGGTTGCCGGCGGTCATCACATAGGCAAGCGGCAGGCCGCGCGTCTGCATCGAAATGTTGCAGGCGATGTTGGAGGACTGCGTCAGGATCGCGACGCCCTTTTCGACGCGTTGCATGCCGTGCTGGTCCGGCCAGAGCAGGGCGCCATCGAGCATGTTGATGAAGCCGTAGCAATTCGGCCCGACGATCGGCATGTCGCCGGCAGCCGCCACCAGCGCCTCCTGCATGTCGTTGCCGTCGTCAAGCTCGCTTGCCGCCTCGCGAAAGCCGGAGGCGTAGCAGACGGCGCCGCCGGCGCCGCGGCTCGCAAGATCGCGGATGATATCGATCGTCAGCTGCCGGTTGACGCCGACGAAGGAGGCATCCGGTGCGCCTGGCAGTTCTGCCACCGAGCGATAGCACTTGCGGCCGAGGATTTCGGCTTCGCGCGGGTGCACCGGCCAGATCTCACCGGTAAAGCCCATCTTGTCGCATTGCTCGATGACACGCCGGGCTTCCTTGCCGCCGAAGACGGCGATGGTGCGCGGGCGGATGAGGCGGTCGAGGGAGCGTATCATCGGCCGATCACGCTCCCAGCGGCCGCAGCAGGTCGCGGCTGATGATGTGGCGCTGGATTTCAGACGTGCCGTCCCAGATGCGTTCGACGCGAGCGTCGCGCCAGAAGCGGGCGAGCGGCAGGTCGTCCATCAGGCCCATGCCGCCGAAGATCTGGATCGCCTCGTCGGTGACGCGGGCGAGCATCTCGGTGGCAAAAACCTTGGCGGACGCAATCTCGCGGTTCGAGGGCAGGCCGTTATCGAGCCGCCAGGCGGCCGAAAGGGTCAGGAGGTCGGCGGCGTCGATCTCGGTGATCATGTCGGCGAGCTTGAAGGAGACGCCCTGGTTGGCACCGATCGGCTTGCCGAACTGCTTGCGTTCGGCGGCGTAATTCAGCGCATAGTCGAAGGCGCGACGGGCACGGCCGACCGAAGTCGCCGCCACCGTCAGGCGGGTGGCGAACAGCCAGTCGTTGGCGACGTCGAAACCCTTGTGCACCTCGCCGAGGATCTGGGCAGAGGGCAGGCGGCAATCGTCGAAGGTCAGGACACAGTTGTTGTAGCCGCGGTGCGACACGGAATTGTAGCCCTTGCGGATCTCGAAGCCGGGCGTGCCGCGATCGACGAGAAAGCAGGTGATCTTCTTCTTCGGGCCGCGCGGCGTATCCTCTTCGCCGGTCGCGATGAAGACGATGACGAAATCGGCGATGTCGGCGTGGCTGATGAAATGCTTCGTGCCGTTGACGATCCAGTCGTCGCCGTCCTTGCGGGCAAAGCACTTCATGCCGCGCACGTCCGAGCCGGCGTCCGGCTCGGTCATCGCAAGCGCATCGAACTTGTCACCTTTGACGGCCGGCAGCAGGTACTTTTCGCGCTGCTCGGCGTTGCAGGCCATCAGGATGCCAGAGGGGCGACCGAAGAAGACGGTCAGGCCCATGGAGCCGCGGCCAAGCTCGCGCTCGACCAGGGTGAAGGAGGTGTGATCGAGACCGGCGCCGCCGACTTCCTCCGGGAAATTACAGCCGAAGAAGCCGATCTCCTTGCATTTGCGGGCGATCTCCTGACCGAGTTCGCGCGGCACTACGCCGGTGCGCTCGACCTCGTCCTCATGCGGATAGATTTCCGTTTCGACGAAGCTCCTGACCGTATCGACGATCATCTGCTGTTCTTCGGTCAGTGCGAAATTCATTGTGTTGTTCCCCTCGTTTTCGCGCCGCTGACGTCGGTGCCGCAAACGATGGCCGCCTCCTCAAGCGTCCTTCGGCTGCGGTTTGCGGCTCCGCCGGAAGGCGAAGCTGCCTGTTGTTGCTGGCCTGCCGCTGTTGCGGTCAGGCGCGCTTCTGGCCGACGAAGCGTCCGGCACCAACGGGCGTCGGCAGTTGCGCATGGGCTTCAGTGATCGCGCGGAGCTTGCTCAGCACCGCTTCGGGTGCCGCGACCGCCTTGCCGGCCTTGCTGTCGACATGCAGCATCATCTGTTCGGCGGTGGCGACGGCCTCGTTGGTTGCGGCGTTGTAGATCGTCGAAAAGATGTGAAGACGCTTTTCGTCCGACGACAGGACCTGGCAGGTCGAGTAGAGCGCCTCGCCGAGCTTGGCTTCGCCAAGGTTTCGGATATGGGTCTCGACCGTGTAGTAGCTGTGACCGTCGCGGACATAGTCGAGGTCGACGCCGATCAGGCGCAGCACGCCGTCGGAGGTGTCGCCGAAGACCTGGAGATAACGGTGCTCGGTCATGTGGCCGTTGTAATCGACCCAGGCGGCGCTGACCTTGGTGTCGAGGATGCGCAGCGGCTTGACGTCGCCGAGGTCGGCTTCCGGCTTCCGGGCGTTGGCCCAGAGCTTGGCCTCGAAATCGGCAAGCAGCTTGCCCGCACCCCAGCCTTCGCCGCCGTTACCGGATTTCAGCGCATGCATGATGCCGACGAGGTTTTCGTCGCGGATGCGTTCGAGCTCGCGGATCGAGCGACCGGCGGCCTGCGCGTCCGACTGGGCGCCGATCTTTTCGACCAACGCATCGTCGAGGTCGACGACGTCGGTGAACTTCGTCCAGGGCCATTTCAGGCAGGGGCCGAACTGGGCGAGGAAGTGGCGCATGCCGGCCTCGCCGCCGGCGATGCGGTAGGTCTCGAACAGGCCCATTTGCGCCCAGCGCATGCCGAAGGAATAACGCATGACGTTGTCGAGCGTTTCGGTATCGCAGATGTCGTCCTGGATCAGCCAGAGCGCCTCGCGCCAGAGCGCCTCGAGCAGGCGGTCGCCGACGAAGGCCTCGATCTCCTTGGCGATGACGACGCCCTTCATGCCGATCTGCTCGACGCCCTGCATGGCGCGCTCGATCGTCGCCTTCGACGTCTTCTTGCCGCCGACGAGCTCGACGAGCGGCAAGAGGTAGACGGGGTTGTAGGGATGCGCCACGAACATGCGCTCGGGGTGGTGCATCTCGGACTGCAGGTCGGAGGGCAAAAGGCCTGAGGTGGAGGACCCGATCAGCGCATCGGGCCTTGCGGCGGCATCGATCTTGGTGATCACGCCGCGCTTCAGTTCCAGCCGCTCCGGCACGCTTTCCTGAATCCAGTCAGCACCTTCGACCGCTTCCTCGATGCTCTTGCAGAAGGTGAGTTTTCCCTTCGGCGGCAACGGCGCCATGGTGAGCATGGCATAGGCGCGCTCGGCATTGGCCATGACTTCGCCGATGATGCGCTCGGCTTCCGGATGCGGGTCGAAGATTTTGACGTCGATGCCGGCAAGCGCAAAGCGCGCCACCCAGGCGCCGCCGATGACGCCGCCGCCGACACAGGCTGCTTTGGTGATAAAGCTCATGGTGTCCAGTCCTTGCTCAGCGCTTCGTCAGCTTCAGTTTCTCGCGGACCTCTTTCGGTCCGATGATCTTGGCGCCCATGCCCTCGATGACGCCGACCGCCTTTTCGACGAGCTGGCCGTTGGTCGCGAGCTGGCCCTTGCCGATATAGAGGTTGTCTTCGAGGCCGACGCGGACGTTGCCGCCTGCAAGGATGGCTGCGGCCGGATAAGCGAGCGCGTTGCGGCCGATGGAGAAGGCCGAGAAGGTCCAGTTGGCGGGCACGTTGTTGACCATGGCCATGAAGGTGTTGAGGTCGTCGGGCGCGCCCCACGGAATGCCCATGCAGAGCTGGATCAGCACCGGATCCTCGATCAGGCCTTCCTCGACCAGCTGCTTGGCAAACCAGAGGTGGCCGGTGTCGAAGGCTTCGATCTCCGGACGCACGCCAAGGGCGGTCATCTGGCGGGCCATTTCGCGCAGCATCGACGGCGTGTTGGTCATGACGTAGTCGCCGAGCGAAAAGTTCATGGTGCCACAGTCGAGCGTGCAGATTTCCGGCAGACATTCGGCCACGTGGGCGACGCGCTCGGTGGCACCGGCCATGTCGGTGCCTTTCTCGCTAAGCGGGAGCGGGCTTTCGACGTTGCCGAAGATCAGGTCCCCGCCCATGCCGGCGGTCAGGTTCAGCACCATGTCGACATCGGCAGAGCGGATACGGTCAGTCACTTCCCTGTAGAGATCGAGCCTGCGGGCCGGCGCGCCGGTCTCCGGATCGCGGACGTGGCAGTGGACCACGGCAGCGCCGGCCTTGGCCGCCTCGACCGCCGCTTCGGCGATTTGTTTCGGCGTGATCGGCACGTGGCTGGACTTTGAAACGGTGTCTCCCGAGCCGGTGACGGCACAGGTGATGAATACCTCGCGGTTCATGCTGAGCGGCATTGCTGTCTCCCTTTTATTGCGCCCATTACGAGCCAAGAAAGACCGCGTTGCTTTTCATTATCGGCTTCATTCTATACATTATCGGCGACAGAGTGGAGAAGTTTGGGCATGGATCAGAACGTTTCGCAGGTGCAGCACGTCGATGTCCTGGTGCTGCCGGAGACCAATCTGATCCTCGTTGCCTCGGTCATCGAGCCGATGCGTGCCGCCAACCGCATTGCTGGCCGCCCGCTCTACGACTGGACGATCTACAGCCCCGACGGTGCGCCGATCGAAACGAAGAGCGGCATCCCCATTCCGGTCTCCGGTATCTTCCGGCCGCAGCGCGAGACGTCGCCGCTTTTCATCCTCTCGAGCTACAACTGGCAGCGCAGCGCCACTTCGCAGCTAAAGATGCTGCTCTCGCAGACCGCGCGGCACCGCGAGCTGATGGCCGGCATCGAATCCGGCTCCTGGCTGCTTGCCGAGACCAGCCTGCTCGACAATTTCAAGGCGACGACCCACTGGGAGGATTTCGAGGATTTCACCGCCGCCTACCCGCAGGTGACGATGGTGCGCGAGCGCTTCGTCATCGACGGCAAGCGCATCACGACCGGTGGCTCGCTGCCGACGCTCGACCTGATGCTGGAGCTGATCCGCCGGGCGCATGGCTATTCGCTGGCACTCGAAGTCTCCCGCCTCTTCATCTACGAGCAGGAGCGCACCCGGGGCGATCTCCTGCAGATGCCGACGATCGGCAACATGCGCATCCTCGATCCACGCGTCGGTGCCGCCGTCAAGCTGATGGAGGAAACGGTGGAAGCGCCCTTGACGCTCGCCAGGCTCGCCCGCCGCATCGGCGTCAGCACCCGGCATCTGCAAGATCTCTTTCGCGACACGATGGGCGTTGCGCCGCACGAGCACTACCTGGCGCTTCGTCTCAATGCGGCGCGGCGCAAGGTGATCGAGACGCGGATGGAATTTGCCGACATTGCCGCGATCTCCGGCTTCAACTCGTCGTCTTCCTTCTCGCGCAGCTACAGGGCGCACTACCGCGAAAGCCCGAGCGAAACGCGCAGGCGGCTGAAGCTGAAGAGCTGAGCGCGCGCTTCAAGTATCGATTCAAGCGGGAATTTCAGAGTCGTTTCAGGCGTTTGGCGGCCGATGATCAGGAACTGATTCCGCCGGCGATCTCGTCTCGGTGCTCATCTTCATCATCGAAATCATCAACTCGCCGATCTCGGCGGCGAAGGCGCCGCGCGGCCAGACGAGTGTCAGCGACTGCCGATAGGCGGGGCCGAGCCGGATCATGGCTGGCGGGCGATGCACGCGGGCGAGCGAGGATTGCGGCAGCACCGAGAGATAGCCGTGCTGGCGAACGAGGTTGATGATGACGGGGATGGAATCGACCTCGACGAGGGTGATGCGCCGCCGTTCGGCTTCATCAAGCGTGTCGTCGAGGAAGCGCGCGGCCTCGCGGCGAAGGCCGCTCCGGACGCTCGGCACCGCGATCGGGCAGGCGGCGAGCAGCCGGGGCAGGTTGCCGCCCAGTTCCGAAAGGGCGGAGGCTGGCCCCGCCAGCACCAGCGGCGTCTGCGACACCAGCCGGCCGTCGCAGTCGGCCGGGATCTCGGCGACATCGAGCAGCGCGGCATCGAACCGTCGGCTGCGAAGGCCGACGAGCAGTTCGTCGGCCGTGGTGCTGGAAATGAATAGTGGTTGGCGCGGGCGGGCGCGGTGCCAGTTCGCCGTCAGGGCCGCCAGCATGCGGGCGATCTCGCTTTCCGGACCAAGCGGCATGACGGCGCCGAGCCGCCAGGTGGCGACGTCGCGGCGAAAGCGGTCGGCAGAGGCGTGCGTCAGCCGCGCCCAGATATCGAGCAGGGCCTCGCCGAGCGGAATGATCCGCTCCGCGGTTGGCGTACAGAGGACCCCGCCATGGGAGCGTTCGAACAGCCTGGTGCCGAGATGGCGTTCGAGATCCGCCATCTGCCGCGTCAGTTGCGGCTGGCCGAGGCCGAGCGCCTTTGCCGTGGCACGGATGCTGCCGGAGCGGGCGATGCGCACGAAGCGGTCGAGCGCGACGAGGCCGATCGGCGGCACGGGGGCGGTCGTCTCCCGTCCGACGCCTTCCAGGATGGCGGTGATCTTGCCGGTTGCCTCTTCGACGTCGACGGCGCGCGCGCGCGCTTCGAGCGTCACCACCAGCGCTGTTTCTTCCCGACGGAAAAGCGGCATGGAGATCGCCTGCTCGAAGCGCTTGACCGCGGCGCTCACGCTCGACGGCGCCCGGCCGCAGAGAGTTGCGGCGCGGCGAACGCCACCTTCGCGAAGCACCGCATCGACCAAAGCGATCGTCGCCATATCCATTCCAATGACCCCGGACGTGGCACCTTCACCAGGTGCGTTCTGAAATATGCATCACCCGTTCCGGATTTGGGATATAGCATGGATGCGCGATAAGCGCATAGCATGCATGAAGCACCCCGGCGTTTTCGAGCGTCGGGTGCGAGACATCAGAGCATCCGCGCACCGTTTCGAGACCGAAGCGCGCTCGGCGCGGAAGGATATTTATCGGCATGCTGTATCAGGTCAAAACCACCGTTCTCTGCGGGAAACCGCTGGACTTCGCGACGCTCGAGGATATCGGGGCGGGAAGGGCGCGACCGGTGGCCGACGACGGCGGCATGGAACGGGTGGCCGCCGCCCACAAGGTGGTTGCCGAACGTGTCGCGATGGGGCTTCCCGTCTACGGCTCCAACACCGGCGTCGGCTCGATGAAGGACCGGCTCTGGACCGCCGACGATCTCGCCGAATTCAACAATGCGCTGGTCAGAGCCCACCATTTCGGCACCGGCGAATTCTTTGCGCCGGCAATCGTACGCATGGCGATCGCCATCCGCGTGAACACCGCGATGCGGGGCCACACCGGCTGCAGCCCGGACTTGATCCGGGCGTTTCTGGCACTCAGCGAGCACGACATCATTCCGGCGGTGCGCCGCCACGGCTCCATGGGCTGCGCCGATATCGGGCTGATGGGCCAGATCGCCTCGGTGCTGACCGGTGTCGGCGAGGCCTATTACCAGGGGCGCCTCGTTTCGGCCGATACGGCGCTTGCCGAGGCGGGTCTCAAGCCGTTCGTCATGCAGCCGCGCGATGCACTGGCGGCTCTCAGCGTCAACGCCATTTCCTTTTCAGCGGCCGTAAACGTGCTGCGCGAGGCGGCGGCCGCGATCCGCGTGTTGCTCGTCACCGGCGTCATGTCGTCTCAGGCGCTTGGTGCCTCCGCCGACCCGTGGCGGGTGGCCGCGACGCTCTCGACCCGCGGCGAGGCGCTGGTCGGCTCCTGGCTCTATGGCCAGTCCGGCATTTCCGACTGGCCGTTACCGACGGCGATCCACGATCCCTTGAGCCTGCGCATGACCGCCCAGGTCTTCGGCGCGGTCGTCGATACGCTGCTGGTCGCCGCCGGCCGGCTGGTGGAGCAGACCTATCTCTCCGACGACAACCCTGTTGTCATCGGCGGCCAGGTCCATTCCTCCGGCGCATCGCTGCCGCTGACGACGACGCTCTATATCGAGGCGGCGCAGATCGCCTTTTCCCATGCGGCGCGCAACGTTTTGAACCGCTGTATCCTGCTGTCGAACGGCGGACGCCGCAATCTCTCGGTCAATCTGGTGGCGCCGGGGGAAGTCGCGACCGGGCTCGGGCCGCTGATGAAGCTTGCGGTCGAACTCTATATGCGCGTGCAGTCGCTCGCCGTGCCGCTTTCGGCGCAGTCGATCGTGGTTGCCGGCGGTCTCGAAGAAGAGGCGACCTTCCTGCCGCTGATCGTCGAGCGCATGGAAACCCAGGTGCGCGATCTGCGCCAGCTCGCCGCGATCGAGGCGATGCTTTCGGCCCAGGCGATCGATCTCGTCGGCGACCAGCCGCAGGGGATCGTCAAGCGCGCCTATGACCAGACCCGTTCGGTCAGCCCCATGTATCTCAAAGACCGGCCGCTCTCGAAGGAGATCGAGGCGCTGCAGGATGCGTTCACCTGCCACGACCTGTTGCGCTCCTTCGTCGCTCTGGCGCCGATGCCGGAATTCGATGACTTCTTCGCGCTCGACAAATAATCCGATTGGGAGAGCAGCATGTCCGATTTCGATCTCGTTCTGAAAGGCACCGTTGTTCTCCCCGAAAGGATCGTCGAGGGCGGCCACGTGGCGGTGCGCGACGGCAAGGTGGTGCATGTCGGGCAAGGGGCTGCACCGGCCGCGCGGGAGCGGCATGATCTCGGCAACGCGCTGATCCTGCCCGGAGCCGTCGACGCGCAGGTGCATTCGCTGTCGCAGAAGAACCAGGAAGATTTCATCTGGTCGACCCGTTCGGCGGCGGCCGGAGGTGTGACCACCATTGTCGACATGCCCTATGACGAGGGCAATCTCGTCTGCTCTGCCGAAGCCCTTCGCCGCAAGATCGACCATGCGGGACCGCAGGCGCGCGTCGACTTCGCGCTCTATGGCACCGTGGACCCGGAGGAGGGACCGGCGCGCATCGGCGAGATGGTGGAGGCGGGTGTCGCCGCCTTCAAGTTCTCGACCTTCGGCACCGATCCAAAGCGCTTTCCCCGCATTCCGGCAGCCCTTCTCGAAGACTGCTTCCGGGCGATCGCGCCGACCGGGCTTTCAGCCGGCGTCCACAACGAGGATGACGAGGCGGTGCGTGCCGCGATCGACAAGGTCAAGGCGGCTGGCATCACCGACTACCGCGCCCATGGGCTGTCGCGCCCGCCGCTGACGGAACTGCTCGCCACCAACCAGATCTACGAGACGGGTGCCGCCACCGGCTGCCCGGCGCATGTGGTGCACTGCTCGCTCGGGCGCGGCTATGAGATTGCCGCCGCCTATCGCGCCCAGGGCTACAAAGCGACGATCGAGTGCTGCATCCACTACCTGACGCTCGACGAAGAAAACGATGTTCGCCGTCTCGGCGGCAAGGCCAAGATCAACCCGCCGATCCGGCCGCGCGCCGAGGTGGAAAAGCTCTGGCGGCACGTGGCCGACGGCACGGTGACGATGGTCTCGACCGATCACGTCAGCTGGTCTGAGGATCGCAAGACCAATCCGGACATGCTGGCGAACGCATCCGGCGTGCCGGGGCTCGAAGTCATGGTGCCGCTCTTCGTCAAGGGCGCGCTGGAGCGCGGCATTCCCTTGACGCGCGCAGCCGAGCTGATGACGCTGAACCCGGCCAGGCATTTCCGTCTTGATCATCAGAAGGGTGCGCTGGAACCTGGAAAGGATGCCGACATCATCGTCATGACGCCGGAGCCCTATGTCTATGATGCGGCCGAGAGCGGTCACAACGTCGTCGGCTGGTCGCCCTATAATGGCATTCGACTGCCCTGGCGCGTTTCAGCGACCTATCTGCGGGGCAGGCTTGCCTTCGATGGTCGCCAGGTTTTGGCCGAGCCAGGCGCGGGACAGTTTGTCCGGCCGCTCGCCACTTTGGCTCTGTAAAGCGGGATGCGGAAAAGTGCGTGCGGTTTTCCGCCCGCATCCCGCATCGAGATTTAGGAAATGTGATGAGCAAGACCGCCCACAAAGTTCCGGCCAATCTGCCCGTCAATGCCAGCCGCATTGCCGGCATCATCAACGGCCTGGCAGGTATCACCGAGCCGGACCGGCCCTACACACGCCGCGCCTTCACGCCGCTGTTCCTCGAGGGCCGGGCCTTTCTCGACCGGCGTTTTCGCGCGGCCGGGCTTGAAACCCGCATCGACGCCGCCGGCAACCTGATCGGCCGGCGCAAGGGGAAAAAGTCGGCGCTCGGCACCATCCTGCTCGGCTCCCATTCCGACACGGTGCCGGATGGCGGCCGCTTCGATGGCATCGCCGGCGTGGCGGCGGCGCTCGAAGTGGCGCGCGCGCTTTCCGACAACGGCATCGACCTCGACCACGATCTGGAGATCGTTGATTTCCTGGCCGAGGAAGTGTCGATCTTCGGCGTTTCCTGCGTCGGCAGCCGCGGCATGGCGGGCGTGCTGCCCGATGGGTGGCTCAGCCGCACGCAAGGGGATCTGAGCCTCAGGCAGGGTATCGTCGAGGTGGGCGGTGACCCCTCCAGGCTTTCCGGCTCGAAACGCTCCGACATCAAGGCCTTCCTCGAACTGCACATTGAACAGGGGCCCATACTGGAGACTGGGCGGCTCGATGTCGGGGTGGTTACCGCCATCTCGGGCATCACCCGCATCGAGATCATCGTCGAGGGCCAGGCGGACCATGCCGGTACGACTCCGATGGGGCACCGGCGCGATGCGCTGGTTGCCGCCTCGCATCTGGTGCTGGAGATCGAGCGGCTGGCGACGGAATTTTCTCACGGCGACGGGCATTTCACCGCGACGGTCGGTGAATTCTCGATCGAGCCGAATGCAGCCAATGTGGTGCCGTCTCGCGTCCGGCTGCTGATCGATGCGCGTGCCGAGCTGCGGCCGCAAATGGAGCGGTTCCTGGCAACGCTCGGCTCCCTTTGCCAGGGTGTCGCCGAGGCGTCGGCCGTGACGATCCCGCCCGCCAATGTGATCTCGGACAACCACCCGACGCCGGGCGATCCGCTCCTGCTTTCAACGCTCGAAGAAAGCTGCGATGCGATCGGCGCCAAGCATCGGCGCATGGCCTCCGGCGCCGGTCACGACACCGCCTGGATGGGACGCATCACCCGTTCGGCGATGATCTTCATTCCCTGCCTCGGCGGGCGCTCGCATGCGCCGGAGGAATGGGCCGAAAACGACGATATCGCGCTCGGCGCGGCCGTTCTCTTCGATGCGGTGAAGCGACTCGACAAGAAATTGCAGGAGAAGGTGTGAGATGGGCCGGATACTGAAGGAAAAGGATGTCGAGGCAGCGGTCAAGGGCGGTTCCGTCTATGCCGCCGGGGGCGGCGGCTGGGCGGATCATGGTCGTATGCTCGGCTATGCAGCGGTCTCGATCGGCAAACCCGAGCTCGTCTCGATCGACGAACTCGAGGCACAGGACTGGGTGGCTACGGCCGCCGCGATCGGTGCACCGGCCTCGACCACGCCCTGGGAGATGCGTGGGGTCGATTACGTCAAGGCCGTGGAGCTGTTGCAGGAGGCGCTCGGCGAGAAGCTCTCGGGGCTCATCATCGGCCAGAACGGCAAGTCCTCGACGCTGAACGGCTGGCTGCCGTCGGCGATCCTCGGCACCAAGGTGGTGGACGCGGTCGGCGACATCCGCGCGCATCCGACCGGTGACATGGGCTCGATCGGCCTTGCCGGTTCGCCCGAGCCGATGATCCAGACGGCGGTCGGCGGCAATCGCGACGAGAACCGCTATATCGAGCTGGTCGTGCGCGGCGCCACGGCCAAGGTCTCGCCGGTCTTGCGCACCGCCTCCGACATGTCCGGCGGCTTCATTGCCTCCTGCCGCAATCCGGTCAGGGCATCCTATGTGAAAGCCAATGCGGCGCTGGGCGGCATCTCGCTGGCGCTGGCGCTCGGCGAGGCGATCATCGCGGCGGAAGCCAAGGGCGGCAGCGCAGTGATCGACGCGATCGTCAAGACGACCAATGGCGCGATCCTCGCCGAGGGCACGATCACCGACAAATCGGTCGTCTATACCAAGGAAGCCTTCGACATCGGCACGGTGACGCTGGGGAAGGGCGCTGACTCAACGGTATTGCACGTGATGAACGAGTATATGGCGGTTGACTCTGCGGAAGGCACGCGGCTTGCGACCTTCCCCGACGTCATCACCACGCTGTCGCGGGAGGGCGAGCCTTTGAGTGTCGGCCAGCTGCAGGTGGGCATGAGGATCTTCGTGCTGCATGTGCCGAAGACGGTGATCCCGCTGTCCTCCAGCGTGCTCGACCCGACTGTCTATCCGTCGGTCGAGAAGGCAATGGGCATCGAGCTTGCCCGCTACGCGCTTTCCGGCCGTAGCTGACGGGAGCAGGGTGATGGCGCGCGATGCAGGGCTAGAGGAACTAATCCGCGAAGAGCTCGGTGACCGCGCCGGGCTTTCGGAAAAGGCCATGTTCGGCGGCTGGGCCTATCTGCTTCAAGGCAACCTGCTTCTTGGCGCGCGCGAGGGCTCTCTGCTCGTGCGCCTCGGCAAGGGCAATGACGGCTGGGCGCTTGATCTGCCCGATATCGAGCTGATGGTGATGAACGGACGGGCGATGCATGGCTGGGTGCGCGCAGGGGCGGATGCCTATGGCGATGATGCGCTGCGCCGGCGGTTGCTGGATGGGGCGATCGCGTTCGTCGAGACGCTGCCGCCGAAGTGAATGAGGTTCGCTGCCTCGGCGGCGAGCCTCATTGGCCGCTCTCGCCAGTGCGTGTCGGGCCGTCACCACCCGTCGCCACAAGCATGAGAGGCGGCGACTTGCGCGTGCCACGAATGCAAGGGAGCAGGGATCTGCCCCCGCCATAAACGAGAGGCAGCGACCTCCCGTCGCCATGAATGCGTGGGGCAACCACCCCGCCGACAAGACAAAGAGGAACGAGACGATGCCCAAGGCCAATCCCCGTCATCCTGGTTTTCCCATCCCCGGTGGACCGGAGCTGCGCGCCAAGGGCTGGCGGCAGGAAGCGCTGCTGCGGCTCCTGGAAAACGTGCTTTCGGTCGGCGAGGATCCTGACAATCTGGTCGTCTATGCAGCACTTGGCAAGGCGGCGCGCAACTGGCCGGCGCACCGGGCTATCGTCAAGACGCTCATCGAAATGGACGAGGACCAGACGCTCGTCATCCAGTCCGGCAAGCCGGTGGGGCTCTTGAAGACCCACGCCAAGGCGCCGCTCGTCATCATGGCCAATTGCAACATTGTCGGCCAATGGGCGAAGGCCGAGGTGTTCTATGATTTGCAGCGAAAAGGGTTGATCTGCTGGGGCGGGCTGACGGCCGGCGCCTGGCAATATATCGGCAGCCAGGGCGTGATCCAGGGCACCTACGAGATCTTCATGCGCATCGCCGAACGCCGTTTCGGCGGCGATCTCTCCGGGCGTTTCGTGCTGACGGCGGGGCTTGGCGGCATGGGCGGCGCCCAGCCGCTTGCCGGCCGGATGGCGGGGGCGGCGATCCTCTGTGTCGATATCGACGCGGAGCGGGCGAAGAAGCGCCGGGAGATCGGCTATCTGCAGGAGATCGCGCCCGATCTCGATACGGCGCTCTCGATGATCGACGCGGCAGTGAAGGACAAGCGGGCGCTCTCCGTCGGCCTCGTCGGCAATGCGGCTGAGATCTATCCGGAGATCGCCCGGCGTGGCATCGTGCCCGACGTCGTCACCGACCAGACGTCAGCGCATGATCTCGTCTACGGCTATGTGCCGAAGGGCATGAGCCTCGACCAGGTGAAATCGCTGCGCGACGACGGCCAGGGGCAATTGATGGCGGCGAGCCGCGCCTCGATCGTCGAGCACGTCAAGGCGATGCTCGACTTCCAGCAGAAGGGCGCGGAAGTCTTCGACAACGGCAACCTCATCCGCACCCAGGCGCGCGAGGGCGGCGTTGCCAATGCCTTCGACATCCCGATCTTCACCGAGGCCTATCTGCGTCCGCTCTTTGCCCGCGCCATCGGCCCCTTCCGCTGGATGGCGCTTTCCGGCGAGGAGAGCGACATCGCCCGGATCGACGATCTGCTGCTCGACATGTTTCCGCACAACCGCATCGTCACCAACTGGATCAGGCTGGCGCGCCAGCATATTCCCTTCGAGGGCCTGCCGGCCCGCATCGCCTGGCTCGGCCACGGCGAACGCACGGCGCTGGCGCGGCGCGTCAACGAACTGGTGGCATCTGGCGAACTCAAAGGCCCGATCGCGTTTTCCCGCGACCATCTCGATGCCGGCGCCATGGCGCATCCGAACATCATGACCGAGCGGATGAAGGACGGCTCGGACGCGATCGCCGACTGGCCGCTACTCGACGCCATGCTGCTCTGCTCCTCCATGGCCGATCTCGTGGTCGTCCATTCCGGTGGTGGCGGTTATGCCGGCTACATGACGAGCTGCGGCGTGACCGTTGTTGCCGACGGCACGGTCGAGGCCGACGAGCGCCTCGACTATGCCCTCACCAACGACACCTCGCTTGGCGTCATCCGCTATGCGGATGCCGGCTATGACGAGAGCCTTGAGGAGATCGCCGCCAAGGGCATCGGGCATGTGAAGGTGTAAGGACCTGTGAAGGTGTAAGGACCTGGCGGCGGCTTTGCCATAAGCAGTTTTGCACCTGTCACGGCACTCTGGAATCCATTTCAGGATAAAGAACAACGCTCTCCTGCGCGGTTGGCTCGTTGCGCGCCCCGATAAATACGGCTGGTTGGGCAGCTCGATTAACGGCCACGTGCAACACGTTGGCGGGGATGTACAGATAGTCTCCTGGGTGCATCACATCCCGGTGCTGGAGTTCATCGCCACTCCATAGTTCCAGCTCTTCGCCGCTCAACATGTAGAAGGCAGTTTCGTGGCGCTCATGCACATGCGCCTTGGTACGCTTTCCAGGCGGTATCGTAGCGATACCGAGCCACAGTGCGGTGGAGCCAACCGACTCTGCACTAACGCCGGGCAGGTAATCGGGCCCCTGTTCAGCCCGGTAACCTGCGTCCCCTTTGGATACGAGGGCCTTGCCCCGCGAGAAGCCGGGACGCGCGTCGGTTCGTTCTTCTGAAATCGTCATTTTTCGGTCTCCTCTGTGATAGTCTGGTCGACCTGCGCAAAGGATCGCAAGAAGACCGGCTGGAGTCCTGAATGGGAGGGCGAAAAGTTCCGAATTCTTCCGAAGACGTCGTGGCCGATAGTGTCGAGCCGCAACTTTTCGCGTTCGGGACATTCATCCTCGACATGGAGCGCGGCGCACTGACGCGTGAAGGGCGGCGGGTCGCAATTGGCCATAAGGGCTTGTTGCTGCTGCACGCGCTGGTGCGAGCGTCGATGCAGGTCGTGAGCAAGTCCGCGCTGATGGAGGCAGCCTGGCCCGCGGCTGTCGTCGAGGAGAGCAATCTCTCGGTTCAGATCGCTGCCTTGCGCAAGATGCTGGGCCCTCAACCGGAGGGGAACGAATGGATCGCCACCGTGCCGCGTGCGGGCTATCGTTTTGCCGCCCGGGTGAATAGCCTGCATCCGGCTGCCGCTGATGCGTCGCCGGAATTGCCAGGTTCGCCCGCGAACCCGGGCAGACCATCGATCGTGGTCCTACCGTTTGCAAATCTGAGCAGTGACAAGCAACAGTCGTATCTGGTCGATGGCATCACCGAAGATGTGATCACCGCGCTTACGAGATTTCGGTGGTTTCGGGTCATCGGGCGCAATTCAAGTTTCGTCTACAAGCACAAGTCGGTGAGCGCCAAGCAGGTGGGCCGAGACCTGGATGTCGATTACGTGCTCGAAGGAAGCGTGCGCCGCTCCGGCGGCCGTCTTCGGGTCTCCACGCAACTGGTCGAGACCACCTCGGCCAGCCAGGTCTGGGCCGAACGGTATGACCTGGAAATGGAAGAGGCATTCGCAGTTCAAGACGCCATCGCAGAGAGAGTTGCAGGTGCGATTGAACCAGAACTGTTGAAGACGGCATCATTCCCCTCGCCGGCGCGGCACACGGGAAATTTGTCGGCGTGGGAGATCGTGCGGCAGGGGACCTGGTACTTTCACCAGGTTGGCCAGCAGACCCACTTGATGGCGCGAGAGCTATTCAGGGAGGCGTGTCGGCTTGATCCCGAGCTTGCCGAAGCGCATCTCTGGCTTGGTCGCGTGAGCGCAGGCATCGTCGCCTATGGATGGAGCGAGCTTCCTTCCGATGACATCAGAGAGGGTTTGGACGCCGCCTTGGCAGCCGTTCGGCTCGACGAAAAGAACCCGTACACACACTATGCGCTGGCGATCTGCAGCGCGTACGCGAATGCGCCCGAGCAGGCGGTCCTTGCCGCCGAAAGGGCGATCGAGATCAGCCCGAGTTTCGCCCTTGGCCACCTTGTCCTGGGGATGGCGGAGCTGTTCAGGGGGAACGTGTCCGGTGCCATAGCGTCACTGGAACACGGTCTCATGTTGAACGCCAATGACCCGCAGAACTTCGTCTGGCTGAATTTTCTGGCGCTCGCCCACCTGTTTGCAGGCGACGGAACGAACGCGCTCGCTGCTGCCGTGAAGGCCCAAAAAGTGCGCCCTGCATGGCGGCCGGTCCAAGAAACGCTGGCCTGCTGTTATGCGGCTACTGGGCGTCTTGCAGAGGCTCGATCATCGCGCGCGTTGATGAGCGAAATGGAGAACGCGTCAGGCGATGCTCTAGAGCCGCTAAGACAGCGCAACCCACATTGGCAGGAACGATTGGCGGAATTGTTGCAGCAAATCCCGAGCAACCCGCTTCAGACGCCTCAACGTTCCTGACTTTGCAGGCGATCTGACGACCGTTACTCCCACCGTTGCTGCTGACGGCGGTCGAGCGGTGAGCCGGTCTCTTGGTGTCGCGCCTGCCGCACGTTACAATGCACGCCTCACTGCCCGGAGGCGATCATGACATCGAGCTTCAATGTGCAGAGTGCTGCCGGCTACGAACAGTTGATGGGCCGGTGGAGCCGGCAGCTTGCGCCGCCGTTCATCGACTTTGCGGGTGTTGCCGACGGTGAGCGGGTGCTGGATGTCGGTTGCGGCACGGGTAGCCTTACCTTTGCCTTACCGCGCGCGGCCGATGTCAGCGAGATCGTTGCAATCGACTTTTCGCCTGTTTTCGTCGAAGCGACGATCCGGGCGAGTTCAGATCCGCGGATCAAAGTCCAGCAGGCCGACGCCTGCGCGCTGCCCTTTGCCGATGCATCCTTCGACCGGGCGATGGCGCTGCTGGTGCTGCATTTCGTGCCGGAATCGGGAAAGGCGGTCGCCGAGATGCGCCGGGTGACCCGGCCGGGCGGCGTGGTTTCCGCGGTCGTCTGGGATCATTACGGCGGCATGCCGGGCATGCGCATGGTGCTCGATGTGGCGGCGATGCTCGATGAAAAAGCCGATCAGGTGCGCAGCCGCTACTGCTTCCAGCCGATGATGCGGCCCGGGGAAATGATGCAGAACTTTGCGGCGCACGGTCTTGAAAGGGTCGAGCAGACGTCACTGATGATCCGCATGGACTATCAGTCGTTCGAGGATTTCTGGCAGCCGATCGCGGCGGGCGAAGGACCGCTCGGCAAATACATCGGTGCGCTGGATTCTGGTCAGCGGGCGAAGATCGATGCGGCGGTCAGGGCCGCCTACCAGGCTGGCCAGCCCGATGGGCCGCGGTCCTTTGCGGCGGTTGCCTGGGCCTGCCGGGGGATTGTTCCTGGGGCGTAGCGGGCTCCTCACTTGCCGCCGTCATTCCTCACCATTTCTGTCGTCGACTGGTGGCAGGAAGCGATAGCGCCCGCGACTGATCTTCACCACCTTGCCTTCAGCGACCAGCTTTTTCAGTTCCTTGGCGATGCGGTAGCATTCCGCTGCGCTGTAATCCTTCATGACGCCGAAGTGATGCAACACGCGGCACATCTGCGCCCATTCTTGAACCGGCTCATGCCTTGCCATCATAGCTTCCTCGTGATTGCGAGCATTGGGACCGCCTCACGGCGTGGGCCTTCCGGCGCTCACGTCTTCAGTGTCGGATTTTCCGCCGCGGCACTTCACCATGACGGGATGTTACCGCACTCTCTGTTCATCACACCACCGTCTCGCCGCCATCCACAACGAGGATCTGGCCGGTCATGTAGGAGGAGCGGTCGGAAACGAGGAAGAGGATCGACTCGGCGATCTCCTCGACGCTGGCCCAGCGGCCGAGCGGAACCTTTTCGCGGATATAGGATTCGATTGCGCCGCGGCCGCCCATTTGCGCGATGAACGGTTCGTTGAAGGGGGTGTCGACCCAGCCGGGGCAGAGCGCGTTGACGCGAATGCCGTGGCGGGCGTAGTCGCCGGCCATCTGTTTGGTCATGGCGATGACGGCGTGTTTGGTGGTCGTGTAGGCGATCATCTCGCGGTCGTAGAGCACGCCCGAGGATGAGGAGGTGTTGAGGATGACGCCGCGGCCGGCGGCGCGCATCGACGGCATGACCAGCCGCGCTGCCATGAAATGGGCGCGGACATTGAGGTTCCAGGAGCGATCGAAGCCGGCGACCTCGACCTCTTCCAGGTCCCCCGCGACCTGGGCGCCGGCGTGGTTGTGCAGAATGTCGATGCGGCCGTGGCGATAGAGGATATCGGCGATGCCGTCAGAAAGGGCCGCGTCATCCGTCACGTCGATGGCGAGCGCCTCGGCGCTGCCGCCTTTGGCGGCGATTGCCTCGACGGCGGTTGCCGCGGCCGAAAGGCTGCGGTCGATGACGACGACATGGGCGCCTTCGCGCGCCATGATGGCCGCACCCGCCTGACCGATCCCGGAGCCCGCTCCGGTCACGATCGCGACCCGGTCTTTCAGGATCATGGTTTCACTCCCCGGATTTCGTTTTCTTTTCCCGCATCAGGATGCGGGCGGTCAGGATCAGAAGCAGCGAGGCGACGAGCACCAGCGTCGCGATCGCGTTGATCTCGGGCGTCACGCCGCGGCGGATCGAGGCGAAGACGTAGATCGGCAGCGTGGTCTTCGAGCCCGCGACGAAGAAGGCGATGATGAAATCGTCGAAGGAGAAGGTGAAGGCCAGAAGAAAGCCCGCGAGGATCGAGGGCAGGATTTGCGGCAGCACGATCAGCCGGAAGGTGGTGAGCGGCGTCGCGTAAAGGTCGCTCGATGCCTCGACGATATCGCGGCCGAGGCTCGCGATGCGGGCCTTAACGATCATCGTCACCAGCGCCATGGAAAACAGGCCGTGAGCGGCGATGATCGAGCCGTAGCCAAGGCCGAGCTGCGGCGGCTGGTCGCCGGGCCAGATCGTCGCCAGCGCCGGGTTGACGAAGGAGAAGACGGCAACGAGGGCGACCAGCGTCGCAATACCGATGACGACGCCGGGAACGACGATGGCCGCTGCAAACAGCGCATCGAAGATCGCCCGGTTGCGCGGCGCCATCCGCTCCATGCCAAGGGCTGCCATGGTGCCGAAGATTGCGGCGAGCGTGGCGCTGGTAAAGGCGATCAGCAGGCTGTTCTGCAGCGCCGAAACCAGGAAGGTATTTCCAAGCGCCTTGCCGTACCAGGCGGTCGAAAACCCGGTGAACTCGCTCGCATTGCGCCCGGCATTGAAGGAGAACAGGACGACGAGCGCGATCGGGGCGTAGAGGAAGAGGTAGACGGAGGAGATGAAGGCGCGCATCAGACGAGATCCACCTGTCTTGTGCCGGCGACGCGGAAGGCAATGCGCATTGCCACCATCAGGATCACGACGACGACGGCAACCAGCGTGACGGCGATCGCGGAGCCGAACGGCCAGTTTCGCGATTGAAGGAAGAGATCGACTAGCGCATTGCCGATGAAGAACACTTTGCCGCCGCCGAGCAGCTGCGGGATCAGGTACTCGCCGAGCAGCAGGATCGTCACCAGCGCGACTCCGGTCATGACACCGGGCAAGGAGAGCGGCAGGGTGACACCGAAGAAGGTCGACACCGGCCTCCCGCCGAGGTCGGCGGAGGCCTCGAGCAGGCGGCGATCGAGTTTTTCGAGGCTCACGTAAATGGGCATGATCATCAGCGGCAGGTAGCCGTAGACGATGCCGAGAAGCACGGCGCCCGGCGTGTTCAACATCCTCACGTCCTCGATGCCGATCATCGAGAGCAGATTGGGGATCCCGCGCGAGCCAAGAATGTACATCCAGGCATAGGTGCGCACGAGCAGGCTCGTCCAGAAGGGCACGACGACGAGCGACACGAGGATCAGCCGGTAGCGCGGGTTCGCCTTGACCGCCAGATAATAGGCGACCGGATAGGCGATCAGCAGGCAGGCGAGCGCGCCGACCGGCGCGAGGATCAGCGTGTTCCAGAAGGCGGCCGCCCGTGTCGGCAGGTTGGCGAATTGGGCAAAGGTGAAGGCTGCCTGATAGCCGCCTTCCGGTGCGCGTTCGCCGAAGGCGAAGACCAGCATGGCGATGAAGGGCAGCACGAGGAAGATCATCAGCCAGGCCGCCGCCGGCGCCACCAGCGCCGCCGTCACCAGGTTTCTCTTCGTGTTCGTTGCCGCGGTCATAAATTCTTCCGTTCGCGTTTCATCAGCACTTCGATGCGAGCGGGAGGGAAAGGCCCCTCATCCGCCTGCCGGCACCTTCTCCCCGCAGGTGGGGGGAAGGGGATTCGTGGTACCCGCCCGGTCCCTTTCTTCCGGCAGAAGCAGGAGGGCAGGGAGCTTGCCGCTTGTTCCTTCTCCCCGCTTGCGGGGAGAAGGTGCCGGCAGGCGGATGAGGGGCAGTCACATGCCAGATCAAGCCGACTTGAAACGCGCCATCAGCTCGGCGCGGCCGGGGTCGGTGAGGGTCACGGCGGCGCCGAATTCGAGCGGCGTCAGCGCGGCCTCGTCCGGATAGACGATCTTGTTGGAGGTGACGTCGACCGGCAGCAGCTTCATGACGCGGCTGTCGGTGGTCGGTGCGCCGTTGGCGATGTGCTCCTTCATGGCGTTTTCCGGCGCCATCAGATAGTTGAGCAGCGCGTAGCCGGCGGCCTTGTTGGCGGCACTCTTCGGGATCGCGTAGAAGTCCGACCAGATCTCGCCGCCGTCCTTGCCGAGCGTGAACAGGATTTCCGGCATGTCGCGGTTGAGCTGGGCGCCGTCATTGGTCCAGCACATGGTCATCCAGGCATCGGTCGCGCGCATCGACGGCTGGTAGTCGCTGTTGATGGCGTAGAGGTGCGGCTTCACCTTGATCAGCAGTTCCTCGGCCTTGGCGAGTTCGTCCGGCTTGATCGAGTTGAAGGAATAGCCGAGCGACACCAGCGCGTTGCCGATGGTGGTGAGCTGGTAATCGTGCACCATGGCGCGGCCGTCGCCTTCGGTCATGGCGATCTCGAAGAATTCCTTCCAGCTCGTCACCGGCTTCTTGATCTTCGCCGAGTTGACCGCGATGCCGGTCGTGCCCCAGTTCTTCGGCACGGCATAGGTCTTGCCGTCGACGATGCCTTCGTTGGTGAAGCGCGCCGTCTCGGTCGACGCGTCGTAGTTCGCAAGCTTGGAAAGATCGAGTTCGTCGATGAGGCCAAGCTTCACATAGGTCGAGATCGTGTAGTTGGTGGGAACGAAGAGGTCCCAGCCGGTGCCGCCGGCCTGGAGTTTCGCCAGCATCTCTTCGTTGGAGCCGAAGACGTTGACCTCGACGGCAACGCCGGTGGCCGCCTGGAAGGCTTCGAAGGTCGCCGGATCATGGTAGTTCGGCCAGGTGGCGATCGACATCTGTGTGCCGAGGTCGCCGGCAAAGGCGGTGGAATTGAAGAGGCCGGGCTGGCGCGCCAGCACGGCGGTCGCAAGACCGAGGCCGGTGACGCCGAGGAAGTGGCGGCGCGTGACCGAGCCGCGCTTCAGGCGCATCAGTTCGTCCGCGAGCTGGTCGGCGGTGATAGGGGCATTTTCTCTGTACCATTTGCTCATGACGCTGTTCCCTTTATCGTTTGACGTTCATGCGTAGGCGGCAGAACCGGCTTCGGAAGCCGGGCGATGTCAGGCTGGAAAGACGTGAAGCGCGTTCGGATCGAAGGCGAGGCCGACCTTTTCGCCGGGCTCGACCAGTTCGCTGTCGCCGAGCGTGCGGCGGTCGGCCGTCACGAGGAAGTCGCCGAGACCGTCGACCGCGACGGAATATTCGACCGCTGACCCCAGGAAGATCCGGTGGGTGACGGTGCCGGCCAATGTCTCGGCGGTCGCCGCGCCGTTGCGCGTCAGGCGGATCGCCTCGGGCCGGAGTGCCACCATGGCCGCCCCCCGTGTGCCGTTGACTGCGGGGGCGGCAAAACGCGTGCCGTTGGCGAGCTCGATCGAGGCGTTGCCGTCGACGGTCGCCGAGATGCGGTTGGTCTTGCCGACGAAATCGGCGACGAAGAGGCTCGCGGGTCTGTCGTAGATTTCCTGCGGCGGGCCGACCTGGACGATGCGGCCGGCATTCATGACGCAGACGAAATCGCTCATCGACAGCGCTTCCTCCTGGTCGTGGGTGACGAGCACGAAGGTGATGCCAAGCTCGCGCTGCAGCGTCTGCAGCTCGATCTGCATGGCGGTGCGCAGCTTCTTGTCGAGGGCGGCGAGGGGCTCGTCGAGCAGCAGCACCTTCGGCTTGTTGACGATGGCGCGGGCGAGCGCCACGCGCTGCTGCTGGCCGCCGGACATTTCGTGGATGCGGCGCTTGCCGAAACCGCCGAGCCGTACCATCTCCAGCGCCTCCTGGGCGCGGCGAGAAATCTCGGCGCCGGCGATGCGCGGCCGCATCTGCTTCAGCCCGTAGGAGACGTTCTGCTCGACGTCGAGATGGGGGAACAGCGCATAGTGCTGGAACACCATGTTGACCGGGCGGCGATAGGCGGCAACGCCGTTCATCGGCTCGCCGCTGATGAAGACCGTGCCTTCGCTCGGCTGCTCGAAGCCGCCGATCATGCGCAGACACGTGGTCTTGCCGCAACCCGATGGTCCGAGAAGCGCCATGAAGGCGCCGCGCGGCACCTGAAGATTGATGTCGGAAACGGCCGTCACGGCGCCATAACGTTTGGCGACCGAACGGAACTCGATGTCGTTCGTCGAAGCGGATGTCACGTCTGTTCCCTGCGGTTGTTATCGGATGTCGCCAGGATCTTGCATCCTGGCACTCCACCGTCATTGACACACAGCCTAGTCACCGCGTGCCCTGCCGGTATATACCCCGAGAGAGGTATTTCAACGCAGATTGCTCTGTGTGAGGAGTATACCCCAGAGCAGGAAACACCGGCCGGGAGGGCGGTTTGAGCGTCGATCTCGAAGGACTTTTCCAGGTCATGGCGCCGCTGGTGGCGGGTGCCGCGATGGACGACGATGCCGTCGGCTCTACCTATCGGAGGCTGATGTCGACGCTGATGACCTTCGACTACGTGGTTGTCTTTGCCTATCGCGGCAAGGAACGGCCGATCGACCTCTACAGCACCTTCAACGCCAAGGATCACGTGCTCTTCGTCAGCCTCTATCAGGCTGGACCGTACCTGCTCGACCCGTTCTACCACGCGGCGATCAAGAGTGAGCCCGGCGTCTGGCGGATGCGGGAGCTGGCGCCCGACCGGTTCTTCTCCTCGGAATATTATCGCACCTATTATGTGCAGACGGGGCTTGCCGAAGAGGTCGGCTTCTTCGTGCCGATCGACGAGCAGATCACCGTCGTGCTTTCGCTGATGCGGCGCGAGGCGACGGGGACTTTCAGCGCGACGGAGTTCGCGCTGTTGAAAAAGGTGGAGCCGCTGGTCTCCGGCCTGGTGCGCCATCACTGGGCCGATCTCGGCCGCCGGTTCGATGCGGCGCTGGCGAAAACCGGGCGCAGCAGGCGCAAGGCGACGCACCCGCCGGCCGACGGCGTCTGGCAGCATCTCAATCTGACGGACCGCGAAGCCTCGATCATCGAACTGGTGCTGCAGGGCCATTCGTCAGAATCGATCGGCCTCAGGCTCGGCATCTCCACCGGCACGGTGAAGGTTCATCGCCGCAACGTCTATCGCAAGCTCGGCATCTCCTCGCAGACACAGCTTCTGTCGCTTTATCTGAGAAATCTCGGGCAATAATCCTGCGATCCTTGCACCGCTGATCGGCGGTTAGATCTTCCGCCTGCGTTGCCCCTTTTCCGCTTTTGACGAGCCTACGCCGTCTGGCGCTTGCCTGCGACCGCTGCCCTTGCGTGCAGCCGCCGCAACTGCTCAACCGTCTCTTCGCAAACGTGATCGCTCATTTGTCAAACGCTATTGACAAAAATTTCACGCCATGAAATTTCTTTCATTAACGGATAAAAATATCACGCGGTGCAAAAAATATCATGCAACGCAACAAGAGCCGGGTGGAGACAATGACGATTGGCGGGACGGGCATTCGTGATGACGAAACCAGCATGGCGACACGGGCGGCGTGGCTGCACTATGCCGGCGGCCTGACCCAGGCGGAGGTCGCCAAGCGCCTGGGGCTCACCTCGCTCAAGGCCCACCGGCTGATCATGAAGGCCAACCAGGAGGGCCTGGTGAAGGTCTATATCGACGGCGAAGTCTCCGAATGCGTGGAGCTCGAACAGGCGCTTTCGGCGCGCTACGGCCTCGACTATTGCGAAGTGGTGCCGGACTTCGACGCCGATGACCTGCCGCTGAAGGCGCTTGGCATTTCCGGCGCACAGTTCCTGAAGCGTGAGATCGAGCGTGGCGAGACGGCGCTGGTCGGAGTCGGCCATGGCCGCACGCTTGCCGCTTGCGTCGAGTATCTGCCGCGGATCGCCAGCGGCAACACCCGCTTTGTGTCGCTGCTCGGCGGGCTTACCCGCAAGTTCTCCGCCAACCCGCATGACGTGATCCACCGGCTCGCCGAGCGCACGGGGGCAGAGGCCTATGTCATGCCAGTGCCGTTCTTCGCCAACACGGTCGAGGATCGCGACGTGCTCTTCAGCCAGCGCGGCGTGCGCGAAGTCTTCGATCTCGCCAAGACAGCCGATCTCCTGATGGTCGGCATTGGCACCGTCGAGCGCGAGGCGTCGCTGGTTTCGACCGGCATGATCGAGACCAGCGAGATCGAGGACATCCAGAAGGGCGGGGCGATGGGAGAGTTGCTCGGCCACTTCTTCGACCGCGACGGCAAGCCGGTCGAGACGACGCTTTCCGACCGCACGTTTACGCTCAGCCGCGAGGACCTGAAGAACCGCCGCACGGTCGCTGTTGCCGGCGGCAAGATCAAGGTTCCGGCCATCCGGGCGGTGCTCGCCAGCGGGCAATTGAGCGGTCTCATTACCGACGAGAGGACTGCGAGGGCGCTGGCCGCCGACGGCGCATGAGGCGCTGACACATTCGAGGCATGCGGAGGGCAGGGAGGATCTGCCATCCGGGCCTTAACGGGAGGAATACCGGTGGGGTAGCCGGCAGTCGCAATCATACCCGCAACGGAGGAGAAGACGAATGTACGAGAAGGAGAAGGACCTCATCAGCGCATTCCTGCGTGGGGAGGTGGACCGCCGCGGCATGCTCAAGGGATTGGGGGCTGCAGGCCTGGCAGCCGGCACGGCCGGCACGTTGTTCAACATGATGTCGACGCAGGCGCTCGCCGCCGATTTCGACTGGAAGGCGCATTCGGGCAAGAAGCTGAAGCTGCTTTTGAACAAGCACCCTTACGCCGATGCGATGATCGCCAACCTGCAGGCCTTCAAGGACCTGACCGGCATCGACGTTACCTATGACGTGTTTCCGGAAGACGTCTATTTCGACAAGGTGACGGCGGCGTTGTCTTCGGGCTCGGCAGAATACGATGCCTTCATGACCGGCGCCTACATGACCTGGACCTATGGACCGGCCGGCTGGATCGCCGACCTCAACGAATGGATCAAGGATCCGGCCAAGACCAACCCCAACTACAACTGGGACGATTTCCTCGCAGGCGTGAAGAATTCCTGCGCCTGGAACGGCCAGCCGGGCGGGGCGCTCGGCTCGGAAGACGCCAAGCAGTGGTGCATTCCGTGGGCGTTCGAGCAGAACAACATCACCTATAACCGCGAGATGTTCGACAAGGCCGGCGTCGAGCTGCCGAAGAACCTCGACGACATGATCACGGTTGCGGCCAAGCTGCAGAAGGACATCGGTGGCATCTACGGCATCGGCGTTCGCGGTTCGCGCTCCTGGGCGACGATCCATCCGGGCTTCCTGTCGGGTTATGCCAACTTCAACCAGAAGGACCTGAACGTCTCGGCCGACGGCAAGCTGTCAGCGGCGATGGGCACGGCGGAATCCAAGGCCTACCACGCCAAGTTCGTGCAGATGATCCAGGAAAGTGGTCCGAAGGACTGGTCGACTTACACCTGGTATCAGGTCGGCACCGACCTTGGCGCCGGCGCTTCGGCGATGATCTTTGACGCCGATTGCCTCGGCTACTTCATGAACGGTGGCGACAACAAGATGGCCGGCAAGCTCGGCTATGCCGCCTTTGCCGCCAACCCCGAAGCGACCGCCTCGACGCCGAACATCTGGATCTGGTCGCTTGCCATGTCCAACTTCTCTAAGGACAAGGACGCCACCTGGTACTTCCTGCAATGGGCTTCCGGTCCGGAGCATGCGCTGTTCGGCGCCACCAAGATGGACTTCGTCGATCCGGTTCGCCAGTCGATCTGGAAGGACGAGATCTTCCGCGAAAAGCTGAACGGCAAGTATCCGGGTTATGTCGAAATGTTCGACGCCTCGGCCGCCGGCGCCTCCATCAAGTTCACGCCGCAGCCGCTGTTCTTCGACGTGACCACCGAATGGGCGTCGACGCTGCAGAAGATGGTCGCCAAGCAGGTGCCGGTCGATGAAGGTCTCGACCAGCTCGTGGAAAGCATCAACCGCCAGCTCCAAGAGGCGGGTCTCGGCTGATAGGCCTCCCAAGCGATCCCCGGCGCCAGCACGCGCCGGGGATCCCGAGATGCCGGCTCGACCGGCCTGTTGCGACCGGTTTGAGGTCGCGCCGAAATCAACCTGAGATGCCGAGGAACTGGCGCGGCGCCTGAAGGCTGCCGCGTGCCGCGTGCTCTTTAAAGACGTCAGGAACGGAGCTCGACATGGCTTCAACAGAAACCCTCAAGAGACCAGCCTCCGGTTTCAGGATCAGCAGGAAGATGCTTCCCTATGTGCTGAGCCTGCCGGCGCTGCTGGTCTGCATCGGCATCCTCATCCCGTTCTTCACGGCGGTCATCTACTCCTTCCAGCGCTACCGGTTGAGCCAGCCCTGGGCGCGCCAGTTCAACTGGGGCGAAAACTACCTCAACTTCTTCACCGACCCGGCCTTCTGGAACACGCTGAAAGTGTCGCTGCTCTATGCCGGCCTCACCGTGACGCTGGAACTGCTGCTCGGTCTCGGCATCGCGCTGCTTCTGCAGCGGCGCTCCGCGGTCAACAACTTCATCTCGATCATGCTGCTTTTGCCGCTGATGATCGCGCCGGCGCTGGCCGCCTTGATGTGGAAGCTGATGACCAATCCGAGCTTCGGTATCCTCAGCTATCTCGCAAGCCTGATCGGACTGCATGATTTCCGCTGGGCGTCCTCGCCGGACACAGCGCTGCTCACCGTCGTGCTCGTCGACATCTGGGTCTATACGCCCTTCATCATGATCCTGCTGCTTGCGGGCCTGCGCTCGCTGCCGACGCAGCCCTTCGAGGCGGCGGCCCTTGATGGCGTGCCGCGCAGCTTCGTCTTCTTCCGCATCACGCTTCCGATGCTCACACCTTACATCCTGACGGCAACGCTGTTCCGGTTGCTCGACAGTATCCAGCAGTTCGACATCATCTATGCGATGACCCAGGGCGGGCCCGGCAACACGCTCACCGTCTTCCAGGTCGAGGCCTATCTCAACTTCTTCCAGTCGACCAATGTCGGCCGGTCGGCGGCACTGCTGATCATCCTGTGGGCGATCACCTACACGCTGTCCAACGTCTTCATCAAGAACTGGCTGCGGCTGCGCGAACGCGCACGCGGCGAAGCGTAAAGGAGGGACCAATGGAAACCATGTCTCCGCTCGAACGGACCTTGCGCGGTCTCGCCCTCACGCTCGTCGTCGTCTTCTTCATGTTCCCGATCTTCTGGATCTTCCTGATGTCGTTCCAGACGAACGAGACGATCCTCGCGATCCCGCCATCGGTCGTGTTTTCGCCGACGCTTTCCAACTATGCGGCGCTGATCACCGGCAAGCTGCAGACGGCGGCCGGAACGCTCGACATCGCCTTCATGCGCAATCTCGGCAACTCGATCTTCCTGTCGGTCGCCTCCGTCGCCGTGGCGCTGGTGCTCGGCGTGCCCGCGGCCTATGCCTTTGCCCGCCACAAGTTCAAAGGATCGGAAGACATCGCGTTCACGCTGCTGTCTTTCCGCTTCGCGCCGCCGCTGCTGGTGCTTCTGCCGCTGACGCAGTACTTCCAGTGGCTCGGGCTCTCCAACACTTACTTCGGCCTGATCTGGGTCTACCAGCTGATCTGCCTGCCGCTGATTCTCTGGATCGTGCGCGGCTACTTCGAGGACATTTCGGCCGACGTCGAATATGCCTATCGCATCGCCGGCCATTCCTGGTTTGCGACCTTCCGCAAGATCGCGTTGCCGCTTGCCGGTCCCGGCATTGCCGCTGCCGGCCTGCTCGCCTTCATCTTCGCCTGGAACAACTTCGTCTTCGCGCTGGTGCTGGCGTCCGCCGACAAGCAGCCGGTGACGGTCGGTGCCCTTGCCTTCATCACCTCATCGGGCATCCAATACGGGCAGATCGCGGCGGCCATCGTGCTTTCCGTCACGCCGACGCTCGCACTTGCACTCTACGCCCAGCGCTACCTTGTCGAAGGCCTGTCGCTCGGCGCGGTGAAAGGGTAACTCATGACCACGTTGCAACTGCAAAACATCGTCAAGCGCTACAAGAGCCACACGGTTCTCGACGATCTTACGCTCGATGTCGCCGATGGCGAGCGGCTGGTGCTCTTCGGCCCCTCCGGCGCCGGCAAGACCGTGCTGCTCCGCCTGGTGGCCGGCGTTATTGAGCCGGACGAGGGCAGGGTGCTGATCGGCGGCGAGGACATGACCGATGTCGATGCCGAACATCGCGGCGTCGGCATGGCCTTCCAGAACTTCGCGCTCTTCCCGCACATGAGTGCCTTCGACAACATTGCAAGCCCGCTGACGGCGACGCGATCGTCGAAGGAGAAAATAGCGGCAGGCGTGCAGAAGGTCGCCAAGCTCTTAAAGATCGACCATGTGCTGACGCATCACCCGAAGGCACTGTCGAACGGTCAGAAGCAGCGCACGGCACTTGCCCGTGCGCTTGTCGGCTCGCCGCCGCTGCTTCTCCTCGATGATCCCTTGCGCAACGTCGACGCGAAGCTCCGCTTCGAGATGCGGCTGGAACTGCCGCGACTGCTCGCAGCGCAAGGCGCCACCGTCGTCTACGTCACCCAAGACTACAAGGAGGCGATGGCGCTCGGCGACCGGATCGCGGTCATGGCCTCAGGCCGAATCCGCCAGATCGGCACGCCGCAAGAGATCTACAACGCGCCCGCCGACATCGAGATCGCACGGCTCTTCGGCGATCCGACGATCAACCTGCTGGATGTCACGCCGCAGCGCAGCGGCGGAGACGTCTTCGTCGAGCTCTCGAATGTACGGGTGCGGCTCGGCGACTATGGCGCCGATGTCGTCGGCAGTCCGTGCGTTATCGGGCTCAGGCCGGAGGCGATCAGTTTCGTCGATGCGGCAGCACCTGGCGCCATTCCTGTGACGGTCGAGGCGGAAACGCCGCTCAACGAAAAGACCGTGACGCTGGCGCTGACGGCACGCGGCCGCGAAATCCTGGTGTCGCGTCCGGCCGGCACGCCTGGTCCGACCGCCGGACCTGCCCATATTGCCGTCAATGGCGCGCAGGCCTTTCTCTTCGACAAGACGAGCGGCGCTCTTTTGCCGCGCGCCGACCTTGCAGCCAAGCGCAATGGAGAAGCGGCATGACCGACACCGCTCTTTTGATCAAGGACGTCGACAAGTTCTACGGCCCCGTCGACTTCGGCGTGCATGCCGTGAAGAAGCTGAACATGGATGTGCGAAAGGGCGAGATCATCGCTTTGCTCGGCTCCTCCGGATGCGGCAAGACTTCGACCTTGCGCATGATCGCCGGCTTCGAGGCGGTCTCGCGCGGAACGATCTCGCTTGCAGGCAAAGAGGTCCAGACCCTGCCGCCGGTCCGCCGCAACGTCGCCATGGCGTTCGAAGGCTATTCGCTCTACCCGCCGCTGACGGTGCGCGAAAACATCGCCTTCGCGCTGAAAGCCTCGAAGCTCTCGCAAGCTGTTGTCGACGAGAAGGTGGCTGGCATCGCCAAGCTGCTTGAGATCGAGGACATTCTCGGCCGCTACCCGAGCTCGATTTCCGGCGGCCAGCAACAGCGCGCCTCGCTCGGCCGGGCGCTGATCCGCGATGCCAGCCTGCATCTGCTCGACGAGCCGATGGGGCAATTGGAGCCGCAGCTGCGGGCGCTTTTGCGCGGCCGCATCAAGCATTTCATCAAGGAGCGCGGTCTGACGGCGATCCTCGTCACCCACGACCAGACCGAGGCGAACGCGCTTGCTGACCGCATCGCCGTGATGGAAGGCGGCGTGCTGCAGCAGTTCGACACGCCGCAGAAGATCAAGGAACGGCCGGCCAATCTCTTCACCGGCACTTTCGTCGGCGAGCCGCCGATGAACGTGTTTGAGGCGAGCGTCACCGGTTCCGAAAGCAGGATGGCCTTCGGCCTCAAGGACGGCGTCCGGCTCGAATATGCGGCCTCGGACTTTTCGCATGCGGTGCGCGACGAACTCATCAAGCGGCAGAAGGTGGTGCTCGGCATCCGACCCTATTCGGTGCGCCGCAGCGCCGACGGCGTCACCGGCCGCGTTGCCGTCAACCAGTGGCTCGGCGACCAGACCCATATTGCCGCGGATTTTGCCGGCGGCACCATGGTGCTGGTCGAGCACGACCGCACGCAACTCGATGTCGGTCAGCCGATCGGCATTCATCTCGATCCGTCGAGCCTGCATGTCTTCGACGGGGAAAGCGGCCGGGCGATCAGCCATGGACAGGAGCTCGCCTGATGCGGGACATCCTCATCGGCATCGATGCGGGAACGTCGGTCATCAAGTCGGTGGCCTTCGATCTCGCCGGCCGGCAGCTGGCCATGGCCGCCTTGCCGAACGCCTATGAGCCGGTCGGCCGCGCCGGCAGCGTGCAGGATCTCGACCGCACCTGGGCCGACGCGGCAACGACGCTGAAGCAGCTCTCCGACAAGATCGAGAACCTCGCCGGCCGTGTCGCCGCGATCGCAGTGACCGGTCAGGGCGACGGCACATGGATGATCGACAAGGCCGGCGTGCCGGTCGGCAAGGGCTGGCTGTGGCTCGACGCGCGCGCCGGCGAGACCGTCGAGCGGCTGCGCGCCGACAGCGGCGATATCGCCCGCTTCGAAAGCACCGGCTCTGGCCTTGCCGCCTGCCAGCAGGGGCCGCAGCTTCGCTGGATGCGCGACCATGCGCCCGAGATGCTCTCAGGCGTCGCCACCACCTTTCATTGCAAGGACTGGCTCTATTTCAAGCTGACGGGCAAACGCGCCACCGATCCCTCCGAGGCGAATTTCAGTTTCGGCAATTTCCGCAGCCGCAGCTACAGCGACGATGTCATCCGCTTTCTCGGCCTTGAAAAGCTGAAGCATGTGCTGCCCGAGATCGTCGACGGAGCGGCGACCCATCATCCGCTTTCGGCGGAAGCGGCCGGGATCACCGGGCTCACCGAGGGCACGCCCATCGTGCTCGGCTACGTCGATGTCGTCTGCACAGCCCTTGGCGCCGGGCTCTACGATCCGGGCACTGATACCGGCTGCTCGATCATCGGCTCGACCGGCATGCACATGCGGCTCGCCAATGGCGCCGACGATGTGCGGCTGAACCGGGACTTGACCGGCTACACCATGTGCATGCCGATCCCCGGCGCCTATGCGCAGATGCAGTCGAACATGGCCGCGACGCTCAATATCGACTGGATCCTCTCGCTGGCCTCAGGCCTCTTGAAGGGCATGGGGGTCGAGAAATCCAAGAGCGAGTTGCTCGCTCTTGTCGACGGCTGGCTGGCCGATGCCAAGGACACGCCATTGATCTTCCAGCCCTATATCTCGGAAGCCGGCGAGCGTGGCCCCTTCGTCGACGCAACGGCGCGGGCGTCCTTCGTCGGGCTGTCGATCACCCACGGCTTTCCCGACATGGTAAAGGCGGTGTTCGACGGGCTCGCCATGGCGGCGCGCGATTGCTACGCCGAGATGGGGCCGCTTCCAGGCCGCATCCGGCTGACGGGGGGAGCTGCCCGCAGCGCCTCGCTCCGCCGCATCCTCGGTGCTGCCCTTGGCGCCAGCGTCCAGACGAGCGAGCGGGAAGAGGCCGGTGCTGCCGGTGCCGCGATGATCGCCGCCGTCTCGCTCGGCATCTATCCCTCGATGGCCGATTGCCTCGGCGATTGGGTGACGCCCTATCAGCGCCCCGCGGAGGCCGCCGATCCGGCGCTTGCCCGCCGCTACAACGAACTCTTTCCCACCTACCAGCAGTCGCGCACAGCGCTCAGGCCCGTCTGGCACGCACTCTCCCAAGGTGCGGCCGCGGGAACTCAACAGGAAACATCGAAATGAAGAAGATAGCCATTATCGGCGACCGGTTCATGCTGCCGGACGTGTTTCGCGACAAGATCGTCGAGGCGACCGGCAACGGCCATGACATCCGCACGCTCGAACTGCCCTGGCCGGATGTGCCGATGGAGCACGGCTATGCCGTCGAGGGCATGGACGGGCTCAAGGAATATCTAGGCAAGCCGGAGGACATTATCGACTTCATCGGTGACGCCGAGATCCTGGTGACGCAGCTGGCGCCGCTGTCGCGCGGAATGCTTCAGGCACTGCCCGGCTTGAGGCTCGTTGCCGTCTCGCGCGGCGGTCCTGTCAACATCGACATGGGGGCCGCACGCGATGCCGGCGTTCGCGTCGTCAACACGCCCGGCCGCAATGCCAACGCCGTTGCCGAGTTCACGCTTGGTGCCATTCTCGCCGAAACGCGGCTGATCCGCACCGGCCACGAAGCCTTGCGCAAGGGCGAGTGGCGGGGCGATCTCTACCGCGCCGATCGCACCGGTCGCGAGCTCTGCGAAATGACCGTCGGCGTCATCGGCTACGGCAATATCGGCACCAAGGTGGTGCGCCTTTTGCGCGCCTTCGGCACCAAGGTGCTGGTGCACGATCCCTATGTACAGCTCTCGGCCGATGATCTGAACGCCGGCGTCGAGCAGGTGTCGCTCGACACGCTTCTCTCCCGTTCCGATGTCGTGACCTTGCATCCGCGCGTCACGGAGGAGACACGCAACATGATGAACGCCGAGACCTTCGCCAGGATGAGGCCGGGCGCGATCTTCGTGAACACGGCGCGCGGTCCGCTCTGCGACTACGACGCCCTTTATGAGAACCTGGTGAGCGGCCATCTGTCGGCGGCGATGCTCGAAACCTTCGCGATCGAGCCGGTGCCGAAAGACTGGCCACTGCTGCAACTGGCGAATGTGACGCTGACGCCGCATATTGCCGGCGCCTCGGTACGCACCGTCACCTTCGCCGCCGAAATGGCGGCCGAGGAAGTCCGCCGCTACATCGCCGGTCTGCCGCCGGTCAATCCGTGCTGATGACAGGAGCAACGATAGTGAGTTCCGAGACCGGAATATACGATCTGTTCGTCGTCGGCGGCGGCGTCAATGGTGCGGGCATCGCGCGCGATGCGGCCGGGCGCGGGCTCTCGGTGCTGTTGTGCGAAAAGGACGACCTGGCGCAGGGCACCAGCTCGCGCTCCGGCAAGCTGGTGCATGGCGGCCTGCGTTATCTCGAATATTACGAGTTCCGGCTGGTGCGCGAGGCGCTGATCGAGCGCGAGGTGCTTTTGGAGTCTGCGCCGCACATCATCTGGCCGATGCGCTTCGTGCTGCCGCATAACCCTCAGGACCGCCCGGCCTGGCTCGTCCGGCTCGGGCTGTTCCTCTACGACCATCTCGGCGGGCGCAAACGCCTGCCGGGCACCCGCAGCCTCAACCTTGCGACGGCGCCCGAGGGCGCGCCGATCAAGCGCGATTATCGCAAAGCGTTCGAATATTCCGACTGTTGGGTCGATGACGCGCGCCTCGTGGTGCTCAACGCTCTCGATGCCACCGCTCGTGGCGCCCGGGTGTTGACCCGGACCGCCTGCAGCGCGATCCGAAGGCGGGACGGGCTCTGGTTTATCGAGATGACCGACACGCGCACCGGCGCCAAGACCGAGGCGAGGGCGCGCTGTGTCGTCAACACCGCCGGTCCGTGGGTCAACGACGTCATCGGCCGGATCGGGGGCCTTAACTCCACCCGCAGCGTGCGCCTCGTCAAGGGCAGCCACATCGTCGTGCCGAAATTCTGGGAGGGGCGGCAGGCCTATCTGGTGCAGAACCCGGACAAGCGGGTCATCTTCATCAATCCCTACCAGGACGACCTGGCGCTGATCGGCACGACGGATATCCCCTACGAAGGCCGTCCGGAGGACGTGACCGCCGACGGCAACGAGATCGCCTATCTCTTGAAATCGGTGAACCGCTACTTCAAGCAGCAGCTGACGTCGGACGATATCGTCTACAGCTTCTCCGGCGTACGACCGCTCTATGACGACAATGCCGAAAACCCCTCGGCCGTCACCCGTGACTATATTTTCGAGGTCGATGCGACTGACAACCAGGCGCCGTTGCTCTCGGTCTTCGGTGGCAAGATCACCACTTTCCGCAAGCTTTCCGAACATGCGCTGGAGCGGCTGAAGCCGTTTTTCCCCAAGATGGGGCCGGCCTGGACGGCGAAGGCGCATCTGCCGGGCGGCGACATGGCGGCGGCCGATTTCGATCTGTTCCTGGGTGAGTTGAAGGCGCGCTATCGCTGGTTGCCATCGGATCTCGCCAAACACTATGCGCGGCTCTATGGCACCCGCACGCATGCGCTGCTTGCCGGCGCTACATCGCTTGATGATCTCGGCCCGGCTTTCGGTTCGCTCTTTCGCGAGCGCGAGGCGCGTTTCCTCATCGAAAACGAATGGGCGCTGACGGCGGACGACATTCTCGACCGGCGCACCAAGCATGGCCTGCACATGACGCCGGCCGAGCGGCAGGCCTTTACTCATTGGCTGGACCGCCAGCAGGCCGCGGCCTGAAGGAGAACGGATGCGAAGTCTGGAATTCGAAGCGCTTCTCGATCTTTCGGCCCGCGTCGGGGCGGATCCGCTGCTGGTGCAGGGGGCGGGCGGCAATACCTCGATCAAGGAGGGCGGTACGCTCTGGATCAAGGCCTCGGGCCTGTGGCTGGCGCATGCGCGCCAGCGCGACGTCATGGTGCCGGTGGCGCTCGAGCCCTTGCTCAATGCGTTGGAAGCGAACGACCCGGCAACCGAGAAGGCGCAGGATTTCGTGATAACCGAGCGCAACCCTTCGGGCCTGCGCCCCTCGATCGAAACCACCGTGCATGCGCTGATGCCGCAGAAGGTGGTGGTGCATGTGCACTGCGTCGAGACGATCGCGACGGCGGTGCAGACCAACGGTGCGGCGATCACTGCTGAGCGGCTTGCCGGCTACCCCCATGTTTTCGTGCCCTATGCCCGCCCGGGCCTGCCGCTTGCAAGAGCGATCGCTGAGCGCATGCAGGACAACACGTCGGTTCTGATCCTCGGCAATCACGGCCTGGTCGTCGCCGCTGAAACCGTGGTCGACGCGGCGATCCTGCTCACCGACATTACCCGCCGCCTGACCGACACGCGTCGGCAGGCGCTGGCCGCCGATCTCGCGTCGCTCGGTCGGCTTGCGGTCGACAGCGATTACCGGCTGCCGGAGGACATTGCCTTGCATTCGGTCGCCGCCGATCTCGACAGTTGCCGGCTTGCTGCCGGCGGCAGCCTTTATCCGGATCACGTCATCTTCCTCGGCAAGGGGGTGGCGGTCGCCGCGCCCGGCGAGACCGCGCTTTCGATCGAGACGAAGCGGCGTGCGAGCGGCGACAGCCTGCCACCCTTGCTGCTCTTCCCGGGCAAGGGCGTGCTCGTGCAGAAGGAGATTTCTGCCGGTGCCTTCGCCATGGCGCGGTGCCTTGCCGACGTGACGGCACGCATTCCGGCGGACGCACGGCTTCGCTACCTGACCGAGGCGGAGAACGCCGAGCTTCTCGGCTGGGACGCCGAGAAATACCGCCAGCAGCTCAATCGCGCCGGACAGGTGCTGCAATGAGCGGCGACAATCGCAAGCTGGTCGTCGGCATCGACCTTGGCACCTCGGGCGCCCGTGCGGTCGCGATGGTGGCGGATGGCACGATCGTGGCATCGGGTGCAGCGAAGCTCTCGGTTTTTTCTGCGGATCACCGCGATCCGATCGGCTGGTGGAAGGCCGTGCAGGCGGCGCTCGAAGAAGCGCTTGGGGGTACCGACAGGCAGAAGGTCGTTGCACTTTCGATCGACGGTACATCGGGCACGATGCTGCCGGTCGATCATGCGGGCGCGCCGTTGGCAACGCCTATGATGTACAACGACCCGGTTGCCGACCGCGCACCGCTCGATGCGGTCTCTGCCCATGCGCCGCGCGAAAGTGCGGCCCATGGCGCGACATCCGGCCTTGCCAAGCTTCTCGCTTTCCAGACTATGCCGGACGTGTTCCGGGTGATCCATCAGGCCGATTGGCTGGCCGGGCATTTCACCGGGCTCTACGATGTCTCCGACGAGAACAATGCGCTGAAGACCGGCTACGATCCCGTGTCGCGGTCCTGGCCCGATTGGATGGAAAAGACCGGCGCCCGCGTCGAACTGCTGCCGGATGTGCTGCCGGCTGGTGCGCCGATCGCGACGATCTCGCCGGAAGCGGCCGAAGCCTTCGGGCTTTCAAGTGAGGTGGTGGTCGTTGCCGGTACCACGGACGGATGCGCCTCGTTTCTCGCCACTGGCGCCGATCGACCGGGCGACGGCGTCAGCGCGCTCGGCACGACGCTGACGGTGAAGATGCTGTCCGACCGTCCGCTTTTTGCGCCGGAATACGGGCTCTACAGTCACCGCATCGGCGAGATGTGGCTCGCCGGCGGGGCGTCCAATACGGGCGGGGTGGTGCTGGCCGAGCATTTCTCGCCGGAGCGGATCGTTGCACTTTCGGCCGGGATCGATCCGGCCGTCGACACCGGGCTCGACTATTATCCGCTGGTGAAGCCCGGCGAGCGCTTCCCAATCGCCGATCCGGATTTCGCCCCGCGCATGAGCCCGCGGCCGGCCGATGACGCGACCTTCCTCAAGGCAATCTTCGAGGGCATCGCCGGCGTCGAGAGCCTCGCCTATCAGCGGCTGGCGTCGCTTGGCGGACCGGGGCTCCGATCGCTTCGCAGTGTCGGCGGCGGCGCCAAGAACGCGGCCTGGAGCGCGATCCGGGCGCGCAAGCTCGGCGTGCCGTTCCTGCCCGTCCTGTCCGAGGAGGCGGCGGCCGGCACGGCACGGCTGGCGCTGGCCGGTGCCAGAAAGGCTGGTGTGCTGTGACGTTTGCTCAAACGACTGCGATAGCGAGACTTGGCGAGATTGCCGATCGCTACGACGCCTTCCTGATCGATCAGTTCGGCGTGCTGCGCGATGGCCGCGGGCCCTATCCGGGTGCGGCCGAAACGCTGGTCAAGCTGAAGGATGCGGGAAAGCGCATCATCATCCTCTCGAATTCCGGCAAGCGCTCGGCGGAAAACGACCGTCGCCTCGTCGATCTCGGTTTCGTCGCGGGGAGCTGGGATTGGTTCCTGACCTCGGGCGAGGTCGCCTGGCAGATTCTCAGGCGGGAGGGCGAGGGTGCCACCGGTGGGCGGCGCAAGTGCCTGGTGATCAGTCGCGACGGTGACCTCTCGCCGCTGACGGGGTTAGACCTCGAACGCACGACCAGTGGTGCCGATGCCGATTTCGTGCTGCTCGCCGCGAGCGAGGGCGATGTCCATCCGCTTTCCCACTACGAGGCGCTTTTGGCGCCGGCCGCCAGACGCGGCGTGCCCTGCCTGTGCACCAATCCGGACAAGGTGATGCTGACCAAGGAAGGTACCGCCTTCGGCGCCGGGCGTATCGCCGAGCTCTACGAAGAGCTTGGCGGCGGTGTGCGCTGGATCGGCAAGCCCTTTGCCGACATCTATGCAGCCGCGCTGGAATTCCTCGGCCATCCGAATCCGGCGCGTGTCTGCGCGATCGGCGACAGCATCGAGCATGACATTGCCGGTGCCGCGAGCGCGGGACTTCACTCGATACTGGTGACGACGGGGATCCTGGAGCGCGCCTCGGACGCGGAGCGCCGCAAGCTCTTTGCCGAACACGGCGCCAACCCCGATTTCATCCTTCCGAAATTTCTCTGGTAGCCGGGAGTAAGGTCGTGGCCTTCACGCTGTCGCTCAACACCAATCCGCTGGTCAACCGCTTCGCCGAGCCTGACGACCTGATCGACACGATCGCCGAGAAGATCCGCATCGGCTACGTCCAGCTCACCCACGAGTTCGTCAATCCCGGCTGGCCGGCGGCAACGATCGCCAAGACCGTCAGGCAGTTTCGTCGGGCGCTCGACCGTACCGGCGTGAAGATCACCTCCGGCATGACCGGCCCCTATGGTCGGCTCAATCATTTCGGCCATCCGGACCCGGATGTCAGGCGCTACTATGTCGACTGGTTCAAGACCTTCGCCGATATCTCCGCCGAACTTGGCGCCTCGGGCATGGGCACGCAGTTCGCGATCTTCACGCTTCGCGATTACGACGACCCGTCGCGGCGCGAGGCGATGATGCGGATCGCCATCGACTGCTGGCGCGAAGTTGCCGAGCACGGCAAGGCGGCGGGGCTCTCCTATGTCTTCTGGGAGCCGATGTCGGTCGGGCGCGAGTTCGGCCACACGATCGAGGAATGCCGTGCGCTCGACCGGCGGCTCGCCGAAGCCCATTTGCCGATCCCGATGAAGATGATGGTCGATATCGACCACGGCGACGTCACCTCCGACAACCCCGACGACATCGATCCCTATGCCTGGGCGGCGGCTTTCCCTGAGCGCTCGCCGATCATCCACATCAAGCAATCCTCGATGAACAAGGGCGGCCATTGGCCGTTCACCGCCGCCTACAACCGCGACGGCCGCATCACGCCGGAGAAGCTGATCGGCGCAGTCAAGGCCGGTGGCGGCACCGACAACGAGATCTGCCTGGAGCTTTCCTTCCGCGAACGCGAGCCGACGGACCACAACGTCGTCGAGATGATCCGGGAGTCGGTCGAATTCTGGGAGCCGCATATCGATACGGGCTTCAATCGCACAGGAAAATCACACTGAAAGATCACAAAATCACGTTGTGCAAATTGAAATATCACAAATAGGTGTTATCTTCTCACGGTGAGCGTGGTCGAGGCTGCGCGTGATCGGGACCGAGACGATGAAGCCGGAAGACAGGCGACAGGCGATCATGGATGTGCTGATGGAGGCCGGAACGGCCTCCGTCGAAGACCTCTCATTGCGCTTCGGCGTCAGCAAGATGACAGTGCATCGCGACCTCGACGACCTCGAGCAGGCGGGCCTCTTGCGCAAGGTCCATGGCGGCGCCTCGATCCAGTCGAGCCCGCAATTCGAAAGCGATTTCCGCTACCGCGAGAAGATCGCCATCTCCGAAAAGCGGCGGATCGCCGAACATGCGGCGAGCCTGATCGAGCCGGGGCAGAGCATCCTCATCGACGACAGTTCGACCACCGGCGCGATCGCCGATTGCATCCGCGACATCCGGCCGCTGACGGTCATCACCAACAATCTCGGCGTGATCACCAGCCTCTCGGGTGCTGCGGGCATCACCGTCATCGCGCTCGGCGGCCAATACAACAAGAAGTTCAACGGCTTCTTCGGCATCGTCACCGACGAGGCGCTGCGGTCGCTGCGCGTCGATATCGCCTTTCTTTCCAGTTCTGCCATCGAAGGCACCACGGCCTTCCACCAGGACCAGGAGGTGGTGCAGGCCAAGCGCCTGATGGTGAAGGCGGCCAAGCGCAAATACCTCTTAGTGGACCACGACAAATTCGGGCGCTCTGCGCTCCATTTCCTGACCGGGCTCGATTCTTTCGACGCGGTGCTGACCGGCGCTGAAGTTTCGGCCGAACATGCTGCACCGCTCGAAGAGGCAGGCATCCGGCTGGTCAGGATCGACAATCTCAAGGAGAAAGCATGAGCAAGTCAGGCCTTTGGGTCGGCACCAGCTGGAAGATGAACAAGACGCTTGCCGAGGCGATGGTCTTTGCCGACGGCCTGGCGGCTGCCGACGCATCACGGGACGAGCGGATCCAGCGCTTTGTCATTCCGCCGTTCACGGCGGTGCGTGAGGTCAAGGCGCGACTTTCCGGCACCAGCGTCAAGGTCGGCGCGCAGAACATGCATTGGGACGATGCCGGCGCCTGGACCGGCGAGGTGTCGCCGCCGATGCTTGCGGATTGCAACCTCGATGTGGTCGAGCTCGGCCACAGCGAGCGGCGCGAGCATTTCGGCGAGACTGACCGCACCCTCGGCCTGAAGACGGCAGCCGCCGTGCGCCATGGTCTGGCGCCGCTGATCTGCATCGGCGAGACGCTTTCCGAGCGCGAAGCGGGCGAGGCGGATCAGGTGCTGAAGCGCCAGGTCGAAGGCGCGCTGGCACTTCTCGAAGGCGCGGCGAAGAAGGCGACGATCCTGCTGGCCTACGAGCCGGTCTGGGCAATCGGCGTCAACGGCATTCCGGCGACGGCTGACTATGCCGACGAGCGCCACAAGCGCATCGCAGAGGTGGCGGAAGCCGCCCTCGGCCGTCGCGTGCCGGTGCTCTACGGCGGCAGCGTCAATCCCGGCAATTGCGAAGAACTGATCACCCAGGCGCATATCGACGGCCTCTTCATCGGCCGCTCCGCCTGGGACGTCACTGGCTATCTCGACATTCTGCAGCGTGTCGCCAAGGCGATCTGAGCCCCCAGCCGTTGCAGCTCAAGAAGAAGGAAAGGAACAATCATGAAGATTGCAATCGGAGCCGACAGCGCCGGCAAGCCCCTGCTGGATGTCATTGCCGCCCATCTCGGTGGCCGCAGCGACGTGGAAGTCGTGGATCTCAGCCAGTCCGGCTTCTATGCGGACCTCGCACAGAACCTGGCGCAGCAGGTTGTCGAGGGCAAGCATGACCGCGGCATCCTGTTCTGCGGTACCGGCATCGGTGTATGCATCTCGGCCAACAAGGTGCCGGGCATCCGCGCGGCGCTGACGCACGACACCTATTCGGCCGAGCGGGCCGCCAAGTCGAACAACGCCCAGATCATCACCATGGGCGCCCGCGTCATCGGTCCGGAGCTTGCAAAGTCGATCGTCGACACCTGGCTCGCGTCCGAGTTCGACCCGAACGGCTCTTCGGCCGGCAATGTCGAGGCGATCAATCGCCTGGATGCCGCAAGAGCCGGTTGAGGAAAGGGGCGGGCGGCTTGCCGTCTGCATCCGGTTCCCGGTTCAAGGCCTACCTTATCTCGCGATGCCGTTGATCCTCCCTCAGGCATCGTGACGACGCGCCCGGCAGCGATGCCGGGCGTTTTCATGTCCGGTCTCCCGCTTCGCCTTGACGAAGCTTCTGCAAATATTTGAATATTCTTGCGGATCGTCAATTGAAGGGCGTAGCCGCATGAGTGAAACCACCCCGACCGAGCCGCATCAAAGCGCGCACCACCATGTGGCGCGCATGAGCGGTCGCGACACGCATGAACATCACAGGACGGCGACGACGCTCGAACTCTTGTTCGACCTGACCTTCGTCATCGCCTTTAGCCTGGCGGCTTCGCAGCTTGCTCATTTCCTGGCCGAAGGGCACTTCTTTTCCGGCCTCTTCGGCTTCGCGCTTGCGACCTTCTCCATCTGCTGGGCCTGGATCAATTTCAGCTGGTTTGCCTCCGCCTACGACACGGACGACTGGGTCTTCCGCATCGTCACCATGGTGCAGATGCTCGGCGTGCTGATCCTTGCGATCGGCCTGCCGCCGATGTTCGAATCGATCGACAAGGGTGAGCATCTCGACAACGGCATCATGGTGCTCGGCTATGTCGTCATGCGGGTGGCAATGCTCTTCCAATGGCTGCGCGCCAGCCGGCAGAACCCGGCACGACGGGATGCCTGCATGGCCTATGTCAAAGCAATCAGCCTCGCCCAGCTCGGCTGGGTCGTTCTGATCTTCTTCGATTTCTCGCTGCTGGTGACCTTCGTCATGGTCGTGGGGCTGACGGCGATCGAGATGGTCGGCCCCTATGTCGCCGAGATGCGCTACGGCGGAACGCCCTGGCATGCCCATCACATCGCCGAGCGCTACGGGCTGCTCGCGATCATCGCGCTTGGGGAAGGGGTGGTCGGCACGGTCGCCTCAATCTCCGCCGTGGTCGAAGGGCAGGGCTGGAACCTCGATGTCGCGCTCGTCTGCCTCGCCGGTACGGGGCTCACCTTCGGCATGTGGTGGATCTATTTTCTGCTGCCGAGCGCCGAGATCCTGCACCGGCACCGTCAAAAACGCTCCTTCGTCTGGGGCTACGGCCACATGCCGATCTTCGCCTCGATTGTCGCGACTGGCGCCGGCCTGCATGTGGCGGCCTATTACATCGAGCACAAGGCGCATATCGGCTCGGTCGCAACGGTGCTGACCGTTGCGGTGCCCGTCGCGTGCTACATCGGGCTGCTCTATGCGATGTACGCCTATCTTATGCAGCAGGTGGAGCGGTTGCATCTCTGGCTGCTCGCGGGCACGGCAGTGGTGCTGGCCGCGTCAGTGGTCGCGGCCATGGCCGGGCTCGACATGGCCAAGTGCCTGATCATCCTGATGCTCGCGCCCGTCGTCACCATCGTCGGCTACGAGGTGGCGGGGCACCGGCACCGCGTGGCGGCACTGGATCGCAGCCTGCGCAAGAACGAGGCCGCGCATTGATTTTGCGAGTCGAAACAGTGCGTTGCCGGCTCAAGCTGGTGAGCCGATTCAGGTGGTTCAGAGGTTGATTCAAGCGCAGCGTTCGGCGCTGTTCGCCCCTGCCGCTGCCCCCTCACGCGAGCCTTCTCCCCGCAGGCGGGGAGAGGGAACGAGAACCGCCTCGGAGTTTGTGATGGACCCGGGTGGAAGGCCGTTCTCGGTAGCCCCGGGGAAAGAGTTTGCGCGACAAGGGTGCCGCTTGTGTCCTTCTCCCCGCCCGCGGGGAGAAGGTGGCCGGCAGGCCGGATGAGGGGCATTCCCCTCACCGGGCGGATGAGGGGCGAGCCTACCTCAACCGCATCTCGCGGATCAGGCGTTGACGAGCGCCAGCTTGGCGCGGGCGTCGAGGATCTGGGCGCAGGCGTTGGCCGCCTCCGTACCCTTGATAACGAAGTGCTCGCGGAAGAAGGCGATCAGCGGTTCGCTTTCCTGGAAATTGTGCGGCGTCAGTACGGCGGAAAGCACCGGCACATTGGTGTCGAGTTGCACGCGCATCATGCCGTCGAGCACGGTGCCGGCGACGAAATCGTGGCGGTAGATGCCGCCGTCGACGACGAAGGCGGTGCCGAGGATCGCGGCATAGCGGCCGGTCTTGGCCAGCGTCTGCGCATGCAGCGGGATTTCGAGCGCGCCGGGTACGTCGAAGATCTCGACGTCGGCTGCCGAGCCGCCAAGCTTCGTCCATTGCGTGACGAAGGCATCGACGCAGCGGTCGACGATATCGGCATGCCAGCGGGCACGAACGATCGCGATCTTGGCGGCGGGGTGGGAAAGAATGGTCATGGTCTCAAGCCTTTCAGGGTTTGGCGTTTTCCAATGATCCCGTCGGGCGAACATGCATGCGCGCGAGGTCCCGTCGCGGGGACCCACGTTGCTGCTTGCTCTCTTCCATCCGGACTGTGACCGTCGGCTCCGGAATCTGACCGGATCTGCTGACCCCCAGGGTAAAACCCTGAGGCGCTCGCGGGCTTCGGCCTTTCGGCCGCTACCGCCGGTGGGGAATTTCGCCCCGCCCTGAGAACAACGCGACTATATAGCGCGACCGCGCGCGGTCAAACGCACGGTGCGACGAAAATGCCGGAAATCACGACAGAATTTTGCTTGTCCGGTGGGTGCTCGAAAAACTCATTCTCCTTCCGGCAGTTTCGTACTAGCTAAGCCGAGGTGATCTGCAGGGTTGTTTGACTGTCGGTGGTGGCTGCATCACCTGTGGAAAGCTTGAATAACAGGCGTGAGATTTCAACGCTCCCTCATCTGGGGATGACGAGCCAGAAACCTCTTGCGCACCCAAGACGATTCATAGTTACTGCGAAGCAGAAGCAGCCTTCATCAATTTTTCTTTTGGTGACAGCAAAGGCGCTCCGATTGGCAAAACTCCCGAAGAAACCCGACAATGAGCATCTCAAGCTAAAGCTTTGGGTTGTTGAGGCATCCGCGATTGGCCGGTATCCCATCACGTGTGTCTTCGTCATCGCATTACTGTTTATGTGTGGCAAGGCGTTCGGGATTTGGTGAGGCGTTATGCGCGCAGTTCGTCGTCTTCGGCAGAAAGTGCCCGTCTGGCCCAATGGAGGAGGGCATCGCGATCGTCGAGGCAGTCGATCGGGGCTTCGTAGAAGCGGTGCACGACGACCGTCTTTCCGGCTTTCTGATAGGTGAAGGGCTGGCAGCTCTCGGCCACCAGTGCCTGCTTCAGCGCCTGGTCGACGCGAAAATAGAGGCGGTCCTTGATGCTGACGGCAAAACGCTTGTCGGCGACGAGGTAGGCCCAGCCGCCGAAGAAGCAGTCGATCTGGACGGGCCCGAGATCGGAGAGTTCATCCTGGATATGCCTGACGAAGGCACTCGGCTCGGCCTTGGCCATAATCACATCCTCGTTCGTGGCCGACGGATGGCGCAGCACTACGCTGCGCCATCTTAGCTAGCACTATTCGCGAATGACTAGCAGGTCCTTGGCGGCAAAGCGCAGCGTGACGTTGTCGCCGGAAACCGGCGGGGCCACACCCGGATTGTTGAACATGTCGAAGGAGATGACGTCGCCGCCGACGCGAAGGCGCGTGCGGATGACCGAGCCGAGGAAGCTCGTCGAGACGACCTCGCCCGCAAGCGACGTGTCGCCCGTGGCGCCCTCGGCGATCGAGCCCGCTTCGGGACGAAGCGCCAGCGAAATGCTGTCGCCGCCCTTCATGCCGGCAATCGGATCCTTCAGCGCGATCTGCTGGTTGCCGATCGTGACGGCACCCGCGGCCGGGTCCGCGACCTTGCCTTCGATGATGCTGAGCGTGCCGACGAAGGAGGCGACGAAACGCGTTGACGGCGTGTTGTAGATCTCGAAGGGGGTGCCGATCTGGTCGGCGCGGCCGGCATTCATGACGACGATGCGATCGGAGATCGACAGCGCTTCTTCCTGGTCATGGGTCACGAACACGGTGGTGATGCCGAGCTGTTGCTGGATCTGCCGGATTTCCTCGCGCAGCGACACGCGGATCTTGGCGTCGAGCGCCGACAGCGGCTCGTCGAGCAGCAGCACCTGCGGCTTGACCGCAATGGCGCGGGCAAGCGCAACGCGCTGCTGCTGACCACCGGAGAGCTGGTAGGGGAAGCGGTCCGCCAGGTGCTCGAGCTTGATCAGCCCGAGCATCTGCTTCACCCTCGCGTCGATCTCCGACTTGTCTGTACCTGCGACCTTGAGGCCGAAGGCGACGTTGTCATGCACGTTCATGTTGGGAAACAGCGCATAGGCCTGGAACACCATGCCGATGTTGCGCTGGTTGGGCTTCAGCGAGTTCTGGTCGCGGCCGTTGATGACGATCTTGCCGCTGGTCGGGCTTTCGAAGCCGGCGATCATGCGCAGGACCGTGGTCTTGCCGCAGCCCGATGGCCCGAGGAACGAGACGAACTCGCCCTTTTCGATGTCCATGTTGAAATCGTGCACGACGTGAACCGGGCCGAAGGACTTCTTGATGCTGGTGAGTGACAGGAAACTCATGGGTGCGGTCCTCAGGCCTTAGGAGGCGCGCTTTTTTGAAAGCGCGAGACGAGCTGGATGAGGCCGAGGCAGCCCCAGGTGATGCCGAATGCAATGACGGCGAGTGCGGCCGGTTCATAGGCGCGGTTGGCGCCCAGGAGCTGCATGTAGGGGCCGAAAGCCGGGCGATTGAGCAAGGCCGCCATGGTGAACTCGCCGATGACGATGGCAAAGGTCAGGAAGGCGCCCGAGAGCACGGCGACGAGCACGTTCGGCAGAATGATCTTGGCAAGGATCGTCGTCCATCCGGCGCCGAGGCTTTGGGCGGCCTCGGTCAAGGTGGCGACGTCGATGGTGCGAAGGCCCGTGTCGACTGCGCGGTACATGTAGGGTAGCGCAAGCGTCGCATAGCCGAACATCAGGAGGATGTTGGTGCCGGTGAGCGAGCCCGTCAACGGCAGCCAGCTCGAGGTGTTGTAGAGCCGGATGTACCCGAAGACGATGACGATCGCTGGGATGACCAGCGGCAGCAGCGTGATGAACTCGATGACGGGGCGCAGCCGCGGCAGCTTGAGGCGGACCCAGTAGGCTGTCGGCACGACGAGCAGAACACCGAAGAGGATCGTGAACAAGGCCTGTAGCACCGAATAGGTGAAGGTCTCCTGGAAGCGTGGGTCGGCGAAGACCTTCTGGTAAGCGTCGAAGGAGTATTCGCCGCGGCGCATCTTCAAGGAGAAGTTGGTCATGCCGATGAGCGGCAGGGTGAAATAGAGGAGGCCGAAAACGAGGGCTCCCCAGGCCCAGATCTTCTTCATTTCAGCCACCTTTCGCTGCGGCTGCGCAGCCAGATGTAGATCGCGTTGGCGATACCGGTGACGACGATCATGCCGAAGGCGAGCGCGTAACCGAGATGCGGGTTGCCGAGCACGTCGCCGCGGATCTGAGCAAAGAGCAGGATCGGCACGATCGAGAGCGACGAGCCGGTGAGTGCGATCGCGGTCGCAACGGCGCCGAAGGCATTGGCGAAAAGCAGCGCCAGCGTGCCGAGCAGCGACGGAAGCAGGATCGGGAAGGCGACCATGCGCCAGTATTGCAGGCCGGTGGCGCCGAGGATCTCGGCGGCCTCGCGCCATTCGCGCTTCAGGCCGTCGAGTGCCGGCGTGATGATCAGGATCATCAGCGGGATCTGGAAGAACAGATAGGTGACCGTCAGCCCCCAGAAGGACAGCAGGTTGAAGCCGAGCATCCGGAGGTCGAGCCCGAAGTTCGAGCGCAGGAAGACGGTGACGATGCCGACAGGTCCAAGCGTCGCGAGAAAGGCAAAGGCGAGCGGCACGCCGGCGAAGTTGGAGGCGACGCCCGAGAAGGTCAGAAGCGGTCCGCGGATCCCCTTCGGCAAGCCGCCGAAGACGATGGCGGACGCCATGGCAAAGCCGATCAGGCAGCCGAGAAGCGCCGAGGCGATGCTGATCTTGATGGAGATCCAGTAGGCAGCCAGAATCGAGGGCGTGAACAGGCCGCGGATGTTGTCGAGCGTGAAGCTGCCATCGGGCGTCTGAAACGCGCCGACCACGATCTTCATCGTCGGCAAAAGCAGGAACAGCGTCACGAAGGCGGCAAAGGGAAGAATGCCCAGCCAGTGAAGCGGTAGGCGACGCGCCGGCGGGCTGGCGTCGGGTTTAGCAGATGACATTCCGTTCGCGCCCCTGAAGCCGCGTTTTCCACGCGGGCGTTATCGATTGTTGCAAGCAAGAAGCGGGAAACCGAGGAAGCCGCGCACGGCTACCGGATCTCGCTCCAAGGACTTGAATTTCTTACGAATAACCTATGCGCCCCGACCGGAAAACCGGTCGGGGCGACATGTCTGTGGAAAGGCTTACTGAACGTTCGCGCCGACGACGGAATCCCAGCCGCCGGTGACGGCAGCCTTGTTGGCGTCGACTTCTTCGAGCGTCGGGAAGTAGGCCTTCTCGTAAGCGGCTGCCGGCGGCAGGGCGTCGATCAGCTCCTGCGGAACCTTGCCGGCCTTGACCATGGCGTTGAAGCGGGTCGGGTGGCAGAAGCCCTTGAGCCAGCCGAGCTGACCTTCGTCGGAGTAGAGGTGCTCCATCCACAGCTTCGCTGCGTTCGGGTGCGGCGCGTAGGCGGAGATGCCCTGAACGTAGACGCCGGCGAGAACGCCGCTGGCCGGAACGACGACTTCGGTCGGCGGATTGCCGTTGAGCGTCTTTGCCCAGCCGAGCGCGTTGTAGTCCCAGGCAACGACGATCGGGGTCGAGCCCTGTGCGAGCGTGCCCGACTTGCCGATAACCGGAACGAAGTTGCCGGCCTTGTTCAGTTCGGCGAAGTAGCCGAGACCAGCTTCACCAGCTTCCTTGCCGGACTTTGCACCCTTGGCGAGGCCAGCGGCGAGAACGCCGAGGATCGCCTGGTTCGAGGCGCGGGGGTCACCGGCGAGAGCAACCTGGCCGGCATATTCCGGCTTCAGCAGATCAGCCCAGTCCTTCGGTGCGTTCTGGACGAGGTCCTTGTTCACGAGGAAGGACATGACGCCGTAGTAGTCGCCGTACCAGTAGCCTTCGGCGTCCTTGACGCTGTCCGGGATCTCGTCCCAGGTGGAGACCTTGTAGGGCTGCAGCAGGCCTTCGGCCTTCATCTGCGGGCCGAAGGCGAGACCGACGTCGACGACGTCAGGAGCCTGCGGGCCCTTGTTGTCCTTGTTGGCCTTGACGGCTTCGACTTCGTCGGCCGAGCCTGCGTCCGGGTTCAGTTCGTTGACCTGGATTTCCGGATACTTGGCCTTGAAGGAAGCGATGACGTCGCCGTAGCCGCACCAGTCGTGGGGCAGGGCGACGGTCGTCAGCATGCCTTCCTTCTTGGCGGCTTCGATGAGCTCGGCGCTCGGTTCGGCAGCGGCGATTGCCGTCGTCGCCAGGAAAATGGCGGTGGAGAGCGAAAGCAGGCGTTGGGTTTTTGAAATCACTGGAGTTCTCCTTATGGGTTTAGTCAAATTCGTGGGGTTTCAGTCGATTTCGGCGAAGCTGTTAAAGAGATGCGATGAAAGTAATGTGACAGGGGGTTTATCCGTTAGCGCCGCGTATGTCGTTGGAAGAACATTTCTTTTTTGGCTTCGGCGGGCCACTGTCGCATAACTGCATGAAATCCTGTGAACGTGTCGGCGAATTCTCCTAGACCGGTTTGCGAAAGATGCGGGTGGAATCGAACAGGCCCTCAAGCGTCTTCATCCGATCCCGGGTTTCGTCCCAGTTCGAACTCTGAACGGCCTCGATCAGAGCCTCGATCAAGAACAGGATGACGACGGAGCTGTCCCAGGCGGACGGCACCTCGATCTGCGAGCGAAACACCCTTGAGGCGGACTTGGCGACCGGTGAACTCCAGCGATCGGTAAAAAGGATGATCTCGACACCCCGCTCGCTGGCGGATTTGGCAAGCGTCACCATCTCCTGCTCGTAGCGGCGAATGTCGAAGAGAATCAGTACGTCGCCCTGGCGCATGTCGAGCACATAGTGCGGCCAGGCGCTGGCATTGGTGGCGATTTCGGTGACCCCCGGCCGAATGACCTGAAGGTGGGTGAAGAGATAATCGGCGAGCGAGCGGGTGATGCGGCCGCCGAGCAGATAGATGCTGCGCTTGCGGTCAGCGATCAGCGCAGCCGCCTGATCGAACTCCTGCGGCTCGATCTGGGTCAGCGTCTCGCGCAGATTGCTGGTGATCGCGTCGGCAAAGCGGTTGAGCGTGTGGGTGCCGGGCGCATTGGCAGCCCAGCGGTCGTGCTTGGTGATCGGATTGGAAATCGTCGCTTCCAATTCCTGATGCAGCCTTGCCTGGAAATCCGGAAAACCGCGGAAACCGAGCTTCTGCACCATGCGGGCGACCGTCGGTGTCGAAACGCCGGCGTTCTCGGCAACCGTGGTGATCGAACCGAGTCCCGAAACGGGATAATTGTCGAGAAGCGTCTCTGCCAATTGCTTCTCCGCGCGGGTCAGCACGGTGAAGTGGGCGTTGATCACATCCGACACGGTGGTGGACGTCGCCTTGCTGCTCAAATTGTCTCCCCTGAACCGATCTTAAGCCGGTTTGTGACAGATTAAACATCGCTGTCACAATTGGAGTCAATCGCAATTTTGAAGAGATCGTTTCAGATTTTGATTGACATGCGTCATCCTCTGAAGAATTCTTTTCATTAACGAACGTCTAACGGGGCAAGAGGGGATGCCGGTGTTGACGCGACTTTTGACCGAAGCAGATGGCGATCCGGTTGCGATCGAGAACGCCGCAGGCAAAGGCGATATTGTGCTCGTCTGCGAGCATGCCTCGCGCCTCGTTCCCGAACGGCTGGGCACGCTTGGCCTCAGCGAGCAGGCGCTCGAAAGTCATATTGCCTGGGACCCGGGTGCGCTTGCGGTTGCCAAGCTGCTCGCAACAAAGCTCGACGGGTCCCTGATCTACCAGCGCTTCTCCCGCCTTGCCTATGACTGCAACCGCCCGCCGGAAGCGGACGCGGCGATGCCTGCTGTCAGCGAGGTCTACGAGATCCCGGGAAACCGGACGATGTCGGCCGACGAGCGCCAGGCGCGGGTCGACGAGATCTATCGGCCGTTCCACGATGCCGTCGCCCGGTTGGTATCCGATCGCAAGGCAGCGGGACGCCCGCCTGTTCTCGTGACGATGCACAGTTTCACGCCCGTCTATTTCGGCAAGCCGCGCGCCGTCGAAGTCGGCGTTCTTCACGATGCCGACAGCCGGCTTGCCGACCATATGCTCGCGACCGCCACCAAGGGGCAGGTTGCCTACGACATCCGGCGCAACGAGCCCTATGGGCCGGCCGACGGCGTTACCCATAGCCTGATCGAATATGGCGTCCACAACGGGCTGCCGAATGTGATGATCGAGATCCGCAACGATCTCATTCGCAATGACATCGGCCAAAGGGTCATGGCCGATTACCTGGAAGGGCTGCTGCGCAAAGGCGCTGCGGCTGTTTCAGCACAATAAAAGACCCTGGGGAGCGGCGTTGCCGCGGTCCTGTTCCGGCCAGCCGGGGCAGGTGGTTGATGGGACCCTGCCGCAATGGGGCGGTGTGGTCTGAAGAAATCAGGGGAAGAAAAATGTCGGACTACAGTGATTCAGACAAAAAGCAGGACATGAGCGTCCTGCACTCGATGGGCTATGCCCAGGAGCTCGAGCGGCGCATGAGCCAGTTCTCGAACTTCGCGGTGTCGTTCTCGATCATCTGCATTCTTTCGGGCGGCATCAACTCGCTCGCCCAGGCGACCGCCGGCGCGGGGGGCGCCGCGATCGGCATCGGTTGGCCGCTTGGCTGCTTCATCTCCTTGGTTTTCGCCGTTGCCATGGCACAGATCAGCTCGGCCTATCCGACTGCGGGTGGCCTCTATCACTGGGGTTCGATCCTCGGCAACCGCTTCACCGGCTGGCTGACAGCATGGTTCAACCTGCTCGGTCTCGTCACCGTTCTCGGTGCGATCAACGTCGGCACCTATTATTTCTTCATGGGTTCCTTCGGCACGCCCTATTTCGGCCTCGCCGATACGACTCTGACGCGCATCGTCTTCCTCGCCATCATCACCGGCGGGCAGGCGCTGGTAAACCACATGGGCATCGGGCTGACAGCCAAGCTCACCGACTTTTCGGGCTACCTGATCTTCGCGACATCGATCCTGCTGGCGCTCGTGTGCCTGGTCGCAGCCGACAGCTACGACATCGCCCGTCTCTTCACCTTCTCCAACTACTCCGGTGAAGCCGGCGGCAACGTGTGGCCCCAGACCTCGGGCACCTGGGTGTTCCTGCTCGGCCTGCTCCTGCCGATCTACACGATCACCGGCTATGACGCTTCGGCGCACACCTCCGAAGAGACGGTCAAAGCCGCCCATTCGGTGCCGCGTGGCATGGTCTCGTCGGTGCTCTGGTCGGCGCTTTTCGGCTACATCATGCTGTGCTCGTTCGTGCTGATGATCCCGAACATGGACGAAGCCGCCAAGCAGGGCTGGAACGTGTTCTTCTGGGCGATGGATGCGCAGGTGCACCCAATCATCAAGGACATCCTCTATCTCGCCATCCTCGTCAGCCAGTGGCTGTGCGGCCTGGCAACGGTGACCTCGGTGTCGCGCATGATCTTCGCGTTTTCGCGTGACGGCGGCCTGCCGGCCTCCAAGGCGCTTGCCAAGGTGAGCCCGACCTACCGCACGCCGGTTGCCGCGATCTGGATCGGCTCGATCCTGTCGGTCCTGTTCGTCTGGGGCTCGTCGCTGGTCTCGATCGGCGAGACGCCGGTCTACACCATCGTCGTTTCGTGCACGGTCATCTTCCTGTTCTTCTCCTTCGCGATCCCGATCACCCTCGGCCTCTTCGCCTGGGGAACCTCGAAGTGGGACAAGATGGGTCCGTGGAACCTCGGTGAGAGCATGTTCAAGCTGTTCGCGGTGCTCTCGATCATCGCCATGGTGCTGATCTTCATCCTCGGCGTGCAGCCGCCGAACGACTGGGCACTCTACATCACCGTGGGCTTCCTGGTGCTGACCGGCGCTGTCTGGTTCGGCTTCGAGAGCCGCCGCTTCCGCGGCCCGCCGATCGGTGACGAAGTGGCACGCCGTCAGGCAGAGATCGCCGCTGCAGAGAAGGCCGTCGGCCAGATCTGATCAACGACAAAAGGGCGGAAGCGCGACCGCGACTTCCGCCTTTTCTTTGGGGCCGGACGAAATCGAAAACAATGTGCGCGGCTTCCGGCCCGCACTCCGCGCCAGAAAATTCGAGCTGATCACGTTCACGCGGCCAAAAAATATCGTGACCTCAAGGGAACGGCCGCGTGACAAAACATGGGATGGAAGTTGATGAGCTATACGTTTGACGAGTTGAAGGAAGACGTCGCCGCCGGCCGCATCGATACGGTGCTCGCCTGCCAGGTCGACATGCAAGGCCGGCTGATGGGCAAGCGCTTCCACGCGCAGTTCTTCGTCGATGGCGCCTGGAAGGAAACGCATAGCTGCAACTACCTGCTGGCGACCGACATGGAGATGGAGACCGTTCCCGGCTACAAGGCGACAAGCTGGGAAAAAGGCTACGGCGACTATACGATGAAGCCGGACCTTTCGACGCTTCGCCGCATCCCCTGGCTCGAAGGCACGGCGCTGGTTCTCTGCGACATGCTCGACCATCACACCCATGAGGAAGTGCCGCATTCGCCGCGGGCGATCCTGAAGAAGCAGGTGGCGCGTCTCGAGAAGATGGGCCTCAAGGCCTATATGGCGAGCGAGCTCGAATTCTTCCTCTTCGACCAGTCCTATGACGACGCCCGCCAGTCCGGCTATCGCGACCTGCAGCTCGTCAGCGGCTACAACGAGGACTACCACATCTTCCAGACGACCAAGGAAGAGGACGTGATGCGGGCGATCCGCAACGGTCTCCAGGGTGCAGACATTCCGGTCGAGAATTCCAAGGGTGAGGCGTCGGCCGGCCAGGAAGAGATCAACGTACGCTATGCCGACGCGCTGACGATGGCCGACCGGCATGCGATCATCAAGAACGGTTGCAAGGAAATCGCCTGGTCGCGCGGCAAGGCCATCACCTTCCTCGCCAAGTGGAACTATGCGGCCGCCGGTTCGTCCTCGCATATCCACCAGTCGCTCTGGAGCGCGGACGGCAAGTCGTCGAAGTTCTACGACGAGAGCGGCAAATACGGCATGTCCGAGATGATGCGCCATTACGTGGCCGGGCTTCTCACCCATGCGAGCGAGATCACCTATTTCCTCGCCCCCTACATCAACTCATACAAGCGCTTCATGGCCGGTACCTTCGCGCCGACCAAGGCGGTCTGGAGCAAGGACAATCGCACGGCCGGCTATCGTCTCTGCGGCGAAGACACCAAGGCGATCCGTATCGAATGCCGCGTCGGCGGCTCCGATCTCAATCCCTATCTCGCTTTCGCCGCTTTGATCGCGGCGGGCATTTCCGGTATCGAAAACAAGATGGAACTGGAAGCGCCCTTCGTTGGCGATGCCTATGGCGGCAAGGACGTGCGCGAGATCCCGCGCACGCTTCGCGATGCGACGGCCGCGCTGACGGAATCGAAGATGCTGCGCGCCGCCTTCGGCGACGAGGTCATCGAGCACTATGCGCGGGCAGGGCGCTGGGAGCAGGAAGAATATGATCGCCGCGTCACCGACTGGGAGGTCGCGCGCGGTTTCGAACGGGCCTGACCCGCGACATATTCATTCACAAGGATGGCCGTTCCTGACCGGAGCGGCCATCGCATCATTCGCAATGAAAGCAGGAAGACGATCATGAGCATGATCAAGTGCATTTCGCCGGTGAACGGCGAGGTCTACGCAGAACGCCCGGCGATGCCGCTGGACATGGCAAAGCAGGTGGTTTCCCGCGCCCGCCAGGCGCAGAAGGCCTGGGCGCGCCGTCCGCTCGACGAGCGCGTCAATCTGGTTCTGGCCGGTGTCGCGCGCCTCAACGAGATGGTCGACGAAGTGGTGCCGGAGCTTGCCTGGCAGATGGGCCGGCCGGTGCGCTATGGCGGCGAATTCAAGGGCTTCAACGAGCGCTCGAACTATGTCGCGACCATCGCCGCCGATGCGCTGAAGCCGCTGGTGATCGAGGAGAGCGACCGCTTCGAGCGCCGCATCGCCCGCGAGCCGCACGGTGTCGTCTTCGTCGTGGCGCCCTGGAATTACCCGTACATGACCGCGATCAACACGGTCGCGCCGGCGCTGATGGCCGGCAACACGGTCATCATCAAACATGCGAGCCAGACGATCCTCGTCGGCGAGCGCATGGTGCGCGCCTTCGTCGAGGCTGGCGTTCCCGCCGACGTCTTCCAGAACATCTTCCTCGACCACGAAACAACCGCGGCGCTGATTGCGGCCAGGAGCTTCGACTTCGTCAACTTCACCGGTTCGGTCGAAGGCGGGCGTTCGATCGAACGGGCGGCGGCCGGTACCTTTACCGGTCTCGGTCTCGAACTCGGCGGCAAGGATCCGGGCTACGTCATGGAAGACGCGGATCTCGACGCGGCCGTCGATACGCTGATGGACGGCGCCACCTACAATTCCGGCCAATGCTGCTGCGGCATCGAGCGCATCTACGTGCACGAAAAGCTCTACGACGCCTTCGTCGAGAAGTCGGTCGCCTGGGTTTCCAACTACAAGCTCGGCAATCCGCTCGATCCGGAAACGACGCTGGGGCCGATGGCCAACAAGCGTTTTGCCGCCACCGTGCGCGAGCAGATCGCCGACGCCGTTGCCAAGGGCGCCAAGGCTCTGATCGACCCGAAGCTTTTCCCTGCCGACGACGGCGGCGCCTATCTCGCGCCGCAGATCCTCGTAAATGTCGACCACTCCATGGCCTTCATGCGCGAAGAGACCTTCGGCCCTGCCGTCGGCATCATGAAGGTGAAGAGCGACAGCCAGGCGATCGAGTTGATGAACGATAGCCAGTATGGCCTTACCGCATCGCTCTGGACCGGGGATGCCGAGCGTGCCGCGCGCATCGGCGCCGACATCGAGACTGGCACGGTGTTCATGAACCGCGCCGACTATCTCGACCCGGCGCTCTGCTGGACCGGCGTCAAGGAAACCGGCCGCGGCGGCTCGCTTTCGGTCATCGGCTTCCAGAACCTCACCCGTCCGAAATCCTATCATCTGAAGAAAGTCACCGCATGACCATCACCGCCAACTGGAGCTATCCGACGTCCATCAAGTTCGGTGCCGGCCGGATCAAGGAGCTTGCCGACCATTGCAAGGCGGTCGGCATGAAGAAGCCGCTGCTGATTACCGATCGGGGCCTCGCGCCGATGGCGATTACGCAAAATGCGCTCGATATCCTCGAGGCCGCCGGCCTCGGCCGCGCGATCTTTGCCGACGTCGATCCGAACCCGAACGACATCAATCTCGCCGCCGGCGTGAAGGCGTTCAAGGATGGAGGCCATGACGGCGTCGTCGCCTTCGGCGGCGGCTCTGGCCTCGACCTCGGCAAGTGCGTCGCCTTCATGGCCGGGCAGAGCCGCCCGGTCTGGGACTTCGAGGATATCGGTGACTGGTGGACGCGGGCGAGTGTCGAAGGCATTGCACCGATCATTGCAGTGCCCACCACCGCCGGCACCGGCTCTGAAGTCGGCCGAGCCAGCGTAATCACCAATTCGGCAAGCCATGTGAAAAAGGTGATCTTCCATCCGAAGTTCCTACCGGCAGTCACGATCTGCGACCCGGAACTGACGGTCGGCATGCCCAAGGTGATCACGGCGGGCACCGGCATGGACGCCTTTGCCCATTGCCTGGAAGCCTATTCCTCGCCCTTCTATCACCCGATGTCTGCGGGCATTGCGCTTGAAGGCATGCGGCTGGTGAAGGAATACCTGCCGCGCGCCTACAAGGACGGCACCGACATCGAGGCGCGCGCCAACATGATGAGTGCGGCCGCCATGGGTGCCGTCGCGTTCCAGAAGGGCCTTGGCGCCATCCACTCGCTGTCGCATCCGGTGGGCGCGATCTACAACACCCACCACGGCATGACCAATGCGGTCGTGATGCCGCCGGTGCTGCGTTTCAACCGTCCGGCGATCGAGGACAGAATAGTGCGCGCTGCCGCCTATCTCGGCATTTCCGGGGGCTTCGACGGCTTCTACGACTACGTGCTGAAGTTGCGCGAGGAACTCGGCGTTCCGGACAAGCTCGCAGCCCTCGGCGTTGGCACCGACCGGATCGACGAAATGTCGGAGATGGCGATCGTCGACCCGACGGCCGGCGGCAACCCGGTCGAGTTGACGCTCGACGCCGCGAAGAAGCTCTTCCGCGAGTGCATCTGACCAATTCCCGACGCGTTTGCCCCCAGGCGAAGGCGTCGGGCCTATCGGTTTAGTTAGCCCAAAAATACCACTTGCCATTGCGGCGGATCTGTCACCTAATCGTCATCGAACTGTCACGTTTCGGGCTCGCGGAGCGTTTTCTTTACGCTTTGTTTACCGCGGTCTGGAACGCTTGCATTAGGGTGTGCGTATGTATCGGCCCGCGAAAATCCGGGCCTGCGTTGAGTTAGGGTCGACCGATGGCGATTGTATCCCTCGCGAATGCGAAGGGGGGAGCCGGCAAGACAACGGCAGCCTTGCTGCTTGCCTGCGAATTCGCCCGGCGCGGCGATCGCGTTGCGGTTCTTGATTGCGATCCACTCGCCTGCATGACCGACTGGTTCCGCCACGGCCGCAACGATGGCAATCTCTTCGTTCTCTCAGGTGTAGCGACAACCACGCTCAGCGATCATCTCCGGCGGCTGCGCGGTCAGGTCGAGCATGTGATCATCGATCTCTCCGGGGCGGCCGACGTGCTGGTGGCGCTGGCGATCGGTCTTTCGGACCTGACGCTGATCCCGGTGCAGGGCTGTGTGATGGATGCGCGCGGCGCCATCCAGGTGCTGGACCTGATCCGCCACATCGAGAACAACGCGCGCGCCAACATCAACCACGCGGTTCTGCTGACCCGGGTCAACCCGATCGTGACGACGCGGGCGATGCGCCGGGTCAAGCTGCTGCTTTCGGAGAACCGGATCCGGCTCGTCGATACCCCGCTGGTGGAGCGTACGGCCTTCCGCGAGCTCTTTGAGCGGGGCGACACGCTTTCCTCTCTCGACCCCGCGAAGGTCAGCAACCTTGCCAAGGCGCAGGCCAACGCCCAGGCGTTTGCGAATGACGTGCTGACCCTGCTCAGCCCGACAGGCGAGGCGGTGCGGCACGGGCCGTTCTCGTCGATGTGCTATCGATCACAGCACGTGAGCGAACCGGCAGTTTTGCCGGTCTGAGGCCAGAACTCCAGCATTTTCATCACCATAGCAGTGTCTCTGGCACGCAGCCTTAAGGCCGACTGTCAGGTTTGACGTGCCGGCGTTACCGTTTCGTTAACCAAATTCTGTAAGGTTTCGTTAAGAAGCGAACCACCGGCTGTGGCCGTCCGGTTCAGCGCGATACAGGCATAGAATGGGGAATATCATGGCGGTCATCACTTTCGCCAATGCAAAGGGTGGTGCGGGCAAGACGACCGCGGCGCTGATCCTGTCGACGGAACTGGCGCGGCAGGGGCACCGGGTAGTCGTCCTCGATGCCGATCCGCAGCGCTGGATCACCAGCTGGGCGGAGGCTTCCGGCCATATCGCCAACCTCACCGTCATTTCGCACATCACGCCCGGCTCGCTCGAATGTCATATCCGCGAGGCGAAGGACGAAGCGGATTATATCGTCATCGATCTCGCGGGCGCCAAGGACCAGATCGTAGCACTTGCACTCGCCATCTCTGACCAGGTGCTGATCCCGGTGCAGGGCTGCGCCATGGATGCCAAGGGTGCGGCTCAAATTCTTGAGCTGATCCGCCAGATCCAGGACCGTTCGGGCCTGCGCATCAACCATTCTGTGGTGCTCACCCGCGTCAATTCGCTGGTCACCACGCGTGCGCTGCAGACGATCAAGGCGATGCTCGCCGAGCGCGGCGTCTCGGTTCTCGACACGCCGATCGTCGAGCGCGCCGCCTATCGCGAGATCTTCGATTTTGGCGGCACGCTGCAGACGATGGATCCGAACCGCGTCAGCAATCTCGACAAGGCGCGCGAAAACGCAGCAGCCCTCGCCAAGGAAGTGCAGGCGCTGATGCCGGTCAAGACGCGCCGCTCCTGGGCTGCGCGCATGCCGTCCTGGGCTTCGCGAAACGCCGCCTGATCCTTTGCCGTTCCGCCGTTTATTGCGTATCAACCGGAATTGATATTCGTCAGTTCCGGTTGAGTTGTATTTCAGGCCTCGCGAAATAGCTGTTTCGCGTAAGGCTTCCTTTACCCTGCGCTTCTATCAGTGGCCCAGGACACAGCTTGCCCCTGCGATCGACTGAACAGGGCAACCAGCCGCCATGATTGCGGCCATGATCTCAGACGCTGCAGCGCCCCAGATCCTGTCTCCATGATCCAGAAATGAGCATGCAGGGAAGTTCGCGCATGAAAACGGAACACGCCGCTGCCGGCACGCAAGACGTTGCCGGTCGTCTGAATTTCATGGCGCTCGATGACGCCGCCAAGACGAGCCTGAAGGCGCTGAAGCCGATCCTCGAGAAGGAACTTAAACCCGCGCTCGACAAGTTCTACGTCAAGGTCAAGACGACGCCCGAGACCAAGCGCTTCTTCTCCTCCGACGCTCATATCGACCGCGCCAAGGGCGCTCAGGTCGGCCACTGGGCCAATATCGTCGATGCCAATTTCAACGAGGATTACAGCGCCAAGGTTCGCACCATCGGCCTGGTGCACGCCCGCATCGGGCTCGAGCCGCGCTGGTACATCGGCGGCTACGCGCTGATCGCCGAGCATCTGATCACCGAAATCGTCAAGGCGCACTGGCCGAAGGCCGGCCTGTTCTCGCGCAAGGGGACCTCGGCCGAGGACATGGGCGCGATGCTGTCGAGCCTGATCAAGGGCGTCTTCCTCGACATGGATCTGTCGATCTCCGTCTACATGGACGCCTCCGACGTCACCAAGCAACGTGCGGTGCAGGAAGAAGTGCTGGCTGCCGAACGCGCGCTGATCAGCAAGACCTTCGGCGCGGCGCTGAAGAAGATCGCCGATGGCGACTTGACGGCGCGCATCGGTGCGGACCTGCCGGTTGCCTATCAGGAGCTTGGGGAAAATTTCAACCACGCGATCGGCGAGCTTGCGCGCGCCATCGGCGGAATCGAGGCCGGCGCCAGCCAGATCCACACGAGCGCCAAGGAGATTGCGGCGGCTGCCGACGATCTGGCCCGGCGCACGGAACGGCAGGCGGCCAACCTTGAAGAGACGGCCGCTGCCGTCGAGCAGGTGACGCGCACGGTCAAGCAGACGGCCGAAGGCGCCAACCAGGCGAATTCGACCGTGATTGCCGCCCGCGCCAATGCCGAACAGAGCGGCGAGATCGTCAGCCACGCGATCGAGGTGATGCAGGAGATCCAGACGTCTTCCGCCAGCATCGCGCGGATCGTCGACGTCATCGACGAGATCGCCTTCCAGACCAACCTCCTGGCGCTGAACGCCGGCATCGAAGCGGCCCGAGCCGGCGAGGCGGGCAGGGGCTTTGCGGTTGTCGCCTCCGAAGTCCGGGCGCTGGCCCAGCGTTGCGCCGAAGCGGCCAAGGACATCCAGGGCCTGATCGCCAAGTCGCGCGGCCAGGTGGACGACGGCGTCAATTCGGTCAATCAGGTGGCGCAGTCGCTGCAGCAGATCGTCGCCCAGGTCGTCGAAGTCAGCTCCGTCTTCGGCGCCATCCGCGCCAGCACCGCCGAACAGGCAACCGGCCTGCAGGAGGTCAACACCGCGATTACCCAGATGGACCAGATCACGCAGCAGAACGCCGCCATGGTCGAGCAGGCGAACGCCGCAAGCCAGGCATTGACGGGAGAGGCCGAGCACATCGCCACGCGTCTGCGGGCGTTCCGCACGTCGGGTCAGGTGCAGGTCAGCGCCGGCTCGGGTTACCGCGCAGCGGCGTAATCGCGCCTTCCGTTCGAGAGACAACGCCTCGGGTCAGGGATGATCCGAGACGTTTTGCTTTGCTGATCGCGGCGCAGTGAAGTTGGGGGCAGCTTCACCGCGCGGCCAGGGACTTTCTACGCCGGAAGCGATCGATGGTGGCTTTCGCTCTTTGTCCCGATGGAATTAAGATGTCCGCGCGCTCTGCCCCGCCCGGACACCTGAAGTTGATCACGCCGCCCGTTGAACTAACGACAAGCCGCCTTCACCTGCGTGCAGCCCGCTCTGAACACGCAGCGTCCGTGTTTACGGAATACACCGGCAACAACATGGCAGCACGATTTTTGCCGCGCGGCGCTCATCCCGCGCAATCCAGCACCGAGGCGGTCATCCATGCGTGGGGAGAAAGCAACTGGGCGGATGGTGACCGCTTCATCTGGAGCATCATCGACCGCAGCGACCAGCGGCCGATGGGCCTCTTCCTCATGTTTGTGGATGGGGACCGTGCGGAAATTCACTATGGCATCGGTCCGGCCTATTGGGGACGGGGGCTGGCGACGGAAGCCGGTCTTGCGATTATGCATTGGGTCAAGCAGCAGTCACCCCTATCCGAGGTTCATACCATATGCGCGGCTGCACATGAGACCAGCTGCCGTGTTCTCGAAAAGATTGGCCTGGTGCGTGGCCAGTTCCTGCCTGACGCCTTGTTGCTGAAGGCCACCGAGGAGAGGATCGACGGTTGGTCGTATCGCTGGAGACGCTCCGAGTGAGAGCAAAGGCAGCACCAACTTGCCGGAGCCGCAGTTCGCGGAGCGCTCATCTGGCTTGAAAGCCAAGGTCGCAGCTGAAACGAACCGGGTCGAATGCGGATTTCACGCCGTTAGCGCGAAGCACAGAGCCGCTCGCTGACGGGACCGGCAAGTCCGGCGACTAAGCGGGAACGTAGACCAGCCGCACCACGTCCTCGCCGATCCGATCATGAGCGATCAGGCGGAGCCGCGGGCGGGGGCCGGCGAAATAGGGGTTGCCGTGACCAAGGACGACCGGGTGCAGGTAGATCCGGTACTCGTCGATCAAGCCCAGTTCGGTGAGGCTGTGCGCGAGGACGGGGCCTGCCACTTCGATCTCGCCGTCGTGCTCGGCCTTCAGCTTGCGCACGGCGCCCGCAATATCACCGTCGACGAGCCGGGCATTGGGGCCGACGGACGCCGAGGAGCGCGAGACGACCCATTTCGGCTGCTTTCGCCACGCGGCTGCGAAGGCCTGTCTGTCCGCATCCCATTCCGGATGCTCGTCGTCCCAGTAGCGCATGATCTCATAGATCCGGCGACCGTACAGGCTGCCCGTCTGCTGTTCGGCCTCCTTGATGAAATGGCGGAAGAGCGTGGGACTTGGCGCAAACTCCATGTGGTCGACGTAGCCGTCCAGCGACTGGTTCATTCCGAACACGAGCTTAGCCATGGCCAGTTCCTTGTCTCGAATGGCCCGTTCGCACGGGTCTGCTTGCGACGTGCAATCGGTCAACGCTAAGCCGACTGATTTCAAATCGCAAGCGGTTTTTGGGCTTTGCCATCGACGGTCTCTACCGTGCACGGGCCACCGATGGTCGCTGGCTGCGCTATTGCGAATTGGCCGCTGTCGGCCGTCTGCGTTTCGTCACGGCCTTTTCAAGGTGCTGATCGTACCAGTGGTCGGGGAATTTTATGTCCCACATCAGGTGGCGCAAGTCTCCGGCGTCGATATCTCGGTATCCCAGTTCCTCCAGCCGAAGCAGAAGCAACATATGATCGGTGATGACGATCAGCCGGGCGTGGTTGCCGACCTGAAGCAGCGCCGGGCGCAATGCCGCATGGGATTTGAAGCCGAACGACGCGGCGATTGCCTCGTCCAGGTGGGATGACTTGATGTGCGGGTAACGATCCCGGAGGGACTTCTTCAGGGCGGCGATATTGGACGGCGAGAACCTGACCTGCGGGTGCAGCATGAGACGATCCGATGCTCCTGGTCGAAGTCTGCCGATTACGCTTCGACGTTGATGAACATGGTCGTCGAGTAAAGTTCCGCGGCCCTTCAACCCGGCAGCAGGTTTGGAGGGGCACCCGCGGCGGACGCTACACCTCAGGGTTTCAACATTCAAGATAGGTCAGCATGGGCCGGCGCAGTCCGGCTGGCGCGCATTTCACCCCGTGGCGAAACCGCATGGCATGGTCGCGAACCGAAATGAACGGTCCGCACCGTGCGCTACCTCAGAACCGACGGTCGATGAAGTGCTTGGCCTGGGCGCCTGCGTGGTAGAAGGCGGACTTCACGCCGCGCCAGGTGTCCGGGGTCACGGGCGTTTCGGCGAGCGGGATCGCCGAGGTTTCGCCGGTGACGTGGCTGGCGAGTGCGCGGCCGAAGACGGTGCCCGGCGCGATGCCGCGGCCGTTGTAGCCGCTGACGGAAACGACGTTGGGGGCGAGCGTGTGCATGGCCGGCAGGTTGTTGGTGGTCATGCCGATGCGGCCGTCCCACCAGTACTCAAACCGGAAATCGCCGATGAAGGGGAAGAGCTTGCGCAGCGAGCGGGCGGCAAAGGCGCGGTGCGTGCCTTCAGCGATCGCGTCGAGCCGGCCGATCGAGCCGAAGATCAGCCGGTTCTGCTGGTCCATGCGGAAGGAGGTCATGACGAGGCCGGTGTCCCAAGTGCCCTGGCGCTCCGGCAGGATGCGCTTGGCGACGGCGTCCGGCAGCGGATTGGTGGCGAACTGGAAATAGGGCAGGATCGTCAGTTCCTGCGTATGGGCCTGCCAGGGGCTCTCGGCGAAGAGGCCGCCATAGGCATTGGTGGCGAGGATCACCTGTTTCGCGCGGACCGTGTTGTTGCCGGCCTTCAATACCCAGCTGTCGCCCTGGTGCTCCGCACCGGTCAGCGGCGTGTCGGTGTAGATCTCGGCACCGGCGGCAAGGGCAGCGCGGGCGAGCCCGCGGGCATAGGCGAGCGGCTGGATGGTGCCGGCGCGGCGGTCGAGCAGGGCGCCGGAAAAACCTTCAGCGCCGGTGAGCGCGTGCGCCCGCTCGGCCGAAAGCGCCTCGACCGGCGCGCCGCGCTTCTGCCACTGCGCTTCGCGGTCCTTGATCTCGGTGACGCCCTCGCTGCCGACGGCCATGTGCAGCGTACCGTTGCGCACCGCCTCGCAAGGCATGCCGTGCTTCTCGACGAGCGCATAGACCTGTGACGGGCCGTCGCCGAGTTCGGTCAGCAGCCGGTTGCCGGCCTCGGGGCCGAGGGTAGAGATCAGGTCGTCGGGCTTCACCCACATGCCGGCATTGACGAGGCCGACATTGCGGCCGGAGCCGCCAAAGCCGATCATCTTGGCTTCGATGACCGTTGCCTTCACGCCTTTTTCGGCCAGGTGCAGCGCTGCCGAGAGGCCGGTAAAGCCGCCGCCTATGATCGCCACATCGGTCGTCAGGTCCTGGCTGAGCGGCCTGGTCTCAGGGGCGGCCGGTGCCGTCGCATGCCAGAGGTTGGGCAGGGTGCGCTCCGTCGCCATTCAGGCCATCCTTCAAGTGCGGCCGCAGGTCGGCCATTGTCGTTGAGATATCCGGTGATAGCCGATTGCCGGAAAAATTCTCATGACAATGTTTCATGAAGTCATGATGGACGGGGAGAGCGGCGGGAGGGCTTTTGCACCCGGCGCTCGAAAAAAAACCGCAGCTGGGTCGTCGGCAGCTGCGGTCTTCGTAAATGGATAGGTCTGAAACGATTTAGCCGACGGGTCGGCGCAAAGAAATTTAAAAAAGAGTGCCTCGTCGTGGATGGTCGGCCAGGCAACTCCATCATCTATGCTGCAGGCGCGAAGTCACTCACCCAATTGGGGGAAGCCTCAAGAAAAATGCCAAAAAAACAACGGTTCGGTTAACGGGCGGCCGGCTTCGCTCAGTCGACGAACTCGACCGTGACGCCCGTGCTCACCATCTTGGCAAGCTCGGTCGCGTCCCAGTTGGTCAGGCGCACGCAGCCATGGCTCTGGGTCTTGCCGATCTTCGAGGGTTCCGGCGTGCCGTGAATGCCGTAGGTGGGCTTCGAGAGCGCGATCCAGACCGTGCCGACGGGACCGTTCGGGCCCGGCTGCAGGGTCAAAATCTTGTCGTTGTTGCCCTGCTTGAAGTTGATCTTCGGATTGTATGTGTAGCCCGGATTGAGCGCGATGCGCTCGACATTGACCGTGCCTGACGGAGACGGCGTGTCGGACGAGCCGATCGTTGCCGGATAGGCGGCAATCAGCTTGCCGGCGTCGTCATAGGCGAGCACCTGCTTGCGCGCCTTGTCGGCGAGGATGCGGGCGACCTTGCCGGTCTTGTTGGCACCGGGGTTGATCACCTTGATGATCGTGCCTGGAATGGTGAAATCGACGCCCGGGTTCAACTCGCGCAGATAGGCCTCGTCCATGTGGAACTTCTCGCCGAGCATTTCCGTCGTCGAGGTGAAGGACATGTGCGGCAGCATCGCTTTGTGCGCGTAATCCTCGGGGATCGACGCGACATAGGGGCCGGCGGCGTCGGCGGCCGTGATCGTGTAGCTGGTGATCGGCATGCCGCCGTTCATCCGCAGCCGCTCGAGAATGTCGTCGGTGTTGTTGGGATCGAGCGTTTCGCCGGTCGACTGCTGAAAGGCTTCGATCGCCTTGGTGACGTTCGAGCCCATCTTGCCGTCGATCACGCCTGGTGAAAAACCTTCGCGGTCGAGGAAGACCTGAAGTGCTGTGATCTCGGCGCGCGACTTCGACTTGACCGAGATCGCCGGCGGCATCGACTGGCGCATTGGGTTGCCGTCGTTCGGATCGACGGAAGCCTCCTGGGTGCCGTCGATCAGGCCGGGCAGGCTGTTTGGCAGTTCGTTGCCGTCGGTCGACGGCGGAACGACGTCGCGGTAGTCGGGAACGGAGCCGGTGACGTCGCCGGGCTCGGAATAGCCGTAGCCGCGCTCGGTTTCCCGGTAGCGTCGGTTGGAATAGATATCCACGTCACCCTGACGGCGATAGCCGCCGTAATCGCCCTGGCGGTTGCCGCCGTAGTCGCGTTGGCGGCCGCGATTATTGGGCACCACGGTTGCGACCACATTGCCCCAGCTGTCGATCAGAAGCGTGCGGCCACGGCTGTCGCGCATGGTCTGCACTTCGTCGGAGCGGGGTACATAATCGAGGATTTCGCCGTCGGGCGTGACCAGCATGACATCGTCGCCATAGCGATTGTAGCCGCGATAGTCCTGCGCGAAGGCGGCCGTCAGATCCACGGCAAGAAAGCCGACTGCGGCGAGGAGCGAGAGGCCTGTGCGGGTCGCTGACGTCACGAGAGAACCTGTTTTCATTGTGGTGAATGTGGCGCGATACATTTCGATTTCGACGTTAATGTGAAAAAAATGAATTCATCATGAACAAGCAGTTAAATTCTATCTAGGCGGCGCAATCCCGGCCTTCAACCGCTGAAATGCGTCTCTCCTCAGCTATCATCTCTTTGTGATTGCAGTGATTCTGCGGCCGATTTGAGGAAGAGAACATGCTGAAGACGCTCGAAGAACCTCAGGATTTTCAAGAGAATCATGTGCTGTTCGACCGGCTCTCCGCGCTCGATATCGCCGCCTTCGTCGTCGACGGCGTCGACCTGTCGCCGGGTGCTGCGATCCCGTCGGATGGGGACCCGAGGATCGACCGGGCGCTGGCCGGTTTTCTCTTTACCTGCGGTCCAGACCATATCCGCCATCCCGAGGCGATCGAAGGTGGCGCGGAAGGCGCATGCTATCCGCTGCACGGGTCACTGGCCGGAACAGCCGTCAGCCACACGGAGATGGCGAGCGACGGGGCCGAGTGCACGGCGACGATCGAGGTGGCGCTCGCCGATGGCGGGCGGGCGCGGGTCGAGCGGCGCTGGCGAATCGATGCCGCGCGGCACGAAGTGGTGCTCGAAGATCGCGTCGTCAATTCCGGCGTCACCGCCTTTCCGCCTGTCATGATGTATCACCTCAACATTGGCGGCCGGTTGCTTGGGGACGAGACCCGCATCGTCAGCGCTTCGCTTGCAGGCGGGGAGAGCGCCTGGCGCTTCGGCACCGGCGAGAGCGCACATTTCTGCCTGCCGGCGGCCGTCGGTTCCGATGGCTGGTCGGAGGTCACGCTTGCGGATCTCGCGGGGCTCGGCGGCCGAAATCTGAAAGTGCGGTTCCGGGCCGATACTTTGCCCTTCCTGCAGATGTGGCGCTGCCAGCGCGGCGAGGCCAACGTGATCAGCATCGAGCCGGTATCGCACCGGATCGCCAAACGGCCGGAGTTGGCTGCGGCCGGGGAACTGACACCGCTTCAGCCGGGCGAGGCGCGCAGCTACGCCATCGCCTTTTCGGTCGTCTGATCCTGCGCCTTGACGATGCGGCTTTTGAATTGACGGGAGATAAGGCTGCGCCTACATCAGAGGCCGGGAAATTTGCCTCAAGGAAGACGACCATGGACATCCGCCAGATCAACGACGAATACTCGGTTACCGGCCAGATCGCGGTCGAGGACCTCGACCAGATCAAGGCGCTCGGCTTCAAGTCCATCGTCTGCCACCGCCCGGACTTCGAGGCGCCGGACCAGCCGACCTTTGATTCCATCGCTGCCCGTGCCGAAGAACTCGGCATCGAAACCAAGCACATTCCCGTCGGCCCGATGGGCGTGACCGCCGACGCCGTGAAGAGCATGGTCGACGCGCTCGACGAGTTCCAGCGGCCGATGCTCGGCTATTGCCGTTCCGGCGCGCGCTCGACGGCCGTCTACCAGCAGACCCAGCATATCCGCGGCTGAGCCACGCAAAATCCAAACTCTCGCGCTCGGCCGCATCGTTCCATCTGACAGTGGAGGATCGGCATGGCCGAAGCGCATCTCATTTCGCGGGAGCAATGGGCGGATGAGCCCGACGCCTGGAAGGGCGAATTCGAGGGCGGCGCCTATGGCGCAGGCCTTTCGGTGATCTTCGTTTCCACCGACGAGATCGGGTACGGGCCGAAATTGCACCGCCATCCCTATCCGGAAACCTTCATCGTCCGCGTCGGCCGCGCCCGCTTCACCGTCGGCGACCGCATCATCGATGCCGAGGCCGGTCAGATCGTCGTGGCGCCGGCCAATGTGCCGCACAAGTTCGAGAACCTCGGGCCGGGGCGCCTGGAGACAACCGACCTGCATGAAGCCGGTGCGTTTTCGACGGAATGGCTGGAGTAAGCGGCTGGACGTATCTCGCAGGCAGTTAGCGGGCGTGATCGTTCCCCGCGCCGCCGAGGCGGCGCTGCTGGATTCCTGTGACAAGCACAGGAATGAAGGAGGTATAATGGTGGCCGATCGGCGTTCAATTGGCGCACGACGCCCTGAGAAGCGTCGCTTCGCCCGCGCGCTCGCAGGCACAGAAGCGCGGGCGCGTGGGAAGAAGGCCCCCATCGCAAATGCTCCATCGCCCTCATTCCTGTGCTTGTCACAGGAATCCAGCCACGGCGCGTCTGCGCCGTGATTGAACCCTTCACGAACAAGACTTGCTCAGCCCGCCCTGATCTCGCTTAGCGTGCGCGTCGGGGTGATCGCTTCGGGATCGAGCTTGATCTCGATGATCGCCGGCTTGCCGCTGGCGCGCGCCCTGAGGAAGGCGTCGGCAAACTCTTCCGTCCGCTCCACCGTCTCGCCGTGGCCGCCATAGGCGCGGGCAAGGGCTGCGAAATCCGGGTTGGTGAGATCGGTGGCGCTGACGCGGCCGGGATAGTCGCGCTCCTGGTGCATGCGGATCGTGCCGTAGATACCGTTGTTGACGACGACGGTGATGATCGGCAGGCGGTAGCGCACGGCGGTTGCGAATTCCTGGCCGTGCATCAGGAAGCAGCCATCCCCGGCAAAGCAGATGACTTCGCGATCCGGATGCAGCTGCTTGGCGGCGACCGCCGCCGGCAGGCCGTAACCCATTGAGCCCGAAGCCGGGGCTGCCTGGGTGGCGTAGCGGCGGAAGCGGTGGAAGCGATGCACCCAGGTGGCGTAGTTGCCGGCGCCGTTGGTGAAGATCGTATCCTCCGGCACGTTCGCCTCGATCCAGTTCATGATCGGGCCCATCTGCACCGCGCCCGGGCCGGTTTCCGGCGGGGTCGACCACTTGAGATAGGCGGCGTGCATGGTCTCGGTGCGTGCGGACCAGCTCGGTTCGCTCGGCGGTGCAAGGCTTTCGAGCGCGGCGACGAAGTCGCGCGGGCTGGCGGCAATTGCCAGCTCCGGCCTGTAAACACGGCCGAGCTCGGAACTGTCAGGATGCACATGCACCAGCGTCTGGTGCGGGTAGGGGCTGTCCATCAGCGTGTAGCCGGACGAGGGCATTTCCGAGAAGCGGCCGCCGATAAGCAGGATGAGATCCGCTTCCTTGACCTCTTTTGCCAGAGCGGGGTTGATGCCGATGCCGACGTCGCCGGCGTACATCGGGTGCAGGTGATCAAACAGCATCTGGCGACGGAAGGAGCAGCCGACCGGCAGCTTCCAGCGTTCAGCAAAGCGCTGGAATTCAGCAACGCTTTCCGCTGTCCAGCGAGTGCCGCCGAGGACGGCGATCGGGCGCTTGGCGTTGCTCAGCATTTCGCCGAGCCGCTTCATCTGCGCCGGACCTGGATGACCCTCGACCGGCTGGTAGGGTTTGGCGGCGGGCGCCTCGGCGCTGCGGGTCAGCATGTCCTCGGGGAGCGTCAGCACGACAGGGCCGGGGCGGCCGGACGTGGCGACCGCGAAGGCGCGGGTGACGAATTCCGGAATGCGGGCGGGATCGTCGATCTCGCCCACCCATTTGGCGACCTCGGTGAAGGCGCGGCGGTATTCGATCTCCTGGAAGGCCTCGCGCTCGCGCGCTTCGCTCTGCACCTGGCCGATGAAGAGGATCATCGGGATCGAATCCTGCTTGGCGACATGGAGGCCGGCGGAAGCGTTGGTCGCGCCAGGGCCGCGGGTCACCATGCAGATGCCGGGCTCGCCGGTCAGCCGCCCCCAGGCATCCGCCATCATCGCGGCCCCGCCTTCCTGGCGGCAGACGAGCACGTCGATGTTGGTGTCGTAAAGCGCGTCGAGCACGGCGAGATAGCTTTCACCCGGCACGCAGGCGATGCGCTTCACCCCGTTGGCGACGAGCGCGTCAACGATGAGCTGACCTCCAGTTTTCATGATATTCCTCCCGATGGTCTTTCTTTTGTTTTCAGATGGCTTTGTTGTCAGATGGCTGGCGACACCGGAGCGACGCTCGTGTCCTTGTGCACGCGGCGCTCGCGCCAGATGATGTAGAGGCCGGAGCCGATGATGATGGCGATTCCGAGCCACTTCAGCGCGTCGGGCAGGTCGCCGAAGACGAGCCAGCCGAAGATCGTGGCCGAAACGATTTCGAGATATTGCAGCGGCGCCAGCACCGAGGCCGGGGCGGCGCGATAGGCATAGACCCCGAGCACGCCTGAAATGGTGGCGGTGATGCCGACGCCGAGCAGGTAATACCAGGTGTACCCTTCCGGCCAGACCGGATCGAAGATGCCGGAACCGGTGCCTTCGCCGAAATAAAGCAGCACGAGACAGAAGAGCGCGCCCCAGACGCCGGCGTGAAACTGCATCGACCAGGGGTCCTCATTTTGCGCGACCATGCGGGTGACGAGCAGGAAAACGGCAAGACCGAAGGCGGCCACAACAGGCAGAAGGGCGATCCAGCCGACCTCCTGCATGCTCGGCTGGATGACGAGTAGCGCGCCGAAGAAGCCGACACCGCAGGCGGTGTAGCGCCGCCAGCCGATCGTCTCCTTCAGGAAGATGCTGCCGAGGATCGTGAGGATGATCGGCTCGACGAAGAAGATCGCGATCGCGTCGGCGACTTCCATAACCTTCAGCGTGGTAATGAAGGAGAGCATGGTCACAACCAGCAGACCGCCGCGCAATGCGTGCAGCCCGGTCTTCTTCCAGGTGAGATCAAACAGGCTGCCGCGGAAGAGCACGATCGGCAGGATGAAGACGACCTGCAGCAGAAAGCGCACGGCGGTGATTTCGGCCGAGGGAACGGTGGCGATCGCGAGCTTGGCGAAGATGTCGATCAGCGGCGACAGAAGCACCGAGATCACCATCAGCGTCAGCCCGAAGGAGATGCGGTTGTGGTCGGCGGCGATCTTGGGAAGCGACATGTCGGCCATGATATTTCCGGTCAGCGCCGCCCTGCGACGGCGCGCAGGCACCAGGCGGCAAAGTCGGCCGTCGCCTCGTCCCGGCCGAGTTCGTTCAGTGTTTCGTGGCGCATGCCGTCATAGACGGTGACGCTAACGTCGCTGAGACCGGCGGCTTTCATCTTCGTGCCAAGCCAGCGGACGGCGTTGCCCATCTCGGTCGACGGGTCAGCGCTGCCGCCGACGAGATGAATGGGCAGGTTTTTCCGGAGCCGCGCCAGCCGGTCGGGCCGGGCGCCATCGAAGGACAGGCGGAAAAGATCGAGCCAGAGCGAGACCGTCGCATCGAAGCCGCAGAGCGGGTCGGCGGCGTATTTGGCGACCTCGGCATCGTCGCGCGACAGCCAGTCGAGATCGGTCTTGCGATCCTTGATGGCGCCGCCCCACATGCCGAAGGTGAGCTTGGTCAGAAGCGGGCTCGGCACGTCAGACCCTTTGAGCGCCTTTTCGATCTTCAGGATCACCTGTCCGCCACGGCCGGCAAGGCCCGGCCGGAAGTTGGAGTTCCAGACGGCAAGCGCATCGTAGAGGCCGGGATCGGTTTCGGCGGCATTGAGCGCGATCAGTCCACCCATGGAATGGCCGAAGAGGATGACCGGCAAGCCCGGATGGGCGGTGGTCGCAATCTCCCGCACTGCCCGGATGTCCGCGAATATCTTGTCGAGGCCGTCGCGGCTTGCGAACATCCCAAGCTGGGCGTCAGGCGCCTGCGTCGCGCCGTGGCCGCGATGGTCGTGGGCATAGACATGGAAGCCGTGGCCGGCCATCGCCTCGGCAAAGCGGGCATATCGGCCGGAATGCTCGGCAAGGCCATGGCTGACGAGAAGGATGCCGCGGGCTTCTGTGGTTGCCGGAAAATGCCGCCAGCTCAAGCTGGCACCGGTCGGGCTCTGATGCGTCTTCACCTGCCCGAACATCTCTACTCCCGGAAGCAATCGACAGACCTTTGAGATTTCAAATCGATTTGCGTGGCAAAGGCAATCGCCGCTTGTTGATCGTTGCACATGAGGTCACAAGCGATTTGACGGTGCATTACATTAGGGGTTGCAATTTTCCCGTTTTGGGCGATATTTGTTCCCGTTTTGTTTTTGCGGGAGGATATCATGGTCCGTTTTTGTAAAGCGATATCAGGTTCTGTGGCGGGCATCCTGGCAGCGCTGACGCTGTTGCTTGGTTCCGGCGCCTTTGCTGCCGGTGAAGACGCATCCAAGGGTGCTCCGCCGGCGAGTTCAACCAGCCGCACCGACTACGTACTGGCGGTCAGCTGGCAGCCCGGTTTCTGCGAGACGCGGCCGCAACGCAAGGAATGCGAGAGCCAGACGGCGGAACGCTTCGATGCCACCAACCTCTCGCTGCATGGCCTGTGGCCGCTGCGCAAGAGCTATTGCGGGGTCGCGGCAGAAGCGCGGGCAACCGACCGCAAGGGCAGCTGGCTGGAGCTGCCGAAGCTTGCCATGGCCGACGACACCGCGGCGCGGCTGCTTATCGCCATGCCCGGCGTGCAGTCCGGTCTCGACCGGCACCAGTGGCTGCGAAGCGGCACCTGCCAGAGCGGCTCGGTCGACGACTATTTCTCGGTGCAGCTACGCATGCTGGAAGAGCTCAACCGCTCGGCGGTCGGGGCACTTTTCCGCCAGCGTGTGGGTGCGGAACTCGATGAGGCGGCGATCAAGCAGGCCTTCGACCAGAGTTTTGGCGCTGGAGCCGGCGACCGGGTGCGCATGCGCTGCCAGAACGTGCAGGGCCGCAGCATCATCACCGGGCTGACGATCGGGCTCACGGGCGATGTCATGAAGGCTGCGAGCCTCGGGCCGCTGATCCAGGCCGCAGGCACGACCGAGTTCAAATGCGCCAAGGGTATCGCCGATACTGCCGGTCGCGGGTAGGGCGTTTCGCCCGGTCGGCCATGGCAGCGCCTTATGGTGCGGCCTTGACCGCGCCGGCTTTAGGCGCCTTCCGGGAGAGCCTGCCGGGCGTTCCGATGGGGATGTTCGTTTTGGGATAGGGCGGGGGCGGATGCCTTTGATCATTGCCCCCTTCCTATAATTCGCCTACATAGCGGGCAAATTTCCTTATCCCTGCGGAGCATTCCCTCATGGCACGTCAGTTCATCTACCATATGGCCGGACTTAATAAGTCCTACGGCGCGAAGAAGGTTCTCGAGAACGTTCATCTGTCGTTCTACCCGGATGCCAAGATCGGTATCCTCGGCCCGAACGGTGCCGGTAAGTCGACGGTTCTGCGCATCATGGCCGGCCTCGACAAGGAATTCACCGGCGAGGCCTGGGTGGCCGAAGGTGCGACCGTCGGATACCTGCCGCAGGAGCCGCAGCTCGATCCGACGAAGACGGTGCTTGAAAACGCCATGGAAGGCGTCGCCAAGAAGAAGGCGATCGTCGACCGCTACAACGAACTGATGATGAACTATTCCGACGAGACGGCGGAAGAGGGCGCCAAGCTCCAGGATATCATCGACAGCCAGAACCTCTGGGATCTGGAAAGTCAGGTCGAAATGGCCATGGAAGCGCTGCGCTGCCCGCCGGGCGACGCGGAAGTCACCAACCTGTCGGGCGGTGAAAAGCGTCGTGTCGCGCTCTGCAAGCTGCTGCTCTCGCAGCCGGACCTGCTGCTCCTCGACGAACCGACCAACCACCTCGACGCCGAGACGATCGCCTGGCTCGAAAAGCACCTGCGCGAGTATCCGGGCGCCGTGCTGATGATCACCCACGACCGTTACTTCCTCGACAACGTCACCGGCTGGATCCTCGAGCTCGACCGCGGCCGCAGCATCCCCTACGAGGGCAACTACTCGGCCTACCTGGTTGCGAAGGCCAAGCGCATGCAGCAGGAAGGTCGCGAAGAGGCGTCCCGCCAGAAGGCGATCGCTCGCGAACAGGAATGGATCGCATCCAGCCCCAAGGCTCGTCAGGCCAAGTCTAAGGCGCGTATCCGCTCCTATGACGAACTGGTCAACGCGGCGGAAAACCAGCGTCCCGGCGACGCGCAGATCATCATCCCGGTCGGCGAACGTCTCGGCCAGGTGGTCATCGAGATGGAAGGCGTCACCAAGGGCTATGGCGATCGCCTTCTGATCGACGGCCTGTCGCTGAAGCTGCCGCCGGGCGGCATCGTTGGCATCATCGGCCCGAACGGCGCCGGTAAGACGACGCTCTTCCGTATGATCACCGGCCAGGAACAGCCCGACAGCGGCTCGATCCGCATCGGTGATACCGTGCACCTCGGCTATGTCGACCAGAGCCGCGACGCGCTCGACGGCAACAAGACCGTCTGGGAAGAAATCTCCGGCGGTGCTGAAGTCATCAAGCTCGGCAAGCACGAGATGAACTCGCGCGCCTATTGCTCGACCTTCAACTTCAAGGGCGGCGACCAGCAGCAGAAGGTCGGCAACCTCTCGGGCGGTCAGCGCAACCGCGTTCACCTCGCCAAGATGCTGAAGAACGGCGGCAACGTGCTGCTGCTCGACGAACCGACCAACGACCTCGACACCGAGACGCTGGCAGCGCTCGAAATCGCGCTCGAAAACTTCGCCGGTTGCGCCGTTATCATCAGCCACGACCGCATGTTCCTCGACCGCCTGGCAACGCACATCCTCGCTTTTGAAGGCGACAGCCAGGTCGAGTGGTTCGAAGGCAACTTCGAAGACTACGAGAAGGACAAGATCCGCCGCCTCGGCCCGGACTCGGTCAACCCGAAGCGCGTCACCTACAAGCGCCTGACGCGCTGATTTCAGCCGCCGCCATATCGTGGCGCTGGACCTTGCTGCGTCCGTTGAAGCGGGCGCTGCAACATTTGTTCTAGGAACGGGCGAGGCGCAGGCTTCGCCCGTTTTCCTTTGTCTCCTGACCTGAGGCGAACCCCAGCTGTCGCTCGGTTGCGCGCCAGGGTCTGTTTATCGCTGTGCCCGCGCGGGGGATGAACGTGCGGGACGCTCCAGGGGTCGGCGTAGCGATCAGCTCTGCGGTTGCCGTCCCGATGGCGGGCGCGAACGGGCGTTTGCAGGTTTGTCCATCGCTGCGGCGAGATGGGCTGGCGGATGACGCGTACCTCGGGCGGCAGAGACGCGGATAGGTTGGCGTCCCAACACCGGGAAGGGCGCCGGGTTTGTCACGGTTGGGTGGGGCTGCCCTCATTCGGGTCGTGAAGCCGGCCTATTAGACGGCCTGTGCAGGCCTTCAGACGTGCCGCCCGAGGTGTCGTTTGTGGCGCATGGCGTCCATACACAAGCATCTGTTCCGCCGGCGCCATTGTTTGGCCCCTCCGCGCAAATCCGCTTGCGTCACCACCGCAAATCACATAAACATATCTTTATGTGTTGATGGGGATCGCTATGGCTCTGCAGAGAGAACTGGGTCTGGATGCGTTGGTGGACGTGCTGAAGGCAGCGGGCGAGCCGACCCGCATGCGCCTCGTTGCGCTTCTCGCCGCCGGCGATCTGACCGTCACCGATCTTACCGAAATTCTCGGTCAATCGCAGCCACGCATTTCCAGGCATCTGAAGCTGCTGGCGGAGGTCGAGCTGATCGACCGCTACCAGGAGGGCGCCTGGGCCTATTTCCGCCTCCGTCAGGACGGTGCCCGGGTCGGGCTCGTGCGGGCGATGCTGGCTTCCGCCTCCGTCGACGACGCGGTGTTGGCGCGGGATGCAGCCCGGCTCACCACCTTGAAGAAGGCGCGCTCGGAGAAGGCGCAGGCCTATTTCAGCCGCAACGCCGCCGGCTGGGACGAGCTTCGCCGCCTGCATGTCAGCGAGCGTGACGTCGAGGCGAAGCTGCGCGAAATGGTGGGCGACGAGCCGGTCGAAAGCCTGCTCGATCTCGGCACCGGCACAGGCCGCATCCTGCAGCTGTTCGAGGGCCTCTATCGGCGCGGTATCGGTGTCGACGCCAGCCGCGACATGCTTGCGGTGGCGCGCTCCAATCTCGATCGCGCCGGCATCACCAAGGCGTCGATCCGCCATGGGGACATCTTCAACCTGCCGCTCGACGGCCAGACCTTCGACCTCGTCACCATTCACCAGGTGCTGCATTTCCTCGAAGAGCCAGAAGCCGCGATCGCGGAAGCCGCGCGCATGCTGATGCCGGGTGGACGGCTGGTCATCATCGACTTCGCGCCGCACGGACTTGAGCATCTGCGCGACGAGCACGCCCATGCGCGCCTCGGCTTCTCGCACCAGGCGATGGCCGATTGGCTGGCGAAGGCTGGCCTTGTGCTCGAGAAGACCACGGATCTTTCGCCTGAGGGGGCGAATGATGGAAAATTGACGGTGACGATCTGGCTCGCGCGTGATCGGCGGGCCGTGAACGAGAATGAAACGCCGCGGCCGCGTGTCCAGGCGGGGGGAGTATAATAATGACGGCACAGACGCTTTACCCGGCCGAACGCGGCAATCTCCGGCTCTCCTTCGAATATTTCCCGCCCAAGACCGACGAGATGGAAGCGCAGCTCTTCCAGACGGCAGACGACCTTTCGGTCTTCGGTCCGGCCTTCATCACCGTCACCTACGGCGCCGGCGGCTCGACCAAGGCGCGTTCGCTGACGACGGTCAGGCGCTTGATCGCGGAAAGCGGCTTTGCAAATACCGCTGCGCACCTGACCTGCGTCGGCGCGCCGAAGGCGGAGGTCGATGCCGTGATCGACGAGTATCTCAGCTTTGGCGTCCGCCACTTCGTGGCGCTGCGCGGCGATCCCCAGGGCGGCATCGGCAGCACTTACCAGCCACATCCCGAGGGTTACGCCAGCAGCACCGACCTCGTGCGGGCGATCCGTGCGCGCGGGGACGACATCGAGATTTCCGTCTCCTCCTATCCGGAGAAGCACCCGGAAAGCCCTGACGTCGCCGCTGACATCGACATGCTGAAGCGCAAGGTCGATGCGGGCGCAACCCGGGCCCTGACCCAATTCTTCTTCGACAACAATGATTTCGAGCGCTACCTGGAACGAGTGCGGCGCGCTGGCGTCAACATCCCGATCGTGCCGGGCATCCTGCCGATCAACAATCTGGCGCAGGTGCAGAAATTCGCTGGCCTCTGTGGCGCCACCGTGCCGGAGGCGATCGTCACGCGGCTCGTGCATCTCGAGGACCAGCCGGTCGAGCGCTTCAAGGAGGCGACCCACATCGCCGCCGAGCAGATCGTCGATCTCGCCCGGCGCGGCGTACGCGATTTCCATATCTATTCGATGAACCGCACGCCGCTGGTGACAGCCGTGCTGGATCTCGTCGGTTTCGAGCGGGTCTCTGTGGAAGCGGTGGGCGCGATCGATGCACCGCGGATGGTGGCGGCCGGCGCGGCCGCCTGACCTTCGCTCGCACCTTGCGACGGGCAAGGTGCGCTTCGCCATGTTGAACTTCCGAATGGCTGCGAACGCGCCGCGTGTCCTGGCAGACAGAGGTCGCCGCCGCGCTTTGGTATGGCTCCATGCCGTTTGGGGTCTCTTCGGCTGCGGTCGCAGCAAGCGTCCCGATCGCTACAGCATCCACCAAAAAGGAAAGCGCCCGAAGATCGATCTTCAGGCGCTTTCTCGTTTGTCGCAGCGTCTAGACCTTATGCTCTCTTGGCGGTCTAACTGGCTTGGTGCTGCAAAATGGTTTCCCGGAAATTTAAGTCCCTATTCGGTTTGGACTCTCAGCGGCCGCTCCTCAGATGAAGAGCATCGTGGCCACGAATACGAACGCTGCACTGATCATGATGACATTCAGCGAATGTGTAAGGCCCATGGAAGACCCTCCCTGCGTTAACGCGTTAAAACATAGGGCGAAATCACGACACGTTAAAGGGAAACTTGTGCTGCAGTGCGAAATGCGTGAGCCGGCGCTGCCTTATTCACAGGCCTATAGTTCTGATTTTATTTAAGTTTCCAGGCTGCCACATTTTTTTCACAATCGCTTCAGCAAGGTTAATATAAACGTTTGTTACCGTGCGTGAGTGGCCCGGAGCGGGACGAAAATCGGCCGTCGATTCCCCCGCAAACCATGTCTTTTTCACGCGGTGCGAAGCACTCAAGGTGTGTGGGCTTTTCCTGTAACCGACCACGATCAGATGTCAGGCGACCCGCCTGAAACGCAGGATTCGACCGTCGAGCACGGCGAGGCCAAGGGCGATCAGCACCATGCCGGCAAAATCGGCCGCCTGCAGCGTCTCGCCGAGAAAGAGGTAGCCGAGCAGGATCGCGCTTGGCGGCACCAGCAGGGTGACCAGTGAGGCATTGGTGGCGCCGGCCGCGCGCATGATGCGGAAAAAAAGGATGTAGGCATAGGCCGTCGAAACCAGCGCCAGGCCGAGGATCGACAGGATCACCTCGACGGGCGGCATCGGCAGCAGCCAGGGCGTGTCGGTAAAGGCGGCCACCGGCAGCGCGATCAGCGTCGAGGCGGTCAGCTGGCCTGCGGCCGTCACGGGAGGCGCGAGATCGCGGAAGCGTTTGCCGTAGGTCGCCGCAAAACCATAGCTGATGGCGGCAAGCACCGGCAGCAGCAGCGCCCAGAGCGGCACGCTGCTTGTGGTGCCGAAGAGACCGGCAACGGCGCTCGGCCCGATCAGGACGACGGTGCCGGCGAGCCCGAGCAGACAGCCGGCGATCTTGGCGGAACTCAGCTTCTCGTCCTCGGTCGCCATGTTGGCGATGATCACGGTCCAGACCGGGGTCGTGGCGTTGAGGATCGCCGCCAGTCCGGCGCCGATGTGGGTTTGTCCAAGGAAGATGAAGGCGTGTGGAATGGCGTTGTTGATCAGCCCCATCAGCGCGAATTCGCGCCAGCGGCCGGCAAGCGCCTCGTACATGCCGAAGCGGCCGCGGATGTAGATATGCAGCGCCAGGGCTGCCAGGCCCAAACGCAGGAACACCAGCGTGAAGGGCGGCACATGGGCGACGGCAACGCGGGCGAAGAAGAACGATCCGCCCCAGATCAGGCCGAGCAGGGCAAGCAGCGCCCAGGTCCCGGCGCTCATCTGATTGCCATCGACGGTGCTTCGCGCATTCATGGTGATGCCTATCCGTGCTGATTGCGTGGTGGCGTCAGTCTCCCTCCGCCGGGTGGACGCCATGGCGCAAGCGCCTGGTTACCGCTCCCGGATCGGTTGTGCTCCGACACAGGATACATAACCCGGCACGCCCGGCGGAACCACCCGGTTCTTGCGGCGATGATGAGGGCGGCATGCGTGGGGGCGAGCCGGTGGGCTCTCATCAACCGGGATCCGGTCGGCCGTTGTGGCATGAAAAAACCCCGGAGATCGATCCGATCTCCGGGGTCATGGTTTTGAAACGGCGGTTCGGGCTTAAAGCGCGTTCAGGAGTTCGAGCGTCGCCCAGCCGTCGGCCGGACGGCCGAGGCGGAGCTGCTCCTTCTGGAGTGCCGCGCGGGTGCCGGAGCCGAGGATGCCGTCGATCTTGCCGACATCGTGGCCGAGCGTCTGCAGCTTGCTCTGCAGTGCCTTCATGCCGGTGTCGTCGAGGCCCGGTTCCGGATTGCCGCCTTCATAGGTCGGCGCGCCGCCGAGACGGGTCGCGAAATAGGCGGCAGACGTTGTGTAGATGAACGACTGGTTCCATTCGAGATAGACGTTGAAGTTGGGGTAGGTGAGGAAGGCCACGCCCTTGCGGCCCTGCGGCAGCACCAGCGAGGCTTCGAGGTTGCCGAAGGCGGTGTCGCCGTTGCGCGGCTTGACGCCGAGCGCGAACCAGTCGCTGGCCTTCATGCCCGGCTGCAGGCCGGTCTTTTCCCAGGGGAGTTGCTCGGGAACGCTGACTTCCTGGATTACCGGCTGGCCAGCCTTGTAGCCGAGGCTCTGGATGAACTTGGCGGCGGTCAGGATCGCGTCGGGCGAGCTCTTCTTCAGGTTGACGTGGCCGTCGCCGTCGCCATCGACGCCATAGGCGATGATGTCTTCCGGCAGCATCTGCACCTGGCCGATCTCGCCGGCCCAGGCGCCTGTCGTCGTCGCCGGGTCGAGGTCGCCGTGCTGGACCATCTCGATCGCCGCGATCAGCTGCGGGCGGAACATCTCTGGACGGCGGCAGTCGTGGGACAGCGTCACCAGCGCGTCGCGGGTGTTGAAGTCGCCCTGGACGGCGCCGAAGTCGGTCTCCATCGCCCAGAAGGCGGTGATGACCGGGGCCGGCACGCCGAATTCGTTCTCTGCGCGAGCAAAGACGTCAGCATATTCCTTCATCTTCTGCTGGCCGATATCGAGGCGCGACTTGCTGACGGTGCGTTTGGAGAATTCGGTGAAGGTCTGCTTGAAGACGCCCTGGGTGCGGTCGCGGCTGAGCACCTTTTCATTGATGGCGGCACCGGCGAGCGCCCGGTCAGCGACATCGGCCGGAACGCCCTTGGCGACCGCTTCGGCCTTCACGCCCTGAAGGAAGGTTGCGAGATCGCCACCGCAGGCAACGGCCGGGGATGCCGTCTTCGCGCCTGTCGAGGCTGCGGTCTGGGCGGCGGCGGCCGAGGCGGTCAGCGCCAGAAGAGCGACGGAGGCAAGCGCGCGCCGGGCTGTGCGGGTCATCATGAAATTCCTTTCTTTGCCGTGGGGCGCCTTGCACCACCACGGGCAATCAAATCGCTGCGAAATCTGTCGTTGCTCTCTCAGAGCATTATGACCGAAAGAAGAAAATGGGTCTTCCTGCCGCACCTGTCGGCAGGAATGTCAGTTCTGCTTCGGCTGCGAGACCGCGGCGACCCAGTTCTTCCAGTTTTTCGCCGAGCCGGCGAAGACATTGATATCGGTGGCGCCGTCGATGCCGGGGATGACCCCGGTGCTGGTATATTGCCAGAACGCCCAGCGGCGCTCGACGTAGACCTCACCCGGATGCTTGGCGACCGAGCGCACCCAGAAGTGATGTTCCTTGAACTGGTCGACGAGATTGTCGCGGTGGAAGTCGACCGAGGTGTAGATGATCGGGCGCTTGCCGTAATGGGCTTCGAGCCGGTCCATGAAGCGCTTCATCTCGACGCGCACTTCGTCCGGCGTCGGGCGATGGCGGCAGGTCTTCGATTCGCCGTTCCACTCGACGTCGAGAACCGGCGGCAGATAGACCGCGCTCTTCGGCACGTTGGCGATGAACCAATCGGCCTGGTCGTCGGCGGTCGAGCAGAAATAGTAGAAGTGATAGGGCGCATAAGGGATGCCGGCGGCCCGTGCCTTCTGCCAGTATTCGGGAAAGCGGGTATCGACCCGGTCCTTGCCTTCCGTCGCCTTGATGAAGGCGAAGGAGACGCCCGAGTTCTTCACCTTCATCCAGTCGATATCGCCATTCCATTTCGAAACGTCGATGCCGTGGATATTGTGGTGCTGCGGGGTCCGGTCGCCGAAGTTCTGCGGGTCCGTATCGTGGAAGCGCGGCGGGATCGATGCCGTCTGCATCAGGTCATAGTCCGTCGACGAGCAGCCGGAAAGAAGGGTGGCAAGCGGCAAGAGAGCCAGGAGAAGCCGGCGCATGATTTTCCTGTCTAGAGACGATCGATGATCCTGCCTCACACGATGGCTTCCTGTCGGTGATTTCCCCAGTGAGGCGTGAACCCCATTTTCACCATATCATCGTAAAAATTGAGTTAGCTCAAGCGGGAATTGCGGACGGCAGAAAAGCGCAAAAGCGCCGAAAACCAGGCGGTTTCGGCGCTTGCCGGAATGGCTGCCCTCAGGCGGGATGCAAAACCTTTGTGTAAACCGCCTGCCGCTCAGGCGGCGATCGCCACGGAAGGGCGGTGATAGACGGCGAGCCAGGCATAGCCGCGGCCGATCGTGCGCCGCTCGAGATCGGCGCCATTTTCGCGGGCTTTCTCGCGTAACACGTCGAACAGCCGCTCGCGCGGCGTCACGTGGAAGCGGTTGAGCCAGCCGTGCAGCGCCCGGCGGAAGCTCGTCGGCAGGCGTTCCTGCTGGCCGAAATCGGCAATGTGCAGCGAGCCGCCCGGATTAAGCGCTGCGATCGCCGCGTCGATCGCCTTCTGCCAGTCGGGGATCATCGACAGCGAGTAGGAGATGACGATGTGATCGAAACCCCTTTCGCCGAAGATCGCCGGGTCGAAGTCCGTTGCGTCAGCGACATGCAGCGTGGCGCGCCTGTTGCCGCCACGGTTGAGCTTCGCGCCGGCCGAGATCAGCATTTCCTGGGATATGTCGAGCCCGAACAGGCGGGCCGACGGGAAACAGCGGCCGATCAGCGCCAGATTGCGGCCGGTGCCGCAGCCGACCTCAAGCACCGAGGCACCGGAGGCCGGGTTCATGTCGCGGATCAGCGTGTCGCGGCCGAAGAGGTAGTACTTCCGCGTGAGATCGTAGAAGTGCCGCTGATAGCGGTACATATGGTCCATGCGCCGCGCGTGGGAGATCCCGGCCTGTTGCACGTCTCAGCCCTTCCTGCGGTAGATGTGGAAGCCGCCATAGATGGCGGAGCGGTCTTCGGCGCCGAGCCGTAGTGAGGTTTCGGCATCGTAGTGCCACTGGTCGAGCAGGGCCGAGGAGACACGGCCGGGCAGGATGCTGTCTTCCGCCGCAGTGCGGAAGATCACGACTGCGCCCTCATCCGCCGTGCGGGTGATCTCGGTCCAGAGGTCGTTCAGCTGCTGGTCGGTCATCCAGTCCTGCGCGTCGAGCAGGATATAGCGGTCGACCGAGCCGGCGGATTTGCCGGCGAGAAGCTCGGTGAAGCTTGCGTGATGTACCTCGACGCGCTCGGCATTGTTGCGGATCGCCTCATAGGCGCCGGCGTCGAGATAGGGCGGCAGGTCGCCTTCATGCGGCAGCGGGTAGCGGCGGCCGAAGGCCTGCCAGGCGAAGTAGTTTTCGCGCAGCGGGAAGTGACAGGTGAGCTTTTCCAGGCGATGGCGCAGAACGGCGGCGAGCGACTTTTCGGCACTCAGGCTTGCGAGCTCGTCGAACTGCTGCGGCGGAATGCCGAGGCCGAAGAGGGAGCTCTTGCGCCCGGTGATCCAGCGGATGACGGGACGATCGAAGAGAGGCGCCAGGCGCTCGTCGAAGAACTGCCGCTGTTCGCGCATGGAGCGCGCCTGGACGAAGTCCTCCGGATTGACGCCGTGCAGGCGGGCAAGCAGGTGGCTGGCGGCAATGAAGCGGCCGAGCAGACCGGTGCGGTAGATATTGCGGCCAAAGACGCCGATACGCCGGCGACCGGTCATGTCGCGGCGGGTCCAGTAGCTGCGCGTCGCTGTATCAAGCTTCGGCGCGAGGAAAAGATCGAAAGCCTGGACGTTGGTCGTCGTGCCCTGGATCGCCAGGAAGCGCGTGACATCCTTGTGGCTCGGCAGATGGCGGAAGGCTGCGAGCTTCAGGCGGTTGAGCGCGATATGGTGCGGGTTGAGGTCGACGACGTCTATTTTCCGTGGGCCGGCCGACAGATAGGTCAGCATGTTGCAGCCGCCGGAGCCGATGGTGACGATCCGGCTTTCCGGGGTCAGTTGCATCGCCTCCATGTCGACGATCGGATCTTCCCAGATCTGCGGATAGACGAGGCCCGAAAAGAGCAGGCCGAACAGACGTTCCGAGAAGCCTGCGAGGGAGAGGGTCTTGTGCTGGAGCAGGGCGTTTTTCAGCTTCGGATTTTTTCTGCCAAAGCCAACGTCGGAAGCGATTTCATTCATCTCAGACGGTCATCCAGTTGAAACTTAGGCGCTTCTAAAGTGACTCGGCTACACTTTGATGACGGGCTTTCTCACAGGGCCGGGGCGGTCTCCGGAATGCAAATCTACAATTTTTCACCCATAAGAATTCATTAAACCCTGACGTGCTAGCACCGCCTTACATACGGGGGGCGTCGACATGATGTTAGGTACGTTTCTGCCGAAGCCCGAGCAGCGATTTGCGGCTGCCGGCGCGGCATTGGGGGCTCTGGTTTCTGTGGCGTGGCTTGCCAGCGGAACCGCTCTTCCCGACCAGATGGCGCCGCATTGGGACGTCCCTGCCGTTATGGCGGCCGGCGCCATGCCTTTCATCCTCGGCGGCTCCTTCTATCGCTGGCGCTACTCGCGCCGGCTTGAGCTGGAGCTGCGTGCCGCGCGGCGCGCCGAGCGTCGCCTGCGCAACGAAGTCCATCGCGACAAGCTGACTGGGCTTGCAAACCGCGCTGCGCTCGAGGCCGATATCAGCCAGGCACTCAGCGCAGAAGGTGCCGCGTTTGCGCGCAACGCCTTGCTTCTTCTCGATCTCGATCGCTTCAAGGTGATCAACGACACGCTGGGACATGACGCCGGCGACCGGTTGCTGGCTCTGTTCGGCGCCCGGCTCAGGCGTGCCTTTGCCGGCGAGGCGACGGTCTACCGCCTCGGCGGTGACGAGTTCGTGCTTGCGGCCGCGTGCGCGCCGTCTCAGGCCGATGCGGAAATGCTCGCAACGCGGGTGGAAAAGCTGTTCGAAGCGCCGTTCGATCTCGGGGAAACGCGCATCGCTTCAGGCTGCAGCATCGGCATCGCCTTCATCGAGCGGTCGGACAAATCGACATCCGACGTGTTGAAAAGGGCGGACCTGGCGCTTTACGAAGCCAAGGCGATCAGCGGCAACAGTCATGCCTTCCACTCGGAAACCCTGAGCCATGCCGTGCGGCAGCGGGCGGAAGCCGAGCGCGATCTTACGCGTGGTTTCGAGGCAGAGGAGTTCTTTCTCGCATTCCTGCCGATCCTCGGCATCGAAAGCGGCTCCATCGGTGGGTTCCAGGCGCTGCTGCGCTGGCGGCATCCGCATCTCGGCGTCATCGGCGCGGAAACGTTCGAGCCGCCGGAGCAGAGCGCGACTACGCTGGCGCTTGCCGCCTGGGCGCTTCAGTCCGCCTGCAGGCAGGCGGCCGGCTGGTCTTTCCCGAAAGGGCTGACGATTGCGCCCTTCGTCTCGCAACTGCGCGACCGCGATTTCGTCACGCAGGTGGAGCGGTGCCTTTCGGATGCTGGCCTTTCGCCGGAACGCCTGACGATCGAGGTCGCCGAGGGCGTCTCGACGGACGATCTCGTCATCGTCACCGAAAACTTGCGGGGGCTGCGCGCGCTCGGCGTTCGCGTCGCGCTTGGCGGCGGCTCCGCTTCGTCGCTGCCCCTGAACCAGATCTCCGACGTGCAGCCCGACCAGGTGACCGTCGATCTCGCCGCCGTGCGGGCCGCACATGGCAGCGAACGCAGCGTGGCGTTGCTCGCCTGCCTGATCAAGACCGGACAGGTGCTGCGGCTTTCGATCGCCGTCAGCGGTGTCGAGAAGGAGAGCGAGGCGGATTGCGCGCGGGCCTGTGGCGCTGCCGAGATCCGCGGTCCCTGGGTTTCGCCTGTTATGGCCGACGTGTCGGTGCTCGTCGGCGACGGCGAAGCGGGAGAGGCGCGCCTCTCTGCGAGTGCGTGAGCGAGAGCTCGAAGCGCTGCACTTTTTTCGACTGCTTGTGCGTTTTTCCAATATGAAAAGTTGAGGCGGCCGGGCTTTCCCTTGCAGCAAAATGCTGGTTCTCTTTGCGCATCAGGCCGGAGGATCGCATGGGACGTTTGTTGAAGATTTCGGGTGCCGTGCTGGCGCTCATCGTCGTCGGTCTGTTCGGTTGGCTTGCGCTGGCGCCGCCGGAACTGCTGAAGGTCGGCGACGGCTATGCGGCGAAAATCGTCTGTTCCAACGTCTTCATCGCCGAGCGCGATGCCCAGGCTGTGCTCGCCGACGACGTGCAGGCCCCCGGCCATCCCTTGCTCAAGCTGGTGCGCGTCGGTGTCGACAAAGAGAAACAGCTGGTGACGGCGCGCATCCTCGGTTTTGCCGCACCGGGTTACGCGGCCTATCGTCCGGGTGCCGGCTGCGCCAGCCTGCCGGACGGCGATGCCGCGGCTCTGGCACCGATCGAAACGAAAACCGCCGCTTCAGCGCCCGTGCCGGGTGTGGCCTGGCCCGAAGGCGAGGGGGCCGTGATCGAGCCGTCCTTGCAGAAGCTCGTCGAGGACGCTGACCTCGCCGGGCCGGGCATGCGGGCGATCGCCGTGATCCACGACGGCCAACTGGTGGCGGAAACCTATGGCCAGGGTTTCGACCGTTCGACGCCGTTGCTCGGCTGGTCGATGACCAAGTCGGTGACGGCGGCGCTGATTGGCCTCAGGATTGCAGAAGGGCGCATGGACGTGTCGCAGGGCGACCTGCTGCCGGAATGGGCCGGGGACGAGCGGGCGGGCATCACGCTTGCGGACCTGATGGGGATGCAGAGCGGGCTTGCCTTCAACGAGAATTATGGCGCCGTCACCGACGTGACGCGCATGCTCTATCTGGAAAGGGACATGGCGGGTTTTGCCGCGACGCGGACGTTGGGTGCAAAGCCCGGCACAAACTTCAGCTATTCCAGCGGCACCAGCACGCTGCTGTCGCGGATCTGGATGCGCACCTTCGACGATCCGGCGACAGCGCTTGCCTTTCCCTATGACGCTTTGTTTGCGCCGCTCGGCATGACAAGCGCCGTCCTGGAGACGGACGAGAGCGGCACCTTCGTCGGTTCCTCCTACATGTATGCGACGACGCAGGACTGGGCGCGGTTCGCGCAGCTCCTGCTGCAGGACGGTGTCTGGAAGGGGAGGGCGATGCTACCGAAGGACTATGTCGCCTTCATGCGCACGCCGACCAAGGCATCGGGCGGCAAATACGGCCAGGGCCAGGTATGGCTGGAGGAAAACGGCGCGCGGGCGGGAACGGGCAGTTTCCCGGCAGATGCCTTCTGGATGCTCGGGCATGACGGCCAGGCGATCATGCTGGTGCCTTCGCTGAAGCTGGCGGTCGTGCGACTGGGGCTTACGCCTTCGCGGCTCGGCTATGACGTGCAGAAGCTCAACGCCAAAATAATAGAGGCGCTCGATTGAGCGCCTCGTAAGGGGATTCCTGAACCATCGAGAAGCAGCTTCGCTTCGGGCCAGCCGGGTGGCCGGCTTACTTCATGCCGAGTTCTTCGAGCAGGCCCTTGCGCTTGGCGTGATAGTAATAGCCGCTGGCATAGAGCTTTACTGCGCTGTCATGCTGGTTGTCGGCCACCATCCAGGCGCCATGCAGATACTTGGTCGCGTATTTGAGGTTGGTTTCGGCGTCGAACAGACCTTCCGCCGGACCGTCATAGCCGAGACCCTTGGCGGTGTTGTAGCGGATCTGCATCAGGCCGTAATTGCCCTTGCTGTAGGCGCGCGGATTGTAGTTGCTCTCGCGCTTGACGACGCGGTGCACCAGTTCCACCGGAATGCCGTTGAGATCGGCATAGTACTTGATCATCTTGTCGAGTTCGGGACGCGAGCTCGTCGGCGTCTTGGTGAACTTCATCGAATCCGGGATGACGTTGGCGACTGCGGCCACCGTCGAGCCGATGACGCCGGTCTTCGGGCGCTCGGTCGGAACGATCATGCGGTTGGCGACCAGCGTTTCGAGGCCGACCGGTTCGCCGGTGTCGAAGTCCGATTCCATCGCGGCTGCAACTGCGAGCGTCGAGACCGGCAGGTCCTGGACGCGAGCGGTCTTGGTTGCCGCCGGCGAGAGGGCGGCGGATGCCACCTGAGTGGAGTCGGCGGGCGAGGGGGCTTCCGCAGCGGCAATCGCCGCGCTGGCGCCGGTCTGCGTCGTCGGGGCAACCATGGCAAGCGCCATGGTGTCGCCCGGCTTGGCCGCGGGGACCGCGACCAGTGCGGGTGCTGCTTCTGCACCCTGTGCCAGATCGGTCGCGACCGGATAGGTGGCGGCGACGCCAGCGGTCTGAGCTGTCAAGGCCGCGCTCGTTGCGGTGGCGGCGCCGTCGGGCGTCGGCAGTGCATAGGCGGTCATTTCGGTGCCGGGCTTTGCGAGGGGCGTAACCGTCTGCACGGCCGTGAGGTCTGCCAGCGACGTGTGCTCTACCGTTGAGCATCCCGAGACGATGGTCGCCGACAACAAAGCTGCCACGCCAAACGTCTGTTTGGAAAGGGAAATACGGTAATTCGCCATTCTGTCACTTTCGTGCTTCTGGGCCCCGTAGCCCCTGCAAATCAGCGGTTGCCAGCCGCCAAGCGTGAATCTCCATTAACCTATGAGGCTGGCGGCGGCAAGCGTGGGGTCGAATTTCAGGCCGTGGCCCGCTTCATCGTGGCCGTCAAAAGCCCGGCGCCGATCAGCATGGAGCCGCCGGCGCGGTTGACGATCCGCCGCACATTCGGCTTGGAAATCGTGCTGCGGGCGGCGGTCGCAAGGGCTGCATAGAGGCTGGCATTGAGGATCGCGAGCGTGAGGAACGTCAGCTCGAAAATCGCCATCTGGGTAAAGAGCGGCTGACTGAGATCGAGGAACTGCGGCAGGAAGGCGACGAAGAAGACGATGCTCTTCGGGTTGAGCGCAGTCACCGCATAGGTATGAAAGAAGATGCGAAGCGGGCGTTCCGTCGACGTGGTATCGAGGTCGGCGTCGCCGCCGGCGGCCACCGGCGCGCGCCAGAGCTTGATGCCGAGCCAGATAAGATAGGCAGCGCCCACCCATTTCAAGACGGTGAAGATGGCGGCAGAGGTGGCAAGCAGGGCGCCGAGGCCGAGCATGGAGGCGGTCATGGCGGTGAAATCGCCGAGCGCCACGCCGGCGACCGTCGCGCCCGCCGTCTTGCGGCCATGGCCGAGCGCGTAGGAAATGACGAGGAGAATGGTGGGGCCGGGGATGGCGAGCAGCACGGCCGAGGCCGCGGCAAAGGCAAACCAGTGTTCGAACGACATGAAAAAGCTCCGCGCTAAAGGTGGTGTTCGGCAATCAATTCGCCGAGCCAGCCACGGAAACGCGGAGCCGTCAACGTCTAATCAAGCGTTGTCGGCGGGTGGCATACCCACCCGCCGGCAAGTGTCGGTCAGTGCTTCTGGGCCTTCCACTTCTGGCCGATGACATCCATCACCTCGCCGAACCACCTGGTGGAGGTATCGAACTGCTTGCCGCCCTTGATGCGCGGGAATTCGATGGTGCGCAGCTTGCCGCCCAGGTCTTCGTCGTGACCGGTGACGCCCGAGACTTTGTTGAGGGCGCTTTCGACGGCAAGGTCGACCATGCCCTGGATCAGGCGCAGGTCGTCGCCGTTGGCCGGGGCCGAGCGGGCGTAGTAGCCAGATTTCTGCACCATCGAGCGTTCGGCGCCGAGAAGGGCTGCGAACTGCTTGGAGAACCAGTTGCCGACATTGATCGTGTCGATCTTCACGTGGCCGAAGGCATCGCGCTTGATGGTCTCGCCGGCTGCTTCCCGCTCGGCGACGATGGCGTCGAGGCAGGCGCCTTCGCTGACGAACAGCGTCACGAAGCCGGTGCGGTCCATAACCTTGCGCAGGCGATCGGCTTCGCCCTGCAGGTCGAACTTCATCTCAGGCAGATAGAGGCCGTCGATGTTCTTCATCTGGCGGTTCATCATGAAGCCGTCGACGAATTCCTTGTCGTCGGTCATCTGGATATAGGAGCGGGCGGTGGCTGCCGTCAGCCAGCCGCTATGGCGGCCCATGACTTCATGGACGACGAGCGTGCGCGGGGCGGCACTCTGTTCGTTGCTGACATTGTCGAAGAAGCGGGCGCCGTATTCGGCAGCCGTCCAGGCGCCGAGCGTCTGGCGGATCGGAACGACGTCGTTGTCGACGGTCTTCGGCAGGCCGACCACGGTCAGGTCGTAGCCGTTGGCGCCGAGATAGGCGGCAAGGTCGGCAGCGGTCGTGTTGGTGTCGTCGCCGCCGATGGTGTGCAGGATCGAAATGCCGTCCTTGGCAAGGCGCTCGGCTGCGACACGCAGCGGGTTTTCGCCTTCCTTGACCAGGCCGCGCTTGACGCAGTCGGCGGCGTTGGTGAGCTTGACGCGGCTGTTGCCGATCGGCGAGCCGCCATGGCGATGCAGGATATGGGCCTTTTCGCGCATGTCGCGCGTAATTTCGATCTGGTCTCCAAGGAGTACGCCCTGGTAGCCCGAGCGATATGCGACCAGCTCATATTCGGGTGCTACGTCCGTATAGCGCTCGATCAGTCCTCCAACGGCCGATGACAGACAGGGCGCGAGCCCGCCGGCCGTCAGCATTGCGACTTTTTTCTTGGCCATGTTTCCTCCTCGGGACTTTGGCATGCGATGGGTGCGGCCTCCATAGCGCAAATCAGATGGAATTTAAATGACGGGCCTGTGGATGTTGTGTCGAGGCTGCGCGAGAACGGCCGCCGGGCGCCGTCGGAAACGCGGGGCGGGCTCGGTGTCGCGCCGATTGTCGCAGCCGGAGGAGCGCAATCGGGCGGCGCGGCCTTCGCGGCCGGTGCATTTGGCGTGTTTTTCGGCATAAATTCGCCGCTTCGGATCGCTAGGTTGTTCCCAAGGGAACAGCTTTCCGTCTACCAGCTGTCGCAAGTTCCAATCGATGGATTGACAATAGTGAGGTGCCATCACAAATTCGTCATCCTCGTGGTTCGGACCATCCCACCGCTTGCAATTTGCCACCACACAAGTCCATGCTATACGCTGGAGAGACAGGGATTCTCGCATGTCATTCTGGGACAGCCTCCTCAAAATCGTTACCGCCACCGGCAATGCGCTTGCCGGTGTGGTCGAGGCCGTGCGTACCCTGTTTGAGGGCGACCCGGAGACACGGCGCAAGGTTGCCTTCTCCGTCGCGATGATCGCGCTTTCGGCCAAGATGGCCAAGGCCGACGGCATCGTCAGCGAGGCCGAGGTCGCCGCCTTCCGCGACATCTTCCAGTTCCCGCCCGACCAGGCGCAGAACGTCGCGCGTCTCTATAATCTGGCGCGCCAGGACGTCGCCGGCTACGAGGCCTATGCGGAGAAGATGGCGTCGCTGTGTTCGTCCTGCGAAGAAAACTGCCCGATCCTCGAGGATATCGTCGACGGCCTGTTCCACATCGCCAAGTCCGACGGTGCAGTTCATGAGCGCGAACTGGCGTTCCTGGTGCGGGTCGCCGAGATCTTCGGCATGGACGAGGCGCATTTCGAGCTCATCATGGCCCGCCATGTGCACGGAGACGGTCGCGACCCCTATCAGGTGCTCGGCGTTTCGCGTAAGGATGATTTCGCCGACATCCGCAAGCGCTACCGTGTACTGGTTTCCGAGAACCACCCGGATATGCTGGTGGCGCGCGGCGTACCGCAAGAATTCCACGCGATCGCCAATGATCGCATGGCGGCGCTGAACGCCGCCTATGAGGCGATCGAGAAAGAACGCCGAGCTGCATGACTTCGAAATACTGCGACTATCCGGGGGCTCGCTTCATGCCGTCGCCCAATTTTGGCGACCGCGCCGACAGGCGGGCACCGGATATGATCGTGCTGCACTACACCGGCATGGCAACGGGCGCTTCGGCGCTCGAATGGCTTTGTCGCGAAGAGAGCCAGGTTTCCAGCCATTATTTCGTTCATGAGGACGGACGCGTCGACCAGCTCGTGCCTGAGACGCTGCGTGCCTGGCACGCGGGCAAGAGCTACTGGAAGGGCGAGACCGACATCAACTCCTGTTCGATCGGTATCGAGATCGCCAACCCGGGCCACCCCGGCGGGTTGCCGGATTTCCCGAAGAAGCAGATCGATGCGGTCGTCGAATTGTGTCGGGACTGTGGCCAGCGGTGGTCGATCGCCCCGGAAAGGGTGCTGGCGCACAGCGATATCGCCCCCATTCGCAAGGTTGATCCGGGAGAAAAATTTCCCTGGCATGTTCTTCACCGCGAAGGGGTCGGGCACTGGGTTGAGCCGGCTCCGATCGGCGGCGGGCGCTTCTTTCAGCGCGGCGACCGCGGTCAGCCGGTAGAGGCCATCCAGTCGATGCTGTCGCTCTATGGCTACGGCATTGAAGTGACTGGTGATTTCTGCGAAAAAACCGAGGGCGCCGTCGCCGCGTTCCAAAGGCATTTCCGGCAACAGAGGGTAGACGGCATCGCCGACATCTCAACCCTCGATACGCTCCATCGCCTGCTTTCCGGGCTGCCGCAATTTGTCGCCTGACGCGGAAGAATTTTTCGTCCCGAAGCCTGTTTTCCGGATGTTCGTGGCATGTTTTTTTAGCTTTGCCACATGTTTACCATGATGCGCCGTTCATTTCCCGCTCATTGAAACTGCAGGAACTTCGGGGCGCAACGCTCACGTCCTGTGAATGAAACGATCGGGACGTGAGGCTCGAAGCGGGGTGCGCTTCGGTCCAATCCCCAGACCGGAGAATTCAAACTACATGAGAATATCGTCTGTTGCTGCGGTGGCGGCATGCCTTGGCATGTTCTTCGCCGGGATGGGTACGTCGTATGCGGGGAATGTCGACAAGACCATCAAGACCTCTTCCATCCCGACCGTCACCCGGACCACAGGCTTCCCGAAACCGGACCTTCCGCAGAACGTTCAGTATACGGCCCTGATCAAGAGCTATGCGAAGCAGTACGGCGTTCCCGTCGATCTGGCGCATGCGGTCGTCAAGGTCGAAAGCAACTTCAATCCGAAGGCACGCGGCAGCGCCGGCGAGATCGGCCTGATGCAGATCAAGCCCGCCACGGCGCGCATGATGGGCTATTCGGGCTCCTCCAAGGGTCTCTACGACCCGGAAACCAACATCAAGTTCGGCATGAAGTATCTCGCCATGGCGCATGAGCTTTCGGGCGGCACCACCTGCGGCACGATCCTCAAGTACAATGCCGGCCATGGCGCCAAGCGCATGAACCCGGTTTCCAAGCGCTATTGCGGCAAGGTCCAGGACATCATCGACTAGAACGCAGTGGGTTCCAGCGAACGCACGAGGGGCGCCTTGGCATCCCTATTCTAGAGCATCTGGCCGCCTCGGTGTTTCCACCTGAGGGCGGAATGCTCTAGTGCCTGACAGGCGTGGGTGATCCATTTGCCCACGCGACGAGAGAGCATCGTCCGCCGGCCATGCGGCAATGGCGGATGCTCCAGCCGGACAGGTCTCGCGTTCCGGCGCACCAATTAAATCCTTGAGTGGTGGTGCCCTATCAGCACCGATATGCTACCTCCTTCCGTGTCAGCGGAGCGGGGATGAGCATGTCGGAAAGCTTTGATTTCATTGTCGTCGGCAAGGGCATGATGGGCGCTGCGGCTGCCCGGCACCTTGCGCTCTCGGGTGCTGGCGTCGCGCTCGTCGGTCCTGACGAGCCGACCGACTGGGCCAGTCATTCCGGCGTCTTTTCCAGCCACTACGACAATGCCCGCATCACCCGCACGATCGACGACGACCCCGTCTGGGCGCGTCTCGCCCGTCGCTCGATCGAGCGCTACGACGAGATCGAACGCGAAAGCGGCATCCGGTTTTATCACGAGGTCGGCTGCCTGATGGCGGGGCCAGCGCCGGGCTCGAGCTACGACTATATCGAGCAGGTGGAAAAGGCGCGGGATGCGCTCGGCGTCGAAGCGCCGCTCTATGACAGCGAGGCGCTGTCGCGGCGCTTTCCCTGGTTCCGTTTTCCCGAGGGCACGGCCGGCGTTTATGAGCGACTTGGCGCCGGCTACATCAATCCACGCGCGCTCGTTGCGGCGCAGGTCATCTGTGCCGAGAAGGCCGGCGCACGGATCGTGCGCGACGAGGTCGGCGCCGTCTCCGAAGCGGACGATCGCGTTGTCGTCACGACGGTCTCGGGCATGCGCCTGGAAGCGGGCCGGGTCATCGTTGCGGCCGGCGGATTTTCCCTGTCCGACAAACTGCTGCCGCGGCCGATCGACTTGACGGTCAAGGCTCGCACGGTGCTGTTCGCGGAGGTGGCGGCGAGCGAGCTGCCTGACTTCGAGGGCATGCCCTCGCTGATCGGTGCAGCACCCGAGCAGGAGAAGAGCTACTACCTGCTGCCGCCGGTCGGCTATGCCGACGGCAGGACCTACATCAAGATCGGCGGCGATCCGACCGACAGGATCCTGGGTGACGAGCCGGCGATACGGCACTGGTTCCGCGGACCGGGCGGTGCGGCAGCGGCCGAGCATCTGCGTCGGCTGCTGGCCGAGGTGATGCCTGATTTCCGGCCGGTCTCCACCCGCTTTTCACCCTGTGTCACCTCGTTTACCCGCGACGGGCTGCCCTATATCGGCTTTGCCGAGGGCGACCGCATCGCCATCGTCACCGGCGGCAACGGCCAGGCGGCAAAAAGCTCCGACGAGATCGGCAGGCTCGGCGCTGTCCTTGTGCAAAATGGCCGGATCGATGAGCCCGAATACGACGCCGACTTCGCGGTCGCCTTTCGCTAGGTGCGGCGGCATCCACCCGGTCTCGACCGATCTGCCCTGTTGGCAGCTTGAAAAACACTGCCGTTTTTTCTGGCGCCGGGCGGGGGCTTGCGTTAAGGAGCGCCTGCCAGTTGGCCGGGCAGCCGCTCTCCGCAAGTGCCGAAAGGCCGCGGGGGGAGGAAAGTCCGGGCTCCACGGAAGCACGGTGCCGGATAACGTCCGGCGAGGGTGACCTCAGGGAAAGTGCCACAGAAAGCAAACCGCTCCGCTTGCGGAGTAAGGGTGAAAGGGTGGGGTAAGAGCCCACCGCGGACATGGCGACATGGACGGCACGGCAAACCCCACCGGGAGCAAGACCGAATAGGGATGACGCGGACGCGCAAGCGCCCAGCCTGTTTCCGGGCCAGTCATCCGGGTGGGTTGCAAGAGGCTGCGTGCAAACGTAGTCCCAGATGAATGGCTGCCACGTTCCGTTGCCTTCGGGTGGCGGGGCCATACAGAACCCGGCTTACAGGCCAACTGGCGATTTTCTCTCTCTCTCTCTCTCTCAATGCGGGCCGAACGGTTCAGCGCGCGCGGATCGCGCCTTGCAAATCGGGCTGATCCGCATGCCATTTTTGCGGCTGGCAGCGGTGCAGGTTTAGGCGGTTTTGTCGTTGCCGCCGTGCATTCTTCTCTTGCGATGACGCGCAAGGGCCTCTGCACAACGGTGTGTCTGCGCTTTTTCTCACATTCTGATTTTTCAACGATTTGAAGCCGTTCGACCGTCGCATTCCCGCACGGTGGGGGTCTCTTCGTAACCCTTCGTTAAACTTAACAACCTATCAATATTTGATCAGCCCGACGGCTGTTTGTGATCCATTCCCATTGACGCCCATATGGTCCCATGATATCCCATAATGGCACTGCGCAGGGGCTGCTTCGCGGCCCAATATCGCAAGATTCCAATGCCTTCCGGCTTCGGAGGGTGGTCGGACATTCCACTGTTCGGCGGGGCTGTCTTGCGTGCGGAGTGACGTGTTCTCGCGGGTCGATGATCGTGGCCCGTCAGTCTTGGGCGGCCGTTTCGCGTTATGAACCGCTTCTTGTCACATGCCACCAATCGGATCGATGCGAAGGGGCGGGTCTCTGTTCCCTCGGCGTTTCGCTCCGTGCTGTCGGATGGGGGCGTTCGGGAGCTATACTGTTTTCAGGATTTCGTCTTTCCGGCGATCAGCGTCGGCGGGCCGGAGCTCCTGGATCGGTTCGAGAGGCAGATGGCGGCCGAGGATCCATTTTCTCCGGAAGCCAACGAGATGTCGCTGCTGGTTCACGGGGGTGGCGTCTTTGTGAAGCTCGATCCGGAAGGCCGGTTGATGATGACGGATTTTATCCGCGACTTCACCGGCATCTCGACCGACGTGATGTTCGTCGGGCGGGGCGATTATTTTCAGCTCTGGGAGCCGCAGGCCTTTCAAAAGGCGCAGGCGGCGGCCCGGGAAGGGCGCAAGTCACGGGGGTTGCGTCCAGAATAGAATGGAGAGAGGGAATGGTGACGGATCAAGGCGGAGGTGTTTCTGAAGCCGAAGGCGGACCGGTTCGTCACATTCCCGTTCTCTTGCCCGAGGTGCTTGCTGCTCTCGAGCCTGCGCCCGGCAAGGTCATCCTCGATGGCACCTTCGGTGCCGGTGGCTACAGCTCCGCAATCCTCAAGGCCGGTGCCGACGTGATCGCGCTCGATCGCGACCCGACGGCGATTGCCGCAGGGCAGGCGCAGGTCGCCGAGTGGGGCGGTCGGCTGAAGCTCGTTCATGCACAGTTCTCCGATCTTGCTGCCCATGCGCCCGAAGGCGGGCTCGATGGCGTCGTGCTCGATATCGGCGTTTCCTCCATGCAGATCGACGAGGCCGAGCGAGGCTTCTCCTTCCAGAAGAAGGGGCCGCTCGACATGCGCATGTCGGCTTCGGGCGTTTCGGCGGCCGATGTCGTCAATCGCGCCAAGGTCTCTGATCTCATCCGCATCTTCGGCTTTCTCGGTGAAGAGAAGCAGGCCGGCCGCATCGCGCGTGCGATCGAGAAGCGCCGGGCCGAGCAGCCCTTCGAAACGACCCGCGATCTTGCCGGTCTGATCGAGGTGGTGACGCCGCGCAAGGCCAAGGACAAGATCCATCCCGCCACCCGCGTCTTCCAGGCGCTGCGCATCTTCGTCAACGACGAGCTCGGCGAACTGGCAGAGGCGCTGTTTGCGGCCGAGCGAGCGCTGAAGCCCGGCGGCCGTCTTGTCGTCGTCACCTTCCATTCGCTCGAAGACCGCATCGTCAAGGCCTTCTTCCAGGACCGCTCCGGCAAGGCCAGCGGCTCGCGTCACCTGCCGATGGTGTCCGCGCGTGCCGCAACCTTCACGCCAGTTGGCAAGCCTATGGTGGCAGCCAGCGAGGAAGAAGCGTCCCTCAATCCGCGCGCCCGCTCTGCCAAGCTTCGCGCCGGTATCCGCACGCAAGCTGCGTCGCCGGGAAACGATCTGTCCATTTTCAATCTGCCGGAACTGGCAAGCCTTGCACGGCTGGGGGGCTGACAAGACATGCTTCGAACGTTCGATATCGTTCTGATCGTCGTCATGACGGCCGCGGCCACGGTGACCTATACGATCAAGCACCGCGCTGAAAACAAGCTTGAGGAAGTCCGCAAGCTCGACGTGGCGATCAAGCTCGAGGAAGACACGATCGATCTGCTGCGGGCCGACTGGGCGCTTCTGACCCAACCGAACCGCCTGGAGCGCCTCGTCGGTGCCTTCGGAGCCGACCTGCAACTCGTGCCGACCCCCTCGACACAGCTCGCCCAGCCGCAGGAACTGCCGATGCTGAAGGCCGATCTGCCCGTGCCCGAGGACAAGTCGGCCAAGGATGGCATCGCTGCCATCATCGAAAAGACCGATAAGATCGCAACTGGCTCGGTGGCGCGCTGATGTCGTTTCTCTCCCGCATCATGGTGTTGAAAAGCAAGGCGCACTTCTCGGCGGGCGGCAACAACCGACCGGCTGAAAGCGGCGTCAACGTCACCTTCCAGGGGACGCGCAAGAAGACCACGAACCAGGCGAAGAACCGCGTCGCCATCGTGATCGCCAGCTTCGGCATCGTCTATGCCGTCATCGGCGGCCGCCTGGTGCAATACGGCATGGCGGCACCCGAAACCGTTTCCAGCATCGGCCGGGCCGACAACCTGATGGCGTCGCGCCCCGACATTCTCGACCGCAACGGCGAGATCCTCGCGACCGACATCCGCACCGTCTCGCTCTATGCCGAGCCGCACAAGATCGTCGATGCCGACGAAGCGGTCGAGCGGCTGTCGACGGTGCTGCCCGACATCAACGCCCGCGAAATCTACAACAAGCTGAAGTCGAAATCGCGCTTCCAGTGGCTGCGCCGGCAGCTGACCCCGAAGCAGCAGTCGGAGATCCTGGCGCTCGGCATTCCCGGCGTCGGCTTCCGCCCGGAAAAGCGCCGCTTCTATCCCGGCGGCCACACCGCCGCACACATCCTCGGCCACGTCAACATCGACAACCGCGGCGTTGCCGGCATGGAGCGCTACATCGACAGCCAGGGGCTGGCCGACCTTGCCGCGATCGGCATGACCAGCGACGCCAAGCTCGAGCCGGTGAAGCTTTCGATCGACGTGCGCGTGCAGAACATCGTGCGCGACGTCATCGACGCCGGCATGAAGAACTACCAGGCGCTCGCCGCCGGCGCCGTCGTGCTCGACGTGCATACTGGCGAAGTGCTGGCAATGGCGTCCGTTCCCGACTACGACCCGAACAAACCGGCCGAAGGGGCGGAAGAGGGCTGGATGAACCGCATGTCGAACGGCACGTTCGAAATGGGCTCCACCTTCAAGACCTTCACCATCGCCATGGGCCTCGATTCCGGCAAGGTGACGCTCAACGACAGCTTTGACGCCTCGGCGCCGATCCGTATCGGCGGCTTCACCATCAAGGACTTCCACGGCAAGCGCCGCGTGCTGACTGTCCCGGAAATCTTCCAGTATTCGTCGAACATCGGCACCGCGAAGATTGCCGATCTCGTCGGCATTCCCGGCCACAAGGAATTCCTGACGCGCCTCGGCCTGCTTTCGAAGCTGCCGACCGAACTGCCGGAAGTGAAATCCCCGACGCAGCCGCGCGAATGGAAGAAGATCAACTCGGTCACCATCTCCTTCGGTCACGGCGTCTCGACGACGCCGCTGCAGACGGCGGTCGCGGGTGCTGCACTCGTCAACGGCGGCAAGCTGATCGAACCGACCTTCCTGCCGCGCACCGAGGAGCAGGCCGACGCCGTCTCCACACCGGTGGTCAAGAAGAGCACCAGCGACGACATGCGCTTCCTGCTTCGCTGGAACGGCATTGCAGGCTCCGGCAAGCGCGCACTGGTGCCGGGCTTCAACGTCGGCGGCAAGACCGGCACGGCCGACAAGGTGGTCAACGGCCGCTATGCCAGCGACCAGAACTTCAACGCCTTCCTCGCGGCCTTCCCGATCGATAACCCGAAATACATCGTGCTGACCTTCATCGACGCGCCGAAGACCGGCGAGGGTGGCGGGCGCACCGCAGGCTCGAACGCGGCTCCCATGGTTCGCGACATCATCAGCCGCTCTGCGCCGCTGCTCGGTGTCGAACCAAAGTTTGGAGAAGACGGTTCTGCCTTGCTTGTGTCTTATTAGACATGAAATGAGAAAGCGGACGATTCGCGATTCTTGCGGATCGAAATCGATGCGAGACGTGCGTTCATGAAGATCAAAGACCTGGCGGGATCGAGCTTCCCGGAACTTTCGGCGCAACTGAGCGGCGCTGCCGCCGATATCGACGTTGCCGGACTGACGGCCGATAGCCGGCAGGTTCAGCCAGGGGATCTCTTCGTCGCCGTTTCCGGCAGCAAGGCCAATGGCAGCGCCTATGTCGCCGATGCCCTGAAGCGCGGCGCGGTCGCCGTCGTCACCGAAGCTGGTTCAGATGTGGACACTTCGGCAGCGCCGGTCCTGAAGCTTTCCGAACCTCGCGCCTTTCTCGCCCGCGCTGCCGCTGCCTTCTATGGCCGCCAGCCGGAAACCATGGTCGCCGTCACCGGTACCGCCGGCAAGACCTCGGTCGCCTCCTTCACCCGCCAGGTCTGGGCGCATTCCGGTCTTGCAGCCGCGATGATCGGCACGACCGGCGTCGTCGCACCCGGGCGTAACGATTACGGCTCGCTGACGACGCCCGATCCGGTGTCGCTGCACAAGCTGCTCGCCGAACTTGCCGATGCCGGCGTCACCCATGCGGCGATGGAGGCCTCCAGCCACGGCCTCGACCAGAGCCGGCTCGACGGCGTGCGCCTGTCGGCTGCCGCCTTCACCAATCTCGGCCGCGATCACATGGACTACCACCCGACGGTGGAGCACTACATGGCCTCCAAGATGCGGCTGTTCCAGGCGCTGTTGCCGAAGGGCGCGCCCGCGGTGATTTTTGCCGACGACCAGTGGTCGGACCAGGCCATCGCCGCTGCCCGCAAGGCCAAGCTCGACGTGCGAACGGTCGGCCGCAAGGGCGATTACATTTCGCTGAAGCGGGTCGAGCACTTCCGCCACAAGCAGTCGGCCGAAGTGCATGTCGGCGACGACATCTTCGAAATCCACATTCCGCTTGCCGGCGACTTCCAGGTGGCCAATGCGCTCGTGGCGGCCGGCCTTGCCATGTCCACCGGCATCAGCGCCAAGGCTGCCTTCTCCGCGCTTGAAAAGCTGCAGGGGGCCTCCGGTCGTCTTGAACTGGTCGGCCAGACCAGGGACGGCGCGCTCGCCTATGTCGATTACGCCCACAAGCCGGATGCGCTGGAAAACGTGCTCGCCTCGGTGCGGCCGTTCACGACCGGCCGCGTCGTCGTGGTGTTCGGCTGCGGCGGCGACCGCGACAAGGGTAAGCGCCCGATCATGGGCGAGATCGCCACCCGGCTTGCCGACGTGACGATCGTGACCGACGACAATCCGCGCTCGGAAGTGCCCGATGTGATCCGCGCCGAAATCATGGCGGCGGCCAGGGGCGCCATCGAAATCGGCGACCGCGCCACGGCGATCCGCACGGCGGTCGGCATGCTGAAGACCGGCGACACGCTGATCGTCGCCGGCAAGGGGCACGAGGAGGGGCAGACGATCGGCTCCGTCACGTTGCCCTTCTCGGATCACGCGGAGGTCCGCAAGGCATTGGGAGGCTTGTGATTTGAACTGGCTCTGGACAAGCAGCGATCTCCTGGCCGCCATGAATGGCCGGCCGGTCGGCAATCTGCCTGAAGGCATCTCGGGGATCTCCATCGACAGCCGCTCGATCGGCAAGGGCGAAGCCTTCTTCGCGATCAAGGGTGATCGCGTGGATGGCCACGACTATGCGGGTATCGCGCTCGCCAATGGCGCCGCGGTGCTGGTCGTCAGCGAAGGCAAGCTGCCGGCGCTCGGACGGCTGAATGCGCCGATGATCGTCGTCGACGACGTGCTCGAAGCGATGATCCGGCTCGGCTGTGCGGCGCGCGACCGCAGTGCCGCCAAGATCATCGCCGTCACCGGTTCGGTCGGCAAGACGACCACCAAGGAGATGCTGCGCCACGTGCTTCAGCCGCAGGGCCGCGTACATGCGTCGGTCGCCTCCTTCAACAATCACTGGGGTGTGCCGCTGACGCTTGCGCGCATGCCCGAGGCAACCGATTTCGGCGTCTTCGAAATCGGCATGAACCATCCGGGCGAGATCCGGCCGCTGACCGCCATGGTGCGCCCGCATGTGGCCATCGTCACTAGCATCGCTGCCGCCCATCTTGGCAATTTCGAGAGCCTCGACCAGATCGCCGAAGCCAAGGCCGAGATCTTCGAAGGCGTCGTCAATGGCGGCCACGCGCTGATCATTCACGACAGCCCGCAGTACAAGCTGCTCGAAGACGCCGCGGCAGTTGCCGGCGTCAGCCACATCCATTCCTTCGGCGCCAACCCGAAGGCCGAATTCCGGCTGGTTGAATTCAGCGGCGGTGCGGAGGGTTCCATTCTCTGGGCCGGCATCGGCGGTCGCACGTTGGAAGTCGCGATCGGTGCTCCCGGGCGCCACATCGCCGAGAATGCCGTTGCGGTTCTCGCAGCGGTGAAGCTTGCTGGCGGCGATCTCGACTATGCGGCTTCGGCGCTCGCAACCATGCAGGCCGAAACGGGCAGGGGCCGGCGCCACACGCTTTCGATCGGCGGCGGTACGCTGAAGCTGATCGACGAGAGTTACAACGCCAATCCGAGCTCGATGCGGGCGGCAATTTCGCTGCTGCGCGACAGCGAGCCGCCGGTCGGCGGCCGTCGTGTCGCCGTGCTCGGCGACATGCTCGAAATGGGCGAACACGCGGCCGAGGTGCATGCGGCCCTTGCCCGTCCGCTCATCGAAGCCGGTATTACCGATGTCTGGCTCGCCGGACCGCTGATGGCGCACCTGCGCGACGCGCTTCCGCCCGAAGTTTCGGTGATCTATCGCGAGAGCGTTGAGGACCTCAAAGCCTATGCGCTGGCCGCTGTCGCGCCGGGCGACGTTGTCATGGTCAAGTCGTCCAAGGGGACCGGTTGCGCCAAGATCGTGCAGGCGCTGATCGAGAGCTATCCGGAGACGCAAGCCGAGGAATACGGGGCCGAGGGAACCGAAGCCGAGGGGTAGCCGGCGTAATAAAAGCCGGCGGAACCGCCCATGATGGCGCGGTGGATACAGTTTGAGGTTAGGCGGCGCGCCCTAACACTTTCGCATGCAAGCGCGTATCGTTTTTCAGATGATTCTGTTGGACGTGTTTCGAAATACTACGGCGCCGCGTCTCCCGGGGCGGGAAAGCTTCGCTGTAACACTTTAAACTGCTGCATCATTGTGCAGGAAACCTTTGGGGAAAGGTCCCTTATGCTCATTTGGCTTGTGGAACTGGCGGACCACTTTCAGTTTTTCAATCTTTTTCGCTACATCACGTTCCGCACCGGCGCGGCGCTCTTCACGTCGGCCATGATCGTCTTCCTCTTCGGGCCCGCGATGATCGCCTCCCTGCGCATCCGCCAGGGCAAGGGCCAGCCGATCCGCGCCGACGGACCGCAGACGCATTTCAAGAAGGCCGGCACGCCGACCATGGGCGGCCTGATGATCCTGGCCGGCATCGTCGTCTCGTCGCTGCTGTGGGCCGATCTGTCGAGCGTCTACGTGGTCTCGACGCTGCTCGTCACGCTCGGCTTCGGCGCCATTGGCTTCTACGATGATTACCTCAAGGTTACGAAGCAGTCGGACAAGGGTTTTTCCGGCAAGGCACGCCTCGGCATCGAGTTCGTCATCGCGGCGATCGCCGTGTTCTTCATGATGCAGGCCTCGCTTTCGGGCGGTCCGTCCGGCTCCACTTTCGGCTCCTCCGTCACTTTCCCCTTCTTCAAGGACCTGATCGTCAATCTCGGCTATTTCTTCGTGCTGTTCGGTGGCTTCGTCATCGTCGGCGCCGGCAATGCCGTGAATCTGACCGACGGTCTCGACGGTCTTGCGATCGTGCCTGTGATGATCGCCGCTGCCGCCTTCGGCCTGATTGCCTATCTCGCTGGTAACGCCGTCTTCGCCAACTATCTGCAGATCCATTTCGTGCCCGGTACAGGCGAGCTTGCCGTCATCCTCGGCGCTGTCATCGGCGCCGGCCTCGGCTTCCTCTGGTTCAACGCACCGCCGGCCGCAATCTTCATGGGCGACACCGGGTCGCTGGCGCTTGGCGGCCTGATTGGCACCGTAGCCGTTGCCGTCAAGCACGAGATCGTCATGATCATCATCGGCGGCCTCTTCGTCATGGAGACGCTGTCGGTCATCATCCAGGTCTTCTGGTTCAAGCGCACCGGCCGCCGCGTCTTCCTGATGGCGCCGATCCACCACCACTTCGAAAAGAAGGGCTGGACCGAGAGCCAGGTCGTGATCCGATTCTGGATCATCGCCGTCATCCTGGCGATGGTTGGCCTCTCCACCCTCAAGCTGCGGTGAGCGGACGATGATCCCGGTCACTTCCTTCAAGGGCAGGAAAGTCGCTCTCTTCGGCCTCGGCGGTTCGGGCCTTGCGACCGCGCAGGCGCTCGTCGCCGGTGGTGCCGAGGTTACCGCATGGGACGACAACCCGGATAGCGTCGCCAAGGCTTCGGCCGCAGGCGTGCCGACGGCGGACCTGCGCACCGTCGACTGGGCGGCCTTTGCCGCCTTCGTGCTTTCGCCCGGCGTGCCGCTTACGCATCCCAAGCCGCACTGGACCGTGGATCTTGCCCATGCGGCTGGTGTCGAGATCATCGGCGACGTCGAACTTTTCGTGCGCGAACGCCGGGCGCATGCGCCCGATTGCGCCTTCATCGCGATAACCGGCACCAACGGCAAATCGACGACGACGGCGCTGATCGCACATATCCTCAAAGAAAGCGGCCGAGACACGCAGCTCGGCGGCAATATCGGCACCGCGGTGCTGACGCTTGATCCTCCGAAGGCCGGGCGCTTCTACGTGGTCGAGTGCTCGTCCTACCAGATCGATCTGGCGCCGACGCTGAACCCGACGGCAGGCATTCTGCTCAACCTGACGCCCGATCATCTCGATCGCCACGGCACGATGCAGCATTACGCCGACATCAAGGAACGGCTGGTCGCCGGTAGCGGCACGGCAATCGTCGGTGTCGACGACAGCTTCTCGGCGCTGATCGCCGATCGCGTCGAGCGCGCCGGCACCAGGACCGTGCGGATTTCCCGTCGCCATGTGCTGGCAAGCGGCCTCTATGCCGAGGGCTCGCGCATCCTGAAGGCTGAAGGTGGCACTTCCGGCCTGTTCGTCGATCTCGACGGCATCCAGACGCTGCGCGGCGGTCACAACGCCCAGAACGCAGCCGCGGCCATCGCGGCCTGCCTTGCGGTCGGCGTCAGCGCGGCGGAAATCCACGCAGGCCTGAAGAGCTTCCCCGGTCTCAAGCACCGCATGCAGCCGGTCGGCCGCAAGGGTACGGTGGTCTTCGTCAACGACAGCAAGGCGACCAATGCGGATGCGGCGGCGCCGGCGCTTTCGAGCTATGACCGCATCTACTGGATCGCCGGCGGTCTGCCGAAGGAAGGGGGCATCACGACGCTTGCACCCTTCTTCCCGAAGATCGCCAAGGCCTATCTGATCGGCGAGGCCGCACCGGCTTTCGCCGCGACGCTCGGCGAAGCCGTACCCTATGAGATCTCGGGCACGCTGGAGCAGGCGGTAGCGCATGCCGCGGCCGATGCCGGCAGGGACGAGACGGGCGGCTCGGCGGTGATGCTCTCACCGGCTTGCGCAAGCTTCGACCAGTATAAGAACTTCGAGGTACGCGGTGATGCCTTCGTCGGACATGTGCGCGCGATCGAAGGCGTGACGATGCTGATTTGATCCCTCGGCCGGCGCGCATGCGTGCCGGTCGATGCGGAAGGTGGTGCGGGATTTCGGACGTGGGCGCGGTGGGCGCCGGAGAAGGGGACTGACAAGATGGTAAGCCGAGCCGAACGTGGCCCCGTGGCCGACTGGTTCTGGACGATCGACAGGTTCTTTCTGGCGACCTTCATCCTGTTGATGGGCGTCGGCTTCATGCTGTCCTTCGCCGCAAGCCCTGCCGTCGCCGAGCGCATCGGCCTCGACAGCTTCCACTTCGTCCGGCGCCACGCACTCTTCCTTCTGCCGTCGCTGGTGGTGATGGTGGGGATTTCCTTCCTCTCGCCGCGCCAGGTCCGGCGCGCGGCGATTCTGCTTCTTGCCGGTTCGCTCGGCATGATGGTGCTGGTACTCTTCATCGGCGAAGAGGTGAAGGGCTCGATGCGCTGGATTTCGCTCGGTGGGATTTCGATCCAGCCGTCGGAGTTCATGAAACCGGCCTTCGTCGTCGTCTGTGCCTGGCTGTTTTCCGAACATGCGCGCCAGCCGGAAATCCCCGGTAATCTCTTTGCCATCCTGCTCTTCGGCATCGTCGCGGCCCTGCTGGTCGCCCAGCCCGACCTCGGCCAGACGATCCTGACCACCGCCGTCTGGGGCGGCATGTTCTTCATGGCCGGCATGCCCTGGCTCTGGATCATCCTGCTCGGCGGTGCGGCCCTCGGCGGCTTCTTCGTCGCCTATACGTTGCTGCCGCACGTGGCCGCGCGTATCGACAAGTTCCTGACGGGCGAAGGCGACACCTTCCAGATGGATACCGCCCGCGAGGCGATCATCCGCGGCGACTGGTTCGGCCGGGGCCCGGGCGAAGGCATCGTCAAGCGCATCATCCCGGACAGCCATACCGACTTCGTCTTTTCCGTTGCCGCCGAGGAATTCGGCATCGTCTTCTGCATGGTCATCGTGCTGATCTTCGCCTTCCTGGTGATGCGCGGCCTCAACCATGCCTTCCGCGAACGCAACGACTTCAACCGGTTCGCCGTTGCCGGCCTGGTGCTTCAGATCGGCATCCAGTCGATGATCAACATCGGCGTGAACCTCGAACTGCTTCCGGCCAAGGGCATGACCCTGCCGCTGATCTCCTATGGTGGCTCGTCCATGGTGGCGATCTGCGTCACTGCCGGCTTCATCCTGGCCTTGACCCGTCACCGCCCGGAGAAGCGCGCCGTGGAGCGCAGCCTGTTTCGGTCCGGCATTGGCGTGCCGGCGGAGTAAAATATGACTAAAGGCATCATCCTGCTTGCCGCCGGCGGTACCGGCGGCCATCTCTTTCCGGCAGAAGCGCTGGCCCACGAGCTGAAGGCCATGGGCTATTCGGTGCATCTGGTCACCGATAGCCGCGCCGAACGTTATGCCGGCAAGTTCCCGGCCGACGAGGTTCATGTCGTGCCTTCGGCGACAATCGGCTCGAAGAACCCGGTCAGCGTCGTCAAATCGCTCTGGACGCTGTGGAGCGGCATGCGCGCGGCGCGAAAGCTGATTGCCCGGCTGAAGCCCAAGGCCGTCGTCGGCTTCGGTGGCTACCCGACCGTGCCGCCGCTCTTGGCGGCAACCGGCATGGGTGTGCCGTCGATCATCCACGAGCAGAACGCGGTCATGGGACGCGCCAACAAGGCGCTGGCCTCGCGCGTCAAGGCGATCGCCGGTGGCTTCCTTCCGGAGGGCACGGGCGCCTTTGCCGCGAAAACCGTGACGACGGGCAACCCTGTTCGCCCGGCGGTGCTAGCCGCCGCCAACACGCCCTATGCGTCGGCTGTCGGCGACGCGCCATTCCATCTCGTCGTCTTCGGCGGCAGCCAGGGCGCACAGTATTTTTCCAAGGCAGTACCGCAGGCGATCTGCCGTCTCGACGACGAGGTTCGCCAGCGATTCAAGGTCACGCAGCAGGCCCGGCCGGAAGACAGGGACGGCGTGATCGCCACCTATGAGAAGCTCGGTGTGCCCGCCGAGGTCTCGCCGTTCTTCACCGATATGGCCGAGCGCATCGCCGGCGCTCAGCTCGTCATTTGCCGCTCCGGCGCCTCGACGGTATCGGAGCTTGCGGTCATCGGCCGGCCGGCGATCCTCGTGCCCTATCCCTATGCGCTCGATCACGACCAGGCGGCCAATGCGGCCGCCCTTGCCGCCAAGGGTGGCGCACGCGTGATCGCGCAGGCCGAACTCACCGCCGACCGTCTCGCCGGCATCCTCAATGATGCGATCGGCAAGCCGCAATCGCTCGCGGAGATGGCGGCAAATGCCCGGGAAACCGGCAAGCCGGACGCAGCAAGCTTGCTTGCATCCCTCGTAGAGGCTATTGCCAGCGGTTTGACAGTCGAGAAATTCAGGGAAACACGCTCATGAAAATGCCGAAAACCATCGGGCTGGTCCATTTCATCGGTATCGGCGGCATCGGCATGAGCGGCATCGCCGAGGTGCTGCACAATCTCGGACACAAGGTCCAGGGTTCCGACCAGTCCGACAGTGCCAATGTGCAGCGCCTGCGCGCCAAGGGCATCGAGGTCTTCGTCGGCCACAAGGCGGAAAACCTTGGCGAAGCCGAGGTGATCGTCGTTTCGACCGCGATCAAGAAGGACAATCCGGAACTGATCGCCGCGCGCGAGAAGTTCCTTCCCGTCGTGCGCCGCGCCGAGATGCTGGCCGAGCTCATGCGCTTCCGCAATGCGATCGCGATCGGCGGCACGCATGGCAAGACGACCACGACCTCGATGGTCGCAGCGCTGCTCGAGGCCGGCGGGCTCGACCCGACCGTCATCAACGGCGGCATCATCAATGCCTATGGCACCAACGCCCGAATGGGCGAGGGCGAGTGGATGGTGGTTGAGGCCGACGAATCCGACGGCACCTTCCTGAAGCTGCCGGCTGACGTTGCCATCGTCACCAATATCGACCCGGAACATCTCGACCACTACGGCAATTTCGATGCCGTGCGCGCCGCGTTCCGCCAGTTCGTCGAGAACGTGCCCTTCTACGGTTTCGGCGTGCTCTGCCTCGACCATCCGGAAGTGCAGACCATGGTCGGCAAGATCGAGGACCGCAAGGTCGTGACCTACGGCGAGAACCCGCAGGCCGACGTGCGCTTCCACAACATCCGCATGGACGGCGCCACCTCCGTCTTCGACATCGAGATCCGCCGCCGGCGCACCGGCCAGGTGATCCCGATGAAGGACCTGCGCCTGCCGATGCCCGGCCGCCACAACGTGTCCAATGCGACCGCGGCGATCGCCGTTGCGCAGCGCCTCGGCGTCAGCCCGGAAGCGATCGCCAAGGGGCTTGCCTCCTTCAGCGGCGTCAAGCGCCGTTTCACGCTGACCGGCGAGACGAACGGCGTGCGCGTCTATGACGACTACGGCCACCATCCGGTCGAGATCAAGGCGGTGTTGCGCGCCGCACGCGAGGCCTGCCAGGGCCGAATCATCGCCGTGCACCAGCCGCACCGCTACTCGCGCCTTTCGAGCCTGTTTGAAGATTTCTCGGCCTGCTTCAACGATGCCGACACGATCCTGATCGCGCCTGTCTATGCGGCCGGCGAAGACCTCATTCCGGGCGCAACGGCCGAGGAACTGGTCGATCGCATCAAGGCGGGTGGCCATCGCGACGCCCGTTACGTCTCCGGTCCGGAGGCAATCGCGCCGGTTGTCAGCAAGATTGCACAGCCCGGCGATTTTGTGGTTCTCTTGGGGGCTGGCAGCATCACCTACTGGGCGGCTGCCCTGCCTAAGGAACTCGCGGATATTTCAGGAAATTGAGCATGAAACAGGTCAACGGTCAGAAACTACTGGAATCGCTCGGAAGTGGCGTCAGCGCTGTGCGCGGCCGTATCACGCCGGATGCGCCGATGGATCGTGTCACCTGGTTCCGCGCCGGCGGTCTTGCCGAGCTGATGTTCCAGCCGCACGACACCGACGATCTCATCACCTTCCTGAAGCTGGTCCCGGCTGAAGTGCCGGTCATGGTTGTCGGCGTCGGCTCGAACCTGCTGGTGCGCGACGGCGGCATTCCCGGCGTCGTCATCCGGCTGTCGGCCAAGGGTTTTGGCGATCTGGAGCTGGTCGGCGAAAACCGCATCAAGGCCGGCGCGATCTGCCCGGACAAGAACATCGCGGCCATGGCGCTCGATCACGGCATTGGCGGCTTCTACTTCTACTACGGCATTCCCGGCTCGCTCGGCGGCGCGCTGCGCATGAACGCCGGCGCCAATGGTGCCGAGACCCGCGAGCGGGTCGTCGAGGTGCACGCGGTCGACCGTCAGGGCAACCAGCATGTGCTGTCGAATGCCGACATGGGCTATGCCTACCGCCATTCGGCGGCGGCGAAGGACCTCATCTTCACCCACGCGGTGTTCGAAGGCTACGCCGAGGACAAGAACAAGATCCGCACCGACATGGATGCCGTGCGCCAGCATCGCGAAACGGTGCAGCCGATCCGCGAAAAGACCGGTGGCTCGACCTTCAAGAACCCGGAGGGCCACTCGGCCTGGAAGCTGATCGACGAGGCCGGCTGCCGCGGCATGATGATCGGCAGCGCGCAGATGTCGCCGCTGCACTGCAACTTCATGATCAACACCGGCCAGGCGACCGGCTACGAGCTCGAATATCTCGGCGAAACCGTGCGCCAGCGCGTGCTCGAACATTCCGGCGTCCGGCTCGAATGGGAGATCAAGCGCATCGGCAACTTCATGCCGGGCTACGAGATCAAGGAGTTCCTCGGCCGCGGCATCGCGTAAGGCTCGGTTGCGAGACGTGATCTGAAAGGCCGTGGCGGAAGCGCTGCGGCCTCTTGTTTTTCCGGCGGGTGGCAAGCGGCTGCCAGCGCCTTTGCAGAGTGCCGGGTCGCGGATTCAATCACGGTCGAGGAGAAAGCTCGAGTGCGTTGCTTGCAAAGACTGTCGTATGCGAGGTTGCTCGCCGTTTCAGCCCTATTGGCCAATCTTGCGTTCTTTGCGCCCGTCAAGGCTATGGATGAGGTGCGTCTGCAAGCTGCCGTCGCCTCGCTCGGTGACGGTGCTGACGCCCAGCGTCTCGAAGCCAGGGTTGCCGATCTCGTAAAATCAGGCGACCAGATCGAGCTTGCGAAGCTGGCCGAAAAGATCCGGATGAAAGACGGCGATTTCCTCGACATCCTGGCAAAGTTCTATGAGCAGCCGGAGCAGGCGAACGCGACGCCCGGTTGGCAGCAGATCGCACTCTCAATGGGGCCGTGCCACTACGCCAACGCTGCCATCCGCATCGTCGCGATGACGATCGCGAACGGCACTCACCCAGCCATCCGAAACGGCGTTGTCATGATCGACGGCACGGAGGTCGACAATATTTTCGCGGAATCGATGCATCGCTGCGAGTTGATTGCGCGTCTTCCCAAGTCCACGCGGCAGGTCGGCTCTAGCTGCGCCATGACCGGCGACTGCGCCGACGATCCGGACCTCATGGAGTGAACCGAGCCACCCGCGCTTTGCTGGCGCCGGGCCATTGCCTGCTGCGATCGTCATCGGTTTGGCTTCGGAGGCTTCGCAAACAGCACCCGCTAAGCGAAAGGGCCGCTGCGTTGCCGCTGCGGCCCTTCTTCGTTGTGATCGGCCGCGCTAGGCGCGGCCAGTCGTGATCAGGCCGAAACCTCGTCTTCCGTCGACAGCACCAGGCACAGAAGCGTGATGGCGGCGGCGGCCAGCAGGTAGTAGCCGACGTAATCGAGGCTGTAGTTGGTGGCGAGCCAGGTGGCGATGTACGGCGCCAGCGACGCGCCGAAGATGCCGGCGAGGTTGAAGGTCATGGACGCGCCGGTGTAGCGCACCGAGGTCGGGAAGGGGGCTGCCAGCGCTGCGCCGATCGGGCCGTAGGTGAGGCCCATGAGGCCGAGGCCGATGATCGAGAACAGGAAGGCGCCGCCAAGGCCGCCGGCAAGAAGCGGGGCCATGAACAGGCCGAAGACGCCGATGCCGATGGTGGTGATGATCAAGATCAGGCGACGGCCGTAGCGGTCCGAGAGGATACCGGCAACCGGGATCATCAGGCCGAAGAAGACGACGCCGGTCATCTGCACAACCAGGAACTGCTCACGCGAATAGCCGAGCTTCGCCGTGCCCCAGGAGAGCGAGAAGACGGTCATCAGGTAGAACAGCACGAAGGTCGCAAGCGCCACGAAAGTGCCGAGCACCAGGCTGCGCTTGTGGAAACGGAAGATCTCGGCGATCGGCACCTGCACGCGCTCGTGCTTGTCGACGGCCTTCTGGAACTCTGGCGTTTCGGTGATCTTCAGGCGGACATAAAGGCCGACGGCGACGAGCAGGATGCTGGCGATGAACGGCACGCGCCAGCCCCAGGCGAGGAAGGCTTCGTTGCTCATCACTTCGCCGAGGATCAGGAAGGTGCCGGCCGACAGGATGAAGCCGATCGGCGCGCCGAGCTGCGGGAACATGGCGTACCAGCTGCGCTTGCCCTCAGGCGCATTCTCGGTGGCAAGCAGCACTGCGCCACCCCATTCGCCGCCAAGGCCGAGACCCTGGCCGAAACGGCAAAGTGCGAGCAGCAGCGGAGCTGCGACGCCGATCGTGGCATAGGTCGGCAGAAGGCCGATGACGACCGTGGAGATGCCCATGGTCATCAGCGCCGCCACCAGCGTCGCCTTGCGGCCGACCTTGTCGCCGAAATGGCCGAAGATCACGGCCCCGAAGGGGCGGGCGAAAAAAGCGATCGAGAAGGTCGCGAAGGATTGCAGCATTGCCGAGGTCGGGTCCGAGCCCGGGAAGAACAGGTGCGGGAACACCAGAACGGCGGCGGTGGCGTAAACGTAGAAGTCGAAGAATTCGATGGTCGTGCCGACGAGGCTCGCGAACAGCACCCGGGCAGGGGAGTTCACTGCCGCGTGCTTTGACGCATTGTCCTTCGGCGACAGGGAGGTTGTCGCGTCTGTCATTATCATTGTTCCTATGGATGTAAGACCGTCTTGGGAGGCGGGTGCGGGCGTCTTAACGCAAGTTTCGACATGACGAAACCCTGATATCGTAAGAAGTGCGAACGATATCGGCGTCATACGCATCAATATTCTGTCGGCGCTCCGCCCTGGGGTCGCGGCGCGGGACGGCCTTTTCGCTTGCGCCTCAACTGCTTTGCCGTAGGCAGATTTTCACGTTTTGCGGGAGCTTCGCTTGGCTGGACAACCCGGATTGACGAGAATCAAATTGTGGCAAACTCTCGACGGCGAAGCGATCGGCTTCGTTTTTCAGGAGCGAATGCATGTTCAAAAGGCTTTCTGCGGAATTTCTCGGTACATTCTGGCTCGTTTTCGGCGGTTGCGGCAGCGCCGTGCTGGCGGCTGCCCTTCCTGAGGTCGGTATTGGTTATCTCGGCGTCTCCTTTGCTTTTGGTCTGACGGTGCTGACCATGGCCTATGCGGTCGGCGGCATTTCCGGCGGGCATTTCAATCCGGCCGTCTCGGTGGGGTTGCTGGTTGCGGGCAAGTTCCCCGCGCACAAACTTGTCGGCTATGTCATCGCCCAGGTGCTGGGTGCCATCGCCGCGGCGGCGGTTATCTATCTGATCGCCAGCGGCAAGGGGGATTTCCAGCTCGGTGGCTTCGCTGCCAACGGTTACGGCGCGCATTCGCCGGGCGGCTACTCGCTGACGGCGGCGCTGGCTGCCGAGGTGGTGCTGACCGCCTTCTTCCTGTTCATCATTCTCGGCTCCACCCATGGCCGAGTGCCCGCGGGCTTTGCGCCGATCGCCATCGGCCTGGCGCTGACCTTGATCCATTTGGTCTCGATCCCGGTGACGAACACGTCGGTCAATCCGGCCCGCTCGACGGGGCAGGCGCTCTTCGTCGGCGATTGGGCGATCGCGCAATTGTGGCTGTTCTGGGTGGCGCCGATCGTCGGCGCGGTGATCGCCGGCATCGTCTGGAAGATCGTCGGTGATGACGACTGATCCAATTCGGATGCCGTCACGCATAGACCCGCCGCCCTGGATGCGGCGGGTTTTTTCATTTTTTCTTCTGTTTATGCATTAGATTCAAGATTACTCCGCAACCCTTTGATCTCTCGCTAAAATGCCTTGTTCCACATGCGCTTGCGCCTGCAGGCGGCGTTTCATTTCCTGACCGGGGTTAACGAAAGTAAACGGTTCGTTAACCTTAATGACGTTCTAGTGACCCCAATGGCGCAGCTGACTCGCGAGGGCGGGAGCCAGCCAGACGCAAGGAAACCTTGCGATAGTGGCGTATTGTCTGGGGGTTTGAATGAACGGCAAGCATGTGGCTGTCCTGATGGGCGGATTTTCTTCGGAGCGACCGGTTAGCCTGTCGTCCGGGGCTGCCTGTGCGGATGCCCTGGAGGCTGCCGGCTATCGCGTCACCCGGATCGACGTCGATCGCAATGTCGCAGAGACGCTGGCCGCGCTGCGACCCGACGTTGCCTTCAACGCCCTTCATGGACCGTTCGGCGAGGACGGCACGATCCAGGGCATCCTCGAATATCTTGAGATCCCCTACACCCATTCCGGCGTACTTGCCTCGGCGCTCGCCATGGACAAGGCGCAGGCCAAGCACGTTGCGGCTGCTTCGGGCATTCCAGTTGCCGATGCGCAGGTCATGGATCGCCATGCCTTTGGTCCGAAGCACCCGATGAAGCCGCCTTACGTGGTCAAGCCGGTTTCCGAAGGCTCCAGCTTCGGTGTCGTCATCGTCAAGGAAGATCAGTCGCATCCGCCGCAGGTGGTGACATCGAGCGAATGGCGTTACGGCGACCGAATCATGGTCGAGCGTTATGTCGCCGGCCGCGAACTGACCTGTGGTGTCATGGGCGACAAGGCGCTCGGCGTCACCGAAATCATCCCGCAGGGCCATGCCTTCTACGATTATGATTCCAAATACGTAAAAGGTGGTTCGCGTCACGTCATTCCGGCACAGATTTCACCAAATATTTACCAAAAAATACAAACACTCGCTCTGAAGGCGCATCAGGCAATCGGTTGCCGGGGCGTCAGCCGATCCGACTTTCGTTTCGATGACAGTTCCTCCGCCGAGGGCGAGCTGATCTGGCTGGAGATCAACACCCAGCCCGGCATGACACCGACCTCCCTGGTGCCCGAGATGGCCGCGCATGCCGGCTACAGCTTCGGTGAGTTTTTGAGTTGGATGGTGGAGGACGCGTCGTGTTTGCGTTGAGGGGCAAAAGGGGCAAGAGGGTTCGTCACCTCGATGGCGCCGCCGCCGTCGATGTGGATGGCGCGCGCGTACTGCCGCGTCCGCTTCGTCGCGTTGTGCGTTTCTTCGTCAGCCTCGGCGCTGGCCGCATCCGCTTTCCCGCCTATACCGGCACGCTGTCGGCGATCGCCTTTTTCGCCGCCACCGGCTTTTACGGCATGTCGCTCGGCGGCCATACGCAGAATTTCGCGCAGGCCTCGACCACGGCCGCAGGCTTCGCGATCGAAGACGTCAAGGTTTCCGGCAACGACCAGACCTCGGAAATCGACATTCTCCAGCAGCTTGGCCTCGACGGCACGACGTCGCTGGTGGCGCTCGATATCGCCGAAGCGCGCAAGCTGATTGCGGAAATGCCCTGGGTGCAGGGCGTCACCGTTCGCAAGATCTATCCCGGCACGATCGAGGTTAGCCTCACCGAGCGCAAGGCCTTCGGCATCTGGCAGCACGGATCGGACCTTTCGCTGATCGAGCGCAGCGGCAGCGTGATCGCGCCCTTGCGCGACAACAAGTTTGCCGCTCTGCCGCTCTTCGTCGGCCGTGACGCCGAAACGGCGGCTGCCGATTTCTACGACGAGTTCTCCCGCTGGCCGGAGATCCGCTCGCGCGTGAAGGCCTTCGTGCGCGTGGCCGGCCGCCGCTGGGACCTGCGCCTCGACAACGGCATCGTCGTCAAGCTGCCGGAGCACGACGTCGCCCGGGCGATGAAGGTGCTCTCCGACATGGAAAGCCAGCACCAGCTCCTCGAGCGCGATATCGCTGCCGTGGATCTGAGGCTCGAAGACAGAACAACAGTTCAGTTGACGCCGGACGCAGTGACCCGGCGCGAAGTTGCCTTGAAGGCGAGGGACAAGATGCTGAAGGCGCAGGAGACCGAAAAGAAGAAAGAAGGCCGCATATGAGTCTATTCGGTTCCTCCAGCTTTGGCCTGCCGCGCCTGAAGCCGCTTTCCTCGAAGCGGTCTCATGTCGTCTCGGTGCTGGATATCGGTTCGACCAAGGTGGTCTGCATGATCGGCCGGCTGACGCCGCGCGCCGAAAGCCAGATCCTGCCCAACCGTACGCATAGCGTCGAAATCATCGGCATCGGCCACCAGAAGTCCCGCGGCGTCAAGAACGGCGTCGTCGCCGACCTCGATGCCGTCGAGAGCGTCGTCCGGCTCGCCGTGGATGCGGCCGAGCGCATGGCCGGCCTCACCATAGACAGCCTGATTGTCAACGTTTCGGCCGGCCGGCTGCAGAGCGACGTCTATACGGCGACGATCGATCTCGGCGGCCAGGAAGTCGACGCCAATGATCTGCGCAAGGTTCTCTCCGCCGCCGGCCAGCAGTCGCTGCGCTCCGATCGCGCCATCCTGCACTCGCTGCCGACGGGCTTCTCGCTCGACGGCGAGCGCGGCATCCGCGATCCGCTCGCCATGTTCGGCGACGTTCTCGGCGTCGACATGCATGTGCTGACGGCCGAACGGGCAGCGCTCAAGAACCTCGAACTCTGCGTCAACCGCGCCCACCTTTCGGTCGAGGGCATGGTGGCGACCCCCTATGCCAGCGGTCTTGCCGCTCTCGTCGACGACGAGGTCGAGCTCGGCTGTGCGGCGATCGACATGGGTGGCGGCACGACGACGATCTCGGTCTTTGCCGAAGGCAAGCTGGTTCACGCTGACGCTGTCAGCCTCGGCGGCCATCACGTGACGACGGATCTGGCGCGCGGTCTTTCGACCCGCATCGAGGATGCCGAACGGCTGAAGGTCGTGCACGGGTCGGCTCTGCCCAACAGCGCCGACGAACGCGACATCGTATCGGTTCCGCCGATCGGCGAGGACGACCGCGATCAGCCGACGCATGTGCCGCGCGCACTTGTGTCGCGCATCGTGCGCGCGCGCATCGAAGAGACGCTGGAACTCATCCGCGATCGCATCCAGCGCTCGGGCTTCAGCCCGATCGTCGGCAAGCGAATCGTTCTGACGGGCGGCGCCAGCCAGCTGACTGGCCTGCCGGAAGCGGCTCGCCGCATCCTCGCCCGCAATGTTCGCATTGGCCGTCCGCTCGGAGTTTCCGGGCTGCCGGCCGCTGCCAAGGGCCCGGCCTTCTCCACGGCGGTCGGCCTGATGATCTATCCGCAGGTCGCCGACCTCGAGACCCATGCCTCCCACGGCGGCATGTTCTCGGCGCTCGGCGCCGGCAACGGCCGCATCGCCCGCATGGGCCAGTGGCTGAAAGAGAGCTTTTGAGTGACGGCCGGCTCCGACAGGGACGGGGCCGGGTGAAGACAAACTAGGACTTTGAAAGATTTGGCCGGCTCGGCAAGGCGGCCAGAAACCAGAAGGAACGGGACTATGACTATCAACTTGCAGAAGCCGGATATCACGGAGCTGAAGCCCCGCATCACCGTCTTTGGTGTAGGTGGCGGCGGCGGCAATGCTGTCAACAACATGATCACCGCAGGCCTCCAGGGCGTCGATTTCGTCGTGGCCAACACGGATGCCCAGGCACTCACCATGACCAAGGCCGAGCGCATCATCCAGATGGGCGTCGCCGTCACCGAAGGTCTCGGCGCCGGTTCGCAGCCGGAAGTCGGCCGCGCGGCCGCCGAAGAGTGCATCGATGAGATCATCGATCACCTCAACGGCACCCACATGTGCTTCGTCACCGCCGGCATGGGCGGCGGCACCGGCACCGGTGCAGCCCCGATCGTCGCACAGGCCGCCCGCAACAAGGGCATCCTGACGGTCGGCGTCGTCACCAAGCCGTTCCATTTCGAAGGCGCGCGCCGCATGCGGCTCGCCGACCAGGGCATCGCCGAACTGCAGAAGTCGGTCGACACCCTGATCGTCATCCCGAACCAGAACCTCTTCCGCATCGCCAACGACCGCACGACCTTTGCGGACGCGTTTGCTATGGCCGACCAGGTTCTCTATTCGGGCGTTGCCTGCATCACCGACCTCATGGTCAAGGAAGGCCTCATCAACCTCGACTTCGCCGACGTCCGCTCGGTGATGCGCGAAATGGGCCGCGCCATGATGGGCACCGGCGAAGCTTCGGGCGAAGGCCGCGCACTGGCCGCCGCCGAAGCCGCGATCGCCAACCCGCTGCTCGACGAAACCTCGATGAAGGGCGCCCAGGGCCTCCTGATCTCGATCACCGGCGGCCGCGACCTCACCCTGTTCGAACTCGACGAAGCGGCTACCCGTATTCGCGAAGAAGTCGACCCGGATGCCAACATCATCCTCGGCGCGACGTTCGACGAAGACCTCGAAGGCCTCATCCGCGTCTCGGTCGTTGCCACCGGCATCGACCGCACGGCCGCGGAGGTGGCGGGTCGTTCCGCCGACTTTCGTCCGGTAGCAGCAAAGCCGGTCGTCCGCCCGTCCGCCGCCGTTCCGGCCCAGCAGCCGCAGCCGGTTGCCCAGCACCAGCCGGCCCCGGTTCACCAGCCGGTGATGCAGCAGCCGGTCGCCCAGCCGGTTCAGCAGCCGATGCAGCAGCAGGCAACCGCCGACCAGATCGCAGCCGCCATCCGCGAAGCCGAAATGGAGCGCGAGCTCGACATCGCGACCCGGGCTGCCCAGGTGCAGGCCCAGGCCCCGGTTCAGCAGCCGATGCACGACGACAACTTTCGTCCCCAGAGCAAGCTCTTCGCCGGTGCTGCACCGGTAGAGGCCGCTCCGGTCATGCGCCAGCCGCAGCCGCAGATGCAGCCGGTTCAGCCCCAGCCGCAGCCGATCATGCGCCAGGAGCCCGTCGCTCCGGTCATGCGCCAGCAGCCGGAACAGGTTCGCATGCCGAAGGTCGAAGACTTTCCGCCGGTCGTAAAGGCAGAGATGGACCGCCGCGCACAGCCGGCTGCCCCGATGCAGGAAGAGCGCGGCCCGATGGGTCTGCTCAACCGCATCACCAGCTCGCTCGGCCTGCGTGACCGCGAACAGACCCCGGCAGCCGCCGACATGACGGCTTCCGCCCCGACCGCTGCTTCCCAGCAGCGCCGGCCGCTCTCGCCGGAAGCGAGCCTCTATGCGCCGCGCCGCGGCCAGCTTGACGATCACGGTCGCGCTTCGCCGCAGGCGCGCCCGCAAGAAGATGATCAGCTCGAAATCCCGGCGTTCCTGCGCCGTCAATCGAACTGATTGGAAGGCCCGTTCCTTCACCTTGCCGAATGCCCGGGCAACTGCCCGGGCATTTTTGCATTTTGTTCATTATTTCAGGTGTTTGATTCGATGTTACGGACCGTCGCAAATGCGTAACAAAGCGAAACGAACAGTGATTTGGAATGGTGCCTCCAAACTCCTATTTTCAGACTCGGAATTGGGGACGCATGCGATTCGATCAAGCGCTGTCTGTTCGAAACGCAGAGGACCGGTCGTTGAGCCGGGACTCTCGGGCATCTTTCTTGTGCCCTGAAGATCGTTGCGTCCACCAGCAGGTTTTGGCCATTGGCCACAGGTATTGAAAGTGACGAGAATGGGAATCGAATTGCTCGGGTTTCAGACGACGATTGCAAGCCCGGTAACGCTCAAGGGAATTGGCGTTCACTCCGGTGCGGAAGTGTCGATCACCTTCCATCCGGCCGAAGCCGATGCGGGCATCGTTTTCCAGCGCGTTCTCTCCAACGGCCGGGTCAGCGAATACAAGGCGGTTTCCTCGCAGGTCGGCAACACCGATCTCTGCACCGTTCTCGGCATGTCGCCGGCGACTTCGATCGCCACGATCGAGCATGTGATGGCGGCGATCTACGCGCTCGGCCTAGACAACCTCACGGTCGAAGTGCACGGCGCCGAAATGCCGATCATGGACGGCAGCTCCGAACCCTTCATCGACGCGATCGAGCAGGTGGGCGTTCGCGCCCTTGCGGTCAAGCGTCGCTACATCCGCATCGTCAAGCCGGTGCGCATCGAATCGGGTGCCTCCTGGTCGGAGTTCACGCCCTATGACGGCATGCGCTTCGAGGTCGAGATCGATTTCGATTGCCCGCTGATCGGCCGCCAGGCCTGGAAGGGCGACATGACGCCTTCGGTCTTCAAGCGCGAGCTGTCGCGTGCCCGCACCTTCGGCTTCATGCGCGATGTCGAACGCCTCTGGGCGGCTGGCTTTGCGCTCGGCTCCTCGCTCGAAAACTCCGTCGTCATTTCCGACGACAACACGGTGATCAACGTCGAGGGCCTGCGCTACACCGACGAATTCGTGCGCCACAAGACGCTCGATGCGGTTGGCGACCTCTCGCTCGCCGGCGCGCCGTTCATCGGCTGCTACCGCTCGTACCGCGGCGGCCACAAGATGAACGCCAACGCGCTGAAGGCACTTCTCAGCGACCCGACGGCCTACGAAGTCGTCGAAACGGCAACCCCGCGCCAGCGTACCCGCGCGCGCGATATGGTTGCAGTGGCAGCTCCGGGCTTCGCGCCCTGGTCCGCATAACAAGAAAAGTCATCATCTCCTCCAGTCGCCGGCCGAAAGGCCGGCATTTTCATGATAGAGCTGCCACAAATTTGCATGAATCACCGATCATGACGTTGCGGTCTCAAGGTAACTTGCTCTAAAAGCGCATGTCTGGCGGGGTCCATGCCCGCAGAATGGAACGGGAATATCCGATGGTTCTTGCAGTTTCTGTGGATTTGAAAAAGTCAGCGCGCGTCGCCGCCGTCATTGTCGCGGCCGTTGCCGGCAGCGCCCTGATTACCGCCTGCCAGAACGATCCCGATATCGACATCACCAAGCTGACGGCCGAAACCGATCCGCCGGAAGTGCTCTACAATCAGGGCCTCGCCAACCTCAATGCCGGCAAGACGACGGAGGCGGCGCGCAAGTTCGAAGCGCTCGACCGCCAGCATCCGTTCTCGGAATATGCCCGCAAGGCGCTGGTCATGAACGCCTTCGTTTCTTACCGTAACGGTCAGTACCAGGAGGCGATCAACGCCACCGGCCGCTACCTCAATCTTTATCCGCAGTCGGAAGACGCGGCCTATGCGCAGTACATCCAGGGTCTCGCCTATACCAAGCAGATCCCGGCGGTGACGCAGGACCAGAAGCCGGCCTTCAAGGCGATCGAAGCCATGCAGGCGGTCGTAGACCGCTACCCGGACTCCGAATATGTCGACGACGCCAAGTCGAAGATCCGCTTTGCCCGCGACCAGCTGGCCGGCAAGGAGATGCAGGTCGGCCGCTACTATCTCGAGCGCAAGGAATACCTTGCCGCCGTGTCGCGTTTCCGCGTCGTCGTCGAGCAGTATCCGAACACCAACCAGGTTGAAGAAGCGCTGGCGCGCCTGACGGAAGCCTATTTCGCGATGGGCGTGACCCAAGAGGCGCAGACCGCTGCCGCCGTTCTCGGTCACAACTACCCGGACAGCCAGTGGTACAACGATAGCTTCAAGCTGCTGCAGTCGGGTGGCCTTGAGCCGCGTGAAAGCGGCAACTCCTGGATTTCGCGCGCCGCCAAGAAACTCGTCGGCGCCTGATATCTATCGGCGCCCTTCAAGGAAGATATAACCCCGGATGCTTGCCCAGCTTTCGATCCGCGATATCGTCCTGATTGAACGGCTCGATCTCAATTTCGACGCCGGGCTCTCGGTGCTGACCGGTGAAACCGGGGCCGGCAAGTCCATCCTTCTCGACAGCCTGTCGCTCGCCCTTGGCGGGCGCGGCGATGGCTCGCTCGTTCGCCACGGTTCCGACAAGGGGCAGGTGACGGCGGTCTTCGACGTGCCGATGGGGCATTCGGCGCGGCTGATGCTCAGGGAAAACGGCATCGACGACGACGGCGACCTGATCTTTCGTCGCGTGCAGTCGGCCGACGGCCGCACCAAGGCCTATGTCAACGACCAGCCGATCAGCGTCCAGCTGATGCGCCAGCTTGGCCAGACGCTGGTCGAAATTCACGGACAGCACGACGACCGCGCGCTCGTCGATATCGATGCGCATCGCACGCTTCTCGACGCCTTCGGTGGCACCGCCGAAGAAGCGGCACATGTGAGCGAACTCTATCGCGCCTGGAAGGATGCCGAGCGCGGCCTGAAGAAGCACCGCGAGCGGGTCGAGGCGGCCGCGCGCGAGGTGGACTATCTTCGGTCTTCGGTCGAAGAACTGGAGAAGCTCAGCCCCCGCGACGGCGAAGAGGAGGAGCTTGCCGAGAACCGGGCGCGGATGATGAAGGCCGAGCGCATCGCCGGCGACATCAACGAGGCCTCGGAGTTCCTGAACGGCAACGCTTCGCCGGTTCCGCTGATCGCCTCGCTCGTGCGCCGTCTCGAGCGCAAGAGCCAGGAGGCGCCGGGCCTGCTTGAAGAAACGGTCGAGTTGCTCGACGGTGCGCTCAACCAGCTTTCGGACGCGCAGATGTCGGTCGAGCGGGCGTTGCGCAACACGGAGTTCGATCCGAAGGAACTGGAGCGGGTGGAGGAGCGGCTGTTCGCGCTGCGCGCCGCCAGCCGCAAATATTCGGTTCCGGTCACGGAACTGCCGGCACTCGCCGTTCGCATGATTTCCGATCTCGCCGATCTCGATGCCGGCGAGGAAAAGCTGAAGCAGCTCGATGCACAAGTCGGCGTGGCGCGGGTGGCGTTCGACGCTTCGGCGCGCTCGCTCTCCGAAAAGCGTCGCCATACCGCGACCGCCCTTTCCGACGCTGTCATGGCCGAGCTGCCGGCGTTGAAGCTCGAGCGGGCACGCTTCATGGTCGAGGTGCAAAGCGATCCGTCGCTGCCGACGGTCGACGGTATCGACCTCGTCGAGTTCCACGTCCAGACCAACCCCGGCACGCGGCCGGGCCCGATCATGAAGGTGGCTTCCGGCGGCGAACTTTCGCGCTTCCTGCTGGCGTTGAAGGTGGCGCTTGCCGATCGCGGCTCGGCGCCGACGCTCGTCTTTGATGAAATCGACACCGGTGTCGGCGGTGCGGTGGCCGATGCCATCGGCCAGCGGCTGAAGCGCCTTTCGGCAACGGTGCAGGTGCTCTCCGTCACCCACGCGCCGCAGGTCGCAGCCCGTGCGGCAACGCATCTTCTGATCTCCAAGGGTCCTTCGACCGAGAAGGCCGAGATGATTTCCACCCGTGTCGCCCGCATGGACGACAAGGCGCGCACCGAGGAAATCGCCCGCATGCTTGCCGGCGCCTCGATCACCGAAGAGGCGAGGGCGGCTGCCGCTCGCCTGCTTTCCGGCAACGGCTAGATCATCCTGGCGCCAAGTGGAACATTGGCGGCTGAGGGATGCGATGTCCTCAGAGTGTTCATCTGAACCCACGGCCTTGGGCTTCCTAAGCCTTTTGGTTGAATTGTTGCGCCGCTGCACCCGTGTTCTATTTCCTCTGCGGTTGGGGCACTTCGGGCATGTGGGAGAAACTCGAGCATAGACTGGAGATCCGGTTTGCGCAGATGCGTGCGCATCCGGAACTGATCCTGCTCATCGCGCTCGCCTATGCCGGCCTTATCCTGACGATAAAGGAAGCGAACCAGGAACTGGGCGGCTTCGGGGTGTTCGCGTGCGTTGCCATCGCCGTGACTGCAGCAACTCTCGTCGCAAGGCTGCGACACGCCTCGCAGGTCGGGCTGGCGGAGGAGGAGGCCGATCCTCAGCCGCCGAACGCGGACGAAGTCACGCCGTTGGCGCTTGTGGCGCCCTGTGCGCACGGGGACCGTTCCTATCTTGTCCGCGTCCCGGCGCCGACGGCGGTTGCCTATGAGGTGGTCCGCAAGGCACAGGATGTGTTTCGCAGCGGCGCGATCGATCCCGAAGAGGATATGAGAGCGTTCCATTCCGACCCCTACAGCCTGATCTGCCTGCAGGACCTCGACGGCAACATCTTCGGCTTCATCGACTACTACGCCTTCGAGAAGAACCACTTCAAACTGTTCCTGCAGGGGCATTATGCCTTTGGCAACCTGCTGGCGAGCGGGCTGCTTGCCCATCCGCAGGCGCGAAAGGCGAAGGTGGTCTATCTCGCGACCATCCTCAATATGAGCTTCCTGCTCGATTCCATGCGCGCCGAGCGCCGCAGGCAGAACGGCATTCTCGTCTGGGCGACGGTTTCGGCGATCCTCGAACACCACACGTTCCCGCCCGACGGCATCGACATCTACAGCATCGGCTGGGACAAGGGCGGGGCCGCGATCCTGAAGATGTTCGGTCTGCAGCCGGTGAGCCGGGTGATGCGTGGCCAGGCGGAAGGCAAATGGATCTACTGCAAGCGTGGTGTCCAGAAAAAGGATCTCGAGGCCATCCGCTGCCGTTATCAGAGGCGCTATGAACGCTGGTGCGAACTGGATGTCAGGCCGCTTGTCGGGCTCGCGCCGGGGGCCGTCAATGCCACTGGCGCGTGAGCCGACGGCGCCGGACGGTCTTTTCTTTCCCATCAGTTGCTCTACAAAACGACTTCGAATCCGGAGTCGTCGCGCATGTCCCAAGAATTGAAACCCGTCGAGAATCTCAACGAAACGGAAGCGGCCGAAGAGCTTGCCTTTCTCGCGGCCGAGCTTGCGCGCCATGACGCGCTTTATCATGGCCAGGACGCGCCGGAGATTTCGGATGCGGACTATGACGCGCTGAAGCGGCGCAACGACGCGATCGAGCAGCGCTTTCCGGTACTCATCCGCGACGACAGCCCCTCGAAGAAGGTGGGTGCTGCACCCTCCGTCACCTTCCAGCCGGTCGTGCACGCCCGGCCGATGCTGTCGCTTGACAACACGTTTTCCGACGAGGACGCGCGCGATTTCGTCGCCTCGGTCTATCGTTTCCTCGGCCAACTGCCGGACAACTCCATCGCCTTTACCGCCGAGCCGAAGATCGACGGGCTCTCCATGTCGCTGCGCTATGAGAACCGCCGGCTGGTAACGGCCGCGACCCGCGGCGACGGCACGACTGGCGAAAACGTCACCGCCAATATCCGCACCATCGGCATGATCCCGCAGACGCTGCCGGCAGGTGCGCCCGATGTCGTCGAGGTGCGCGGCGAAATCTATATGGCGAAATCGGACTTTGCCGCGCTCAACGCCGAGATGGCGGCGCTCGGCAAGCCGCTCTATGTCAACCCGCGCAACACCGCTTCGGGCTCGCTGCGCCAGCTCGACGCCAAGGTGACGGCGAGCCGCAAGCTGCGTTTCTTTGCCTATGCCTGGGGCGAGATCTCTGAAATGCCCGCCGACACGCAGATGGGCATGGTCGAGGTGTTCAAGAGCTGGGGCTTCCCGGTTAACCCGCTGATGCAGCGGCTCTCCTCGGCCGACGCGCTGCTGGAGCATTACCACCACATCGAGCGCGAACGGCCGGATCTCGACTACGATATCGACGGCGTCGTCTACAAGGTCGACCGGCTCGACCTGCAGGCCCGCCTCGGCTTCCGTTCGCGCTCGCCGCGCTGGGCAACCGCGCACAAGTTTCCTGCCGAGCAGGCCTTCACCCGGCTGACGGCGATCGACATCCAGGTCGGCCGTACCGGCGCGCTGACGCCGGTGGCACGCCTTGAGCCGATCACGGTCGGTGGCGTCGTCGTCACCAACGCGACGCTGCACAACGAGGATTACATCAAGGGTCTCGGTAATTCGGGCGAGGCGATCCGCGAGGGCCGCGACATCCGCATCGGCGACATGGTGATCGTCCAGCGCGCCGGCGACGTCATTCCACAGATCGTCGACGTGGTCATGGACGAGCGCAAGGCGGGGAGCGAGCCCTATCGCTTCCCGACCACATGCCCGGTCTGCGGCAGCCATGCGGTGCGCGACATCAACGAGAAGACCGGCAAAGTAGATGCGGTGCGCCGCTGCACCGGCGGTTTCGTCTGCCGCGCGCAGGCCGTCGAGCACCTGAAGCACTTCGTCTCGCGCAACGCCTACGACATCGAGGGCCTCGGTTCGAAGCAGATCGAGTTCTTCTTCGAAAGCGAAGACCCGACGCTGATGATCCGCACGGCGCCGGATATCTTCACGCTGGAGAAACGCCAGGAGGCGTCGCTCACCAAGCTCGAAAACATCGACGGCTTCGGCCGCGTCAGCGTGCGCAAGCTTTACGACGCCATCAATACGCGCCGTTCGATCGCGCTGCAGCGTTTCATCTATGCGCTCGGCATTCGCCATGTGGGCGAGACGACGGCAAAGCTGTTGGCGCGTTCCTATGGCACCTACGAGCACTTCGGCGAGGCGATGCGCGACGCGTCGACGTTTACGGGCGACGCCTGGAATGAACTCAACAGCATCGACGGCATCGGCGAGGTGGTCGCCCGTGCCATCGTCGAGTTCTACAAGGAGCCGCGCAACCTCGAAGTCGTCACCCGGCTGTTGTTGGAGGTGACGCCGGAGGCAGCGGAAGCACCGGTTGCCTCAAACAGCCCGGTCGCCGGCAAGACTGTCGTCTTCACCGGTTCGCTCGAAAAGATGACGCGCGATGAAGCCAAGGCCAAGGCCGAAAGCCTCGGCGCCAAGGTGGCAGGTTCCGTGTCGAAGAAGACCGACATCGTCGTTGCCGGACCGGGTGCCGGCTCCAAGCTCGACAAGGCCCGCGAACTCGGCGTCGCGACCATGGACGAGGACGAGTGGCTGGCGCTGATCGGCGGGTAATCCCCGCCGGTTGCATGCAATCGGCAGAGCGTCGTTACGCCTGCCTGCTGTCGTACTCTTCGGAGGCGGCTTTCAGGGCGGCAATATCGTCGGCGCAGATGAAACGGCGCAACGCGTCGAACTTCGATCGTTCCCACTGGTAGATGCCGAGCGCAATCAGCGTCGCGACATCGGTCGCGGGGAAACGCTGGCCCACGGGGCGGGCAGGGTTCCCCGCAACGATGGTGTAGGGCGCAACGTCCTTCGTCACGATGGCGCCCGATGCGACGACGGCGCCTTCGCCGAGCGTCACACCCGGCATGATCATGGCGCGCATGCCGATCCAGGCGCCGTCGCCGATGACGGTGTCGCCCTTGCCGACATAGGCTTCGCCGATCACATCGAGGAAGGGATAGAGGCTCACCCAATCGGTGCGATGGGTGTGGTTGCCGCCCATGAGGATCACCGCCTCGGCGCCAATCGCGACATAGTCGCCGATCAGCAGTTGATCGATTGGCCATTGCGGTTCCCAGGCCCTGAGGCTGTAGTCGTCGCCATAGAGGTAGCGAACGACACTTTCCTCGAAGGATCCGGTCCAGGCGTTGCTGTGGTAGCTGTTGCTGCCGCGCACGTGAATGTTCGGGTTGCGCACTGTCTCATGCAAGAGCTCGACCTTGGACCAATGCTTGGCTTCGACCATCGTGGACATGGGGTTCCTCATTCTCAATGCTTGCAAGCGAAGCTGCGCGTCGCTCGCCATTCGTATCCCGTCCCAACTATCGGATTCACCGGTCGCTTTCTTCTCAAATCGGGCGCCGACCGAAAGCTTTGGCAGGCACTGCGATCATTCCATCACACAAAAACGCCCGCCGCTTTTGGCGGCAGGCGCAAAGTTCGGGGCACTGCGCGAGATCAGGAGGCCTGCTGCTGGGCGGCTTCCTGGTCCATCCACATGAATTCCCAGACGTGACCGTCGAGGTCCTGGAAGGAAATGCCGTACATGAAGCCGTAGTCGAGAGCCGGCTTCCAGGGCTTGGCGCCGGCAGCGAGCGCCTTGGCGAGCATGTCGTCGCATTCAGCGCGGCTGGACGCGGAAAGGGCGGTAATGACCTCGGTTCCTTTCCGGGCGTCGCTGATCTCGCCGGTGATGAAGTCGCGGAACTTCGGCTCGGTCAGAAGCATGACGAAAATATTGTCCGAGATCACCGTGCAGGCGGCGGTGTCGTCGGAGAACTGCTCGTTGAAGGTGAAGCCGAGGGCGGCGAAGAACGCGCGCGAGGCCTTCAGATCCTTGACCGGCAGGTTTACGAAAATCATGCGCATGAAATGCTCCTTGGAATGGATTTCGTGTTTTACGGATCTGATCACTTCGTTGTTTCGGCGAAACCGCGAAGCGATCCAACTCTTTGATTGACGCAACTCCGGACGGAAAACCGCGGCGCACTTTTCCTGGAGTTGCTCTAAGGACGAATGCCGGTCGACGATCCCGACACCGGCTCAAAGATTTTTTGAGCCGGGCTGATGTGGGGTGCAACTACAGGTCTTCAAGCGGAGCGAGACCTGCTTCGATGCTGCAAATAGGATCGACGGTGCTAGCGGCTGCGAGCGGCCCCAAGGGCGCGCGCCGCTGCTCGATGTTATTGTCACTTCACCGTGCACACGCCGTTGGCGCCGCCCTTGCCGGTGTAGGACACGCTCGGCGAGCCGTCGGGATTGATGCTGAGCGAGATGGTGACGCCGGCGCCGTGCGCTTCGTAGTAGTTCTCGTTGAACACCTTGAGCTTGGCTTCCTTGCCGTTGATGTAGATCGGGCCGCCTTCGTCGGCATGGACCTCGATCTTGCCGGGGCAGGTGGCGTTGACCAGCGGGATTTTTGCTTCGGCCGCAGCGGCGAAGGCAAGCGTCGGGACGAGAACGCCGAGAAGGCGCAGGCAGGGTTTCATCTTGCTCTCCAGCGTGGGTTGCAGGTGGCATCGATCGCCAACCGTGACAGGCTGCCGGTGGAAGTCAAGCGCGGCTGAGCGTCACCAAGCTGTCATCAATCCGATTGTTTTTTTGCGCTGCACAAGATAGAGGATTGCAGCCGAATTTTATGCAAATGCCTTTTCGCGGAGCAGGTCGCGGCCATCTGCGAAGGCAGCGCGCCAGCATCCCAAAGGGCAGGGCGCCGGCGCGGATTGGAGGGTCCGGAGATGAAGACTTTCACCACCATCGCCGAGCTGCGTGCAGCGCTTGCCGAGCATAGACGCGCAGGCAAGACGGTCGGCTTCGTGCCGACCATGGGCTACCTGCATGTCGGCCATATGGAGCTGATGCGCCGGGCCCGCGAGGAAAACGACGTCGTCGTCGCCAGCATCTTCGTCAATCCGCTGCAGTTCGGCGCCAACGAGGATCTTTCCAAGTATCCGCGCGATCTCGCCCGCGACCAGGCGATGCTCGAAGCGGGCAGCGTCGACTATCTGTTTGCGCCGGGTGTTGCCGACATGTATCCGCGACCGATGGAAACGGTGGTTGACGTGCCGACGCTTGGCAGCGAGCTCGAGGGCGCCGTGCGCCCCGGTCATTTCGCCGGTGTTGCCACCGTCGTCACCAAGCTCTTCAACATCGTTGGGCCCGATCGCGCCTATTTCGGCGAGAAGGATTTCCAGCAGCTGCAGATCATCCGCCGCATGGTGGACGATCTCGCCCAGCCGGTGACCGTCATCGGCGTGCCGACGGTGCGCGAGGCCGACGGGCTCGCCTGCTCGTCGCGCAATGTCTACCTGACGGCCGAAGAGCGGCGTGCCGCGGCGATCGTGCCGAAGGCGTTGGATGAGGCGCAGCACCTCGTCGCCTCCGGCGTCAGCGATGTCGCCGCACTCGAAAAGGCCGTGACCGAGTTTCTGGCGAGCGAGCCCTTGGCGAAGCCTGAGGTCGTGGCGGTGCGCGATCCCGAAACGCTGGAGACGATCGAAACGATCGGCGACCGGCCGGTGCTGCTTCTGCTCTTCGTCCGCTTCGGCACAACGAAGCTGCTCGACAATCGCGTGATCGCCCCGAAATCCGCATCATTTGCAAAGGTTGCCTGACATGAGCGTGCAGACCGCCAAGCGCCGGCTCAGTCCCGCCAACATCGAAGCGCTGAAGGGCGAGCGCCCGATCGTCAGCCTCACGGCCTATACGACGCCGATTGCGCGGCTGCTCGATCCGCATGTGGACTTTCTGCTGGTCGGCGATTCCGTCGGCATGGTGCTCTATGGCCTCGACACGACCGTCGGCGTGACGCTGGAAATGATGATCGCCCATGGCCAGGCGGTCATGCGCGGCTCGCAGCAGGCCTGCGTCGTCATCGACATGCCCTTCGGCTCCTACCAGGAATCGAAGGAGCAGGCGTTCCGCAGTGCGGCGCGTATCCTCAAGGAAACCGGCTGCAGCGCAGTGAAGCTCGAGGGCGGGGCGGAGATGGCCGAGACGGTCGAGTTTCTCGTCAGCCGCGGCATTCCGGTGCTCGGCCATGTCGGCCTGATGCCGCAGCTCGTCAACACGACCGGCGGCTACCGCTCGGTTGGCCGCAACGACAAGGAAGTGGCAAAGATCCGCCGCGACGCCAAGGCGATCGACGATGCCGGAGCGTTTGGCATCGTCATCGAGGGCACGGTCGAGCCGGTGGCCCGCGAGCTCGCGGCCGAGTTGCGCTCGCCGACGATCGGCATCGGCGCATCGCCTGCCTGCGACGGCCAGATCCTCGTCTCCGACGACATGCTCGGCCTCTTCAACGACTTCAAGCCGCGCTTCGTCAAGCATTTCGCCGAGTTGGCGCCGGCGATCTCGAAGGCGGCCGAGGAGTATGCGAACGAGGTGAAGGCGCGCACGTTCCCCGGCATCGAGCATACGTTCCAGGTCAAGAAGTAAGGGGCGGCTGGCCCGCGCCGGAGCTTATTCCAAGCGATAAAGCGCATCGTTTTCCTGATCGGTGCGCCTTTTGTTCAAGCCTCGTTCGCCGAGGCATCATAAAATTCAATCATTGTATCAGCGCATTTGAATTGTTGCCGGGGGCGCAAGCGCCTATCAGTCCGGCACCGGCCGCGTGGCGCGTCATCGCCTCGGCCGGCGGAGGTTTCCATGAAAAAAGATGAATTCTGGGAAGGGGTCCGCGGCGGCTTTCCCATCATGCTGGCAGCATCGCCCTTCGGTGCGCTGTTCGGGGCGCTTGCGGTCGACAATGGCTTCACCATTGCCGATGCGGTGTTCATGAGCGCGACCGTCTATGCCGGCGCCAGCCAGATGGTCGGCATCGAGCTCTTCGGCAACCACGTCCAGCCCTGGCTGGTGGTGCTCTCCGTCTTTGCGGTCAACTTCCGCCACGTGCTCTATTCGGCCTCGATTGCCAAATATGTCCGGCACTTCACCTTCGGGCAGAAGTTCCTCGCCTTCTTCCTGCTGGTCGATCCGCAATATGCCGAGACCGAAAAGCGTGGCGAGCGCGGCTTGCCGATCACCTTTGCCTGGTATCTCGGCTTCGGTCTCGTGATCTACATCCCGTGGATCATCAACACGCTGGTCGGCGCGATCTTCGGACAGATGATCGGTGACCCCAAGGCGATCGGCCTTGATGTCCTGCTGCCGGTCTATTTCATGGGTCTCGTCATGGGCTTCCGCAAGCGTGACCGGTTCCTGCCGATCGTCATCGTCTCGGGGCTTGCATCCGTCGCCGGCATGCATTTCGTCGGCTCACCATGGCATGTCAGCATCGGAGCACTAGCCGGCATCATTCTTGCCGCCTGTCTGCCGCCAAGCGAGCGGGCAGTGGCACCGACGGGTGTCGAGAAGGAGGCGTGAACATGGATCCGCAACACCTGAACCTCATCTACCTGATCATCGCGGCGGCCGTTGCGACCTTCCTGACGCGTGTCGGCGGCTATATCCTGATCACCCAGATGAAAGAGATCCCGCCGCGGCTGGAGGCGGCGCTCAACGCCGTTCCCGCAGCCGTTCTGACGACGCTGGTGGCGCCGGCCTTCGTCTATGGCGGGCTCGACGTGACGATCGCCATGTTCGTCGCCTTTGCCATCGCGCTTGGGCTGAATCTCTCAACACTGCGCATGCTCGTCATCGGCTGGGTGGTGGTCATGGTGATCCGGCATCTGGTGATGTAGGACGCCCGTCCGCGGTGGTGTGCGAAGCCGTGGACGGATGTGTTGCGCCGTTTCGATTGGCGGCGCGCGCATCCTGGACTATCATCTCTGCCGTTGCCGGAGAGGCAGGACATATCCCCCCTCGTTAGGTGGCGTACGACGTCACCGCAGCATGAAGCCTCCCGGCAGTGGAGGAGCGACCATGTTGACCAGGATCTCTATTGCCCTTTTGCTGGCGCTTGCGCCGGCAACGGCCTTTGCCAATCAATGCCCGACCATGATGAAGGCGATCGATGCGGCCATGCAGACCGCTTCCTTGTCCGATGCCGACATGGCCAAGGTCAAGGAATTGCGCACCAAGGGTGAGGCACAGCACCAGGCTGGCGACCACGCCGCCTCGGAGGCAACGCTTGGCGAAGCGAAGAAGCTTCTCGGCATCTGAACGAGAGACCAGGACGTCCGGAGACCAAGGTCCGGCGGGTGAGGGCGCAGCACGCTATCGGCTGCGCGACGGCTCGTTTTATGGGCTCCCGCGACAGCAGGAGCCCAGCAGAGAGCATGACTCAGCGTGACAGCGCTTCCGTTGCGGCCTTCAGCCAGGCGCGCGTCTCGTCGCTGGCCAGCAGCGGCATCAGCTTTTCGCGCGTCTCGGCGTGATAGGCGTTGAGCCAGGCGAGTTCCTCGTCGGTCAGAAGCGCCGGCAGCACCAGGCGGCGATCGATCGGGCAGTAGGTGATCGTGTCGAAGCCGAGCATCGGCAGGTCGCCGCCATCAACCATCGTTGCCGGCTGCACCACGATGAGGTTCTCGATGCGGATGCCGAAGGCGCCGGGGCGGTAGTAGCCGGGCTCGTTGGAAAGGATCATGCCGGCCAGCAGTTCCTGCGTCGAAAGACGGGCGATGCGCTGCGGGCCTTCATGCACCGAGAGATAGGAGCCGACGCCGTGGCCGGTGCCGTGGGCATAGTCGGCGCCCGCCTTCCAGAGCGCGATGCGCGCCAAGGGGTCGAGATCCACGCCGCGCGAGCCCTTGGGGAAGCGCGCCGTGCTTATCGCAATCATGCCCTTTAGCACCAGGGTGAAGAAGCGTTTCTGCTCTTCAGGCACGGCGCCGACGGCGACCGTGCGGGTGATGTCGGTGGTGCCGTTGATATACTGCGCGCCGGAATCGATCAGGAACATGGTGCCCGCTTCGATTGCCTGGTCGGTGGCCGTGGTGACGCGGTAGTGCATGATCGCCGCGTGCGCGCCGGCGCCGGAGATCGTGTCGAAGGAGATGTCCTTCAGCGGGTTCTGCATGCGCTCGCCGACGGTGGCGCGGGCAGCTTCTAGCTGGTTGGTGGCACCGATCTCGGTGACTGTGCCGGGCTGTTGGCTGTCGAGCCAGGCGAGGAACTCGACCATGGCCGCACCATCCTGCAGATGGGCGCGGCTCGAGCCTTCGATCTCGGCCGTGTTCTTCTGGGCGCGGGGCAGGCGGGCGGGATCGACCGCTTCGACGACCTTGCCGCCCTTGGCGCGGATCAGTTCGGAAATGGCGAAGGAGGCGAGATCGGGATCGATCATGACGGAGGCGCCGGCGGTGCCGAGAGCCCGCAGACGGTCGTCGAAGGTTGACGGTGCGACGATGTCGGCGATCTGGGTGAGGTAGGCCTCCTGCTCGATGCCGGTCTTGCGCTTGTCGAGGAAAAGTTCGGCGCGGCCGTCGGCATGGATGATGGCGCGGGCCAGCGGATGCGGCGTGTGAGGCACGTCGGACCCGCGGATGTTGAATGTCCAGGCGACGGAGGAGGGGTCGGTCAGCACGACGGCTTCGGCGCCCGTCTTGGAAAGGCCGGCTGCGATCGTCGCGATCTTGTCCTTGGCAAGCGTGCCCGCATGTTCGATCGGCTGAATCGTCACCTTGCCGAGCGGGGCAGCCGGACGGTTCGTCCAGATCCTGTCGAGCGGGTTGTGATCGAGGAAGACGAGCGAACCGCCGAGGGCGGCGAGCGCCTTTTCCAGCCGGCGCACTTCGGCGCCGGTGTGGACCCAGGGATCGATGCCGAGCTTGAAGCCCTTGGCTCCATGGTTTTCCAACCAGAGATGCGGCGGCTCGCCGATGAGGTCGCCGCCGGTAAAGACGGAGCCGTCGACCTGCTCCTTCAATTGCGTGACGTAGCGGCCATCGACGAAGACGACCGCTTCACGCTGCGTGATGAGGGCGACGCCGGCCGAGCCGGTAAAGCCGGTGAGCCAGGACAGGCGCTCGGAGGAGGCCGGCACATACTCGCCCTGGAACTCGTCGGCGCGCGGCACGAGAAAGCCGTCGATGCCGAGGGCTGCGAAGGACGCGCGCAGGGCTTCGGTGCGCTCCTTGCCGAACTGCGGCGTGGAGGTGACTTCAAATGACTGAAACATGAGGGAATTCCGGTAGATTGAGCGGCAAACCGCGGGAAAAGATGGGCTATGTTAGCGGAAATCGCCCTTGCCGGGAAAGAGGCGATATCCTGCAGGGTGGCCTGATCCCCGGCCCGCGCAACGCTGCGGTTGCACCCTGATAGGAGGGCAATTGCTCATTTACCATACATATGCGCTCAGCGCATGGCACCCATGCTCAGAAAACTCTTTCTCTATCGGAATAATAGTTTATAAGCCGCCTCAACGAACACGGACGAACATCCGGTGGTTCAAAAAGCTGCGGTTCCGAGAATAGTTGGTCACTCTGTTCTCCTCCTCCCTCAAGGGTGGTCAGCTTCGGAACGGTAGACGCCCGCTCGAGCACTCCTCCTCCTCAGGCTCGCGGGCATGGTTGGCCACAAGCCAACCAGCAGGCGATGCCTCTGGCATCGCCTTAGTTTCGAAAGGCCGCCCGTCATGATGGACGAGGCGGCCTTTTCGTTTTTCCCACTTTGCCTTGCGGCTGACGCGCCGCATTCGCGTGCGTGCGGCGGGGTGATTTAGCTGTACGTCATAATCCGATATTGTGGGAGACGTTCGATTTCCGAACGGGGTGCATCACTCGGAGGAGAGCTGGGAGCGTGGTCGAGAAGCCCATCCACCGTCGCTTGGTTGCGATCCTCGTTGCCGACGTGGTCGGCTACTCCCGCCTGATGGAAGCCGACGAGGCCGGAACGTACGAAACGTTGAAGCAACGACGAAACCACGTGCTCGATCCCGTTGTTAAGGCGCACGGAGGACGCATCGTCAAATTGATGGGTGACGGTGTACTGGTTGAGTTCGCCAGCGCGGTGGACGCCGCTGAGGCGGCCATTGAACTCCAGCGAAAGATGAAGGAGGCGAATGCCGGCGTTTCCGAATCTCGCCAGATCTTGCTCCGCATCGGCATCAACATGGGCGATGTGATCGGCGAGGGCTCCGACATCTATGGCGAAGGCGTCAACATCGCCGCCCGGCTGGAGGCGTTGGCCGAGCCCGGTGGCCTCTGCATGTCGGAAAAGGTTCACAATGAGATTCAAGGCAAGATCCCCGTCGTGATGAAGGATCTCGGACTGGTGCAGCTCAAGAACATTGCGGCACCCGTCCGGACCTTCGGGATGGAAACGGCACGTCCGCTCGCGGGGGTGCCGCCTTCCCGCGGCAAGGAATTTACCACCATCGCGGTTCTTCCCTTCACAAACATGTCGGGTAATGCGGACCAGGACTACTTCGCCGACGGCATTACCGAGGACATGATCACCGAGTTGAGCCGATTCCGAAATCTCTCTGTCGTCGCCAGAAACACCACCTCGAGTTACAGGGGGCAATCGGTAAACGCGGCGAACGTGGGGCAAGAACTCGGCGCAGACTTCGTGCTTGAAGGCAGTGTCCGGCTGGCCGGCCAGCGCCTGCGCGCCTCGGTGCAATTGATCGAAGCACAGACCGGTGCACACGTCTTTGCCGAGCGGTTCGATCGCGAAATGGCCGACATCTTTGCGGTTCAGGATGAAATCGTGGAGGCGATCGTCGCGCGGCTGTTCTTCAATCTGCAAGAGGTTGCGGGTGTCGTTCGTGCCAGGAGCGCCAAGACGAACATCTCTGCCTATACATCGTGGCTGCGGGCAGGGGTCGCCTGGCGCAATGGAGACGAACCGGGTGCGCGCGAACACATGCAGCAGGCGATTGTCCTCGACCCGGCCTATGCGCCCGCACTCGCCTCGCTGGCGCTGCTTTATGCCTATTGGCGGTTCAGCGAGCCGAACGCGGCGACGGATGCCAAGCTTGAGGCCGAGTGCCAGGAGTTCGCAGCGCGAGCAATCGCTGCCGACAAGAACGATCCATTCGTGCTTTCCACCGTTGCCGCCTGCTTGCTGTTGGTCGGGAGAGTTGACGACGCCATGCGCTACTCGGGCATCGCGATCTCGATGAGCCCGCGCGATATCAACGGTCTCGTTGCCCGAGGCATGATCGTTTCCTATGCGGGGCTACACGAAGAAGGGTTGGCTCTTGTCGAACGGGGCTGCAAGTTCGAGCCGCTCCTGCCGCCGGCGTTCCTCTCCAGTCTGGGCGATTGCCACTATCTGGTGCGCCGGTTCGATGCGGCGCTGGCAGCCTACGGAAGCCTTATCGATCCGCCGATCTTCTTCAGGCTGAACCAGGCGGCGTGTCTGGCCCAGCTTGGCCGAGCCGAGGAGGCGGCAGCCATAATGCACGCAATGCCGCAAGCGTTTGACACGGAAGTCTATGCGCGAAACACGGCGAAGATGTGCGCCTTGCCTGAAGATGCGGAACTTTGGCTGAGTGGCTTCCGCAAAGCAGGAGCGCTTATCGCTCCGTCCTCCGGTCCGGCAAGGGGGTAGGCCGCGCACCTCGGTGTCGGCAGCTTCTCATTGAAGTCTGCCGTCGATGTGTCACCTCCGTGTGAAGCGGCTTACTTCTCCAGATGAATCGTCACCCAGCCGTTGCGCCAGATGGTGCGCACGTGGCGCAGGTGCTGGCCGTTGTAATGGGCGAGCACTTTCCAGCGCTGTTCGGCGAGAATGCCCGAGAGAATGACCGAGCCGCCGGGGGCGAGGTTGGCGACGAGCTGCGGCGCCATCTTCATCAAGGGGCGGGCGAGGATGTTGGCGATGATCAGATCGAAGGGGCCGTTGGTGCTGAAGGCCGTCGAATGAAAGCCAGGGGCGGTCGCAAAGGTCATGCCGGTAACGACGCCGTTGACCCGGGCGTTTTCTTCGGCGACGCGGGTGGCGATCGGGTCGATGTCGGTGGCAAGGACCGGTACGTGCATCAGTTTCCAGGCGGCGATCGCCAGCACGCCGCTGCCGGTGCCGAGATCGAGCACGTTGCGCACGGTGCGGGTGCGAGCGACCGAGGCGAGCACTTCGAGGCAGCCGGCTGTGGTGCCGTGGTGGCCGGTGCCGAAGGCCTGGCCGGCATCGATCTCAATCGCGATCTCGCCGGTCTTGACCTTGTCGCGGTCATGCGAGCCGTGAACGACGAAGCGGCCGGCGCGAACCGGCGCCAGACCCTCAAGCGACTTGGCGATCCAGTCGATATCGGGCAGCACTTCGCGCTCGATCGGAAGATGGCCGAAGTCTTGCGTGAGCGCTTCAGTGAGGCGTTCGTTCACGCTCTCCTCGTCGACGGTCATCATGTAGATCGAGGCTTCCCAGATGTCGCGCTTCTCGTCGACCTCAGTCGTGCCGATGGCATAGTCTTCTTCGCCGAAGACCTCGCTCATGCGGTCGAGCACGGCTTCCGCCTGCTTTTCGGTGGTGGTGACGAAAAGTCTGATCTCGCTCAAGGGTCCGTCCTTCGGCTGGGAAATCCGCCGCCCGCATCAAACCGTGGAAGGGTGCGCCAAGCGTCGGCAATCGTGTGCTGTGCGCTATCACGATTGCCCCACAAAGGCAAAGCGCCGGACGGGGCCGGCGCTTGCATCTTCGCGGTCACGATCGAGGGCTCAGCCCTTGGTGAGGTTTTCCAGCTTCTTTACCGCCGTCTCCGGGTTTTCCTCGTAGGCGATGGTGCCGGAGAACTTGCCGTTGGCGTCGAGCAGGAACACCGATGCGGTGTGGTCCATGGTGTAGTCGCCGTCGGGCTTTGCGGCATCGACCGGAACCTTCTTGGCGTAGACGCGGAAGCCCTTGACCATCTCCATGACCTTGTCGGCCGGGCCGGAAATGCCGGTGATGCGCTTGGAGACGTTGGAGACGTACTGGCCGAGGATTTCCGGCGTGTCGCGCTCGGGATCGACGGTGATGAAATAGGCCTGCAGCTTGTTGCCGTCGGGGTCGACCTTTTCCAGCCAGCCGTTCAGTTCGAACAGTGTCGTCGGGCAGACCTCGGGGCAATGGGTAAAGCCGAAGAAGAGCGCGGTCGGCTTGCCGGTGAAGGCCTTCTCGGTGATTTCCTTGCCGTCCTGGGCAACCAGCGTGAAGGGAACGCCGAAGGGGCCGGAGGCGGCCTGCTGTTTCGACTGGGTCATTTCATAGGTCAGCCAGCCCAGGATACCCGCCATGACGACGACGGCGGCCCAAAGGACGATGCGGATGGTTTTCATGCGTGCTACCGATTTGTTGGGGCCGAGGACGGCCGTGTCCGGTTGATCGGCCCTTGATACCGCCTTCACGGACCCCGCGCAAATGGGACAATTGCCGCAGGTTGTGACAGCGGGGTGAGCATTTTGTCGGGCGGCTGCCACTCATCCCGCTGCCGCGACCTTCCGTCGTGACGGGGAGAAGGGACCGCACGGCCACCTCCCGCTTCGACAATGAGCCTCAGTGCGCCAACACCCACCGCAGAAGAACCGCACGGCGACGTTTCGCTCGCTCTCGTCCCTTCTTCCCGCAAGCAGGGAGAGGGCTAGGGTAAGGGGCAAAACTTAGAAGCGTGGCCGCGCTAAAAACACCAGGAAAGGCCGGACTGGGCGAGTGCCAGGAACATCTCGGCGCCGTTTTCCATCCAGCCGCGGAAGGCAAGCAGCAGCACGACGGCGATCGCGGCCGCAAGGGTTGCGACGAGAGGAAGGCGGATCGAGCGCTCGGTCTTCGTGTTCATGGCGTCATCATAACAGTTCGGGCGGCAAGGGGAAGCGGGCGCGCTGCCGGCCGACCGTGGGTGTCTGGGCCTGTCACGAGATCGGTGTCAAAACCGGCACCCGGCGTGCTGATGGATTGTGCCCTCAAATGCCGGGAAAACCGGCGCTTGCAGTAAATATGCGCGATCTCGAAAATAAGGCGTTTTCCCTGGGGATCGGCGGGGCGCCTTAGCGAATGTTTAAGGTCTGTTTGACAGTGTTTTTCCAGCGCGGGGGAGCGTTGTGCTCCGACATGACATGAGGTCATCCGGTTTGATCGAGCCCGGTTTTCCGCATCGATCCTAACGGAGGATCCGGCCCGCGCCGGGTCCGTGAGCATGGAATGTCTATGACCGCCGCATCTTCCCCATTGAAGCGCAATCTTTCCGTAAGCCAGCGGCTGGCAACGCTTGCCGGTGCCGCTTTCGTCGGTTTTGGCTCCGTGCTCGGGGTCGCCTGGTACGAGGGCCGGCAGGCGAACGATGCCCTGCAGGGCGCGCTCGCCGCGCAGAACGGGCTGACCACGGTCGAGGAGGTCCGGCTTGCGACCACCAATCTCGTGCTCAATGCGATGGACAGCATCATCGACCGCGAGGAGGGCGCGATCCAGCCGGCGCGCGCCGCCAGCATCGCCGAGATCCTGAAACTGCTTGAGACGAAATCGACCGATATCAAGGCGCTTGCCGGCCTCATCGGCCGCAGCGATGCGCTTTCGACCTTTGACGCCGATGTGGCGGAACTGCGCCAGGCAATAGGAACGGACCTGAAGGCACTGATCGAAGGCAAGGCTTCGGCCGACGACTTCGGCAAGATCGACGATGCCATCGATGGCGCCGGCGAACGGGTCGCCACGGCGCTCGCCAGCCTCTCCGAAGCGGCAGCGACGCTGGTTCAGACGCGCGTTGCCGAGGCGCGCGCCACCTCCGACGAGGCGTTCCAGCTTCAGCTCGCCTCCGGCCTCATCGCCATGGCGACGCTGCTTTATCTGCTCTGGTTCCATGGCAGCACGCTCAGGCGCGGCATTCTCTCCCTGCGCGATGGCATGCAGCGGATCCAGAAGGGCGAACTTTCGACCAAGCTGGAAGCGCTCGACCGCGGCGACGAAATCGGCGCCATGGCGCGCTCCGTCGACCTCTTCCGCCTGTCGGCAATCGAAAAGCAGTCTCTCGAACAGAGTGCTGCCCACAGCCGCCGCGAGATCGAGAAGGAACGCGAACAGCAGCAGCAGGAACGCGAGGAGGCGGTGCGCCGCATCCAGGCGGCGATCGACAATCTCGGCCGCGCGCTGACCCAGCTTGCCGAGGGTGACCTTGCCGTTGCCATCGACCGACCGTTCGACGGCAATCTCGACCAGCTCCGGCAGAACTTCAACCAGACGGTCGAGCGGCTGCGCGTGGTGCTTTCGAGCGTCAAGGACAATGCGCTTTCGATCGAATCCAACGGGCGGCAAATGCGCACGGCGGCCGACGACCTGGCGCGCCGCACCGAGCGGCAAGCCGCTTCGCTGGAGCAGACCTCGGCAGCCCTCGACGAAATCACCGTGACGGTCCGCACCGCGACCCAGCGCGCCGAAGAGGCGAGCCAGATGGTCGACCAGACCCGCACCAATGCCGAGGAGTCCGGCCGCATCGTCGGCCAGGCGATCGCCGCCATGGCCCGCATCGAGGGTGCCTCGAACGAAATCGGCAAGATCATCAACGTCATCGACGAGATCGCCTTCCAGACCAACCTTCTGGCGCTCAATGCCGGCGTCGAGGCGGCGCGCGCGGGCGAAGCCGGCAAGGGCTTTGCGGTCGTGGCGCAGGAAGTGCGCGAGCTGGCGCAGCGCGCCGCCGGTGCCGCCAAGGACATCAAGGCGCTCGTCAGCCGCTCCGGCAGCGAGGTCGGCACCGGTGTCAAGCTGGTGCAGGCGACCGGCGAGGCGCTCGGGCGGATCGGCACCGATGTCGCGCGCATCAACGAACTGATGACCGCGATCGTGATGGCGGCGCGCGAACAGTCGACGGGTCTTAACGAGATCAGCACGGCCGTCGGCCAACTCGACCAGATGACGCAGCAGAACGCCGCCATGGTCGAGCAGACCAATGCCTCCAGCCACACGCTGGCGCAGGACGCCGAACGCCTGACGGACCTCGTCGGCCAGTTCCGCGAAGGGCACACGATGCAGCGCGCCATGCCGACGGCGGCGCCGGCGCCTGTGACGCCCGCGGCGAGGACCGCTGCGCCGGTGCAGACGAAAACACCTTCGGTTTCAGCCGTTCAGCGGCCGGCAGCCAAGGGCACCAGCGAAGCGGTGCCGCTGCGCAAGATCGGCGCTGCCAAAATGGCCTCGTTTCCAACTCCATCTCCCGCCAAGGCCCTGATGGGCAAGCTTGCGGGCGCATTCGGCAACAAACCGGGCTCGGTGCCGTCGACGACGGCCTCCGGTGAAAACTGGGAAGAATTCTGAACATGAGCAATGCAATCAAGCAGTCCGGCGCCTATCTCGAAATCGTGTCGTTCCACCTCGGCGACCAGGAATTCTGCATCGATATCATGGCGATCCGCGAAATCCGCGGCTGGGCGCCGGTAACGCCGATGCCGCATACGCCGCCCTACGTGCTCGGCCTCATCAACCTGCGCGGCGCGGTGATCCCGGTCATCGACATGGCGGCCCGCCTCGGCATGAAGATGACCGAGCCGTCCGAGCGCTCGGCGATCATCGTCACCGACATCGCCGGCAAGCTCGTTGGCCTCTTGGTCGAGCAGGTCTCGGACATGATGACGATCAAGAGCGAGGCGCTGCAGCCGGCGCCGGAGATCATCCCGGAAGCGCAGCGCGCCTTCTGCCGCGGCATCGTCGCTTTGGAAAAGACCATGGTCTGCTTCCTCAACCTCGATACCGTCATTGCCGACGAGTTGGCCCAGGCCGCCTGACGCAAGCTTGTTCCTTATCTGAGAAAGCCCCGGTGCATCGGCGCCGGGGCTTTCTTGCGTTTCGGCGTGTTTTCAGACCGTTTCCGCACGTACTGGAACGATACGGTCAAGTTAAACTTCGGCAATGAACTTCACGCTTGGGCGATGCCATTGTGACAAAACGTCAAGTGGCTGGGCGGGTTACTTGTACTACTTTACCGGTGTTGCCGGGTGCCCGAACGGAGGCCGGGTGCCTGGTCCCGTCAACAGGAGTTGAACCTATGACAATCTCTCTCAGGAAACTCGCCGCCGTGCTCTCCGTTACGATGGTCATCGCCGGACCGGCCTTGGCCGACAGCTATTACCAGGGCATCGACGTCAACAATCCTCCCGGAACGCAGAACACACACAAGATGATGACGCCAATGAAGCGGCCGAGCGCTTCGGTTGACACGATGTCGACGGGCAGCATCAACAGAATGTCGGCGCCGGCGCCGACGCCGGTCTACCGTGATCGCAACCCCTATGGCGGATACCAGGGCGGTGATGGCGACTACTACCAGGGCATCGTTCCGCCGACGGCCTACTAGATCATCCCGCGTTGAAGTGGAAACGTTGAAAGCGGAAATTCGATTTGGCATGAATGCGCCAGGGAGTTCACGTAGGTTCGTGTGAACGCACGGAACGTCAGGTGCTTACAAAAGCGGAACGGGTTGCTCCCAGACTTCTCCCTGTTTCGCACCGAAGAGGTTTCGGAAGCGCCCGCAAAGCGGCGGGCGCTTTCAACCTTTGACCGATCGCCTTGCACGCCGATGCCGGCGGCAGGGACCGCTCCTACTGCGGCTTGCCGTTCTGCCAATTGACCGTCTGGCCGTAGAGCGGAATGGTGGTGATCGACATCTTGGCAGAGCCATCCGTCAATTCGCGCGAATGCGCCAGATAGATCAGCGTATCGTTCCTTCTGTCGTAGATCCGTGTGACGAGCAGGTTCTTCCAGACGAGCGACAAGCCGGCGCGAAACACTTCCTCGCCTTCCTTGGAAAGATCGATGTCGCCGATTTCGATCGGGCCGGTCTGCCGGCAGGCGATCGAATTGTTCGACGGATCCTCGAACCAGTTACCGTTCTTCAGCCGGTCGATGACGCTGCGGTCGAAATAGGTCACGTGGCAGGTCACACCCTTGATCTTCGGGTCGCTCACGGCATCGATCATGATGTCGTTGCCGAGCCAGTCGACCCCGACTTCGCCGACTGTTTCGGCGCGAGCGGGCAGGGCTGTGGCGGCTATGGCAAGGCCGGCAAAAAAGAGCGCACGAAGCGAACGCGACATGGATGTCCTCCTGCAGCGCCTGACGTCTCACGCAAGGTCGCCGTAGCATTTTGAATTGACGCATGTTTTTGCCGAGGCAATCCCCGGGAAGGCATGCGCTCGGGCAGCCAGGTTCACATAGGTTCGGGAATTGGCTTTACAAGGCGTGCCGGCTCAACCGGTGCCGCGAAGAAGCTGCGGCTCGAGGTTTCGGTGGTCGGCAGCGCGCATTTGCGCGGCGGCGGCGGCAAGAGCCCGTGCGCTGGCCTCGGGCTGGAAGCGGCCGGCGATGGTGCAGCGGTCGCGGCCGTCGGCTTTGGCGTCGTAGAGCGCCATGTCGGCGCGGATCATGATGTCGCTGATCGTATCGCCGGACTCGGCCTCGGCAAGGCCAATGCTCACTGTCAGCCGGATCGGGCGGTCGAAGCGGCCGATCGGCGTATCGCGCACCGTGCGGCCGATCTCCTCGGCCACCGCAAAGGCGGCATCTTCCGAGTGATTGGGCAGGACGATGCCGAACTCTTCGCCGCCGATGCGCCCGAGTGTGCCGCGCCCGCCGAGACAGGCGGCGACCGTGCCGGCGAAGTGGCCGAGCGCCGTGTCGCCGACCGCATGGCCGTAGCGGTCGTTGATCTGCTTGAAATAATCGAGATCGAGCAGCAGGAAGGTGACGGGTCTCTGGCGCGCAAAACCCACTGCCAGCGCCCGCTGTCCGAGGTCGAGCAGCGCGCGGCGCGACAGGGCGCCCGTCAGCTCGTCGCGGGCAATGGCGCTCTTGAGGTCCGTGATCACTCGGTTCTGGATCATCAGGATCACGCCAAGGAACAGCACAGGCAGGTAGAAATATCTAAGCACGACGCAGGCGAAGTCCCAGCTGGCTGACGCAAGCGGGGTTTCGGCGGTCCCGTGGGCGATCGGCGAGAAAATCGTGACCGCAATCAGGGCGGAACAGCCGATGGCGGCGCAGCCGATGACGCAGAGGCGCTCGATCGGCCCGGGCGCTGCGCGCCGGTGCTGCGAACAGACGGCGATGATCAGCACGAAGGCGGCGGCGATGCCGACGGCCGACAGTGCGTGCAATGTCGCGCTGTGCGGGCCGAAGGCGGCAATCAGCACCACCACGGCCGAAATCGAGGCGGCAGCGACCAGCGGCGTCGACATCGGCCGGAGGACACCTAGCGCCCGGTGAAAGCCCGAGAGCACGAAAAGACAGGCGCCAATGAGAAAGACGATGCCGATCAGCGACAACGGCCGCAGCGCCGGGATCTCGGATAGCATCAGAAGCAGCGTTGCCGCCGCTGCGATGGCGCAGGCGGCTGCAAAATCTGTGCCCCCCTCGACCATGGAGGCCCGCAGGGAAATCAGCACCGGGAGCATCGCCAGAAGAGCGATGATCGATATGGCAGGGAGAAAGCTCATTTCGAAACGGCCTGTCGTGCTAAAATCAACAAAGGCGGCTTGCGTCTCAGCCAGATATGTGACGCCAATTGGTAGCGATGGCGCCTTAACGAAACCCGGCGAAATCCATTGCAATTTTAGCGATTGGTCGGGATTGGCACGGTTGTTCACAGCGGCGCCCGATCAACCGTGGGGCGGCACGCCGGCAGGCGAAGAGGCGTGCATGAACGGTACCGCCCGCAGCCCCGGGGTGAGGCCCTTCGGGCGGGGCGATCCGAGCCTCGGGCCAGGCATGCGCGCCCCTTGTTTTCAGGGCCCGATACTCACGCAGGAGGACGAACCGGGAGAGGCGACATGTTCACGGCAACGTGGCTCTTCGAGGACAGGGCGGATGCCGGGCGCCAGCTGGCGCGCGCGGTCGAAGACGAGGGGCTTGACGATCCGCTCGTCATGGCGCTGCCGCGCGGAGGCGTTCCGGTCGCCTATGAAATCGCCGTCCATATTGCGGCGCCGCTGGAAATCCTGATCGTGCGCAAGATCGGCGCGCCTGGGCATGAGGAATTCGGTCTGGGCGCTCTGGTCGATGGCGAGGAGCCGGAACTGGTGCTCAACCGTCGGGCGATCCGGCTGGTCCGTCCGCCGAAAGGCTATCTGGAGGCCGAAACGGAGCGCCAGCGCGCCGAGATCCTGCGCCGCCGCACGCTCTATTTCGGCGACCGCGCGCCGGCGTCGCCCCGGGGCCGTGATGTAATCCTCGTCGATGACGGCATCGCCACCGGCGGCACCGTGCGGGCGGCGATCAAGGCGCTGCGGCGAATGGGGGCGGGGCGCCTCGTGCTTGCCGTTCCGGTGGCGCCGAAAAGCGAACTTACCGAACTGCGCAGCCAGGTCGATCGCATCGTCTGCCTCGCCACGCCTTTCGCGTTCCGTGCCGTCGGCCTGTACTACCGCAATTTCGAACAGACGGCGGACGAAGAGGTGCTGGCGCTGATGGAGAAGGCGCGGCTGCGCAACGAGCGCGATTGATTCATGTTCCGGGCAAGCTCGGCTCCGGTTGCCGCGATTTCCGCCAGGCATCCGAATAGTTGTGCGAGGCGGCCGAAACCGTCTTGCAAGCCTCCTTCTCCCGCGCCACATTCCCGGCGCGCGATGTTGCCGGGAGAGGGCGCCGGAGGAGGCGCCCGGAGGAGATGTCATGGCCGCGAAACTGGAAATCGGAAAGACGCTTGAGGATTTCTGCCGACCGGAGCGGATGGCGCTCATCGTCTACGACATGCAGGTGGGGATTACCAATCAGGTCAAGAACGGCCCGGCGGTGCTTTCCAAGGTGCTGAAGGTGCTGGACGCTGCGCGGGCCGGCGGGTTTCCGGTGATATTTCTCCGGCATCTGTCGATGCCGAGGCCGCTGATGGGCGCCTTCCAGCTACGCCAGGCGATGGCCTGGCAGCGGACAGACGATCCGGATGCGGTTCACCCCTGGTTTCTGCGCGGCACGCCGGGCTTCGAGCTGGTGCCCGAACTTGCGCCCCGTGACGACGAGGCGATCCTCGACAAGATCACGTTTTCCGCCTTCGAGGGCACGCCGCTCGCCATGATCCTGCGCGACCTCGGGCTTACTTCCTTCGCCATCTGCGGTATCGCCACGGAAATCGGCATCGACCCGACCGTGCGTCATGCGACCGATCTCGGCCTGGTGCCCGTCGTCGTGCGCGACGCCTGCGGGGCAGGCCACCACGAGGCCGGCGAGCGCGCGATGGAAAACATCGCCTTCATGGGCGATGCGATCATGACCGACGTTCAGGCAATCACCGCCGCGATGACCAAACGCTAGGGGCCGCAGTGCCGCTCCATCCAATCGATCACAGGACCGACAAATGACCGACAAGCTTCACATCCGCCCGATAGCCCGGACCGACTACGAACAATGGCTGCCGCTCTGGGACGGCTACAACGCCTTCTACGGTCGCTCGGGCGAAACCGCGCTGGACCCGGCGATCACCGCCATGACCTGGTCGCGCTTCTTCGACGCCTACGAGCCGGTGCATGCGCTGGTGGCGGAGAGCGAAGGGCGGCTGATCGCGCTTACGCACTACCTCTTCCACCGCAGCACGACGATGATCCAGCCGAACTGCTACCTACAGGACCTGTTCACCAATGCGGAAGCCCGCGGCAAGGGCGTTGGACGAGCGTTGATTGAGGGCGTCTATGAGGCGGCACGTGCCGTCGGCGCGCCACGCGTCTACTGGATGACGCACGAGACCAATGAGACGGCGATGACGCTTTACGACAAGGTGGCGGAGAAGTCGGGGTTTCTCGTTTATCGCAAGGCGGTCTGAGGGCTCTCCTTTCGGCTGCTCACGTCGCCGTGTGTGCGCGGATGCCAGGGGCACATGCATCGGGATCCAGCATCCGCGTGGTCCAGATCTCAGTCGGGCCGAAGCCCTTGATGTCCTCGCGGCCGGAGCAAATGAACAAGAAAGACTCGCCTAGTCGCTGCCTGATTTCTGCGGTGGTGGTGATGCAGCCGGGCTTGCCGATCGCTTCCAGGCGCGCGGCAAGGTTCACGGGTGCACCCCAGATATCATAGGCGTATTTCGCTCGCCCAAGCACGCCAGCCGTTACCGATCCCGAGGCCATGCCAGCGCGCAGCTTGAGGACGACGCCATGGCGTTCGCCGATCTCGCGGGCCGCGGCGATGGCGCCGAAGCCGAACACTGCCGCCGCCTTCTCGGGCGTGGGGTGCCGGGCGGGCACGCCCGCCACCGCAAGATAGGCATCGCCGATGGTCTTGATCTTTTCGACACCGGTTGCTGCGGCCAGGCGATCGAACTCGCTGAAGAGCTCGTTGAGCAGGTTGACCGTCCGTTCCGGCCCCAGGCCGTTTGACAGGGCCACGAACTGGACGATGTCGATCAGGACAACAGTCGCATGCTCGAATTCGTCGATGATCGTTTCACGCTCGTTCCTCAGCAGGCGCGCCACGATCTCGTCCGGCATGATCGACGTCATCAGGCGGGCGAGCCGCCCCTGCGCCTCTCTCGCCATCTGGAAGGCATAGTAGATCGTTGCGAAGCACATGAGGGTGAGGGTGATGATCGACGACGAATGGAGGAGTTGCAGGAAACGGGTGTCGTCATAGACACCCGCCCGCGCCTGAGGAAACGCGATGGATGCGGCGATGACCGTGATCGCAGCCATGGCGCTGAGGACCGTGACCAGCGCGATGTTTTGAAACCCGAGGATCGCGAAGGCGACCGGCGTCACGCCGAGCAGCGTCAGCAGGACGCCGGAGTCCCGACCGACATAGGAGGCGATCCAGACGAGGACCACCACGCAGATACCGAATTCCCAAAGCCCTGACGCGACGCGGCCGAAGCGATGAAAAAGCGGCGTCATGGCTGCCGCGACGGCTAGCGCGAGATTGGCATAGACGAGGGGAATGAGGCTCGGCTCGCCATAGAGTGCGTAGATGAGGGCAAAGCTCGTGGTGGTGACGACGATCACAGAGGCCGCGACATTCGCGACGAGGATGCCTTCACGGTCACCCTCCGCAACATTTGCGGCGCCCAGCTCCAGCAGGCTGCGAACAGCGCTCGTCCAGGACATGTCTCCACCCACTTTGCGTCGAGGGAGATCGGTACATGGTTTCGTTCAAACGCGAGAATTGTGCCCGCAATATTATTGCACTTCGCCGGTTGGCGCCATGAGATCGATGGTTGTGCAGTCCATAGGGAGTGCACGTGAGGAGGGCTTCGACCTCCTCACGCCTTCTCCACAAATCCATCCAGCACCCGCTTCTGGCCGGCGCGGTCGAAGTCGATGGTGAGCTTGTTGCCTTCGATGGCGGCGATGTTGCCGTTGCCGAACTTCATGTGGAAGACGCGGTCGCCGACCGAGAAACGCGAGGGTTCGGTGGCCGTCGATTTCGCCACCAGCTCGCCGTCGATCGTGCGGCCGCGCGGGCCGCTTTCGCCGTAGCCGATGCGCTCGACCGCGTGGCCGGAGCGGGTGCCCCAGTTGTCGCGGGTGGCGTCGGAGCGGTGCTGCTGGGCGCGCTTCCAGCCGGGCGTGGAGTAGTTGTTCTGGAAGGGATCAGCCTTGTCGAAGCGCGACTGGCCGTAGCCGCCGCGACCATAGCCGCCATAGGATTGTTCATTCTCGGCCACGTCCACATGGGCGAGCGGCAGCTCTTCGAGGAAGCGTGACGGCATGGTCGACTGCCAGAGGCCGTGGATGCGGCGGTTGGAGACGAACCAGATGTGGCAGCGATGCTTGGCGCGGGTGATGCCGACATAGGCGAGGCGCCGTTCTTCCTCAAGGCCGGAGCGGCCGCCTTCATCAAGCGCGCGCTGGTGCGGGAACAGGCCTTCCTCCCAGCCGGGCAGGAAGACAGTATCGAACTCCAGGCCCTTGGCCGAGTGCAGCGTCATGATCGAGACGGCATCGAGGTTCTCGTTCTGCTCGGCATCCATGACCAGAGCGACGTGTTCGAGGAAGCCGCGCAGGCTCTCGAAGGCTTCCATCGAGCGGATGAGTTCCTTCAGGTTTTCCAACCGTCCGGGGGCTTCCGCCGTCTTGTCGTTCTGCCACATGGCCGTATAGCCGCTCTCGTCGAGGATCTGCTCGGCAAGCTCGGTGTGTACGGTCGTTTCAAGCAGGCTCTGCCAGCGGCGGAAATCGGTGACGACGTCGAACAGTGCCTTGCGCGCCTTCGGCTTCAGCTCGTCGGTCTCGATGATCTCGGAGGCAGCCGCCAGCATCGGGATGTCGCGGGCGCGGGCATAGTCGTGCAGCGTGCGCACGGTGGTGTCGCCAAGACCGCGCTTCGGCGTGTTGACGATGCGCTCGAAGGCCAGATCGTCGGCCGGCTGGCAGACGAGGCGGAAATAGGCCATGGCATCGCGGATTTCGAGGCGCTCGTAGAAGCGCGGGCCGCCGATGACGCGGTAGTTGAGGCCGAGCGTGACGAAGCGGTCTTCGAACTCGCGCATCTGGAACGAGGCGCGCACAAGGATCGCCATGTCGTTGAGCTTGTGGCTCTTGCGCTGCAACTGCTCGATCTCTTCGCCGACGGCGCGGGCTTCCTCTTCGGAATCCCAGGCGGCGTGCACCTGCACCTTCTCATCATCCGGATCGGTGCGGTCGGTAAAGAGTGTCTTGCCGAGGCGGCCCTCGTTGTGGGCGATCAGGTGACCGGCAGCGCCCAGAATGTGCTCGGTCGAGCGGTAGTTGCGCTCAAGCTTGATCACCTTGGCGCCCGGGAAATCCTTTTCGAAGCGCAGGATATTGTCCACTTCCGCGCCGCGCCAGCCATAGATCGACTGGTCGTCGTCGCCCACGCAGCAGACGTTCTGCGGTACGCCCTTGGGGCGCTGGGCAAGCAGCCGCAGCCACATGTACTGCGCCGTGTTGGTGTCCTGGTACTCGTCGACGAGAATGTAGCGGAACTTGTCGTGATAGTCCTTCAGCACATCCGCATGCATGCGGAAGATGCGGATCGGGTGCAAAAGAAGATCGCCGAAGTCGCAGGCGTTCAGCGTCAACAGCCGGTTCTGGTAGGCAGCATAGAGTTCGCGACCCTTGCCGTTGGCAAAGGCGCGGGCGTCTCCCTCGGGGATCTGGGCGGGATCGAGGCCCTTGTTCTTCCAGCCGTCGATCATGCCGGCAAACTGCTTGGCCGGCCAGCGCTTGTCGTCGATGCCTTCGGCCTGGATGAGCTGCTTGATCAGCCGCACCACGTCATCGGTGTCGAGAATGGTGAAATCGGAACGCAGGCCGACGAGCTCGGCGTGGCGGCGCAAAAGCTTGACGCCGATCGAGTGGAAGGTGCCGAGCCAGGGCATGCCTTCGACCGCATGGCCGACGAGCACGCCGATGCGCTCCTTCATCTCGCGCGCCGCCTTGTTGGTGAAGGTCACCGCCAGGATCTGCGAGGGAAAGGCGCGGTTGGTCGAAAGGATATGGGCGATGCGGGTCGTCAGCACCCGGGTCTTGCCGGTGCCGGCGCCGGCAAGCACGAGCACGGGGCCATCGAGCGTCTCGACCGCTTCGGACTGTTCCGGGTTGAGGCCGGAGAGATAGTCCGGGCGCGGCTGGGCGCGATCGCGCGCCGCCATGGCGCGCGCGGCGATGCCGCCCGTTGCCGGAATACCTGCGGGGGCGGGCTGCTGCTTGCGCGGCGCCGGCTCCTCGTCGAAGAAGGGAATATCGTCGAAACCACTCATCATGCGGCTCAATGTAGTGATTCGGTGGGGAAAGGCCAGAAAGGATGTTCTTCTTTTATTCCGTTTTCTGCGCCAGCCGCACCAAGCCTGTGGAAAGACAGGCGATTTCGAGACCGCTTATTCTTGGTCGCGCGGACTAATCTTTTGTCTTGTCGAAGGCGGTATCCACAGGCACCTGCAGCGCCGTCGCCAACTGGTTGGTGCGGGCGGCAAGCGAGATTACCCTGAGCAGGTCCGCATGCTCGGCGTCGGTCATGCCTTTCGCCCTTGCCGCCGCCGTATGGGAATGGGCGCAGTAGCCGCAGCCATTGGTGACGGAGACGGCGATATAGAGCATCTCCTTGACCAGCGGATCGAGCGCCGAGGGCGTTGCCATCACCGTCTTCACGTCGCGCCAGGTCTGTTCCAGGAGCTCCGGATCGAAGGCGAGCCACAGCCACATATTGTTGATGAAGTCGGATTTTCGGGTGGTGCGAATGTCGTCGAACACGGCTTTGACACGCGGATCGGCTTCCGGGTTCTGAGGCGGGGATACGGTGCTCATGGGGCTCCTTCGCTGTTGTTCTCGGCGGTTGTGTGCGGGCCGGCCGGTCGCCTGAAGCGGTGACGATAGCCGACGTCGCGGCGATTGCCAGCGCTGCGTTTTGGGGAAGCCGTCGCCGATGCGTTCAGTTGGGGATTTCGCTGCAGGGCTGATTGTTCGTGCCGAAGGGCCCGGTCGTAAACAGCACGCCCTTGCTCGAGCCCTGATAGGCGTTGCCGTTCTGCGTGACGATGAAGACCCTGCGGCCGCAAAAGCCCGTCGGCTGCGCGGCAACCACGCGCGTCTGGCCACTGGCGTCAGTGACGGTCTTGGGGTTGCAGGCGCCATAGGGCGTGTCGGCCATGCGAACGGTTGCCGTCGAGCTGCGGCTGAGCGGCGCGGAACTGCCGGGTGGGTACGTCCCCGAAGCCGTGCCTGCAGCGGCCACGGTCGATTGCGTGATCTGAAAATCTGCCGTGCTGTCGTCGTAGCGGCACCGCTTGATGGCCCAGATCCAGACGGCAATGTCGCGCACACCGCTTTCGGGGTCCTCGGCCGAAGCTGCAATCGTCAGGGGCGCCAGATCGGGAACACTTCGGCGGCGGTTGCAGCAGCTGCTGTCGTTGAAGACCGGGTCGGGATTGCCATGGTCATCCAGGATGCCGGTGATTTCGAGTTTCGTGGTCGGGCCGGTCTTGTCGTCCGCCTGGACAGTCACGGTCTGACACCCCGCAAGAAGCAGGCCCATGGAGACGAGTGCGAATGTCAGGCAAAATGCATGCGGCCCCATGACGACCCCCGCCATTGTCCGTACCGCTGCCCAAGATACTCCCGAAGACTTTTGCCCGCAAACAAGCGCCTTCCTTTGCCGCGCTCGATCAACCCCGCGGCATCGTTGCCGCCCACAAACGATGCCCGTCCGTCAGCACCTTCCTCTGTCGCTATCGCAACCTCGTCGAACGCTTCGTCAGCACTCAGGCACTTCCGTGCCGTCGTCACCGGCTTCGACAAGCACAGCGAAAACGACCTTGCTCTCGTCAAACTCGCTTCAGCCAAAACCTGGTTGTGCTCTACAGGTCGGTGACCTAGAAGAAGCTTCGAACGCTCGGAGCGGCGTTCAGGCAGGAGCCCGACCATGATCAAGATGAGCGTCTACTATCCGGCCGATGGCGGCTCGAAGTTCGATCACGACTACTACCGCACCCGCCACATGCCACTGATCCAGGAACGGCTCGGCGATGCCTGCCTGCGCTACGAGATCGATAAGGGCCTTGCGGGTCGCGAGCCTGGAAGCGCGCCGGGGTTCGTCGCGGCGTGCCACGTCTACTCGCCGAGCCTCGAGACATTCCAGGAGGCGTTAGGTCCCCACCGCGCCGAGATTGCCGCGGACGTCGCCAACTATACGGACATCGCGCCCATCGTGCAGATCAGCGAAGTCGTTGGAGGGTAGGGTGCTTTGGCGCGTCAGGCGTAGCCGTTGACCTTCCCGCAATCGGCGTAGCGTTGGCGCACCATGATCCATGGTGACGCAGCCAGTGCGGAACTGGTCGACGATCGGGAACATGTGGTTGCCGTCGAAGCGTAAACGACCTTGCTCTCGTCAGGCTCGCTTCAGCCAAAACCTGGTTGTGCTCTATAGGCCGGGGGCCTAGGCCAGCGCGAAGACGCGGGCCGGGCCGCCGGTGCCGCCGCGGTGCTTCGGTGCGCCGAGGATGAGGGTTGCGCCCTTGACCGGCAGCTTGTCGAGATTGGCTGCTGCCTCCAGCCCCCAGCGACCCTCCGGCAGCCAGGCATAATGCGTGGCGAAATCGGGCGAGGGGCCATGGTCGAGCGACAGCGTATCGACGGCGATACCAGCCGCCTTGCTTTCCTCGATCAGATATTTGGCCGCCTCGACGTGGAAGCCGGGGAAATGCAGCTTGCCGCCGCCATCGGCATTGCGGAACTTGTCCGTGCCCAGATGCGCGCCCCAGCCCGACAGCATGGCGACGCAGGCGTTTTCCGGGATCTCGCCATTGGCGGCGACCCAGGCCTTGAGGTCGTCGGGCGTCACCTGCGCATCGGCATCGGCCTCAGCCTTCTTTCTGATATCGACAATCACCAGCGGCACCACCAGCTTGTCGACGGGCAGTTCGGCGACCGAGAGGCCATCGGCGGAGAAGTGCAGGGGCGCGTCGACATGGGTGCCGGTGTGTTCGTTCACCCGGAGCTCGAACATGTTGAACTTGTCTTTGGCGTAGTTGAACTTCTCCTCGCGGAAGAACTGCTGCTGGCCGAAGAAGGTCGGGAAATCTTCGTGCAACTCGTGGGTCAGGTCGGTGACGCTTGAATGCCCCTGCGCCAGCGCCGGCGGGGCCGCGCCCACGCTTGCGGCGGCAAGACCCGCGGTTCCGACCGCGGCGGCTTTGAAGAAGCTGCGGCGCGAGAGCATGCGCTCTTTCACCGTTTCCATGACACAGGCATCGCACATCGACTTCTCTCCCCCAAGAGGCCTGAAGACAGGCGCAAAGCCGGCCGAAACACGCTGCCGGCGGTTGCAGGATAGCGCAGTGTCGGCGGCTGTAAACGGTAATTCTCTAGTGAATTTCTGGACAAAGCTGCGAGGCGTCGAGCGAAGCCCCCGTGCGTCATCATCCCGCCAACAAATTCGCTTTTATTACAATTGCGTAATGATGGTATTCTGTCGTTGCCCCGACACGCGCGAACAGGGATACTCCGCGCACAATCGGAACGAACCGCCGGCCGCGCCGCGCTGGGGCGTGTTTTATGTTTAATTCGGAGACTTGAATGCGGGTTTGGAAACAGCTTGCGGTGAGCGCCGCTGTGCTTCTCGTGGGCGCAGCCGTCTGGGTGCGTTTTGTGCCTGGTGCTGGTGAAACGCTGGCGGCGATTGGTGTTTCGCATCCGCTGATTGATGCCTTGTCCAAGCCCGGCGCCGGTGGCGGCGAGGGCGGCGAACGCGGCAATGGCCGCGGGCAGGGCGGCAACAACGCCATTCTCGTCATGGTCCGGCCTTCGGGCACGTCTGTTGTCAACGACCGGCTGAACGCGATCGGCAACGGCGAGGCGATCCATTCCGTCACCGTGACGCCGACGGCAACCGGCAACCTCACCGAAATCCTCGTGCGCTCCGGCGAAAAGGTGTCGCAGGGTCAGGTCATTGCCAAGCTCGACAGCGACGACCAGAAGATTGCTGCCGACCAGGCGAGGCTGACACGTGACAGCGCACGCGAAAAGGTCGAGCGTTACCGCAACCTGAGCACCGCCCGCGCGGTAACAGCCGTGGACGTGCGTGACGCCGAAATCGCCATGCAGACCGCCGAACTGGCGCTGAAGACCGCAGAGCTCGACCTCAAGCGCCGCGACATCGTGGCGCCGTCGAAGGGCGTCGTCGGCATCATCACCGTCAATGTCGGCGACTACGTCACGACCACGACGCCGATTGCCGTCGTCGACGACCGCTCGGAAATCCTCGTCGATTTCTGGGTGCCCGAGCGCTTCGCCAACAAGATCTTCGTCGGCCAGCCCGTCACCGCCTTCGCCATCGCCCAGCCGGGCAACCAGCTCGACGGTGCGATCCACGCGATCGACAACCGCCTCGATCAGGCGAGCCGGACGCTGCGCGTGCGCGCACGGCTTGAAAACCCCGACGACAAGCTGAGGGCGGGCATGTCCTTCTCGGTCACCGTGGCCTTTGACGGCGACACCTATCCGACGGTCGATCCGCTGGCGATCCAGTGGAGTTCGGAAGGCTCCTATATCTGGCGCGTCTCCAGCGACAAGAGCGAGAAGGTGCCGGTGAAGATCATTCAGCGCAACCCGGACAAGGTGCTGGTGGACGCCGCACTGTCGCAAGGCGACGAGATCGTCACCGAAGGCGTGCAGCGCCTGCGCGACGGCGGCGCCGTGCGCATCGCCGGCCGCGAGAACAAGCAGGAACCGCAGAAGGTTGCGGAGGAAACCAAGTGAGCGGCGGCGACAGTCAGGCAAGCGGCCATGGTGCCGGCCAAGGCAGCGCCGGCGGCCAGATGTCGGCCCGCGAACGCGGCAAGACCGGCTTTACCGCGCTCTTCATCCGCCGGCCGATCTTCGCGCTGGTGGTCAATACGCTGATCGTCGTTGCCGGCCTTGCGGCCTGGAACGGCATCGAGATCCGCGAGCTGCCGCAGGTCGACCAGCCGGTCATCTCGGTGACGACAACGCTCGATGGCGCCGCACCCGAGACCATGGACCGCGAGGTGACCTCGGTGGTCGAAGGGGCCGTGTCGCGCGTGCAGGGCATCCGCGACATTTCCTCGACCTCGTCCTTCGGCCGCAGCCGCGTGACGCTGCAGTTCTCCGACACGACCGATATCGGCCAGGCTTCCAACGACATTCGCGACGCGCTCGGCCGGGTGCGCAACCAGCTTCCCGACAATGTCGACGAGCCGAGCATCGTGAAAGCCGATGCCGACAGCCAGCCGATCATGCGGCTGGCGCTGACCTCCGATACGATGTCGATGGAAGACATGACGCTGCTCGTCGAAAACGAGATCAGCGACCGGCTCGCCGCCGTTGAAGGCGTGGCCGACGTTGCCGTCTATGGCGACCAGGAGAAGATCTTCCGCATCGACCTCGACCAGGCGAAGCTCGCCGGGCGCGGCGTGACGGTCGCAAACCTGCGCACTGCGCTTGCCAATGCCTCCTATGACGTGCCAGCCGGCAAGCTGACGAGCGCCAGCCAGGACATCTCGGTACGCGCCACCGCCGACCTGCAGACGCCGGAGCAGTTCGAAAACCTGATCCTCGTCAACAATGTGCGCCTGCGCGATGTGGCGACCGTCACGCTCGGTCCCGACACCGGCACGACGGCGCTGCGCTCCAACGGCCGCCAGGGCATCGGCCTTGGCATCGTGCGCCAGGCGCAGTCCAACACCGTCGATATCTCCGAGGGCGTGCGCAAGGTCGTCGAGACGATCCAGACGCAGATCCTGCCCGAGGGTACGCAGCTCCGCATTACCAGCGATGACGCCGTCTTCATCAACGGCGCTATCCACGAGGTGGAAATCGCGCTGATCGTTGCGGTCTTCATTGTGACGCTGGTCATCTACATGTTCCTGCTCGACTGGCGGGCGACGCTGATCCCGACGATCTCGATGCCGATCGCGCTGATCGGCACGGTGGCGGCGATCTATCTCGCGGGCTTCTCGATCAACATCCTGACGCTGCTCGCGATCGTGCTTGCGACCGGGCTTGTCGTCGACGACGCCATCGTGGTGCTCGAAAACATCGTGCGAAGGCGCGCCGAGGGGCTTGGACCACGCGCGGCGGCCGTTCACGGCACGCTCGAAGTGTTCTTCGCGGTGCTGGCGACGACCGCGACGCTTGCCGCCGTCTTTGTGCCGCTCTCGTTCCTTCCGGGCCAGACCGGCGGTCTCTTCCGCGAGTTCGGCTTCGTGCTTGCCTTCGCGATCCTCCTGTCCTCCTTCGTGTCGCTGACGCTTTGCCCGATGCTCGCCTCGCGCATGCTGACGAAGGATACGCATACGGTGCCGGGGCCGATGGCGCGGTTCGGTGCGCGGGCGGCCGGGTTCTACCGGGTGACGCTGCGCGCCTGCCTCAACTCGCCGCTGATCGTCTTCGTCGTCGCGGGCTTCTTCACCGCCATGGGGGCTGCCGGCTTCCTGACGCTGAAATCGGAGCTGACGCCGACGGAGGACCGCTCGCAGATCATGATGCGCATCAACGCGCCGCAGGGCGTTTCGCTCGAATACGCCCAGGCACAGATGCGCCGCATCGAGGACGGTTTGCAGCCGTTGGTGAAATCCGGCGAGATCGACAACATCTTCTCGATCTCCGGGCAGGGCGGTTCGGTCAACAGCGGCTTCATGGTGCTGACGCTCGCTCCCTGGGACAAGCGTGACCGCACCCAGCAGGAGATCGTCACCGACATCAACAAGGTGACCGGGCGCATTCCTTCGGTTCGCGTCTTTGCGATGCAGCCGAACAGTCTCGGCATTCGCGGCGCCGGCAGCGGCCTGCAGGTGGCGCTCGTCGGCAACGACTACAACAAGCTCGGTGATGCGGCGGCAAAGCTGGTGCGCCAGATGGAAGACACCGGCCGCTTCGAAAACGTCCGCCTCAACTACGAGGCCAACCAGGCGCAGCTTTCGATCACCATCGACCGCGAGCGCGCCTCCGACATGGGTGTCGATATCGGCGGCCTTGCCTGGGCGCTGCAGGCCATGCTCGACGGCAACAGCGTCGTCGACGTCTATGTCGACGGCGAATCCTATCCGGTGAAGCTTCTGTCCTCGACCAACCCGGTCAACGACCCGACCGATCTGCAGAACATTTTCCTCAAGGCCGGTGACGGCAAGATCGTGCCGATGTCGACGATCGCCAGCGTCGAGGAGATGGCGGTGGCGCCGCAGCTGTCGCGGGAATCGCAGCTTCGCGCCGTTTCGCTTTCGGCCGGCCTCAAGTCCGATCTGGCGCTCGGCGAGGCACTGACCATGGTCGAGCAGATGGCAGAGCCGCTTCTGCCGCCGGGCTCACGGATCATGCCGCTTGCCGAAGCCGCAACGCTCAACGAAAACGCCAACGGCCTCTTCGTCACCTTCGGCTTCGCGCTCGTCATCATCTTCCTGGTGCTGGCGGCCCAGTTCGAAAGCTTCGTCAGCGGCCTGATCATCATGTCGACGGTGCCGCTGGGGCTTGCCTGCGCGGTCTTTGCGATGATCATGACCGGCAACACGCTCAACATCTACAGCCAGATCGGCCTCGTGATGCTTGTCGGTATCATGGCGAAGAACGGCATCCTCATCGTCGAATTCGCCAACCAGCTGCGCGACCGCGGCCAGGACGTGCGCTCGGCGATTGAGAATGCCGCCAACATCCGCCTGCGCCCTGTCATGATGACGATGATCGCCACCATCGTCGGCGCGGTGCCGCTGGTGCTTGCCAGCGGCGCGGGCGCCGAGGCGCGCATCGCGCTGGGCTGGGTGCTCGTCGGCGGTCTTGGTCTTGCGGTGATCGTCACCCTCTACCTGACGCCGGTCGCCTATCTGGTGATCGCGCGCTTCACCAAGCCGCATGCGGACGAGGAGCGCAAGCTGCACGAGGAAATGGACGCGGCGGCAGCGCTGGAGGTGCGCTAGCCGGAACGGCCGTCGCGCGACGGCTTATTATTCTAGCCCGGCGGCAACGAGAAAGATCGCTGCCGCCAGCCCGCCGAGCGCGCTGCGCCCGGCGTGAAGCCTGCCCCAGAGACCGAGGAGATCTCGGCTTTCCGGGCCGGCGTCGTCCGGCCGGACTGCCTCCAGCTGGCGGTTGACCGGCATCACGAAGAGCAGCGTATAGGGCCAGTTCAGGATGATGATCGCGGCCCCCAGCCCCCACAGCACATGGCCGGTCTGTCCCCAGGCACCGGCGCCGAACAGGCCCGAGACGAGCGCGAGCGTCGCCTGCATCTCGAAGCCGCGCCGATAGGACGGCACCCACTGCACGAGTGCGGCGCGATCATCGAGATGCAACCGTGCGGGCTGTTCTGCCCAGGTGATGTAGATGGCGGCGCCGAAGAAAACCGACGCGGTGAGCAAAGCGGTTAGACCCAGCATTTGCCTCTCCTTCCTTCACGCCTCCATCATAATCCAAGGCTCACGAAACGGCAGGTGTTTTCTGCCGTTTCGCTCTCATACGTAGCAGTACCGGAGTTTGGTCGGTCTGAGGCGTGACTTTTGCCAGCAGCAAATGTGGTGCGACGCGGCTTGCCGTTTGCAAGGCCCTCTGTCTACCGGCCCGCCCTATGTGCCGTCACGCCGCACGGCCAGCGCCGTCGCGCAGAGCACGACCTCCACCTCTTCTTCGAGTTCGAGGCAGATCTGCCGGTACTCGTCAGCGAGATCCGGGCGGCCGCCGCCCAACACGAGTGCGTCCCGCATGTTGACCGCGAGTTCATAACTGCAGAACAGCTCAATCATGCAATCTGACGATGCCGACGCGATGCTGCCCCTCAAGTGCGGCAACCGCATCATCAGTCGCTTTCTGCCGATCTCTCCAAGCACGTCACACGTCCTTCCGCTCGGCATTTATACGCAAGGACTTCCCGAGCGGATCACCGCGCGGCGCGGTGTGGAGATGACATTTCGGCAAACGGGGACATATCGTGTCGGCTTTTCAGCGTTGGTGTTTTCCACGCTGTCATACAGTCTTGTGACACTCCGGTCTCACGTCAGGCGTTTTCCTGCGCTACTGTGACCGGGAAGTGCGCGAGCGTCTGGACAAAGTGATTCCGATTTGCACAGTAGCGCCTTGAAATGACTGCGCTTCCCGAACATCGAAAAGGCAGCGTGGCGAATGCAAGAGGAAGGGCGTTTTCCGTGGCATTGAAGGCGATCAGGGCTGGCGCGAGAAACGAGGCGGGGATTGCGGCGGCGAAGGCGGACCTTTCCGCCCGCTTCGGCGACCGGTTCCAGACGGGCGAGGCGATCCGCGCCCAGCATGCTCACACCACCACCTATATTCCGGCACAGCTTCCCGACGGCGTGCTGTTTGCCGAAAGCGCCGGGGACGTGCGCGCGATCGTCCAGATCGCCGCGCGACACAAGGTGCCGCTGATCCCGTTCGGCACCGGCTCCTCGCTCGAAGGGCATATCAACGCCCCCCATGGCGGCATCTCGGTCGATCTCTCGCGTATGAACAAGGTGCTCGAGGTCAATGCCGAGGACCTCGACTGCCGCGTCGAGCCGGGCATCACCCGCGAGGAGCTCAACACCTACCTGCGCGACACCGGCCTGTTCTTCCCGATTGATCCCGGCGCCAACGCCTCGATCGGCGGCATGGCCTCGACGCGGGCGTCGGGCACCAATGCGGTGCGCTACGGCACGATGAAAGACAATGTGCTGGCGCTGACGGTGGTGACCGCTGACGGGCGCGAGATCCGCACGGCGCATCGGGCGCGCAAGTCCTCTGCCGGCTACGACCTGACGCGGCTTTTCGTTGGCGCCGAAGGCACGCTCGGCATCATCACCTCGATCACGCTCAGGCTGCAGGGTATTCCGGAGGTCATTTCCGGCGGCGTCTGCCCGTTCCCGACGATCGAGGACGCCTGCAATGCGGTGATCCTCACCATCCAGTCGGGCATTCCGGTCGCGCGCATCGAACTGCTCGATGCGCTGCAGATGAAGGCCTGCAACGGCTATTCCGGCCTTTCCTATCAGGAGACGCCGACGCTCTTCGTCGAATTCCACGGCAGCCCCGAGAGTGTCGAATTACAGGCGCGCCAGTTTGGCGAGATCGCTTCGGAGTTCGGCGCCAGCGACTTCCTCTGGACCACCAATCCGGAGGAGCGGGCGCGGCTCTGGAAGGCGCGGCACAATGCCTATTGGGCGCAAAAAAGCCTGATCCCGGGCGCGGCGATCCTGTCGACCGATGTCTGCGTCCCGATCTCGCGGCTGGCGGAATGCGTGGCGGCAACGCAGGAAGATAGCGCCGCCCACGGGCTGACGGCGCCGATCGTCGGCCATGCCGGCGACGGAAACTTTCATGTCGGCTTGCTGTTTGACGACAAGGATCCGGCTGACGTTGTGCGCGCCGAGGCCTTTGTCGAGCGGCTGAACGCGCGGGCGCTCGCCATGGACGGCACCTGCACCGGCGAGCACGGCATCGGCCAGGGCAAGATGCCGTTCCTTGAGGCCGAACTCGGCGACGCGCTCGATCTGATGCGCCAGATCAAGCGCTCGCTTGATCCGGACAATATCTTCAACCCGGGCAAGATTTTCGCTTGAGGTGAGACGCGCGACGGGCCGTTTTTTGGGACAATGCGCCGGCGACAAAGTGTGATACTGCATAATTCTCAAAGTCGGAATCGACCCCTAGGGAATTATGCGGCAAATCAAGGATGCTACGGCGCCATCAGCGCCGCTGCAGCCGGGCGCCGGTTTCTGGCGCTTAAATCGATTTGCGGCGCGGATGCGCCGATGAACGGAATGGGAATATAGGCACGGTGCTTTCGCGAATTCTTCTTGCCGTCGGTGGACTTGTGGTCGTTGCGCTCTTTGCGGCGCTGATCGCCCCGTGGTTCATCGACTGGACGGGTTTCCGCAAGGAGTTCGAGCGCGAGGCAAGCCGCATCATGGGCAAGCCCGTCGTCGTACATGGCAGCGTCGATGCGCGGCTGATCCCATTCCCAACCGTGACGCTCAACGACGTGCGCGTCGGCGCCGCCGAGGACGGCGACCCGCTGATCCAGGTGGCGCAGTTCTCGATGAGCGCCGAGCTTGCGCCGTTCCTGAGCGGCGAGGCATTGATCTTCGACATGAAGCTCGATCGTCCGCGGGCCAAGGTGCGCCTGTTGCCCGACGGTACGCTCGACTGGGCGAGGGGCCGCCGGGCCTCGATCCCGGCCAAGACCGTCGTGCTTGAAAACGTCGAGATCACCAATGGCCAGGTCGAATTCGTCGACGAGCAGACCGGCCGCACCCGCCGCGTGAGCGGACTTGCCGCAGACATTTCGGCCCGCACGCTCGCCGGGCCCTGGAAGGTTGAGGGGCGCGCCGCGCTCGATGGCGAAGCCGGCAGTTTCTCCTTTACCAGCAACGAAGTGGACGAGGCGGGTACGCTCAGCCTGAAGGCGCGGGTAACGCCCGACAAGCGTCCCTTCGGCGTCGAGACCGACGGTTCGCTGCGCATCGTCGATTTCAGGCCGGTCTATAGCGGCCGCTTCACGCTGACGGAGAACCGCCCGCAGGCCGAGACGAAGGATGCGGATGGGCGGGCGCCGCTGCGCATAAACGGCAACTTCCAGCTGACCAACGAGAGCATCCGCGTCCCGGAATATCGCTTCGAAATCGGCCCGTCGGATGATCCCTATGTGGTCACCGGCGAGGCAACGCTCGATACCGGCAAGGACCAGAAGTTCCTGCTGATCGCCGACGGCCAGCAGATCGACGTCAGCCGCATCGGCCCGAGCCGCAACAACAAGACCGGCCGCGATCCGGCGATCTCGATGCGCCAGCGGCTCGAAGCCATGCTGGCGATCGCCGCCGAAATTCCCATCCCGCAGGTGCCCGGCCGCGCCAGCCTGAAGCTGCCGGCGATCGTCGTCGGCGATACGACGGTCCGCGACGTGCGGATCGACGTACAGCCCGATGGCGCCGGCTGGGTGATCGACAATGTCGTGGCGCTGCTGCCGGGGCGCACGCAGCTCGAAGCCAAGGGGCGGCTGAACCTCAAGGGACAGCGCACTTTCCGCGGCGACCTTCTGCTGGCCTCCAACCAGCCTTCCGGCCTTGCCAACTGGCTGGCGGGCTCGGTCGATCCGGCGATCCGCAAGCTGAGGACCGCCGGCTTTTCCGCCAAGGTGAACCTCACCGATACATTGCAGCAGTTCGAGAACCTCGAAGTGGCGGCCGACGAGGCGAGCCTCAAGGGGCGGCTGGAGCGACAGTCCTTCGCCGACCAGCAACCGAACCTCTCGCTGCAGCTGAAGGGTAACCGCATCGACTTCGAAGCCTTGCAGGCGCTGACCGGGCTCGTGGCGGGCGACGCTTCCACCGATACCTTGCTGCAGCATGCGATTGCCGCCGATCTTTCGGCTGACGAGTTTTCCGCCTTCGGCGAGCAAGCGCAGGACGTGCAGGCGGTGCTGACGCTGAAGAACGGCCAGCTCCAGGCCGAACGCGTGGCGATCGGCTCGCTCGCCGGCGCACAGCTCGCCTTTTCCGGCCGGGCCAGCGGCGACCTCGAAAAGCCCGTCGTCTCGGCCAAGATGAAGCTTGCCGCCAAGAACCTGACGCCGTTTCTGGAAATGATCGGCCGCCACGCGGTCAATCATCCAGCGCTCCGGCAGTTGATCAAGGCCGGTCCCTATTACAGCGACACGGCCTTCGACGTGACGCTGACGGCCGGCAACAAGGAAGGCAACGCGCCCGCGACCTTCGGCATCTTCGGGACCGCGAACGGTACCAAGATCGCCGCCAGCTACCAGGCGCCCGACATGGCGCAGGCGCTGACCGGCAAGGCCATGCTTTTGGAAGCGACGCTCGAAAATCCGGAGACGCGGCTTCTGCTCGGCCAGACGGGTTTCGATCCCTTGCCCTTCGATGCGGATGCCAACGGCATTCTCTCCGTCAAGCTGCAAAGCACCGACGGACCGACGGCGAACGGCACGGTGACCTTTACGACCGAGAAGACGTCGCTCGCCGCCAAGGGCAGCGTCGATCTTTCCCGCGATCATTTCCTCGAAGGTCAGGCGAAGGTGACGCTGCAGACCCAGGACCTGGAGCCCTATCTTCTGCTCCAGGGCGTGGCCTTGCCGCAGATGGGCAGCGGCCTGCCGCTGACCGTCTCTGCCGATATCGCGACAACGCCCGAAACAATTGCGCTGACCACTGTCGAGGGCAAGGCCGACCACAACGGCTTTACCGGCAATCTGACGATCGACCGCAAGGCACCGGGGGCGGCCAGCGGACAGCTGACGCTCGACACGCTCGATCTCGCCTGGCTCGGCGAGGGCGTCCTCGGACCGATCGAGGATACGAACGGGGCCTTCTCGAAGGGGGCTCTGGCGCAGCCTGCCTGGACCGGGCTCAACGTGGCGCTGGACGTGCAGGCGCAGAAATTCTGGCCGGGCGTCTATGGCGCGGTCACGAGCTTTGCCGGCAAGATGGAATGGAAGGGCGACGAGGTCGCGCTGACCGATGCGGCCGGCGACTGGCTGGGCGGCAAGCTCGCCGGGCGGGTGCAGATCGGCAATGCCAACGGCTCGGGCTTCCTGCGCTCGCGCCTGGACGTCAAGGGCGGCGACCTGGCCCAGGCGGGCTGGGCCCATGCGGGCACGCCGGTCGCGACCGGGACTTTCGATCTTTCGGTAGCACTTGAGGCATCGGGTGCGACGCCCGAGGCGATGGCGCATTCGGCAAGCGGTTCGGGTACCACAACCTTCAACGGCATGACGCTCGCCGGCATCAACAGCGCAGCTCTGCCGCAGCTGATCGCGGCAGCCGATGCGCTGAAGACGCAGATCTCGGCGGACGCGATCAGAAGTGCGGCGGAGGCGACAATCTTCTCGGGTCAATCGCTGGTCGGCGTCGTCAAGGCACCCTTCAGCATCGCCGGCGGGGTGCTCCGGGCGCAGAACGTGACGGCTGGCGACGGCAATGCCGCGATGACCGGCGAGGCTTCGCTGGACCTTGCGGCGGGCCGGATCGACGCCGGCATCGATCTGACCTTCCGGCCGGGTGACGAGGCGCTTGCCGGTGCCGAGCCGCGTGTGCGCATCGGCTATGCCGGCCTGCTGGAAGCACCGGGCGTCGATCTCAACGTTGCCGATCTCGCGAACTTCCTGTCGCTTCGCGCCTTCGAGCGCGAGCGCCGGCGGGTCGAGATCCTGCAGGCGAACGTGCTGGAGAAGCAGCGTCTGCGCCGCGAACTTGCGCTTTACAAGGCGCGGGCGGAGGCAAGAGAACTGGAGCGCAAACGCGCCGTTGCCGAGGAACGCCGGCGCGCAGCCGGCGCTGCCGAGGCCGCCCGCCTCAAGGCGGAAGCAGATGCGCGAGCAGAGGCCGAACGCAAGGCCGAAGCGGAACGACAGGCGGAAGCCGCGCGTCGGGCGGCAGAGGCAGCGCGCAGCGCCGGACAGGGCCAGCCGATCCCGCAGACGGGACCGACCCCCCAGACCGTACCGGACGGTGCCACCGGCACCCCTCCCGGACAGAGGCTCAACTTCGACGTCCTGCCCGACGTTACCGTACAGTAGCCGGTGACTATGCCGGAGCACGACGCTCCCTGGCTTTCTGGGCCGGAGATGTGCTTCGCATCCGGCCATGATCCCATCCTTGGCTTGTGCGCCCTGAAGCGCGTCGCGATCTTTCAGCTTCGCTCTCTGCGCTTTTGATTTTTCGCATGTCGTTATCCCAAGACCGCTGCGCGCTTTTGCGCGACATGCTCTGGCTTCAGATTTTGAACATGCCTTTATCGGGTGGGCATTCTCTTGGTTTCCGGCGCATCGTGGCGCGCGAACGGGATCGGCAGAGTTTTAACGAATTCTGAAGCACATCCTCCACTATTGATCACTAAATTAGCAATTTGCGTTGGATGGGGCAGGGGGTGCGGCTTGCGGGCCGCGTCTTTAATCGGCGCATGGGAAGGACGACGTCGATCGCTCCGGATTGACCCGAGCGGCGCGTCGCCGTCTGCTGAGGGGGCAACGATCAGAGATGCGCTACAATTTGAGGAAGAGAGCCGCCCGTATCTTTGCGGACGAACGCGGCAACTTTACCGTTCTGACCGCGCTGATAGCGGTGCCGTTGTTGAGTGCCGCGTCGATCGCCATCAACCTGGCGCGGATCAATCTCGAGGCCGCGAAGATGCAGACGGCGCTCGATGCCGCTGCCTTCTCGGCGGTCAAATCCTACGGCGAGGGCGAGACCGAGGCCAGTGCCAGGGATCTCGCCAACAACGTCTTCTTTGCGAATTTCGGCCAGCCGGAGATCGTCGATCAGCTCGGCCCGGAGAGCGGTGTGGCGGTGGCGGCCACGCCGGTGCAGATCGCCTTCGGCGCCGCCGGCGTCGAGACCACGGCGACCGCGGCCTACGCGTTGAAATACAATCCGCTCTTCTTCGGGCTGCAGCCCTATACGATCGACCGGGAAAGTGTTGCCGCGCGCATGCCCGGGAGAGAGGCCTGCATTCTGGCGCTGCACCCGACGGCGAGCCGGGCCTTCGAGGTCAGCGGCGGGGCGAGCGTCGACACATCCGGCTGTACGATCACGTCGAACTCGACCGACGCGCAGTCGATCTACCTCAGCGGCTCGGCCACGCTCAAGGCCGAGTGTCTCTACGCCGCCGGCAAGGTGTCCGCGACGCTCGCCAACTTGCAGCTTGCCTGTGGCAAGGCGGTAGAGGAGGTGACGCCAATTGCCGACCCCTTCCGGTCGAAGAAAATGCCGACCACGGCAGGCTGGGTGAGCCTTGCTGGCTGCGGGCAGAATTTCGTCGGCGGCGGTGGCGGCAACGGCGACTGCAACGGCACCGGCAAGACGCCGAACAACGCGCCCGACACCTACCGCGTCGAGCTGAAGCCTGGCACCTATGGCGATCTCGAAATCAAGGGCAAGGTTCTTCTGAGACCCGGCAACTACATCATCGACGGCGGTAGCCTGAAGTTCACCAGCCAGTCGGTGGTGAGCGCCGAAGGGGTAACCTTCTTCCTCCTGAACGGCGCCCAGCTCGACATTCACGGCGGGGCGACCTTCCAGGTCAGCGCGCCGACGACCGGCGACTGGGCCGGCTTCTCGATCGTCGCCGGGCGCAACAACACGGCCAGCGCCACCATCAACGGCAACAGCGCCTCGTCGCTCGCCGGCATCATCTACATGCCGGCGTCGCGCGAGATCCAGTATGCCGGCAACGGATCGACCGGCGGTGAATGCGTGCGCATCGTCGCCCAGGAAATCACCATGATCGGCAACAGCAGCTTCAAGCTGGATTGCAAGGCGGTGCTGGCCAACACCACGATCAACAACCCCGGCGCGATCCGGCTGGTGCGATAACGACGGACGCGTCTTGCCACCGGCCGTTGGGCCGGCGGCGGATCGCTTGCCGGTGTCCAGGCGCGCCTTGCCTTCAGAAGCGGATGGACAGTCCGAGGATTGGACCTTGCTGGACCACGTCGAAGATGAAGCCGTCATTGTCGTAGTTGACGCCCAGCGCACGATAACCGGCGATCGCCGAGATCGTGTCGTTGAAACGGTAGCCGAGGCCAAGGCCGACGTCCCAGTCGATGTCGGCGCCGCCGGCGCCGACCAGGCCCCAGCCGGTCAGGTAGATCTCCGGGGTGAAGAAGTAGTTGCCGCGCACGCCCACCATGCCGTCGACCCAAGTCTTGCGGTCATCGCGGCTGATACCGTCGAGCGGGCCGCCCTGAAAGGATATGGTGGTGTTGACCGACCAGATCCTGGCGCCGCCGACCACGTCGAGATGCGAGTTCTGATCCTCAAAGACGGTGTAACCGACGCCGATGAGGCCGGCGAAGGTCTCCGATTCCACATCGACCGTATCGGTGAAGACGCCGCGCGCTTTGCCGTCGCCGGAGAGCTTCGTATAGATCAAGTCACCAAAGACGCTGAAGCGGTCCTTGCGCGCTTCGACGGTGGCCATGGCGGCGAAGTCGAGATTGCTCCAGATGTCGCTGAAGCTGGAGTCGATGTGAACGGTCGGGAGCCCGAATTGCGCCGTGTCGCCCGAGAGGCCCGCCATCCAGAAATAAGGCGCGAAGGTGAATTGCCAGCCGCTCTCGGTTTCTTCCACGGGGGCCGCGGGCGCCATCAGCGGCGTGATGTCGGCCGCGTGGGTCGGCAGGGCGAAGAAAAGGCCAAGGCAGGCCGTTAGGCCCAGTCGTGTAGGGATACTCATGAAACGCCTCCCGCTTGAGACAATCCCTGAAACGAGAGACGGGCCCGTCTGGAATTGCGCACTACAGACTCTCGAACACAAGGGCAGCGGAAAGTCGCCGCCTCCCGATGTGGGTATTGTTATATAAGTTTATTCGAATACAACTGTTTTGGCCGGAAACGGCGAAGCGGGGCATGTCAAATGCCGCGCGCTGTTGCATCGGCCACACAGTTGTCTTGGATCCGCCAATGCCTGTCGCCCGACACTGTACAGCGCTCGTGCGGCAACGGCGCGTGAGAACAAGGGCTCAATGTCTCGCGACTAGCCCTTTGACGTGACAGGCCTTGGGCGAATTCTGGCCGCGAATTCTGGCCGTGCTGGCCATCGACGGCGGGAGCTCAGGTCTCGTCGGGCAAGTGCGTCGAGCGTTGCGATTTCAGCCATTCGAGCACATGGACGCGCAGTGCCGAGGAGAGGTTGCTGTCGGGCGTGCGCTGGTCGTCGATTTCGGCGATCAGCTGGGCAAGCGGCACCGCCCGCGTTTCGGCGATCGTCTTCAGCTCCTGCCAGAAGGCGTCTTCGAGCGAGAAGCTGGTGCGGTGGCCGTGGAGCGTTGCGGAATGCTTACGGATCATCGCCCGGCCTTAGAGACTGATTCAAGGAATTGGCATTTCGAGTCCGGAAGCTGCCGCAAGTCCTTGCTCCGGAATCGCTTTTGCGGGCTCAGTCCTTGTCGACGTCGCCTTCGGCAGGGCGCTCGATGCGGCCCTGGTCAAGGCGGGTCTCCGCCTTGTCGTTCAGCGCTTTCGTCAGGGATTTCTCGGCCTTGGTGCGGCCGAAGGAGATGCGGTTCTGCTCGGCCTGCTTGTCCTTTTCCGTGCGCTCGCGACGCTTGCGGAACTGGCGCAGATTGACGACGTCTCCGGTCATGAGCCGCGGCTCCTCGGATCAGTTCTTCTTGCGGAAGGAATCGAGCGAGACGACGGAGCCGCCGCCATTCTTCGGCTCGGTGGGCTTGTCGTCCTTGGCCGAGGTCTCGGCATTGTCTTCCGGAACGGGATAGGCGGTGATCTCCGCCGATTCCTGTTCTTCTTCCTCGCCGGCCGCCACGTCGAACTCCAGTTCGAAATTGACCGACGGGTCGTAGAAGCCACGGATGGCGTTGAACGGGATCACCAGCCGTTCGGGCGTGTCGGAGAAGGAGAGGCCGATTTCGAAGCCGATTTCGGTGACTTTCAGCTCCCAGAACTGGTGCTGGACCACGATGGTCATCTGTTCGGGATACTTGGCTTTCAGGTGCTGCGAGATGCGCACGCCCGGCGCGCCGGTCAGAAAGGTGATGAAGAAGTGATGCTCTCCCGGCAAGTGACCGGTGGTGGCAACCTCCGTCAGGACCTTTCGGATGACGCTGCGCAGTGCGTCCTGTGCCAGAATGTCGTAGCGGATGTGGTCCTGGCCCATGAGCGTCCCGTCTTTCCTCGAACTCAATCTACTGTCTGCTGTCGGCTTGGAGGTCAAGCCGTCGGCTTTTCATTGCCCGTCTGAAGCAGACGAGTCAATTATTCAAGCATCTATAGACCATTTCGAAGCGGGGGAGAAGGTGAAGGCTTCTGTTGCCAGGTGCCTTCGGACCCCGCCTTACGGTGCTACCCGGAAGGACTTGATTTGAAGTGTCGCACCGCGATTAAGCAGCGAGACGTGCTTCAGCATAGTTGTCGTTTGCAACTATAAGTTTAGCCCGATAACGGTGGTACAATGCCGAGCAAAAAGTCGATCTTTACGCCCTTGTCGATCCTATTTCGCCCCCATCAAAAGCCGATCGATTCTGATCGGTTTTTGGTGGAGGCGCCGGGTACCGCCCCCGGGTCCAATGGGTTTATTTCATCGCCCGTTTATTGCCATAGCCGCCCGAAGACGGCAGAGTTCATATAGGTCTTTCCGGGCCCCAAGAAAAGGGGGATGTGTCGGATATATGACTTTCTCCCGGACTGCCCGGTGCCGAACCGCCTTGACTTGACCGGCATCCATGAAAAACTCCCGCTGCTGCCATGCGGCCGGCAATCTCCGGCCGCAGTTTCGAAAAGCAAAGCAAGCTGGAGGCCTCATGACGGACTACCTCGCAGATGTGCAGAAATACGACAGCGGCGCCGACGAAGCGATCGTGAACAAGATCGTGCGTCACCTTGGCATTGCGCTTCGCAACCGGGATTCCTCGCTCGTTTCGGCGTCGGATCCGAAGGAGCTCGAGCGGGTCAAGGAGAAATGGTGCGAGAAGAAGCTCGGCATCAGCGGCGCCGATGCGGACGGCGCGATCGACGCCACCGTCAAGGCGATGTCGGCGGACCGGTCGAAATCGCGCGTCACCTTCTATTATCTGGTGGCCAAGAACCTCGGCAAGCTACAGACCTTGTAGCTCCCCGCCGAATTATCCGGGATAATCGTCCCGTGGTCATTGGTTCGCCGCCGGCTTCGTCCTAAATTTAGCGAAAGTACGAATCGGCGGCGCCAGACCATGCAGCAATATCTCGACCTTCTCGACCATGTGATGACCAACGGATCCGACCGCGGCGACCGGACGGGAACGGGCACGCGCTCAGTCTTCGGCCACCAGATGCGGTTCGACCTCTCCGAGGGCTTCCCGGTGCTGACGACCAAGAAGCTGCACCTGCGCTCCATCATCCATGAACTGCTGTGGTTTTTGAAGGGCGACACCAATATCCGCTATCTCAAGGAAAACGGCGTCACCATCTGGGACGAATGGGCAGACGAGAACGGCGACCTCGGCCCGGTCTATGGCTACCAGTGGCGCTCCTGGCCGGCGCCGGACGGGCGCCATATCGACCAGATTGCCGGCCTCGTCGAAAGCCTGAAGACCAACCCGAATTCCCGCCGCCATATCGTCTCGGCCTGGAACCCGGCGCTCGTCGACGAGATGGCGCTGCCGCCCTGCCATTGCCTTTTCCAGTTCTACGTCTCCGACGGCAAGCTCTCCTGCCAGCTCTACCAGCGCTCGGCCGACATCTTCCTCGGCGTGCCCTTCAACATCGCTTCCTATGCGCTCTTGACGATGATGGTGGCGCAGGTGACGGGCCTGAAGCCGGGTGATTTCGTGCACACGCTTGGCGACGCGCACATCTACCACAACCATTTCGAACAGGCCCGGCTGCAGCTCACCCGCACGCCGAAGGCGCTGCCGCGGATGGAAATCAATCCAGACGTGAAAGATCTCTTTTCCTTCCGTTTCGAAGACTTTACGCTCGTCGGCTACGAAGCCAATTCATCCATCAAGGCGCCGATCGCCGTCTGACATATCCTGATGCTGCGGGTGGCCGGTCCGCATTCTGAATTCTTCTCGATGCCGATGCCGCGCCACCCTTCGGGCAGGGCAGGAGCTTCCGTCGCTCGCACGCGCAGGGGCCGGCAATCCAAGGTGAGGGGCGGCCGGGGAGGGCTGTCGTCCAAGGGAGGTATCGATGCTCACACTCGTTCATGCGCCGCTGTCGCGATCCTCGCGCATCGTCTGGCTGCTTGAGGAGCTGGGCGCGGAATACGAGATCCGCTACGTCTCGATCCGCCGCTGGGACGGCTCGGGCGAGCCCGACGACAACAACCCGCATCCGCACAAGCAGGTGCCGGCGCTCATCCATAATGGCGCGGTGATCTGGGAGTCGGCTGCCGTCGTGCAGTATCTCACCGACCTTTATCCCGATTGCAGCCTCGGCCGGCCGCCCGGCCACAAGGAGCGTGGCGCCTATCTCTCCTGGCTTGCCTATTACGCGGGGGTGATCGAGCCGACGGCGCTTGCCCACATTTCCGGCGCGACCATCAACAACCCGGCGCAGGCGCGGCTCTACAGCGAAATGTGCGCCCATGTGATCGACGTGCTCACCCGACGGACCTATCTGCTCGGCGAAACGATGAGTGCCGCCGATCTGCTTTTGGCAAGCGCGCTGCAGTGGATGCGCAAGATCCTGCCGGAAAGCACGGTCGTCGATCGCTACATCCGCGTGGTAACGGACCGGGCAGCCTATGACCGCGCCAGAGAAATCGACAGCAAACCGAACGGGTTCCATGACTGAAACGAAGACCACCCACCCGAAGATATCGATCGTCGTCGCCGTTGCCGCAAACGGCGTCATCGGCCGTGACGGCGATCTGCCCTGGCGGCTTTCGACCGATCTCAAGCGCTTCAAGGCGCTGACGATCGGCAAGCCCGTGATCATGGGGCGCAAGACCTGGGCGTCGCTCGGGCGTCCGCTTCCCGGCCGCGCCAACATCGTCATCACCCGCAACGCGGATTTTGTGGCGGAAGGGGCAAGCGTCGTCCCGTCGCTCGATGCGGCCATAGCGCTTGCCGGCCGAGAGGCGGAGGCCGCGGGCGTGGACGAGATCTGCGTGATCGGTGGCGGCGAGATCTACCGCCAGTCGATCGTGCGTGCCGATATCTTGCATGTGACCGAGGTGCAGGCGACCGTGGATGGCGACACGCGCTTCCCCGACATCGATCCCGGCATTTTCGAGAAGGTCTTCGAAGAGGACCTGCCGCAGGGTGAAAAGGACAGCCACGCCATGCATTTCGTCACCTTTAAGCGGCGTGCGACAGCCTGACGCGGCGGATCGTCAACTATTTTGAACCATTTACGGTGAACTCGGGTCTATCGCGTTGAAAGCGGTGCGGGTGATACCTATAACGGTTTCACATCATGAACGACCGTGCGGTGGCGCGGCCGTTCAGCGTGGGAAGTATTCAAAAGAGAGGTTTTGATGCCCTGGAGCAATCAGAATGGCGGCGGCGGTGGCCCATGGGGCGGCGGCGGTGGCGGCGGCAATCAGGGGGGTCCCTGGGGCCAGGGGCCAAACCGGCCGCGTGGCGGCAAGGGCGGCCCTCCGGATCTGGAAGAGATCATTCGCCGTGGCCAGGACCAGCTCAAGAACGTCGTTCCCGGCGGCTTCAATGGTGGCGTCTTCGCCATTATCGGCCTGCTGATCGTCGGTTTTGTCCTGATCAATTCGATCTACACGGTGCAGCCGGACGAGCGCGGCGTCGAGATGCGCTTCGGCAAGCCGAAGGACGAGATCTCGATGCCTGGCCTGCACTATCATTTCTGGCCATTCGAGACCGTCGAATTCGTCAAGATCACCGAGCAGCAGCAGAACATCGGCGGGCGCTCGAGCGGCCAGTCGAATTCCGGCCTGATGCTCACCGGCGACCAGAACATCGTCAACGTCCAGTTCTCGGTTCTTTACTCGGTCACCGATCCGAAGGCTTACCTCTTCAACGTCGAGAACCCGTCCGACACGCTGCAGCAGGTGGCCGAAAGCGCGATGCGCGAAGTCGTCGGTCGCCGTCCGGCGCAGGACATCTTCCGTGACAACCGTCAGGCGATCGCCGCGGACGTGAAGAGCACGATTCAGGCAACGATGGACACCTACGGCACCGGCGTTTCCGTCAACACGGTCGCCATCGAGGACGCCGCACCGCCGCGCGAAGTGGCCGATGCGTTCGACGAAGTGCAGCGCGCCGAACAGGACGAGGACCGCTTCGTCGAAGAAGCCAACCAGTATGCCAACCAGGTGCTCGGTAAGGCACGCGGTCAGGGTGCGCAGATCCGCGAAGAGGCGGCCGCCTACAAGGACCGTGTCGTCAAGGAAGCACAGGGTGAGGCGCAGCGCTTCATCTCCGTCTATGACGAGTACTCCAAGGCGCCTGACGTTACCCGCAAGCGTCTCTATCTCGAAACCATGCAGGGCGTTCTCGGCAAGTCGAAGAAGGTCATCATCGACGAGAAGAACGGGCAGGGCGTACTGCCATATCTGCCGCTGAATGAAATCGGTCGTCCGACGACGTCGGGCGCCGCAGCAGTTTCGGGAGCAGGCCAGTGATCAACAATCGTACCTCCGTTATCCTGATCCTGCTCGCCGTCGTCTTCGTCGGCATCTATTCCTCGGTCTTCGTCGTCAACGAGCGCCAGCAGGCGATCGTCGTTCGCTTCGGTCAGATCAAGGACGTCAAGAGCCAGCCGGGCCTCTACTTCAAGCTGCCCTTCGCCTTCATGGATGCCGACCGCGTCCAGTACGTCGAAGACCAGGCACTGCGCTTCGACCTCGACAACATCCGTGTCCAGGTCTCGGGCGGCAAGTTCTATGAAGTTGATGCCTTCGTCGTCTACAAGATCTCCGATCCCCGCCGCTTCCGCGAGACGGTCTCGGGCGATCGCGACTCGGCGGAATCGCGTCTCAGGACCCGTCTCGACGCGTCGCTGCGCCGTGTCTACGGTCTGCGTGGCTTCGAGGCTGCCCTTTCGGACGAGCGTGCGTCGATGATGCGCGAAGTGCGCGCCGACCTCAAAACCGACGCGGAGTCGCTCGGCCTCAACATCGAGGACGTCCGTATCCGTCGCACCGACCTGACGCAGGAGGTCTCGCAACAGACCTACGACCGCATGAAGGCCGAGCGTCTGGCGGAAGCGGAACTGATCCGCGCCCGCGGTAACGAAGAAGGCCAGCGCCGCCGCGCGATTGCCGACCGTCAGGTCGTCGAAATCGTGGCCGAGGCCCAGCGCGATTCGGAAATCCTGCGCGGTGAAGGCGAAGCCGAACGCACAAGGACCTTTGCCGACGCCTTTGCGCGCGATCCGAAGTTCTTCGAGTTCTATCGCTCCATGACCGCTTACACGCAGTCGATCGGTAGCCCGGACACGACGCTGGTGCTTTCGCCGCATTCGGAATTCTTCCGTTACTTCAATAACTCGGAAGGCACTCCGCCGGCCGCGGCACCTCAAGCAGCGACCGGAAACTAGGCGGGCGATGTCAGACTTTCTGACAGGATTCGCTTTTTTCCTGATCATCGAGGGGCTGGTGTACGCACTGGCCCCTTTGGTTTTGGTGGAAATGGCGAAGCGTTTGCCGTATGTCCCCGAACATCAGCTTCGACTGGCGGGGCTCGTTTGCGTGGCTGCCGGGGTCGGACTTGTATGGTTGCTTCGAGGATAATGCGAAATGCCACATAAACTGCTGATCCGGCTGGTCGATGCCGAATACGCCATCACCCGCCTTAATATCGGCTCCAGCATGCCGGAATGGCTGCCGGGGCCGGGCTTCTGGACCGTGTCGAGCTCGCGCGAGGAGATGACACTGGTCTGCCGGGCCGCCCGCGTGCCGTCCAGCGTCCAGAGTTCGCTCGGCTGGCGCTGCTTCCGCGTCGAGCAGCATTTTGCCTTTGACGTGCCTGGCGTGCTCGCCTCGGTGCTCCGGCCGCTTTCGGATGCCGGCGTCGGCGTCTTTGCCAATTCGACCTTCAGCACCGACTACATCTTCGTTGCCGGCTCCGATCTCGACAAGGCGGTCCAGGCGCTGAAAGACCACGGCCACGAGCTCACCACCTGATCAGCCACGCCCGGCCTCGACCTAAAGGCTCGGCCGGGAACGCCCGTCCTTTCGCACCCGTGCGCGCAAGGATCAGGAAATCGTGTTTGGACCCTTCCGAATTCCGCCTTATCTTCAGAGGAAAGTCGGACGTCGCGGTCTTGCGGCTTGCGTTTGTCAAATCTGCCGCATAAGCCCGGCCGACGGTTTCGGTCGAGGCGGAATTATGCGAAGAATCAAAGTGCTATGGTGTGCCGGTGTCACCGCACACAGCCAGAGGAGCTGAAGCGAATTGTCCACGCGATCAAAATCCCGAGTACACTCGCTTGGCGCCTCCCTCGGCGTTCTGGCGCTCGCAGGCGCGCTTGCCTTCAGCAGCACCGCACTCGCCCAGAACACGGCGATCCGGCCGCCGAGCAATGGCCCGGCCTCCGTCGCCGATCTGGCCGCCGGACTGCTGGATGCCGTCGTCAACATCGCGACTTCGCAGAAGGTCAAGAACGACGATGATGCGCCGGCGCCGCAGGTGCCGGAGGGCTCGCCCTACCAGCGCTATTTCGACGAATTCTTCAAGGGCCAGGGCAATCAGGGCGGTAACCGCCAGCGCACGGTCGAATCGCTCGGCTCCGGCTTCGTCATCGATCCCTCTGGCTACATCGTCACCAACAACCACGTGATCGAGGGCGCCGACGACATCGAGATCAACTTCGCCAATGGCAGCAAGCTGAAGGCGAAGCTCGTCGGCAAAGACACACAGACCGATCTCGCGCTGCTGAAGGTCGAGCCGAAGGCGCCGCTGAAGGCCGTGCCTTTCGGGGATTCGCGCAAGATGCGCATCGGCGACTGGGTGATGGCGATCGGCAACCCGTTCGGCCTTGGCGGTTCCGTTTCGGTCGGCATCATCTCGGCGCGCGGCCGAAACATCAACGCCGGCCCCTATGACAATTTCATCCAGACGGACGCTGCGATCAACCGCGGCAATTCCGGCGGGCCGCTGTTCAATATGGCCGGCGAAGTGATCGGCATCAACACGGCGATCATCTCGCCAACGGGCGGCTCGATCGGCATCGGCTTCTCCGTGCCGACCGAACTTGCCGCCAATGTGGTACTTCAGCTCAAGGACTTCGGCGAGACGCGTCGCGGCTGGCTCGGCGTGCGCGTCCAGCCTGTGAACGACGATATCGCCGAGAGCCTGAAGATGGACGCGCCGCGCGGCGCGCTCGTCTCTGGCATCATCGAAGGCGGGCCGATCACGCACGGCGAGATCAAGGCCGGCGACGTCATCGTCAAATTCGACGGCCATGATGTCGGCGAGGTGCGCGACCTGAAGCGCGTGGTCGCCGAAAGCCCCGTCGGTAAGGCGGTCGATGTCGTGGTGATCCGCGACGGCAAGGAACAGACAGTCAAGGTGACGCTCGGACGCCTCGAGGATGGCGCGCTTGCAAGTGCCGACGCGGCAACCGGCGACGAGGGGTCGAAGGCTGACAAGCCGGAGGCTGCGCCGCTTCCAGCGACCGACGTCGTGCTCGGCATGAAGCTTGCGACGCTCAACGAAGAGGCGCGCAAGAAATACGGCATTGCCGAAGACGTGGACGGCGTTGTCATCACCGAGGTCGCGCCGAATTCGGTCGCGGCAGAGCGGCGCGTAGAGGCGGGCGACGTCATCGTCGAGGTCGGTCAGGAGGCGATGGAGACGCCCGCCGACGTGGCCGACCGGGTCGAGGAGCTGAAATCCAGCGGCCGTCGCCACGCCGCCCTTCTGATCTCCAACAAGTCCGGCGAATTGCGCTTCGTCACCGTTCGGGTGGAGTAGGGCGCATCGCGCCTTTCGGCAGTTGCGGCTGCGGCATCGGATCGATGCCGCAGCGCCGCTTTCGGTCGACGCCGATTGTCTGAATCTTTTCAGTGCTATCGCCCCTGGAGCTGAGAGGCTGAATCCACATGCTCAGGTTTTGATTCAAGGCTGCGGTCCGGCCGACGGGCCGCAGCGTGCTCATGATGGGCACAGACACGGCCCTTCATCCCGCTGCCGCGACCTTCTCCCCGCTTGCGGGGGAAGGGTTAGGGTGAAGGGCATTCGAGAAGTGGTGAGGTGCCCTTCTTTCAGCAGTCCTCGCTCGCTTGCCTGGGGTGCGGGGACGGCTTGCGCGCCGGCTGGAAGGTCATCAGCCTGAGGGCTTCGAACAGAATTTCGATAATCGTATGCATTGCCGCACCTCCTTTCTTGCAAGCATTTCACTCCACTTGCCGGCACCCCTCAAACGAGTTTACAGTCGCCTTCGGATAACTTGAGGTTATGCATGAAGCGCGGCCGACTGCCCCTGACAGCGTTGCGGAGTTTCGAGGCGGCCGGGCGACTGGAGAGTTTCACACTGGCTGCATCGGAGCTTTTCGTCTCGCAGGCGGCCATCAGCCGGCAGGTGCGCGAGCTCGAAGAGCTGATCGGCCGGCCGCTGTTTGAGAGGCTCCACCGCGGTGTGCGGTTGACGGCCGATGGTCAGGCGCTGCTCGGCACGCTGACATCTGCCTTCGACATGGTGGGCGAAAGCCTCGACGCGCTCTCGGGGCGGCGGTTGTCGCAGACGCTGAAGGTCAGCGCCGAACCATCCTTTGCCGGCTGCTGGCTGGTGCCGCATTTGCAGGAATTTCAGGAGGCGCATCCGGAGATCGATCTGGTGATCGATGCGGAGTCGCGGCTCGCCGAGTTTCGAAGCGGCGAGGCCGATATCGCCATCCGCCACAGCTTGACCGCCCGCGCCTGGTCGCGGGTGGAGGCGCGGCCCCTTGCCGAGGTGGAGATGGTCCCGGTGATCACGCCTGCGCTTGCCGGCGCCGGGCGACCGCTCGACCGACCCGAAGACCTGTTGCAGCATCCATTGTTGCATGAGGATAACCGGCAACTCTGGGAACAATGGTTTGCGGCGGCCGGCACCGCGCCGGTGAAGCTTGCACGCGGCGCGATCTTCGCCGATGGCTCGATGGTGCTGCAGGCGACGCTGCGCGGCAGCGGCGTCGGCCTCATCGACCGCGACCATGCCCGCGACGACATCGCCGCCGGCCGGCTGATCCAGCCGTTCGACGCCTCTGTGCCCTATGGCGCGTTCTTTATTGTGGCGCGGCGCTTCGAGGCGCTGTCGGAGGCGGCCAGGGCCTTTGTCGACTGGATCGAACGGAGCTACCCGGGGGCGGGGCGAAAGCGGTGAGGCGGCCCTTATCCTCAGGGCGAGCGCTTGCCCCTCATCCGCCTGCCGGCACCGTCTCTCCGCACGCGGGGAGAAGGAAAGATATGGCGAACGCCCGCCATTCTTCAGAGGTGGTTGGGTAGTGCCAGTGCGGCTGGCGTCTCTCTTCCCGTCTGCGGAGAGAGATGTCCGGCAGACAGAGAGGGCAACCCACGAAGCGGCAGCTTATTTCCCGGCCTTTGAACGATGCACGCGCCATTCCTCGGCGCTGATCGCATAGAGCACATGCCGAACCAGGGTCGGCTGATCGATTGGGACGCGGGGGTGGTCGAAGTCGCGGCTTGGGTCGCGGTGCATGCCGATCCGTTGCATGACAGCGGTCGAGCGGGTGTTGGCGGGAACCGCGAAGGAGACGACCTCGCTCAAGCCCTTTTCCTCGAAGCCGTAGCGCAGCAGGGCGTTGGCCGCTTCGGTGACGTAGCCCTTGCCCCAGCAGGGCGGGGCCAGTCGCCAGCCGATTTCGACCGTTCCTTTGGGCAGGTGCGGCTCCAAATCCGTGAGCGCGAGGCCGCAGAAGCCGATTGGCTTGTCGTCGGCCTTGAGCGCCACGGCGAAGAAGCCGAAGCCGGTTTCGGCGATGCCCTTGCCGACGCGATCGAACAGCGCGTCTGATTCCGCGCGGCTGCGGCGGAAGGGAAAGAATTCCATCACCTTGGGATCGCTGTTGATCGCGAAGAAGAGATCGCGATCGCTTTCCTTCCAGGCGCGGATGCGCAGCCGCTCAGTCTCGGCAATGATCATCCGGCGAAATCCGTCTTGCGATAGCCCTGCAGATAGAGAAGGGCGGTGAGGTCGCCGTGGTCGATGCGGACCTTGGCCTGCTCGGCAACGACGGGCTTGGCATGCAGCGCCACGCCGGTGCCGGCAAGCTGGATCATGCCGAGATCGTTGGCGCCGTCGCCGACGGCAAGGGCATCGTCCGTCGAGATGCCGAGGCGGTCGGCGATCTCGATCAGCGAATCGACCTTGGCCTGCTTGCCGAGGATGGGATTGGCGACTTCGCCGGTCAGGATGCCGTCTTCGGCGAGCAGCGTATTGGCGCGGTTCTCGTCAAAGCCGAGCATCTCGGCGATCGGGCCGGTAAAGACGGTGAACCCCCCGGAGACGAGCGCGGTATAGTGACCCTTGCTCTTCATCGTCGCGATCAGTTGTTTTCCGCCCGGCGTCAGCGTGATGCGCTTGGCGATGACCTCGTCGACGACGCCAAGTGGCAGGCCCTTCAGAAGTCCTACGCGTTCGATCAGCGCCGGCTCGAAGGCGATCTCGCCGTTCATGGCGCGGGCGGTGATCGCCGCCACCTTGTCTTTCAGGCCGACTTCGGCGGCGAGTTCGTCGATGCATTCCTGGCCGATCATGGTCGAGTCCATGTCGGCGATGAGCAGCTTCTTGCGGCGGCTCTCGGCGTCTTGCACGGCGACATCGACCGGTGCATCGCCGATCGCGCCGCGCAGCAGGGTTTCGGCGGCATCCGGATCGGTGCCGTCGGTCAGCGCGATATCGCAGGCGATGCCATCGGCGAGCCAATAGAGGCCGGATGCCTTGACGGCGTCAGCGGCTGCTTCCGCCAGTGCTGGCGTCAGAACAGGATTTGACGGATTGGCGATAAGCGTGGCAACGAGAGCCATGGACAACAACCTTGATACCGAGAGCGACGCGATCCTGATAACCGGGCCGACCGCCAGCGGCAAGTCCGCGCTTGCCGTCGAACTGGCGCGCCGACACGGCGGCGTGGTCGTCAATGCCGACAGCATGCAGGTCTATGACACGCTGCGGCTGTTGACGGCGCGGCCGGACGAGGCCGACATGGGCGGCATCGGGCACTGTCTTTACGGCCATGTGCCGGCGGCATTCGCCTATTCCACCGGTGCCTGGGCGCGCGAAGCGCAGGCATTGGTCGCTCAGCTAAAGGGCGAGGGACGCTTGCCGGTTTTTGTCGGCGGCACCGGGCTCTATTTCAAGGCGCTGACCGGTGGTCTCTCGGACATGCCGGAGATCCCGGCGGCGATCCGGGAAAGGCTGCGCGAGCGGCTGAAGGCGGAAGGGGCGGAGGCGCTGCATCGCGACCTCGAAGCCAGGGATCCGGAAACGGCGGTGACACTGAAGCCCGGTGACGGCCAGCGGATCGTGCGGGCGCTCGAAGTGGTGGAGGCCACCGGCAAGCCGATCCGCTTCTTCCAACAGCAGACCGGACCCATGATCGTCGACCCGGACCGGGCTACAAAATATGTCGTGCTGCCGGAGCGAAAGCTCCTGCACGACCGCATCAACCGTCGCTTCCAGTTGATGCTTGCCGGCGGCGCGATCGACGAAGCGCGGGCGCTGCTTGCGCTCGAGCTGCCGTCGGAAATGCCCATCATGAAGGCGATCGGCGTCAGCCAGATCGCAGCCCTTCTGAAGGGCGAACTCGATGAGGCCGAAGTGATCGAGATGGGCGCTGCGGCGACGCGACAATATGCCAAGCGGCAGATGACCTGGTTCCGTAACCAGCTCGACGACAGCTGGCAGCGCATTTCGAGCGCCGAGGAGGTGCTTTGACGAGCGCCGTTGCTGCGGATCAGGCGGCGAGGTTCAGCTGCCAGGACACGCCGAAGCGGTCGGTGACCCAGCTGAAGCGCTGGCTGAAGCCGTAATTGTCGAGTGGCATCAGCACTGCCCCGCCTTCGGCGAGCATGCCATAAAGCGTGATGATCTCATCCTCGCTCTGGCATTCCACGAAGAAGGAGAACGACGGGGTGAAATCGAAGGCGTGCCGGACCGGGCTGTCGATGCACTTGACCCGCTGCGCGCCGAGCCGGAAAAGCGCCACCTTGACGCTGCCTTCGGGACCTTGCTCATCCGGTCCATAGCGCTCGACTTCCAGCACCTCGGCATTCGGGAACAGTGAGACGTAGAAGGCCATGGCGTCGTCGGCGACGCCATCCTGGAACATCAGAAAGGGCGTGATGCTTGTAACCATGGCGCGCTCCCGTTGTCGTCGGTGTCAACAAAACCGGCTGACTGATCCTACCCCAGGATGTCGCCACGACAACGGTCGGCCCGCGGCAAAGTTCCCTTGCAGGATAGGCGCTGATGCCTTGCTGTGAGCGGGGCGGCCCCGCAGGTTCGGGCGGCGCATGCCATGTCCCGATCATGACAGACGAGCAGAAAACGTCTCCTGACAGCGCGGAAATCCGTCTGTCTCCCGATGAAGCCCTGGTGCTCTTTGAACTTCTGTCGCGTTGGAGCGAGGAGAACACAGTTCCAACGCCGGACGCCTCCTGTTTCGAAAGCACGGCCGAATGCGCGGTGCTGCTCGCAGTGCTGGCAGACCTTCAAAAGCAGTTGGTCGCACCCTTTCGCGAAGACTACGCCGAAGCGGTGAAAGCGGCACGCCGCCGTCTGGCGCCATCGTGGGATTACCCTGACCTCAGGGGGTGATTTGCTTGCTTGTGCCTACGCTTGATCGGCTCACACCAGTCACGCCAGCAGCGGCCACAGCGCCAGTCCGATCCCGATGATGCTGGTCGCAAACAGGGCCGAGCGCAGCACGGGAATGCCGATCGCATAGGCGAGCCAAAAGGCGAGCCGTGCCGAAAGCCAGACGATCGCACCGAGTTCCGTCGTCGTGTTGTTTGCGCCGGTGACTTCGACCGCAAGCAGCGCGGACGCGGCGAAGGGAAAAGTCTCGAGGAAGTTTGCCTGCGCGCGTTTCAGCCGTCCGACGAGGGGCGTTGGCGGCGGCCCGGCCGCTTCGCGCGAAGAGAGCGACCAGGCCAGTCCGTTCTGGCGCGTCTGGAGTTGCGCCGCGACAAAAACCTGGATGATGCCGAAGATGCAGCCGAGCGCCAGCACGGTCATCTCCATGCTCATGGTCGCGCTCCGAAAGCCGTCTCGAACTTTACTGTCGCGTGTGCCTGCGCCATGTCAGCCATCGTGCTTTCCTCCCGCATTGTTTGCTGAAAGCACGCTAACTCTCTGGTACGATATCGTAAATACGGACAAAAAGGATAGTACGGGGGGGCGCCGACATGACGGAACAAGCGCGGCATCGGACCGAGGTGTCGGGCCGAAAGTGTCCAGCCTGACCGGTCTCGACATGAGCCATATCCGGCTCTGCCCCGCCATCGCCTTCAACCAGATCGTCGGCGGGCGCTACAAGCTGCACATCCTCTGCGTGCTCGAAGGCGGGACGCACCGCTATGGCGAAATCGGACGGTCGCTGCTTCGTGGCGGGCTCGGTAAGCCGATCACCCCGCGTATTCTCAGCCGCGAACTGCGGGAACTGGAAGAACGGGGCCTGATCAGTCGCCGGGACTATCCCGTGGTGCCGCGCAAGGTGGAGTACAGCCTGACCGAACATGGGCGGGCGCTGTTGCCGATCCTCGCCGAAATCGTCCGCTGGGGCGCAACGGGCGCGCACGAGCAAATCCTCGGGATATGACTTCCTCCTGCCTCCTGCTCGGCCCTTCAAAACGTCGAGAAGGCTGTCGCGCTCACGCTTTCACGGCCGAGAAGAAGAGGAAGCGCGGTTTGGTCGTCAGGCTCCTGTAGGCGTCCGGAAAGAGCGTGCTGGCACGCGGATCGGGCTCCGGTTCGCTCACCGTCTCGGTGGCAAATCCGGCTGATTTGAGCGCATCGAACATGGCGTGCAGCGGGCGGTGCCAGAAGCGCATGTGGATGGTCCTGCCGCCCCGTTCCCAGGTATCGTCGAAGCGATAGGTCTCGAAATAGTTGTCGTGACCGGAAAGGGAATGATCCATGAACGGATGGTGCGTTGAGAAAACCAGGCGGCCGCCCTTCTGCAGAACCCGGTTGAATTCGGAAAGCGGGAGCGACCAGTCCTCCAGATAGTGCATGACGAGGGATGCCACGATGAGGTCGAAGGCACCGTCGTCGAACGGCAAGGGTTCGCCCAGATCGGCCATCAGCAATTGCGCACGCCCGTCGAGGCGTCGACGGGCGATGTCCAGAAGACCGGCGCTGCGATCAATGCCGGTCACCGTGGCGCCGCGCTCGATGAGCGCTGCCGCGTGCGCTCCGCCGCCGCAACCGGCGTCGAGCACCCGAAGCCCGGCGACGTCGCCGGCGAGTGCCAAAGTCGCCGGCCGCTCGTAATAGGCGTTCCAGGCGTTGTTCTCGTTGTCGGCATCATAGGCTGCCGCAAAGGCATCGTAGTCGTTCTCTGGCAAGGTCTTTTCTCCGCTGCCACCGAAAGGCGTGCGCGATCAGATGTCGAAGCGCTTGAAACTTCTATTCTATCGGTCTGCGACGCCATCGGGCAACGCCGCTTGTACCGTTCTGTTCGGGTGCCAGGAGCCACGGCCGCATTGGGGCGGGCCAACGCATGGCAATCGCATTAATATGGAGCGGCCCCTGGAGGACCTTCGGTCGCGAGGACGCGTGCGACCACCCAGCGAGCCGCTATTCCCCTCCAGAGTTGTTCACGCACTGCCGCCCGCAGCGCATGTCTGGACGAAACGCTTTTACATCTCTGGTTGTCAAATGGGGCGCCCGCAGTTTTACGCGTTCGCTGCCTAGGTCTTGCGGATGATGCTGCCGAGGGGCCGCTTCAACAGGCTTTCGCGCAGCGACCCCTGGCGCGGCCGCTCGCCCGACGCCGGGTCAGCCGGTTGCGAACGGCGTTGGGCCTGATCGGCCGGGGATGGCTCGTTCAAGAGCTGCTGGCGGATCTGATTGAAGCGCTCCAGCTCCGGATTGACGGGGGCAGGCGCGCGCGGAAGCATGTCCGGACGATAGGGCTCGATCTCGACCTGCGGCTCGCTGAGGCCCGGTTGCGGCTCGGCTTCTGCCGTGGCGCCCAGTTCGGTCTCCCAGCGCTGCTCTTCGCTCACGGTCTGCGCCGCCATGTAGCTCTGCTGGAAGTTCGAAATATCCGGCCCGTTGATGGCGCGCATGCGGCTGACGATCGCGCGCAGGTCAACGGTCGGCGGATGGTCCTCGTCGATCCGGTCGATGATCCCGTGGGCGCGAGGCAGGCGCTCCTCGGCGATGCGAGAAAAGCGCATGCGCATCGGCACGGCCACCGCCTCGCCGAATGCGATTGCCTCGCCATTGCCGATCGAGGAAATGAAGCTGGTCGTCGATGTCGACGAGTTCGGAATGGCCGAGCGGATGATGTCCTGGTCACGGTCGTTGGCAAGCCGCATGGCAAAGACCGTCGAGCACTGCGACAGGATCGTCGGATCGAGTTCGCCGGGGCGCTGGGTGATGATGCCGAGCGAGACGCCGTATTTGCGGCCTTCCTTGGCGATGCGGGCGATCGCCTGCCGCGTCGGAAGGAAGCCGAGCGACGGATCGGCGGGCACATAGCGGTGCGCCTCTTCGCAGACGACCAGCATATGGATGCCGCCATTGCTCCAGAGCCCGATTTCAAACGCCATGCGGCAAAGCACCGAGGCGACGGAATTAACGACTTCCGAGGGGATGCCGGCCAGCTGGAAGGTGGCGATCGGCCGGCCGTCGCCTGGAATGCGGAAAACCCGGGCGATCGTATCCTGGATCGTGTCGGTGATCGTGTTCGACGAGAACATGAAATGATAGCGCGGATCGTTGATCGCCGAGACGATCTTGACCTTGAGCGAGCGCAGATGCGGCTTGTCGTTGCGCCCTTCGAGCCGGCCGATGCGCTCGTCGATCAGCGCCAAGAGGTCGGCGATGCGGTAAGGCACCGGCGTGTCGGCGGTGATCGAGCTCTTTTCCGTCTGGCGCCGCACGATGCCGGCGTCGCCGCCGCCGCGGAAGGCCTTCTTCGCCTCGGGGATGATGTCGCGCAGCATGTCGAGCTCGTCCGGCGGCGCCGGGCGGCCGCGGAAGATCACCTCTGCGAACTCCTCCAGTCGGAAGAACCAGAAGGGCAAGTCGAGCGTATCGGTGTCGATGACGACGGCAAGGTCGGGGAAGGCGGCGGCAAATTCGTTGTGCGGGTCGAGGATCAGCACGCGCAGCTTCGGATCGGCAATGATCGCCTTGTTGAGCAGCAGCGTGACCGCGGTCGACTTGCCGACGCCGGTCGTGCCGACGATGGCGAAATGCTTGGCGAGCATCGAGGGCACGTGAATGGTTGCGTCGAGGCTCTCGTCCTGGGTCAGCTTGCCGATGATGCAGCTGTCGTTGCGGCCGGAATCGTAGATGCGCGCAAGGTCGGCGGCGCGGATGCGGTGGGCGATGGCGCCGAGATAGGGATATTGGCTGATACCGGCGGAAAACTCTTCACGACCGTCGGGCCCCCTATGGACCTCGCCCATCAGTTCGACTTCGATGCGGAAGGTGTTGTTGGTCTCTTCGCCCCATTCGCTGGAGGTGGTCTGCATCGAATAGACCAGCGCCACCACGCGGTTCCTGCCGACGGAAATGGAAATCAGCCGGCCGACGGACCAGAGTTCGGTCAGCGACGTCTCGCCGCTCTCTGCGATCGCAGCGATCGTCGCGCGCGCGCCGTTGCAGGCAACCACCCGTCCGAGGAACCGGTTGCCGGGCTTCAGGCCGTCACGGCGATCCTGCTCTCCGGCACGGATCGAGGAATGAAGTTCATTGTTCAGCAACGCGAGAAACCCCGGCAATACGGCGCTTCATGTTAGCCAAGGGGATTTAATAAGTGGTTTCGAGATGTTGCACGCTCGAGCACGCGGGGCACGGGCAGCGGCATGGCGACTTGCGCACTCCGATTTAGTTCCCTGTCAGAGCGATAGCCGGCCGGCCATCCTCCTCGCCGAGCTACCGTACTGCCAGCGCATCATGAAGTACGAGACGGTCAGGAGAAGGGCCATACCGCCTGCGATCACGAGACAGAGAACCATGTCCAGAGACATCAGCAGGGAGACGAACTGCTGCCGGTTGACGTAGTAGGCGATCTCATAGCCTGGGTCGCCGAATACAAACGCTATGACGTAGACCCAAGCAGCAATTGCAACACCCGGCAGAATGCTAATTGCCGTGGCTAAGCCCAAGGAGACGCGGGCCAGTTTCGCTTTCTCTTCTTCCGTCGGGCATCGGCGATGCCTTTGCACGAAACGGCTGGCTGTGGCGGTAGCCGATGACAATGTCTGCGCAAACCAGACGCCGAATGCAGTTCCCTTCGGTATCGGGCCAACAAGGGTCTCGTAGGCGAACATCCCGGTCACGCAGACTCCTGTCAACGCCAGGCAAACGAGGGCGAAGTAGCGATAATATGGCGTCAGTGACACGGTCGGCTTCATGCGTGGTTCCTGGCGCGCGGTTGTGGCGCCACTTGGCGTGATTAGCGCATAACGTGCAAGATTGTGCGCTCTCCCTGAGCAAACTGTCGGGAAAGCTCGCCGACGTTGGCCGGACTGTGTGACGCCTCAGCCCTCCGATGGTTTGATGCCCTGAGCAAACGACCGGAACAGCGCCCGACCTTCCGGCCAGTCGCTCAACCCGCTCTTGCCGTCGATATGGCCGACGGCGCCGGCTTCGGCGAACCGGCTGCCCCATTGCGCCGCCCGCATCTGCGCGTAGCCGATGGTGCCGAAGGGGTCGTTGGAACTCGCGACGATAAGGGAGGGAAAACGGAAGCGTTCCGTCGGGACCTTGGCGAAGCTGGCAGCCTCCGCCGGGAAGGCCGCAGACGTCGGATCGGGAAGCGCCACGAGAAAAGCGCCGGCGATCGGACGGGTGCGGACCGCATGCCAATGGGCGACGAGCAGACAGGCAAGGCTGTGGGCGACGAGAAGCGGTGGCTCGCTTGCTGAGGCAATGGCGCTGTCGAGCGCCTGGATCCAGTCGGCAAGCTGCGGACGATCCCAATCGCCGGGTTGGAAACGGCGCATGTGAGGGTCTGCATACTCCCATCGGGTTTGCCAGTGCGCTTCGCCGGAACCGCCGATGCCGGGCAGGATGATGATATCGTTCATGTCGTCCTCTCATCTTGAATATGGGGGAGACTGCCAGCTTCCCTTGACCATCTGAATGCGCAATCATCGGAAAGTGCGGCCGTTTGCCGATGGATTAAAGGTGAAACATGGCGGTTGACCGTTCTGTCCTCGACCCGACCGATATCGCGATCATCGAGGTATTGCAGGAAGACGGACGCATCGCGATCTCGGAGCTCGGGCGGCGTATCGGTCTGTCGCAGCCGGCGACCTCGGAGCGGGTCAAGCGGCTGGAGGAGCGCGGCATCATTTCCGGTTATGGCGCACGCATCGATGCGGCACGCCTCGGGCTTGGCATGATGGCGGTGATCCGCCTGAAGACGACGCACGAACATATCCGTGCCTGCCTCAAGCAGTTTTCCGAGATGCCGCAGGTGATCGAGGTGCTGCGGCTGACCGGCGAGGACTGTTTCCTTCTCAAGGTGCTGGTGCCGACGCCGGGCGAGCTTGAAACGATCGTCGACACGATCGCGCGCTATGGCGCCGTGACGACGTCGCTTGTCTTGAGCGGCGAGCCGGAAAAGCCGATCGGGCGGGCGCTGATCCAGCGGGTCTGAGACTGGGCTGGGCACGCTTCGACTTGATGAAAGTCAATGCAGAACGCGAGAGGACGCGGGATAATTCAACCATAGGCCAGGCACGTCCGTTCGGGTGACCGTCAGGGGCGTTGCCGGCCACGGACGCTCGAAGGGCGAGCGGGAAGCGGGCGAGGGGAAGCCATGAGCGATGCAATTGCCTATTTTCGTCGGACACCCATACTCTGGCTGATCGTCTTCGTGCCGATCGCGATCGCCGGCGAGCACATCTGGCCGGACGCCCATACGCTGCTCTTCCTGCTGTCGGTGGCGGCGATCGTGCCGCTGGCGGCGCTCCTGAGCCAGGCGACGGAGGCGGTTGCGGCCCGCACCGGCGACACGGTCGGCGCGCTCTTGAATGCAACGCTCGGCAACCTGACCGAGCTCGTCATCGCCCTGATGGCGCTTGCTGCCGGCCAGTATCTGCTGGTCAAGGCCTCGATCGCCGGCGCGATCGTCACCAACACGCTGTTCATGCTGGGTGGTTCGTTTCTGCTCGGCGGGCTCAAGTTTCACCTGCAGGAGTTCAACCGGGTGAATGCGCGCTTTCTGGCGAGCCTCCTGTTCATGGCGACGATCGCCGTACTCGTGCCTTCGCTGATCGGTGCTGCCGACGGCCAGCCGCAGACGGCTTTCACCCAACAGCTGAGCGCCGGCCTCTCCGTCCTTCTCATCATCACCTATGGGCTCTGGATGCTGTTTTCGCTGAAGACCCATCGCGAGCTGTTCGTCTCGGCCACCTCTGAGCATGGCGGTGATGAACCGCACTGGCCGCTGGCGACGGGCATCATCGTGCTGCTGGTGGTGACCGTTCTTGTGGCGCTCGTCAGCGAAGTTTTCGTCGGCTCGGTGCAGGTCGCGGCCGAAGAGCTTGGCATGACGCCGGCCTTCGTCGGCTTCGTCGTCGTCGCGCTCGTCGGTGCTGCGGCCGAGATGGCGACGGCTTTCTCCGCTGCGCGCAAGGATCGGCTGGACCTGAGCGTCGGCATAGCGCTCGGCAGCGCCGTGCAGATTGCGCTCTTCGTCGCGCCGCTGCTGGTGCTTCTGAGCTACGTGCTCGGGCCGCAGCCGATGGACCTGCAGTTCTGGCCGGGGGCGATCGTGATGATGCTGGTCGCGACCATGGCCGCGACGCTGCTTTCCAACGGCGGGCGGTCTGCCTGGTACATGGGCGTGCTGGCGCTCACCGTCTACGTGATCTTCGCCATGACGCTGTTCCTGCTGCCGCCGCAGGTGTAGCCCTGCGGTCGGCTGAAATCAGCGCCCGCCGGCCGCAATCAGGCTGCGGGCGCAGTCGAGGATGGTGGCGTTCACGGGCCTCGGCGCAAAGCCAAGCAGGCGCCGGGCTTTGTCGGATGACAGCGCAAACTTGCGACCGAGCAGCGGGGCCAGCGGCTTCAAATCGGCGCTGAGCGGGGCCAGCAGCCGCACGAGCGCGGTCGGCAGCCGTCGCGTCGGCACCTTGCGGCCATCGACGCCGAGGCCCAGGCGCAGCGTGGCGGCGATCTCCTCCATCCATTGGAAGTCGCCGGCGGCGAGAAAGCGTTCGCCTGCGGCCTCAGGCGCGGTCATGGCGGTGACGTGCAGGTCGGCGAGATCGCGTACGTCCACCACCCAGAAACCGAGGCGCGGCAGGAACCGCGGCCGGCCGCCAACGAGGCCCCCGATGATCTTCACCGAGCCGAGATTTTCGCTCGAAAGCACCGGACCGAAGACGGCGCCGGGCAGCACCGTGGCGAACTCCGTCGCCTTGCCCTCCATGAACTTCCAGGCGGCACGTTCGGCGAGGATCTTGGAGACCCGGTAATTGTCGAATTGCGGGTCGTCGGGGTCGGCCCAGCGCGTCTCGTCGCTGGCAAGGCCTGAGTCCAGCGGCGGCCGGGTCGTGGCGGCCGCCGAAGTCATCACCACACGCCGGACGCCGGCATCGACGGCGGCGGAAAGCACCCGCAGCGTGCCTTCGCGGGCCGGCATAACATAGGCGTCGCGACCGCCGCCGGGAATGCCGCCGAGCGGCGAAGCGACGTGCAGGACATAGGTGCAGCCCTCCATCGCCTCGGCCCAGCCGTCATCTCCGGTCAGATCGGCCCTGGCGAAGGACAGTTGGTCTGTCGCGTCGCTGACGGCGGCGATCGAGCGCCTGACGGACTCTGCCGTTGCGAGATCGCGCAAGGTGGCGCGAACGTGGTATCCGGCTTCGAGCAGAGAGACGATGCACCAGCGGGCGACGAAGCCGGTGCCGCCGGTGACAAGAACACATTCATTCATCGGTTTTCATCTTCTTTCGTTGCGTCAGTCGCAGGTCCTGTGCATGGCCGCGAAGGGCTTGCGCCGGCTGATCCGGTAGACGGAGGCGGGCGGGAAGTTTCTGATGGTGCCGCCGATGCGCCGGGCGCGAAGGCCGAGCCGGTCGAGCAGCGGCCGCGGGATGGGGCAACGCGGACCGTAGGTGAACTGGTAGAGGTGGCCACCCGGCCGCATGTGCAGGAAAATACCGGAAAGGATTGCCATAACCTTGCGGGTGGGCATGGAGAGCAACGGCAGGCCGCTGACCGCAGCGCCGATGCCTGCGGGAATTTCGGAATGACCATCGGCAAGCCGCGCCGCGTCGATCGAAAGAATGGTGGAGGCCGGGAAACGCGCCTTCAGGACGGCAGCAAAGTCAGGGCCGGATTCGACTAGCACAAGGTCTTCCTCGCGCACGCCCCGCTCGATCAACGCGCGCGTGAAGACACCGGTGCCGGGACCGAGTTCGAGCACCGGGCCATAGCGAGGGTCGATCTCGCGCGTGATCAACCGGGCAAGCGACCGGGAGGACGGCGTGACCGAGGCGACGCGCAGTGGATCTGCGAGCCAGGAGCGGAAGAAATGCAGGCTGTCGCCATAGGCGCAAATGCTGGTCACGTGAGGCTCCGTGGATGGAATGAAGGCTGTCTTGCAAGGCGCGTTGCAGCGGCAAGTCTACGTCTGTATACTTCCGATTCATGATCATGTCTACAGGTGTATACTAAGGAGGGGCCATGCCTGCCAAAAAGGGGGCTGCTGAAAAAGGGGGCGCAGAAAAGCGGCCTGCCGAAAAGGACGGGCGCCGCCGCGACGCGAACGCCACGCGCGCCGCAATTCTTGAGTCCGCACGCTCCGCCTTCATCGCCTCGGGATATGAAGGCGCCGGTGTGCGCGAGATCGCTGAAGGGGCCGGGGTTACGGCGATGCTGATCAACCGCTATTTCGGTTCAAAGGAGGGGCTCTTTGCCGAAGTGCTTTCGACCGCCAACCAACGGCCGATCATCGCCACGCCGGAGACGCTCAGCGCACCGGACCGGGCAGCGCGCATCGCAAGCGCGCTTTTGAAGGTGACGGAGCCGGAGGCAACCGCGCTCGACGGCTTCCTCATCATGCTCCGCTCGATCTCCAACGAGCGTGCGGTCGATATCGCGCGACAGGTGGTCGAAAGCCACCACCAGAAGAACGTCACTGAGGCGCTTTCAGGCCCGGATGCAGGTCAGCGCGCGGCGCTGCTGATGTCGCTCGTCGCCGGCGTGCAGATCATGCGCCAGGTGGTGGGGCTGGAAGCGCTGAACAAGGGGCATGACGCCGAGCTCGAGCGCCTGCTCGGTGATCTCGTCGCCAGGCTTGTCGATGAATAGGGGGTGCCTCCGTGCGCTCCGGCAGGGATCGCAGGCCTCTCACGGAGGCAGGCTTGGAGCGCGGGGGTCTATTTCGGGGCGTTCATATCGAACACGACCCAGCGGAAGAACAGGTAGATCGCGCCGAAACTGAGGAGGAGAGGTGTGAGCACGGAAAGGTCAAGCATCTCATTGCCTTTGTTTTTAAGCTGCATCATGCAGCCAAGCTAATTTGCCACGGCAAATGTTAATGGCCGGTGCATGCGGACGCGGCCGACCTCCAAAATTGCTCTGGTATCTGCCGCTTGACCTCAATCATGCTTGAGCTCTTACAAACCTCTCCATCGGCGTTCGCCCGAACGCCATCTCCGGCTCGGATCCGGCCCGAGGAGCCAACAATACGCGACATGGAGGATGCATGACCGAGCAACTGCTTTTCCGAAATCTGATGAGGATTACTCCCGGCCATCTCGAACCGTTCCGCGAGGCGGTGCGCAGCGCGATCGCCTTCGTCGAAGAGCATGCGCCGCAGTTGATGGTGCAGACGTTCATCGACGAGAAAGAGATGCAGGCGGTGAGCATCCAGCTCTACCGCAATTCTGAGGACGTGCTCCGGCACTGGCAAATGTCGGATGCACACATCAACGACGTCTCCGCGCACTGCTCGGTGGAGCGGCTCGAGGTCTATGGCAATCCGAGCAAAGAGGTGGCCGCGGGGCTGGCGCCGTTCATCAACGATGGCCGCGGTTCCATCATGCCGTCGCTTGTCGGGTTCTCGCGGTTCTAGCGATAGGGACTGCGACGCGCCGGAGAGCCGGCGCGTCGCGCGCAGATCAGCCTGACGGAGCCGTTGCGGGTCGTTGGCGCGAGGCCTGCCACAACACCAGCAGCGCGACCGCGAGAAGCAGCGCGTCTGCAGTCGGCATGGCGAACCAGATGCCGGGTTCGCCAAAGCTCGACGCGAAGAGTGCGACCAGCGGCATGGTGAAGAGATAGGGCCTGGCAAGCCCCAGGATCGCCGCCCGGCGCGCATCGCCGATCGCCTGGAAATAGCTGCCGAGCATGATCAGCGGTCCGGAGAAGACGTACATCGCGACCATCACCGGCATGATGCGCGCGACGTCGGCGATGACCGCATCGTTGTCGACGAAGGTCGCGCCAATCGGCCTGGCAAAGCCGAGGAGCAGCACCTCGACGGCGAGGCAGTAGAAGAACGCCACAAGCATGCCAAGCCGCAGCATCCTTTCTGCCCGGTCCGCGAGGCCGGCGCCGACATTGTTGCCGACGATCGCCTGCATCGCCTGGCTCAGGCCCAAGAGCGGCAGCAGCGCGAAGGATGCCGTAGGCGGCGACCGTGGTGGCGTAGTTTTCGGCCGCCGTCTTCTGCAGCGCCGCCATGATCGTCACCGACACCAGCGCCATGCCGATGAAGCCGAGGCTCTGGGGGCTGCCCAGCGCGATCATGCGGCTCCATCCCGTCAGCGGATTATGCCGGAGGAGGGCGGAGAGCCGCAGTTCCGTGCGTCCGAACAGGCGGAAGAGGGCGATGAGGCCGAGCGCGAGGAGCTGCGCCAGCACGGTGCCGGTCGCGGACCCCGCGACACCCATGTCCAGCAGCGCGATCAGCACATAGTTGAGGGCAAGGTTTGCGACCGAGACCAGCAGGCTGAGGCCGGCCATCAGCCCGGCGCGTCCCTCGCATCGGAGCGCATCCGATTGCACTGCCAGCAGGAACTGGACGGGCGCGCCAAAGATGATGATCGCGATATAGCGCTCGGCCATGCCGGCGAGCGGCCCCGGACCATTGGTGAGCGTCAGCACCAGGCGGTCGCCAACGGCTGCGAACAGCGCGATCAGTGCAACAGCGATCATCAGCGCCAGCATGTGGGCGCCGGCGAAGACGCCGCGGGCTTCAGCAAAGCGGCCGGCGCCGAGATGGCGGGCAAGCAGGCTCGCCATGCCGCTGACGACGAGGGTGGCCAGCGCCACGGTGAGAATGAAGATCGGAAACACCGTGGTCACGGCGCCGACGGCTTCGGCGCCGACATAGATGCCGAGCATGATGGCATCGGCCACCGTCAACAGCCCGTTCATGCTCATGACGAAGATGATCGGCAGCGCCGTTTTCAAGAAGGTCGCGCCGAGCGGCGCGGTCAAGTAGGCATTCGGCTTGGAGTTGTCCTTGGACATCCCGCGCTCCTGTTCTCGCATTTCGATTGGGAAGAGGAGGGGCTCGCATTGCCTGCCACACGAAATGCGATCGGGGCGAGAGGTATCGTCAGAAGTCAGATTTCACCGAGACTGGAAGCCTGCGAGCGGCGGGGATCTGAAGCCCGGAAAGGGAGGTAGCGCCAAGCCGCATCGCCGTCAAGCCAGGGGCCGATGACCCTTGCGCGTCATGAGACAAGCGGTGCCTTGCCGTGGTCGCTATGGGCCTGTTCGCGCAGCTTTCTCGGACGGTTTGCGCAACAATGTTCCGAGAAAGCGCCGGATCGTGTAATGAAAAGCCGTTGACGCCTCAGGCATTTGTGTTTATCAACTCGGCCCATGAAAAATTTTGCGGTTATTCTTGTGGTGGGACGGCGCATGGGCAGGATGGTGTAACCATCCGGCGGTAGCCACCCATGCGCTGAACGAGGCTCCTGACGGGGCCTTTTTTTATGCCTTCAAACAAGCTAAGCACCCAACTGGGAAAAGGGACGGAAGCAAGTCAATGAGCGGTACAGAAAACCAGATGACAGGCGCGGAGATCGTTCTCCAGGCACTGAAGGACAATGGCGTCGAGCATATCTTCGGCTATCCCGGTGGCGCCGTGCTTCCGATCTACGACGAAATCCACCAGCAGGACGATATCCAGCACATCCTCGTTCGCCACGAGCAGGGCGCCGGCCACATGGCCGAAGGCTATGCCCGCTCCACCGGCAAGGTCGGCGTCATGCTGGTCACCTCCGGCCCAGGTGCTACCAATGCGGTGACGCCGCTGCAGGACGCGCTGATGGATTCGATCCCGCTCGTCTGCATCTCCGGCCAGGTTCCGACCTCGCTGATCGGCTCGGACGCCTTCCAGGAATGCGACACGATCGGCATCACCCGGCCTTGCACCAAGCACAACTGGCTGGTTCGCGACGTCAACGATCTCGCCCGCATCATCCATGAGGCCTTCCGCGTCGCCCAGTCCGGCCGTCCGGGCCCGGTCGTTGTCGATATCCCGAAGGACGTCCAGTTTGCGACCGGCACCTACACGCCGCCGTCTGCCGTCCCGACCCAGAAGAGCTACCAGCCGAAGAAGCAGGGCGATCTGAAGAAGATCGAGGAAGCGGTCGAACTGATGCGCAATGCGCGCCAGCCGATCATCTATTCCGGCGGCGGCGTCATCAACTCCGGCCCCGAAGCCTCGCATCTGCTGCGCGAATTGGTCGAGCTCACCGGTTTCCCGATCACCTCGACGCTGATGGGGCTTGGCGCCTATCCGGCCTCCGGCAAGGCCTGGCTCGGCATGCTCGGCATGCACGGCACCTATGAGGCCAACATGGCGATGCATGACTGCGACGTCATGATCTGCATCGGCGCCCGCTTCGACGACCGCATCACCGGCCGCCTCAACGCGTTCTCGCCGAACTCCAAGAAGATCCACATCGACATCGACCCGTCGTCGATCAACAAGAACGTCCGCGTCGACGTGCCGATCCTCGGCGATGTCGGCACGGTTCTGGAAGACATGGTTCGCCTCTGGCGCGCCGCTTCCAAGTCGACCGACAAGGCACGTCTCTCGGACTGGTGGGAGATGATCACCAAGTGGCGCGCCCGCAATTCGCTCGCCTATGCGCCGAACGACGACGTCATCATGCCGCAATATGCGATTCAGCGGCTCTATGAGCTGAGCAAGGACCGCGACACCTACATCACCACGGAAGTCGGCCAGCATCAGATGTGGGCAGCCCAGTTCTTCGGCTTCGAACAGCCGAACCGCTGGATGACCTCGGGCGGCCTCGGCACCATGGGCTACGGCTTCCCCGCGGCGATCGGCGTGCAGGTCGCGCATCCGAATAGCCTCGTCGTCGACATCGCCGGTGACGCCTCGATCCAGATGTGCATCCAGGAAATGTCCTGCGCGGTCCAGTACGGGCTGCCGGTCAAGATCTTCATCCTCAACAACCAGTACATGGGCATGGTGCGCCAGTGGCAGCAGCTGCTTCACGGCAACCGCCTGTCGCATTCCTACACCGAAGCGATGCCTGACTTCGTCAAGCTGGCGGAAGCCTATGGCGGCGTCGGCATCCGTTGCGACAAGCCGAGCGAGCTCGACGCAGCGATCCGCAAGATGATCGACACGCCGGCGCCGGTTATCTTCGATTGCCGCGTCGCCAACCTCGCCAACTGCTTCCCGATGATCCCCTCGGGCAAGGCCCACAACGAGATGCTGTTGCCCGACGAAGCCACGGACGAAGCGGTCGCCAACGCGATCGACGCCAAGGGCCGTCAGCTGGTCTGAGATAGGTAGAGGAACCACTCACATGAACGCACACCTTCAACCGACCGGCTCCGCCTACTTCATCGCCAAGGAGACCGAAGTCGCCGAAACCCACACGCTTTCGGTTCTCGTCGACAACGAACCGGGCGTCCTTGCCCGCGTCATCGGCCTGTTCTCCGGCCGCGGCTACAACATCGAGAGCCTCACGGTTTCGGAAACGGAACACGAGGCGCACCTGTCGCGCATCACCATCGTGACGCGCGGCACGCCGCACGTGCTCGACCAGATCAAGAACCAGCTGGAACGGCTGGTTCCGGTCCACCGCGTCGTCGACCTGACCGTGCGCGCCGCCAGCCTGGGCCACGACCGGCCGATCGAGCGCGAACTGGCGCTCGTCAAGGTACACGGCTCGGGCGACCACCGCGTCGAGGCTCTGCGCCTTGCCGACGCCTTCCGCGCCTCGGTCATCGACGCCAACATCGATCACTTCGTCTTCGAAATCACCGGTAAGCCGTCGAAGATCGAGCAGTTCATCGCCATCATGAAGCCGCTCGGCCTCATCGAGGTCTGCCGCACCGGCATCGCAGCGATGAACCGCGGCCCGCAGGGCATGTGATTTTGCCGAGGTGAGGGGCTCGCGTGCATTCTTGCGCGCGAGATTTTCCGAGCGGGATTGCCCCTCGCACTTTGTGCGGAGGCTGCCCCTCTCCCCGCAGGCGGGGAGAGGGGCGCTCGCACCGAGCGAGCCGCTTCTTTCCTCCTTCATGATGACCGTCCATCAAAGGCACGCTTCTGCTGAAGATGCTAAGCGCTCGCGGTTCAAGGGAACCGGGCGCCCGCTGCACGTTTCCTTCTCCCTGCTTGCGGGGAGAAGGTGGCCGGCAGGCAGGATGAGGGGCCGCCGCAGTTGCAGCCGAAACCTCCCGGCCGGCCGGATGATCCGTGCACGCGCTTGCGACCGAAGCCGCCAGACGTCACGCGCGTGGTTGACTTCGCACGGCATTTCTCGCCGAGTATTCCCTCAGAAGATTTCTCACGATCGCAGGTGCCCGATGAATTCTACCAAGATGAAGGCCTTGGTCCTTACGAGATATCGTGGTTCCGATGCCGCGGAGTTGCGCGACGTGCGGCGCCCACGCGCAGCGCGCGGCGAGGTGCTTGTCCGAGTGCATGCCGCCGGCCTCAATCCGGTCGACTACAAGACGCGCGACGGCATGCTGAAAGTCGTCCAGCGCTATCCCTTGCCTGTCGTCATGGGCAACGAACTCTCAGGCGTCGTCGAGGAACTGGGAGAAGGCGTCGCGTCGTTTGCGCCGGGCGACCGGGTCTTTGCGCGCATGCCCAAAGACACCATGGGGGGCCTTGCTGAGTATGCCGTCGTGCCCGAACAATTCCTGGCGAAGATGCCTGCATCGATCGACTTCAACACGGCAGCCGGCGTGCCGCTTGCCGGCCTTACCGCCTTGCAGGCGCTGCGCGACGAGCTTCATGTGGGGCGGGGCAGCCGGATCTTCATCCCCGGTGGCGCCGGCGGTGTCGGTACCTTCGCCATTCAGCTGGCGAAATGGCTGGGCGCGGAGGTCACGACGACCGCATCGCCCCGCGGCCGCGCGCTGGTCGAAGCGCTCGGCGCCGACGTGGTGATCGACTACACGAAGGAGCGCTTCGAGGAGCGCTTGCGCGACATGGACGGCGCCTTCGATCTGCTGGGCGGCGAGACGCTCCTGAAATCCTTCGGCGTCGTCAAGCGCGGCGGCAAGGTGGTTTCCATCGCCGGCATGCCCGAGCCCGAAACCGCGCGAAAGGATCTCGGCCGCGGTCTGTTCCTCAGGGCGCTGTTCTGGCTTGCGTCCTATAAGATACGCGCCGTCGCCCGGAAACACGGAGTCTCCTACCGCTACCTCTTCATGCATCCTGATGGTGCCGAGCTTGCCGAACTCGCAGGCCTCATCGACGCCGGGACGGTCAGGCCGGTGATCGACCGCGTGTTTGCACTGAACGATGTCGCCGAAGCCTTCGCCTATCTGGAATCCGGCCGCGCCAAGGGCAAGGTGGTGGTGGAGATTGCGGGCGTCACTGCGTAATCGACGCTTGCAGTGGCGGTTCTTTGCGATAAACCGCAGCGCGCAGGAGGCCGACGTTTCGTGAGGATGGTCCCTCGCTCCCTTTCTCTCAGGGACGGGCAGGTTGCCAACGGCCTATCGGAGCGAGTGAATGCGTATTTCCATTTCACCGCAAGTCCACTGGTCTTAGGCTGTCACAGACCCGGAATGCTCTTGGTTTGGTCGGCGATGAAATCGCAAAATCGCCGAACGCGAAGCGGTATCATCGAGCCGAAGGCGTGCACCACGTTGAGAGGCTGCGGCGGCAGGTCCAGTTCAGTGGAGATATCGATCAGCCGGCCGTCGTTCAACTCGTCCTGAACCACACACTTCATGAGCAGTGCCGCCCCCAGACCGTGGAGTGCCGCTGCCCGCAGTGCCTGCCCGGTATCGCAATCCACGCGGCCCTGCGGTGAAAACTGCTTGCCGCCCGCAAAGACCATCGGGCTCGGATGACCACGCACGATGTACCGGGCGAAGGGAAGAGCCGAGGCCTCGTCTACTGAACGCGGCTTGCCGTGTTTTTCGAGGTAAGCCGGAGACGCGACGATCACCATGTTGACATTCGCTAGCTTTCGTACGCGCAGTTCGCCTTGGCCAGTGCCGCCCACGCGGAAGGCCACGTCGTAATCCTCCCGGATCAAATCAACTTGCCGGTCTGCGAGCCCCACCTCCAGCTTGATGGCGGGGAAGGCCGATGCGAAATCTCGAAATATCGGGGTCAAGAAGTAGCGGGCAAGATCGCTTGGCATGCTGAACCGAATTCTGCCGGCGAGCGTGTCCTCACGGCTGGCGACCTCGTCCGACGTATCAAGCTGGCGCAGGAGAGGAGCAACCTTGTCGAACAAGGATTGCCCTTCGAAGGTTAGAACCAATGCTCGCGTTGACCTCAGGAACAGGCGGGCCCTGACCAAGGTCTCCAACCTTCCGACGCTCCTCGAGACGGCAGACGGCGATGTCCTCAGGATCTTGGCCGCAGCGCTGAACGAACCGCTCTCCACGGTCCTGACGAACGCGATCAAGCCAGGCGTCTCGTTCAGCAGATTAGGCATCTACACCTCGCAGGCACATGTCATGTGCTCATGAACCCGCTAATGCGCCGTCCAAGGCATCTCTATCTCCATGACACCTAACATGGAGACGAAAATGAAAACACTTCAAGGAAAGGTCGCCGTCATTACTGGCGGCAACAGCGGCATCGGAAAGGCGACCGCCAAGCTCTTTGCCGAAGAAGGCGCCCAGGTCATCATCACGGCTCGACGCCAGGACCTTCTAGACCAAGCCGTTCAGGAAATCGGCTTCGGCGCGATCGGCATCCAGGGTGACGTGGCTGATCTCGCCCATCATCGGGCGGTCGCGGGCACAGTTGCGGAACGATTTGGCGCGGTCGATATCTACCTTGCCAACGCGGGCGTGATCGACCTCAAACCGACCGAGGCAATCTCCGAAGAAGCCTATGACCGGCATTTTTCCATCAACACAAAGGGTGTCTTCTTCGGCGTTCAAGCCATCGCTCCCATCATGAACGAGGGCGGGAGCATCATCATCACCAGTTCGCTGGCGGCGACCAAGGTTCTCCCGAACCATAGCGTCTATGCCGGTTCCAAAGCTGCCGCAGCGGCGTTCGCGCGCAACTGGGCGATCGAGTTCAAGTCGCGCCGCATTCGCGTGAATGTTCTCAGCCCGGGGCCGACGGACACGGAAATCCTTGGAAAGCTCGGAATCTCCGAGGCTGAACGCGGACCCTTTCTCGAGCACATGGCCGAGACGATCCCGGCCGGACGGCTGGGCACGTCCGGGGAGCTTGCCAGTGCGGCACTCTTCCTCGCTTCGGATGCCGGTCGCTTCGTCAACGGCATCGAACTCCACGTCGACGGCGGAATGTTGCTTGTCTGACCGATAGCGGATGTCGCCGAACAGCAGCGAGGGCGTTTGATTGAACCGTCATCGATGTTGCACCGACTGCGCGTCCGGCGCGCAGTCGGGCCGAGCGGCTGAGGGCGCGGTCAACGTTATCGCGACGCTTCTCTCAAATCATCTCCAGCGACCGCTTGCGCTTCGGCGGCGGGAAGGCGTGGTCGAGGGCGGCGAGGTCTTCGGCGGTCAGGTGGATGTCCATTGCGTCGCGGTTTTCGCGGAGGCGGTCGGCCGAACCGGTCTTGGGGATCGAGATGACGCCGGGGCGGGTCTTGAGGAAGGCAAGGGCGATCTGGGAGGGCGTCGCCTGATGCGCCTTGGCGATGTGAATGAGATCGGGGTGGCGCAAGAGCCGACCTTCGTCGAGCGGAGAATAGGCCATGATGGCGATGCCTTGGCTCTGGCACCAGGGCAAAAGGTCGTATTCGATGCCGCGGCGTGACAGGTTGTAGAGCACCTGGTTGACGGCGACGTTTTTGCCATCCGGCACGTCCAGCAGCTCCTCCATGTCGTCGACATCGAAGTTCGAGACGCCCCAGGCGCCGATCTTGCCTGATTTCTTCAACGCCTCGAAGGCGGCAACCGTTTCCGCCAGCGGGTAGCCGCCGCGCCAGTGCAGGAGGTAGAGATCGATATGGTCGACGCCGAGATGCTTCAGGCTGCGCGCGCAGGCGGCCTCGGTGCCAATGCGGCTGGCGTTGGACGGCAGCACCTTGCTGACGATGAAGGCCTTGTCGCGGCGCCCGCGCACCGCTTCGCCGACCACGCGCTCCGAGGCGCCGTTGCCATACATTTCGGCCGTGTCGATCAGCGTCAGGCCGAGATCGAGGCCGAGTTGCAGGCTCTTCACCTCATCGGTCTTGCGTGCTGCGCTGTCGCCCATGCGCCAGGTGCCTTGGCCGAGAACCGGGATCGAGCGGCCGTCGGGAAGTGTCGTCGTCGGGATCGGATCATGCATGCTGTTCTCCTCGCGGCCGAAATTGCCCACAGCGGCCGCAGCTTTCAAGATGCGCCTCTCACGCTGTAGCACTTTGACGTGCGCCCTGTTGCTATCCGTAAAAGCGGAAACGCTTTCAGGAAATCGGCGGGTAGCGGGCAATCTAGCGCATCCCGCCGGTCTTTCGAGCCTTCATCCGGCAAGCCGCCCGCGCTCTTTTTCCATGCGCTGCAGGATCTCGACGAAGGCGCGCACGCGCGCCGGGCGGAAATGGGAGGGTGGATAGACGACATGGATACCGCCCGAGGGCAGCGACCAGTCGGAAAGCAACCGCACCAGCCGGCCTTCGGCGATGTCGGTTCGCACCTGATAGTCCGGCAGCACGGCAAGCCCGATGCCGGCGACAGCGCAGCAGTGGGCGGAATCGGTGCTGTCGGCGGTCACCAGCGCCTTGCCGTGGATTGCCGCCCCGTTGCCGGAAGCATGCGTGAAGGTCCATTCCAGCGGCGCCTTCAGCGCGCCGTTGGCGATCCAGTCTGCCTCCATCAATTGATTGGGGCGCGTGATGTCCCCGAGCTTTGCGGCATAGGCGGGCGCAGCGATGAGGTGCTGCTGAAACGTGCCGATGCGTTTTGCCCGTTCGCTGGAATCCACCAGCCAGCCGGCGCGAATGGCGAGATCGAGGCGGTTCTCGATCATGTCGAGAACCGTGTCGTTGAAGCTCAGCTCCACCCGCATGGCGGGATAGGCCGCGAGATAGGCGGCGACGGCGTTGGTTACGACCTTGGCGCCATAGTCGAGCGGCGCCGTCAGCGTCAGCGTGCCGCTCGGGATCTCGGTTTCAGCCGAGACCGCGCCGACGGCCTCATCGGCATCGCGCAGGATCAGCGCGCAGCGCTCGTAGAAGCGCTGGCCGGTAGCGGTCGGGCTTAGCCGCCGTGTGGTGCGCACGAGCAGGGTGGTGCCCAGCTCCTTTTCGAGCTGGGCGACCTGATGGCTGACGGCGGCTTTGGCAAGCCCGAGCCGCTCGGCAGCCGCGGTGAAAGAGCCGCACTCGACTACGGCAACAAAATGCGAGAGGCGATTTAAGTTTACAGTCATTCGAAATTCTTCGCGATTGTCTGAAGTTGTCAGACAGTCTGTTCGGACTGCCGGGCTTTTTCAAGAGCGCCCGTGCCGTCATCCTGCCGGGCACGACAAAAGCCCAAGGAGACCCCATGCAGATCCAGTTGACCCGGCGGACCGCACTCAAGACGGCAGCGGCGGCCGGCGCCGCCATCCTCATTCAGCCGGTCGGTGGCCGCTTTGCCAATGCGGCCGCAGCGCTCGAATGGCGCTATTTCCAGGCGGATGATGCCGGCTTCAACCGTACACCGGTGCTGCTGACCGGAAAGAGCGAGGCGATCCTGATCGATGGCGGCTTCACGTTTTCCGACGGCCGGGCGGTGGCCGAGGCGATCAAGGCAACGGGCAAGCGGCTGACGACCATCTATGTCAGCTGCAACGACCCGGATTTCTATTTCAGCCTCAAGCCGATCGTCGAAGCCTTTCCGGATGCGAAGGTCATCGCCGCTTCGGCAACCGTCGAGGCGATCAAGGCCAATGTTGAAGGAAAGCTTGAAACCTGGGGGCCGCAGTTGAAGGACAATGGCCCGCAGACGCTCGCCGATGTGGTGATGCCGACGCCTGACGACCGCACCGCGTTGACGCTCGAAGGCAGCACGATCGAGATCGTCACGATCGAGGGGATGATGGACCGGCGCTATCTCTTCGTGCCGGAACTGCAGGCGATTTTCGGTGGCGTGCTCGTCTATTCCGGCTCGCATGTCTGGGTGGCCGACGAGGCGACGGCGGAAGGGCGGCAGAAATGGATCGAGGCGCTCGATGCCATGGCGGCGCGCAAGCCCGCGATCGTCGTGCCGGCGCACAAGAGCGCGGGCGGGCCGGAGGGCGTCGAGGCCATCCGCTTCACCCGCGATTATCTCGCAGCCTTCAACGAAGCGGCGGCCGCCGCCAAGGACAGCGGCGAGCTGATCGCAGCGATGACAAAGCGCTATCCGGATCTACCCGGCGTCTCGACGCTCGAGCTCGGCGCCAAGGTCGCCAAGGGCGAGATGAAGTGGGGCTGAGGCCGACCACCGTTCTTGCACAGGCGAGGCGGCGACCGGTCACATGAATGTACGGATGCTGAAAGCGGTGCGCACCAAGACCAAGGACACTGTTACTTTAGGAGTTCAAAGGCGCGAACAAATCCCGGAAACGCATTGGTAGCGACGCCCGTCGCGTAGATTTCGGCTGTGCCGTCGCTGCTGCATGTGATGGCGATTGTGCCGTCGATTTGGAGAAATAGAGCGACTGCGCCACCGTCCCACGGCACCAGCTTCCAGTCCCTTCCACCTGTGACGAGACGCATGACCTCCTGCTGCACCTTCTGACATTCGGTGAAGGATGGCGTTGTCATAGACTGCCTCTCCTCTGATCGCGCCATGGCTGGGGCCGTGAACACGAAAGTGGCGAGAGCGGCAATAATCGTCCTCCTCATTGTGGCCTCCTACCCACGTGTATGACAGCGAGAGTACACACACGGCTGAGGCTGGACAACGACGGGCTTGGGGGCGTTGTCATCGCATGCCCCCCATCAACCGAGGCCTCTCGGCAGGCCGCTCAATCGACCCGACTGGTCGCTTCCTTGCTCCGACCATCTACCGTTGAGCCGGAGCCCGAGAGGCGTGTAGGGACCCTGATGGCCTCAAGTAAGATTCCGCGAGGCCCATCCCACCGGGGCCCGGCACGACATAACGGGGTCTGAGGGACGCAGGGCCCAGGCGGATACCCTAGCGCTGCCCTAGGTCCAAAGTCGTACGAACGTTGTAGCCAAATTGCTGTATTATAACGGTTTTTTGGCGATTTATCGGCGAGGGGAAACTTGTCACCATGACAAGTTCGCGGCTGATGCCGGCTAATAGGTCAATTATGCTGACCCAATTGACCGGGAGGAAACCATGCAGGCCGATACGCTGCTGGCGCTGTTTTTGTTCGCATTCACCACTTCGATCACGCCGGGGCCGAACAACATGATGCTGTTCGCGTCGGGCGTGAATTTCGGTTTCGTGCGCACCATCCCGCATATGCTGGGCATCGGCGCCGGCTTCTTCCTGCTGCTCATCGCCGTCGGTTTCGGCCTCGGTGCGCTGCTCCATTCCGTGCCGGTCGTTTACACGGCGCTGAAGTTCGCAGGCGGTGCCTATCTCATCTGGATCGCCTGGAAGATCGGCACCTCGCGTTCGCTGTCCGAAGGCAAGGCCAGCGCACAGCCGATGACCTTCATCGGGGCTGCCGCCTTCCAATGGGTCAATCCCAAGGCGTGGGTCATGGCGGTGTCAGCGATGGCGACCTATACCAGCAGCGAAAGCTACCTCTTCAGCGTGCTCGTCGTCGGCGTCGTCTTTGCGCTCGTCAATGTGCCGAGCGTTTCCACCTGGGCGGGCTTCGGTTCGGCGCTGCGCCAATGGCTCTCGGAACCCTCGCGGCTGAAATGGTTCAACATCACCATGGCGGTGCTTCTCGTCATCAGCCTCTGGCCGATGCTAAAATAGTGCGAATTGTGGTTTCATCAGCATCAGCCAGAAGATGCCGGTGACGGCGAAGAAGGCCGGGAAGCCGCAGGCAAACCAGATCGCATAGAGCCGGTCGAACTCCGGCGGTAGCGGCGCACCGTTGGCCGTTGCAAGCCGGGCGAGATCGCGCAGCCGCAACTGGATCCAAACGACCGGCAGCCAGAAGACGCCGGTGACGACATAGAGGATCAGCGACAGCGCGATCCATCCTTCCGTCAGCGACCAGCCGATGCTCGTCGCGAGCAGGTAGCCGGTGATCGGCTGGAGCAGCACCGCTGTCGCGGTGAAGACCGTGTCGGCGACGACCACCGTTGCGGCGACGTGCGCGATCAGCCGGGCATCGCGCGTGCGCCTGGCCATCAGCATGAAGAAGGCGATACCAGCGCCGGTGCCGAAGAGCACCGCGGCACCGATAACATGGGCAAGGCGCAGCAGAACTTCGAGCATCATCAGCGTTCATCCAGTATGGTCAGCGTCGCCAGCGTGAGAAGCAGCGACGGCAGCACCTTGACGAGCGGCCCGAGCGGATCGGCCCAAAGTTGGGGTTCGATGAGGGTAGCGGAGGCGAGATAGGCGACCGACAGTGCGAGCATGCCTAGATGGCGGACATGATACATTCGGAGCTGCGTGGCAAATGATCGCCGGCAGCGACAGCCGGCTTGCTCGGTGGCCTGGTCCGAACCGCATCGGACCAGACTTGTTATGGTGACAATTGCGGGTACCCGCGGGCGTTGAAATCGATTTCGAATCCGGGGTTTATGCGCTACGACTTTATGAGGAGGCAGCGCCATCTTTGTGCCTGTGATGGCACGGCGTTGCGAGGAGCCAGGCAATGTCCGAACACCATCATGGCCACGATCATCACGATCACGACCATCACCACGACAACCATTTCACCGACATGGAAGCGCGGGTGAAGGCGCTGGAGACGGTGCTGACAGAGAAGGGGTTGATCGACCCGGCGGCGATCGATGCGATCGTCGAGACCTATGAGACGAAGATCGGTCCGCGCAACGGCGCGCGTGTGGTCGCCAAGGCCTGGGTGGATCCGGAATTTGCCGAGTGGCTGAAGAGCGATGCGACGGAAGCGATCGCCAGCCTCAGTTATACCGGCCGGCAGGGCGAGCATATGCGCGCCGTGTTCAACACGCCCGAAACCCATAACCTCGTCGTCTGCACGCTCTGTTCCTGTTACCCGTGGTCGGTGCTCGGTCTGCCGCCGGTCTGGTACAAGGCGCCGCCCTATCGTTCGCGCGCCGTCATCGATCCGCGCGGTGTGCTCCAGGAATTCGGCCTGACGCTTCCCGAGACGACGCGCATTCGCGTTTGGGACTCGACGGCGGAACTGCGTTATCTCGTGATCCCCGAGCGCCCGGCAGGGACGGAAGGGTTCAGCGAGGACGAGCTTGCTGCCCTCGTCACCCGCGACGCGATGATCGGCACGGGCCTGGCACTTTCTGCGGAGGCGCTTCGATGAACGGTCCACACGATCTCGGCGGCGCCCACGGCCTGGGCCCGGTGGCGCCTGAAAAGGACGAGCCCTACTTCCATGCGGAGTGGGAAAAGCGGGCGCTCGGCGTCACGCTTTCCTGCGGCGCCTTTGGCGCCTGGACGATCGACGAAAGCCGGCATGCGCGCGAAAACTTGGCCCCGGCGACCTATCTCTCGGCGAGCTATTACGAGATCTGGACGCGGGCGCTCGAAACGCTGTTGAAGCGCCACGGATTCGTGACCCAGGCCGAACTCGATGGCGGCCACAGGCTGGAACAGGGTGCGGCGCCGAAACGGGTGCTGAAGGCCGACATGGTGGCGGGAGTGCTCGCCAAAGGCGGCCCCTGCGATCGTCCGGTCGAGGCGCGCCCACGCTTTGCCGCCGGCGACCGTGTGCGCACGAAAAACTTCAATCCGGAGACCCATACGCGCCTGCCACGCTATGCCCGTGCCAAGCTCGGCCGGGTCGAGGCGGTGCAGGGCTCTTTCGTCTTTCCTGACGACAACGCCCATGGCCGCGGCGAAAATCCACAATGGGTCTACACGGTCGTTTTCGATGGGCCGGAGATCTGGGGCGAGGGCGCCGACCCGACGCTGACCGTCTCGATCGATGCCTGGGAGAGCTATCTTGAGCACGTGTAAGGTGACATCGCCGCTGATTGCCTCGGCCGAACTGCCGAAGTCACCGGAGGGCGATCCGGTCTTTGCCGAGCCCTGGCAGGCGAACGCCTTCGCCATGACCGTGCGCCTGCACGAAAAGGGTGTGTTCTCCTGGCCCGAATGGGCAGAAGCGCTTTCGGCCGAACTTTACAAACCCGGCCGCAAGGCCGATGCCAGCGACTACTACGACTGCTGGGTGGCCGCACTCTCGCGCCTCGTCACGGAGCTTTCGCTCGCCTCCGGTCGAGAACTGGAAGACCTGACGCTGAGCTGGCAGCGCGCGGCGGAGGCAACGCCGCATGGGCAACCGATCGTGATCGAGAACGATCCGCTGCGGTGAGGCGGCCTGCCGGTTCCATCATATGGCAACTCGGTGCGCTGCAAAGGCATCGCATCATTGCGGTGACTGTGCGGCGCTCTCGGCCCTGCGAGCTTCCAGATCGGTGAAGAGTGAGTAGGCGACATAATATTTGTAGATGTTGCCGACATACTGCACGGTCTCGCGGCCGATCACCTTCGCCGCCCCGTTCTCGACATTGCCGAACCAGATGTTCGGATCGAGCCCCATTTCATTGGTGATACGGCGGATCTTGCGCAGGTTTCCGGGGCCGGCATTGTAGGCGGCGAAAGCAAGCAATGTCCGGTTGACGGGATCGAGGCCCGGCTCATTGAGATAGGTGGTGATCAGATAGCGCATGTATTTGGCGCCGGCTTCGATGTTGCGGTTCGGATCCTTTTCTACGCCGTTAATGCCGACCGACTTGTCGGCGGCCGTTGTCGGCAGCAATTGCATGATGCCAACGGCGCCGCGCGGGCTGCGCTTGCTCTGGTCGAGTTGCGATTCCTGATAGCCCTGCGCGGCAAGCAGCAGCATGTTGAAGTCGTAGGTGGTGGCGTGTGTCTCGAAGAAGCCACGCAGGGTGCGATACTTTTCAAGCTCGGAGCGCTCGTAGGCGGCACGCACCATCTTCTCGCTCTGGTAATAGCGCTTCTTCAGAACGTTGCCGAAGGCGGTACCGACCTTGTGGGTCTTGATGAAGGCATTCAAGGTGGCCGCGAGCTTCGGGCTGTCCCTGCGGATGGCCCAAGCGATCTCGCCTTCCGCAGCAATGGCGATATCCTCATGCAGAACGACGCGATCGAACACGGTTGCCCATATGCGCGCCTTGTGATCATCGACGACGCACCAGGGAAGAAGGCCAGCATTGACCATCTCCATCAGGTCCTCGTCTTCCAGGTTTTCGTCGATCGGCCGGATATCGATCCCGGTATTGCCGGATGCCTTCAGGCGGGCGTTCAGCGCGCCGAGGTGTTCGAAGTAGCTGCTGCTCTGCCGCGCGAACACCGTCTTTCCGCCGAGGTCGTCAAGCGTTGCGATCGACTGGGCCGACGGACCCGTCACTAGTATTTCGTTGACGCCCGTTGCCAGCGGATCGGTAAAGTCGACGACCTCCTTGCGCGAGGGCGTGATCGTCAGGTTGGCGGCAACGATGTCGCCGCGACCCTCGACAAGGGCCGGAAGCAACAGATCCCGGCTGGTTGGCACATAGACGACCTTGATCCTGTCGATCTCCTTTTTCTGGTCCTTGTTGAGTTCCTCTGCGAGCGCATTGCCGGTCTCCACCGCTGTGCCCAATTGCTCGCCGCGGTCGATGAAGTAGATCGTCTTGCTGAAGGGAACGAGAATGCGGATCAGGCGGCGTTGCTGCATGCCGTCGAAATCGCCAGTCCAGGCGCGGTAGCCGGGTGTCTGCTCCTGGGCCCGAGAGTTGCCGGGCGAAAGGCCTGCAAGGCCTAGGGCGGAAAGGATAAAAAAGGCGCGTGCCAATTCTACCCGCGCGACGACAGCGAGAAGCGTGAACATTGCCCAGACCCCCATAGTTGCTCTCTAGCCGGCCACAGGGCCAAAGTTGCCACGCTCTGGCCCAGACTGGATGGATTGAGATTACGCTCCCTGCAACCGTAAACAAGCAGTTTGGAATATGTGGCATTCGGTGGCTGCAGTGGTGCACGGACACTGTCGAGGCGCGGGAACTGCCGAGATGTCATCGGCAGGGACGTGTTTGTCTGGTGCCGTAGTAGGTTGCCTGATCCAGATCGGTGAGCAGGTCAGGCCCAACAGGTTTCCACCCGAGCAAGGCTCGCGTCCGGGCGCTGGACGCGGCCATGTTGCCGCCGGCCATGCCGGCAAACCAGCCGAAATGCGCGCGCGGGCGGGCTTCGACCGGCAGGCCGAGATTTCGGCCGATGATCTCGGCGATCTGTCGGAACGGGATCTTTTCGTCCGCCACAGCGTGGTAGACGCTCTCGCTCGAGCCGCTTTCGAGCGCAAGCCGATAGACCCGTGCTGCATCATCCCGGTAGACGCCCGACCAGCAATTGGCGCCATCATCCAGATACGCCGAAACGCCCGTCTGGCGCGCAAGACGCACGAGGATCGGGACGAAGCCATAGTCACCCAGGCCGTGAACCGAAGGCGCGAGCCGGACCGTTGCCGCCCGAACGCCGCGCTCGGCAAGGGCACGGGCAGCGGCTTCGGATTTGCGCGGCACGGCGGCATTGGGCCGATCGGTTTCCGTGGCACCGAGCGGCAGCCCGGCGAGACCCGAGGTTACGAGTAGCGGCCGATCCGATCCGGCGAGACCCTCACCCAGAAGCGCGATGACGCGCTGATCCTCGGCCGCACTTTCCAGGAAACTGGAAAAGTCCTGGTCGAGCGGGCCATGGACGAAGTCATGCCTGAAGGCCGTGTGAATGACGGCATCGGCTTGCCCTGCGGCCCGCTGCAGGACCGCCGCGGACTCAAGCCCGCCTTCGACGACCGAAGCCCCGGTTGCGGCGAGGGTTGCGGCCTTTTCCCTGGAGCGTGCCAGGCCGGACACCCTGTGCCCCGCCGCGATCAGGTCCTTGACCACGGCCGACCCGACCCAGCCGGTCGCGCCCGTTACGAATACATGCATTGCAGTTCTCCTTGATGTGGTGCCCTTGCGTGGGCGTAAGCGCCGGCGCTCAACCGAAACGATGGCGCCGATCAGGCGAGGCGCATCGTCACTTCGATGTCCTCGGCAAACGGTGTCGACAGGTAGGTGCCGGGGGCCGAACGGATGTAGTCGAGATATTCCGGGCAACTGTCGGCGTCGTCGGCGATGATCAGGGCGCCTGGACGCAGGCGAGGCTCGATCAGCTTGAAGACGTCGAGATAGATCGGTTTTGCCCCGTCGAGCAGCACCAGATCGATCGCGTCGGGAAGGTCGGTGAAAGTCGTCAGCGCGTCACCCTGCCGGATCTCGACGAGATCCTCGAGACCGGCTGCGGTGAGGTTCTGTCCGGCCCGCGCCACCTTCGCCGGTTCGAATTCGCTGGTGATCAGCTCGCCGCCGCCGTTGTCGCGCAGCGCCGCTGCGAGAAAGAGCGTCGAAATGCCGAAGGACGTTCCGAACTCGATGATCCGGCGGGCGCGGCTCGCGCAGGCGAGCATGTAGAGGAGGTTGCCGGTCTCACGCGAAACCGGAAGCCACAGATCCTTCAAGAGCCCGTAGAGCTGCAGATATTCGGTCTTGCTGTGCAGCAATCGTTCGCGTTCGCTTGCGGGCAGTTGCGCGACTGCGGGGCTGGTCGCGGCATCGGCCTCGTCGAACAGGCGGTCGAGAAGGCCCTTGAGAGGCTGGCTGGTGAGCGTGGTCATCGGATGTTCCTTCGTTTTCGATGGGCTTGCGTTCACGAGGAAAATACGAATAATTCGTCGCATTCGCTAATCGCATTGCGGACGGTGCCAATGGCCAACAGATCAAGTGCCCGTATTTCTTCACGAAAAGCGCCCAAGCAGGCGCGTTCGAACGAGCTGGTGAAGGCCATTCTCCAGGCTGCTGTTCAGGTTTTGGAGGAGGAGGGAGCGCAGCGATTTACCACTGCCCGCGTCGCGGAACGGGCGGGCGTCAGCGTCGGGTCGCTGTACCAGTATTTTCCCAACAAGGGCGCGATCCTGTTCCGCCTGCAAAGCGACGAATGGCGGCAGACGTCGGGGCTGCTGGCGACGATCCTCAGTGACGGGTCGCGGTCGCCGCTCGATCGGCTGCGGTCGCTGGTTCACGCCTTCCTGCGCTCGGAATGCGAGGAAGCGGCCGTTCGGGTTGCCCTGGGCGACGCGGCACCCCTTTATCGCGATGCGCCCGAAGCCCGGGAAGCCAAGGAGGCCAACGATCCGCTCATCGACCAGTTCATGATCGAGCTTCTTCCGAACGCACCCACCGACCTCAGGGAACTTGCCGGTGACCTGATCATGACGACGATGACGACGGTGGGGAAGGATTTTTCGGGAACGGCGCGCAGCGATGCGGAGATCGAGGCCTATGCGGATGCGATGGCCGACATGTTCTCGGCCTATCTCGTGGCGAAGGGCGCCGGCACCTGATGCATCCCGAAAATTGTGAGCGTCCCGGCGATTTTGAGCGCAGGGCGTCTCGGGTCACGCAGGGTGAGACGAATGTGCGGGCTCGACTGTAACTCTTTGAAATACCTTGCCGACAAAGCCTGATCGGCGTTGGCCGGGTTCCCCCTCAGCTCTTCGTCGCCTCGCTCTTTTCGAACTGCCGGTAGCATTCATCCGCCACCTGCTGCAGCAGATCGCGCGGCACCTCGCCGGTGACGGCGTAGCCGAGCGGGCCGTCGATCCAGTAGAAGGTCTCGACGCCGTCGTTCTCGTCGATGCGGAAGCTGGTTTCGCGGTTGTCGTCGTTGCGGCCGAGCAGCACCGTCAGCCGTCGGCCGGTGCCATCCTCATACATGAACATCGCGCCTGCCTTGCCGTTGACCGGCAGCAGCCGGCCGCCGACCAGCGAGAAGCCGAGCGAGGAGAGATCAGGGATCGAGAGCGGATGATCGAGGCGCTTGCCAAGCCAGGTCGCGAGATGGGTCTGGTCGTCGGCGCCGACCTCGACGGCATGGCGCACTTCGCTGGCATAGACCAGGAAGGCCGATTGCGCTTGGCGCGGCAGGCTGTCGGCCGTCTGCGTCGGCCGGGGGCTTTGCTCGGGTGCGAGCAAGGAGGGCGCGTAAAGGCCGGTGAGGCCGCCGGCCGCAAAGAGCACCAGGCCGGCGGCGACGGCGCGGGCGATGCTGGCAAACGATCGGGTGTCCTTGCCGGGATCCGGTTGCGGGCGTTCGCTGCCGTTGCTCAGAAGCAGAGCCCGGTCATCGGCGTCGCTGCGGGCATAGCCGGCAAAGAGCGCGCGCAACTCGACCGCCTGCGCCCGCCATTGCCGGACCTCTTCGGCCTGCGTGGGGTTTTGCTCGAGCCATTGCTCGATCCGCAACCGCTCGCGCGGGCCAAGGGCGCCGTCGACATAGGCGTGCAGGTCGTCTTCGGAGACGGTGTTGTGGCCTTCCGTCATTTCGGTCTCCGCATGCTGATCACATTGTCGTCCTTCATGGCTTCTGCAAGCTGGCGCCGCGCGCGCGACAGGCGCGACATCACGGTGCCGATCGGTATGGCCATCATCTCGGCCACGTCCTGGTAGCGGTATCCTTCGATCACCACGAGCATCAGCACCGAGCGGTTCTCCGTGGAAAGCCCGTTCAGCGCCCGTTCGAGCCGCGAGCGCTCCAGCGGGTCGCTCTCGTGGGTCTCGGCCTCAAGGCCCAGGTCCTCGTCCAGCGCCACCTGCGGGTGCATCGCCACATAGCGGTGCCGGTTGCGGCCGAGATTGGTCATGATGGTGAAGGCCCAGGCGCGCAGGTTCACGCCGCGCCACTGCGCGCGGCGCGAAAGCACCTTCTCCACGCAATCCTGCAACAGGTCCTCGCTATCCGGGTCCGAGCGCACCAGGCTGCGGGCATAGCGCCGCAGTGCCGGCACCAGGGCCAGCACATCCTCTTCGAACCGGTCGGAGGCGGGGGGTGCCCCCGCATCCTCGTTGCCGCCGTTACGGCTTGGCGACATTCCATTCGCCCTTCTTCATGCCGTCGCCGGTCATGTCACCCATCTTCTTGTCCTTGATGAAGAAGTAGAGCGGCATACCGTCCTTGGCCCATTGCTTCTTGCCGTCCTTGCGCTCGACGACCGTATAGGCACCATCTGCCTTGGCGCTGGCTTCCGCGAAGAAGGGCGGCCAGTTCTTGGCGCAATCATCGTAGCACATGGACACGCCGCCATGATCGTCCTTGTAGGTGTAGAGCGTCATGCCGTTTTCTCCGGCCAGCACCTTGCCCTTGGCGGTCTCGACTTCCTTGACCGGCGGCGCGGCGAAAGCCGTAACGCTGGCCGCAAGCAGCATGGCGATCGTCAGTGGAAACGTTCTCATGGCAGTTGTCCTTCCTCAAGATGGTTTTCCTGTCCGGAAACGGGCGAAAAGCCTCCTCGTCCCGTTTCCGCGGGAGCCGCATGGTGCAGATCCAACCGTAAGACACGGCAAGCACAGGATTTATTCCCGGAGAACTGGCGGAAGTTTCGGTTCGGTTCTTGCAGGTCGGCCACAGGACGCATCCGGCCACGCGACGTTCATCGCGCGGCCGACGAAAGGGGGAATAGGGCGCTGACCAGTTGGAGGCGACAGCCGTTCAGGGCAGCAGGACCACGGATCCGGTCGTCCGCCGGGCCTCCAGGTCTTCGTGAGCCCTGCGGGCGTCGTGAAGCGGATAGGTGGTGATGGCTGGGGCACGAACGACACCTGCCTGCATGGCGCCGAACAACTCTCGCGCCGCCGCTTCGTACTCGCCTCGCTCGGCAGTGTAGTGGGCGATCGAGGGACGAGTGACATAGAGCGAGCCCTTGGCCGAGAGCGAGGCGACGTCGAGCGGGGGAACCGGACCGGAGGAGGCGCCGAAGGAAACCAGCGTGCCGCGCGGGCGCAGGCAGTCGAGCGACCTGGCGAAGGTGTCGGCGCCAACGGAATCATAGACGACGCCGACACCCTTGCCGCCGGTGATTTCGCCGACGCGGACCCGGAAATCCTCCTGGCTGTAGAGGATGACATGATGGCAGCCATTGGCCCGGGCGATTTCGGCTTTCTCTGTGGAGCTGACGGTGCCGATGACAGTCGCGCCGATGTGGCTCAGCCACTGGCAGGCAATCGAGCCGACACCGCCGGCCGCCGCATGGAAGAGCACCGTGTCGCCGGGCTTCACCTCGATGCAGCGACGGATCAGGTATTCGACGGTCAGTCCCTTGAAGACGAGGGCTGCGACCTCTCGGCTGTCCAGTTCCTCCGGCAGCGCCAGCGCCCGGGCGGCGGGCAGGTTGCGGTGGGTGGCATAAGCGCCGGGCGGGCCGCCCACATAGGCGACGCGTGCGCCAATCGAAAAGCCTTCGACGCCTTCGCCAAGCGCGGTGATCACGCCGACGCCTTCGACGCCGATCCCGCTCGGCAGGGGCAGGGGTGCCGAACCCCGGCGGTGATAAATGTCGATGTAGTTCACGCCGATGGCGAGATGGCGGATCTGGATTTCGCCGCGCCCGGGCTCGCCCAGCGTCTCGGCCTTGAAGGCGAGCACCGACGGCTCGCCAAATTCGGAAAATCGAACGGTATCGATGTTGGGCGTCATGCTGGTTTCTCTCCGGGTTTCAGAAGAAACTGCTTGATTTCCTGGCTTCGGTCGAGAAACCATTCCGCAATTCTGATTTCCAAAAATGGAAAACAATATGGACTGGAACGATCTCAAATTCTTTCTGGCCGTTGCCAATGCGCGCTCGCTGACTGCGGCCTCCGTCAGGCTTGGTGTCAGCGCATCGACCGTGTCACGCCGGATCGAGGTGCTGGAGGCGGCGTTGCAGGTCAGGCTTTTCCGGCCGCACCGCGACGGTTACGACCTGACGCCGGCGGGCGAGGCGCTTTTGGCGCCGGCCGAGCGGGCCGAGGCGCAGATGCGGGTCTTCGAGCGGACGGCGCGGGAGAAGGACAACGACCTTGCCGGCCCGGTGCGCATCGACGTGCCTGAACTGTTGGGACAGGAGGTCCTGTTGCCGGGCCTCGTCGGTTTCCTGCTGGAGCATCCGGAAATCCGCCTGGAGATGCATTCGAGCGTGCGCCCGGTGCGGCTTGCCGGCGAAGAGGCCGACATCGTTCTGCGCCTGGTGCGGCCGCAGCAGGGCAACTATCGCCAGCGCAGGCTCGGCCAACTCGCCTTCGGCCTTTATGCGATGCCTGGCTACATCGCGCGTCACGGCATGCCGAGCGCACCTGCCGACCTCTACCGCCACCGGCTGGTCGGCTGGAGCGAGGAGCTGAGCTACCTGATTATGGTCGCCTGGCTGGAAACCCTATGCCCCGGCCTGCAGCCGGCGATGCGCTTCTCCTCGCTCGGCGCGCAGATGGCGGCGGTGAAAAACGGGCTCGGCTTTGCCGTGCTTCCTGCCTTTGCGGCCGAGGCGGCAGGATTCACGCCGCTGCTGCCGGAGGCGCCGCCATTGGCCCCGGATCTCTGGTTGCTGGTCCATGAACAATCGGCCGAACTGCCGCGCGTGCGGCTCACCAAGGAGGCGGTCTCCACCGTGATGGCGCGCTTCGCTGCGCGATCGGCGGAAAGCGCCTGAGGATTGCAGACGCTTTCGTGAGGGAGCGGCCGATGGTGCTAGTCGGCCGGTTTCCACGGGGCATCAGAACGGCGAGCGCCCTGGAAACCGGTCTCCACCCGTTGGAGAACCGTCTCGTCGTCCGTGGTGATTTCGTAAAACGTGCTGTCGATGGCGCGAATGACGATCCAGGGGCTGTTCGGGGTGCCGGGCAGGAAACCGGTAAACTCTCCCCAGATGATCTGGAGAACGTCTTGCACAGCGGCGGCCAGGTGCCGGCCCTCGATCATGCTCCCGGACTGGGCCCAACTCTCCAGAACGTCGCCGCCGGGGCCGGTGGCATCGAACCATTGATAACCTGCGTCGACGGCGGAAACTCTCCACGACGCTCTCAGTGTGCGGGGTGCGAGGCGCTGCAGGATGTCGCGCAGGTCGAAGGGAAGCGCGGCTTCCGGAGGTCCATAGATTCTGAGCGTCTTCACGAGCGTTCTCCCGGCAGCGCATTGGAAACGTGCCGGGCCAACATCGTCAAGCCCGGTCGGCGACGAAGCGGGCGAGCGCCGGCCCGATCATGGTGATGATCAGCAGGCGGGCGGTCTGCAGGGCCATGACGAAGGAGAGGTCGACATTGCTCGAGGCGGCAATGACGGCGATCGAGTCGAGGCCGCCGGGGCTGGTGGCGAGATAGGCGGTCAGCGGATCGATGCCGACCACCTTGATCAAAAGCAGGGCAAGCAGGCCGGAGAACGAGATCAGCACGACGATCGAGATGATCGTCGGCACCAGCGCGCGGCGGGCATGGATGAGGATCTGGCGGGTGAAGCCGAGGCCGATGTTCCAGCCGAGCATGGCAAAACAGATCGCCAGCAGCCATTGCGGCAGCGCGGTGGTCATGACGCCTGAGACGTTCAGCACGGCGCCGAGAAGGAAGGGCAGCAGGAAGGCACCGGCGGGCACGCGCAGGAAGCGGCCGGCGAGCGCTGCGCCAAGCCCGACCGCGATTGTCTCGAGGAAAAGCAGGCCGTCGATCGGTGCGAACCAGTGGGTGGTCTGCTCGGCTTCGGCGCCGGTGACCCACATATGCGCGACCACGGTCGCGGTGCTGGCGACGAAGATCACGCGCAGATACTGCATGAAGGCGACGAGGCGTGCATCGGCCCCATAGGCGTCAGCCATCAGCAGCATGGTCGAGGCGGCGCCTGCCGACGATCCCCAGATCGCGGTTGTGCCCGGCAGGATGCGCATGCGGGTGATGACCCAGCCGCAGAGCGTGCTGACGGCGATGACCGAGAGGATGACGGCGAGAAACAGCGGCCAGTTGCCGGAGAAGGTGGCGAGCATGCCCGGCGTCATGGCACCGGCAATCATCATTGCCAGGATGAACTGCACGCAGAAGAACAGCTGGCGCGGCAGGCGTATCGTGCCACCATTCATGCCGACGAGCACGGCGGCCAGCATCGGGCCCATGAGCAGCCCGGCCGGAAGGCCGATGAATTCGAAAAACGAGGCAAGGACGATGGAGACCGCAAGCAGCAGGCTCCATTGCAGCCAGGGCGCGAACCGTCCGATGCCGACCTTGTCCGGGGTGGGCGGCGCAGCTGGCTTGTCGGTTTTCACGGGCACTCTCCGGCATGGCCCGGAAAGGCGGGAACGGCCACCGGGGCCGGCCTTGACGGGCTTTGAGCGATGGTCTTCGCCAGCAGAAGCGCGGGCGCCATCACGTCACGCTCGTTAGCAACAATGCGGCGTTGCGTTCAAGGGGCAGAGCAAGAAAGTGCCACAGGATTGCCAGCGGGCAATGCGAGCACCGTGCGGGCAGGAGGCGAAATGAGAAAAAAACGTGAACAGATTCGGCCGGGCGTAAGCCGCGCCGGAAAGAGCGGTGACGAGGCGCGGCCTTGATTTTACGAGGTAATTTTGCGCGCGGCGGTGACGCTCGCGAAGCTGGCGGCTCCTGGTCCTCCGGTGGGGCCGCAATTCCGGGCTTGCGTGTGCGGCCCGAATCCTGACACTCAGCCTCATGCAATTCGCACCGCAACAGGACGAGGCCCTGAAGGCCGTTTCGCAATGGCTGAAAGAGGGCCGCTCGCCGCTCTTTAGGCTGTTCGGCTATGCCGGTACCGGCAAGACGACGCTGGCCCGGCATTTTGCCGAGCATGTCGATGGCGACGTGCTGTTTGCCGCCTTTACCGGCAAGGCGGCGCAGGTGCTGCGCTCCAAGGGCGCGAGCAACGCCAAGACCATTCACTCGCTGATCTACCGGCCGCGCGGCGAAGAGGAGGTTTCCGACGAGGAAACCGGCAAGACCTCGATCGCGCCGATGTTTGCGATCAACCGCCAGAGCCCGGTCGCCAAGGCGGCGCTGATCATCGTCGACGAATGCTCGATGGTGGACGAGGCACTCGGCAAGGACCTGATGAGCTTCGGCACGCCGATCCTGGTGCTTGGCGACCCCGGCCAGCTGCCGCCGGTTACGGGCGGCGGCTATTTCACCAATCAGGAGCCGGACTACCTGCTGACGGACATTCACCGCCAGGCGCGCGACAATCCGATCATCCAGCTCGCCATGCAGGTGCGCGAAGGCAAGGAGATCATGCATGGCGACTATGGCACCACGCATGTGATCGGTCGCTCTCAGGTGAACCAGGAACTGGTGCTCGAAGCCGACCAGGTGCTGGTCGGCACCAACAAGACCCGCCGGCGCTACAACCAGCGCCTGCGCGAACTGAAAGGCTTCACCAGCGAGTATCCGCAATCCGGCGACAAGCTCGTGTGCCTCCGGAACGACCCGGCCAAGGGCCTGCTCAACGGCTCGCTGTGGCAGGTGATGAGCTCTTCGAAGGAGACGGTGAAGCCGGGCATCAACCTGATGATCCGTCCCGAAGACGACGACATGGATCGGGGTGCCGCCAAGATCAAGCTGTTGAAGGCGGCCTTCGAGGATGTCGAGGGCGAGATCCCCTGGACGACGCGCAAGCGCTACGACGAGTTCGACTACGGCTACGCGCTGACGGTGCACAAGGCGCAGGGCTCGCAGTGGAACAATGTCGTGCTGTTCGACGAAAGCTGGGCCTTCCGCGATACCCGCGAGCGCTGGCTCTATACCGCGATTACTCGCGCTGCGGAGCGGCTGACCATCGTTCGTTGAGTGATTGAGCCGGGCGCGACCTGAGGGAAGGGACGCCGTTGCCGATCAACAGGATCATTCTCTACGCCCATGACGTGGAAGCGACGGTTCGCTTCTACGAAAAACACTTCGGCTTCCAGACATCGCGCGAGGCGGGCGACCGTATCGTCGAGCTGATCCCGCAAGACGGTGGCGCCAGCCTGATGGTCCATCCGGCGGCCAAGGGGCAGCGGAAAGGCCAATCCCTCATCAAGCTGGTATTCGATGTCAGGGATGTCGAAGCCTTCAGCGGAGGGTGCGCTCAGGAAGGGCTGGTATTCGGGGCCATCCATCAGGCCGATGGCTATCAGTTCGCCAATGCGAAGGACCCATCAGGCAATCCGATCTCGATATCGAGCCGCGCCTTCCGCAAGATCTGAGGTGCAGCCCGTCTTGAGCTGTTACCGCTTCGTTGCCATCCAGATCATATGGCGGGCGCCGCCGCGTTTGCCGTTGGCGCGCACGTTCACCTCGTCGGCCGCAAAGCCGACTTCGCGCAGGCGGCGGGTGAAGGCGCTGTCGGGTGCTGACGACCAGACGGAAAGCACGCCGCCAGCCCGAAGGGCGGCTTGAGCGGCGCGAAGGCCGGTGTGGCTGTAGAGGCTGTCGTTGGAGGGGCGCGTCAGGCCATCCGGGCCATTGTCGACATCGAGCAGGATGGCGTCGTAGGCGGCCTTCTTCGAGCGGATCAGTGCGCCGACATCGCCGACATGGATATCGACGCGGGGATCGTCGAGCGTGCCCTTGTGCAGCTCGGCCATGGGGCCGCGCGCCCAGTCGACGACGGCCGGAACCAGTTCGGCGACGGTCACGCGGGCATCGCCTGGCAGCACGGCAAGGGCCGCGCGCAAGGTAAAGCCCATGCCCAGGCCGCCGATCAGCATGCTCAGGTTCTTGCCGCCGGCGATGCGCTCATGGGCGAGTGTCGCCAGCGCTTCCTCCGAGCCGCTCAACCGGCTGTTCATCAGCTCGTTCGAGCCGAGCATGATCGAGAATTCCTGCCCGCGCTGCTTCAGGCGCAGCTCGTCGCCGTCACCGGGAATGGTTGCGCGGTCCAGCTCTATCCAGGGAAGCATCGGGGTCTCTCGTCCGTATTTGTTCAGGCGCCCTCGTAACACGTGCGGGATAATGGCGACACCGCAATGTCTGCCGTTCAAGAGAATTGTGCCGCGTGGACCTGCAAACTGTTCGGCGCGTATTACTGTGGCAGGCCTGCGGGCAGGGGCTGCAGCAGAGCGTCGTGACCGAGGCGAGGCGCAACGCGACCTCGTCCTCTTCACGCACGAGGATGCGGACGGCAAGGCATCGGGGGAGGCTGCCGTGTCCTCGCTATTCCGGCGAGATCATGCCTGAAAGCACCGCCTTGGCGATCGCCTGGAAGCGGTTGTTAGCGCCGAACTTGCGGATGATGCCGGCTTCAAGGGTAAGCGCTGCTGCCACGTCCATGTCCATCAGGCCGGCGATGCGCGCCGCCGGATAGCCGTCGGCCATGAAGGTCAGGCACTCGCTTTCGATCGGCGAGAGATGGACATGGCCGTCCTCATCGGTGGCTTCGCCTCCGTCGGTGGTTTCGAGCAGCTCGGTGATGCGCTGCATCTGCCGGCGCAGGTTTGCCTGCTGGGCGGCAAGCTCACGCCGTCGGGCAAGCAGGGCGTCGCGAAACAGCTTGTCGGCTTCGGCCTGCTCCTCGGTGCCCGCAAGTCCGGTCAGCAGTTCCAGGATGGTCGAGATCGGCATGTCGATCTCGCGGCAGGCGTTGATGACGGCCATGCGGCGAATGTGATCTTCGTTGTAGACCCGCATCGGCCCCATGCGGGCGGCGGTCAGGAGCCCCTTTTCCTCGTAGAAGTGCAGCGTGCGATGGGTGACGCCGAAAGCGTCGGCCATGTCGGCGATCGCCAGAGGCGTCGTGGGGTCGTGGTGGGGAAGCGGCAGGTCGGGCAGAAAGCCGACACGATCGGGCGCGGCCAGCACGCCCTCGAATTTCCAGTGGTCTCGCGGCATGTCGAAGGTCCCCGGTCTACAGCCTGCGCGTCTTTCGACGCGCTGTTTCTGCAATTTCCTGAATCGAGACCGACCCAGGGGCGCGCGCAATCCGCGTCCGGAAGCGGTGGCGATCGTCGGGTCTCAAAGGTGCGGACGGATCCGCGCGGTGAGGCACTCGTTGATCGTCAACGACAATACCTGCTGCTCGGTTGGGGCACCTCCGCGCACCAGGCACGGTTTACTCAGGACATCGATGCTTGCCTGACGAGCACCCAGGCACCCATTCCCAACGCATGCGTGTACCGTATACGCGAATCGCTAATATGACCAGTCCCAGTATGGCAGGCGAATGTGGCGGACCGGGGGTCGCAGCCGCTTCATGCGGACCGGACTTTGCCCGCCCCGCCGGGCAGGCTCAGTGTCCGATGACCTTGAGCGGGCTGTTGGCGCTGAGGATGAACAGCGGCTCGTCGCCGCGCAGCGGCGAGAGTTTCTGCTGGCAGGACCAGGCGGTCTCGAAGGTGTCGCGGGTGAGGTGCTTGCGATAGCGCTGGGTGGCGGCCATGCAGCCCATCAGCGGGCTTTCGATCTGCTCTTCGCGGGCGTGATTATAGATCTCGCCATCGAGCGAAAACAGTTCGGCGGCGAGCGACATGCTCTCGAAAAGCAGGTCAGGCTCGGTCTCGAGCCGCTTCCAGGTGATGAAGTCCTGGCGCATCGGCACGTTCTCGCCGTCATGGGAGAGGGTGACGCGAATGCCCTGGGCCGGTGCGTCGTACCAGGTCACCTGCACGGTGAAGGAGAGGGCGGAGTTGCGCGAAACGGGGCGGCCGGTGTCGCCATCGGTGGCGCGCGCCAGCGTCTTGTGGCGCTGGGCGGCAAGCCGCAGCGCCGTGGCGAAGGCCTTCGCATCGCTGTTTTCGGCGCCGCTGAGCTTCACGGTAACGGCGGGCAGCACCCGCTCGGTTGCGTGGCGGGCGTTGAAGAGCTTGGCCTGGGCGTCGAGGTCCAGCGTCATTTCCTGCGACGGCATCGGTGCAAAGAGCAACAGCGGCAGGACGCTCAGAACGGAGAGCGGCGAGGAGAGCGGGGCCGGCGGCCAGGCGGGGCGATGCCCGGCAAAGCGCCGCTTGGCCGGCTTCGGCTGACGCGGCGCGGGGGCGGCAGTTTCGGCGACTTCCGTCCGCGCGTGGCGGTATTCCGGAACGTAGGTTCCCTTGGGAATGGCAATGCGCCATTCCTCGTCGGCGCCGTCGCCCTCGTAGAAGGCCTTGAGCAGCTTGCGCAGCTTGCCGGCATGCACGCGCACCAGCGGGTCGCTGTCGGCGTTGAAGGCCTGTGGCCGGTCGAAGACGTCGATGGCGATCGAGTACCCCTTGAGCTGATGGCCCTCGCCGATCATCTCCTTTTCGACGACATAGGCGAGGAACGCCCGCAAGCGCTCGGAGCGCGCGAAAGCCTTGCTTTCGAGGATGCGACGGAGCGTCCGCCGTATCGTCTCATCGCAGGGTCTTTCGACCGTCGTCATCGGTGCTTGCTCCAGGGTCATGTGATCTAAAAATCTATGAAGGCGATCGCGGCGTAGGCCAGGGCCATTCGATCTGATTCGGAAATTTAAGGCCAAAAGAAGTGGTTGTCAGGGGTGATAGACGCCAAATTTGAGTTTTTTCTGAAATAAACGTAAAAATTGCGTCCTCAATCCCTGTGACAGATCGTAGCGTTGCTCGCTCGCCCGGTGCCGGCGTGCCGGCGGCCCGAAGGTTTCGTTCCGGTGGTTGAGCTTTCCTGCATATTAGAGAGATCGATTGTCAAGATTTGATCAAGACAAGGCGGGCAAACGCACTGCGCGCCATTGACGCGGATATTGCATTGGTACTCCTTGGAATTGCTGCATAATCCCGACCTCAAACCGTTTCTGCTTTCGTTAAATATGCAGTAGAACATTGCATCCACATTGCCCGCATCGGGCCGTGAGCGGCCCCGCCTCTGGAAAGTTCAGACATGCCTGCAAAACTGTCCGTGAATCTGAATGCCGTCGCAATGCTTCGCAACCGGCGCGATCTACCCTGGCCCTCCGTCACCGCACTCGGGCGCATTGCGCTCGAAGCCGGCGCCGCCGGCCTGACGGTGCATCCCCGGCCGGATCAGCGCCATGTCCGCTTTTCCGACCTGCAGCCGATCCGCGACCTGATCGACGGCGCATTCCCGGAGACGGAATTCAACATGGAAGGCTACCCGAACGAGGAGTTCCTCGGTCTCGTCGAAGCGCACCGGCCGGAACAGGTGACGCTGGTGCCCGACGATCCGGCGCAGGCGACCTCCGACCACGGCTGGGATTTCCGCAAGAACCACAATCTGCTCGGCCATGTGGTCGGCCGGCTGAAGAAGAAGGGTTTTCGCGTTTCGCTGTTTGCCGATGGCGACGAGGACATGGAGGCGCTGCGCATCGCCAAGGAAACGGGTGCGGACCGCATCGAACTCTACACCGGCCCCTATGGCGGCTGCTATGACGATCCGGAAAAGGCCGAGAAGATCGCCGGCGAGCTTGGCCGCACGGCGGCGCTGGCGGCCGAGCTCGGTCTCGACGTCAATGCCGGCCACGACCTGACGGTCGCCAACCTGCCACTGCTTGCCAGGCACATTCCGAACCTTGCCGAAGTGTCGATCGGCCACGGCCTGACCGCCGATGCGCTGGAATACGGCATGGCCGAGACCGTGCGCCGTTTCCGTCGCGCCTGCGGGCAGGAGGTCTGAGGCGCCTTCGCCATGAAGGAACTCTTCGTCGTCACCCACACGCAATCCGTCCACCATGCCGAGGGCAGGGTGGGCGGCTGGTACGATACCGGCCTGAGCGAGCGCGGCCGAAAGGATGCGGCGGCCACGGCCGAGCGTCTTGCGACCCTTGTCGGCGGGAGGCAGGTCGAGATCTTCAGCTCCGACCTTTTGCGCACTGCTGAAACGGCGGCGGCGATCGCCGCGCGCCTTGCCGCGCCCGTGACGGAAACCGCCGCTCTTCGCGAAATCAGCTATGGCGTGGCCGGCGGCAGGCCGCAGGCCTGGCTCGACGCGCGCTATACCGCGGCGCCGGACGACAATCGGCTGGATCATGATTGCGGTATCGACGGCGCGGAAACCCGCCGCGACGTGGCGCTTCGGGTCTACCCTTGCGTCGAGGCGATCGTCGCCAGGCCCTGTCCGACGCAGATCATCGTCACCCACGGCTTCACGCTGACGCTGGTGATGGCGGCCTGGATGAAGGTTCCGATCGAGGCCGCCGGTTTCTTGAGCTTCCCGGCGAAATCCGGAAGCATCACTCATCTGCGCGAGGATGATTTTTTCAGGAATCGCGCCGTCGTCCGCTTGGCGGATGCCGCGCATCTGGCAAATGAGACGCCGTAACATCCTGAAAATACTCAGGGCTACGCAGGCGCGAACGCAATGCAATCTGCAACGGGGGCTGCTATAGAGTAAGCCCGTCCTCTCGCCCATCTCCGGCCCATGATCATTCAGACCAGTTTTCGCGAGCGCATCGTTCTCTATGCGCTTCTGACATCGCTGACCTCGATCAGCATCGACGCACTGTTGCCGGGTCTGCGCCAGATCGGCGCCGACGTCGGCGTCGCGCCGCCGCTTTCCACCCAGCATGTGATTTCGCTGTTCATTCTCGGCATGGCGTTCGGCGAACTGCTGCTCGGGCCGCTTTCCGATGCGATGGGGCGGAAGAGGGCGCTGGTCCTGGGCCTTGGCGTCTATGCGCTCGGAACGGTCATCGCCATGGTGGCGAACTCGCTCGAAATGGTCATCCTCGGCCGGTTTCTTCAGGGTGTCGGCGTCTCCGGGCCGAAGATCGCGACGAGGGCGATGATCCGCGACCAGTTCGAGGGTGACGCGATGGCCCGCGTCATGTCGTTCATGTTCACGCTGTTCATTCTGGTGCCGATGCTTGCGCCGACACTGGCGCAGGGGATCATCACTGTAGCCGGCTGGCGCAGCATATTTGCCGTCTATCTCGCGGCGGCTGGCGTTCTCGGCCTGTGGCTGGTGATGCGGCAGCCGGAAACACTGCCGGCCGACAAACGCATTCCCTTTCGCCTGGGGCTGCTCGTATCGAACGGGCGGCGCATCCTGTCGCATCGGCGGGTGACGTTGCTGATCGTCGCGACCGGGCTCGTCTTCGGCGCGCAGCTTCTCTATCTGAGCACGGCCGCCGACCTCTTCTTCGACGCCTACGGGATCGGTGAGACCTTCCCGCTCTATTTTGCCATGCTGGCGACCGGCATCGGGCTTGCCTCGTTCCTCAATGCCAAGCTCGTGCAGCGCTTCGGCGCGGAGGCGATGGCGCGCCGGGGTTTTGTGGGCCTGGCCACGGCAGGGCTGGCGATGCTTGCGGCATCGCTCTATTGGGGCGGGCGGCCGCCGCTTGCGATGCTGCTGGTGCTCGGCTTTGCCGCCTTCTTTGCGGTCGGCGTGCTGTTCGGCAATCTCAACGCCATGGCCATGCGTTCGCTCGGGCAGGTGGCCGGGCTCGGTGCATCGCTGATCGCCTCCGGCTCCAGCCTCGTGGCGACGGTGTTTTCGATCGCGGTGGGCGCCTTCTACGATGGCACGACACTTAACCTTTCGGCCGGCTTCTTTCTCGCCGGCGTCGGTGCGCTCGTTCTGGCCGAGCTTGCGCTGAGGGCCGATGCTTCGCCGGTGGAGGCCTTCCGGTAGGCGACGGCAAAAGCTGCCAAGCCCGCGTGCCAGGCATCAGCCTTCCCATGCCGGCGAGCGCGGTGCTTCGGATGCCCGGTTATCGTGCCCGGCCAAGGCAGCGATGGGCTAACCGTTATAGACGACGGAAATCTTGTTTCCGGAGGGATCGCGCATGTAGGCCGCGTACCAGTGCGGCCCATAATGCGGCCGCGGGTTGGGGGCGCCCTCATCCGTTCCGCCATTGGCCATGCCTGCCTGGTAGAAGGCATCGACGTCCTGACGGGACTGGACCATGAAGCCGACCATCGAACCATTTCCAGCGCTTGCCGGTTCATTGTTGAAGGGCTTGCAGACCCACAGCACGGGACCATTGCCGGTTCCGCCTTCGGAATAGGCGCGCCAGTCCGGAAAGTCCGTGTGCGCCTTCCAGCCGATCGTCGCCAGGGTGGCATCGTAGAAGGCATTGGATCTGGCGGAATCCAATGCACCGACGGTCAGATAAACGCTCATGATTTCCCCTTTTTTAAGCGGTGAAGCCAGGAGAATTCATAGAGCGAAAAAGTGAACAAAGCAAGAACAAATGGCGGTGACGACCATGGCGAAGATTGTCTGGCCGGCAGGGCGGGCAGCACGTGCCCTCCCGGTGCCGACAGCATGGCAAAGGTCGTTTCGAGAGCCCGACGCAAACGGCCGGGCTCCCGCTGCCTGGCTTACCGCTTAGCTGGCAAGTCGCGCCTTGCTCGCTTCGAGAAAGGCGGCGAGCGTCACCGGCGTCGCGCCGGTCAGCGCGGTGACATCGCCCGTCACCATGTCGATGTGACCCCCGCGGGTGTTGGCGTCGAAGGAAACGACGATCGGGATCAGGAAGTCCGGCAGGCCGGCGCTCTTCAGGCCGCCTGCGAGCGCCTCGTCGGAGATGTGCACGACGTTGAGGGACTTGCCGGTCGCCTTGGCGACGAGGGCTGCGATCTCGTCCGTCGAGCGCAGCTCGCCGCCCGTCAGCGTATAGGTGTGGCTCTCGCTTGTGGAGGCGGCAAGGGCTGCGGCTGCGGCCTTGGCGGCATCACCGCGGGCGATGTGGGCGAGGCGGCCTTCGCCCGAAGAAGAATACCATTGCCCGGTCTCAAGGGCATGCGGCAGGGCCATGAACAGGTTCTCCATGTACCAGCCGTTGCGCAGGATCGTATAGGGAATGCCGGTCGCCTTGATGGCGTTTTCAGTGCCGAGATGATCGGGTGCGAAGGGAATGACCGAGGTTTCCGGGCTCGGCATCGAGGTGTAGACGATGTGCTTGGCGCCGGCCTTCTCCGCAGCCGCAACGGCGGCCAGATGCTGCTTCAGCCGCTTGCCGGGCTGGTCCAGCGCGTCGGTCGAGATAATCAGGATCCGGTCGGCGCCGGCAAAGGCCTGGTCGAGCGAAGCGGGATCGTCGAAATCGGCGACGCGGGCCTGAACACCCCCGGCGATATAATCGGCGAGCTTCGCCGTATCGCGGCTGGTGGCGATGATCCGGGCCGGTGCGATGCCGGACGCAAGCAACTGGTCGAGCACGAGCTTGCCGAGTTGGCCGGTTGCGCCGGTGACGAGCAATGTATCGGACATGGTCTTTACCTTTTCTGTTTTGGCCGAGACGGAAACGCGCGCAGAACGCCGCGGCGCAGGCCTCGCCGGCTCTTCCTGCCGTTGCCTGGGAGACGCTTCGGCACATGGTCTCTTTTTGAGACTTGCTCTTATCGCGTAATCGCAGTAGGGCTGTAAAGGAGGCAGTTTTTTCTGCTGTGGTTACAAAAAGGGTACCGCCGATGAACAAGCCGACCGGGGACATGAAGGGCAAGCGCGTGGCGATCGTCTGCGGCGTGCCGATGGATATGGAAAACTGCCCGGTCCGCGACGTCATGGACAATATCGGCGGCAAGTGGAACTCGCTGATGATCCTGTCGCTCGCCGACGGCCCCTTGCGCTTCTCGCAGCTCCGCCGGCTGATCCCCGACATCTCCCAGCGCATGTTGACCCAGACGCTGCGGGACCTGCAGCGCGACGGCTACATCCACCGCACCGTCTACCCCACACAGCCGCCGAGCGTCGAATATGCGCTGACCGATCTCGGGCGCTCGCTGCTCGGCCTGCTCAAGCACTTCGTCGACTGGTCTGTGGAAAACCACGGCGCCATTCGGGCCGCGCGCGAGGTGTATGACGCGCAGGGGTAGGGCGTTTCGTAGCGGCGATGATGCCCCTTAGTCGCGGGTTGGTTGCGCTGTGGCGCGCCTGCTATTTTCGTGTCCGGTGATCGTTTCGTGGGGCTTGCCCCTCACCCTAACCCTCTCCCCGCAGACGGGGAGAGGGGACGCGCCCGGTCGGAGCGTTGCCGAGTGGGGCAGCCGTCAGATGAGACCGAAGGCGCGCCGATCGTTGCCACGGTGACACAACTGGCGGGAGCGACGATGAAACGAGCGGGTGCCACTTCGCCCGCCTGCGGGGAGAGCATGGCCGGCAGGCCGGATGAGGGGCGGCCACTTCTTTGCAGCATGACGCAACGTCAAGCGCCACGCGCGACGTCGTGTCCCGGTGGCGTGACCTTGCCCTAGCACTTTGATTTTCCCTATAGTTTCGCCGATCATCTGCGTCACCTCGGGGAACCATGAAGACACTTCATATCGGCATAGCGGGCGCCGGCCCGGCGGGGCTGGCAGCGGCACTGATGCTGTCGCGGCGCGGTCATCGGGTGGAGATCCGCGAGCGGTTCGACGCAGCTTCACCTGTCGGTTCCGGGCTGATGCTGCAGCCGACGGGGCTGACGGTCCTGAACACACTCGGCCTGTTGCAGCCGATGCTGGTCCTCGGCAGCCGGATCGACCGGCTCTATGGCGCCGATGCCAAATCCGGGCGCACCGTGCTCGACGTGCGCTATGATGCGCTCGCCGGTGGGCGCTTCGGGCTGGCGGTGCAGCGCGCGGCCCTCTTCAATACGCTTCACGATGCCGTGGCCGCGGCCGGGCTGCCGGTCAAGACCGGCGTCACGCTGACCAAGGTTCGCATGGCTGGCGGCAAGGCCGTGTTGCTGGATGCGCAAGGCCATGAGGCGGGCGCCTATGATCTGGTGATCGATGCAAGCGGCGCACGCTCGACGCTGGCAGCCGGTTCGACCGCCGCGCCCAAGGTGCGCGAGCTTGCCTATGGCGCCTTCTGGGCGACGCTCGACAGCGACGGCCTCAATCATGATGCGCACGCTTTGGTGCAGCGCTACGACCGGGCGAAGGTGATGATCGGCATCCTGCCGGCGGGCCGCGCGCGGATGGGCGAGCGCGACCGCGTCGCCTTCTTCTGGAGCCTCAAGGTATCGGACGCAGACGTGATACGGCAGGCCGGGCTCGATCGCTGGAAGGCGCGCATTCTCGATTACTGGCCGGATTGTGCGCCGTTGCTGGATCAGATCAGTGACTGGGAGCAACTGACGCTGGCGCGCTATGCGCACCGCACCATGCGCCCGCCGGTCTCCGGCCGCATCGCCTTTGTCGGCGACAGCGCCCATTCGACGAGCCCGCAGCTCGGGCAGGGGGCGAATATGGCGCTGCTCGACGTCGCAGCACTTTCGCATGCGCTGGAGACGGCTGGCGATCTCGATGCCGCACTTGCTGCCTATGCCGCCGCACGCCGCAACCACGTCGCGCTGTTCCAGCTGCTGTCGCTTCTCTTCACGCCCTTCTACCAGTCGGACTCGACGGCTCTCGCCTGGCTGCGCGACAGGCTGGTAGCCACAGTTGCGCGCACCCCGCCGATGCAGGGGCTGCTCGCCTCGATCGTCTCGGGCACGCTGATCGACCCGTTCAAGCCGGCGGGGCTTGCCGAATGCGATTGGCAGGCGGTGCGGGGCGGCGCGGACGAGCGCGGCCAAGCGGCCGCTCCGGCGATTTCCACCTGAGACGGCCGCGAATCCTGTATCAAGGCGATCCGGATGGCGGATGGAGGGGGTGATGGCGGACGGCGTGGCGGCCATTCTGGTGCATGTGGCCGATACGCAGGCGGGTCTTGCCTGGTATCAGCGCGCATTTCCTGACGCTGAACATCGGTTTCTTGCCGCCTTTGATTTTTCCTATCTGCGGATCGGCACCATCGATCTCGAGATCGTCCAGGCCGACGAGAAGGTGGCGAGCGGTGCTGCCGGTTCCGTCGTCTACTGGGCGGTCGCGGACCTCGATCGGGCGCTCGCCCATTTCGAGGCGCTCGGCGCGCATCTCTATCGCGGGCCGATGGCGATCCAGGAGGGGCTGTGGATGTGCCAGGTGCGCGACCCCTGGGGCAATTGTATCGGCCTTCGCGGGCCGCGTCCGGGAGAGGGCGGCATCGACAACGAGGCGGGGCTTTGAATGGCGACGCGGGTGGAAATCGTTGCCTATGATCCCAACTGGCCGCAGCGCTACCTGGAGATCGCGCAGGATCTCAGGCGCATCCTGGATGCGCTGGTCATCGCCGTCGATCATATCGGCAGCACGGCCGTTCCCGGCATGGCGGCAAAGGCCGTCATCGATATCGATGTGACCTTGAGGGGGCTGCCCGACATTGCGGCTGCCAGCGCGCTTCTCGTTGCGGCCGGCTATCAGGCACGCGGCAACCGGTACGACGACGATGTCTGGGCCTTTATGCTGCAGGGGGTCGAGCCGAAGCGGCGCGTCTATCTCTGCCCGCCGGACAACGAGACCCATCGACGGCGTCTTGTCTTCCGCGACCATCTGCGCAGCCATGCGGACACCGCCTTGGCCTACGCGGAGCTGAAGGCACGCCTCGCCGAGGCCTATCGATATGACGGCGATCGCTACACCGCTGAGAAGACGCGCTTCGTCGACGCGATCGTCGACCGCGAAGACCGGATGACAGGAGATCGGTCCGCCATGGTGCAAGCAACAGTCACTTGCGAGATCCGCTACCGGCTGAAACCGGGCCGCCTGGCGGAATTCGAGGCCTATGCGCAAACCTGGATGACGCTGATCGAGCGGCATGGCGGGACGCATCACGGCTATTTCGTGCCGCGCGAAAAACCTGAGGGCGTTGGCGCCAGTTTTCCGGGGGTGGGCGAAGATGGAGCCGGCGACATCGCCGTCGCGCTCTTCACCTTTGCGGACGAGGCGGCGTATCTGCGCTATCGCAGCGATGTGGCCGCGGATCCCGATGGGATGGCAGCGAACGCGCTTTACGCCGACGATCCGCCGTTCGTGAGCTATGAGCGCGTCTTCCTGCAGCCGCTTGCGCGCCGCCGATAGCCGTCTTTGTGGCGGCTGATCGATGTGGCGCGATTGGGCAGCCTAGCCTAGCCCTCGGCTAGCTACGCGGCCCGCTTGAGGCAAACCCCATCCAGTGCGAATTCGACGGCAGCTTCCGCGTGGATCGCGGTGGAATCGAAGCCCGGCAGCGGCAAGGCTCTCGGGTCGAGGGTCAGACAGATTTCGGTGCAGCCGAGGATGACGGCGTCCGCGCCTTCCGCTTCGGCCTTGTCGATCAATTCGATCAGCGCCCGGCGGGACGAGCGCAGCACCTTGCCGGCGCAAAGTTCGTCGAAGATGACATCGTGCACGAGGGTGCGGCCGTCCGCATCCGGCACCAGGATGTCGATGCCGTGGCTTCTCATGCGCTCGGCATAAAAGCCGTGCTCCATGGTGTAGCGGGTGGCAAGCAGCAGCGGCCGGCGGCTGCCTGCGGCCTTCAGGCGCGCTGCCGTCTCGTCGATGATGTTGATGAGGGGGATGTCGATTGCTGCCTGAACCTGATCGGCGATCAGGTGCATGGTGTTGGTGCAGATCAGCACGCAGTCCGCACCGGCCGCTTCGAGGCCCTGGGCGACATCGGCAAGCCGCTTGGCAGCGTCTTCCCAGCGGCCGGCCTTCTGCAGGTCGACGATCGACTGGAAGTCGACGGAATGCAAAAGCACCTCGGCCGAATGCAGCCCGCCCAGGTGGTCGCGAACGGCCTCGTTGACCATGCGATAGTAGACCGCCGAGCTTTCGAAGCTCATGCCGCCGATAAGACCGATCTTGCGCATAACCATTCCTCTCTGTCCGCTACCGCCGCCGTCCGTGGTGACCGTCGTTTGATGGGCTGAACTATGCCGCAGGGTCGGCGGCAATGGTTCGCTTTGATGGGAGCAAAAGCGGCCATGCGCGCGAATGGTTTGCGCATGTTGGAGTGAATGTGCAATTATGTAGCGTATGAATTTCTGATCATGGGAGGGATCGGCGTGCTCGACGATAGAGACAGGAAGCTGCTGGCGCTGCTGCAGCAGGATGCGAGTGTGGCCGTCGGCGAATTGGCGGAGCGGGTGAACCTGTCGCTTTCAGCCTGTTCGCGCCGCATCCAGCGGCTGGAGGAGGCGGGTTACATCGCCAGGCGCATCGTCGTGCTCGACCGCGAGCGCATGGGCGTGCCGACGACCGTGTTTGCCCTGATCAAGACGGCGCACCACTCGGACGAATGGATCGAAACCTTCCGCCGGGCGATCAGCGATATCCCCGAAATCGTCGAGGCCCATCGTTTGACGGGAAATCATGACTATATCGTCAAGGTCGTGCTGCCGCGTGTCGAGCACTACGACGTGGTCTACAAGCAGATCGTGCGCAAGGTCGAACTCTTCGACGTCTCCGCCTCGATCTCGATGGAAATCCTGAAGAGCGGCACGGCGGTGCCGGTCGATTATGCGGTGTGAGGCGAAATGACGAATGACGCTGTGAGCAAGGCGGTCGGTGGCGACGTTGCCGATGCGCTGGTGATTGTCGATGTGCAGCGGGCCTTTATTTCCGGGCCTGAAGCCGTGCCCGGCCATGTCGATCTGCAACGGGCAGTTGGCCTGCTTCTGCAGAAGGCGCGTTCGGCCGGCGTGCCGGTGATCTTCCTGCAGAACGATGGGCCCAAGGGCGCCGTCGACGAACCGGAGACCGATGGCTGGCAGTTGTTCTTTGCCGCCAAGTCAGGCGAGGTGGTGGTGCGCAAACGGAACGACGACGGCTTCGACGGCACCGATCTCGAAGACCAGCTCCGGGCGCGCAAGGTCGAGACGATCGCGATCTGCGGCATGCTTTCGGAAATGTGCCTGGCGGCGACAGCCCGCACGGCCATGGCTAAGGACTTCACCGTGATCCTCGCCAATGACGCACACGCCACCTATGACGTGCCGCCCGGGCCTGGCCGCTCGCCGATGGTGCCTGCGCGTCTCGCCGCACGCGCGGCCGAATGGTCGCTCGGTGACGAGATCGTGCTCACGGATGCGGTGGAAGACATCACCTTCGCCGTCGCGTCTCCGTCCTCTTAAGCTTCCCCTCCGGGTTTCGTCCGTCAGGGCGGGCCGAAGCGGGCCGCATAGTCCGAGGGCGCGATGCCCTTGCGGCGCTGAAAGGCGCGGCGCATGCGCTCGGCGTTTCCGAAGCCGAAGAGAAACGACGCTTGCGAGACGGGCACGTCCCCGCGCTGGAGCGCCTCGCAGGCCGCATCGACCCGCAATTCCTCGACGAACTGCGCCGGGCTTGTCCCGACCTCCTGCGTGAACAGGCGGGAGAAACTCCGTTCGCTCATGCGCGCCATGTCCGCAAGCCGCGGCACGGAGAGGTCGGCTGCAAGATCGGAGCGGATCTCGGCCACCAGCGCATCGAAGCGGTCGCCTCGGCTCGTCATCTGCTGGTGCAGGGCGGCGCTGAACTGGCGCTGGCCGCCCGTGCGCTTGACGTAGAGCACCAGGGAGCGCGCGAGCCGCAGGGCCTCGCTGCGGCCGAGGTCCTCTTCGACCATCGCAAGCGCCATGTCGATGCCGGCGGTCACGCCGGCGGAGGTCCAGATGCCGCGATCCTGCTCGTAGATCGAATCCTCGCGCACGTCGATATCTGGGAAATCCTGCTGCAGCTGGGCGCAATCTTCCCAATGGGTCGTTGCGCGCCGCCCATCAAGATGGCCGCCGCGCGCGAGAATGAAGGCGCCGAGGCAGATGGAGCCGAGGCGCCGACATCGGCCGGCCATGGCCGCCAGGAATGCTTGCAGCCCTTCCGAATTCGCCGCTTCGAGCGCGCTTTGCCCGCCCGAGACGAGCAGGGTGTCGGGCGCGGTGCAATCGGAGAACGGACGGGTATCGAGCGCAACGCCTGTGTCCGTTGCGACCGGGCCGCCGAACTCAGAGACCAGCGCGATGGAATAGGCCCGGGAGCCCGACGCGGTGCGGGTGTCGTTGAAGACCTGCAGCGGGCCGGTCACATCGATCAGCTTGGTGCGATCGAAGAGCACGATCGCGACGGTCCGCGCGGCATTCTCGGGGTTGGCATAAAACGAGGGCATATTGTCATTTATGCCAAAGGCTTTTCATGGGAGCAAGCGGGGACATCATCCGCAACCGATGGAGCCGACCATGCTTGAACTCAGACCGAACTGCGAACTGTGCGACCGCGACCTGCCGCCGGCGTCCGCGGACGCGCGCATCTGCTCTTACGAATGCACCTATTGCGCAAGCTGCGTGGAAACGGTGCTTCACAATGTCTGCCCGACCTGCGGCGGCGGATTTGCGCCAAGGCCGATCCGGCCCCAGCAGTCCTTTCGCCCGGAAAAGCGGTTGGGTCTCGGCTTTGATCCCGCCAGCGACGTACGTCGCCATTCACCGTTTACGGCTAAGGATATTGCGGCGCATGTAGCGCGGATCCGGCATCTCGCGCCGAACGAGCGCTGACGGTTGCGGGCTGTTCTTGACTTTTTGCAAGGGTGACATGAGGTGGTTGCGCTTGTCCTTGGCGGTCACAACCCCAATGTTGTGGCATGTCCAACGGAAGGCCGGTCGCAAAGCCGACTGGAAAGAACATGCAGGACAGGCATCACGTGGTCGTTGTCGGCGGCGGGTTTGGCGGATTGCAACTCGTCAAGGGGCTTGCCGGCGCGCCGGTGAGGATCACCCTCATCGACCGGCGCAACCATCATCTCTTCCAGCCCTTGCTCTACCAGGTGGCAACAACGCTGATCGCGACCTCTGAAATCGCCTGGCCGATCCGCAGCCTCTGGCGCGACCGGCCGGAGGTGACGACGCTGCTTGGCGAGGTGAGCGATGTCGACGAAGCCGGAAAGGCCGTGGTGCTCAGGGACGGCAAGCGGATCGGCTACGACACGCTGGTGCTGGCGACCGGGGCGACGCATGCCTATTTCGGCCATGACGAATGGGAGCCCTTTGCCCCCGGCTTGAAGACGCTGGAAGACGCGACGACGATCCGGCGGCGGGTGCTGCTCGCCTTCGAGCGCGCCGAGCTCGAAGAGGATCCTGATCTCCGTGCCGCCCTCCTGACCTTCACCGTCATCGGTGCCGGCCCGACCGGCGTCGAGCTTGCCGGCATCATCGCCGAGATGGCGCACCGCACGCTTCCCGACGAATTTCGCCGCATCGACACGCGGCAGGCCCGTGTGATCCTGGTGGAAGCGGGGCCGCGCATTCTCGCCGCCTTCAGCGAGGATCTTTCGGCCTATGCGGTCAAGGAGCTGGAGCGGCTCGGCGTCGAGGTTCGCACCGGTACACCCGTGACATCCTGCACGGAAGAGGGCGTTGTCATCGGCGACCAGTTCGTCGGCAGCCGTACGCTCGTCTGGGCCGCCGGTGTGCAGGCCTCGCCCGCTGCCCGCTGGCTGGATATCCCGGCCGACCGCGCCGGCCGGGCGATCGTCGGTGCTGACCTCACGGCTCCCGGCCATCCCGACGTTTTCGTCATCGGCGACACGGCTGCCGTCACCTATGACGGCGGCAAGCCGGTGCCGGGCATTGCGCCGGCCGCCAAGCAGCAGGGCGCCTATGTGGCCGACGTCATCCGCGCGCGGCTTTCAGGCGACAAGCCGCCCGGAGACTTCCGCTATCGCCACCAGGGCAGCCTTGCCACCATCGGTCGGCGCGCGGCGATCATCGATTTCGGCCGCTTCAAGCTCAAGGGCGCGCTTGCCTGGTGGATCTGGGGCATCGCCCACATCTACTTCCTGATCGGCACGCGCAGCCGCTTCGCCGTCGCCTGGAGCTGGTTCTGGACGTATCTGAGCGGACAGCACAGTGCCCGGCTGATCACCCAGAAGGAGACGCTGAAGGAGAAGGGGTAATGGCGAGAGGCGGCCAATGTAACGGCCGTCGTCGTCGCTTACTTCTGCACCTTCACGATCAGGATCATCGGCCGGTCCATCTCTTCGGCCAGAGCCGGGATCTCGGCGATCTGCTCTTGCGTCGGCCGCCATTCCTCGACGTGGCGGATGGCGAAGCCTGCGCCAATCAGCGTGTTCAGCGTCGTGCCGATGGTGCGGTGGTGCTTGATCACGCCCTTGGCCAGCCAGTTCGTCGTGCGCGGGCCTTCGGCTGAGTAGTGATCAACGGGCCAGGTGCGCTCGCCATCGGTGATGCGCCAGCCGGGATTGTGCGGGGCCATGTAGATCGGGTGCTCGATGGTGAACACGAAATGGGCGCCGGGTACCAGCGCCTTGTGGATGGTCGCGACCAGCCGGCCGAAATCCTCGATATAGTGGAAGGCCAGCGAGCTGTAGGCGAAGTCGAAGCTCGTTTCGGGCAGGTCGAGCTGGTCGAGATCGGCAATCTTGTAGTCGATTGCTGGATCTGATGTGTCGGCCTTGGCGCGGGCGATCATCTTCTCGGAGAGATCGAGCCCGAGCACATGGGCGGCACCGGCCTCGCGGGCGTGGCGCGAAAACCAGCCATAGCCGCAGCCGAGATCGACGACGCGGCTTCCGGAAAGATCCGGTAGGAGCGCGCGAATCGCCGGCCATTCCGCGGCCCCGGCAAGACCATGCACCGAGCGCCCGAGCTGGCTGTAGCCCTCGAAAAACTCCTGACGATCATAGATGTTCTGGGCCATGGCGGTCTCTCCTTCTGGCTGTACTTGTGCCGGCACGCGCCGCGAAAGGGGCGCGGGCGTCTGCGCGCGTTAGGGCGAGTGGGCATCCGGTGCCGTTACCGCGGGAACAGCATGTGCCTTTCGATCCTGCTCGAAACCGGCGGCGCTTCGAAGTGCCGGCGCGTCGATTGATAGGGCGCGTGTTGCCGCAAGGTCAAGTTGCGGCTGAAGTGCAAGCTTCTATTTCGTTTTTTTTGAGGGGTGCTAATGTTCGATTCTCGTGGTCCAGTCCGATTTGCGGAGGCGTAATGTCCGAAGCCATCCATCCTGCAGCCATCCATCACCTGCCGGGCTTTATTACAGCCCCGGGCCAGTCCGACTGGCTTTTGAACGCGGTTGCCGTTTTTCTGATCGTGGCGATTTTCGCGCTCGGAACACTCTATCTCAGGCTGCATTCGCTGCCGGAGGTCATGGCGCACAAGACCAACAAGATCCAGCTGGAGCTGGTGGCGGTCCTGGCGCTCCTGTCGCTGCTCACCCATAACAACCTCCTGTGGGGCGCAGCTCTGCTTTTGGCCTTGATCGACCTTCCCGATTTCTCCTCGCCGCTTTCATCGATCGCCGGTTCGCTGGAGCGGATTGCCGGCAAGGTGGACCAGCCGACCGTGCCGGAGGCGAGGGACGTGGAGGCCGAGCCTGCAGCAAGCCACCCACAGCCGCACGCGTTGCCCGGCCACGGCCACGCATCGCCCGCTCAGCCATCGACGGAAGGGAAGGCATAAGCCATGTTCGAGTTTATCCTTTGCTCGATGCTGACCATCCTGCCCGACTATCTCTTCCGCCGTTACGGCCAGGGAAAACGCATCGGGCGCGAGATCACTATCTATTCGGTCTGGTTCGAGCTGCGCTGGGGTATTACCGCCTGCATCGTTCTGACCATCTCCCTGATCACGCTGATTTTCTACTTCCACCCGTCGACGAAGAACGTAACCGCGGCTTTCCGTACGGTCGCCGTGCTGCCGGAGACCAACGGGCGCGTCACCGAGATCTATGCCACGCGCTTTGAGAAGGTGAAGGCCGGCCAGCCGCTGTTCAAGCTCGACAGTTCGGAGGAGGAAGCGGCCGCCGAAGTCGCCCGCCGCCAGATCGCCGAGGTTGACGCCGAATTGGCTGTCGGTCGCACCGAGCTTGTTGCCGCTGATGGCGCGATCGTCCAGGCACAGGCCGACGTGAAGCAGGCCGAGGACGAATACAACACACAGGTGGAGCTTAACCGGCTCAACCCGAACGTCGTTGCCCGCCGCGAAATCGAGCGCAAGCAGGTGCTTCTCGAAGGGCGCAAGGGCGCGCTGACCGCTGTGCTTTCCAACAAGCAGACGCTGGAGACGAAGCTGCAATCGCTGCTGCCGTCGCAGAAGGCCAGCGCCGAAGCGGCGCTGAAGCAGGCGGAGGTCGATATTACCAAGACCACCGTGCGCGCCGGCGTGTCCGGCACGCTGCAGCAGTTCACGCTTCGGGTCGGCGAAATCGTCAACCCGCTGCTGAGGCCAGCGGGCGTGCTCGTGCCGGAAGACGCGGGCCGGGCCCGGCTGGTGGCCGGCTTCGGGCAGATCGAGGCTCAGGTGATGAAGCCCGGCATGATCGGCGAGGCGACCTGCGTCGGCAAGCCGTTCACCATCATTCCGCTCGTCGTCACAGAGGTGCAGGACGTGATTGCCTCCGGCCAGGTGCGCGCCAGCGACCAGCTGATCGACGTTACGCAGATCTCGCAACCCGGCACGCTGACCGTGGTCATGGAGCCGCTTTATCCCGGCGTGCTCGACGACGTTCCGCCCGGCAGCAGTTGCATCGCCAATGCCTACACCAGCAACCACGACGAACTGGACAAGCCGGGGATCAGCACGCTGCAGTGGGCCTATCTGCACGGTGTCGATGCCGTTGGCCTCGTGCATGCGGCGATCCTGCGCATTCAGGCGCTGATGCTGCCGGTGCAGACGCTGGTGCTCGGCGGGCATTAAGCACGAAGACACGCGGCCGGGGTTTCCGATCCCGGCCGGCGCCTGCCGCCTGCAGACATTCCCCTGCAGGCGGGCCACCGCTTCCTTCAGCCTCGTCCGATCGGCCTGCAAACGTTGAACCCCGTCCTTGCCAACGGGGCCAATCCTCCAGCGCCAAAGCCCGCGCGGGGTCCTCGCGGTTGAAGCGGTCGCGTGTGCCGTCGAATTGCGATGCGAGACAGCGCATCTTCGCCCGGCAAGATCGCCTCGGCTGCATCGTCGATCTTGCCGGGATCGATGGTTTCAAGGGCGTGGAATTCAACGGACAGCTTCCCACCTGAAAGGCCGCAATGTTTGCGGGAGCGATCTATGCGGCGCTATCTTCCGTTGCGTCTATGCCTTGCCTCCTTCTCTGGAAGGCCCCGAGAGCGCCGGGCCGTCACGGAGGGAAAAGGGGTGTCCAAAAATGATTGAGCCCCCGTGGGGACGGAGGCTCAAGCGCGCAATAAAATTAATAAAGCAACTGCACTGCAATATAACCACAAGCATGCATACTCTTCCGGGGATTGCATACTTCTGGGGCGCAATCGCAAGTACAGTGTGGCAAAAGCGTGATCTGAAAGCAATGGATTTTAAGGGGATTTTAATAGTCAATTTGGGTTACGGGAAAATCCCCAGCTTTTTCACCCAATCGGGTCAGGATTTTCCTGACGGTAGCCCGCATGGACAAAGACAAATCCCCCACACTCCCTTTTAGGTCTCGTCGGTCCCGATCGGCAGCGTCCAGGGCTCCCATATCGCATCGTGTATCGCGCCCTGGCGCAGGTAGAAGCGCTTGGCATTTTCGTTGCTCGCAAGCACCGACCATTCGATGCGCGGTGCGCCGATCGCTGCGGCATGACGTTTCAAGGCGTCGATCAGCGCCGCGCCGGCTCCCAGGGAACGTGCTGTTTCATCGACGAAAAGTTCCTTCAGCACCAGCGTCGGCTTCAGATCGTAGGTCCAGGGGATGACGTAATGCACAGCGATGCCAATGACACGGCTGCCAAACTCCGCGACCAGCACGCCAAAGCGTGGGTTGTCGCCAAGCCCATGCTCGATCAGATCGATCTCGGTCACGCGGAACGCGTCAATATAAGCTTCGAAGACTGCAAGGCCGCGCATCAGCCGCAGCACGCAGGCGACGTCATCTCGTTCAAATGGGCGGACGATAACGGGTGACGCGGGCATCGCGATATCTCGTGCAAAGGGGTTAGCTGGCCGGGGCGGGTTACCGAGGGCCGGTGGAAGGCCGAACTTACCGCATCATTTGCCGCAATCGCGATCGATTTCAGGCTGAAATCGATCGCGATCCAAAATGCTGCAGTGCCGCGCATCCGGCAAGGCGTGCGGCGCTGCAAAGGGCGTTTGGCGCCGGCTTAAGCGGCGAGCAGAGCCTGCGCTTCGCCGGGGGTCGCGCCGGTCGCAAAGGCGAGGCCTTCGTCTTCCCAGCCGGTGATGCCGCCGATCATGATCTTCACCGGCCGGCCGAGCCTGGCGAGCTTGAGTGCGGCCTGGTCGGCGCCGTTGCAATGGGGGCCGGCGCAATAGGCGACGAAGAGGGTATCGGCCGGCCATTCGGCCAAACGCTCCGCAGTGATCTGCCGGTGGGGCAGGTGGATCGCGCCCGGCACGTGGCGGCGCGCATAGGCCGCATCCGAGCCGACGACGTGCAGCAGCACGAAGTCCTGCTCGCCGCTCTTCAGCGCCTGGGCGACGTCGGAGCAATCGGTCTCGACACTGAGCCGCCCGGCAAAATGGGCAATGGCGATCTCAGGCGATGCGGCGGGAATTTCGGTGACGGTGCTCATCGGGGTTCTCCTTGGCTCGGTGCGCGTTGACGAGGATATGTGTAGCAGCACTGGATCAGGGCTGGCAGTTGGCAACATTGCCATATATGCTCAAGATCATGCCAAAGTCGTTTTCCGTTGCCGCACCACTCACAAACCCGCTCGTCGTGGCGCTCGCCTATGACGGGCTCTGTACCTTCGAGTTCGGCGTCGCCGTCGAGATGTTCGGCCTGCCGCGGCCGGAAATGGGCCAGGGCTGGTACCGTTTTGCCGTCGCCTCGGTCGATCCGGGTGAGCTTAGGGCGACCGGCGGCGTTCGCTTTGTCGCCGACGGCGGCATCGAGCTTTTGGGCCAGGCCGGCACGATCATCGTGCCCGGCTGGCGCGGCGCCGATCAGCCCGTGCCCGAGGTGGTGTGCCAGGCGCTGAGGGACGCTTGCGCGCGGGGCGCGCGCGTGCTTTCCATCTGCTCCGGCGTCTTCGTGCTGGCGGCTGCCGGGCTGCTATCGAGCCGGCGGGCGACGACCCACTGGCGCTATACCGACAAGCTGAAAGCGCTTTATCCAGACATCGAGGTGGTGCCGGATGTGCTCTATGTCGATGGCGGCGAGGTTCTGACCTCGGCTGGCAGTGCGGCCGGCATCGATCTCTGCCTGCACCTGATCCGCCGCGATTTCGGCAGCGAGGCGGCCAACCGCGTCGCCCGCCGTCTCGTCGTGCCGCCGCATCGCGACGGCGGCCAGGCGCAGTTCATCGAGCGGGCGGTGCCCGACGTTCATGAGAGCGCCCGGCTCGGGCCGCTGCTTGACCGTATGCGCGAACGGCTCGGTGAGGACTTTTCGATTGCGGCGCTGGCAAAGGCTGCGGGCATGAGCGAGCGCACCTTCCTGCGCCGCTTCGAGGCGGCGACCGGCACGACGCCGGCGCGCTGGCTTTTGTCCGAGCGGCTGTCGCGCGCCCGGCAATTGCTGGAGGAGACCGCGCTCGGCATGGAGCAGGTGGCGGAAGCCTCCGGCTTCGGCTCCACCCAGACGCTGCGTCATCACTTCCGCCAGCAGCTTTCGACGACACCCGCCGCCTACCGTGCCGCCTTCGGGCGGATGGCGGGGCCGGCATCAGTGGCAGAAATCGCGGCGGAGTAGGTCCGCCGCGCCTCGATAGCAGGCTTCAAGCCTCCGACAAGGCAGGCTCGCCGCCGTCCTTGCGGAAGAACGACCCGAAGAACACGGCGTCGGGTGCTGCGGCGATCGCCCTGGCGACGATGGCCGTGGCGACGATGGCAAAGACCAGCCGGCCGAAGAAGACGCTGGTGAAATCCGCCCCCAGCGCCACGACCACCAGCGTGTCCTCGATGAGGCTATGGCCAAAGCCCATGAAGACGCAGGCGAGGAACACCTGGCGCGGCTCGACCTTGGCCTCGCGCGCCTCGCGGATCAGAAGCGCGCCACCATAGGAAATGCCAAGCAGGACGCCGACGGCGGCAAAGGGCACGGTCTCGGTCTTGACGCCCGCAAGGCGAAAGAGCGGCGCCATGCCCCGGTTCAGCCATGCGAGGATGCCGACGAGCTTGAGGATCTCGATCGTCCAACTGAGCGCGAGCAGCACGACGAGCATGGTCAGAAGCGTCTTCAGCGTGCCGAAGGCGAAGGCGACCCAGCCGGAGCCCTCGTTGGCCGGGATCCAGGTGGGGGCGAGCGGGGTTGCAAGCCATCCGGTGACGGCGAAGAGCTGATGCAGGAGGGCTGCGAAGATGAGGCCGCCGCCGATCCTTATCGCGGCGGTGACGAGGAAGCTTGGGCCCGCCTTCTGGATGATGCGCTGTTCGATCGGGATGGCATGCGCCACCAGCATCAGCGCTGAAAACACCGTCATGTCGGCAGTCGTCAGCTCCGAGACCGGCACCAGCGCGAAGACCACGACGACGGCGCCCCAGATGCCGACGAGCAGGCCGGTGAGCCACGCGAAGGCAAACTCGGGCGGCAGGCCGATCACCGTCATGACCGGCTCAAAGGCGGGTGCGACCGCGCGGATCACGCCGAGTTCCTGCAGCACATGGGTGACGATGGTGACGGGCACGATGATGCGCACCAGATCGAAGTAGACTTCGAGGGTGGCAAGTGTCTTGCGGTAGAGGATGATCAGGACGGTCATGGCGGTCTCTCCTTGGGATGTTGTCCAAGGACTAACGCCAGGCCGTTCGCAGTTGTGGTCAAAATATGCACCTTTGTGCAATAAAATTGCAAATGACCGCAACAGGGGGACGGACGGGGATGGACAAGATCGACAGCAAGCTCTTGAGGCTCTTGCAGGTGGATGCCTCTCGCACCAATGCCGAGCTTGCGGAAGAGGTTGGCCTTTCGCCATCGAGTTGCCTGCGTCGCATCAGGCGGCTACACGAGACCGGCGTCATCGACCGGATCGTCGCGGTGCTTAATCCGGCAAAGGCTGGTCGCACCATGAAGGCGATCATCACAGTCGAGCTCGAGCGCCACGGCGAGCAATATATCCGCCGCTTCCTCGACATGGCGGAAAAGGAGCCGGCAGTGATCCAGGCCTACAGCGTCAGCGGCGAGACCGACGCCATTTTGATGCTGCGGCTGAAAGACATGGACGAGCTCGACGCGCTGACCGAGCGGCTGTTTCGCGAGGAAACCAATGTCGCGCGCTACTACACCGCCTTCGTGATCCGTACCGGCAAGGAGACGACGGAGATACCGGTGTGAGAAGACACCGAACCACGGGGGACGACCCGAAACGACAGGCGCTGGCGGGCCGGCGGTCCCGACGGGATCCCGATCAAGTGTTTTCGACGAGATAATCGCGCAATCTACTCTTCAAACTCTCGACGACTTCAGGGTGTTTCAGGAAGTCAGCGATCGACATCATTGCCCACTGCTGGCCCTCGTCGCCAAACCTTACAGGCCCGAAACCCTCTTCGAGCTTGCCAACAAGGAAGTAACTTCCAGGGGCGATCGTATTCTGCGCCGGATAATACCGCGTCCACACGATCCACGCCGGATCGACCGCGATATCGAACTCCTCGCGGGTCTCCCTGATTGCGCACTCGACCGGGCTCTCATCATCTTCTCGTCCGCCCCCGGAAGATCCCACATGCCGGGGAAGGGGATTTCCGGCTTCTGATCACGCTGGTAGGCAATCAAAAGCCCCTGAAAGAGCAATGCGATTTTTGCACCCTTGAAGGGGATGAAGGCCATTTGCGAAACCCTGCGCTTGCTGAGCGAAGCTCAACTCTCGTCTTCGATGAATCCCGATTTTTTGCAAAGCCGAAGATCTTGCAATTTGGCAACGCTCGCAATGATTGTTTCTGGTGTGACACAACCCGGCGTTTTCCGGCTATACCATCCTGACAGGCGTCGTCTTATCTGGACCGGAAAAGCCGGTTGACCGGGAGCATGACTAGAAATCTGCCCCCGGCGCTTGAGCTGCCGTTACTTCACTGCAGCGTTCCCTCCATCGGCAAAGAGCGCCGCACCGGAGACGAAACTTGCCATCGGGCCTGAGAGGAAGAGGGCGGCCTGGGCGATTTCTTCCGGCTGGGCGATGCGCTTCATCGCGTGCAGGCCGGCCGCCCATTCCTTGTTTTCCTTGCTGCCGGCCGCCGGCGTGTCGACGCCGCCGGGCAGGAGCGCATTGGCGCGGATGCCCTTTGCGCCATAGTCGGCAGTGATGCCCTTGACGAGGCCCATCAGGCCGGCCTTTGCCGCGCCATAGGCGGCCATGCCGGGAATACCGACGCTGGTGCCGACGAAGGTGGAGGTGAAGACCAGCGAGCCGCCGTCACGCGCGAGCATTGCCGGGATCTGGTGGCGGGCGCCGAGGAAGGCGGAGGTGAGGTTGGTGGCAAGCGATTGCTGCCATTCCTTGAACGTGATCTCGGCGACCGGCTTCATGACGTTGACCGCGCCGGCATTGTTGACGGCGATGTCGAGGCCGCCGAAATGCTTGAGCGCCGCTTCCACCAGCCGGATATGGGTTTCTTCCGCGGTGACGTCGCCGCCAACCGCGATCGCTTCGCCGCCGTCCTCGCGGATCGCTTCGACGACGGCGTCAAGCTGCTCTTCGCCGCGGGCGTTGGCGACGATCTTCGCACCCTCGGCGGCAAAGAGCCTGGCGACCGCACGGCCGATGCCGGAGGAGGCGCCGGTGACGATCACGATCTTGTCTTGCAGCATGGTCATGGACTTTTCCCTTCTCTTGATTGATGCGCCCTGACTACTGCCGGCGGGCATCAGCGCCCACCCGATTTCCGATCGGTGATTGTGACGGCGCAGATTCTCAATCGCCCCGGTGGCATAGTCCGGGCCGACAACGAGGGCAGCGAAGAAGGGATGCTGAGGACCTATGGCGGCAGCCGCCATTGCAGCGCGGCGCGGATCGAGACGGACCTCGACTTCAGCGTCGGCACGGAGAATGCAACGGCACGGCCTGCATGAAGAGGCGGCTCTGGTCGATGGTGGCGAAGCCTGACGCCTTCCGGCTGATCGCCGCGGAGGCGGCACTGACCGACTATCGCGGCCACAACCCGGCCGCCCAGTCTTCGTCATCCGTGCACACGACGTCCGAGGCGTTCGCCGGCGTGGTCAGACATAATGGTGCAGATGCTGCCGGCGTCCGGGCCATGGTCGATACAGCCAACCAGAAACCCGAGATCGCCAGAGTGCAGATCGCCCATGCCTGCGGCACCTGCCAGCTTCTATTCGCTTAGTCTTTATCCGGCGCAGTTGACATATCGCGCATGACTGCCTCAGCCGCGACTTCGGCATTGCGTCTTGAGCCCGAGATGGTTCCGGATTTTATGAGCTGCTTGCCATCAAGCAGTAGCTGCCAGTTCCATGTGTTCAGGCCGCGTCCCTGGATGCGGAGTTTCAATCTGTCGGGATCGTACTTCGTCACTGCTTGCTCCTTTGACTGCACTTTGACAGATCAATGGCCAAACCAAAACTAAGCGATGAGGTCAAGACCTACATCGTAAAGGCTCTGGCATGCTTCGACAGCCCGCCCGTCGTCGCTGCGGCGCCTTTGGCGGCCCTGCGTCCGGCCCTCGGGCGTATCTAGTCCAGTCGCCGTTGTCTTCAGCGCGGCCAGCGTTTCGCGCAGCGCCCGGTCCAGCCGCTTGTCGCTTCGAAGCACCAGGGCGAAGCGGCGGAAGAGCGTTGGGGTGACGGGCCGCACCACCAGCCGTTCCCGGTCGCCGGGGCGAAGGGCGATTTCCGGAACGAGGGCTGAGCCGAGGCCGACGGCGACCATCTCCTTGATCGCGTCGACGCTGCCGAGCGCCATCACCGGCTTGACGGTCGTGCCTGTGGTGGCCAGCCATTCGTCGGTGATCCTTCGCGTGTTGGCGCCGGGCTCGTAGAGGATCAGCGGCCGTTCAGCCAGGATCGCGGGCGTGACGGTATCGGGCAGGGCAGTTCCGAGCGGCGCAATCGCCACGAAGCGCTCGTCGAAGAGCGGCGTAATGTCGAAGATGCGGCCTGAAACGGGCAGGCTGACGAGGCCGATGTCGATGAGGTTCTCGTCGACAGCGCGCACGATGTCGGCGCTGTTGCCGGTTGTCACGGTGATGTCGAGATCGGGAAAGCGGCGCTTGAGGTCGGCCAGAAGCGGCGGCAGCAGGAAGGCGCACGGGGTGGCGCCGGTGCCGAGCCGGACGCGCCCGAGAACGCCTTTGGCGTGGCGGGCGACGGCCTCGATCGCCCGGCTGGTGGCAGCCTCGATGCTGCCGGCATGGGCCAGCAGCTCCTCGCCGGCCGCACTCGGCCGCGCCCTGCGGCCGACCCGCTCGACCAGGCGCACGCCGAGCTGCTTCTCCAGCACCCGCACCTGCAGGCTGACCGCCGGCTGGGTCAGGCCCAAGCGCTCGGCGGCGGCCGAGAAGCTGCCGAGTTCGGCGACCAGCGCGAAGGTTTTGAGATAATCGAGGTTGAGAGCACTCATGCCCAGGTTTCTCTTATTGTCAAAGTTTCTCTTATGCGTGGAATAGGAATGCTAAGCTTCTTTTAGGAGATGTCGAGGCGCAGACTGTTTCCATGGTTGGAAAAGAAACATGGATGTTCGACATGATTCGGGAACTCGGTTTTTATCTCGTTGCTTCGCCGCGCTCGCGGTACTGGCAATTGCAGCAACTGCGCGAACTGGATGCTGAGCATCTGGCCGATATCGGCCTGACGGAGGCGGAAGCTCAGCTTGGAAGGCGCAAGGTTGCGCCGGTTCCGGCGCGCGAAGGGGCCGTCGTCGTTCCGCATGCGGACTCCGCACGGGCGGGCGCGATGTAGCGGTTTCGGCCCGCGCACTGTTCCCGACCACAACTGGTGGGGCGCCAGTGACAGGAGCGTCTCGTCTCAAGCCGGCCTCACGTCCCACCTTTCGATCGCAAGGCCCGGCCAAAGGGCGCGCCACCGTTCCACTTTGCGCTCGTAGATGGCGCGGGTGATCTGGCTCTTGTTGGCGCGCACGATCGGTGCGAGCAGGTCCTCAAGGCCGAAAGGGGCGCAGGTCTCCAGTCCGCCCCGGGACGGGCGAAGTCCGACGGCGGTTGCAGTCGTCGGAAATGTAGCGATCGCGTCTCGCGTCGATAGATAGGGCCTGATCGGCGTGCCGAACTTGTCCTCGTACCAGAGGTGAACGCGTGCCTCGTTCTTGACGTCGATCCGCACGGGTAGATCCGCAAACAGGCCTTCGATCCGCTTCGCATGCGTGGCCTCCGCCTCTTGCGAGAGGTCGTCACCGTCGAAATAGACGATGTCGATATCGCTGATGCCGTGCGTCGGCGGCAGGTCGAAGGCATGGTTCCAGACGGTCTGCGCTATCGCGCCGGCCGCCAGCCAGCCATCGGGCAGGGCAATCCGGTCCCAGCGATCGAGGATCGGAGCCAAGAGCGGGCTCTTCAGGATGATAGTCTGCAGGTCCGTCATCAAATCTGCATCGGCATGAAGCCTTGAAGCATGCTTTCCGCCGGTGCTCGCGCGGCTCCCGCCGAGATCCATAGAGGATCTCCAAGACACTCGATCCGCCCGTCTGCAACGACGATGCCGTCGCCGTCGTTGCAGGCAAGGATCGGTCGCGGCGTCGACAGGCTGTAGCGCAAGAGAGCGGGCAGGTAGCTCTTGTCGTCGCTCAGGTGCGGGAAGAACTCGAAGGGCGTGAGATCGAGTGCAGCGCCGTCCTCGATGTCCTCGGGCCGTTCACCGATGAAGAGCGCATCGGTCGCGATCGTCGGCGCCATGAGAATGGCGCCGGCGCTGACGCCGATGAGGATGCCGCCGGACTGTGCCCAGTCGCGAAGCGGCCCGAGCATGCCGCTTCGCTTCAGCCGTTCGAGAAAGCCGCCGGTGTGACCGCCTGCAAGGTGAATGGCGTCTGAGGCGAAGAGCCCTGCAATGTCGTCTGCCGAATGCGGTTCGTCGAGATCGAAGAACAGCGCGAGATCGAGACCCAGCCTGCCGTAATAGCCCTGCCCGGCAAGGAAGAAGCCGCGGTCCGGTTCCGGACCGGAGGCGACATAGGCGATGCGTTTTCCAGCGCCGCCTGCCGCCATCATCTCCACAAGCCTGAGGTCGATCGCCGAGCAGGCGGGGACGATCTGGTCGCTGTAGAGGACGAGGTTGAGCATGTCTTTCCTGTCGTGACGAAGGGCTATAGCCCGGTTCGCTCGGGCTAGCCCGCGATCGCCTTCACCCGGCGGCCGTAACGCCAGATCCCGAGCCAGCTGAAATAGTTGACGAGAAGCGACAGGCAAAGCCAGAGCAGAGTGGTGAGGTCGTCACCGCCTTCGAACTGACCGGCAAATCGCACGACGCTGATCAGCGACAGGCCGCCGAGAAGGATGCCGAGCAGCCAGCTGTAGGGCCGCCAGAACCCGAACGGCGGGACCTGCAGATTAAAGGCGTAAGCGACGAGACCGATCGCCGTTGCCAGCGCCATGACCAGGCTGACGCCGCCGAGGATCTTGATCCCGTATGCCATCTCGTCCCAAAAGCTCAGGAGCAGCGTCGCGCCTATGACCAGGCCGAAAGCAAGGCTGAGCACGTAGAAAATTGCAAATGCCTTCCACATCGCGAATCATCCTGTATCTGCGTTGGTGGCAGCTTCGGCGGTGATGGGCGCCTTGTCTATCGTTCGGCGGGCGAGGTTGTCGCAAGGCCTTACGCCTCAAACGGCCTGCATGCCGCCCGCTCTCTCATTCTTTCACCGGAGTGCTTGGCGCGCTGACGTTCCGCTGTCAGCCCATGGCGGCCGGCTGCTGCTCTATGCGGCGGCCATAGCGCCAGACGCCGAGCCAGCCGAAATAGCTGAGAAGGAGCAGGAACAGCAAACCGAGGGAGGCCGACAGCAGGCCTTCGTCTCCGGGCTGGGGGCTGGAAATGAGCGTGACGAGATCCCAGGCATCGGCCATCAACGTGTAGAGACACCAGCAGGCGAGAACCCAGCTGAATGGCCGCCAAAATGACAAGGGCGGGACCCTCAGGCCGAAGGCATAGGCAAAGACGCCTATCATGGCAGCAAATTCCACGGCCAGGCCCGCATAGAACAGGGCTCGGTCGGCGGACGACAGCTGCACCGCGATTTCAGGGGGTAGCGTGACGAAAGCCGATGACAGCATGAAAATGAAAAGCAGCCCATAGAGAACTGCAAACGCCTTCCACATCGCGACGCCTATCTCCCAACCAGCATGCTTCGTCCGTCCTCAGAAGGAACGGGGTTTTGCCGCAGGATCCGCACCAGCCTGGAATAGATCCCGCAACGCTTGCCTCTACCGCGCTTGCGCCGGTTGCTGCGCCATGCGCCGTCCATAGCGCCAGACGCCGAGCCAGCTGAAATAGTTGAGAGCCAGGCCGAGCACCAGCCAGATGAGGTTCGTGACGCCCACGTCGCTTCCGGCCGGGATGGTGGCGAACGCCATCACGAAGGCCACGGAAGCCAGGCCAAGGCCGATAGTCGACATCGGCACTGACCGGCCCGCCATGATGTAGCCGCCAAGCAGGACGCCGAACGTCGCCAACAGGCAGTAAAAAACAGCAAACGCCGTCCACATCGCGAATCATCCCCCAAGCATGCAATGCCTGCCATCTTGGGTCGTGTCGCGACACTTGTCTATCGTCTGGCGGGCAGGAGCGTGGCTTTTGCCTAATCCGCGCTCAGCGCCACCGCCGGCTGCAGGCGCGAGGCGTTGCGGGCGGGCAGGAAGCCGAAGACGAGGCCGGTCAGGAAGGCGCAGGCAAAGGCGAGCGCGACCGGGCCGAAGGTGAAGGAAACGGGCATGCCGAACTGGCCGGCAAGCGCGCCGGTGCCGAGCCCGAGCGCCACACCGAGCGTGCCGCCGATCGCCGAGACGACCAGCGCCTCGATGATGAACTGCAGCAGGATATCGCGCTGGCGGGCGCCGGTCGCCATGCGCACGCCGATCTCTCGCGTGCGCTCGCTGACCGAGACGAGCATGATGTTCATGACCCCGATGCCGCCAACGAGCAGCGAGATCGCGGCGACCGAGGCGAGGAACAGTTTCAGCGTGTTCGAGGTCTCGGTGAAGGCCTCGCGCACGGAGGACATGTTGGTGATCTGCGTGTCCTGGCGCTTGTGGCGCTGGTCGAGCAGCGCCTGGATCGTCTGCTGCGTGATGTCGATCGCCGAACCGTCCTTCACCTGAACGGTGATGGTGCGGATGTTGCGCTGGCCGAAGAGGCGGATGCTGCCGGTCGAAAGCGGCACCAGCACCACGTCGTCCTGGTCGTTGCCGAAGGAGGTGGCGCCCATTTCCGCCATCACGCCGATCACCTGGAAGGGGATCTTGTTGACCAGCACATATTGCCCGATCGGGTTGTCGCCGTCGGGGAAAAGCGTTTTCACGACCGTCTGGCCGAGTACGGCCACAGGTGCGTAGGTGTCCATGTCATTCTGGTTGATGAACTCGCCCTTGGCCATCTTCCAGGATTTGGCGGTGGTAAACTGCGGTACGGTGCCGTTGGCGGTGGTCTGATAGTCGACATTGCCGCGGCGAAGCGTGACGGAGCTCGTCATCTCCGGCACGGCGAAGGCGACATTCGGCACCTCCAGGATCGCGTCCGCGTCCGCGGGCACCAGCGTCACGTTGCTGCCGCCCGCGCTGCCGCGGAAATTCGCCATGCTCGGCCGCACCACCAGCAGATCCGAGCCCATCGACGAGATGCGGCTCAAAACGGAATCCTGCGCGCCGGTACCGATCGCGAGCATCGCGACCACCGAGCCGACGCCGATGACGATGCCGAGCAGGGTCAGGATGGTGCGGAACAGATTGGCCTTCAGCGCCCGGAACGCCATCTTCACCGCTTCGGTGACGTCGGCGATCGCGGCCGAGCCTTCGCTGACATGGCGGGCGAGGGCGGCCGCCCCTTCGGCGTTGACGCGGGCTTTCTTGGCGCGGTCGGCGACGATGCGGCCGTCATGGATCTCGATCAGCCGGTCGGCCTGTTCGGCGACCTCGCGCGAGTGGGTGATGACGATGACCGTGTGGCCCTGCTCGTTCATGTCGCGCAACAGCGCCATCACGTCGGAGCCGCTCTGGCTGTCGAGCGCGCCGGTCGGCTCGTCGGCCAGGATCACCCGGCCGCCGTTCATCAGCGCGCGGGCGATGGAGACGCGTTGCTGCTGGCCGCCCGACAGCTGGCCCGGCCGGTGGTCGAGGCGCTCGCCGAGCTTCAGCGCTTCAAGCAGCGCCTCGGCGCGGTCGTGCCGGTCGCGGGCGGACATGCCGGCGTAGACGGCCGGTACCTCGACATTTTCCTTGGCGCTTGCTGTCGGGATGAGGTTGTAGCTTTGGAAGACGAAGCCGAAGGTGCGGCGGCGAAGGGCCGCGAGCTCGTCACTGTCGAGGGTAGCGACGCTCTCGCCATCGATCAGGTAGTCGCCGCCGGTCGGCTGGTCGAGGCAGCCGAGTATGTTCATCAGCGTCGACTTGCCGGAACCCGACTGGCCGACGATCGCCACGAACTCGCCCGCCTCGATATCGAGCGACAGGCCGTGCAGAACCTCGACGGCGAGGTCGCCGTTGAAATAGGTCTTGCTGACGTGCCTGAGTGAGAGAAGCGGGGTCATGGCCACTATCGAGCTTGGATCAGAACATCGGCGGCATGCGCATGCCACGCTGGTTTCGGTTGTCGCGGGCGTTGCCGCTCCCTGTCGATCCGGTGCTGACGACCACCTTCTCGCCCTCCTGGAGGCCGCTTCTGATCTCGGCGCTGACGCGGTTGCGAATGCCGATTTCGACGTCGCGGGTTTCGAGCGCGCCGGAAGCCGTAACCACGGTCACCTGCGCCTTGCGGGGCCCGCTTCCGGTTCCGTTTCTCTGGCCGTCGCGTCGGCCGTTGCTCTCACCCGTTGCATCTCCCGTACCCTTGGCCGGATGGCTCAAGGCGCCGCTCGGCACGATCAATACGTCCTTGGCGGCGGCTTGCACGAAGAACACCTGGGCGCTCATCGACATCATCAGTTCGCCTTCGGGATTGGGCACGTCGAACAGTGCGTAATAGAGCACGACGTTGTTGGCCGTGTCCGGCATCGGCTGGATCTGGCGAAGCTTGCCGGCAAAATGTTTGCCGGGCTGGCCGAGCAGGGTGAAATAGGCATCCATGCCGACCTTCAGCCGGGTGACGTCTGCTTCCGACACCTGCGCCTTGACGGTCATGGTCGAGAGGTCAGCGATGGTGACGATGGTCGGCGTCGTCTGGTTGGCGTTCAGCGTCTGGCCGGCCTTGGCCGGGTTGGCGACGATGGTGCCCGAGATCGGCGCGTAGATCTTGGTGTAGCCGAGATCGACCTTGTCGCCGGCAAGGGTCGCCTGTTGCTTGCGGATCTGCGCCTCGATGGCGTTGACGTCGGCCTCGGCGGCGGCGAGATCGGCAATCGCCTGGTCGAGCGTCGATTGCGCCACGCTCCTGGTTTCGACGAGATTGCGCTGGCGATCGATATTGGCCTGCTTGAGGACGAGCTGCGCCCTCTTGGAAATGAGCTGGGCCTGAAGGTTGGCGAGCTCCGCCTGGTCGATCTCGATGCGGTTCTCGATGGTGGCCGGATCGATCTCGGCGACGAGCTGGTCTTGCGTGACCGTGTCGCCGATCGCCACATGCAGCGCCTTCAACTGGCCGGAGACCTGGGCGCCGGCATCGACGGAATTGACCGCGTCGAGCGTACCGACAGCGGTGACGCTGTTTTCGATGTCGCCGCGCGCAACCACCTCGGTCACCATTGCGGTCGAGGCCGGGTTCTCTCCATAGCGCGTCCAGCCGTAATAGCCGGCGCCGGCGACGGCGAGGATGACGGGCAGCCACAGCCAGGCTCGCGAGCGGCGCCTGCGCTTCACCGTCTTCACCGCACCGGGAATGAAGGTGACGTTGGGCGCCGCATCGTCTCGGGGCGTGGTGTCGGCTCGCGCCGTCTTGGCTGTCTTGTTCATCGCTTGCGCCTAACCGGCATCGCCGATGCCAAAATGGATAGGTTCAAAAATAGAAGCGAATGGACCCGGCGAAAAGCATTGAGATCATTATATTTTCGTAATCTTCGCCATCTGCATGGCAAGAGAAAGGCGCCCGCAGCTGCGGACGCCCGTTTTCGAAGGGAACGACGGGTCTCTCAGCTGCGTGCCGCAATCAGCGCGGCGACATTGACGACCGCGCCGTGGTGGTCGGCAAGGCCGGCAAGTTCGGCCTCATGCAGGGCACGGGCGGAGATGGTGCCGCTTGCCGATGGCAGGTCGCGTGTGGTGCAGGCATCGGCTGCGATGGTGATGCCGTAGCCGAGATCCTTGGCGGCGCGGGCCGTCGACGACACGCAATTGTGGGTCATGAAGCCGGCGAAGATCACCGGCGTGCCGGCCGGGCCAATGATTTCGGCAAGGTTGGTGTCCGAAAAGCCGTTGGGCCGGATCTTCTCGACCACCGCTTCGCCGGCGATTGGCGTCAGCGCATCGACGATCGCGCCGCGGTGCGCCCCCCGGTCGAACATGCCGCCGGCGGCCCCCTTATGAGCGACGTGGATGATCTTCGCGCCGGCGGCGCGAGCGGCGACCAGCAACTGCCGCGCCTTTTCGATCGCCGCTTCCGGCTCGACCAGGCGCACGGGGCCGGCCAGATATTCGTTCTGGTAGTCGATCAGCACCAGCGTCGCTTCGCCAAGCGGCGGCGGGGCGAGCGTGACGCCGGCAAGTGTGAAAAGGGTTGCTGCGGGCGCGGAATCGGACATGGGAAGGCTCCTTGTTTGTGCGGACGGCGCAGGGGGGGCGGTGGAAGGCAGCCCTGGCCGGGCGGTGGTTTCGGGGCCGTAGCCCTGGCGTTGGTTCGTCGAAGCGGTCGGTCTATGGGCTTGATCTTAGCGGCTGCGTTGGCGCAGAGTGATCCGAATTTTTCGGAGGACTATCTGCATGAATGCAGGGGGATGGGCGGATCTCGAACTGCTCGATCATCTGGTGCGCGGTGCGACGCTCAGCCAGGCGGCGCGCTCGCTTGGTGTCGACCAGACCACGGTGTCGCGCCGGCTTGCGGCGCTGGAGCGGCGGGTGGGGGCGGCGCTCTTCGACCGCATCGACGGCCGGCTGACGCCGACGCCGGTGCTTTCCCCCGTCGTCGAGCGGCTTCGGACGATCTCGGAGGAGGCGTCGCTGTCGCTGGCGACGCTGCTGCGGCGCACGGCGGAACTGCAGGGCCAGGTACGGGTGACCAGCATCGGCTTCGTCTTGAGCGCCATCCTGGCGCCGGCGCTTGCCCGCCTCGAACAGCGCCATCCGGGCCTCACCCTCGATCTCGTTGCCGACAACCAGATGCTGAGCATCGAGCGGCGCGAGGCCGACATCGCCATCCGCATGGCGAGCACCGGCGAAGACAGCGTGCGGGTGAAGAGCCTCGGCACGCTGCGTTTCCGCCTGTTCCGGCCGAGGGGGCAGGGCGAAGGCCCATGCCCGGTCGTGCGCTACGGCCCGGCACTCGCCCATGTGCCGGAGATGCAGGCGCTTGACCGGCTGAGGCCGTATGCCCGCGTGGCGCTGACGGCCGACAAGCTGGAGATCCTGATGGAGGCGGCCCTTTCGCTCGGTGCCGAACTGATGCTGCCGGAGGTTTCGGCCTCACGCGATCCGCGTTTCGAGGCGGTGGACGAACCGGGGGCGGCCGCCGAGCGCCCGGTCTATCTGATGATGCACCCGGAACGGGCGCGCGTGCCGAGCGTGGCGGCGGTCGCGGCTTTCATCGAAGAGGCGGTTCGGGGGTGGAAGTAGGTGTTGGTTGAGGCGCGGTGTTCGCGTGTCCAGAGGCATTGCCCCGCTCATCGGGTTTAACCCGAGGAATAACGCTCTCCCCGCGGGCGGGGATATAGGTGACGTGCCATGCTGCCGGCACTGCGAACGAAGTCCGCGATTAGCGGGAAATCGGGCGGGCCTTGTCGGGCGAGTGGGTGCCGTCAGGCGGAAGAGGGGGCCTTCTGAGCCACACCAACGTAGTGACGGCGCAGCCGATCATAACATTGCCAGCGGTCACCGAACGGACTATTGAAGGGCTCCAATCTCGAGGTTTGCCATGAACATGGTTCCGAAAATTGCAGAACGACGACGCTGAAGCTCTCAACGCTTTTGCGCTCCTTTTCATGCAATTTCAGGAAATGATCCATGTCCGTCAAATCGGCAGCACTCGCAGCCCTTGCTCGCGCCTATGAACTGAACGGCCTTAACGCCGAACCCTCCATCGCCCGGTCGACACGGCCCGAGTTCGGCGATCTCCAATGCAACGACATGATGCGGTTGGCAAAATCCGCCGGCCGGAATCCGCGCGAACTTGCCGCTGAGGTTGCCGAGACGGCGCGCGGCGAAGAATTCGCGGAGGTGTCCGTCGCCGGGCCGGGTTTCATCAACGTCCGGCTGACGGATGCGGCGGTTGCCGCGGAGGCGACGGCGATGCTGGCCGATGGGTCGCTTGCCGCCGAGAAGGTGCAGCCGCTGCGCACCATCATCGATTTCGGCGGACCCAACGTCGCCAAGGCGTTGCATGTCGGGCACCTGCGTTCCTTCGTCATCGGCGAAAGCCTGCGGCGCATCCTGCTTGAGATCGGCCACGACGTGCTGTCCGATATCCATCTCGGCGACTGGGGCCTGCAGATGGGCAAGCTTCTGTTAGGTGCGGCCCTGGCCGCCGGATGGAAAGCCGGCGACCCCGCGCCCTTCATCGATCCCCGCGCATTCGATGCCATGACCGTCGATGAACTTGGCATTCTCTACAGGTCGGGCAATGCGGCCTGCCAGGACGAGACGTCGCTTGCGCGGGCGCGGATGCTGACCACGAGACTGCAGGACGGAGATCCACTCCTGACCGCGGCCTGGGGGCGCATGCGGGCCATTTCCCTGGTCGCGATCTCGGCTACAGCACAAGTGCTAGGGGCGCATTTCGACCTGTTCAAAGGGGAAAGCGATGCGCATGCAGAAGTCGTGCCCATGCTTGCCGACCTCGTTGCCCGCAAGCTCGCTCGGGAGAGCGACGGTGCTCTTGTCATCGATGTCGCCGGTGACGGACTTCCAGACAATGCACCACCTCTGCTTCTTCAGAAGAGCGACGGCGCTGCGCTTTACGGCACGACGGATCTCGCGACGCTGCGCCAGCGGGTGCGCGATCTCGGTGCAGAGCAGATCGTCTATTGCACCGACGACCGGCAGGCGCTGCATATTGCCAGCGTGTTTTCGGCGGCGCGGACGGCAGGTTATGCCGATGGCGTCGAACTGCGGCACGCGACCTTCGGCACCGTTCGTGGCAGCGACGGCAAGCCCTTCAAGACCCGCGACGGGTCGGCCGCCTCGCTCGGCGACATGATCGATCTGGCGCTTGCCAAGTCGTCGGAAAAGGTGACTGAAGGCGAGGCGGCCACGGCCGTCGGTCTCGGCGCCCTGAAGTTTACCGACCTCTCCACGCCGCGAAACACAGGTTATGTTTTTGACATCGACAGGATGACCTCCTTCGAGGGGCGGACGGGTCCGTATCTTCAATATGCCTACGCCCGGATCTCATCGATCCTGGACAAGGCCGAGGAGGCGGGCATGGTTCCAGCCGAGATGGTCTCGATCAGCCATCCGTCCGAGCGGGCCGTGCTGATGGAATGTCTCTGGTATCCGCATGCGCTTTCGCAGGCGGCGCAACAGCTCGAATCCTTCGAGATCGCCGACCGGGCCTACCAGGTGGCAGATGCGTTCAGCCGCTTCTACGCGGATTGCCCGGTGCTGAAGGCAGACGATCCGTTGGGTCGGCTTGCCACATGCAGGCTGGTCGCAAGGGTCATCGGGAAATGTCTGGAGCTTCTTGGAATGGAGCCGGTGCGGCGCATGTAACGTTCGGTTGGCCGACCTCGGTGATCAGGCCGCCGAAAACTCTTTCACCAAGGCGTCGAGCGCGCCGGGCGCCGCGCCATCGATACACCGGATGTCGACGGCTCCGGCAGCCTCCAGCATCTCTCTGTTTTCGCGGATCGAGCGCTCGATGAACTTGTCGATGATCGCGGCCTTCGTCCCGTCCACATCTGCGCGCCGAGATTCTTCCAGCATGCGCCGGCGCAGGAAAGCGTCATCCGCGTAGAGAAACAGGGGGAGGATGTCCTCTTGTTCGAATTGAGCCATATATTCCGGCCGGAGCGCGGCACCTTCAAGCACGAAGGGTTGAGCGTGTTCCAGGCGGCTTTCGATGATCTGGCGGATGCGCGGCCACATGTTTTCGTGGTGCACTTTCAGGAACCAATGGATGGTCTCGTCGGTCAGGCTTGCATAATACTCGGCGACCTGAGGACGGACCGACGGCCAGGGCCTGCCGGGATGGCGCCCCAGATCGTCCGTCGAGATCAGCTCCCGCCCGAGCGAACTTGCGAGAGCCCTGGCGAGTGTCGACTTCCCGACATGCGAGCTTCCTCCAATCAGGATACCGAGGGCCGGCTGCTGCATGCGTTGGACTCCATTCCATCGATCGCGTGGTCGACCGCGCCACGATCAAACACCTGCGTCTGACGAGGGCAGGTCGACCTCCATTCCGTCGGTTCGCACCCTATGGCGCTGCTTCTGCGCCGTCACCGTCGAAATTTCGCCCCTTTGCAAGAATCGTCTTGACGCTCTGGAGAGGCTTCACTAGAACACTGCGAACCGTACCGTACGGTACTGATCGAGGGCGAGGCAGCGTACAGATGACTGTGGCGATGAGGGAGGCGAATGCCGGGGAGGGGCTGACGGAACGTCAGGGCGCCGTTCTCGAGCAGGCATTGCGACTTCTCGTCGACGGCGGCGAAAAGGCGCTGACGACGGCCGGAATCGCGCGTGCTGCCAATTGCTCCAAGGAAAGCCTCTACAAGTGGTTCGGCGATCGTGACGGGCTGATTTCGGCGATGATCGGCTTCCAGGCGAGCAAGGTGCGCACGCAGGACGTTGCCGCCCGCGCGCTCGATGCCGAGAGCCTGCAGCGGCATCTGATCGTTTTTGCCAAGGATCTGCTTGAGGTTCTCGCCGGTGACGTGTCGCTGGCGCTCAACCGTCTGGCGATCGGCCAGGCGAGCCGCGACGGCTCCAAGCTCGGCCACATGCTGCAGGAACGCGGGCGTCGGCAGATCGGCCGCCGGGCCGCAGCGCTGCTCGAAGCCGGCCGCAAGGCAGGCCTCTTGACGTTCGACGATGCCGACGAGGCCTATGGCGCGCTTTATGGGCTGATCGTCTCCGACTGGCATCTGAAGATGCTGCTCGGCGAAGAGGCCGGCGAGATGAGACAAAGTTTTGGCCGCAAGGCGGAGCAGGCGGTATCCGCCTTCCTTTCGCTTTACGGCACGAAAAGGTAACGGCCCGCAGCGCCGCGCTTCGAAAGAAGCGTAAAGGTCGCTGCGGCAAAGAAAAGTCACAGCGTCGCGCTTCGAAAGAAGCGTAAAGGTCGCTGCGACACCAGGAATTGCTGCAGGGCCCGGAGCTCCCGGGTAATGCAGCGGAAGCAACTGACAAACAACGGGAAGGACCACAACAATGCGCGTCTATTACGATCGTGATGCCGATATCAACCTGATCAAGTCGAAGAAGGTCGCCATCGTCGGCTACGGCAGCCAGGGCCGCGCCCATGCGCTGAACCTCAAGGATTCCGGCGCCAAGGAAATCCGCATCGCTCTGAAGCCGGGTTCGGCAACGGCTGCCAAGGTCGAGGCCGACGGTCTCCAGGTTCTCTCGGTAGCAGAAGCCGCCAAGTGGGCCGACCTCATCATGATGGCGACCCCGGACGAACTCCAGGCCGAAATCTACAAGGCCGAAATCGCCGGCAACATCCGTGACGGCGCTGCGATCGCTTTCGCCCACGGCCTCAACGTTCACTTCGGCCTGATCGAGCCGAAGGCTTCGCTCGACGTCGTCATGATCGCGCCGAAGGGCCCGGGCCACACGGTTCGCGGCGAATACCAGAAGGGCGGCGGCGTTCCCTGCCTCGTTGCCGTTCACCAGGACGCTTCGGGCAACGCCCTTGACCTCGCTCTCTCCTACGCCTGCGGCGTCGGCGGCGGCCGTTCGGGCATCATCGAGACCAACTTCAAGGAAGAGTGCGAAACCGACCTCTTCGGCGAACAGGTCGTTCTGTGCGGTGGTCTCGTCGAGCTCATCCGCGCCGGCTTCGAAACGCTGGTCGAAGGCGGCTACGCCCCGGAAATGGCCTATTTCGAGTGCCTGCACGAAGTAAAGCTGATCGTCGACCTGATCTATGAAGGCGGCATCGCCAACATGAACTACTCGATCTCGAACACGGCCGAGTGGGGCGAATACGTCACGGGTCCGCGCATTATCACCGAAGAAACCAAGGCCGAAATGAAGCGCGTCCTCAAGGACATCCAGACCGGCAAGTTCACCTCCGAGTGGATGCAGGAATACAAGTCGGGTGCGGCTCGCTTCAAGGGCATCCGCCGCGTCAACGACAGCCACCAGATCGAAGAAGTCGGCGCCAAGCTTCGCGGCATGATGCCCTGGATCGGCAAGAACAAGCTGGTCGACAAGGCGAAGAACTAAGCCTTATCGAACGGTTGAATGAGAAAGCCGGGGCGCATGCTCCGGCTTTTTTCGTTTGGCATACATCTCCCGGATAGCTTCACGCTTTTCCTGGAATTGGGTCAGACTAATCCCAGAGAAGCCGAAAGACGCCCAGAAAGACCCTTCCGAACAGCTCAAGACAGATTTCGGGGAACAGGGCGGCAAAGGCCGCGCCAGCGGTGAAACCAACCAGACCGAAGCCGATTGCGCCGTCCAAGCCGTAACCCTGCCAGCCGTAAAGGGTGCCGAAAGTGGTCGCCGTGCCGACGATCGTCATCCACCAGAGAACCCGGAGGGTGGTCGTCGCATGGCGAATGAACGTATCAAGCATCTGCCTTCCCTGCCGCGAGCCGGAACACGCTGTGGTTTCGTACAGGACATAAGTTCGCGCAGAGGTGATTTCCAGATCAACCTGATATCAATGGCCGGGAGGCCGGGCGCTTGGTTCAAAACTCCTGCCAGGCCTGCAGCCTTTCGACCGTCGTCGTCGCACCGCCGCAGACGATCATCAGGATGCGCTCGAAGCGCGCCAGCCGGTCGGCGTGGGCGTAGGCGACGGCGAGGGCGGCGCCGCAGGCGGGCTCGACCAGCACGCGGTGGTCGTCGAGGAAGCGGATGCAGGCTTGCGCGGCGTCCGTGTCGCTGACGACGACGCTCTCGACCGGGCGCGTCTGGCTCAGCTCGAAGGCGCGCTCGCTGACCTTGCGGGCGGCGAGCGACGTTGCGATGCCGCTGACGGAGGGGAGTTCCGTCAGCGTGCCCGCGTCCATCGAGGCGGCCAGCGAAGCGGTGCCTTCGGTCTCGACGGCAAGGATCGGCACGTGGTCAAGCCCGTTGCGCGCGAGCCCCTCGGCAACGCCGGCAAACAGTCCGCCGCCGCCGACCGACAGCACCACGGCATCGAAGGCGAGGCCGGATCGCGCGACCTCGTCGATCATCGTCGCGTGACCGGTCCACAGCAGCGGGTCGTCGAAGGGATGGATGAAGGCGGTGTCGGCATCGAGGGAGGCGAGGGCGGCGGCATTCGCCTCATCCCAGGCGGCGCCGTGCACGATGACGTCGGCGCCCTGCTGGCGGATCAGGCCCTTCGCGCGCTCGGTCGTCGTTTCGGGAACGAAGACGGATACAGGGATCGAAAGCATGCGCCCGGCATAGGCGACCGCCATGCCGGCATTGCCGCCGGAGGAGGAGACGAAGCGCCGCTTGCCGGCGCGCGCGTGGTGCTCGCAGGCAGCGCCGACGCCGCGGATCTTGAACGAACCCGGTGGCTGCAGCGCGTCCATCTTCAGAAAGATTGAGCGGCCCGAGGCAAGCCCCAGCGGCAGGGATTCGATCAGCGGAGTTTCGAGGTGAAGTGGCATGAGATGTTCCGTTGCGGGCGCGATGCCGATGGGTGCCCCGGTGTGACGGAGCTCAGGGAGAATCGTGAGGCAATTTGCCCCCGATCGCCACGTCGGCGCAATATGGGGAAGCACTCCGTCGCGGATGGCTGCGTGTCATCTCACGGAACATCATGGATTTGCGGCGGACGTCACCACAAGAGGCCGCTTAGCGTCACGAACGCGACGAAGAGCAGGGACAGGACGAGTGACGCCTTGATTGCCGCCAGGGTATAGTCGTATCGGCGAAGTCTGTGTGTCAGCGTGTGGAACATGGGTTCGTCCAATCGTGAGTAAGCGGCGGCTCGTCGCCGTTCGTTCGAGCGAAATGCGGTGCCCGCAATTCGGCAGTGACGACAATGGCTACCCAGCCCGCGAAATTGGCCAGACGGCGGCTCGCCTTGGCGCGAACGCGCGCATGCGCTGCTGTCGATAAAGGAGGATATGGCGGCTCGAGAGCCCCTCACACCGCGATAAGCCAAGTCGGCCCGTGTCGATCGTCAAACCATGCGCCTCAAAAGTGTCCGGCACAAGGAAGATCCCCTTGGCGGCACCCTTTTGCGTTCCAGCACACAAGCCTCATCCCGATTTGGGGCCTTTGCGAGCAAACGAGGCAAGGTCCCGGGGCGGCATGGCCTCCGGCCAGGGGAGGCGTCGGGCGCCGGTGTAGCGGGTAACGGCGCTGCGCCTTTGCGGCGCGCCGCCATCGTTCTCCCACTGTTCGAGATTTGCGGTTTCAATCTGACGCGGAGTGCGCTGCCCGCTCCGGCCCTGAAGCTCGCAAAGCAGGGCATCGGCGGTGATAACGCCCGCCTGGAACCTGCCGATCAGAAAGACGGCGGCAAGACGGAGGCTTTCCTGGTCATCAAGGTCGACATGTTGGCGAAAGCCCGCGCGCCGCAGCACGCCGTCGAGCATGGCAAGGTCCGAGGGAATCAGTGGATGCTGCTCTGCGGATGACATAGGCCCCTCCTGTTGATGGGAACTGTCGTTTGCGTGGCGCATGCGTGCGAGCGCGCAAGGCGCTCTTCCAGGAATTCTACCCCCGGAGCGTCTTTCCGTCTCGGGTGGACCGTGCTGGGATGACCTCAGGGTGACGCCCGTTGCCGGCGGCCAGGAGGGTGTGTGTTTCTGTGTCAGTCAGGACCGGCGCGATTTCCGGGTCGGCTTGCTTGCGGACACCTCCGCGGCCGGTTCGGCGGCGGCGCGCTCAAGGCGTTGCGCCTTGAGCTTTTCGGTCTTCTTGTCGCGGGCGATCTTTTCAGCCGCAACGATGGCTCTCGCCGTATGATCGGTTGCGGCCGCCTTGTCGCTCGCGGAGGTCTTGGCCGGCTTGAATGCTGCGTTAGCGTTGGGCGTCATGACCTGTCTCCTGAAACGGGCGGGTGCTGCCGACCCAGAGGGGTCAGCGCGTGCGCGCCGCCTTCTTGGGGCTGGGCAGCAGGCCTTCGCGCTGCAGCTTCTTGCGCGCCAGCTTGCGCTGGCGTCGGACGGCTTCCGCCTTTTCCCGCACGCGCTTTTCCGACGGCTTTTCATAGCTGCTGCGGGCCTTGAACTCGCGGAAAAGCCCTTCGCGCTGCATCTTCTTCTTCAGAATGCGCAAAGCCTGGTCGATGTTGTTGTCTCTAACGAGTACCTGCAAAACATGTTCTCCTGTTGTCGATTGCAGCGCGGGCGAGGCGCATGCGCCTATCTGCCGCGCTTGGCGCTCAGTTTCTTGAGCCAGGGGCCGGTAGCTTCCGCCTGAGCGGGGTCCGGTGTGGCGGTCTCGGCGTGTTCGATGTCGGTCGCAAGGACCGAGCGTTCAAATGTCTCACCGTCGACCCGTACGCGAAAGCGGGGCTCGCCGCGATCTTCCGTGGGCAAAAGGCCGACGATGACGCCGAAGGGGCTGACCAAGGCCGACTGTGTGGCGGATGCCCTCAGTTTGACCCTGTCGCCGATCTCGCAGGCCGTGCGGCTCATGACGAGCTCCATATCGGAAGTGAAGGGGCCAAAGATGCAAAAAGGCCGGGTTGTTCCCCGACCTCTTCCCGTCATTCAAGCCTTTCCTGCCAGTACATCCGTGGTCAGAGAAGGGCGAATGACAAATTATTCGGCGCGCAGATTGTCGGCCGAGCTCTTGCCCGACTTGCGGTCGGCGACGACGTCGAAGGTCACCTTCTGACCGTCGGCGAGCGAGCGCAGACCAGCGCGTTCTACTGCGGAGATATGGACAAACACGTCGGTGCTGCCGTCATCCGGTTGAATAAAGCCGAAGCCCTTGGTGCTGTTGAACCACTTTACAGTGCCCGAAGCCATGACGATTTCCTTTCAATCGTGGAGTTTGCCAGAAAATATTTCTCTGGCGGTGATCGATATTTGAGAGGAGATCTGGCCGCGCATAAGCGCTGTGTCAAAGGTCACAAGCAATATTCGATGAGTTGATATATAGACGATACTTTTTGAAACTCAATGAAAATATTAAATTATCTATTTTCCCGTCCTTGTATAAGCCTTGTCAAAGGCCTGAAAATGCGGGTTTTCGTGCCGCTATTTTTCTTTCTATTGAACGCTCGGTCCCTGCCGATGGAGACTGAATATGGCGCATGGGTCAGCCGACAGCGCGACCGCTTTGGAGGCGGTGCATTTGCGTGATTGCTGTCGGGAGAAGTCTGGCTTGGCCTTCCGCATCGCGCCCGACAGCGCCGGGCGTCTTGTCAGACGGGCGAAGGTCGCTGCAGAACTTTGAAATCCTGCATGCTTTTGTCCTTTAATCGGCTACGGGGTAAAGGAAACACGCCAGACAGCCGTGGCAGGGGAGGTCAGGCGGCGGTACGCGTATCTGTCGCGCACCGCCCCCGCTTTTCAGGTGAAGGTCTGCGGCGAGACCTGCAGTGCGGCGGCGATGCGCTGCAGCTTGGCGGGATCGGTATCGGCGCCGAGCTCGATCTTGGATATTTCAATTTCCGTCAGGCCTGTCGTGACCGACAGATCGTCAACCGAATAACCGGCGGTTTCACGCGAACGCTTGATGGCGGCTCCGATTTTGACGCGGGACAGAGATGCGCCTGGAGCCTTGGTTAGGTCTTTCTTAAAGGACATGAAGTGTCTCCTTCGTTGGTCCACCGGCAAAGAACGCTGCCGGTTGAAGGGGGCCCAAAACTGAAATGCGACTCAAGGCAGATGAGTGCGAACCTAGGGCGTCGCTAATATAAGCGAGAAGTCCGCAGGCGCAAGTTTGCGCCCGAATCTTTGTAAAAAGACTATTTATATCAATATGTTACCCTGTGATTATCGGGTGCTGGGCGGCCCTTTTCCGGGCGATCCGGGGTACCGCGGCTGCTCGCCAATCGCCGTCCCAAGGACTGCGAAAACGGCGCCGAAACTCACGCCAGGCGCGCCGCGATCAGGAACGGTCCGCGCCGCGACAGCGCTGCGGAAAAGAGCGCGGCGAAGGCCTCGCAGGAAGTGGCAACGGCAGCTTCGACGCCAAGGCCGCGGGCAAGCGACACCCAGTCGAGCGCGGGGTTGTCGAGGTTCAGCATCTGCCGCGCATTGATGCCGATCTCCCCGACGCCGACATTGCGCATCTCGGCATGCAGGATGGCATAGGTGCGGTTGGAGAAGATGACGGTGACGATGTCGAGGTTTTCGCGCGCCTGGGTCCACAAGCCTTGAATGTTGTACATGGCGCTGCCGTCGGCCTGCAGGCAGATCACTTTCCGATCGGGGCAGGCGATGGCCGCGCCGGTCGCAAGCGGGATACCGTCGCCGATCGCGCCGCCGGTCTGCATGATGAGGTCGTGCGGCGCGGAGAAGGCGGACAGGGCGAAGAAGCGCCGCGCCGAGGTGACCCCTTCGTCGCAGACGATTGCGTCCTCCGGCACCTTGTGCGCGACGATGACGGCGATCGCGTCTTCGGTGAGCGGGCCCGAGGGCTCGCCGGTGTCGGTGGGGGTGCCTGCCGTCGGCAGCGGCCCGGTCGGGCTGACGCCGAGTTCGTCACCAAGCGCCTCCAGCGTCGCCTTCAGGTCTTCGCCATGGCGGGCAAGGGTTGCGACCGTGCAGCCCTCCGGCACCAGCCGGCCCGGCATGCCGGGATAGGCGAAGAAGGCGACTGGCTCCGGCGCGCCGACAAGGATGAGAACGCGGACGTCCTTGAGCGTGGCGAGCGCCATGTCGATCGGGTAGGGGATGCGCGCCGGCGCGACCCGTCCGCGGCCGCGCTGGGTGTGGGCGACCAGAACCTCGTTGAAAAGCTGGATGCCGCACGCAGCCGCGATCCGCCCGGCAACGGCAAGGCCATCGGCCTGCGCCGCAGCGCCGCTGACGACCATGGCGACCCCTTGAGGATTCGAACGTATCAGGCGGGCCACTTCGCGCACCGTCTCGGCGCTGGCCGGCCGCGGCGCTTCGATGGGCGCCTTTTGTGGCGCGGTGGCAAGGTCAAGCGTTCCCCAGGCGGCGTCGGCGGGCAGGATCATGGTGGCGACACCCGGCGGCGTCAGCGCGGCCTGAACGGCGGCGGCAACGGTGGGGCCGACATCAGCCGGATCCTTCACGCGCCGGACCCAGTTCGACATCGGCGCGGCCAAGCTCTCGATGTCGGTCGTCAGCGGTGCGTCGAGCGGGAGGTGATGGGAGGCGTGGTCGCCAACGATGTTGACGACAGCCGCCCGGGCGCGGCGGGCGTTGTGCAGGTTGGCAAGGCCGTTGGAAAGGCCAGGGCCGGTGTGCAGAAGGGTCGCTGCCGGGCGCCCGGCCATGCGCGCATAGCCATCGGCGGCGCCGGTCACGAGGCCTTCGCTGAGGCCGAGGATGCAGCGCAGCTCCGGCTTGCGGTCGAGTGCCGCGACGAAGTGCATTTCCGAGGTGCCGGGATTGGCGAAGCAGACGTCGACGCCGTTTGCAAGCAGCGTATCGACAAGCACATCCGCGCCGGTGGTGCGAATTCCCTGGCCGCCTTCTCCCATGCGCGTATCCCTCGATGGCCCTCAAGGGCATGATAGCGGCAACTTGCGCCGGTGCAACCGGCGAGCCGCTCGGCGCAGCACCAGTCGGCCAGCGCCAATCGGCTGGCGCTGCGCCGGCTCAACGGACGGGCATCAGGTCCGCTGCCAGGCGAGGTGGGCGCCAAGCCCGATCAGCACTGTGCCGCCGGCGCGCTGCATCAGGCGCTGCGCCCTGCCGGAGCGGCGCATCCGTGAGACGACGGCGCCGGCGAGGAACACGCACACAATATCGGCCGAGGAGAACATCAGATTGGCGAGGGCACCGAGCAGCAGGAACTGCACCCAGATCGGGAAGGCGGCAGACGCATCGGTGAACTGCGGCAGGAAGGCGACGAAGAAGATCGCGGTCTTCGGGTTCAGTACTTCGACAGTGATGCTCTCGAAGAAGGCGCGGCGCGCCGATTTCGCCTCGGTCAGGGGCAGGCTGCCGTCGCCCGTCGCCTTGGTACGCATCAGCGTGAAGCCGAGCCAGACGAGATAGGCGGCCCCGGCAAGCTTCACTGCCAGATACAGCGTCGGCACCGCATGAAACAGGATCGAAAGGCCGGCAGCTGCGGCAATGACGTGCACGTAACAGCCGAGATGAATGCCGAGCGAGGCCATCATTCCGGCAGAGCGGCCGCGCGCCACGGTTTGCGCGGCGGCGTAGAGCATGGCCGGGCCCGGGATATAGGCGAAGATCGCCGTGGTGACGAAGAAGGTAAGGAGAATGTCGAGCGATGGCATGCGGTTATACCTCGTCTGCTGCTGCGTGGCCTCTTGCGGGAGTCGTTGTAAGGGCTTGCGCGGGAAAGTTGAAGGAAAATCACAAGTGCTCGGGCCGGCGGGTCAGCCGCCGGCGGTCCGTTCGTCCGTGGTCAGACCGGTATTTCCTCAGCGACAAGGCGATCCTCGCGGCGGGCGCTGGCGGCAAGTCCTGCCGCGACGCCGGTGCGGTCCTCGGCACTGCGGTTCTGGCTCATCTTGCGCTTGCCGTCGAGACGCTCGATCGGCAGCCTGAGGCCGATGATGCCGCGAAGCTGCGCCTTGACGAAGGCGGCGGGCGCGTCGCTGACCTGCCAGGGCTCGGCTCGTCCGGCCTCATGCCGGTTGGTCAGCCGCGTGACGATGTCGAGCAGCCGGTCCTCGTCGGTGAAGAATTCGGCCGCGCCATAGGCGTGCACGGCGACATAGTTCCAGGTCGGCACGACCTTGCCGTGTTCGCGCTTGGAGGCATACCAGGAGGGCGTGACATAGGCGTCCGGCCCCATGAAGGTCGCCATAGCCGCGCCGATGACCGGTGTCGTTCCTTGCGGGTTGGCGCGGGCGACGTGGCCGTAGAGCGTGCCGTTCGGCCCCTCGTTGCGATCAAGCAGCAGCGGCAGCGGGGTCGCAAGCAGACCATCGGCCGTGGCGGTGACGAGGGTCGAAAGCGAAGCCGCCTCGATGATGTCGTGCAACACGCTCAGCGTTTCTTCCTTGAAGGCAGGCGGTGTGTACATGATCTCGCTCCTTGTGCTCGTCCCGTCATAGAGGCAAACTGGACGGCCAAGAATATCCAGTTTCCGTATAAATACGTGGGCCAGTTTGTGACGATGAAAGAAGAGGCGACGGTCGGGACCGCCCGGCGGATCTATGAGGCGCTGAAGGCACAGGTCCTTGACGGCACCTATGGCGCCGAGGCGCTGCTGCCGTCGACGCGGGCGCTCGCCGCCGAGCTTGGCGTTTCGCGCACGACGGTGACGGCCGCCTATGAGCAGCTTCTGTCCGAGGGGTATCTGGAAAGCCGGCAGGGCGCGCGCTCGCGGGTCGCGTTGCTTGCGGCCCGGCAGGGTCCCGGCTCGGTGGCCGCGCCCGGGCGTCCAGCGAGCCAGAAGCATCGGGACAAGGGTGCGGCGGCGGTTCGCCTGTCACGCCTGGGGGCTGCCCTTTGCGACGGGCCGATCTGGATGCCGCCGGTTTCTGCTCGGCTGATTGCCGACTTTCGTTACGGCGACCTGTCGGCCGCGGATTTTCCGGAGGAGGCGTGGCGGCAGTCGGTCAACGCGGCGCTCCGCCGGCGAAGGCTGCGGCTTGCCTATGATCACCCCGCCGGCTCGTCTGCCCTGCGCATGGCCCTGCAGGCCTATCTCTGGCGCGCGCGAGGGCTCAGTTGCGATCCGGATCAGATCGTCGTCGTCAACGGCTCGCAGCAGGGGCTGGACCTTGCGGCGCGCGTGCTCGTCGATGCTGGCGACCGGGTGGCGATGGAGGATCCGGGCTATGTGATGGCGCGCCGGGTCTTTGCTGCCGCCGGCGCCGCGGTGGTTCCCGTCGCCGTCGACGCGGAAGGGCTGAGGACCGACATCCTCGAACAATTGGAGGATGCCAGGCTCGCCTATGTCACGCCCTCGCATCAGTTCCCGCTCGGCAGCGTGCTTTCGGCCCGGCGGCGGCAGGCGCTTCTGGCCTGGTCCAGGCGAACCGGGGCCTATGTGCTCGAAGATGATTACGACGGCGAATATCGATACGACATCCGGCCGATCCCGCCGCTCCAGACCATGGGGCAGGCGGAAAACGTGCTTTATCTCGGCACGATTTCCAAGAGCCTCTCGCCGATGCTCCGGCTCGGCTATCTCGTCGTGCCGCCGCCGCTTGTCCCGGCCTTTGCCGCCGCCAAACAACTGATCGACCGCCATTCGCCAAGCCTCGAGCAGGAAGCACTGGCGGCGATGATTGCAAGCGGCGCCTATGAGCGCCACATCCGCCGCAGCCGGCGCAACAATGGCCGCCGGCGGGAGGCCCTGTTGACGGCGCTCAAGGCGGAGCTCGGCGACGCGGTGACCATATCCGGCGCCGATGCCGGCCTGCACGTGGTCGTCTGGTTCGAGCAGTTGGAAAAGGCGCAGGAAGACGCGCTGATCGCGCGAGCGCGGGCGGCTGGCGTCGGCCTCTATCCGGTTTCGCCGCTCTATGCGGCAGGTGATGCCGGCCATCGGCCGGACCGGGCCGGCATCGTCATGGGCTATGCGAGCCTCGAGGCGGCCGAGATCGGCAAGGGCGTGGCAGCACTTGCGCAGGTGTTGCGGTCCTGGGGCGACGAGAAGGCGGAGGCGAAGCCGTCTTAGGTCGGGAGCGGGCGGAGCGGAGCCCGTGCGCGGCTGGGCATCCCGGCGGCACGTTACGGTTAGCCGCTTGCGCCCGGCCAACGTCCCTTCATAGTGGCGGCCATTCCGCGTTTGCCCAGGCGACCTCCATGAGATCTCTTCGCATCCATCCCCACCTGCACGACGTTTTCGGTGAAGAGCAACCACTCGCCTATCTCGCCGCCATACTCCTGTTCGGAGCCGGCGTTGCCGTCGTCTTCGCGCTGTCTGCGGGGTCGATGCTTGCCGATCTTGCCTGGTGGCGGGCGGCGCTGGCGCTTGTTCTCGTGCTCGACATCGCCGCGGGCTGCGTCGCCAATTTCACGCCGTCGACCAATGATTTCTACGCAGCCCGGCCGCGCAACCGCTGGATCTTCATCGCCATCCATTTCCACATCGTCCTCGTCGCGCTGCTTCTTGGCAGCGGGATCGCGGCCGCGGTTGTCGTCTGGGCCTATACGATCGCAGCGGCCGCGCTCGTCAACCGGCTGGCGGGGCGGGAGGCGCAGACCTTCGTCGGCGGGCTGCTCACTGCGATTGGCCTTGCCGGCCTGCCGCTTCTGCCCGGTCTGACGCCGGCGATGATGGCGGTGTCAGGCCTCTTCATGCTCAAAGTGCTCTTCAGCTTCGCTGTCGACCATTACCGCACGGTCCCGCACCAAGATGGGCAGGCGTCCAAAAATGGGGGACACGGCTGACGTCCTTGCCTTGCATGGCGGTCTTTACTAGCCTCCGGAAAGCAGGCTCAGGGGAGAGACTCGATGGCAGTTTCAGCGGCGGACGAGGCATTGCGCATTCCGACATTCGACGACGTGCAGATGGCCCGAAACCGGATCGCCGGGATCGCGCACCGAACGCCGGTCCTGACCTCGCGCACGGCCGATGCCGCCACCGGCGCCCGGCTGTTCTTCAAGGCGGAAAACTTCCAGCGCGGCGGCGCCTTCAAGTTCCGCGGCGCCTATAACGCCATCGCCGCGCTCAGGGAAAAGGGATCGAGGCAGGGCGTCGTCGCCTTTTCCTCCGGCAATCATGCCCAGGCGATCGCCTATGCCGCGCGCCTGCAGGGCGTCGCAGCGACGATCGTCATGCCCGCCGATGCGCCCGACATGAAGGTGGCGGCAACGCGCGGCTATGGCGCCGACGTCGTGTTCTACGACCGCTACAAGGAAGACCGCTCGGCCATCAGCGCCCGGTTGGCGGCCGAGCGCGGCGCCGTGCTGATCCCTCCCTTCGACCATGCGGACGTGATCGCGGGCCAGGGGACGGCAATTCTCGAACTGATCGAGGAGGTGGGTGAGCTCGACCTGATCGTCACGCCGCTCGGCGGCGGCGGGCTGCTTGGCGGCACCGCGCTCGCCGCCAGGGAGCGCTCGCCCGGCGCGACCATCGTCGGCGTCGAGCCCGAGGCCGGCAATGACGGCCAGCAGTCGCTGCGCCAGGGCCGGATCGTCGAAATCGCCATCCCGAAGTCGATCGCCGACGGCGCGCTCACCCCCAGCATCGGCGCCCACAATTTTCCGATCATCCAGCGCGCGGTCGCCGACATCGTCACGGTGAGCGACGCACAGCTGGTCGAAACCATGCGTTTCTTCGGCGAGCGCATGAAGATCGTGGTCGAGCCGACCGGCTGCCTTGCGGCGGCCGCCGTGCTCGAGGGGGTGCTTGCCTGCGCCGGCAAGCGCGTCGGCATCGTCCTGAGCGGCGGCAATGTCGATCTGGCGACCTACGGCGCGCTGCTGCAGGCGACGTGAGCTTTACCCGGACCGCCGTCCTGGTGCCCGCCATTTCGTCGAAGCCTTGCAGACCGCACGCATGGCTCTCGACGTTCATCGAACAGACCAGTCGGCTTGAAGAAGGGGACATCACATGACAGACGCACCTTGGCACGCCGATCCACTCACCTGGGGCACCGGTCGGCACCTCTTCGAGGTCTTTCTGGAACCGACGGATCCTTACTCGGCCAAGGCATTCGGCAAGCTCGATGCCCTTCTCGCCCGCGCCGGCGCGGACAGGATCACCATCAAGATCCGGCTGCAGTCGCAGCCCTGGCACATGTATTCCGGCGTCGTCGTTCGCTGTATTCTTGCGGCCTCGACGCTGGCGGGCGGCAAGGAGACCGCAAAGACCGTCATCGCGGCCGTCGCTGCGCATCGGGAGGAGTTCGAGTTCACCCACCACGCCGGCGGGCCCAACATGGACGTGACCCCCAACACGATCATCGAGCGACTGGAAGGTTATAGCGGCGTGCAACTGAAGGCGGCCTTTGCGATCCCCGATCTCGATCGGGAGATCAAATGGCATTGCCGGTACGCCCGCCAGAACGGCATCCACGTCTCCCCGACCTTCATGATCGACGGGATCGTGCGGCCGGACGTGAGCAGCGGCGATGATGTTTCGGCCTGGGCGGCGAAGTTGCTCGCCTGACGAAGGTTGCAAGGGACGCTTCCGGCGGGCAGCGGCCGGGCCCCCGTTGCGGGCATTTTCCCGGGGCTCGACCGGGCCGTTGGCGACGCCCGTCTTTCCAGTTGCCTTAACCGGCAAAAGTGGCACACTGAGCCTCGCGCGACGGCGCCAAGCGTCTGAATGCCAGGGCGGAGGCCACTGTAATATTTTGTTTTTCTAAATGGATTTCTCTCCGGCCGATTTCCGTCGGAAAACACGTGTTGGAAAAAGCCAGAGGAATACAGCGGGCTTTTTGAGCGCCTTTTCGGACGCCGCGTTGCCAAAAATCTAAGCGCTGCCACCGCTCCGGATGGGCGCGGTGCATACACAACTGGAGGGTATCGTGACGCTTGCAATCAATGACCTCGCACCGGACTTCGAGGTCGGGACAACCGACGGCACGATCCGGTTTCACGACTGGATCGGCGACTCCTGGGCGGTGCTGTTTTCGCACCCGAAGGACTTTACGCCCGTCTGCACCACCGAGCTCGGCTACATGGCGCGCATCAAGCCGGAATTCGACCGGCGCGGCGTCAAGATCATCGGCCTTTCGGTCGATCCGCTCGACCGCCATGCCGGCTGGGCCGCCGATATCGAGGAGACACAGGGCCATGCGCCGAACTTCCCGATGATCGCCGATGTCGACTACACCGTCTCGAAGCTCTACGGCATGCTGCCGGCGCCGGTTTCCGGCGATCCGACCAAGCGCACGCCCGCTGACAACCAGACGGTGCGCAACGTCTTCGTCGTCGGCCCGGACAAGAAGATCAAGTTGATCCTCATCTATCCGATGACGACAGGCCGCAACTTCGACGAGGTGCTGCGTGTCATCGACTCGCTGCAGCTGACGGCCAAGCACAAGGTGGCAACGCCGGTGAACTGGCAGCAGGGCGACGACGTGATCATCGCCGGCTCCGTCACGGATGAGGATGCCCGCAAGGTCTATCCGGAGGGCTGGCGCGCGCCGAAGCCCTATATCCGCATCGTGCCGCAGCCGAAGGGCTGAGGCGGGGCTGACGTTTCGTCAGGGCGCGGAAGCGCCCGCGTTAAGGGTTCGTCCTTCGTTGCTGGGGGTGAGGGTTTATCCGCATTCCGCGACGAGGGGGCTGCCCCTCATCTCGCGGTGAGGGAGCTGACCCTCACCCGCCTGCCGGCGCCTTCTCCCCGCATGCGGGGAGAAGCGACGTTGGCGTGCCTTCCGCGTTTCCTTTTCCCCGCCTCTGGGGGGGCGGCGGATAGGCCGTTTAGCTTCCATTCCCACGACCCGTGGTTGCCGGAGCGGCGAACCCCGCGCCGGAAGCCTGCTTCCTCTGCGACAGAATCCCTCCTTTATCTGAGCACGCCCGCGCCTATAGTGCCGCTGTTTGCGGCCGCCGCCGGAGCGCGCCGCACGCTGACTGGATGACCCGCCCCATGACCGCAGCAAGCCGCCCCGACCTGACAGACATTCACCGCGGCGACTGGGTGGATCGCCGGTTGCCGCGGGCGGTGCGGCCCTATACCCGTCTTGCGCGGCTCGACAGGCCGGTCGGTATCTGGCTGACGCTCTTTCCCTGTTGGGCGGCGCTTTTCCAGGCGGCGCATGGCCTTCCCGAGATCCGGGATATTCTGGTTTTCACGCTCGGCGCATTTCTGATGCGCAGTGCCGGCTCCACCATCAATGACATGGCCGACCGCAATTTCGACGGGCATGTCGAGCGCACGCGGTTTCGTCCGCTTGCAAATGGTGAGATCGGTATGTCCCGGGCCGTTGTCTTCCTGATTGCGCAACTTGCGCTCGCCGCTTCGCTCCTTGTCTTCTTGAGCCCCGCGACCCGTGTGCTTGCGGTGTGCGTCGTGCCGCTCGTGTTCCTCTACCCCTTCTGCAAGAGGTTCACCCATTGGCCGCAAGCGGTCTTGGGTGCTGCCTTCAACTGGGGCATGCTGATGGCCTGGTCGCAGGTTGCCGGCCATGTTCCGGCGGGCGCTGTGCTGATGTGGGCCGGCGCCGTTGCGTGGCAGATCGGCTATGATACGGCCTACGCCTATGTCGATGTGCGAGACGACACGCGTCTCGGTCTCAAGTCGACGGCGATCCTGTTCGGCTCTCGCGGCAAGGCCTGTATCGCCCTGTTCTACGGCCTGACGCTGGCCGCCTGGTCTGTTGGCGGCTGGATGCTCGGCATGTCGAGCCTGTATGCCATCGGCATGGTGGTGATCGCGGCCCATCTGGCGTGGCAGGCCTGGCGCTTCGACCTCGATCGCCCCGAAATCAGCTATCGACTGTTTCTGGCGAATATCCTGACCGGCGGGCTGCTGGCTGCCGCCGCTCTCGCCGGAAGTTTTTGAGGGACGCCGAACGTCCGGCCTGCCGCCTGGAATACGGCCGACAGGCGGGCGACGCATTGACGCCCGGCGCGAGCGCTCCATGTCATATCCAGATGTCATATCCAGGCGTTCAGCGCAGTCAAACGGGCAGGGGCAGGCCATGCAAAGGTTCTTCGTCAGCGTCGCCAAGGAATTCGAGGCCGATAGCGCCGAGGAGGCGGCCCTTTTGATGTACCAGTATCTGACCCGCGAGCCGGCGCCGCTTTCCTACGCCATCACCGACGAGGCGAAGAACATCACCAGGCTGACGCTCGAGCGCGACAAGGCGGACGAATTCGCGAGCGTCGACCACACGGCAGATCCGGGCAACTGGTAACGTCCGCTGGCAGCGATGCCTGTGGGTGGAAGCCATCAAAGCGACAAGTTCGGTTGCAATTCTCCGGCGTTCGCGTCAAGACTGCGCCGGTTGGGCGCGGGTATCGCCGCGCTTCGGGAGGAAACCTGCTTGTTCATTGCACATCTGCCGGCCGGGTATCTGCTGTGCCGCCCGTTTGCGCGCCGCAACCCGTCGCAGGCCCGCGCCATCTTCGGGGTCGGGCTTGTCTGTTCCGTCCTGCCGGATTTCGATCTCGCCTATTTCTACCTGATCGACCAGCGCCGCACGCCGCATCACGACTACTGGGTGCACACGCCGATCTTCTGGCTGGTGCTGGCGGCGACGGTTGCGCTTGTTCTCATCGCCACCGGGCGGCGCAAACAGCTCGTCCTTGTCGGTGTCGGGCTTTCGAGCGTGCTCCTGCATCTGGTGATGGATTCTGTCGCGGCTGATATCCGCTGGTTCTTTCCTTTTGTGGATCTCAGGGTGAACCTTGTGCATGTGCAGGCGGTCTACAAACCCTGGTACCTGAACTTCCTCTTGCACTGGACCTTTGCGCTGGAAGTTTTGATCTGGCTGCTGGCCGGCCATTTCGCTTTGCACGATTTGAGAGCGCGGCGCACGATCGGGACCGAGGCCGCATGAGAGCAAAAGCAGGGCAATTCTAGGGGGCGCGAAAAGAATCGCTTAAGAAATTTATCATACGAATAGCTACAATTCGCATGTATCCCTTTTCGATTTGTTAGCTATAGGTCCCGCCCTCATGACTGGCCTGCCGTTTCTTTTTTCGTCCGATGCCAAAGCCATGCTCGATGCGATCAACCGGTCGCAGGCGATCATCGAATTCGATCTTTCCGGCACGATCCTGACCGCCAACGGGAATTTCTGCCGCGCGATGGGTTACGATCTCCACGAGATTGTCGGCCGGCATCACCGCATGTTCGTGCAGCCGGAGGAGGCGGCGTCCGCTGCCTATGCCGACTTTTGGGCACGCCTTGCCCGCGGCGAATATGACAGCCAGCAGTACCGGCGCATCGGTAAGGGCGGGCGGGAGATCTGGATCGAGGCCTCCTATAATCCGGTGTTTCGCGGCCGCAAGCCCTACAAGGTGGTGAAGTTCGCGACGGACATCACCGCGTCGAAGGCAAAGAGCACCGACGATCAGGGCAAGATCGACGCCCTGTCGCGGGCCCAGGCGATCATCGAATTCACGCCTTCGGGCGAGATCATCACCGCCAACGAAAACTTCCTTTCGGCCATGGGCTACGCGCTTCCCGAGATCGTCGGCCGGCACCATTCCATGTTCTGCGAGCCGGACGATGTCCATTCGCCCGCCTATGCCGACTTCTGGCGCGATCTTGCGGCCGGGCGCTTCGTCACCGACCAGTTCAAGCGTATCGGCAAGGGTGGCAAGACGGTCTTCATCCAGGCGTCCTACAATCCGATCCTCGACGATGCCGGTCGCGTGTCGAAGGTGGTGAAATTCGCCGTCGACGTTTCCGACCGCGTGCTTGCGGTCCAGGAGATCGGCGCCGGGCTCGGCCGCCTAGCCGAGTGCAACATCCGCATGACGCTGGACGAGCCCTTCGTCGGTGAGCTCGAAATCCTTCGGCGCGACTTCAACACCTCGATCGGCATGTTCCAGGAAACGCTGTCGGCCGTGCTCAGCCAGACCCGTGACCTCAACAGCAACAGCCACGAGATGAAGGATGCCGCCGAGCATCTTGCCGACCGCACGCGCCAGCAGGCGGCAGCCTTGGAGCAGACCTCGGCGGCGCTGGAACAGGCGACGGCGACGGTGCGCACCTCGACCGAGAATACCCAGCAGACCCGCGCACTGGTGCAGAATGCGCGGCAATCGGCGCACAGCTCTTCCGGCGTCGTGCGCGATGCGGTGACGGCGATGCAACGCATCAAGGCGGCCTCCGAGGAGATCAGCCAGATCATCGGCGTGATCGACGAGATCGCTTTCCAGACCAACCTTTTGGCGCTCAACGCCGGTGTCGAGGCGGCGCGCGCCGGCGATGCCGGCAAGGGCTTCGCGGTCGTTGCCTCGGAGGTGCGCGAGCTCGCCCAGCGCTCGGCCAAGGCCGCCAAAGAGATCAAGGCGCTGATCCAGAATTCGGTCGCCGAAGTCGCCGAAGGCGTGCGCCTCGTCGGCGATACCGGCAGCGCGCTGAAGGAAATCGAGGACTTCGTCGCGGCGATCGACACGCGGATCGCAGCGATCGCGACGGCTGCGACCGAGCAGACGGCGGGCCTCGGCGAAATCAACGCTGCGGTCAACGACATCGACGTCATGACGCAGAAGAATGCGGGCATGGTGGAGCGCACCGCCGACGTCAGCGTCCGGCTGGCCGAAGGCGCGCAGCGGCTGACGGAACTGGTCAACCGCTTCCAGCTCAACCGCCGTGCCGAGCGGCGCGAGGCGGGCACGGCAGCGGCAACGGGCGGCATGGGTGACCGTCGCCGCGCGACCGACGCGCGGGCCGCCTGAGGGAATAAAGCGGGACGTGCGGGGCGATCATGCCCTGCCGTTCGCGGGCGGGCGGGCCGGGGGTGCGGCCCGCCTCATCCCCTCCAAGGCAACCTTCGTGCGTTGGAGAGCCCTACCGCAGCAACGAAATTGTGACCGCACTGTCTCCGAGGTCTCCCGTGGCATTGGCGCGTGATAGACGATCGGCAGACGTGTTCGTGCAACGTGTGGTATCGCTGATACGTTGACGAAGCCCACGGTTCTATGCATCCTGCCGGCCAACGAACGAAGATGCCGGATACGGCACGGGAAGAGCAGGGCCAAAGGCCCAAGGCATTGATAAGCTTCGCATTCGCCAACGGCGCCCGTGCGTCTCGCCAGGTCGCCATGGCATTCTGAAGAGCTGCAGGGGCTCGCGATCAAGGGAAACCTGCAGAGTTGCGACGCGTTTCAGCGTCGCTTGAGCACGACATACGCATTCACGACGTCATTCGCATCGATTGCTCGAGGCCGGAGGGGATTGTGAAGGAAAAGTCGAGGTTTCTGCCAGCGGTGCTGGCTGCCATGCTGGCCGCATCCGTGGCGCTGCCTGCCACTGCCGCCGATCTGGTGATCGCCATGCCGAACTGGCCGTCGGGCCAGGCGACGGCCAATATCCTGAAAGTGGGCATCGCCAAGAAATTCGGGCTCGATGCCGAGGTCAAGGAACTCGGCACGCTCAATGCCTTCGTCGGTTTCGAGGCGGGCACGGTCGACATTCAGCCTGAGGTCTGGCGACCGAACTTCGAAGACGTCGTGCGCAAATACGTGACCGAAAAGGGGGTCGGCCAGCTGACCGAACGCAGCGTGCCGGCCTGGCAGGGCCTTTGCGCCACGCCGGAAGCGGCCAAGACGATCAAGTCGGCCGCCGATCTCAGCGACCCCGAAAAGACCAAGGTCCTCGACACCGACGGCGACGGCAAGGGCGAGATGTGGATCGGCGCCGCCACCTGGCTTTCGACCGGCATCGAGCGGGCGCGGGCGGCCGGCTACGGCTACGACAAGACGCTGACGCTGTTCGAGGCGGAAGAGGAGGTGGCGATGGCTGCCGTCGATGCGGCCGTCGCGACGGAGAGGCCGATGGTGTTCTACTGCTACGCGCCGCATCACGTGTTCGAGCTGCACCCGATCGCACGGCTCGAAGAGCCGCCGCACGATGCCGCCAAGTGGAAGATCTTGCCGCCGAGCGACCCGCTCTGGGTGTCGAAATCCAGTGCCTCGACCGCCTGGCAAGCGGCACATTTCCAGATTGCCTATGCCACTGCCTTCGGCAAGAAACACCCCGATGTCGCGAAGTTCCTGGAGAAGGTGGATTTCTCGCCGGAGGAAGTGACGAAGATGAGCTACGCGCTGGAGGTCGAGCGGCAGGCGCCGGCCGACTACGCGAAGAAATGGGCCGAAGACAATGCGGCGCGCATCGACGGGTGGGCCAAGCCATGAGCGGACGTTCTGACGACAATCGCCTTGCCGGCACGGACCGGCCCCTGTGGACGCGGCGCAGGCTCGGTGTCGCGGTGCTTGCCGCCGCCCTTACGCTCGGGCCGCTCGCCGCCTGGGCGCAGACCCAGATCTACGACGCCCGCACCAAGAAGTGGGTGAACTACGACAAGAAGAAAGCGCGGCAGTATTTCGCCCGCAACAATCAGCTGCCAGAGGCGTTCCGCCGCCAGGTGGTGACCTTCCGAACGGCGGAACAGCCGGGCACGATCATCATCGACGGCAATCAGCACTTCCTCTACCTGGTGCAACCCGGCGGCCAGGCGATCCGCTACGGCATCGGCGTCGGGCGGGAGGGCTTCGGCTGGGCCGGCATCGTGCGCGTCGGGCGCACGGCCGAATGGCCGACCTGGACGCCGCCGGCCGAGATGGTGGCGCGCGACCCGAATGCGGCGAAATGGGCGGCCGGCATGCCCGGCGGGCCGGACAATCCGCTCGGCGCCCGCGCGCTCTATCTCTACGAGGGCGACCAGGACACGATCTACCGCATCCACGGCACGGTGGAGCCCTGGACGATCGGGCTCGACGTTTCCTCCGGCTGCATCCGCATGAACAATGACGACGTCATCGATCTGCATTCGCGCATCGAGATCGGCGCCAAGGTGATCGTGCTGATGCAGGGGGCAGCGCTCTACAAGGGCGTTTGAGGCAGTATAGGCAAGACGGGTCGCTTGAGAGCGGCGCGTCGGCGCAGGCACCTTGCGGGCGCCAGGAAAGAACCGATCGGCCGCCGGGGACACGCGTGGCCGATCGCGCGAAGGAACAGGGACAGAAGATGCGAAGGGGAGGATACGTGGTGAGCGAGGGGATATTGCGTATGAAAGGCCTTGTTCTGGCGCTGGCGGCCACGGCCGCGATCAGCGGTTGCCAGTCCGCGCCCAAGCCCGAGGATATGGCGCGCACCAGCCTGCAGACGGCGCCGGCTGATCTGCAGCTTCTGTGTGCCCATGCGGCCGCCGGTGCTGCCCAGGTCGACAGCGCCAAGGTCTTGCCGACCAGTTCACGGGCGCTCGATGCCGCCTCCTACAGCGTCGACCTCGACGCCGCCGGCCGCAAGTTCACCTGCATCGTCGACACCGCCGGCAGCGTGAAGTCGGTCACGCCGGTCTAGCAGACAACCCGGCCGCGGCCATGCTGCCGGCCGTCAATCACCAATATTGAACAGCGTCGAAGGATCGGCAACGACGGGCGCTGCGTAGAAGGTCAGGCGCGCCGCGTCCATCAGCAGCAGCGGCTGGTCCATCTCGACCGAGAGACTGGTGATCCAGTCCTGGAAGTCGCGCACGCGGTCGGCGTAATCGGCCGAAACATCGTGTGCCTCGGACGGGTCGGCGCCAAGATCGAAGAGTTCGACCTTTTGCGGCAACGTCGCCTTCCAGACGAGCTTCCAGTTGTCCCGGCGCACGGCGCCGCCCATGGGGTCGACGTTGTAGACGACCTCGGTGCGCGGCGTCGGCTTGCCCTCGCTCAAAGAGGGCCAGAGGTTGATGCCGTCGAGCGGCTGGTTCTTGTCGAGCGTCGCGCCGACGATCGCTGCCAGCGTCGGATACATGTCGACCACATGGACCATGCCTGCGACCCTGCCGGGCTTGATCTTCTTCGGCCAGTTGGCAAGCGCGACCACGCGGGTGCCGCCCTCGTAGAGTGTGCCCTTGCCGTCGCGATAGGGGCCGTTGTCGGCCGGCAGCCCGCCGCTCACCTTGCTGTCGCCGGCAAAGAGCGAACTCGTCACACCGCCATTGTCGCTGTGAAAGACGATCATCGTGTTGTCGCGCATGCCGCGTTTTTCGAGCGACGCCAGCAGCTTGCCGATACCGTCGTCGAGCACGGAGATCATCGCCGCATAGGCACGGCGGTTCTTGTCGGCGATGTGCTTGTAGCGCTCGAGATAGTCATCGGGCGCCTGGAAGGGCGTGTGCGGCGCCGTGAAGGCGAGGTAGAGGAAGAGCGGGCTTGCGGGATCGTGGCTTTCGACCACCCGGGCTGCCTCGTCGCCGATCAGCGTGTTGTCGAAGCCGGTCTCCTCGAGCGGCCTGTTGCCACGATACCAGTCCTTCACCCCATGGGAGGCGTGCTTGAAGTGGTCGATCTCGCCGACCAGCGCGCCATAGAAGGTGTCGAAGCCGCGCTGCTTGGGCCAATATTCCGGCTTGGCATGGCCGAGATGCCACTTGCCGACCAGCGCGGTTCTGTAGCCGGCATCCTTCATGACCTGGGAAAGCAGGTATTCGTCGAGCGCCAGCCCGTAGGAGCCGGGCGAGGGGATCACGCCCGTCTGCAGGCCATAGCGCAGCGGGTAGCGGCCGGTGAGGAAGGCTGCGCGCGTCGGCGTGCACATCGGCTGGGTGTAGAACTGGTCGAAGGTTACGCCGCTCGCCGCCAGCCTGTCGAGATTGGGTGTGCTGATGTCCGAGCCGCGGAAGCCGACATCGCCCCAGCCGAGATCGTCGGCGATGATGTAGACGATGTTCGGCGCCGTCGCGCCGGCTGCTTGTGCCGCATTCGGGGCAAGAGCCGCAAGGCTCGCCGGCAGCCCGGCGGCAACGGCGATCGCCGCACTGCTCATGAGAATGTCGCGCCGGGTCAGGCCGGCTTCCGGATCCGCCTCAGCCGTCTTGCCGCCGCATGCGTTTGCACGGGCGTTGTTCGCTTGCAGTTCAGACATGCGCACCCCCTGGAAATGCGACCCGACCGGACGGCGGATCTTTTATTCGATATTTCTAATATCTGCACCTTCCGGTAGCGCCGTCAATTAACATTGTCGTGGTGGCAAAGGGGCGAAATGGCGCGTCGTTGACGGCCTATCGACGGCTGTATCGATGAGCTATCGCGGCACTGTCACCGATAATTTTCATGGGATTAAGCTTTGTGCGGTGCAAATAAATAATGCTGCAGTGCAAATAGTATTTTGGAGAATTGCGTTGTTTGGTCAGTATATTTTCCAGAACTTCTTCCAAGTTTGGAAAATATGTGCTCTCATAGGTTTAGTTGGAAGGAGGACATGCCATGCTCTCGTTCTTCGAGCACTTTGCACTTTTCGACGCCTTGATCGTTGCGGCGATCTGCACGCTTCTGATCCTGAGTTACTTCAGCCGCGAGGCCTGAGGGCGCGGGGAAGCAAAACGGGGTCCGTGGACGACCCGGAGGGGTTCCGCAATGGCGCGCGGGCGCTTCAAGCTTGCCGTCGCTGAACCGCGACAACACGTGGCGTCGTGCACTTCGATCTGCATGGCTTTACGGTCGTAGCGCTGAACCGGCTCAAGCCGTGCGCCTTGCCGAGACATGCAACCAGCGGGTCGGTTCGCCGTCATAGCCGCTTCCATCGGCCTCGCTGATGTCAGGCTCGGGCCAGCCGGCGTCTTCGAAGCAGGCGCGCAGCCAGTCGGCTGAGGGGTAGTTGAAGTAGCGGCCGAAGCGGTCGTGGCCTTCCGTCTCGCCGGCCTTGAAACTCGCCTGCAGAAGACCGCCCGGCTTCAGCGTCCGGCGAATGCGTGTGAGCACGTCGGCAAGCTCCGTGCGCGGCACATGCAGGAGCGAGGCCTCGGCCCAGATGCCGTCAAACCGTCCTTCCCAAACGATCTCCTGAAACGTGATGACCTCGACCTTGCGGCCGATGCGCACTTCGGCTTCCCGCGCCAGTTCCGCCGAACCGTCGCAGGCGCTGACGTCGAAGCCATGGTCCAGCAGAACAAGGCTGTCATGCCCGCCGCCGCAGCCGAGATCGAGCACGGAGGCGCCGGGGGCGAGACGGGCCATGAAGGCCGCGAGACGGGCTGCCGGCGGCTTGCGTTCGCGCGCCGCATAGGTGGCGGCATTGTCGCGATAGAAGGCGAGGGTGTCGTCGTCGGGTTTTGTCATCGATGCTTTCTGGGCGTTGGCGCCGGCGTGGGAAGGGCGATTGCCTTGGGCTGCGAAATCCGTTCCGTCAGCGTTTCGCCATGGGTCGTTTTTCTCCGTTCGAAGCCCGAGAGCAGATTAGACGAAGATGGCGGCAGGCGGAGCAAAAAATATCGGCATGCTGCGGTTAAAGCGGGCTGATCGACAGGCCTGACGCTTCCGGATAAGCATGTGGCAGTTGTCCTCAGCCGGAACCTTCAATGGCCGATCTCCCCATTCTCCTGACCTTCGTTGCTGCACTCTTCGTTCTGGAGATCACGCCCGGTCCGGACATGATGCTGGCGCTCGCCCGCGGGATCGGGCAGGGGCGCCGGGTGGCGCTGCTGACGGTGGTCGGCATGATCTTCGTCGCCGGCGTCGTGCAGGTAGGCCTGCTGGTCCTCGGCGTCGCCTCGCTGCTGAAGGCCTATCCCGCCGGGCTCATGCTTCTGCAGTGGGTGGGGGCCGCCTACATGCTCTATCTCGGCGCGCGCATGGTCTGGTCGAGTTTCGGCGATGCGGCCGAAAGCAAGCGGCTGGCGGCGACCGAGGTGTCGGACTGGCGCGCGGTCCGCGAGGGAACGATCAACAGCCTGACGAACCCGAAGTCGCTGCTCTTCATGTTCGCCTTCCTGCCGCAGTTCGTGGACCCGACCGCCGGCCCCGTTTGGCTGCAGCTTGCCGTGCTCGGCATCGTGCAGAAGCTTGCCGGCATCCTTTCGCTCGGTTCGGTAGCGCTTGCTTCGGGAACGGTCGGGCAGGCGCTTTATCGTTTTCCGCGGCTGCTCGTCTGGCAGCAGCGTTTTACCGGCGCCGTCATGCTGGGGCTCGGCTTCCGCCTCCTGTTTGCAGGCAACGCCGGCGCGCCGGCGGTCAAAACGTAAGGCGGTGCTGTCCCCGCTGGGCGGGGACAGCACTTGAAAGACGTTGCTTGATGGCAGAGTGCCTAGGTCTTCTGCCGCGTCGTGTCGATTGGCCGGGTCTGGAGCCGGCAATGCCTACCGTCTCACTTGGCCGCCTGGGTCGTGCCGAGCACGTAGTCTCCGTCCCAGTGCCAGATCTGCTTGTCGTCAACCGTGACCTTCACGATCGCCTGGAAGCCAGCGAGCGTGCCGCTGCCGGCGTGGAACGCACAGGTGCCGAGCGGCGGCTTGGCCGTATCGTAGACGACGCAGTATCCGAGCGCCGAGTCGCCGTTTCCGACAGCGATGACGGCGGTGCTGCTGGAGAAGAGGGGATTGGCAACCACCGGTCCATAGTAGAGGATTTTGCTGCCAGCCGGGATCGCTTCGAGGTTCGATTCCGTAATGGTGCAGAAGCTCGGGGTGTCGCCGGTGAACTGGCTGCACTCCTTGGCGATCTTGAGGGGTTGCGTCTCCGGCGCTGCGGGTGCCGCCGACGCCGCTTGTGCCAGCGCCAGGGCGGCGCCAGCCGACAGGATAAACAGTCTGCTCATGGCCTAGTCCCTCCGGTCGAATTGAGGGGAGAAATTTTACGCTTCGCCTCCTTCTCCGGCAATTTGCCACTTTGGGTTATCAGGCGCCGGGTGCCGCTGCCGGCGCAAGGACAAGCGGACGACGGGCGTCTGTGCGATTGGGGCCAAGCGGCGCGAGCGTAGCGGTTGAGCAGATGGCTTGCTTTACCTCATGGCGCGTGGCATTCGGCTCAAGCTGACGTAACGTCAGGTCCTGGACGTAGCGTGCGCGGAGCCCCAAAAGCCCGAAAAGCGCTCGGAATTAGGTCAATAATATTGACATAAATTGGTCGTCATGGTCCTGTCGCTTCACCGTCCAGAGCATCCTTCCTTCCAGGGGGATCGCCCGAAGCGGAAAGATGCTCTAAACAAAAAACCAGAGCGTGCTTTGAGCGTTCATGCGAACGCACGGCGCTCTAGAATGACGCGGGAGGAAGCGGAGAACCGCTTTCCGCTTATAATCTCTGAGGAAACACCCCATGCTGGATTGGGAACATATCTTCGCGACGCGCTCGAACCGGATGCGCGCTTCGGAAATCCGCGAACTGTTGAAGCTGCTCGATCGCCCCGACATCATCTCGTTTGCCGGCGGCATTCCCGATCCCGCGCTGTTTCCGGATGCGGAATTCAAGGACGCCTATGCGGAGATCTTTTCCGGCCCGGCCGTGAGTGCCGCCCTGCAGTATTCGGTCAGCGAAGGCTACAAGCCGCTGCGCGAATGGCTTGCCAAGCAGATGGCCGATCTCGGCATTCCCGCCGGCGCCGACAACATCTTCATCACGTCCGGTTCGCAGCAGGGCCTCGACTATCTCGGCAAGCTGTTCCTGTCGCCGAACGATACCGCACTTGTCACCTGGCCGACCTATCTCGGCGCGCTGCAGGCCTTCAACGCCTATGAGCCGACCTACGACCAGCTGAACCCCAACGGCAACCGCACGCCGGAAGCCTACCGTCAGGCGGCGGGCGAGGCGGGCGGCCGCGTCAAGTTTGCCTATCTCTCGGCCGACTTCGCCAACCCAACCGGCGAGACCGTCGACCGGGCCGGCCGCGAGCGCGTGCTGACGCTCGCCGAAGAGCTCGACATTGCCGTCATCGAAGACGCGGCCTACCAGTCGCTGCGCTATGACGGCGAGCCGGTGCCGCCGATCCTGGCGCTCGAAATCGCCAAGAAGGGCGACATCAACAACACCCGCACGATCTATTGCGGCTCGTTCTCGAAGACGCTCGCTCCCGGCCTTCGCGTCGGCTGGGTCTGCGCCTCGGAAAAGGTGATCCGCAAGCTCGTGCTCTTGAAGCAGGCAGCCGATCTGCATTCCTCGACAATCAACCAGATGGCGATCTGCACCGTTGCCGAGCGCGGCTTCGATGAGCAGGTGGCGAAGATCCACCGGGTCTACAAGCAGCGCCGCAACGCCATGCTCGCAGCGCTTGAAAAGTACATGCCCGAGGGCGTGTCCTGGACGAAGCCGGAAGGCGGGATGTTCGTCTGGGTGACGCTGCCAAAGGGCATGGACGGCGCCGCACTGCTTGCAAAATCGATCGAGACCGCCAAGGTCGCCTTCGTTCCCGGTCGCGCCTTCTTTGCCGATGGCTCGGGCGAAAACACCCTGCGCGTTTCCTTCTCCTGCGCCAACGATCAGATGATCGACGAGGGCATCCGCCGGCTCGGCGACCTCATCCGTGGCGAAGTTGCGGCTCTGGCAGCTTAAGGCTTCGTCAGACCTTCCTCATTTTGAGAAACGCGCTTGCTCCTGCGGGCGCGTTTTTCTTTTGGCTGGTAAAACCTTCGTGTTTTAGTCAAGATGACGCATTGATCGAAGCGGGGCCTTCCGATAGTTAGAACGTGACATGACCGGGCACCCCCGGCCACGTAAGCGTTAACGTCACTCAACGCGTATGATCGAACGGCCAGAAGCGGCTTCGATCTGCGCGACTGTGTCCTGCGGATCGAGCTTTTCGAGGCCCTCCAAAGGATGCAAATGGACAATTCTCCCAACTATTCCCATCTCCCGACGCCGCGCATCGAGCGTGTTCGCCATGAGCTGAAGCGCCGCTCGCTCGTCGTTTCCGGCATCGAGCGGGTGACGCCGGGCATGCTCCGGATCACGCTTTCCGGTGAGGATCTCGCCGACTTCGTCAGCCTCGGGGCGGATGACCACATCAAGATCTCCGTGCCCGGCGCAAACGGCACCGAAGAGCGCCGGGACTATACGCCACGGCGCTACGACACAGACGCGCGCGTTCTGGCGCTCGATTTCGCGTTGCACGAGGCGGGCCCCGTGACCGCCTGGGCAATGGCGGCCTCCGTGGGTGACAAGCTCGAGATCGGCGGGCCGCGTGGTTCGGCGGTCGTGTCTGGAGATTTCACGCGATGGCTGCTGATCGGCGACGAGACGGCGCTGCCGGCGATCGGGCGGCGGATCGAGGAGACGCCGGCGGGGCATCAGATCACTAGCGTCGTCGCGGTCACCGGGCTGGACGAGCGGCAGAAATTCCGCACCAAGGCGGCGCTCACCACCCATTGGGCCTATCGCCCGCTCGATCAAGCGCACGATCCGGCAGCGCTGCTTGCCGTCGTGCGTCAAGTGGCGCTCGAGCCCGGCACCTTCGTCTGGATCGCGGCCGAAGCCGCAGTCACCCGGGCGATCCGCACCCATCTCGTCGAGGAGCGCGGCTTGCCGCTCAGCTGGCTGAAAGCCTCCGGCTACTGGGTGAAGGGCAAGGCCGACAGCACCGAGAAGTTCGAATAGACATCACGCTTTCCGGTGCCTTTGCTCGGGCATCACGACGGGAACGCTCGGCCGGCGGATCAAAAGATCCGCGCAGGCCCTGCTGCGGTTACCTCCGGCGCGCCTCTCTTGATGGGCGCCTGCCGCCCTCATGCCGGCGGAACAAGGCCGGGAAAACATGTCGTGGGCTCGGGTGCGCAATTGCCTTGTCGCGGAGAGTCAGGTCATTTCGCATCTTGGGGCGACGTCTATCCGATCACGCGGATCGACTGGTGCCATCAATGGTTCACTTCGAGGGCAGGGCAGGCTTGGACCTCATCGACGATCAAGCGCAATCCGATCAACCGACGGCGCGCATGTATGCCTGGGCGCGCAATTCAGCGGCCTATCGGCTGGCGCGGCAGATGCTGACGGAAAAGCAGCTCTTCGACGCCATCTCGCGCAAGGCGCGGGAGAAGTTCGAGGATATCAGCGTGAACCAGGTGGAGCTGCTGGCGGCTGCGGCCGTGACCTTTGCCTATGACAATGGCGCGCTCAACGACAAAGCTTATGCCGAGATCAAGACCCGCTCGGCCATGCGCGGTGGCAAGTCGAAGCGGGCGATCGCCCAGAAGCTGTCGGAAAAGGGCGTCGCGCGGGACGCCGTCGCTGCGGCGGTGGCGGAAGCCGACGATCTCTATGCGGCCGTCGTCTTGGCGCGAAAGCGCGCCTTCGGGCCGTTCCGCAAGGCGGCGCTCGACGAGAAGCGTACGGCCAAGGAGCTCTCCGCCTTTGCCCGGGGCGGCTTCAGCTTCGAACTGGGCAAGCGGGTCTTTGCGATGTCGGTCGACGAGGCCGAGGACATTTTGTTTGCAGGCCGCTCGCTCTGACCCAAGGGGGCAGGTCGTGTTGTCTGATTGCTCTTCCTGTTCGCCTGGGTCAGGCCTCAGGCGATCGGCAAGGACCTTGCCGCCGCGGAGGCGGGCATGCTGACGCTCGCCCTGATCTCCGGCATCGTCCAGTACGCGCTTGCCTTCTGGCTCTACCTGATCGGCCTCAAGCGCCTGCCGGCGAGCACGGCTGCGCTGTTCCTGACCCTGACGCCCGTCTTCGGCATCGGGCGTAAAGGCCGCGGCAATTACCCGCGCTTCAGCGCCGGATCGTCCATCGCCGGATTGTAGAACAGCGAAAGCGTCAGGCTGCGGGCGATGCGTTCGGCCGTGGCCATGAACCAGGCCTTGGCCTCGCCGTTCGGGGCGATGTCGTCGAGCGTCGTGGAAAAGAGATCAAGCCATTTCGGAAAGAGATCCGGCGTCATGTTGGCGACGCCGACATGCGCCTGCACCGGCTTGCCGCCATAGGCGCCGTTGCGGAAGGCGACGGCCGACCAGAAGCTCTTCATCTTGTCCATGTGCTCCGGCCAGCGGCCGGAAAGCCTGGCGTCGAAGACGGGGCCGAGATCGGGATGGGCGAGCACGCGGGCGTAGAAGGTCTCGACGAGACGATCGATGAAGGCCGCATCGATGCCGATCGCCTTCATCTCGGCTTCCGCTCGTTCGCGGATTGCTGCGACATGAGCGGCGCGGCCCTGCAAGTCGTTGTCGTCCATCCCGATGTCCCTGTCTCAATGCCCATGTCTCAGGCCCAGGCCCTTATCTTTGGCGTCTTGCATATAGGCATGCGGGGGCGTCGCGCCAGAGGCCAAAGGGGCGATTGCGTCAATCTGTCAGAGGTTACGCTGGGTGAGTTTTGCCAGTGCTGTTCTACCCGGCCTTGCAACGGATTGCCCGCGTCGCGCGTCTCAGTAACGGTTGCGAGCCGGCACGTCGTAACTGTTACGTACTTGGACACCCACCCCCGCACGCGCATCATCCGCCCGGTCCTCGACAGCAGTGCATTTCCGATCGCCTTAACTAGGAGAGTACGATGAGCATGCATGACGATAACAAGGCTGCGCCAGCGATGGCCGAGAATGGGGTAACGGATGTCAGCCGCCGCGACCTCCTTCTCAGTGGAACAATTTTTGCAGCCGCGTCGCTGGTGGCAGGCGCTGCTTCGGTAAGCCCGGCCAAGGCGCAATCCTCTTCTTCGGCGAGCGGCAAGCCGCCAAACATCCTCGTCATCTTCGGCGACGATATCGGCATTCCGCAGATCAGCGCCTACACGATGGGGCTGATGGGCTATCGCACGCCCAACATCGACCGTATCGCCGCCGAAGGCGCGATCTTTACCGACAGCTACGGCCAGAACAGTTGTACGGCGGGCCGCGCCTCCTTCATCCTCGGCCAGGAGCCTTTCCGCACCGGGCTCTTGACGATCGGCATGCCGGGCGACCCGCACGGCATCCAGGACTGGATGCCGACAATCGCCGACGTGTTGAAGACCAAGGGCTATTCGACCGGCCAGTTCGGCAAGAACCACCTCGGCGACCGCGACGAGCATCTGCCGACCGCACACGGCTTCGACGAGTTCTTCGGCAACCTCTACCACCTCAACGCCGAGGAAGAGCCGGAAGGCTATTTCTATCCCAAGGATCCGGAGTTCAAGAAGAAGTTCGGCCCGCGCGGCGTCATCAAGTCGAGCGCCGACGGCAAGATCGAGGACACCGGCGCGCTCAACACGAAGCGCATGGAAACGATCGACGAGGAATTCCTGACGGCTGCCAAGGATTACATCGACCGGCAGGTGAAGGCCGACAAACCGTTCTTCTGCTGGTTCAACTCGACCCGCATGCATGTCTTCACCCACCTGAAGCCGGACTCGCTCGGCAAGACCGGCAAGGGCATCCATGCCGACGGCATGGTGGAGCATGACGGTCACGTCGGCCAGCTCCTGAAACAGCTCGACGATCTCGGCATCGCCGAGAACACCATCGTGCTCTACACCACCGACAACGGCGCGGAACTGGCGCTGTGGCCGGACGGCGCGCAGACGATGTTCCACGGCGAGAAAGGCACGACCTGGGAAGGCGGCTTCCGCATTCCGATGATGGTGCGTTGGCCGGGCGTGGTAAAGCCGGGCACGCAGATCAACGACCCGGTGACGCTGATGGACTGGCTGCCGACCTTTGCGACCGCCGCCGGCATCGCCGACGTCAAGGAAGAGATGAAGAAGGGCTTCAAGGGCACGTCGAAGACCTTCAAGGTGCATCTCGACGGCTACGACCTGACGGGGCTGTTGAAGGGCGAGGCGAAGGAGCCGCCGCGTGACTCGGTCTACTACTTCGACCAGGGCGGCAACCTCAACGCTATCCGCTGGAACGACTGGAAGCTGAGCTTCGCCCAGGCGAGCCACGGCAACATCGCCACCGCCACCCGTGAGGTGCCGAGCTGGGCCGTCATCGCCAACCTGCGCATGGACCCCTACGAGCGCGGCATGGAAGACGGCGGCGGGGCGATCGAGTTCCTCGCCCGCAACATGTGGCTGCTGGTGCCGATCCAGGGCAAGATCAAGGAGTTCTTCGCCGACTTCAACGATTATCCGTACCAGGCCGGCAGCACGCTGAACGCCAGCGGCATCAACTATGGCTGGCTGGCGCAGCAGGCAGCGATGAAGCGGCTGGGCGAACTGGAAAGCCTGGCGCCGCGGTAAAGAGCGGAAAGACTCCGCCGCCGGCGACCGCTGGCGGCGGGACGCAAAGCGCCGGCGGCTTGTAAAAAGGCCGCCACCTCTTGTCGCGGGTCAAGGTCCGGCGGCATCCCTTGCGTAATTCCTTGCGTTCGATCGCAAAAAAGGAGCGTGCGATGTGCCTGCGGAGTCTGCGTGCCCTTGCCCTACACACGGCGATCCTGGTGGCGTTGCCGACAGTGGCGCCGGCACAATCGGTGATGACTCAGGCCATACGCACGAGCGAGGCGCAGGAGCCAGCGCTGATCCATGCCGACCAGCAGTCCGCGGCGCAACAGAAGCTCGATACGCTTTATGCCAGGCTGGGCAAGAGGCCGAACATCGTCTGGCTCGTGGTTGATGACATGGGCTATGGCGACCCCGGCGCCTATGGCGGTGGAGCGGCGATCGGCGCTGCGACACCCAACATGGACAGGTTGGCGCGCGAGGGCCTGAGGCTCACTTCGGCCTATTCGCAACCCACCTGCACCCCGACGCGCTCGGCGATCCTGACGGGCCGGTTGCCGGTTCGCACCGGCCTGACGCGGCCGATCCTTGCCGGCGACAAGATCACCAAGAACCCGTGGGCCGACGAGATTTCCCTGCCGACGCTGCTTGGTGGGGCAGGGTACAAGACCGTGCTCTCGGGCAAGTGGCATGTGGGCGAAAGCGAAGGCATGCGGCCGCACGAGGTCGGGTTTGACGAGTTCTATGGCTTCTACGAGGCCGAGAAGGAAATCACCCAAGGGGTCGACAAGCGGCGTTACCCCGATCTGGTGCTGAACCCCGAGCGGCTGGCGATGCTGAGGAAGACCGGATCGAGCACGGCGCTGGTACAGGCGGTAAAGGGCGGGCCAGTCAAGAAGGTCGAAGAGATCGACAGCATCGAGAAGATGGCCGAAGGCGATCGGATGCTCAAGGAATTCACGGTGAAGAAGATCAAGGAGCTTGCGTCGGGAACGGCGCCGTTCTTCCTCGAACACTGCTTCATGAAAGTGCACGCCGACAATTTCGCCTCCAAGGCCTTCGAAGGCAAGAGCGGCAGCAAGTACCCCTACAAGGACGACGTGGTGGAGGTGGATGCCTATATCGGCGAGATCGTCGATGCGCTCGATCAGGCCGGCGTCCTCGACAATACCTTCATCTTCGTCACCTCCGACAACGGCCCGCAGCTCGATAGCTGGCCGGACAGCGGCTATACGCCGTTTCGCGGCGCCAAGGGATCGGCCTGGGAGGGCGGCATCCGCATCCCGGCGATCGCCTACTGGAAGGGCATGATCAAGCCCGGCCGCGAAAGCGACGAGCTCTTCGACCTGATGGACCTCTTCAACACGTCGCTGAGCCTTGGCGGCATCAGAGACAAGGTGCCGGTCGACCGCTACATCGACGGCATCGACCAGACCTCGTTCCTGCTTGCCAATGACGGCCGTTCGAACCGCGAGAAGGTGTTCGTCTGGAACGAGCAGAACCTGATGGCGATGCGCATGTACGAGTACAAGATCCACGTGAAGGTGGTGGAAACCAAGGCCCAGTGGCTGAACATCGACATGACGACGGTGAGCGACGTCGGCCTCGCGCCCTGGCTGTTCAATCTCTACATCGATCCAAAGGAGGAATATCCCGTCGGCCACCGAATGAACGCCTTCCTCGCCTCGATGCTGGCCGAGATGAAGGCGCATGCCGCCACCTTCAAGAAATACCCGGCGAAGAACATCGGGCTCGGGCAGTGAGCGATCCGGTACATAACGGCAGACGTCGTGGATTTTCAGTGGACGCGGCGGGGACTTTCAGGCGCCGCGCCGTCGCCGTGAGGTCCGATCGCGACTTCGTCTTGCCGCCGTGAGAGGGGCAGTTGAGATAGCGCTTTCGCGATTGCGCCCAGCCACACCACATCCTAGTTTCCCGCCAAATCTGCCGGGAGCTGAACCATGCGAATTCGACCTGCGGTCAAGGACGACCATCCGGCGCTTTGCGCGATCGACAGCGTTGCGGCCGACGATCTGAAGCGACGCGCCGACATTGCCGACTGGATCCAGCAGGGCTGCTGCCATCTCATCGAGATCGAGGGGGAGGCTGCCGCCTATGGCGTGCTGACCCACCACTTCTTTGGCCAGGCCTTCATCGAAATGCTGATGGTGGGGACGTCCTGGCGCCGGCGTGGTCTGGCTGGGAAGCTGATCGCCCACTTTCAATCCATGTTGTCGGGCGCGAAACTCTTCAGCTCGACCAACATGTCGAACCGTCCGATGCAGGACCTGTTGGTCAAGGCCGGGTTCCGGCCGAGCGGCTACATCGACAATCTCGACGAGAACGATCCGGAGATCGTTTTCTACAGCCCCCCAAGCCGATCGTGACCTGAGGGGCTGGATAGCGTGGGGGCTCAGGCGGCCGCGCCGAGCTCGGCGAGGTGGCCGGCAAGGTCGGTGCCGCGGCCGGCGGCGTTGATCGTGTCGAAATATTCGTGCCAGCCGGATTGGGCGATGCCGGCGACGAGGGCTTCGAGTGCTGTCGCGTCCGGGCAGCGCCAGACGGCGAAGAAGGTCTGCGATGCCGCATGCAGCTTCGACTGGTCGACCTTGCCGAAGGTGATGAGCTCGACGCCGAGCGCCGACAGGCCCGGCATGGCGGAGCCGATCGCGGCAAGGAACTGCTGGCGCCCCTGACGGGGAAGGGCGAGCCACGCCGGCTTGGCGCTGTAAAGTTCGGTCAGGTAGTGAGGCATAGTCTGCTTTCTTGTTGTCAGTCTGAGGTTATGCCATTCCGGGCGCTCTCAAGCGTTTCCGGAACTGGATCTGGTGGGGATGGATCGAAGCGCGCGGCGACAGATGCGCGATGTCGCGGGTCCTGAGCTTTCGGCGGACCAGCGTGCCGCCAGCGCCTGGACCCACTCGGGCCGATCCTTGGCCGCATCGTTCAGCCAGTTGCCGACCGAATCCTGCACGTAAGGCGAGGGATCGGCGCGCAACGGCTCGAGCACGGGCAGCGCGCGTTCGGGTTCTTTCTTGAGCACTGAGAGATGGGCGCACCAGACGCCGCGCGGGCGGATGGATTCCGAGGCGAAACGGCGGATGCGCTCGGATGGATCTGATGTCCACTCTGCCGCCAGCAGGGCGATCGCTTGATCCAGATCGGCCGCGAGATGCGGGCGAACGGCGATCCAGGCCCATTCGCGAACACCAAAATGGCTATCGTCGGCCAGCGGCCGGATCGCGGCCAGCCGCTCGGCGAGGGTCATGTTTTCTCCGGCCGCCACCATGAAACAGGCCCAGCCGCGCACCGTGTCCGAGGAATGCTGCTTGAGCGTCTCGAAAGTCGAGGGGCCGAGGCGCTCTCCGATCAGCCGGGCGGCAAGCGGCATGCGCCGGGAGATGCCGGTCGCGGTGGCCGATGTCATCTCGGCAAGAGCATCGTCGTCGATGCCGGGCACGATGTTGCCCATCAGCGCTGCGAAGTCGACCGCGAGGCATTCGGTCAAGGTGGTGGCTTGCGCTCCGGCGTTCAGCTGCGCCAGGCGCTCGGCGCCAATGCCGCTGGCGCCGCGTTTCTTGGTCTTGCTCTCGCTCACGTCTGTGTTTCCGGCGTGTTCTTGGGCGTGGCGCCGGTCTCCAGATTTTGCCAGATGCGCTTGAGCAGCCGGTGGAACGTCTGGTGTTCATCGGCGCTGAAACCGGCAAACAGCGAGGCGATCCAGGCGCTGTGTTCGCCCAGCAGATCGCGGGCAGTCCTGCGGCCGGTTTCGGTGAGCATTACCGCGATCTTGCGCCGGTCATTAAGGCCCGAGCGGCGCTCGACGAAGCGATCGCGCTCCAGGCCGTCGAGGAGCCCGGTGATGGTGGCGCGCGTCACGCCGGCGCGATCGGCAAGCTCATGCGGTGACAGGCCCTCGGGTTGATCGTTGAGCAGGAAGAGGATAACGAACTTGCCTTCCGAAAGCCGGTGGGGCGCCAGTCTTGTGGCGCAATCCCGGTCGATCGCGCCTGACAGCGCCAGCAGTTCGAAGCAGGCGCGCATGTTGCCGGTCTCGGCGACCGCACGACGCTCGGCTTCCTGCAACATGGCCCGGTGTTTTTGTTCCAGCATTGTCATAAGGCGACAGATAATAAGGCGCCTAATTAGAGTCAACGGCTTCTTCGTTGTCGGCTGTGGATGGGGCGGCAGACCTGCCCTACCGCCCGATCATCCGCTCCTGCATTTCTTCGCCGATGAAGCAATTGTAGCCCTCACCGAACCGGGCTGCGCGCACCGTTTCGGGCGACAGGCGGCTTATCTCCAGGCCGGAGATTTCGATGATCAGCTTGCGCAGGATGGCGCGGGCGAACTCGCCGCTGTCCGTCACCTCCACCAGAAAGGCGCCGTCGCCGCCGATCACGCATTCGCGGTAATAGGCGTCGAGATCGGGGATCGCGGCGGAGTCCGAGGCGGCGTGCGTCTTCAGCATGATCGGCAGGCCGTCGATGGTGATGCCGCGGGCAACGGTGGAATTGCGGGCGACAGGGGCGGGGACGCCGGAATTGTTGGGACCGTCGCCCGAGATGTCGATGACGCGGCGGCTGCCCTCAAAGGGGCTGTAGTCGAACAGCCGTCGGGTGAAGACCAGCGTGTTGGAGATCGAGGTGAAGGCGATCCGCCGGATCGGCTGCCGCCGCAGCAGCTCGGAATATTGCGAGGCCGTGCCGCGGCCGTCGATCAGCGTCCAGGGCGTGACCTGCACCGCCGAGCCGCCCCATTCGACATAGGTGACGGCGATGCGGCCGACGGGACCATTCTCGATCGCCTCGATGAGGGCGGGCTCCAGGAAGGCCGCGACATAGCCCTGCCGCTGCAGCCGCTGCTCGTCGAGTTCCATGGAATAGGAAACGTCGACGGCGAGCACCAGCTCGAGATCGACCCGGAGCGGTTCGGCGGAAGCACTCCCGCAGAAAAGGCAGACGTAGGCAAGAAGGATCGATCCGAGCTTCATGGTAGCCGATACCGAAGGCGAGCGGGATATCCATGCTACGCCCAAACCGACCTAGCGCAATGCGGGGTCCGGCGATGGATTGGTCGGCTGAGCCCCCTGCGGTTAGGCAAACCTGCCGGCAGGCTCTGGTCGGGTCAGCGGCGCAGCTTCTGCAAAAGCGGTTCCAGCGCCTCGATCAGAGGTTCCGGCGAAACCGGATCGCCGCCTTCCTCCCAAACATTCTGAAACTCGGCGATTTCAAGCCCGACGACTTCGCTCCTGGCAAGGACCGCACAGGCTGCACGCAGGTCATCGAGCGACAGCCCGTTTTCATGCTGGTAGTCGGTGGGCACGATACCGGGGTTCAGCACGTCGCAGTCGAGGTGGATATAGACCGGTCGGCCGGCGACGGCTTCGGCCAGCCTTTGCGGGAGATTGGCACCGGGACGAATATGCGGAATGCGCTTCGCCTCGATGAGTTCGGCCTCGAAGGGATCGAGGTCGCGCTGGCCGACGAGCACGATATTTTCGATGGAAAGCCCGCCGCCCAGACCGGACTGCCAGAGGCCGCAGGGCCCGGACAGCGCCAGCCCGCCGAGATAGCCGGTGCTGCTGGCCTCGGGCGTATTGAGGTCGCCATGGGCGTCGAACCAGACGACGACCGCATTGCCGTGGTGCCTCGCAAGGGCAGGCAGGGTTGCGAGCGAGACGGCACAGCGGCTGGTCGCTGCCAGCGAAAACGATCCCTCGGCGTAGATCACATCGAAGCGATCTCGCATGCGCTTCAGAGCCGGCATCGCGGCTTCGAGCTCGACCGCCCAGTGGCCGTTCAGCGCTGGTTCCGGATCTCCGACCGTGACCGTTTCGAGGCCGAGTTTTCGGGCTAGATGGGCGGCAACGGACTTCGCGCCGGGAATGCCGAGGTCGTTGTGATCGCCGGCGCGACCCTGAAAGCAGGTGAGGGCAATGGGCATCGATGGCGGCTCCAACTCGCGTTTGCAGCGAACGAAGCACAGAGGCCGTCGATTTGGCAAGGCTGGAAGCCGAACGGCGCAAAGCGGTTGCGTCCGTCCGGTATTCCTTCATGCCAGCGTCCTTGCTCGGTGTGCCTTCTATCCGAACACCAGCGAGCGGTGCAGTTGCGCGCCGGCCCAGGCGCCGTCGCCGACGGCAAGCGAGACGGAGTGGGGAACGCGGCCGACGTCGCCGCAGGCATAGGCGCCGGGAATGGTGGTTTCCTTGGCGGCCGTCGCCCGGATCTGCAGGCCCATCGGGGTCTCCTCGATCTCGCAGCCGAAGCGCTCGGCGATGTCGCATGAGGGCGTGGTGCGGGTGGCGACGAAAAGGCCTGCGAAGGGCAGGCGGCGGCCATCCGTCAGCACCACGTCGGCATGGCCTTCGAGCCGCGCGACCGGGGTTTCGTCGATGGTTACGCCGCGCCTGACGAGATCGGCACGGCCTTCGGCGTCGAGAGTGATGGCGCCATTGGTGAAGAAGGTCACCTTGCCCCATTCCGGAATGAGCTGCGCCTGGTGGATCGACATGGGGCTTGCCGCGATGACGGCGATCTCGCCCTGGTTCAGCTCGTAGCCGTGGCAATAGGGGCAATGGAAGGCGCTCTTGCCCCAGCGCTCGGTCAGCCCCTCGATCTGCGGCAGGCCGTCCTTGACGCCGGTTGCAAAGAGCAGGCGCCGGCCTTCGAAGGAGGCGCCGTCAGCGGTGGTAACGAAGAAGGCATCCTGCTTGCCGCTGGCTTTCTCGGCACGGCCGTCGATCCAGGTGAGCGTGGGGTATTTGGAGAGCTGCGCCCGCGCGGTTGCGGCAATCTCTGACGGGTCGATGCCGTCCTGGCCGAGGAAGCCATGGGAATGGCTGGCGAAACGGTTGCGGCGAATGCCCTCGTCGATGATCGTCACGCGCCGGCGGGCGCGCAGAAGCTGGAGGGCGGCGGCCATGCCGGCATAACTGCCGCCGATGATGATGACGTCCTGTTGCATGGGTCTTCCTTTCGGTTGGGCGCAGGCCAGCCCACCGGTTTCTTGAACCAGTGTCTCGACCCGGGCTTTGGGCAATAGGATTCCGGCCGGAAACCGCTTATGCGGTCCCGGTGTAATCGGATGTGTCGGGATCGATCACGTCAGGACGGATCGATCGGCTGCTGTCAGTGCGATCGGAGCCGGTGCCGCCGGGCAAAGTCCTCGGCGAGGTCGGCAAGGGTCACGTGGGCGAACCGGTCGAGCAGCAGCGCCTCGGCCTCCGCAAAGGCGGTATCGAGGGCGGCGTTGACCGCCTGTTCGACGAGGCATTCCGGCATTTCCTGCCGGTTGCCGATGGCAAAGATCGCGGGTTCGCCGAGTGTTTCGTGCAACTGCCTGAGCGTCACGGTCTTGAGATCGGCAGTGATCGCCCAGCCGCCCGCATGGCCGCGGGCGGAGGAAACGATGCCGGCATCGCGCAGGAAACCCATGGTGCGGCGTACGACCACCGGATTGGTGCGCATGCACATGGCAAGCTCGTCCGAGGTCAAGGGCTCGCCGCGCTCGGCCATGTGCAGGAGCGCGTGCAGGACGGAGGAAAGGCGGCTGTCTTTTTTCATGTAACTTCAATTATTACGAATCGAAGTACGATGCAAGCGGTACCTCTAGCTCACGCCTAAAAGTGCCAAGCGACAGAGGCTTGCCTGACGAGGTGCCACTCCTGTTGTCAGCGCATTCGGCTAAGATCGCCGGTATGCCCACCACCGCTCTTCGACTGGGGTCTTCGGTCCGCCGGAAGCTTGTACCGTGAAGACAGACGTTATCGTTTCATAGCTGAAATCCGCGACCACCTCAGTTGCAACAACTTCACAACGTTCTCGATCTTCATCGTCAAAAGCTGAGTCTACTAAGAACTCGAGGACGATATTGTCGTTGTTCCAGCCGCACGTTACGGCCGATATCGTCGGCGGGACTGTTCCGAGCAAGGCGCGTTGCACGCTGAGGAGCAGTCGTTTCTCGCGATCTGACGCTGGCATAAGTACCTTCATTGCTGGGGCGGTTCGAATCTATGACGCCAGATGGATGGCCCCAAAGGGATTGTACTTGAACTCGTCCTCGTCATAGGCGTCGACGGGCAGCAATTGGGCGCCGCGGTGCTTCAGCACCGTCTCGACGCCGTCGCTGAAGACTTCGTCGGCAACGGTGTCGATCAACGCGCTCAAGGCCAGTTCGTCGTCGGAGAGGGTTTTCGGCGCGTAGACTTCGGGTATCCCGACCAGATGGAAGCCGATGCTGTAGAGATGTTCGTCGGTGCCGATCGGCCGCTTGGCAAAGGCGAGGCGGCAGGGGCGGGCAAGTGCAGCGCCTGTTTGGCCTTCGGCGTCGCGAGCAAGCTCTTTCCACCTCTCAACGCCGTGGGCGACGCCGGCGCTCTCGCCCTTGGCGGCGACGATGCCGTTATCGAGGGTGTGGGCGACCAGCCGAAGTGCGATGGCTGAATGTTTGACCGCATCGTCTGCCGTCATCGGCGGGCCGAGCACATAGATGACCGAGCGATGGTCGCTGACGGCCTCTTCGTCCGCTTCGGTCCAGGCACCCTTCTTGACGCGATCCCGGCAGACCTCGAAGGACATCGGCATTCGGTCGTCCGGGGCGTCCTCGGAAAAGGTGTCGTCGATCTCGAAGCCTGGCGCGAGACTCTCGATCGCCGACTGGATCATCTCGCAAAGGTCGGAGAAGGGGCGTTCTCCGCCGAGCAGGCAGAGCACGTGACGTGGTTTGACTTCGGAAAAGCTCATGGCCGCTGTCTCCCGGTGGTTTGGGCGAAGCTGTCGCAGACACCACCACAAGATGCAAGCGGTCAGTGGATGGCTTTCCTACACGTGCTCCGGACTTTGCCCCCGGGCCGGCTGCCTTGCCCTCGCGACGATGACGATGCCGATGAGCGAGACGACTAGGCCGGCCGCCATGGCCCAGGAGAGGGGCTCGCCGAACATGATAAAGGCCCAGATCATCGTCACGGGCGGGCTCAAATAGAGGATGGCGGTGACGCGGGCGGGCGAGGATTTTTTCAGCGCCAGATAATAGAGGCTCCAGGCGCCGAAGGTGGCGACGAAGACCAGCCAGAGGATACCGCCGACAAAGCCCGGATCGAGCACCGGCAGAACGCTGCCCTCATGCCAGGCAAAGAGCGCGAAGATCGCTGCCGCCGACAGGCACTGGATCGAGAGGCTTTGATGCACCGGCATGGCGCCCGCCGGGCTGCGCTTCTGCAGCAGGGTCGCCAGCGCCAGCGACAGGGTGCCGAGAATGGGCAGGCCATAGGCCCAGAGCGGAACGTTGCCGATATCGAGCGACCAGCCGGAGGCGATCAAGACACCGGTCAGCCCGATGAAGGAGCCGAGCCATTGGCGGGCGGTCAAGGCCTGGCCGAGGACCGGCCAGGAGAGGATGGCGACGGCAAGCGGCAGCATGTCGGTGATCAGCGCCACGAGGCCAGTGGGCACGCCATAGGAGATCGCCAGCGCAAAGCCCGCGAGATAGCCGGACATGGCAAGCGCGCCGAAGAGCATCTGCGGCACGGCGTCCTGCAACCGGATCTTTGGCCCGACCGTCAGGGCGAAGGGCAGCAGTATGAGACCGGAGACGAGGCTGCGCCAGAAGAGGATCAGGAAGAGCGGCGCGTGATCAATGGCGAAGCGGATGCCGACGAAGCCGGCGCTCCAGGAGATCACCAGCGCGGCCTCGAGCAGGATCAGGATGACGACGGCCCACATCCGGTTTGGCCGGCGGGAAGGCAGCGCAGCGACGTCGCTCATATCAAGGGTTCCGGCTCTAGCGGCTGGGGAGGGCCGCGTCGATGGCGGCGGCGGATCGCGGGCGTTCGGCGCGGCGGCGCCGGCCCGGCATCGGCAGGGTGAGGATGAAGAGCGAGCCGACGATCAGCCCGATGCCCGCCCAGCCCTCGGCCGGCAGGCGCTCGCCGACGATGACGACGGCCAGCACGGCGGCGATGACCGGTTCAAGCAGCGACAGCGTGGTCGCCATGGTGGCCGACACGCGGGCGAGGCCATAGGCGAAAAGCACGTAAGCGACCAGCACCGGCACGAGCGCCATGTAGATACCGACGGCGACATTGGTCCACGACGCTAAAAGCGGCGCGCCGGTGAAGGCGAGCACCGGCAACAGCAGAGTGCCGCCGACACCGAAGATCGAGCCCATGGCGGCACGCGGCGGAATGCCCGCCTGCATCAGCCGCCGCGCTACCCAGGAATAGAGCGCGTAGAGCAGGCCGGAGACGAGGCCGAGCAGGATGCCGTAGAGGACGGCCGTCGCGTCGGCAGCACCGGCGCTGCCGTGGCTTTCCGAAAAGGTGAGAAGCACGGCGCCGCCAAGGCCGGCGGCGGCACCGAGCAACCAGCGAGTGGTGAGCTTCTGACCGTCGAAGATGCGCTCGATCAGCGAAGCGGCGAGCGGCGCCGAGCCGATGGAGATGACGGTGCCGATGGCGACGCCGGCGAGATGCATGGAAGAGTAGAAGGCGAGCGGATAGATCGCGACCGAGAGCGAGCCGAGGATCAGCATCGGCCACTGCGCGGCGATCTTCGCCCTGCTTTTGACGATCGAATGCAGCGCCGTCAGCGCCAAGAGCAGGCCGCCAAGACCCATGGCGACGGCGCCGATGCCAAGCGGGCTGACCCCTGAAGCAAAGGTGGCGGTGGTGCCGGTCGTGCCCCAGAGCGCGGAGGCGGTGAGCACGCAGGCAAAGCCGACGAGAGAAGCGGAATTTCGGGAGGTCATAGCTGGTCCATGATCGAGATGGCGATCCGGCGCGCGGTCTTCAGCCGGGCGTCATGTCCGTCGAGCCCGGCACGCGACATCGCGCCTTCGAGCAGGAAGGAGAGGTGCTCCGCCGTCTCGTCGATGGCGGCACCCGCGTCGGGCTTCATCTCGGCGAGATATTGCTTGAAGAGCGTTTCCACCTCGTCCTTCTGCGAGGCGACGATGCTGCGGGCGGGATCGCCGACCGAAAGCTCGGCTGCGGCATTCAGGAGGCCGCAGCCGCGGAAGCCCCAGGAATAGGCCATTTCAGCGTGGTCGACATAGCTGTCGAAGATCGCCAGCACACGGTCTCTCGGCGTTGCCGCATGGGCCAGGCGCTCGCGGTAAAGCTCCTGCCATTCCCGGTGGCGCGCCTCGATATAGGCGTTCACCAGATCGGTCTTGGACGAGAAGTTGTTGTAGAGGCTCATCTTGGCGACGCCCGCATGCGCGGTGATCGCATCGATGCCCGTGGCACCGACCCCATCCCGGTAGAACAGTTCGGCTGCCGCCTTCAAAAGCCGCTCGCGTGCCGGTGCCTTGTCGCTCATCGCCTTCTCCAATCTATTAGGTAGACCGATCTACCTATTTCGGCTCGATGTCAAGTGACGCGGTGCTTTTCAAGGGGAGATGAGGATGCGGTGATGCGCCGGCCGATCGTCGCCGTCTGTGTTTGCGGCTGTAACCGTAACGTACTTCCGCGCGTCGCACGCAACGGGTCTACTGCTCGGCATGCATTCGCACTAAATTTCGCATTGGTGGCCCGCAATGGAGTTTGCGAGGCAGCGGCGGTCGAGAGATTTCAAGGCCGCCGGCCGCGGCGTATGAGGGAGATTCGGCATGCTGCGATTTATACTCACAGGCGTGGTGCTTCTGGCCGGCGCGACGAACGTCGCGGCGCAGGATATGTTGCCGGCCGAACTCCGGGACCGCGCGATCGCCCGCCGGGCGACGGAGGCGGTGATCTGGGGCATGCCGGCGGTCAATGCCGACCTGATGCTGCAGACGATGCTTTCGACGACGAAGGCCAGGGTCAACGAAGTCGTCTACTGGTCTCGCCCGGTCAACTGGAAGAACCAGACGCTGACGCCGAACCCGGATTCGATCTATTTCATGTCCTTCTGGAACGTGAAGGACAGGCCCATCGTCATCGAGATCCCACCGGCCGAGGGCGGATCGATCGCCGGCAACATCGTCAACGCCTGGCAGATGCCGCTCGAAGATGCCGGCCCGCATGGCGCCGACGAGGGCAAGGGCGGCAAGTACCTGATCCTGCCGCCGGATTACATGGGCGAGGTGCCGGAGGGCTTCATTCCGCTTCGCTCGGACACCTTCACCGGATTTGCTCTGCTGCGTTCCAACCTGAAGAGCCATGCCGACGCCGATATCGAAAAGTCGGTCGCCTATGGCAAGAAGATCAAGATCTACCCGATGCCGGTGACCGACAAGCCGCCGGAAACGGTCTTTATCGACGCCTATGACGTGCTGTTCGACAGCACCATCCGCTTCGACGCCAGCTTCTTCGACAATCTGAACCGGGTCGTCCAGACCGAGCCGTGGCTCGAGCGCGACCGGGCGATGATCGACCAGCTGAAGACGCTCGGCATCGAGAAGGGCAAGCCCTTCCAGCCAAGCGCCGAAACCAAGGCGCTGCTCGACAAGGCGGCGGCCGAAGCCAGAGCCGAGCTTTCGGCGCGGTATGACGCCGGCTTTCCTGTCATCAACGAGGGCATCCGCTGGTTCCCCGCCGGGCTGCCGGACATGGTGAAGGCCGCCTCGGAGGCCTATGCCGATCCCGGTCTCTATCCGGTCGATGCCCGAGGCGTGACCTATACGCTCGGCTTCACCGGCATCAAGCGGCTGGGCACGGCGCAGTTCTACCTGATGGCCAACAAGGACAAGGACGGCAATCCGTTCGACGGCGGCGCTAACTACCGCCTCGTCGTGCCGAAGGATGCGCCGGTCGAGCAGTACTGGTCGGTGACCGCCTACGACCGCGAGACCCATGCGCTGATCCGCAACATGGACAAGGCGAGCGTCGCCTCGATCGGCGAGGGGGTGAAGAAAAATGCCGACGGCTCGGTCGACGTCTATTTCGGCGCCAAGGCGCCTGCGGGCAAGGAGGCGAACTTCGTGCCCGTCGACCCCGCCCGCAAGTTCGAACTGCTTTTCAGGCTCTACGGCCCGGAAAAGCCGCTGTTCGAGAAAAGCTGGAAGCTGCCCGACGTGGAGAAGATGCCGTAGCGCTTGCAAATGCCGTACTTGCAAAGTGACGGTGTTGACGCATTCCGGCGGAGCCATAGCTATGCATGCAGCCGCGGGCGGAAGGAGCCACCATGTGCGGACGCGTCTATCTGAAGACCAATCTGGAGGGGTTGCTGCGCGCCTTCGGCTTTGCCGAGCGTGGCGGCGTCGAGACGATCGCCAACCAGTTTCCGCGCTATAACGGAGCGCCGACGCTCACCTATCCGATCATCATCCGCGACGTGATCCGCGATCCCGATCTCTTCGGTCCGGTCTTCGTCTCGGCCCGCTGGGGCCTGATCCCGAGCTGGACCAAGGACCCGAAAGCGGGCAGGCCGCTCGTCAACGTGCGTTCCGACACGATCGCCAGCAAGTTCCGCTCGTCCTACCAGCGCCGGCGCTGCCTGGTGCCGATCGACGGCTTCTTCGAATGGAAGGACATTCATGGGACCGGCAAGGACAAGCAGCCCTATGCAATCGCCATGAAAACGGGCGAGCCGTTCTGCCTTGCCGGCATCTGGGAGAGCTGGCGGAACCCCGATACCGACGAGGATATCCGCACGTTTGCGATCGTCACCACCGACGCCAACGCGATGATGGCCGACATCCACGACCGCATGCCTGTCATCCTGCATCCCGACGACTACGAGCGCTGGCTTTCGCCGGAGCCGGAAGCCCCTGACCTGATGAAGCCGTTTCCGCCTGAGCTCATGACGATGTGGAAGATCGGCAGCAAGGTCGGCTCGCCGAAGAACGATACGCCGGATATCTTGGATCCGGTGGATTGAAGGGGAAGCATGCTGAAAAACGAAGGCAAATTCTGATGTCTCGAACCGCTGCCCTGCAGCTTTGCTGTGGCGACACCAATCCCTTGATTGTGGCGCCAATTGAAGGCGATCCTTCGCATGATGCGAGAGGTGTGGCCCCCGAACGAGCCGGATCGCCCGATGAGTAAGCAAGCTCAAATCTCGACAACCTCTCCGCGACCTGATCTAGATGCCTGGGTTCCAGACAGAGCGAATGGCAGGGAGTTCGGGTTTTGGTTGATGCCAGGACATGACAAATCCATCCGGCAAAGCGATGTTGAAGGCCTTCGCAGCCACATTCGCAGTCCTGATCGCTGCCGTGTACATCTACGGCGAAACGCTGCAATCACACGAAAGTCCGGAAGATCAGGCCAAGGCTCGTTTGAGAAAGCACCTCGCGGAACGTGGGGAAGTCGACCGGATGCGCTACGTGACTTGCTCCCGACACGATGAACCGGAGCACAATCCGCTTCCGAATGTGTCCTACTATGTGCTGTGTGTGATCGAGCAGCCTAAGTCTGCGGGGGCAGTTGCCATCGAAGTGGCCTTCGGCCAACGCGATCAGGTGGAGTTTTGGGACCTGTCGCGCTGAAGATGACGGTAAGCGCTGCGGTGAGACCCTGGTCTTGCGGCGCAAGGCAGGTCCGAACACCGGTTCGAACGTCAGCGACCGATAGCCACAAATTTCGAAGGAAGGCCAGCTCTTGATCTATCTTCTCCGCCATGGCGAAACCGTCTGGAACACGCTCGGTCGGTTCCAGGGACAGCTGGATTCGCCGCTGACGAGGCTTGGCGCCGAGCAGGCAGATGCTGTCGCCAACCTCCTTCGCGCCGAGATTGGTGATGAGGTGCCGTCGTTCGAGATGCATGTCAGCCCGCTCGGACGGACCCGCGAAACCGCCGAAAGGGTGCAGCGGGTGCTGCCGCTTGCGAGCCGCGAGGATGCGCGGTTGATGGAGGTTTCGGTCGGCTGCTGGGATGGCATGACCAAGTTCGAGATCGACATGGAGTATCCGGGCAAACTCGATGGTTCCGATGTCTTCGACTGGTATTTCCGTTCGCCGGATGGGGAGAGTTTCGATGCCGCCTGTGCGCGGGCGGAAAGCTGGCTTGCGGATATCCGGCGGCCGACGGTCGCGATTTCCCATGGGCTGTTCGGCCGGTTGCTGCGCGGCGTCTATGCCGGCCTCTCCAGGCGGGAAATGCTGGAGTTGCCGGTGCCGCAGGATGGATTTTATCGTCTCGGCGATGGGGCGTTCAGCCTCGTCACCGGCGTATCGACCGGCCGGCAACTGGCGTCCGCTACCGAGTGAAAACACTAGCGCGGCACCTCGTGTCGGCTCCCGGGCCTTTCCAGTGGCCGCCGCGGTGGATCGACGTTTCTTCGCGGTTGGAGGGCTATCGGCCAAAGGCAGGCGCGGACTGCGCAAGCATCACGTTTGCATCGCCTGCTCCAGAGCGCTCAGCAACGCCCGCGTATCCGCCGGCTTGCCGACATTGACTGCCCCCGCCAGAACCTCTCCGCCGACCTGCTCCGGCTTTTCATAGGCGCTGGCAAGCACGAAGGGCACGCTCTGCGCCCGAAGCGCCTCCGCCACCGGCGTCACGGTGCCGTCTTTCAGGGTAACGTCCAGAATGGCCACCGCCGGCTCGGCGCTTCGCAAGAGCTGCAGGGCCTGCTTTACCGTCGCGGCGGGTCCCAAGACATGCCAGCCGTGCCTTTCCAGCAGCAGCTCGAGGTCCATGGCGATCAGGAACTCATCCTCGACGAGAAGCACGGACTTGGACATGAAACCAGTCTCTGTCTTTGGAGACCGGTGACAGGGGCGTAGCGATCTCTACTGCCAAACCCTTTGGTGCATAGTTCAGTTCCACGCGCGCGCCCAATTCGCTTCTCACGGAGAATTCGATAAGCCTGGTGCCGAAACCCGACCTGGTCGGGGGGCGTGACCGGCGGACCGTTCCTACAGGTCCCGCGCGAAAATCTGGCCGGTGAGATCCTTGCCGAAGCTGTGGTGTTGTTCTTCCTCGATCAGCGCGAAGCCGGCCTTCTCGTAGATGTGGCGGGCGGCGTCGAGGCCGGCATTGGTCCACAGGATCATGCGGTGGTAGCCCAGAAGGCGGGCGTGGCGCATGCATTCCTCGACCAGCCGACGGCCGATGCCGAGGCCCCGGGCGGTGGGCTCGACATAGAGCATGCGCAGCTTCGCCGTCGTTTCATCGTGGCGGACGAGAAATACCGAGCCGACGACCTTGCCGCCTTTTTCGGCGATCCAGCATCGATCCGACTTCGGATCGTAGTCGTGCATGTATTTGACGACGATCTCGGCGACTAGCGCTTCGAACGCGGTGGTCCAGCCATATTCCTGCGCATAGAGCGCGCCCTGCCGGTGGATCACCCAGCCCATGTCGCCCGGCTGCGGATCGCGCAGGATGAAGCCCGGCGTACGCTCCTCGGCAAGCAGGCTTTCGATCTCGCCCATGGCGCCCACCAGCTGCTTCTGTTCCGGCACCGAAAGCTTCTCCAGCATGGCGACGACTTCGCGCTGTGATGCATCCTCCAGGGGCTGGAAGATCACGCGCCCCGCGTCCGTCAGCTCGAGTTGCGTGACCCGGCCGTCGGCCGGCGAACGGGTCTTTTCGATCAGCCCCTTCTTCTCGAAGCCGGTAATGACGCGGCTGAGATATCCCGCATCGAGGCCGAGTTCGCGGCAGAGGTCGCTCGCCGTCAGACCGGAGCGATGCGCCAACTCATAGAGAATGCGGACTTCGGTCAGCGAGAAGGCGCTGGCGAGCAGATGCTCGTGCAGCAGGCCCATCAGTCGGGTGTAAAAGCGGTTGAAGTGCCGCACCGTCTGGGCGCGGTCATCGATTTGCTGCGGAGACATGGGATGCCTTCATGAGTTTGCCTTGATCAGATAATTAGTTGCCTAAGGCAAGTATTGTCAAGCAGGAATGCGCCAAGGCCTGCGGGACCGCCCGCTGCCGAGCGCCGGCGCATGTGCGCCCCCTTTTGGTTTTTTGCATTTGCTAATTTAGGTAGGAGATCGTTTCAGGCTGCGATAATATCGGATCGGATATCTCTTAGGTCCGGAAATCCGGAACGGGCCGCTTTTCAACGTGTTTGGCAAGCCCATGGAGCAGAGATTAGCCGCAGTGCTGGCGGCCGATATGGCCGGCTACTCCAGGCTGATGGAGGCCGACGAAGCGGGCACGCTTGCGCGGCTCCGCACCCACCGCATCGAGCTCATCGATCCCGCGATCGCCAAAAACAAGGGGCGGCTGATCAAGACCACCGGCGACGGGCTGCTGGTGGAATTCCAGAGCGTGACCGATGCGGTCAAATGCGCGGTCGAGATCCAGCAGCGCATGAAGAGGCGGAACTCCGATGTGCCGGAGGACCGGCGGATCGAATTCCGCATCGGCATCAATCTCGGCGACATCATCTTCGAGGACGACGACATCTTCGGCGACGGCGTCAACATCGCCGCGCGCGCCGAGCAGCTGGCCGAGGTCGGTGGCATCTGCGTGACGGCAGCAGTGGCAACACAAGTGGCCGACCGGCTGGAATTGCCGATCGAAGATCTCGGAGAGAAGACGCTGAAGAACATCAGCCGGCCGGTGCGCCTCTACCGCGTCGGTCTCGAGGGGCTGGACCTTCCGGCCTCGACGGGGGGGAGCGAAGCGAAAAAGGGCGTCTGCAAACCGACGATCGTCGTCTTGCCCTTCGACAATATGAGCGGCGATCCCGACCAGGAGTTCTTCGCCGACGGGCTGACCGAGGACATCATCACCGAGCTTTCGCGAAGGCATGAGCTCTTCGTCATCTCGCGCAACTCCTCCTTCGTCTACAAGAACCAGTCGGTCAACGTGCGCGAGGTGGCCGCCAGCCTCGGGGCGCAATATCTGGTGGAAGGCAGCGTGCGCAAGATCGGCGAGCGGGTGCGCGTCACCGTCCAGTTGATCGACGCGGTCAACGACGCACACATCTGGGCCGACAAATACGACCGGCAGCTCGACGACATCTTCGCCATTCAGGACGAGGTGACGGCGGCGATCGCCGCGACCGTGCCCGGTCGGCTGGAGGCCGCCCAGCGCGACCAGCTTTCGCGCACCAAGCCGGCCAACATGGCCGCCTATGAATGTGCGCTTGCCGCCAAGGTGCTGCATCACCGCAGCAGTGCCGACGACAACAGGCAGGCGCAGGCGTTGATCGACCGTGCCGTTTCGCTCGATCCCGGCTATGCCCACGCGCATGCCTGGCGGGCCTGCATCCTCGGGCAATCCTGGGTCTACGGCTGGTGTGCCGACAAGGAGGCGACCTGGGCCGAGGTCAACGCCGAGCTCGAACGGGCGCTTGCGCTCGACGACAACGACGCCGACGTGCATCGCATCCTTGCCGCCGTCAACGTCAACACCAACGAACTGACGACGGCGCGCTATCACCAGGAGCGGGCGCTGTTCCTCAACCCCAATTACGACCTCGTCGTGGTGCAGCAGGGCGAACTCTTGACCTGGCTCGGCCGGCCGGAGGAGGGAGCGGAATGGATCCTGAAGGCGATGCGCCTCAACCCGCACCACCCGGAACGCTTCTGGAGCCACCTCGGCAAGGCGCATTTCGCCGCGCGCCGATATGGCGAGGCGATCGAGGCCTTCATGCACCTGACCTCGATGGACGAGACCCAGCACGCCTTCGTCGCCGCCTGCCACGGCTGGCGCGGTGATGCGATTGCGGCGGGCGCGCATATCGGCAAGGTCAAGGCGCTGGCGCCGAGCTTCGAGATCGAGACCTTTCTGGCGACCATGCACTATGCGCAGGAGGAGGACCTGCAGCATCTGCGCGAGGGGCTGGTGAAGGCGGGGGCGGGGTGAAAAGCGGGCCCGCGCGCTCAAGGCCTGCGCGTGGACGCAAGCACGGATCCGGAGGCGAGGAGGATGCGTTTCCGCCCCTGACAACGCAATTGCGGAGCCTGCTGCACCGTCGGGAGAGGTGGCTATGGAAGCAGTTCGCGCAGAACGGCGGCTGGTGGCCATTCTTGCCGTCGACGTTGTCGGCTACTCGCGGCTGATGGAGGCCGACGAGGCCCGTACGCTCGCAGCCATCAAGGCGTGGCGTTGCGACATCTTCGATCCCCTCATGCAGGACTACCACGGCCGCATCGTCAAACTGATGGGCGACGGTGCGATCGTCGAGTTCGGCTCCGTCGTCGATGCCGTCGCCTGTGCGGTCGCGTCGCAAAACAGGGTTGCGGCGCGCCAGGCGGATATCCCGCGCGAGCATCGGCTGCTGCTGCGCATGGGCATCAACCTCGGCGATGTCGTCGTCGAGGGGGATGATCTGCTCGGCGACGGCGTCAACGTCGCAGCCCGCCTCGAGCAGATGTGCGAGCCAGGGGGCCTGTTCGTCTCCGGCACCGCCTTCGACCACCTGCAGGGCAAGTTCGAACTGCCGCTGGAGTTCATTGGCGAGCATCACGTGAAGAACATCCAGCGGCCCGTCCGCGTCTACCGGGTGCAGTTCGACGGAGATCTCAAAAATCGGCGCTTCACCTTCGAGACCCTTCGCGGCTGGCGCATTGCGGCTGCGCTGGCCGTGATCGTTGCGACCGGCCTTGCGGCGACGTGGCTGGTGCAGAGGCGCGAGAGCGTCGAGCCCGCGTCCGTTGCGCGGAGCGCCTTGCCGCTGCCGCAGACGCCCTCGATCGCGGTGCTGCCTTTCGAAAATCTCAGCTCCGATTCAGCGCAAAGCTACTTCGCCGACGGCATGACCGACGACCTGATCACCGAACTGTCGAAACTGTCGGGCATCTTCGTCATCGCGCGCAACTCGACCTTTGCCTACAAGGGCAAGCCCACCAAGGCGCAGCAGGTGGGGGCGGAACTGGGCGTCCACTATATCCTCGAAGGGAGCGTCCGTCGGGAGGGAAACCAGGTTCGGGTCAATGCCCAATTGATCGACGCGATCGACGGGCACCACCTGTGGGCCGAGCGCTATGATGGGGAAATGAGCGGCGTGTTCGGGCTGCAGGACAAGGTGATCGGACAGATCGTCTCGACGCTCTCCGTGAAGCTGACGAGTGCCGAAAAGAACGTGGCGGCGGTGCCGGAAACGACGAACCCGAAGGCCTACGATACCCTGTTGCGCGGCTGGGAGCATCTTCGCCGCGACAGCGAAGCGGAAACGGTCGCAGCTTCCGCATTTTTCCAGAAGGCGATCGTGCTCGACCCGCACTATAGCCGCGCCTACGCGTCGCTGGCGGCGGCAAACTGGCGGGCGAGCACCCTCTCCTGGGATTATTCCCGCAGGGAGGCCGCGTCCAGGAACCTCGCCAGAAATCTCGCAAAGGCGATGGAGAGGCCGACGCCGCTTGCCTATGCCGTCTCGGCGCAGGTGCTTGCGCAGCAGGGGCGTTACGACGAAGCCTTCGCCGCCATCGACCGAGCGATGACGCTAGCACCCAACGATCCCGACAACCATGTCGGCATGGCGCGGATCCTCAACGCGACAGGACGCGCGACGGAGGCGGAACAGGAGGCGCGCCTGGCGATGCGGTTCGATCCTCACCCGACGCGGGCAACGCTGCGCATGCTCGCCGTCTCGCTGTTTTCTCAAGGCAAATACGACGAGGCCGCCGCCACTTACGAGCGGGTGCTCGAGAAAAGCTCCGAACTCTTGGGGGATTACGCCACGCTGACTTCGAGCTATGGACATCTCGGCCGCACGGGCGACATTCAGAGGCTGGTCGACCAGTACAACAAACTGGCGACGTCCTCGCTGGGAGATCCGCTCACCGTCCAGGAAAGCGCCTATGACTGGTATGGCAGCGCCTTCAGCTACCACCGGCCCTATATCGCGCGGTTGCAGGAGGGACTTCGCAAGGCCGGATTGCCGGAAGGGGCCGGCACGGACCTTGCCTTCGACGACTATGCCAAGTTCATGACGCTGACGAAGGGCGAGCTCAGCGTCGAGCGAACGATAAAGGTCGACGTTGCGGAAGTGAAAGCGCTGCTTGCGCGCGGCGTCACCTTCATCGATGTGCGGGCGCCGCTCACCTATGACATTGGCCATCTCCCCAAGGCCGTCAATCTGTCGCTGCTGACCGCGCTATCGAAGGAAAGCCTCGCCAAGGTGGTGGGAAAGGCAGACGAGGTCGCCTTCTATTGTCAGGGCCGAAACTGCACCCATGCCGCCTATGCGTCCGCCAAGGCGATCGCCTGGGGCTACACCCGCGTCTACTATTTCGCCGGCGGATTTCTGGAGTGGGATGACGAGGGCTACCCGCTCGTGATCGAGGTCGGCAAGTAGTTCGGGCAGGGATGTCCGCGATCCATTGCCACCGTGGCCCGATGCTGATGAAGATCGACTTCCGGTCGCTGTGCGAGCTGGGGCGCCACTGGCGCGGCATCGGCGTGACGCTCTTCATCAACTGGGCGATCAAGCCATTCTCGATGGCCCTGCTGGCATGGTTGTTCATCGGCTGGCTCTTCCGCCCGTTGCCGCCGCCATCAGCCTGTTCGGCATCCAGTCGGGCGCCGCGCTCGCGACCGTCGTCGGGGTGCTCATCGAGGTGCCGGTGATGCTGTCGGTCGTCTGGATCGTGAACAGGTCCAGGGACTGGTACGAGGCAGCGCCGGCGGTGGCCCGGAATTCCGTCTCGAAAGGCGCATGAGCGATGGAGGCGCGTGTCGCGCTCGCTGGACAACCCTTGATACATGCGCCAATGATGACGGATGGACGAAATCGTCATCCAGGCGCACAAGCATTGCGCCAACCATCGAGCCGAAATCGAAGCGAGCCCGTCCTGCGGATGCTTCTATTGTTGCGAGATCTTTCCGGCGGCCGAGATCAACGAATGGATCGACGATGACACAACGGCGATCTGTCCCCGTTGCGGCATCGATTCCGTCATCGGCAGTGACTCAGGCTTTCCCGTGACGACGGTCGAATTCCTGGCGCGGATGAGACGCTATTGGTTTTGAGCGTCGCGCCGTCCGCCCTGAAGCGGGGGCGCAACGCCACGTAGGCTTCAGCCTGTCGCCATCAAGGCCCAGCTCGTTTGCCGGGCATCGATGGCGGCTCCTTGCCGCGATCTTGGTCGGATCAGGCCTCAGGCTCGTGGCAGACAGCCTCGATGTTGTGGCCATCCGGATCGAAAACGAAGGCGGCGTAATAGTTGGCGTGGTAGCGCGGGCGCAGGCCCGGCGCGCCGTTGTCCCTGCCGCCGGCCGCAAGGGCTGCGCTGTAGAAGGCGTCGACCTGCTCACGGGTCGTGGCCATGAAGGCGAGGTGAAGGTGCGCCGGCGTTTCCTCGGTCTGGTAGAGGCACAGCGACGACTTGCCGTCCGTACTCATCTCCACGCCATGCGCGCCATGATCGACCACCGAAACGCCGAGCGGTTCGAGCGTCTTCAGGTAGAAGTCGAGGCTTGCCGCATAGTCGCGGACACCGAATTTGACGTGGTCGAACATCGCGTTCTCCTGTGTGCGGGTTTGAGGTGCGCTGGCGAGGCGGCGCATTTGCGGCCGGGATTGGGCTGATACCCCGATGGCCTGTTGCAGGCAACCGTAGGTCCTTGGGGGCGCATCGGTATGCGCTCGGGGCCTAGCCTCTTGCCGCGCGGCGCGTCACACGGTGCAGACCTCCCGCACGCAGGCCCGCAACCAGCGGTGCGCCGGGTCGGCGTCGAGGCGGGGGTGCCAGAGCAACGAGATGGTGATTTCGGGCAGGGCGACGGGCAAAGGGAAGCTGACGAGGTTTTCGCGCAGGCTTCCGGTGTAGCGCTCGGGCACGCTGGCGACGAGGTCGGTGGCGCGGACAAGCACCAGGGCCTCGGAGAAGCTGCCGACGGAAGCGGTGATCTTGCGGCTAAGGCCGAGGGCCTCGAGGGCAGTGTCGATCGGGCCGACGTCGTTGCCGCGGCGCGAGACATGGATGTGGTGGCCTTCGGCGTAGCGGGCGGGCGTCACTTCGCCGGATGTCAGCGGATGGCCCGGGCGGACCACGGCGACGAAACGGTCGTGGAAGAGGGCCTGGGCGCGAAGCTCCGGGCCCGTCATGTCGCCGACAACGGCAGTTTCGAGATCGACGGTTCCTTCGCGAAGCGGGCTGCTTTCCCGGTCGAGCTTCTGCACGAAGCGCAGGCGTACACTAGGTGCTTCGCTTGCCACACGGGCAATCAGCGCGGCGCCGAAATTCTCGACGAAACCCTCGCGGTTCCTGAGCGTGAAGGTGCGGGAAAGCGTCTTCAGGTCCAGGCTCTCGGCCGGGCGAAGGCAGGCTTCGGCCGCTTCGACGATCGGGCCGGTGAGCGTGCGCAGCTCCAGCGCCCTCGGCGTCGGAACGAGGCCGCGGCCGGCGCGCACCAGCAGCGGATCGCCGGTCGCCTCGCGCAGCCTTGCCAGCGCCCGGCTCATGGCCGAGGGGCTGAGCCGCAGGCGCCTGGCGGCGCGGGCGACGCTGCCTTCCGCAAGCAGCACGTCGAGGGTCACGAGCAGGTTGAGATCCGGTCTGGTCATGCCCATCCATAACACAGTTGGCTCATGATGTGGCGTCAAACGCACGAATGAAGTGCAAATGCTGCGTCTTCCGCCACATGAAGCCGAGGTCTAATTTTTCGGAGAACTGACCTTGGAGGGTTTTTCGATGATCCCATGCCCACTGATGCCCGCCCCGATTTCCCTGTCTGATCGGAAGTCGTTGCCGCATATCTTGAATCATGAAAGCGCGCTATCGCCTTGTTTCCCCGCGATTTCCCGTGCTGCAAAAGATCGGCGCGAAACCTCGCGCGCGGGAGGTGGTCGATGAGCGCGACGAAGACTGCAAACGCTCCCGCCACCGCCTCGGTTCGCTGCGTGCTCACCAGCCTGTCGCTGTCGATGCTGCTCTCCTCGCTTGGCACCAGCAGCGCCAATGTGGCGCTTCCGGCGCTGGCGGACGCTTTTGGTGTCTCGTTCCAGGCGGTGCAATGGGTGGTGCTTGCCTATCTGCTTGCCATCACCACGCTGATCGTCAGCGTCGGGCGGCTTGGCGATATCGTCGGACGGCGGCGGCTTCTGCTTGCCGGCATCGCGCTCTTTATCGCAGCCTCGGTGCTTTGCGGCCTGACGCCCGCTTTCCCGCTGCTCGTCGCGGCGCGAGCGATGCAGGGCATCGGGGCTGCGATCATGATGGCGCTGACCATGGCGTTTGTCGGCGAGACGGTGGCGAAGGAGAAGACCGGCAGCGCCATGGGCTTGCTCGGCACCATGTCGGCCATCGGCACAGCGCTCGGGCCGTCGCTTGGCGGCGCGCTGATTGCCGGGCCCGGTTGGCGGGCGATCTTTCTCGTCAACGTGCCGTTGGGGCTCGTCGCTTTCCTTCTCGCCCGTCGGCATCTGCCGGTAGACCGAGGCCTTGAGGGCAGGGAGCGCTCACGATTCGATGTCGCCGGCACCTTGCTGCTTGCGCTTTCGCTGGGCGCCTATGCATTGGCGATGACGGTGGGACGCGGCAGTTTTGGCATGCTCAATGTCGCGCTGCTTTCGGCCGCCGTTTTAGGTCTTGCACTGTTCCTGCGGGTCGAGACCAAGGTAGCCTCGCCGCTGATCCGGCCGGCGATGTTGCGTGATCCGGTTTTCAGCCGCGGGCTTTCGACCAATGCGCTGGTCTCGACCGTGATGATGGCGACGCTGGTGGTCGGGCCGTTCTATCTGTCGCGCGGGCTGGGGCTCGATGCGGCGATGGTCGGGCTCGTCCTGTCGGTCGGTCCCGTCATCTCGGCCTTCGGTGGCGTGGTCGCCGGCCGTATCGTCGATCGCCTGGGCGCGGGCTTCGTAGTCACGATCGGTCTTGCCGCGATGGTTGCGGGCTGCGCGGCGCTTGTGCTGCTGCCGGGGCTTTTTGGCGTTGCCGGTTATGTCGCGGCGATCGCGCTTTTGACGCCCGGCTACCAGCTGTTCCAGGCGGCCAACAACACGGCGGTCATGGCGGATGTGAGCGCGGACCGGCGCGGCGTCGTTTCCGGCCTGCTCAACCTTTCGCGCAATCTCGGCCTCGTCACCGGCGCATCGGTCATGGGCGCGGTCTTTGCCTCAGCCGTGGCGGCAAGCGACATGGCCGGGGCGGCGCCAGCCTTGGTCGCCAGGGGCATGCAGGTGACCTTTGCTGTGGCTGGGCTGTTGACCGTGACCGCGCTGGCGATCGCCGTTGCGGGCAGGGCGTTCAGGCGCGCACAACGGGCCGTCGCCGCGGAGCCAGCGGGAGAGTGATGATCCCGCAAGAGACGGGCGGGGCCGACGCGGCGCCGCTCAGCGATCGGCACCCGACCGATTGCGCCACGCCTCGGACGCGAGGCTGTAGCTCTGGTGGAGGATCTCTTCGCCCCTCGAGCGGGAGGCCTTCCGCATGGCCTGTTGCGGGCGAAAGCCGAGCTTGAGCAGCACCTTGCCGGAGGCCGGATTGTCGGCCGCGTGGCCTGTTTTCAGCCTCGCGAGCCCGAGCTGCTCGAAGGCGAAGGACACCACCGCCTGCGCGGCCTCGAAGGCATAGCCCTGGCCCCAGCTTGGCTTCTCCAGCCAGTAGCCGAGTTCGCCTTCTTCGCCGTCGATCTCGTCGAGATCGACCAGGCCGATCATGCGGCCTCTGCGCTCGATGGCAAATCGAAAGGCCGTGCCGGCGATCCATTCCTGCCGGTGCTCACCGAACCAGCCGGTCATGTCGTCGGGATCGGGTGGAAACTGCGCCATGCGTAGCATGCGCGTGACGTCCCAATCCGACTGGATCTCAAAGGCGCGCTGCGCATCGGCGGGCGTTGTCGGGCGCAGCGCGAGTCGATCGGTCGTCAGCGTGACCGCGGGGCGATTTCCAGTGCTCGCTGCGGATGGGCGCATTGTGAGAGGTCTCCCCATCGATCCGCACTGATCGTCAGACACTACCGCGTTCAGGCGGTCGGCAAACGCTCGAGCCGGGCGCGAAGCGTTTCGAAATCCGGCACGAACCAGATCGAATCACCCTTGTTCGTTTCGCGCACGAAATCGGTCAGCGCCTTGCTGGCTTCGAGCCTGGTGCTGATATCGCCGACGATGGCGAGCCGCATGCGGTAGTTGACGAATTTCTGGAACACCTCGCCGGCGACGCGGGTCGAAAGATCGAGGAAATGGGGACCCAGCCGTTCGACCGGGACTGCCAGCAAGTCGGCCTCATGCGCCCAGCCGTCGCCAAGAAAATCATTGGCGTCGCCCGGTGCCGCAAGCAGGGGGCCATCGACAGCGCATTGCAGCACGCGCGCGGTTCCGATTTCGATCAGCTGTGTCATGCGCCAAGAAGTAGGCTGCAAAGCCCAGGGTTGCAAGGCTGTTGCCTCGGGTTCTGCCGTCGGGGCAGGTTGCGCTCGCCGCCGGCAGGATTGGTCCCGTATCCGCATGTCCGGCCGGTTCGGCCGAGCGGGCATGAGGCGATGTATTTCTAGAAATATATCGATATTCGCAAAAACTGATTGGCGTCCGCAAGTTATGCCGGAACGACGCGTGAGAATTTCTCGGGAATTCCGGTACCAGTTTTCTGTCAATTTGACACAGATCAATGACCCCTTCTGTTCGGCATTTACTCTGAGGCTCGGTGAAAAGCTGTCATCGGACGGTCACGGGATTGATTTTTATTTCCGGTGGCGCATCTTACCTTGGATTGTGTTGGGGGACGCAGGAATGCCGGAAGTCGTTCAGGCACAGCCGATCGAAAAGCCGCCGCGCTCGCGACGCGCGGAGCTGATTACCTTCTTCGTGCTCGCCTTCGGCATCTGGCCGATCGTCGCCGTTGGTATCGTCGGCGGCTATGGTTTCCTTGTCTGGATGCTGCAGATCATCTTTGGCCCGCCGGGCCCGCCCGGGCATTGAGGTCGAGCCATGAAGGTCGAACCTCTCTCACGCCGTGAACTTTTTACCGGCCGCGCTGCCGCAAAGCCCGTCCGCATCCGCCCGCCGGGCGTTTCGGAACTCAGCCTTGCCGCCTGCACCGGTTGCGGCGCCTGTGCGGAGCGATGTCCCACCGCCATAATCCGTCTTTCTGACGGTCTTCCCTTCGTCGACCTTTCGGGCGGCGAATGCACCTTCTGTGGTGCCTGCGAGGAAGCCTGTCCCGAGCCGGTATTCACCGAGAAGGCCGTGCGCCGTTTCCCGCATGTCGCCGCGGTCACCGATACCTGTCTCGCGCGCCGATACATTGCCTGCCAGTCCTGCGGCGAAAGCTGTCCGGAGCAGGCGATCCGTTTTCGCCCGCGTATCGGCGGGCCGTTTCTGCCTGAGATCAACGAAGACCGATGCACCGGCTGCGGCGCCTGCCTCAGTGGCTGCCCGGTGAGGGCGATTGCAGTGAAGGCATTGGAAGTGGAGGTGGCGCATGTCTGAGGCCGCAGCGGCAAAGGCGGGTACGCCCTATCACATTTCGAGCGCCGTGGTCGCCACGATGCCGCAGAGCACCGAAGCGATCCTGGCGACGCTCGCGGGAATGGAAAACGTCGAAATCCATGGCCATGGCGGCGGCAAGATCGTCGTCGTCATCGAAGGCAGAAGCACGGGCGCGCTCGGCGAGCGGCTGACTCAGATCTCGCTGCTCGACGGGGTGATCTCGGCCAACATGGTTTTCGAGCATGTGGAAATGGAAGAGGAAGGGCAGGAGCCATGAGCGGAGAACTGACGCGGCGTGACATTCTGAAGGCCCATGCGGCCGGCATCGCCGCCGCCACGGCCGGCATTGCGCTGCCTGCCGCCGCACAGCCGGTGCCGGGCGGCGTCAACGCGCTGGAAATCAAGTGGTCCAAGGCGCCGTGTCGCTTCTGCGGCACGGGCTGCGGCGTGATGGTGGGCGTGAAGGAAGGCCAGGTTGTCGCCACCCACGGCGACATGCAGGCCGAGGTCAACCGCGGTCTCAACTGCATCAAGGGCTATTTCCTTTCCAAGATCATGTACGGCAACGACCGCCTGACGACGCCGCTCTTGAGGAAGCGCGGCGGCACTTACGCCAAGGACGGCGAGTTCGAGCCCGTCAGCTGGGACGAGGCCTTCAACGTCATGGCCGAGCAGGCAAAGAAGGTGCTGAAGGAGAAAGGCCCGACGGCCGTCGGCATGTTCGGCTCCGGTCAATGGACGATCTTCGAGGGCTATGCGGCGACCAAGCTGATGCGGGCGGGTTTCCGCTCCAACAATCTCGATCCCAATGCCCGCCACTGCATGGCGTCCGCCGCCGTCGCCTTCATGCGCACCTTCGGCATGGACGAGCCGATGGGCTGCTACGACGACTTCGAGAACGCCGATGCCTTCGTGCTCTGGGGCTCGAACATGGCGGAGATGCACCCGATCCTCTGGACCCGAGTCGCCGACCGGCGTCTCGGCCAGCCGCATGTGCGCGTCGCGGTACTTTCGACCTTCACCCATCGCAGCATGGACCTGGCCGATATCCCGATCGTCTTCAAGCCAGGCACCGACCTCGTCATCCTCAACTACATCGCCAACCACATCATCACGACCGGCAAGGTCAACGAGGACTTCGTCAACAAGCACACGAAGTTTGCTCGCGGGGTCACCGACATCGGCTATGGTCTCCGTCCCGACAACCCGGTCGAGGTGAATGCCGCCAACTCCAAGGACCCCGGCAAGACCGAGCCGATGGATTTCGAGGCGTTCAAGGAGTTCGTTTCCGAATATACGCTGAAGAAGACCGCCGAGATGACCGGCGTCGATCCGGAGTTCCTGGAGCAGCTGGCCGAGCTTTATGCCGACCCGAGCCGCAAGGTCATGTCGCTCTGGACCATGGGCTTCAACCAGCATGTGCGCGGTGTGTGGGCCAACCAGATGGTCTACAATCTGCATCTTCTGACCGGAAAGATCTCCGAGCCCGGCAACAGCCCGTTCTCGCTGACCGGGCAGCCGTCTGCCTGCGGCACGGCGCGCGAGGTCGGCACCTTCGCCCATCGCCTGCCTGCCGACATGGTGGTGACCAATCCCGAGCACCGCAAGCACGCCGAAGAAATCTGGCGCATTCCGCACGGTATCATTCCGGAAAAGCCCGGCTACCACGCCGTGCAGCAGGACCGGATGCTGAAGGACGGCAAGCTCAATTTCTACTGGGTGCAGGTCAACAACAACGTCCAGGCGGGGCCGAACACCGCCAACGAGACCTGGCAGGGTTATCGCAACCCGGACAATTTCATCGTCGTTTCCGATGCCTATCCGACAATCACGGCGATGAGCGCCGACCTGATCCTGCCCGCCGCCATGTGGGTGGAGAAGGAAGGGGCCTACGGCAATGCCGAGCGTCGCACCCATGTCTGGCACCAGCTGGTGCAAGCGGGCGGCGAGGCGCGCTCGGACCTCTGGCAGATGGTGGAGTTTTCCAAGCGCTTCACCACCGACGAGGTGTGGCCGAAGGAGATCCTCGACGCCAGCCCCGAATATCGCGGCAAGACGCTGTTCGAGGTTCTGTTCAAGAACGGGGAAGTCGATCGTTTCCCGCTGACCGATGTCAGCGCCGAATACGACAACAACGAAGCCAAGGATTTCGGCTTCTACATCCAGAAGGGGCTGTTCGAGGAATATGCCACTTTCGGACGCGGCCATGGTCATGATCTGGCGCCCTACGACACCTATCACGAGGTGCGCGGGCTGCGCTGGCCTGTGGTCAACGGCCAGGAGACGCGCTGGCGCTACCGCGAGGGCTTCGACCCCTATGTGAAGCCGGGCGAGGGCGTGAAGTTCTATGGCAACAAGGACGGCAAGGCGATCATCCTTGCGGTGCCCTACGAGCCGCCGGCCGAATCCCCCGACGACGAATACGATACCTGGCTGGTGACCGGCCGCGTGCTGGAACACTGGCACTCGGGCTCGATGACCATGCGGGTGCCGGAACTCTACAAGGCGTTTCCGGGCGCGCGCGTCTTCATGAACGCGGAGGATGCCCGCAAGCGCGGCATCAACCAGGGCATGGAAGTGCGCATCGTCTCGCGCCGCGGCGAGATCCGCTCGCGCGTCGACATCCGCGGCCGCAACCGCATGCCGCCCGGCGTCGTCTTCGTTCCCTGGTTCGACGCCAGCCAGCTGATCAACAAGGTTACGCTCGACGCCACCGATCCCATCTCCAAACAGACGGATTTCAAAAAATGCGCGGTCAAGATTCTTCCCGTCACCCTCTAGGGTGGTCACGGCTGGTTCGGGCCGTTGCCAAACGGCCCGCATGGATGGCCCTTGCGGCTGGCCTTCTGATGTTCGTCACGACGGCGGCCGTCGCCCAAGTGGCGGAAAAACTGGTGCCGCAGCTCGAAGGGCCGACGCCGCAGATGGCGACGGAAGCGGCGGCACCGCTGCCGAAATGGGTGGTCGACGACAAGCGCAAGATGCGCGCCTATCCCGATCAGCCGCCGGTCATTCCGCATTCGATCGAGGGCTACGAGCTTTCGGTCAATGCCAACCGGTGCCTGTCCTGTCACAAGCGCGAGTTCACGCAGGATTCGGGTGCGCCGATGATCAGCGTCACCCACTACATGACGCGCGACGGGCAGATGATCGCCGACGTTTCGCCCCGGCGTTACTTCTGCACCGCCTGCCACGTGCCGCAGGCCGATACCAGCCCGCTGGTGCCGAGCAATTTCAAGGACATGAGCGAACTGGGCTTCAAGCCGGCCGGAAGCGAGTGACGACATGATCGCATGGATCAGGAAAATCATCCTTTGGGCCTGGGGCATCATGAAGACGCCGGCCGGCACGCTCGGCCTTGGCTTCCTCACGCTCGGCGGCTTCATCGGCGGCGTCATGTTCTGGGGTGCATTCAACACGGCGCTGGAACTCACCAACACCGAAAAGTTCTGCACCTCGTGCCATGAGATGCACGACAACGTCTATCAGGAGCTGACGCGCACCATCCACTTCTCCAACCGCTCGGGCGTGCGCGCCAGTTGCCCGGACTGCCACGTGCCGCATGAATGGACCGACAAGATCGCCCGCAAGATGCAGGCTTCGAAGGAAGTCTGGGGCAAGATCTTCGGCACGATCAATACCAGGCCGAAATTCCTCGAGAAGCGGCTGGAACTGGCGCAGCACGAATGGGCGCGCATGAAGGCCAATGACAGCCTGGAATGCCGCAACTGCCATTCCTCCGTCGCCATGGACCTGCAGAAGCAGACGCAGCGGGCGGCCGAGATCCACACCCGCTATCTGCTCTCGGGCAAGGCCACCTGCATCGATTGCCATAAGGGCATCGCCCACGAGCTGCCCAACATGGAAGGCATCGATCCAGGCTGGAAGATGCCGCCGGAACTGGAGGGCAAGAAGATGGCCAATCAGACGCCGATCGATGATCTGAGGCAGGCGATGGCGGATCTGCATATGCAGGCGCAGTAAGACGCGCCGGCCCGCCTGAGCCGCATTGAATTCTCCAGGGCCATGCCGGTGCGGTGTGGCCCTCTTTTTTACGGTTCTTGGGCAGTGCGTCCTTCATTCCTGGACCGTACTTCCCGCCGTGCCGACGCACGGCTGCTGGATTCCTGTGACGAGCACAGAGATGAGGGTGGGTGGGGGCCGGCCTCGTGCCAAGCCGCCAGATGAGGGGAGTGGCTTGGGGGTTCTTGAGCCAACGGCGCACATTCGGATCTGCGGCGATGGTCTTGTCGAACAGCGCTTTTCTCTCTTCATTTCCCCGCGCCAATCTTTTTTCGGAAAAAATTCGACACCGCTGTCGGCGCCGCCATTTCCCGTTCGTCATTTAGGCAGGGAGGCAATCTGGCTTCCTCCACCGGAGCGGGATAGGAAAAAAATCCGCGCGGGTCTTTCGCCCGCAGCTTGCTCTCACTATTTGGGTTTCACCACGCCGGCACCCCCAGAGGTCACGAGGACCGGGACTGGCGTGACAGAGGAGAATGGACAATGCGCGTAGTGGTTTTTGTAAAGGCGACCAAGGACAGCGAAGCGGGCAACATGCCCTCGACCGAGCTGCTGGAAGCCATGGGCAAGTACAACGAGGAACTGGTCAATGCCGGCATCATGCAGGCGGGCGAGGGGCTGCATCCCTCGTCGCGTGGCGCCCGCGTCGCCTTCGACGGCGCCGACCGCATGGTCATCGATGGCCCCTTTGCCGAGACCAAGGAACTGGTCGCCGGCTTCTGGATCTGGACCGTCAAGGACATGGCCGAGGCAATCGCCTGGGTGAAGCGCTGCCCGAACCCGATGCCGGGCCCGAGCGAAATCGAAATCCGCCCGGTCTTCGAGATGGAAGATTTCGGCGACTTGGTGACGCCGGAGATCGCCGCCCAGGACGAGCGCCTGCGCGAGAAGATCGCCAAGGGGTGAGGGCAAACGGCACCAATTACCTTGTGGCGCTAGGGCGGGAGTAGGACTCCGCCCTAGGATGCTTCCGTAGATGCTAAAGGATTGTGAAGACTTACGATTTAGCAAGAATGGCGGGTTATGAAGTGAGTCTCGTCAATATTTGCTACGCAGGGTTCCGCAATGACGACTGAAAACAATTCGACGAAGAGCTTACAGATTATCCTGGCGATCATTGCGGCGGTGGGTGGGTTTTTCGCCGGAAATGCCGCGCTGCCGCTTATTGAGCTAGTTACTGGGAAGACGGTTCCTGCAACGAAACTTGAGGAAGTCGAAAAGCGGCTTGAAACCGCACGCAAGAATGTGGCGGATGCAACTACCGCAGCGGATAAAGCCAACGCCGCTTCGAAGGCCGCGCTAGCGATAGCGGATAAAAAATTCGCGGAGGCGAACGACACTATCGCCCGCCTTCAATCCGAGCTCGACAACGTTAATCGCATCATTGAAGAGAATAACCGTTCGCCCCAAGTGGTGAGGATATCGCAGGGCGGAAGCCACTTGTTTGCGGGAACTGACCTGCACCTCACACTGGACATGATATCGGGATCGGGCGACGAGCTAAAAGCGACCGTTGGATATCGTGATAAGACCTTTCAGGTGACGCCGGGTGCGCATGGTAGTGCCACTATTGTAACTGGCGAAGGCCGAAACTGTGATGTGGCAGCGACCGCTGTAGAGCAAAATTATGGGGTCTTTGTTGTGTCTTGCCAAGCTACCCGATAAGCGACCGCTCTCTTTGACGCTCGCCATTGGAGGACTGGTTAAGCCTCTCATACTTCTCTTTCCCGCTCTGAGAGAGGGAAGCGTGCGGCTGTATCTGCAATCGCGCCGATTATGCACAGTAATATGGCGATCACCGGCTATTCGCATACGTCGATCGCGTTAAATATTTCTCGTAGAGATTGTATTAACCGTGTTCGTTTACCTTATTTCCGGGGTTTGAACCGGAGTGGGGCAATGGTCAGGACGAGCAGTTTCGTCATTTTTCTTCTTTCAAGTGTTTCGATCGCGGCGGCTGCCGATATCGATGGTCCGTTGGTGGGGCCGCAGGACGCCTATGAGGTGCCGGTGGAGCAGGCGTCGGGCGGCATCGTCGGCTACGTCGAGACGTCCTACGGCGCGGCCGTGGACTCGCCCGGCGACATCGATGCGGATGCATGGGACTTGCGCGGTGCGGTGAACTTCGACGCCGGCGCCGGCTTCAACCTGCAGGTCGATCTCGGCTACACGCGTGCCTCCTTTGAGGATATCGACACGAACAGCTATGACGGCGCGCTGCACGGCTACTACCGCAATGATCTCTTTGCGGCAGGCGTCTTCGTGCAAGGCGCACGCCTCGACCCGGGCATCGGCCTCGACCTCAACGATTACATGGGTGGCGTCGAAGCGGCCTACTTCCTTGATACCTGGACGCTGCATGGCGCGATCGGCTACGGCCAGGCGAGTGTGGAAGACTTCGACGACATCGATGCCGATCATTACATGGGCTCGCTCGGCGCGCGCATCTACGCGACCGACAACCTGCGCTTCGACGTCGACGGCTCGCTGCATCGCATGAGCGAAAACGACCTGGATTACGACCTGCGCAGCGTCAAGCTGACGGCCAACTACCGGCTGGACGCTTTCCCCGTCACGTTCTTTGCCGGCTACAAATACACCAACGAAGAGCTTTCAGGGCTGAGCGCTTCGGTTTCCGGCGACACCAGCACCCTTTTCGGTGGCCTGCGCTTCTCCTACGGTTCGACGACGCTCAAGGAAGAAGAGCGCCTCGGCCCGGTCTGGTCGAGCAATCGCCTGGCGTTCTAATCGGCTTGGCAGGCGGCAGCATTTTGCGCCGCTGCCAGCCAGGTACAATCATCAAGCAAGAGCATGGTGGCACCGCGCGTCTGAAGAGGCGCGCGGTGTTCTTATGTTATCGCAGGCTCCGGAGATAATTGGCCCGATCGAACGGGTTCGCGCCCAACCGGGGCCGGGAAGGCTGCGTGCCTGCGATTGGCGCGTAGTGATCGAAACTGTTTTCGAGCACGCCCGCGCCGCTGGTGAGCCCCGGCAACTGCCGCTGGACGCCCTGGACGTTGGCCGATGCGATCGTTCCGGCAAGCCGGGCGACGCCGCCTTCGATGATCGAATCCGTCGTCGACGCGCCTGACCTGGCGAGCAGCGTGTGGATGGCCGTCAGGACGGACGCGGGCGCTTCAAGGCGGAAGCTGTCGATCGGCTCGCAGACGACCGTGCCGGCCGAAGACAACGCCTCGGCGAGCACCAGCGGCGTCAGCCGGCGAAAATCGACGGCGGTGCTGGCCGGCGAGGTCTGGCGCGCCGCTGTCATGGCGACGTGGCAATCGATCACCTGCCAGCCGAAGAGCCCGGCCTTCAGCGTCTCGGCGACGGCCTCTTCGACCGCCCGGTAGAAGCTTGCGGGCATCTGGCCGACATCAACCTCCAGGGCAAAACTGTTGCCCGCTGCCGCCGGCCGCGGTTCGATCCTGAGGCCGACGGTCGCAAGGAAGGGGTTCGGCTCGCGGAAGATGATCTCGATGCCGGTTCCGTTGCCAAGGGGCCGTTCGACGCAGATGACCGTGCTTTCCTCGAAATGCGCCTCCAGCCCGAAATCGGCCGACAGGGTGGCCTCGATCACCTCCTTCTGCACCTCGCCATAGAGCGAAACGAACATCTCGCTGGCATCGTCGCTGGTGCGCAGGTTGATGAACGGGTCCTGTTCGGCCAGTTGCTGAAGGGCAAGCCACAGCGCCGTGTTGTCCGAAGGGCGCCTCGGCCGCACGAGGGTTTCGAGCGTCGGCGGGGCGAAGTGAAACGTCGCGGCACGCCTTCCGTCGACGCCGACCCAATCACCGATGCGGGCATGGGCAAGCCCGCCCACCTTGGCGATGCGGCCGGCTGTCACCTGGTCCACCTTTTCCAGCCGACCCTGGTCGAAGAGCTGGATGCTGGTCACCTTCGCCGCGCCGCCGGAAAGGACGAGATAGTCGCGCGTGGCGACGGTGCCGGACGTCAGGTTGAGAAAGGCGAGCTTTTCACCGCCCCAGCCGCGCTCGATCTTGAAGATCCGGCCTTCGACCGGCGCATCCGGGGCGGGTGCCTTCGCCGGCAACAGCGTCTCGATCGCGGTGATCAGGCCCGGCACGCCGACGCCGGTCATGGCGATGCCGCAATAGACCGGGTGCAGAAGGCCTTCGGCAAGCTGCGTCGCCAAGGCCTTCCGCAGCCGCTCGACAGTCAGACGCTGCGGTGCCAGCACATAATCGTCGAGCAAGGCTTCATCATTGGCGGCAAGCGCCTCCGAAAGTGCCGAAAAATGCGGTTCCTGCGCAAAGTCGATCGGCTCGGCTCTCGCGTGTCGGCTGCCGGCCTCGACCGCCGCCGACATGATGACGGGGCGGACCGAGAGTTGGCTGGCGATCTCTTCGACCACTTCGGCGGGACGCGCCCCCAGGCGATCGATCTTGTTGACGAAGAACAGGAAGGGGACGCCGAGGCGGCGCAGGGCGCGCACCAGCACGCGGGTCTGCGCCTGCACGCCTTCCACCGCCGAGACGACCACGACGGCGGCATCGAGCGCTTGCAGCACGCGCTCGACCTCGGCGATGAAGTCCGGATGCCCGGGGGTGTCGATGAGGTTTACGACCAGATCGCCAAGCCTGAACGACACGACGGAGGCGGCAATGGTGATGCCACGCTGCCGTTCGAGTTCAAGGCTGTCGGTCTGGGTATTGCCGCTATCGACGCTGCCGAGCCTGTCGATCGCGCCGGTGTCAAAAAGGAGTCTTTCCGTAAGGCTAGTCTTGCCTGCATCCACGTGGGCGAGGATGCCCAGATTCAATGTGCGCATATCCCATCAGCTTCTCAAAAATTCGGATCTGGGTTTCTTGAGAAGTGACTCGGCGCATCGGGGCCTCCAGACTTGAGCTTCTTGCGGATCGCGCAACCCACGGCAGGCGAGGGTGCTCGTGAAATCTAAGGACGCCACAGGAAGGGCGTCAAGCGCCGCCTGACAACTCCGACGCGGTGTTGCAGATTTGCTGGTGTGGCCGGGGCCACCGAAAAATGGCGATGCTCCCGCTTCGGGCGGTCACGCGAGGACAGGCCGAACACAATGTCTGGTCGTACTTATTAGTATATGCTAACTTCCTCCCGCCAAAGAAAAAGGGGGAGGCAAACATGGACATGACCCGTCGCGCCGTCGCTTTGGGCGGCGCCGGCCTGCTTGCATCAGCATCGTTCTTACCTGCGAACGCGCTGGAATCGCCGCTTTTCGATCCGGTCGAGGCTGCCGATGATTTCTGGCTGGCGGTGGAAGCCTATATCTACGGCTACCCACTGGTGACGACGGAAATGACCCGCCGGGTGGTGACCAATGTGGCCAAGCCCGAAGGCAGCAAGGGGCCGATGGGCCACGTCATCAAGCTGCGTGAATATCCGAACGCATCCTTCAAGGATGTCACCGCGCCGAATGCCGATACGCTGTACACGACAGCCTTCGTCGATGTGGGCAAGGAGCCGTGGGTGCTGTCGATCCCCGACATGAAGGATCGCTTCTTCCTGTTTCCGATGCTCGACGGCTGGACGACGGTGTTTCAGGTGCCAGGCAAGCGCACGACCGGCGGCGGGGCGCAGGCCTATGCCATTACCGGGCCGGGCTGGCAGGGAAGCCTTCCCGACGGCGTGACCGAATACAAATCGTCAACCGGCATCGTCTGGATCCTCGGGCGCATCTATTGCGATGGCACGCTGGAGGACTATGCGGCGGTGCATGCACTTCAGGACGAGTGCAAGCTTTGTCCGCTCAGCGCCTATGGCAAGGACTGGACGCCGCCGGTCGGCAAGGTCGATCCGTCGATCGACATGAAGACGGCGGTGCGCGAGCAGGTCAATCGCATGGATGCGGTCGAATATTTCACGCTTCTTTGCGAGTTGATGAAGACCAACCCGCCGACGGCGGCGGATGGCGAGGCGATCGCCAAATTTGCCGAAATCGGCATCGTGCCGGGCCAGGACTTCGACAAGAGCAAGCTCGATGCCGCCTTCGTCTCGCGCATCCCCGTCATGGCGTTCCATCGCATCATGCTGCACTTCAAGTTCAGCGATGGTGACATCCAGAACGTCAACGGCTGGGGCTTCACCACCAAGACCGGCATCTACGGCACCAACTATCTGCAGCGGGCGCTGATCACGGCGATCGGGCTTGGCGCCAATCGTCCGCAGGATGCGATCTATCCGACGTCGCTGAAGTCCAGGGACGGCCTGGTTTCCCGCGCCTATCACGGCTCCAACAAATACGTCGTCACCTTCCCCAAGGGGCAATTGCCGCCGGTGCGCGGCTTCTGGTCGATCACCATGTACGACGAGAACTATTTCTTCGTCGACAATCCGCTCAACCGCTATTCGATCAGCGCCCGCGTCAGCCCCAAGGCCAATGCCGACGGTTCGACGCAGATCTACATCCAGAATGAATCACCCGGCAAGGACAAGGAAAACAACTGGTTGCCGGCACCGAAGGGCAAGTTCATCCTGATGATGCGGCTCTATTGGCCCGACGACAGCCCGCCTTCCATTCTCGACGGGTCGTGGCTCATCCCGCCGGTGAAGAAGGCGGGATGACAGGGGCGAAAGAGTCCCTGCGTCTTCGCGTGAAGGCGCAGGGCGTGGCGATCAGGCTGCGGCTCAGCGCTTCGGCAGCACGAGATCGCCGACCGTATAGATGTGAAACTCGCTGCGGGAGACTTCGTCCAGCTTGCGGAACTTCTCCGCGAACACCGGATCGGAGAAGAACTCATCGACATTTCCGGTGCCCTGGATCGCCTCGACATTGACGACGGTCTCGCCGTCGGTGCTCTTCGACAGCGTGCTCCACAGAAAACCTTCCTTCCGTTCGGCAACGTAGTGCACGACGTCCTGGATGACGGCGAAGGCTTCTTCCTGCTTGCCGGGATGGGCGTGGATGACGTTGACGACGAAGGTCGTCGGAACGGGGGACGCCGAGAAAGTGGGGGTAGGGATCGTTGTCATGCTTCTCTCCATTTAAACGCCGCGGCGTATCGACCGCGACGGCATCTGGATATCGGGAGAGAAATAGCGGATAAACGAGCGCGTATTCTCATCACTTCGGAAAATAATTCCGTAATCGGGGCGCGATGGACAAGCTCGGAACGCTCAGCATTTTCATTCAGGTGGCAGAGGCGGGCAGCTTCGTGGCCGCCGGGCATCGCCTAGGGCTTTCAGGTTCGGCCGTCGGCAAGGCGATCGCGCGGCTCGAAGACGAGATGGGCGTGCGCCTCTTCAACCGGTCGACGAGAAGCATGGCGCTGACCGAGGACGGCAGCTTCTTTCTCGACACCTGCCGCCGCATCCAGTCCGAATTCGAAACGGCCCAGGCGCAACTGTCACGCTCGCATGCGACGCCGCGCGGGCAATTGCGCGTCAGCCTGCCGCTCGCCGGCATGCTGCTGATGCCGACCATATCGGACTTCATGCGCGCCTATCCGCTGATCAATCTTGATCTCGATTTCACCGATCGGCTGGTCGATGTGATCGAGGAGGGCTTCGATGCGGTCATCCGCACCGGCGACGTGAAGGATACACGCCTGATGAGCCGCAAGCTCGGGACGTTCCGGCACCGGATCGTCGCTTCGCCGGAATATCTCGCGGCTCATGGGCGGCCGGAGGTGCCGGAGGACCTGCTTGGGCACCGCTGCCTTCATCACCGCTACGCCAATTCCGGCCGCCTTGAACCCTGGCCGATCGTTCGTGACGGGCGTGAGGTGAAGCTGGACCTGCCTGTGACCACGGTGGCGAGTACGCTCGACCCCTTGATCTTTCTTGCGGAGCGCTCCTTCGGCATCACCTGCCTGCCGCCCTTTGCCGTGTCGCCTGAACTGGCGGAAGGCAAGCTGGTCTCGCTGCTGGAAGATTACCTTCGCGAAACCGGCACGTTCCGCGTGCTTTGGCCGACCAATCGCTATCTTTCGCCAAAGGTGCGTGCCTTCGTCGATTTCATGGCGGAGAACCTGTTTGCCGCGTGACGGCCGGGCGGCACGGAACGTTCCCCCGGCGTCGATCCAGCCGTTGCTAAAGTGCTGCAAATGTCCGAAGCTTCGCTGACGCCATCGGGTCATGCGAGCCGGAGCAGATGCGCACCATGACAGACGCCTCTTCCATTCAGCCTGCCGCCAGCCATGATGCCCGCATCTGCCGGGGATGCTGGGACCAGATGCATGTGCCGATCCCGATCCGCGGGCCCTTGGCGCTGCCGTTCCGTGCCTTCGGTATTACCCGCAGCAAGATGAACCCGAACATCTGTACGATCTGCGAGCGCTCCTTCCGTTACGTAAAGAAGCAGAGTCACGTTGCGGCAAGTGCCACAATCCTGTTTGCCGACATCCGCGGGTTCACACATCTTTCGGAGCGGATCGAGCGGGTGCGCTTGAGCCAGATCGTCAGCCTGTTCCAGGATCGCTGCGCCCAGGCGATCTGGGCGCATGACGGCATCGTCAACAAGCAGATGGGCGACGGGCTGATGGCGATCTTCAACTTTCCGATCATCCGGAAAGACCATGCGCAAGCGGCGATCATGGCAGCACGCGATATCCAGCGTCTCTGCGCCGATGCACTCGGCCGCCTCGACCTCGACGACCTCGGCGAACGGCCGCTCGGGGTCGGCGTCGGCATTCATTCGGGCGAGGTCGAGATCGGCGAGTTCTCGACATTCCGCAGCGATTTCACCGCGATCGGCGGCACGGTCAACCTGGCCTCTAGGCTCGAATCCCAGGCCGAGGCGGGCGAGATTATCGTCTCGACCGAAACGGCGGGCCAGGCCGGGGAGCTGGCGTCAGGAGCGGCGACGCGGCTGCTGACGCTAAAGGGCATCGATCAGCCGGTCGCGGCGCGGGTCATCGCAAAGCAGAGCTGAGGCTCATTTGATCTTCCTGACGTCGCTGGCGATGAGGCCCCATTTCCAGCCGCGTCCGCTGATCGCCACCCGATCACGGGGCCAAAGACTGTCTCGAAGTTCGGACGAGTACCCGCAGAGTTGATCTGCCTGAAACGGCGGCTCGATGAGTTCGATGGAGTTCCAGCATTTTTTGGAACGGGCCATCGAGGCGACGGTGTAGATGCGCTCGACGTGGTTGCCCGCGACCAATGCGCCGGCCATCGGAACGCCCATCGTTACGATGATGTACCCCATCGCGAAGCCGAGGAACGGCACTATGGCGACAAACAAGGCTGTCTTTGGATCGGCGTAGGCATAATTCATGGAGTCCGGGCTGGTCGCGACCGCCAACAGGATCAGCGCGGAGCCACAGGCGCCGCCGATCAGAGCGGCTGTCCGGGTCAACTCCATCCATTCAGGTGAGGGGATATAGAGGTATCCGACAAACGCGCCAAGCATAGGGAGTGCAAAGAGCAAGAAGCAGGTTACGACGACATAACGCAGAAGCTTGGTGAAGAGTGGCTCTTTCGCAGGCTCAGGTGCGTCCATGGGATGTTCCGGATATGGGGCAGGTCGGTGGGCGGCAACCGTGCGATTGCGGACCAAGACGTCCCTCACCATCCGGCATCTCAAGACATAAGCTGTTTTCGATTGTGCATCAATATCGTCGCAACGTTCGGTTATTGTCGATCCGGGGAAGCGCGACCGAGCGAGGCAGGGCGAACTGCCCGCCGGGCGCGATGTGGCTTCCGTCCACGGATCGCCTACCTACATCGCACCTTCGTCGGTCAACGACATCACCTCGGCGACCTTGCCGCGGGAGACGAGGCAGCGCCACTTGGCGCGCTCGGGGCCGACGCCGATGATGACTTGCGTGTTGGCCTGCGACATCTCTGAGCTCAGCGTCGCAATGTCGGGGTTGTTGGTCTGCTTGACGACGGCCTGTTCGCAGGCGCGCTCGTCGGTCGGGTTTCCGCCGCGAAGCGCCGCTGCGGTCGCCTCCGATGTCGAGGGACGTGGAGGCGACGACGAGGATGACTGGGAGCAGGCCGACAGGCTGAGGAGAGCGAGAAGTGACGCGGTCGCGTAAGTCAAATGTCGCATGGACGTTCTCTCTCCATCTGGCGGCGGCGTGCGGATCAACGCCTGATTGCTTCAATTTTTCATGAAGGCGGCCGAGGCTCAATCGATCCGTCTGACATTGCCCGCAAACACGCCCCATCGCCAGCCCCGCCCCGTGATTGAAACGCGCGAGCCAGGGCCGAGCGGGCCTGCCAATTCCTTAGCAAGACCACAGAACCTGTTAGCCAGCACGGGGAGTTCGGCGACCGTGATACTGCTCGAGCATCTGAAGTCCGATTCACTCGACTTGACTGTGAAGGTGTGTTCGATACCGCTGCCGATGGCGAGAGCAACGAGCATCGGTCCGCCGAGCACCACGACCCTGTACCCGAGCCAGAAGCCAATAAATGGCGCGGCAAAAGTGAGCAAAACTGTCTTTGCACCCAGGCGCTGAAAGCGACCCGCAGCCCCCAGCGTGATCAACCATAAGAAATAGACTGCCGCGAGAATGCCGATCACGATAGCCGCCGACCCGCTCCAGTCAATCCAACTGGCTGTGGGGACGTAGGGATGTCCGAACAGTTCCGGCAAGACCGGCGAGACAGCAACGCCGACAAAGGAGAGGAAGAGGCAGCCCGACATTTTGGAACCCCGTGACGGCTTCGCTTGCTCGAGCATATTCATCTACTTTCTTGGAACCGATCTACTTTGATTGCAGCCGTTGTGCAGGCTGGAGCCGCCAGACTGTTTCTTGCCTTGGGGTTGCCATCTCGTGGTGGTGCGAGCTCCTACGCCCAAAGGTCGCGCACACAGCGGCCGTCGGATGGTAGGTCTTCGAAGGTGACCAGGCCATCGAAATGGTCGATGGGAAGGTTTGCGACCCGGTCCAGCGCCGCCAGCCTGAGATTGACGGCGATGCGCCGGCGGCCACGTTCGTCAAGGTGCAGGCTGCGCCAGGCGACAACGCCGGCGCAGGTGGGGCAGAACAGGATTTCGAGCGTCGGGTCCTTCTCGTCGGCGCGGGTATAGGCGCTGAGTTCGCCGCTGACTGCGATGCGCTCGCCTTCGTAGTCATAGGCCCAGAGCGTGCCGTAGCGGTGGCAGAGCGTGCAGTTGCAGGCGGTGATCGGTCCGGGGTCGCCTTTGAGCGTCCACTTCGCATTGCCGCAGTGACATGAGCCGTCAAGCATGAGCCGCTCCCGCTATTGTACCGAGGCGGCATAGTGCCCCGATGGCGGGATGTCCGCAATCGGGGCCGGATATCAATCTCGCTCGCGCTTGTGCGCCAAGACAGCGTCGATGAAGGGAGCCTTCGAGGCGAGGTACTCGCCGATGCCATGCTGGTTCGTGGCTTCGAGGTGCAGCTTCAGCGCCTGATAGCGGGCGCTGAGGTCCGGATCCTGCCGCAGAAGATCGCGAAACCGCAGCATTCTTGCAATCTGCCAATGTCCTGACCGGCACACATGGACCTTGTGGGTTCGAACGCCATTGACGTCGCGCCGATAGAAGTGGTGGTCCTGCGAAAGGTCCGTGCCGCGAACATATCCAAGCGATTTCATCCGCTCCGTCACATCGCCCACGTCGCGATGCTCGGACACCTCGACCAGAAGGTCGATTTCCGGCTTCGCGGCGAGACCGGGGACGGCGGTGCTGCCGACATGGTGGATCGTGACGAGCGCATTTGCGAATACGCTGCGGATGCGCTGCTGCTCGGAGAGAAACAGATCGGGCCATCGCGGATCATAGACTGAAATCTGGCTGGTCAGCGGCACGGCGGCTTGCTCCGGGTTCTTGACGGTGGTGTCATGGTAGCACCCGGAACGAATTCATGGACCTTCCCCCGCCTGGACGGAGGAAGGTCGTTTGGTCGGATCGTGCCACCGCCTAGTTGCGGTCGAGCCGCATGACCTTTTCATCGCCGAGGACCATGCCGGTCTCGCGGAAACCGAAGCGGTGGTAGAGGGCGTGGGCGCGGGTGTTTTCCGGGTAGACGCCGAGATAGATGTCGCCGCATTCAGGGATCTTGGCCATGTGGTCCAGGAGGGCTGCGAGCGCCTTGGCGCCATAGCCCTTGCCCTGGTGGCGGGCATCGATCATCAGCCGGTAGATCCAGTGGTTGCCGTCATCGGGGTCGAGCGCATACATGGCGAAACCCACCGGCGCGCCTTCGGCCATCACGGCAAAACCGACGCATTCGGGGCGTTCGCCGAGTTCTTCGAGAGATTCGTCGTTGCTGGCGATGAAATCCATCTGGTTTTCGTGAACGTCGAGCCTTCGGATGACGTCGGCATCGACGGTATCGACGGGCAGGAGTGTAATCGTCATTCGGTCCTCGTGGTCGACGCTGTGGCCTGGGCGGCAGTCTCTGTCTAATCCCGTCTGCGGTCACCTTCTCCCCGCGGGGCGAGCGGGGAGAAGGGACCTTGCAGCGCTCTCGGCGTCCACATCCTGCGCCTGGGCGCGAGCGGTTCCCTCTGCGGGGCGGGCAGGGGAACCGAAGGGTAGGCGGAGCCGGGCCGCTGCCATTCCCTTTCCCGATCAGCGGGCGAGGGAGTTGGGGGCAAGGAACCGGAGGGACGGTGACACGCGTCCAGCCTGGCAAAGCGTCAATAACAATCTGATTTATACGTTTTCAGTTTCTGCCGTACCGGCCGGGCCGCTCGAGGCGCCGAAATCCGGAAAGCGAGCCCTTCTCCAACGGGCGCATTACCGCAACATTGCGATGGCAAGAAAGAAACGCCTTCGCGCCAGCCGCTCAGGTTTCTTCGATGATGCGTGGCTCTGCTTTGCCCGTCCATTCAAAGGTGATGGTGTGGCCCTGGCGGACGTTCTGGATGACCGAGGGGCGGAAGACGGCGAGGCACGTGCCCTCGGGATCACGGGCCGACGGATAGATCAGGCCGTTGCCGCCTTCGGCAAGAATGGTGGCGGCGAGCGCCTGGCCGGCGGGGTAGGCCACGGCGGTGTCGGGGGAGAGATAGGCGGCGTCCACTTCGCCGCGCACGTCATGGAAGCGGCAGGTGAAGCCGGCGATCAGTTCGCGGTAGCGACCGATGTCATGAAAGCTGCCGGCCTCGCGAAGCGCCCGGGTGCGGTGATAGACGATCTCCGCCTGGCAGGTCTGGAGTGCGCGCGGGCCGAAGGCACAATACCAGGCGCCGCGCTCCTCGCCGTTGAAGCGGTTGCCTGGAGGCCGGGCATGGCAGAAGGCGGCATTGATCAGCGACCAGCCGTAGCCGAAGGTCTCGTTCAGGAGTTCGGCAGGATCGACGCTGATGGGCAGAGCGAGCGGGCTCAGCCGCGCCGAGGTCATCGCCTCCAGCCGGTTGAGGATCTCGATCTCGTCGTCATCGTCGGCGAGCGGCTTGACCGCGGGCTCGTCGATATAGGCGGTCGAGATCAGCCGGACGGTTGCCGGCTCGTTGAAGTCGATTTCCGGCAGCGCGATCATAGGCCGCCGCGCAACCCGTCGAGATAGCGCCTGACCTTCATCATCACGGGAATGCCGCCCTCGATCATCAGGTCGACCGGCGAGCGGCCGGAAAACAGCGGGCCGGTGTTGACCGCCTTCGGCCATTGATAGGTAAGCGGCCCGTTGAAGAACAGCCGCAGGCCCTTGAAGATGCCGACGATCAGGCTCGCGCGCATGCGCTTGTCCTGGTCGAGCCTGCCCTTGAAGTCGCCGGCCTTCATGCGGTTCCAGGTGGCGATCGGCACGTCGAAGAGCTGGGCCGCCTCCCTATTGGTGAGATTCCAGAGGTCGCAGGCTTTCACCACCGCCTTTACGATCACAGCTTCTTCCTGCCGGGCGGGTGCGAAAGCCGGTTGCGCCAGCGCCATAAATGTCTCCTATGCGGTGACTGAGTGTATCATATGATATGAAATGGCGATGTTGGGCGGAAAGTCAAGGGGTGGCCGGCTGATGCCTGTTTGCACTGCCGAGCGAACGCGCCCGGCTCTGCCCCTCACCCTAACGCTCTGCCCGCCAGCGGGGAGAGGGGACATGGACGACGGGGGCACCGTCACTCGGCGGCTGATCTCACAAACCCAAGGTAGGCCAGGTTTCTGTGAGGGGGGAGCGGGTGACCACGTCTCCTTCTCGCCGTCGTGACGGGGAGAAGGTCCCGGCAGGGGGTGAGGGGCAGCGCTTCTGCTGCAAAAGGGCCATCCTCAAACCTGTCGAGGCTCTCGGCGCTTGGATCGCCCTTCACCTGACGTGGCGCAGAGGTCGCCGCGCGCGTTGCGTCGCCATCCGTTGAGATGGCGCGGTCTCCATCACGGCAATTCGATTTTACTCGGTTGGCGGCGGCCGATAGGCTTTTCGGCACAGTTGATGGGAGAGAGAGCCATGAAGCGCGCATTAGCAGCAATCGCATTCGCCTTGGCCTGTTCCGGCGCGGCCTATGCGCAGGACACCAGCATGAGTTTCTTCGTCACCAGCGTGAACCCCGGAAAGGGCGGCGATCTGGGCGGCCTCACCGGGGCGGACGCCTATTGCGATACGCTCGCCAAGGCAGCGGGGGCGACGGGCAAGAGCTGGAAGGCCTATCTTTCCACCGACGCTGAGAACGCCAAGGACCGGATCGGCGCAGGCCCCTGGTACAACGCCAAGGGCGAGAAGATCGCCGATGATGTCGCATCGCTCCACAGCGACAAGAACAACCTGACGAAGCAGACGGCGCTCAATGAAAAGGGCGAGGTGATCAACGGGCGCGGCGATACGCCCAACCGCCACGACATTCTGACGGGCTCGAAAGCCGATGGCACGGCGGCACCGGACACCTGCGGCAACTGGACGATGGGCGGCGCCGACGGCGCGGCGATCGTCGGCCACAGCGACCGCACCGGATTGAACGATTCCGCCGAGGCCAAATCCTGGAACTCTTCACACGCGACGCGGGGCGGCTGCACCGTCGAGGCCTTCAAGGGCACCGGCGGCGAGGGGCTGTTCTATTGCTTCGCTGCGAAATAGGTCGTGTTGACAAAGTAGTTTTCGGCCCGTGGTCGCGCGGTTGGCGAGCTACGACTGCTTTTCTGCGTCCCCCAGAAAAGGATCGATGCCGATTTGGTGGAGCCTTTTACGGGCTTCCACAGAGGCCTGCCTGATGTCGGGATTTTCTTCTACCGCTCTTCCATACCAATATTTTGCGGCGTGCAGGTCGCCAAGGTTCTCATAGCACTCCCCCAGTCGCTCTCCGAGATATCCGGCATCCAGCGACTGGTCGCCATCTGCCATGAAAAGATAAATCTTGATGGCGTCCGCTGCATTCCCGCTTGCGATCAATTCTTTTGCTCGGCGCTCTAAATGATTGAAGTCATACACGACTTTGTCTCCAGCAACGCAACTTGGGTGCGGTTTTCCTAAAAAGCAGTGTTGAAACATGCCCGAGCCGGTTTGCGAAGCCACTCTGTCAACACGGCCTAGGGCGCTTTCAGCTTATCGTAACGCGCAAGGGACACGCCTTGGTTTCATCCTGACGGCCCGGACACTCGGCCCGGGTCGCAGGTCCGTTCCCACGTGCGTCAGACATGCGGCCCGAGCAGCGACAGGTCGGCCTCGCCGAGCCGGTCTTTGGCGGTCCAGAGCTGATGCCAGTAAGGGTAGATCACCGGCGGCAGGCTGACGGCGTCGAGCAGTTCCTTCTCCTCATCGGTGAGCTTCAGGTTTGCGGCAGCGAGATTGTCGCTGAACTGCGCCTCAGTGCGGCCGCCGATGATGACTGATGTGACGCCCTTGCGGCCGATCAGCCAGGCGAGCGCAACTTGCGCCGGCGACACGCCGCGCTCGGCGGCGATGGCAACGAGCATGTCGACGATCTTCCAGAGCCGCTCCTCGTCGCGGATCGGCGGCTCCTTCCAGCCGGCAAGCTGGCGGGTGCCTTCCGGTGTCTCGTTTCGCCGGTGCTTGCCGGAGAGAAGTCCGCCGGCAAGCGGGCTCCAGACGAGCACGCCGAGCCCCTGGTCGATGGCGATCGGCATCAGCTCGTATTCAGCCTCGCGGGCCTCGAGCGTGTAGTGGATTTGCTGGCTGATGAAGCGCTGGCGGCCTTCGAGCGCGCTGACGCCGAGCGCCTTCATGATGTGCCAGCCGGAATAGTTGGAGCAGCCGATATAGCGGACCTTACCGCTGCGAACGAGGCTGTCGAGCGCCTCCATCGTTTCTTCGAGCGGTGTTAGGCCGTCCCATTCATGCACCTGGTAGAGATCGATGACGTCGATGTTCAGTCGCTTCAGGCTCGCCTCGCAAGCGGCAATCAGGTGCTGGCGCGAGAGCCCGCCGTCGTTCGGCCCCGGCCCCATCGAAAAGCGCGCCTTGGTGGCGACGAGCACACCGCCTTTGCGCTGACCGCCGAGGACCTCGCCGATGATCTCCTCGCAATGGCCGGTCGAATAGATGTCGGCCGTGTCGATCAGGTTGACGCCGGCATCGAGGCAGAGGTCGACATAGCGGCGCGCCTCCTTCAGCCCGACATTGCCGACCTCGGCGAACTTGCCGCGGCCGCCGATCGTCATTGTGCCCATGGTGATGACAGAGATTTTCAGGCCGGAACGGCCGAGCAGCCGGTATTCCATGGTCTCTGGTCCTTTGCTGGTGGGGAAACGGGAACGCAAGCTTCACCGGATGAAAGCCGAAGGCGACAGCGGCGGTCAAGTGGCGCTCAAAGAGGCCGCGTCCGCGGCGCGGGCCCAGTGTGTAGGCCTGCAACACTCTGCAATCGGATGTTGCGGTGGTTGCAGCTCCGGTTTCTTAGGGCTGGCTTGAACACGGCAAAATGTTATCGTTTCGTCGAGAGATTAAGGGGAATCACTCGATGAGCGTTGTAAAGCGTCTGTTGTCCGCATCGGCAACCGTTGCGGGCCTGTGTTGCGTTGCGGCGCCCTTGACGGCGAATGCGGCCGAAAACGGTGCCGGCTTCTATCTGCTCGGCGCACGTGGCCCGATGGCCGGCCTTTTGGCGCCGCCCGGGACCTATTTCCAGAACGACACCTACTTCTATGTGGGCGAGCTCAAGGGCAACAAGCAGCTTCCGCTCGGTGGCGAGATCGTCGGCGAGGTCGATGCGACGCTGATCGGCATCTTCGGCACCGGCCTCTGGGTGATGCCCGAAGAAGTGCTCGGCGGCAATCTCGGCTTCACCGCGATCGTGCCCTTCGGGGGGCCGGATATCGACGCTACGCTTTCGGCGCCAAGGGCCGGTCGCTCGGCCTCGGTCAGCGATTCTATCTTCACTATCGGCGACCCCGTGTTGGGCGCGGTTCTCGGCTGGCACGAGGGCGATTTCCACTGGACGGCGAACGCCTCGGTCAACGTGCCGATCGGCGACTACCAGAAGGGGCAGCTCGCCAATCTCTCGTTCAACCGCTGGGCTGGCGACTTCACGCTCGCCGGCACTTGGTTCAATCCGGAAACGGGCTTCGACATCTCGGGCGCCGCGGGCTTCACCTTCAACGGCGAGAACCCGGCGACGGACTACCGCACAGGTACGGAATTCCACGCGGAATGGGCCGTTACCAAGCACTTCGGCCAGGAGTTCTCCGCCGGCGTTGCAGGCTACTTCTACCAGCAGGTGACCGGCGACAGTGGCGCCGGCGCAAGGCTCGGCCCGTTCAAGGGCCGTATTGCCGCGATCGGCGGCACCATGGGCTACAATTTCAAGATGGCCGAGACGCCGGTATCGCTGACGCTCAAGGTCTTCCAGGAATTTGGCGCCAAGAACCGGCCAGAAGGCACGGCCGGTTTCGTCACCATCGCCTTCCCGATCGGCACGCCGCCGGCCCAGGTGAAGTAGGCTTGAGCCAAGCCTCGCATGCCCCGCCGGTGCCGTTTTCGACCGGCGGAGGCATGGATGACGCGTGACCTTCGTGCCGGTCTGGAAACGACCGATCGCGGCAGGGTTCGCGTGCGGCGACGTTGCTTTATCTCCCGATCGGCGCATACTGCCGCCTTCGCTGGGCAGGATGCGGCTCCGGCGGCTGTAAGATCGTTCGCGTTTTCGTCCCGATACGGGCGGTCGCGGAATGCCTCGGACGGCCAGGCCACAGGCGCTTCTCCTGCACGCAATGGACCGGATCGATCAGGCCTTCGCCGAGATCGGGTGTCCATGCAACGGCGATTGGGCGGAAGCAAGTGCCACGCGTCACTTCCGCCGCAGCCGGCGGGCATTCGTAAGAGCGTCCGCCCTGAAAGGCACAATTGGTTTCGACCCGCGGTTGGCGGCGTACGCGGATAGCGGCGCGCCGGCCCTTGGCAGCCAGGAGGTTTCAATGCAGGAGTTTGCACGCGAACCGGACGGCCCGATCGGCCCCGACGATCTTGATATGCTGCAACGCACCTTCGACCGGGTCTGCATCTGGTGCGACATCCCGCGCTACGGCAAACGTGCCGACCGGCTGGCCCGCCACATCACGGGCCAGTTCCGCAGGGGCATTGCCGACGAGCGCGTGCTGTTCGAAAACGCCATGTGGCTGGAGCAGCAGGGTAGTTCAACGCGGCATCGCGCCGACACTTGACGCCGGCGGCGCCTGAAGCACATCGCGATTTTCAGATTGAGTTGTCTATCGCAAACCGCTGCGCCCTTTTGCGCGACATTCTCTAGATCTCGAAGAACCGCTCCGGCATCAGGTTCCGGTAGGGGAACATATGGAAATACGGACGGGCCTCCGTGAGCACCCGGCGGACGGACGCGCGTTCGAGCAGCCGTTCGAAATAGACCGCCAGATGCGGATGGGTCTCATCGAAGGGCTCGACGATGCCGCCATAAAAGAGAGCCGGGGTGGCGGCGCAATCGGCAAGGCTGAAGGCATCGCCCGCGGCAAATTCATGCGTGGCGAAGTGCTTGTCGGCCATGCCATAGGCCAAGCCAAGCGCGGCGCGGGCATCGGCAACGCCGCGGTGGTCGCTTTCACCTGGCGCCCGCAGCGTGTCAGTGACGATCTTCTGCATCGGCACGTGGATGTAGTTGTCGAAGAAGCGATCCCAGAGCCGGGCTTTCAGAGCCATATCGGGGTCATCGGGGATCAGCCGCTGGCGTCCCGGATAATGGCGGTCGAGATATTCGATGATGATCGACGTCTCCGGCATCACCACGTCGCGAGCGCTGTCCGTCAAGACCGGCATCTTGCCGACCGGCCACAGCGCCGCGAAGCGGGCCGCTTCTTCCGGGTCGAGCAGGTCGACCAGGCTGCTTTTGAACGGGGTCTCGTTTTCGTAAAGCGCGATGAGCACCTTGTGGCAGAAGGAAGCGAGTGGATGCTGGTAAAGCGTGAGGGACATGCGCGTATTCTCCAGTGCGGAAGGGACGCTTGCGGATCGGTCGTCAGGTCTTTACGTGCCCGCTTATCGCAAAACCGGTCCTGTTTCGCAATCGGTTTTCGGGGTTCATGGCCAAAAGATCGGGGCCCGTGGCGCAGAACGGCGGCAGCCGCGCCGGATACGCGCCGATTTTTTGGGGACGCCATGCTGATCGATTCCAAGCGGTTAGCGCCGGAAAAGGACGCGCACGCGTAAAGACTTGCCGCCATCGTGCCCGGCTACCATTGAAAGCGCAAAAGCTGCCCTAGAATTAATAGAACAAGGGCGTCGCAACGCTCGGCGCCCGTCGTCATCGCGACAGGGGAGGATTGCCGATGCGCTGCTTCACGGTACTTGGGCCCTCGCAGACCGGAAAGACCACGCTGGCAGACAAGCTGGCCGGTCTGGAGGGGGCCTCCAGAAAAGCTGCTTCACCCTACGGATTGAACCTCACGGAATTCGAATTTGGCGGCGAAGCCTGGTGTGCGCTCGACGCACCCGGCGGCACCGAGGCGCTGGGACACGCCCAGCACGCGCTGATCGCCAGCGACGCCTGCGTGCTCTGCGTTTCGCCGGTGCCGGAGGAGGCGGTGCTGGCCGCGCCCTATCTGAAGGCAATCGAGGCGTCGGGCACGCCCTGCATTCTCTTCATCAACCGCATGGACGAGCCGCAGGGGCGGCTGCGCGACGTGATCGCCGCGCTTCAGGACTATTCCGGCCACATGCTGCTCCTGCGCCAGGTGCCGATCCGCGAAGGCGACAAGATCGTCGGCACCTGCGACCTGATCTCCGAGCGCGCCTGGCGCTACCGCGAGGGACAGACCTCGGCGCTGATCGAAATCCCCGACACGGTGATGGATCGGGAAAAGGAGGCGCGGGCCGAGCTGCTCGAACATTTCTCTGAATTCGACGACTGGCTGCTCGAAGAGCTGATCGAGGACCGGGCGCCGGCCAACGACACGATCTATGCGATCTCCACGCGGCTCTTGAAGGAAAACCGCATCATCCCGGTGCTGGTGGGCGCTGCAAGCCACGCCAACGGCATTCTGCGGCTGATGAAGGCGCTGCGCCACGAGGCGCCTCAGGTCGACGCGCTTCGAAAGAGACTGGCTGAGGCCGGACCGATCGCCGAGACGGCGCTTTCGGCCGTCAGCTTCCACGCCTATCACAAGGCGAATGTCGGCAAGACAGTGCTGGTCAGGGCGCTGGCATCCGGTATCAAGCAGGGCGCGACGCTCGGCGGCGGCAGCCTCGGCTCGCTGCAGGACCCGGCGACCGGCAAGCCGCTGCCGAACGCCACGCCGGAGGCGGGCGCGATCTTTGCCGCTGTCAAGGCCGACCATCTGCCAGTGCCGGCGCTGCTTGCCGCCAGCAGCACCGCCGAGGCGCCGGACTGGACGCTGCCGCCGACGCCGATGCTGGTGCGCATATTGGTGCCCGACAGCGAGCGCGACGAGACCAAGCTCTCGGGCACGCTTGCCAAGCTCGCCGAGACCGACCGCGCACTCGCGGTCATGCAGGAGGAAGGCAGCGGCGCGCAGCTCGTCTGCGTGCAGGGGCCGATGCACCTGCGCGACCTCTGCAAGACGCTCGCCGACGTCTTCCATGTCGGCGTCACCGACCGGCCGCCGAGCCCAACCTATCGCGAGACCGTGCTGAAACCCTCCGACGTGCACTACCGCCACCGCAAGCAGACGGGCGGTGCCGGGCAGTTCGCCGACGTCAAGCTCAGCGTGCACCCGAACGAGCGCGGCGCCGGCTTCTCTTTCGCCGAGACGGTGAAGGGCGGGGCGGTGCCGCGCAACTTCATCCCGGCGATCGAGGCCGGCGCCCGCGAAGCGATGGAGAAGGGGCCGCTCGGCTTTCAGGTGATCGATGTCGGCGTGACCCTGACGGACGGTCAGCACCATGCGGTCGACAGCAACGACTTCGCCTTCCGCGCGGCCGCCAAGATGGGCGTGCGCCAGGCGCTGTCGCAGGCCTCGGCCGTTCTGATGCAGCCGGTCATCCGCGTCGAGATCCACATCCCCTCGATCTATTCCGGCAGCCTGGTGCCGATCGTCTCCACCTACAAGGGCCAGGTGCTCGGCTTCGACCGTGACGAGACCGCCAAGGGCTGGGACATCTTTCGCGCCCTGGTGCCGGGATCGGCGCTCGACGATCTTGCCCGGACGCTAAGGGCCGCGACGCAAGGCATCGGCTACTTCTCCAAGAGCTTCGACCATTTCGAGGAGCTCTACGGCAAGGAGGCGGATGCGGTAATCCACGCGCATGGGACACAGCAGGCGGGGTGATCGTCTATGAGAGCAGCGGCTTGGCGCGATGCACCATGACCGCGCCGAGCAATTTTAGTCGCGCATCAACGTCGCTTCGGTGGCGAATTCATTGCCGCGCAATCACGGAGCGTATTTGTCGTCGCGATAGGTCTCGCCTATTCCCCGGACCGCGACGGGCAAGGTCAAGTGCGCGGGTCGCCTTCCGTGAGGTTGCTTTCAAGGCCCCAACCCGGCATCGCCGTTCTGCGGATACAGTCTCCGACATCACGCTCTCTCGACTTCGTGTAAAGGCGGATCGGCGCGGTAGTCCGCGAGCAACCGCTGATCGGTCCTGGGTTCGGCTGCGTTTTCACTACTTCAGAATGGTGTGCTGGTCATCGAAGATCAGGTCGTGGCGCTGCGCGCATGGGGTGGGGCCGGAGGAGGCGATCCAGCTTTCTGAGGGATCCGACGCGCTTGACAAAGGCGCCGATAAATTATTTATAACCATCCGGTCGGAAATAAATCGGATGAAGCCATGGGCCGGAAACGCGCAATTGATCAACAGCAGGTGCTGGATGCCGCCGAACGGGTCGTCGGTCGTGATGGCGCTGCCAACCTGACTGTCGATGCCGTCGCCAGGGAAGCCGGCGTCAGCAAGGCGAGTGTGCTTTATGACTATAAGTCCAAGCAGGCGCTGATCGAGGCCGTCGTCGACCGGGCGTTTGAGCGCGACAACGCACACCATGCGCAGGTCGAGCAGAAGATCGGAGACATTCAGGATCGAGCGGTCAGGGGGCGCATCGTTGCTGCGGCCGAACCGCCGCCCGAGGAATTCCGGGCGGTGGCACTGAACCTCAGCGCGGCGCTTACGCTCGATGCCGGTTTGCGCCGGAAGATGCAGGCAAGCCAGGATGCGACGATCGCGAGAATTCTCCAGAACTCCCAGTCGCCGCGCGGGGCGTTGCTTGCCTATCTCGCGCTCGAGGGTCTCAAGTTCCTCGAATATCTCGACTTTCACCATTTTGCGCGTGCAGACCGCGACGAGGTGCTGCGCGAAATCAACTGGCTCGTGACTGCAACCCCGCAGGCAGCCGATCTTCCGGACGAGCGCTAAGCGTCCAAACCTCATAGGTGCAGCGAAATGAACCAAGCATGCGATGCCACATCCGCCGTGGCCACGGGCGAACGCGCCCCGTTCCGGCGCATCTTCATCACCGGTGGCAGCGGCTATGTCGGCCGCAACCTCATCCGCCATTTCGTCACGACGGGCGCTTCTGTTGTCGCTCTGGCGCGCAGCCAGAAGGCGGCCGACCGCGTCCGCCAACTCGGTGCGACGGCCTTTATGGGCGACCTGCTCAGTCCAGACATCGCCGCGGGAATGGCGGGCTGCGACGCGCTTGTCCATGCGGCGGCCGATACCGATCATGGACCAGGCACGCCGCAGCAGCGCCGGGTGAACGAGGATGGCACGCGGATCGTCATGGAGGCGGCCCGCGCCGCCGGTATCCGCAAGGCGATCCATATCAGCACCGAATCCGTGCTTGCCGATGGGCACCCGCTGGTGCAGGTGGACGAGACGGCGCCGTTTCCGCGCCGCCCGGCCGGCAGCTATTCGCGCAGCAAGGCGGCGGCCGAGCGTGTAGCACTTGCGGCCAGCAGTCCGGCTTTCCCGGTCGTTGCCCTTCGGCCGCGCTTCGTCTGGGGGCGTGACGATACCACGGCGTTGCCGGCACTGGTCGAGGCTGCCCGCTCCGGCAAGCTCGCCTGGATCGCGGGAGGCACCTATCTGACCTCGACCACGCATATCGCCAACCTGTGCCAGGCCGTGGCGCTTGCGCTTGCAAACGGGCGGGGCGGGGAGGCCTATTTCATCACCGATGGCGATGCCGTGCCGTTCAGGACGTTCGTCTCGCAGCTTCTGGAAACGCAAGGGATCGTCCCGCCGGAAAAATCCGTTCCCCGCGCCGTCGTCAGAGCCGTTGCCTGGGGCGGCGATGTGCTCGCTGCCCTCTCCAGGGGGAGGATCAGCGTTCCGCTGACATCACAGGCCTATGCGACGTCGGCCGTCGAGATCTCGCTTGATATCGGCAAGGCAAAGCTGGCGCTGGGCTATGTTCCTGTCATCTCGCGGGAGCAGGGGCTGTACGAGCTTCGGACCGTCAGCACCGGTAGTCCTCCAGTTGCGGCGCCGTGTCCGGCTTGCCTGCCTTGATCCAGTCCACCTTGCCGCGCAGGAACGAGAGAGCCGCGTCCAGCGCGGCCTTCCGCTCTTCTAGTCGCGCGATCTGCGTTTGCAGGATCTCGACCGTTCGTGCGGGCGAATTTTCGCCGGCGCGATAGGCGTCATTGAGGGCCTGAATCTCCCGCAGCGAGTAACCCAGCGTCTGTTGCAGCCGGATCATCCGCGCGGCGGTAACGTCTTCCTGGCTGAACAGCTGATAGGGATTAGAGCCGCCCTTGGCGCTGCGCTCCGGCTTCAGCAGCCCCTTGGAAATGTAAAAGCGGATCGTATCGACCGGCAGTTCCGTGGCCTTCGCAAATTCCGAAATCAGCATGCAGCAAACCCTTGACCATAGAGTATGGTCAATACTTATAAGAGCTGCTTGTCTGGAATTGGAGACCCATGATGACAAGCAAGGAAAAGATTCTACACCGCGTCCAACTCGGCTCGGATGGCCCGCCGATCGGAGCCCAGGGCCTCGGCTGCATGGGCATGAGCGAGTTCTACGGCACGACGGACGAGGCCGAATCTCGCGCCACTCTGGAACGGGCGCTCGAACTCGGCGTCACCCTGTTCGACACGGCGGACATGTACGGTATCGGCGCCAACGAGGCCTTTCTTGCGTCCTTCGTCAGGACGCATCGTGAAGCGGTCCTGATCGCCACCAAGTTCGGCTATGCGCGCACGCCGCAAAGCCCAGAGGACTGGAGCATAGACAACCGGCCCGAGTTCCTTCGTGCTGCCGCTGACCGCTCGCTGAAGCGCCTGGGTGTCGATGTCATCGACCTGTATTACATGCATCGCCGCACCGATGCCGTACCACTCGAAGAATCCATTGGCGCGATGGCCGATTTGGTCGCGGCCGGAAAGGTCCGTTGGCTCGGCCTCTCGGCGGTGTCCGCGGCGGAGCTGCGGGCCGCGCATGCCATCCATCCGATTGCAGCGCTGCAGTCGGAATGGTCTGTTTTCACGCGTGAGATCGAGGAAGATGTCGTTCCCGCTGCATTCGAACTCGGCGTGACGCTCGTGCCTTACTCCCCGCTCGGACGTGGCATGCTGACCGGCCAGGCCTTTGCCCAATCCCTGACGGAGGGAGATGCACGCAGGAATTTCCCGCGCTTTGCATCGCAGCACCACCAGGCGAACATGCAGGTGGTGGCAAAGGTCGAGGAAGCCGCGCGTGGCCTCGGCATTACCTCGGCCCAGCTGGCACTAGCCTGGCTGCACACGCAGGGCCGCAAGTTGAATGCGAAGGTGGTGCCAATCCCCGGAACACGCAGGCGCAGCCGCCTTGAGGAGAACGTCGCGGCGGCGTCCATCATCCTCCCCGATGATGTAACGGCCATGCTCGATCCGCTCGCCGGGGCTGTGCAAGGAGCCGCCGTCTAAGGGTGCGACCGCCGTGCGCGACGGGCGTGCGGCGGCCGGTTCTTGTGTTGGGTGGGGAGGAGGGACGCTCGCCGGCCGCCGACGGCTAGCTTGTGCCAGATGTTTGCACTGCCTCTGCGCTCTGCCGCTCGCGCTCCTCGATCTCGGCGATCAGCCAGTTGAGAAAGGCCTTTGTTACCGGCTTGGTGCGCAGGAGGTCTTCCTGGCAGACGAACTGGTAGGTTTCGGGCGGCTCGTAGAAATGGTCGTGGGCGAGGCGGATCTGGCCGGATTTGAGTTCGTGTTCGACCATGGTGCGGTCGATCAACGCCACGCCCTGGCCTTCTCTCACCGCTTCGAGAATGATGTGCTGGTCGTCGAAGATCAGGTCCTGGCGGCTGCGCGGAAGGGCGAGGCCGGAGGAGGCGATCCAGCTTTGCCACTCCTGAAGGCCGCGATAGTGCAGCCGGTTGCCGGAAAGCAGTGCCTGCCTGTCGCCCTGCCAGAGGTCGCGGCCGCAGACGGGAACCAGGCGCTCGCGCAAGAGCTTGCGGGTGAAGCGTCCGGGTGGGGGCTGCAGGCAATAGGCGATGGTGACGTCGGCCGGGCCGGTGCCGGCGGTGATCGTTTCGAGGTGGGAGAGGTGGATCTGCACGCCGGGATTGGCGGCGAGAAACTCGGAGATGCGGGGCGCGATCACTTTCATCGAAAAGAACGGGCCGACCCGGACGCGCAGGATCTTGTCGCTCGTGCGTGGGCGGATGTGCTGGACCACGCCTTCGAGATCGTCGAAGGCGCGCTGGCAGGAGGCGTAGAGCAACCCGCCCTCCGGCGTCAGTTCGACACCGTGCTGTTTTCTGACGAAGACCCGAAGGCCGAGATTGAGTTCCAGATTCCGGATCTGGTGGCTGATCGCACCCTGGCCGATGCAGAGCTCGTCGGCGGCGGCCGTCAGGCTGCCGTTGCGCGCGGCCGCCTCGAAGGCGCGCAAGGATTTGAGGCTCGGCAGGTCACGCATCCGTTGCTCCGGGTCTGGATCGGTTGCAGCCTACATGAATTTTTTCGATAGCTGGAATGATTTCTTTCACATTGCGAAGGCTGGAGACCTCCCGCATTGTCGAAGCATAATAAAGCAAAACGAAAACTGAAATCGGCCGAAAATCCAGATAGTTTCAAGCAAGTTGCTCCTTTGGTCAGGCCAATGGTCACGCTTGCGACCGGAACTTCGTGGGTGGCCGACAGGAAGGACAGAGGGAACGAGATGAAAAAGAAGTTCATGACCGCATCGGTCATCGCCGCGCTGTTTGCGACCGGCACCGCCAATGCCGAGACGCTGGCGATCGGCACCGAGGGCGATTACGCGCCGTTCAACTATGTGACCGCAGCCGGCGAAATCAAAGGCTTCGACTACGATATCGGCCAGGCGGTCTGCGCCGAAATCAAGGTAGACTGTGTCTGGAGCACCAATGAGTGGGCGGGCATCATCCCGGCCCTGCAGGCCAAGAAGTTCGACGTGATGATCGCCTCGATGGCGATCAACCCGGACCGCAAGACGCAGGTCGACTTCACAACCCCTTACTATTTCAACGCCATGCGCTTCGTCGCCCGCAAGGATCTCGGCCTCAAGGACATCTCGCCCGAGGCGCTGAAGGGCAAGGTGATCGGCACGCAGTCCGGCTCGGTCGCGGTCGAGGCGCTGCAGGAGTTTTTTCCCGATAGCGAAGTGAAGCTCTATCCGACGATGAGCGAAGTGTTTCTCGACATGGAAAACGGCCGGCTGGACCTGATCCTCGAAGGGCAGATGGCCTTTACCGAGTGGCTGGCCAAGGAAGAAAGCGGCTGCTGCGCCTTTGTCGGCGAGAGCTTCGTGCTCGACACGGCCGAGGGCAACGCCATGGCGGTACGCAAGGGCGACGAGGCGCTGCTCTCCAAACTCAATGCCGGCCTCAAGACGATCATGGAAAACGGCACCTACGACAAGATCCGCAAGCAGTATTTCGATTTCGACATCATGGCAAAGCCGAAGACCACGAGCGAGTATTTCCGCTGAGGTTTGTGGCTCTACCCCTCATCCGGCCTGCCGGCCACTGTCTCCCCGCCTGCGGGGAGACGGTTAGGGTGAGGGGCAACTCCTCGAAAGATGCGTGAGGGCGTCTCTTCTAAAGGTGCCGAGAGGGGCCGCCGCGGATCCAAGGTTCAACTCCAACCATCCAGAATTCGCCTGTCGCGCCCTGCGTTCAACGCATCACGCGGCAGGAGAACAGGCGCGGCGTCGGGGTTTCGCGTTTTCCCCGGCGCCCGTCTTCTCGATTTTTCCAGTCAGCAAAATGAAAGTGCATAGGATGAGCTTCCGGGTCGCCGTTCTCGAATTCAACCAGGAAACCAACACGTTTTCGAAGCTCAAGACCGGGTTCAGGGACTTCGAGGCCTGCCACTATTTCGTTGGCGCCGAGATAGAAACCCATTGCCGCGGCACCAATTCGGAGATCGGCGGCTTCATCGATTGTTGCGACACGTACGGCTGGCAGCCGGTCTATACCGTGGCGGCGCGGGCCGAACCCGGCGGCAGGATCGAGGAGGCGATGCGGCAGCGCTTCGTCGCGGATCTCCACAGCGCGCTCGACGGCGAAAGGCTCGACGGCGTGTTTATCGTCTTCCATGGGGCTATGTGCACGGAAACGGCTGACGATGCACAGATCCAGCTTCTGGAGGTGGTGCGTGGCATCGTCGGTTCGGAACTTCCCATCGCCGCGACCTTCGACCTGCACGCCAATTCGGCGCCCGAAATGGCCGGCCTGCTCGATATTGCCGTCTCGTTCCGCACCTATCCGCATGTGGACATGGCCGAATGCGCCCACAAGGCGGGCGCGCTGCTCGAGCGCGCCATGCGCGGCGAAATCCGGCCGGCGCTCGCCATCCGCCAGCCGCCGATGCTGAACGGCTGCAACGACGGGCGCACGACCCATGCCTGCGCCATGACCGAGCTGCTCGAAATTGCCGACGGGATCGCGGCGCGCGACGGCATGCTGGCGACCTCGATCAATGCCGGCTTCTACGATGCCGATATCTTCAATACCGGCCCATCGGCGGTTATCTGCTACGACCGCAACCGGGTGGCGGCCGAAGACGCGGAAGCCGAGGCCGAGCGTCTCTGCCGCGAGATCTGGGACCGGCGCGAGCACCAGGATGTGCAGCTGCCGCTCGACGCGCTGCCCGGCATCGTCGCGGCGCATCTTGCGAAAGATGGGGCCGGGCCGTTGGTCATTGCCGACTTCTCCGACAATCCCGGCTGCGGCGCCTATAGCGATTCCACCTGCGTGCTCGCCAGGCTGCTCGATACCGGCGTCCGAAACGCGGCTTTCGGCGCGCTCTGCGATCCGGAAGTCGTGGCCGAGTTGATCGCCGCCGGCATCGGTGCGACACGCGAGGTTACGCTCGGCTGCAAGATCGACCCTGAAGTCGGCGGCGGGCCGATCACGATCAAGGGCAGGGTGGAGGCGATTTCGGACGGCAGGATCGTCTTCGAGGGGCCGATGTTTCAAGGGCTGCCGGCGACGATGGGGCCGAGCGTGCGCTTTCATGTCGAAGGCATAGACATCCTCATTTGCAGCGAACGCCAGCAGATGCTCGATCGCAACCTCTTCCGCGCCGTCGGCATCGAGCCGTCCGACTATCAGATCGTCGTCGTCAAATCGCAGCAGCACTTCCGCGCCGCCTTCGGTCCGATCGCGTCCGAGATCGTCGAGATCGACGGCACGGGCCTCAGCAGTGCCAATATCGGCGCGCGCAAATTCCAGCGGGTGCGGCGGCCGGTCTATCCGCTGGATCACGGCGAACTCGGCTGAGGCGGGCTGCCGTTCGCGGGCCAAGGTTCATGCCTGCGCCCTCTAAAGGGGCAGCCGTATGGCGCGGTAACCGTTACGTACTTCCGCAGTGCCCGGCTTTGGGTCTAGCGTCCCCGTCGTGAAGGGGAGCGCAACTTCATGAGTTTTATCGATCTCTTCGCCTGGATCGTGCTGATCGTGCTCGTGGTGAGCACGGTCGCCGTGCTGATCTTTCTCGCCATGCTGCCGGGGTCGATCGCGAAAAGGCGCAATCATCCCTGGAGCGAGGCGGTCAATGTGGCGGGCTGGGTGACGCTGTTCCTCGGCTTCGCGCTGTGGCCGATCGCGCTCATCTGGGCCTATGTCGACGTGCCGCGCCCGAGCGGCGCGCATCCGGCGGCGACCCCTGCGGGCGAGGTTCATCCGAGCGAGGCGGGCCAGTCATGATCGTCTTTCTCTTCAATGTCTATCTGGCGATCCTCTTCTGCCTGGTGAAATTCAGGATCGTGCCTTTCAACCTGTTCTGGAAGATTTCGCCGGCGATCGTGTTCCTGTTACTCCTCGTCGGCCTGTTCATTCCGATGAACTGGGGGGCGCCGCAGGGCAAGGCGCTGGTGGTGCGCAATTCGGTGGCGATCGTGCCCGATGTCGCCGGCGAGGTCACGGAGGTGCCGGTCGCCTCCAACAGCCCCCTGAAAGCCGGCGACGTGCTCTTCCGCATCGACCCCGTGCCCTACCAGGCGAAGGTAGACGCGTTGCAGGCGCAGCTTTCGCTGCAGGAGCTGCGGCTTGCGCAGATGACGAAGCTGCAGTCGCGCGATGCCGCAACCGAATTCGACGTGCAGCAACGCCAGGCGGACGTCGACAATCTGAGAGCCCAGATCAGCAATGCCGAGTGGGAACTCGGCAAGACGACGGTGCGGGCGCCTGCCGATGGCTACGTGACCAACCTTGCGCTGCGCAAGGGCGCGCGCGTGACGACGCTGCCGCTGTCGCCGGCCATGGCCTTTATCGACACCTCCGAGACGATCATCGGGGTCGAGATCAACCAGATCGATGCGCGCTATATAGAGCCCGGCCAGATGGTGGAGGCGACCTTCAAGTTTGCGCCCGGCGAGACCTATACCGGTGAGGTCGAGGGCGTGCTGCAGGCGATCGCCTCCGGGCAAGCCCGGGTGTCCGGCACGGCGGTGACCCCGGAGGCAGTCTCCGCCGCGCCCTTCATCGTGCGGGTGAAACTCGACGACCAGGCTTTCGCCGCACGGCTGCCGGCCGGCGCCACGGGGGACGCGGCCATCTTCACCGACCGGGTGAAGGTGGCGCATGTGATCCGCCGGGTGCTTTTGCGCCAGATCGCGATCACCAACTACGTCAATCCGTTCTGATCGGCTGCGCGGCGGGGTGCCACCGGCTGCCCCGCCCGCTGGAAGACGGGCGAGGATAGGACGGTTTCTCGCAATTCCGGACGGAAAACCGCTGCGCACTTGTCCTGGAATTGCTTGGCCAAATGTCGCAAGTCCTAGCGGAAAACCGTTTCACACTTTTCCTGGGATTGCTTGGCCAAACGACGCAATTCCGGACGAAAAACCGCTGCGCACTTTTCCTGGAATTGCTTAGCCGGCAATCGGTAGCGGCGCCTCCGGGTTGACGAGACCGGCTGCCCTCAAGTCCCGCCAGAAGTCGGCCGGCACGGCCTCGTTCAGGGCGGCGCGGTCTTCGGCGATGCGGCTCGGCTGGCTGGCGCCGGGGATGACGGCGGCAACCGCGGGGTTGGCGAGCGAGAACTGCAGGCCGGCCGCCTTCATCGAGATGCCGTGACGGTCGGCGATCGCCTTGATACGCGCGACCTTGTCGAGAATTGCCGGCGTGGCCGGGGCATACTCGAAGTTCGGGCCACCGACGAGCGCGCCGGAGCTATAGGGGCCGCCGACGACGATGCCGAGGCCGCGCTTGGTGACCTCGGGCATGACGCGCTGGAGCGCGCGGTCATGGTCAAGCAGGGTATAGCGGCCGGCAAGCAGGAAGCCATCGGGACGCGGACCCTCGAGCGCGAGCAGCAATTCGATCGGCTCCACCCGGTTGACGCCGAGCCCCCAGGCCTTGATCACGCCTTCGTCGCGCAGCCGGTCGAGCGCCCTGAAGGCGCCCTTGCGCGCCGTCTCGAAAACGTCGAGCCATTCGTCGCCGTAGAAATCCTGGGCAACGTCGTGAACGAAGGCGATCTCGATCCGGTCGGTCTTCAGGCGCTTGAGGCTGTCCTCGATCGACCGCAGGGTGGCGTCATGGGAGTAGTCGTTGACGATCTTGTTGGGGCGGCCATAGCGGAAGACGTCGCCCTTTTCCCCAAGGTCGCGGGCGCTGACGTCCTCTATCTCGTCGAGGATGACCCGGCCGACCTTGGTGCTGATGACGTATTCGTCACGCGGGCGACCGCCGAGCGCTTCGCCCATGCGGATCTCGGCAAGGCCGGCGCCGTAGAACGGGGCGTTGTCGAAATAGCGGATGCCGTCGTTCCAGGCGGCCTCGACGGTGGCAAGCGCTTCCTTTTCGGGGATTTCGCGGAACATGTTGCCGAGCGGGGCTGCGCCGAAACCGAGCTTACCGGGCAGAATATCCTTGAGTGTCATGTGTCCTGTCCTTTGCTGATCGATGGGGCAGGTGATGCGGTGCATCGCCGTTGTTTGGAAAAATAGGTCAGGGAGCGGAGTCCCGGTAGCGGGGTACGCTTCGCAGGATATGGGAAACGAATTCACAGATGCGATGTTCGGAGCCGGATAACTGGTGAAGTGTTCCGGGGAAGCCATCGGGCAGACCGTCTGCGACGGATCGGATGGAGAACACCGGTCGTAAACTTCTCGCGTCTCGGGTCTGGTTTGCGTATATTAGACTAGCCTAAATCGGTGGAGATTCAACGATCTGCAATAGGGGTGTTCGCCATGACCATTGGCCAGAGCATGCTTGCGGGTGCAGCCTTCTTCGCGCTTGGTTTTACGTCCGCATGGGCACAGCAGGTTTCAGGGACGCTCGGCGCCCCGGGAGCGACGACAACAATTACGGGTAAGCAGCTTCCGTCACCAAGTCCGGCTTTTGGCGGTGTAATCAAGGAAAAGGCCTCGGAATCGACGCCCTGGTGGGCTCCGCGGGTCGTGCCGCCGAAAGGCGCGCCCAATGTGCTGCTGATCATGACGGACGATCAGGGCTTCGGTGCGCCCAGCACCTTTGGCGGCGTCATTCCGACACCGGCCATGGACCGCATCGCCAAGGAGGGGTTGCGCTTCACGAACTTCCACTCGACATCGCTCTGCTCGCCGTCTCGTGCGGCGCTGATCACCGGGCGCAATCACCATTCGGTTGGCTACGGGGTCGTCGGGGAGATTGCGACCGGATATCCGGGCTACGATTCGATCATCCCGATCGAGAAAGGCACTGTTGGCACGATCCTCAAGGAAAATGGCTACGCCACCGCGTGGTTCGGCAAGAACCACAACACGCCGTCCTATCAATCGAGCCAGGCGGGCCCCTTCAACCAGTGGCCGACGGGCATGGGCTTCGATTATTTCTATGGCTTCGTCGGCGGCGATGCGAGCCAGTGGCAGCCGAACCTGTTCCGCGACACCACGGCCATCTATCCGTTTGAAGGCAATCCCAAGTGGAACCTGGAAACGGCCATGGCCGACGAGGCGATCCAGCACATCAGGCAGTTGAGCGAGATCGCCCCGGGCAAGCCCTGGCTCGTCTACTACGTGCCCGGTGCCACCCATGCACCACACCACCCGACGCCCGAATGGATCAAGAAGATCAGCGACATGCACCTCTTCGACGAGGGCTGGAACAAGGTGCGCGAGACGATCTTCGCCAATCAGAAGCGGCTCGGCATCATGCCTGAGAACGCGAAGCTCACGCCGTGGCCGGAGGGGTTGCCGCAATGGGATTCCCTCAGTTTGGAGGCGAAGAAACTGTTCATCAGGCAGGCCGATGTGTACGCCGCCTACCTTGCCTATGCCGACAACGAGATCGGGCGCGTCATCCAGGCGGTGGAAGATATCGGCGAGCTCGACAACACCCTGATCATCTACATCGGCGGCGACAACGGCGCGAGCGCCGAGGGCATGCTCAACGGCACGCCGAATGAGTTCACCACATTCAACGGCGTCGACGTTCCGGTGAAGGACCAGTTTCTCTGGTATCCGTTCTGGGGTTCGGAGCGGACATTCCCGCATTTCGCAGCCGGCTGGGCCTGGGCGATGGGGACACCGTTCAAGTGGGTCAAGCAGGTGCCATCGCACTTCGGCGGGACGGCGCAGGGCATGGTCATGTCGTGGCCCGGCCATATCAACGACGCTGGCGGTGTCCGCGCGCAGTTTCACCACTTCATCGACATCGTGCCGACGATCCTGGAGGCGACAGGCATCCCGCAACCGGAGACGATCAACGGCATCAAACAGGAGCCGATCGAAGGCGTCAGCATGGCCTACACATGGGACAAGGCGAATGCCGCTGCGCCGACCGAACACAAGACCCAGTACTTCGAGATGCTGGGAAACCGCGCGATCTACCACGACGGATGGGTCGCCGCGACGACGCCCGCGACATTGCCGTGGGAACTCAGCACCAAGACGCCGCCCGACGTGATCACCGGCTACAACTGGGAACTCTACAACGTCGATGAAGACCCGACGCAATTCACCGATCTTGCCGCCAAAATGCCTGACAAACTCAAGGAATTGCAGGACCTCTTCTATGCCGAGGCGAAGAAGTACAACGTGCTGCCGCTCGACAATTCGACGCTCGCACGCTGGAATGCCCCGCGGCCGAACCTGACGGCCGGCCGTACGGAATTCACCTATCGCGGCGAACTGAGTGGTGTGCCGGCCAGCGCTGCGCCGAGCACCTTGAACAAGTCCTATACGATTACGGCCGATGTCGAGATACCCGACGGCGGTGCGCAAGGCATGATCGTCACCGAGGGTGGCCGCTTTGGCGGTTACGGCCTCTTCCTCAGCCAGGGCGACTTCGGTGTCGGCAGTGGGAAGGTCGTGTTCCTCTACAATCTCCTCGACCTCAAGCGCACCCTGTGGGAAGGACCGGAACTCGAACCCGGCAAACACAGGATCGTCTTCGACTTCAAGTCGGATGGAAAGGGACTTGGCGCCGGGGGCACCGGCGTTCTGTCGGTGGACGGCAAGGAGGTCGCCAGGAACAGCATCGATCATGGCATCCCGGTCACTTTCCCCGAGGATGAGACCTTCGACGTCGGTCTCGACACGCGCACCGGCGTCGCCCTTTTGGAACACCGCTACGACACGCCCTTCCGCTTTACGGGCAAGATCGACAAACTGACTTTCGAATTGAAGCCAAACGCAACGCCCTAGAGCGCCGTGCGTTCACGTGAACGCACATGGGACGCTCTGGCGACCTTGCATCGCAAGGCCCGGACACAAACGACTGGCAGAGGTGCGTTCCGATGATACGCGTGCTTGATCTCGCCGCCTTCGGGGAGATGGCAACAGGGCTCGCACTGGTGGTGGCGCCTTCGCTCGTGGGGCAGGTGCTGCTTGGCGAGCTACTCACCGGGCCGGCGGTCCCGACGGCCCGGGTGGCGGGAATTGCCCTGATCGCCCTCGGCGTTGCCTGCTGGAAGAACTCACGCCTCATCGGCATGCTGATCTACAGTGCGGCCGTCACGCTCTATCTGGCCTGGTTCGGACTGACGGATGGCTCCAGCGGCGTCCTTCTGTGGCCTGCGATCGCAGTTCATGCGGTGCTGTCGGTCTTGCTCTGGCGCGGTCGTCACACGCCCGGCGCCGGCTAGAGTCCCGGTCGATTTTGTCTCGATCTCTGTCGGCAAACGCAGCATTCGTGCGTCTTCAGGATGTGCACACGGAGGACCAAGCCGCATGAAGCTCTATTTCAGCCGCAACCCCAATCCGCGCCTGGCGGTCGCCACGGCCCGATTTCTGAAGGCAGAGGTCGCGTTCGAATATGCCGAGCCGCTGGCGCCGGGGCAGGCGGACCGCTATCGGCCGCTCAATCCCAACCTGCTTTTGCCGATCCTGGAGCGTCCCGGCCGGGCGCTGTGGGAGGCGGATGCGATCGCCTGCTTTCTCTCGCGCCAGGTCGGCTCCAACCTCTGGCGAAGGAATGACGACGAGCCGGAGATGGTCCGCTGGATCAGCTGGGGCAAGGAGAACTTCGTGAAGGCCTGTGACATGGTGCATTGGGAGCGCGGCACCAAGCTGCGCTACGGCATCGGCACTTGTGACGAGGCCATGGTGGAGGAGGGGATGAAGGCGTTCCACAAGGCGGCCCGGCTGCTCGATGCCGAACTCTCCGGTCACGCTTGGCTGGTCGGCGAGGCGGTCTCCTACGCCGATTTTCGCATGGCAACATTCCTGCCCTACAATGATGTGGCAAGGCTGCCGCTCGCGGACTATCCGGCACTTGCGCGCTGGGCCGGGCAGCTCGAGGCGATCGACGCCTGGCGCGATCCGTTCCGCGGGCTTGATGCGCCCGCGTTGCCTCCGATATCAGGCTGAGCGGCGGCCTTTGCCTGCCGTCGAGCGGCGGCGACGGCCGGTGGTTGTCGCCGCGCATTCGCAGGTTGCGTGATTGTTCTCGCCTTCCATTTTCTCCTCTGCTAATACAGTCGCGCTAGCATGCGAACAGCCTCTTCTTGCTCAGAAGGAATTCGTCCGATGCGTTTCACAGTCGCAATCGCAGCAGCAGCATTGATGTCCCTTCCGACAGCAACCCTTGCCAAATCGCCGGCCGATATCGCCGATCTCGTCGGCGCACGCGCGCCTGGCGCCGAGAGCGAGATGCAGTCCAGGGGCTATGTCGACGTCGGCGGCAACAATACCTGGTGGAATGCCGGCACCAAGACCTGCGTCCGGGTGCATGTCTCCCAGGGACACTACTCGGCGATCTCGCAGATCAAGCCCTCGGCTTGCGGCCAAGGGAGCGGCAAGAGCACGCCATGCCCGCCGGATCTGTCGCAGGCCGATCTCTACAAGCATCCGGGCTGCAGCCTCTAGGGGCAGTCGCGTCCAACTGGTGCTGGGCTGGAACTTTCGCAGTGAAGGCAACGGTAACACGGGCGGTGCCGGCGGCCGCCTCGGCTTCATTGTGCCCTTCGATCGGCGGGGAAAGCGGTACGAGAGCGCCGCGACCATTGCGCAATGCGATGATCTCTGCTCTCCTTTGAATGGCCTATCGGTGGAGCAGATTGCCCCTGGCGATCGGATTTTGCGGTTGAAAGCGTCGGAAACCGCTAAAAAAAGACCGATTGCGGCAGATATTCCCGCCCCAACCATTCCCGCCCAAAACCCGAAAGGTGTTTCGCCTTTTTTAGGAAAGCGAGATTTGCCTACCTTCAGTACCCTTTTGGTTGTCCCGCTGGAGACGGGACATATCGCGAAGGTATGGAGGAGATACCCTTGGCAAGCATTTCAGAGGACACTACGCATACCCAGAATCCGGCGCAAAATCCGGAAGACGAACGGCTGAGCATCGGCGCGAACCTCGCCTATGGCCTGCAGCACGTCTTGACCATGTATGGCGGCATCGTCGCCGTTCCGCTGATCCTTGGCCAGGCGGCGGGCTTGAATTCCGGCGATGTCGGCCTGCTCGTCACCGCCTCGCTTTTCGCCGGTGGCCTCGCCACCATCTTGCAGACGATCGGCGTGCCATTCTTCGGCAGCCGCCTGCCGCTGGTGCAGGGCGTCTCGTTCTCGGGTGTCGCCACGATGATCGCCATTTCCGGCAATGGCGGCATTCCGGCGATCCTTGGTGCGGTCATCGCGGCTTCATTGATCGGCCTTCTGATCACGCCGGTGTTTTCGCGCATCACCCGCTTCTTCCCGCCGCTCGTCACCGGCATCGTCATTACCACCATCGGCCTGACGCTGATGCCGGTTGCGGCATTCTGGGCGATGGGCGGCAACAAGGCGGCGCCGGACTTCGGCAGCACCGCCAATATCCAGCTTGCGGCGGTCACGCTCATCATCGTGCTGCTCTTGAGCAAACTCGGCAACGCTTCGATCTCCAGGCTTTCGATCCTGCTGTCGATCGTTATCGGTACCGGCATTGCCTATGTCGCCGGCATGACCGATTTCTCGCAAGTTGCAAACGGCCCGGTCTTCGCATTGCCGAGGATCTTCCATTTCGGCTATCCGACCTTCGAACTTGCGGCTGTTATCTCGATGCTGATCGTCATCATGGTGACGCTGGTCGAGACCTCGGCCGACATTCTCGCCGTCGGTGAGATCGTCGAAACCAAGGTGGATTCGCGCCGGCTTGGTGACGGCCTTCGTGCCGACATGCTGTCGAGCATTCTCGCGCCGGTCGTCGGCTCCTTCACCCAGAGCGCCTTTGCCCAGAATGTCGGCCTCGTGGCGGTGACGGGCGTGAAGAGCCGTTACGTGGTGGCAACGGGCGGCCTGTTCCTGGTAACGCTCGGCCTCTTGCCGATCATGGGTCGCGTCGTCGCCTCGGTGCCGACCTCGGTGCTTGGTGGCGCCGGCATCGTGCTCTTCGGCACGGTTGCGGCAAGCGGCATCCGCACGCTGTCCAAGGTCGAGTACAACAACAACATGAACCTGGTGATCGTCGCGACCTCGATCGGCTTCGGCATGATCCCGATTGCGGCCCCCGGCTTCTACGAGCATTTCCCGGCCTGGGTCGCCACGATCTTCCATTCGGGCATCTCGTCGGCGGCCGTCATGGCGATCCTGCTCAACCTCCTGTTCAATCACTTCACCGCAGGCAATTCCGACCAGCAGTCGGTCTTCGTGGCTGCAACCGAACGCACGATCCGCTACCAGGACATCGCAAGGCTGCACGACGGCGACTACTTCCTCAACGGCAAGCTCTACGATGCCAAGGGCACCGAGGTGCCGCTGATTGCGGCGGAGGCGCACTGAACCGGCAAGCTCCCTGAAATGATGCAATCCCAGACTGCTTTCCCTGGGGTTGCTTTGAATTACGCAATCCCGGAGGGAAAACCGCATCGCACTTTTCCTGGGATTGTTTTGAGACACGCAACTCCGGACGAAACACCGCTTCGCACTTTTTCTGGAGTTGCTTGTGAAACCCGCCATTCCGGGCAGGAAACCGCTTCCTGTTTTTCCTGGCGTTGATTGAAAAACCCAACAAAAGGACATTGGGAATGACACGTGAGACCGACAATTACGCGCTGCTCGATGCGCTGCTTCACACGATGGAGAAGGGCATCATTCCGGCAACGGAAGCGGGCGTTGCCGCCGGCAACAAGATCTTCGGCGCGGCGCTGATGCGCAAATCCGATCTTTCGACCGTGCTTGTCGAAACCAACAACGAGACGGAAAACCCGCTCTGGCACGGCGAAGTGCACACGCTGAAGCGGTTCTACGAGATCGAAGGCGAGAAGCGGCCGGACAGCCGCGACCTCATCTTCCTCTCGACGCATGAGCCGTGCTCGATGTGCCTTTCGGCGATCACCTGGGCGGGTTTCGACAATTTCTTCTACTTCTTCAGCCACGAGGATTCCCGCGACAGTTTCTCCATTCCGCATGACCTGAAGATCCTGAAGGAGGTCTTCACGCTGGAGCCGGGCGGCTACAACCGCACCAATGCCTTCTGGAAGGGCCAGTCGATCCACGCGCTGATCGACGCTCTGCCCGAGCCGCAACGCCAGGAACTCAAGGCCCGCGCCGAGGCGATCCGGGCGAAATACGACGATCTCTCCTCCGTCTATCAGGACAGCAAGGACGGCAACGCCATTCCGCTGAACTGACGCTCGAAAAGCCGTCACCTGTACCGGGCCATTTCATTCTCTCATCAGAGATTGAAATGGCCTATTTCTTTGAAAGAATATGCATTCCTCCTCGCCAGGGCAGGTGCTAGGGTCGCCTCCATACAGTCGCGTTTCGGGGGAATTGCGTGAACTGGTCCAGGCCTCTCAGGGTGCATCTCAGCGTGCTCGTCGTGGCGCTGCTCATCTTAACGGCGACGCCGATCATCTGGATGGCGTTCAGCCAGGGGCGGCAGGCGGCGATCCTTGCCGGCGAAAAGCACATGCGCGAGATGAGCCTGAGGCTGATCGAGGGCTACAGGAATGCGCTCGAGGGCGGCCACGAGGCGGTCGCGCTTGCGTCCACCGTGCCGCAGCTGGCCGTCGCGCCGCCGGGCGACCTGCAGCCGAAGGAGCAGTTCTTCCTGGAGGTGCTCAGAAGCGTTTCCAACGCGACGAGCGTCTACGCCGGCTATCCTGATGGATCCTACCTGCAGGTGATCAACACGGGGCGAGACTATGTTCGCCAAAGTCTGGCGGCACCGGCAGGCACCGCCTTTGCCGTTCGGTTGCTTGCGCATGCCAAGGACGCGGGCACCGTCTCGACCCTTCGGTTCCTCGACGCTGCGGCGCAGACGATCGGGGAGCGTCCGTTCGAGCGCACCAATTTCGACCCGCGGCAGAGCCCCTGGTATCAGACGGCGTTGCGAGCCGGCGGTCCGGTTTCCGTCGGGCCCTATGTCACGGGAACGCTGAAGGTTCCGACGCTGGCGCTCGCCGTTCCGCTGAAGGGCAAGGAGGGGATCGTGGTCGGCACCAACATCCACCTTCAGACCATCAGCCGCCTTCTCGATGCGCGCGAGATCTCATCGCGGGCCCGGTCCTATGTCATCGGCAACGACAACAACCTCGTCGCCCATTCCGATCCCGCGGTCATGAGCACAATCCTCGGCGCCTGGTCGGGTGGTGGCGGCGCCGGCATGCGCAGCCTGGATCCCAGCCTCGACGTCGTCGCCGGGCTGCGCAAGGATCCCGCCTATGCGGGCGGTGGTCTTGCCGAAGCCGATTTTGCCGGCGAGCGCTATCTGGTCCAGATGGCACCCGTCAGCGTATCCGGCCTCTTCAAGGGCAGCTCGGTCGCGATCGTCGTGCCGCTGCAGGATCTGGTGGTGCAGGCAAACCGGCTCCTGGTGCGCAACCTCATGATTGCCGCAGCCGTGCTGGTGGCCGGCGTGGTCGGCTCGCTCATGCTGTCACGCGTGATCAGCCGCAAGCTCTATCACCTCGCCGACGAGGCGCGGCGGATCGGTGACCTGAACTTTGCCGGCACGGACGCCCCGCATTCCTGGATCACCGAGATCAATACGCTTGGCGGCGCGCTTTCCGCCAGCCGGCGCGCTATCGTCCAGTTTGCGCTCTATGTTCCGCGCGAGGTGGTGCGCCGGATCATCGATCCTGAGGGCGGAGCGGCGGTCCGGGGCAGGCGGCAGGAGGTGACGGCGCTTTTCACCGACGTGCGCGACTTCACCACCATCTCCGAACAGCATTCGCCGGAGGAAGTCGTCGATATTCTCTCGGCCTATTTCGAGATGCTGAACACGGTGGCCGAGCAGTACCACGGGACCGTGATCCAGTATCTCGGCGACAGCATCTTCGTCATCTGGAACGCGCCGGTTGCCGATCCGCAGCACATCGAGAATGGCTGTCATTGCGCGCTGGCGATGAAGGCGGCGGTCGATCGCCTGAACGAGACCAACCGCAAAGGCGGCCGGCCGGAGCTGTTCACGCGCTTTGGCGTGCATACGGGGCCGGCGGTCGTCGGCAGCTTCGGCGCGATCGCGCGGCAGCAATACACGGCCATGGGCGACACGATCAACGTCGCCTCGCGGCTCGAAGGGCTGAACAAGGAGTTCAACACGTCGATCCTGGTGAGCGGGGCGGTGCAGTCTGCGGTTGCCGAGCTCTTCGACTTCCGCGCGATGGGGATGGTGCACGTGAAGGGGCGCTCGGGAGGCATCGACCTCTGGGAGCTGGTGAGCGCGAACGCCCGTTAGTCCTTGCCGCCGCGACGACCACCGCCCAACGGGGCGGATCAGCGCTCCGCCAGCAGGCCGGTGGCCATGGCGCGGAAGGCCTCGATCGCCTTCGGCAAGACCGCTTTCGGCTCGTCGCTGGCGGCGACCCAGAGGGCAGCGTTGAGGGCGGCACCGCTCAAGAGCCGCGCGGCCGCTTCCGGATCGACCGGCTTCAGCACGCCCTTGTCCAGCAGTTGCTCTACCGATCGCTTCGTCGCCAGCAGGCAACTGTTCTGGCTCGGCCATTTCGAGGGGTCGCCGAGCACGGCCGGGCCATCGAGCAGAACGATGCGCTGGACTTCGGGATCGAGCGCCATCTCGATATAGGCGGCCCCTTCGGCAAGCATCGCCTGCCAGTGGTCACCGGCTGCCGCATCTGCGCCGATCTGCTTGGCGCGGGCGGCCATCTCGCCGTCGATCTGGGTTACGACCGCGGCCAGGAGCCCGCGCTTGTCGCCGAAATTGTGGTAGAGCGCGCCGCGCGTCAGCCCGACATCGGCGGTCAACTCATCCATCGAGGCCGCCGCATAGCCCTTTTCGGCAAAGGCCTTTCGGCCGGCCGAAATCAGCTTCGCGCGGTTTTCCTCCATCGTTTCCTGGCGGCTTCTGGCCATCATTGACCTCAAATTCAGATACGGCGCGTATATGGATTTGACATACGCGTCGTATTTCGCTATTTCAGATACGTTCCGTATATCAAATGAAGCGGGTTTTGTGAAGTTCTGCCTGAAACGGCAGCGCGCGCCCGTTTGCGCGCCCTCAATTTACGAGAAGGATCAGACCGATGACCAAACGCAACGCAATCTTTCCGGCAAATCGTCATGCGCTCTACGAGGCGCACGGCTACTCCGCGGCCATCCGGTCGCAGGACCTGCTGTTCGTCTCGGGGCAGGTGGGGAGCCGTGAGGATGGCACCCCGGAGCCGGATTTCGAACGCCAGGTCGAACGCGCCTTCGACAATCTCGAAGCGACGCTCGCGGCAGCCGGCTGCAGCTTCGACGACATCGTCGATGTGACGACCTTCCACACCGATCCCGAACACCAGTTCGAGACGATCATGGCCGTCAAGAACCGGATCTTCAGCGAAAAGCCCTATCCCAACTGGACCGCCATCGGCGTCAACTGGCTCGCCGGTTTCGATTTCGAGATCAAGGTGATCGCGCGGATTCCGGCTGGCCAACTGGCCGCGTAGATCATTGGGAACGTGGCAACCCGGGTTCTAGTGCAAATGCACCAGCTTGTCCGGGTTGCGCACGACGTAGATCGCCACGACCTTGCCGTTCTCGATCTCCAGCGCAGTCGTCTGCAGTTCGCCATCGGCCTCCCGGGTGACAAAGCCGGGCAGGCCGTTGATGAAGCCGGCGCGCACGAGCGTCGAGCCGTGCTTGGCAAAGAGGGCGGCCAGTTGCGCGTGCACCTTCATCACAGCGTCGAAGCCGAGGATCGGCTGCAGGGCGGCCGGGCGCTTGCCGCCGCCGTCGGAATGTACGCTGACATCGGCTGCGAGCATGGAGCCGAGCGTTTTCATATCGCCGTGGCGGGAGGCGGCAAAGAAGGCGTTGGCGAGTTCCAGGCCGCGCTGCTGCTCGATCTGGAAGCGGGGGCGTTCCTCGCGCACATGGGTGCGGGCCCGGGCCGCAAGCTGGCGGCAGGCGGCGGCGTCGCGGTCGATCGTTGCCGCTACCTCATCGAAGCTCTGGCCGAAGACGTCGTGCAGCAGGAAGGCGGCGCGCTCCAGCGGCGAGAGCCGTTCGAGTGCCAGCATCAGGGGCAGGGTGACGTCGTCCTCCGGCTCCTCCTCGACGACCGGATCGGGAAGCCAGGGGCCGACATAGGTCTCGCGCTTCAGCCGCGCGGATCTCAACTGGTCGAGGCAGAGCCGCGTGACGGTGCGACGCAGAAACGCCTCCGGCTCGCGCACGGATGTGCGGTCGGCCCCCATCCAGCGGATGAAGGCCTCCTGCACCATGTCCTCCGCATCGGCGACCGAGCCGAGCATGCGGTAGGCGACGCGGACGAGCTTCGGACGCAACGGGTCGAAAACCGCCGCTGCGTCCTCATGGGCGCTTTCCGCCATCAGGCGGCAGCCTGCGCGGCGGCCTTGGCGGCTGCCGGATCGACCCAGAGGCCGAAGCCGACGGCCAGACGGTTCCAGCCGTTGATGACGTTGATCATCAGCGTGAGCTTCACCTGTTCCTCCTCGGTGAAATGGTACTTCAGCGCCTGATAGGCCGCTTCATGGCCGTGGCCTTCCGAAAGCCGCGTCAGCGATTCTGTCCAGCCTAGCGCGGCGCGCTCGCGATCGGAATAGCAGGGCGCTTCGCGCCAGGCGGAAAGCAGGTAGATGCGCTGTTCCGTCTCGCCCTTTTCGCGGGCTTCCTGGGTGTGCATGTTGATGCAGTTGGCGCAGCCGTTGATCTGCGAGGCGCGGATTTTCACGAGTTCGATAATAGTGGCGTCAAAGCTCGCGGCAACGGCCATCGAGACACTGGTCCAGCTCTTCATCAGTTGCGGGGCAGCGGCGAAAAGGTCGATCTTGGCAGTCATGGTTCCGTTTCCTTTCGTTGGTTCCGATACCATGACGAGCGAGCGACGGCCGGTGTGACATGGCCGCGAATTTTTTTTGAAAACTCCAGTGTGGATTGTTTTGTGCGGAGCCGGCGCATGCCGCGCCGCACTAACCCGTTTGGATGACTATGCCGCATTCGGCCGATATGTGAGTGTAGCCTGGGGGATCCTTTATTGCAGGTGGTGGTGCCGAGTGCTTCGGGAGGTACTCAATGGCAGACGAATTCAATGCCGCACTCGATATTCCGTATGTCTTCGAGATCACCATTAACGACTTTGCGGCGCTGTGGCGGAAGCTGGAGAGGCGAAGCTTTGCGCTGAAGGCGCTTTTGCCTAACTGGTATGGCCAGCTCCAGGGAGAATTCGCAGCAAGCTTCGGCGCGCTCGATGCCTATGTCGGCCACGGCAGTGCGGTCATTCCCCGAAACGGCATGGAAAAGGCCGCTGTCGAGGCGGTAATCGCGACAATGCTGATGGGCCGACTCGGCATGGCCATTCGCGAGCTGGCCGTCGAGGCGGGCCAGGCCGCGACCCAAGAGGGCGCTCCCATCAAGGGCCGGCTTCACTATGGCAAGGACAACCGGATTATCGGTGTGGACAACGAGTATCTGCGCCGGGTGCTCGATCCGGCCGAGGACTATCAGGCCGCCGGCTGCGTCTTCGAGGTGCTCGGCTATTCGCCGAGCAGTCCCTTTTCCATGACGTCGAGGATCGCCTCGATGATGCTGCTCTTCAACCGTGGCATGGCGCCCTTGAGCGGCCGGCCGGTCGAGTACAACGTCATCCTGAAGACGATGCACGCCTTCATCGCTGCGGAGAACCTCGGCTATGTCATGACCTTCGAGCACCGCAACACCAATGACGACCTGTCGATCTTCACCACCAACGAATTCAACAAGCTGACCATCCAGTCGGCGGAGGGCGACCTTCGCCTCATTCAGAAATACCTGAAGGCCATCGGCTTCTATTTTGGCGATGTCGACAATGCGCTCGGACCGGAGTTCGAGGTCGCTGCCCGAAATTTCGCGCGCGTCTACAGGCTGGACCACTATGCGCACTACAGTGACCGCGAGTTCCTCTACACACTGGCCAATGCCTATGTGCTCCACCGCAGCCAGATGTCGACGGGCGCGCGCTAAAGCTCATCGCGTGAAGCACGTCGTCGCCGCAAAACCGTTGCACACATTTGCGCGACCTGCATCGGGGGCCACAGATCGCGCGTCCCCCGGTTCTGTCATACCCCTGTAAAAGGGTGGCCCTATCCCTCGGCGCCAGTTTCAACACGAGGGTGTATCCATGAAATCGTTTGTCTCCGTCCTTGCCGGCGCTGTTGTCGCAGGCCTGCTTTCGACCGCGGCCTCTGCCGAGAGCCTGGTGCTCTATACCAGCCAGCCGAACGAGGATGCGCAGGCGACGGTCGACGCGTTCCAGGCCGCCAATCCCGGCATCGAGGTGGAATGGGTGCGCGAGGGCACGACCAAGATCATGGCCAAGCTGATGGCAGAGATCGAGGCCGGCAATCCGGTGGCCGACGTGCTGCTCATCGCCGACACCGTGACCATGCAGCGGCTGAAGGAAGCAGGCCATCTCGCCGACTACAAGTCGCCTGAAGCGGCAAGCTACGACGCGGCACTCTATGATGCGGACGGCGCCTATTACTCCACCAAGATGATCACGACCGGCATCGTCTATAACACCTCCGCCGCCATGAAGCCTGAAGGCTGGCAGGATCTCAGCAAGCCGGAGGCCAAGGGCCTCGTCACCATGCCGAGCCCGCTGACCTCGGGTGCGGCTCTCATTCACGCTCAGACCCTGACCGGCATTGATGGCCTCGGCTGGGACTATTACAAGGCGCTCGCCGAGAACGGTGCTACGGCTGCCGGCGGCAATGGCGGCGTCTTGAAGGCGGTTGCGACCGGCGAGAAGGCCTATGGCATGCTCGTCGATTTCATGGCGATCCGCGAGAAGGCCAAGGGCGCGCCGGTGGAATTCGTCTTCCCGGCCGAGGGCGTGTCTGCCGTGACCGAGCCCGTCGGCATCCTGAAGACCGCCAAGAACGTCGAGGCGGCGAAGAAGTTCGTCGACTTCCTGCTGTCCGAGGAAGGCCAGAAGACGGCGGTGAAGATGGGCTATATCCCGGCCCGCAACGGCGTGGCGCTGCCTGCGGGCTATCCGGCCCGCGAGACGATCAAGGTGCTGCCGGTCAATGCGGCCGAGGCCGTGAAGAACTCCGACGCGGATCTCAAAACCTTCTCCGGCATCTTCGGTACGAACTGATCCCGGGAATGCTTGAACGCAACGATGCGCGCAGCCGGCCCCGCTGGCTGCGCCTTTCCTTTCACGGCCGGACGATGGGCGCGCCCAAGGTGCGGGCAGGGGCGAGTCCCGCCGCCGAGCCGCGCTGGCTGGTGCCCTTCGTTCTCGCCTGCCTGTTTCTCCTCTGCCTGCTGCCGCTCTTCAGCCTGGCGAAGGCCGGCTTTGCCGGGCTTATTTCGGGCCGGTCGATTGGCGTGCTCACGGAACCCGCAACCTTTGCCGCCCTCCGCAACACGCTGATAACCGCGACCGGCGGTATGGTCGTCTCCGTTGTCATCGGCGCGCTCTTCGCCTTCTCGGTGGCGCTGACGGATGTGCGCGGCAAGCTTGCGCTCAGCTTTGCCTTCATGCTGCCGATGATGATCCCGCCGCAGGTGACGGCGCTTGCCTGGGTGGAGATGACCGGGCCGGCGAGCCCGCTGCTAAAGACGCTCGGGATCGCGCCGCCGCTCGGCAGCCCGCAGCCGCTCTATTCGCTGGCAGGCATTTCGCTGCTTCTCGGCGTCCAGCATGCGCCGCTGGTTTTCCTGGCGCTGAAAGCCGGGCTTTCCGCAACGCCGCGCGACGGGGTGGAGGCGGCACGGCTTGCCGGGGCCACGCCATTCCGTGTCTTTCGCGACATCGTCGCGCCGCTGTCGTTGCCGGGACTGATTGCCGGTGCGGCGATCGCCTTCGTCTCCGGCGTCGGCAATTTTGGCATTCCGGCGATCCTCGGCATTCCCGCGGGCATCGAGGTGCTGCCGACCCTGATCTATACGCGGCTCGCCAGCTTCGGCGCCGGCACCTTCGGCGAGATCGCGCTGCTCTCCAGCCTCATCTCCATGATCGCGGCTACCGGGCTGATCCTGCAGCAGAAGGCGCTTGTCGGCAGGGATTACCGCATCATCGGCCTTTCCGGGGCGAATGCCGCCTTTTCGCTCGGCCGCTTCCGCCCGGTCGTCGAGCTGGTCCTCGTGGCGATCCTGCTTCTCGTGCTGGTCGCACCGCTCGCCGCTCTTGTCGCGAGCTCGCTGGTGCCGGCCTATGGCGTGCCGCTCAACCTTCAGACGGTGTCGCTGCGCGCTTACGAAGAAATTCTCTTCCGCCAGTCGATGACGCTGAAGGCGCTTGGCAATTCGATGTTCCTTGCAGCAACGGCCGCATTCGGCCTGCTCGCCGTCTCGGTGCCCGCGGCCTATCTCATGACGCGACGCAAGGGGTGGCTTGCCAATACGCTCGGCATCCTCATCGAGATCCCCTATGCGCTGCCGGGCATCGTGTTGGCCGTCGCCTTCATCCTTACCTTTGCCGCACCTCTGCCGATCCTCAAGGTCTCGCTCTATGGCACCATCTGGATCATCCTGGTTGCCTACTTCTCCTCGTTCCTCGCCGTCAGCCTCAAGCCGGTGATGAGTGCTTTCCTGCAGATGGACCCATCGCTGGAAGAGGCGGCGCGTCTCGCCGGTGCTGGCTTCTTCAGGCGGATGTCCGACGTGATCCTGCCCTTGGTAGCGCCGGCCGCGGGTGCGGCGATCATCCTCGTCTTCCTGATTGCCGCCAATGAGCTGACGGTCTCGGCGCTGCTCTGGTCGGCCGGTACCCAGACACTCGGTGTCGCCATCTTCAATCTCGACGACAGCGGCTCGTCGGACCTGGCCGCAGCCCTTTCGGTGCTCGTGGTTGTCATGGTCGTCGTGCTGATGGCCGCGCTCGAGGCTCTCGCAAACTATCTCCCGGAAGGCGTGCTGCCGTGGCGCAACTGATCCTCAATCACGTCACCAAGCATTTCGGCGGCGGCCGACCGGCGGTTTCCGATGTGTCGCTGACCGTGCGGGAAGGCGGCTTCCTGGCGCTGCTCGGGCCTTCCGGCTGCGGCAAGACGACGGTGCTGCGCATGATCGCCGGCTTTGAGCAGCCCAGCGATGGATCGATCGATTTTGGCGAAAGACGGCTTTCGGATGCTGCACGGGCGCTGCCGCCGGAGCGACGCAACATGGCGATGGTGTTCCAGTCCTATGCGCTCTGGCCGCATATGACGGTGGCCGAAAATGTCGGCTATCCGCTGAAGGTCCGCGGCATTTCAGGCTCGGCGTGGCAAAGGAGCGTCGCCGATGCTCTGGCGTTGGTAAAGCTCACCGACTATGCCGACCGCCGGCCGGCAGCCCTTTCCGGCGGTCAGCGCCAGCGCGTGGCGCTTGCCCGCTGCCTGGTGACCTCACCGGATGTCGTGCTGCTCGACGAGCCGCTCGCCAATCTCGACCAGCACTTACGCAAGTCGATGGAGGAGACCTTCCGCATCTTCCACGAGCGCTCGGGCGCGACGATGATCTATGTGACGCACGACCAGGCGGAAGCCATGGCGCTCGCAACCGATGTCGCCGTCATGCACGAGGGGCGGCTGATGCAGATGGCGCAGCCGGCCGAGATCTACGCAAGACCCGAAGGCGCCGTCGTCGGCGGCCTGATCGGCCGCGGCTCGGTGCTCAAGCTCGCCGTGCCGGAGGGCATGCCGCGGGCGATGGATTGGCCAACGCTGCGGTCAGCGCTTGCCGGCGTCGGCATGGAAGGCGCAGGCGATGGCGCCGTGCGCGACGTCCTCGTGCGCCCGGAACATGTGCGCCACGACGGCGAGGGCATGGCGCTCCGCGTCGTCTCCTGCGTGTTCGAAGGCGAGCGTTTTGCCCTGACCTTGGCTTTGCCGGACGGTCAGTCATTGAAGGCCTATGGCGACAGGGCGATCATGCCGGGAGACACGGCGCGCTTCGTGATGAGCCAGGGGTGGCGGCTCTAGGCCGGGTTGGCGTCAGTCGCAATCGGGTTTGTCGAGTTCGACCTCGAACTGGCGCGGGCCGACAACGCCAGGCTTTGCCGGCAGACCGACGATCCTTGCGATTACCGTGCATTTGCCGGCGACGACGGCATAACGGTCGCGGCCCTGGCTGATGACCTTGTCGATCGGGTGTTTGGGAACGGCGACGGCGACCGCGTTGATGACCGCGTTCAGTTCGCGGGCACGCTGAAAATTCGGCGCAAGGGCGGCATTGGCCTGACCAGTGGCAAGGACGAGGACGAGGCAGGCGACGGCGGATCGGGCGAACATGGCAAGCTCCTGTTTGGAAGAGGCAAGCATGATCGCCCGGTAGATTCAAGGACAGCGATCGGCCGGGCCGTCGATGGGAACGGTTCGTTGACAGGGGGTGATCCGAAGACGATCCTCGGCCAGCTTCGCCTCCAGCCTCTCGAACGGTCCGATGACATCCGAAACGCCGATACAGGAAACGCCGCTTGCGGGCGGGAACGTCAATGCCGGCGTCGTACGCGTGGGCGATACGGTGCGCCGCGCCACGCGCCCTGAGAGCGCGACCGTTCACCGGCTGCTCCTCCGTCTCGAGGCAAAGGGCTTTGCGGGATCGCCGCGGTTCCTGGGCCTCGACGGCCAGGGGCGAGAGATGCTGAGCTTTATTGAAGGCGATGCCGGTGTCTCTTCCGACATCTGGCTTTGCGAGGATGCGCTGATTGCCGCAGGGCGGCTGCTTCGCGCCTATCATGACGCGACGGCCGAATTCGGCTTCGGCGCGGCGGATCGCTGGGCCTTTAGATATCCGGATCGGCGTCGATGGGAGGTCATTTGCCACAATGATTTTGCGCCGTACAACCTCGTTTTTCGGGCCGGCGAACCGGTGGGGATCATCGACTTCGATCTCGCCGGTCCCGGGCCGCGGCTGCGAGACCTTGCCTATCTCGCCTATTGGACCGTGCCGCTTTCCTTCCATTCCGATGACTTGAAGGCCGCGGCGCTGGCGGATCTCGATGATGGCAGCCGGCGGCTGAAACGGCTGTGCGCGACCTACGGTCTTGCCTCGGACGATGCGTTGCTTGGGATGGTCGCCGATGTGCTCGGGCATATGGGCGACGAGGCGGCGATGCTGGCAATGATCGGCGCGGCCGCGACCGAGCGGCTGAAACGGGACGGGCATCTCGATCACTGGCGGCGAGAGCGGGACGCCTTCGAGCGCCATAGGACGCTATTGTCCCGAAACCTTGTCTGACGACCGGCGAAGCGGCGGGGCAAGCCGATAGCGTTCGCGAAAAAGAATTTTTGCCTACTGAAATAAACCATTGAGTTAAATGAAACTGGTTGTTATAAGCAACCGGTGTTCCGCTTTTATGCGGTTGAGGAGGAACGGGGCGGTCGCCTCATCGACAGGAGGATAAGATGAAGCTTTATCAGGGCATGGGACCGAATTCGTATCGCGTGCGCATCTTCATGGCGGAGAAGGGGATCTCGCTGCCGATGGTGGATGTCGATTTCGCCAAGGGCGAGCACAAGGCGCCGGAGTTTCTCGCCGTCAACTCGCTCGGTCAGATCCCGGTTCTGGAACTCGACGACGGCACTGTTATCACCGAGAGCGTCGCGATCTGCCGCTATCTCGAAGAGACCACGCGCGAGCCGCAGCTCTTCGGCCATGACGCCGTCAGCCGCGCCAAGGTGGAGATGTGGAACCGGCGCGCCGAACTGGTGATCCTCGGCACCGTCGGCAATGTGGCGCTGCATTCGGACGCGTTCTTTGCCGAGCGGCTGACGCAGTTTCCGGCCTTTGCCGAGACCGAGCGGGCGGCGGTGCCGCAGAAATGGGGCTGGCTCGACGATGAGCTCTCGGATGGAAGGCCGTTCCTGGCAGGCGACGAATTCTCGATCGCCGACATCACCGCAGGGGTCACCGCCTGGCTCTGCGAGGTCTTCGGCATGGAAATCCCGGCTTCCGCAAAAAACGTCCAGCGCTGGCTGGAGCGGGTGCGTTCGCGGCCGAGTTTTGAGGCTTAAGGGATAGCCTGTGGCAGAGGCGGTTTCGCGCAGTCTCAGGGTGGCGAGATCGGCCCCTCATCCGGCCTGCCGGCCACCTTCTCCCCGTTGTCGCGGGGAGAAGGAGGGACGTGGCGGCCGCTCGTTCCTTCGGCCAATGTGGCAGCCGCGTTGCCCGTCGGCAGGTCTCGACCTGGGAGCCGGCCGTCATCCGCGTTCCCTCTCCCCGCAGGCGGGGAGAGCGTCAGGGTGAGGGGATGGCATGCGCTATGGCATTGATTATTTTGTAGATTTCCCCATTCTGCCGACGAAACCCAACGGCCGAATTCTCGCCTCTGCGCCCCCGCTAAAATTCATATGTGGATAGGCGCGTCGCCCTTTTTGCTTGCCTTCTCCATGGCTTTTTTCAATTCCTAAAATACAAGCTGCCCGATTCGCCGCTGCCGGGCGCCTGCAAGGCGCTGGCTCTAGGAGACAAGCCATGACCGATTTCAAGAAGCCCACGATCACCGAAATGCGCCCGAAGATCACCGTGATCGGGGTCGGCGGCGGTGGCGGCAACGCCATCAACAACATGATCAACGAAGGGCTTCAGGGCGTCGATTTCGTGGTCGCCAACACCGACGCGCAGGCGCTCGCCATGTCGAAGTCGTCGCGCATCATCCAGCTCGGCGCCGCCGTGACCGAAGGCCTCGGCGCGGGCTCGCTGCCGGATGTCGGCCGGGCGGCGGCGGAAGAATCGATCGACGAGATCATGGATCACCTCGGCGGCACGCATATGTGCTTCGTCACCGCCGGCATGGGCGGCGGTACCGGCACGGGCGCGGCCCCAGTAATTGCGGCAGCGGCACGCAAGGCCGGCATCCTCACGGTCGGCGTCGTCACCAAGCCCTTCAGCTTCGAAGGCAAGCGCCGCATGGAAACGGCCGAGCAGGGCATCGAGCGGCTGCGCGAGGCGGCCGATACCGTCATCGTCATCCCCAACCAGAACCTCTTCCGCATCGCTGACGCCAAGACCACCTTTGCCGATGCCTTCGTGATCGCCGACCGGGTGCTCTATTCGGGCGTTGGCTGCATCACCGACCTGATCGTCAAGGAAGGCCTGATCAACCTCGACTTCGCCGACGTGAAATCTGTCATGAAGGGCATGGGCCGGGCGATGATGGGCACCGGCGAGGCGACCGGCGAGGGCCGCGCGCTGAAGGCGGCCGAAGCCGCGATCGCCAACCCGCTGCTCGACGAAGTGTCGATGCGCGGCGCCCGCGGCGTGCTGATCTCGATCTCCGGCGGCATGGACATGACGCTGTTCGAGGTGGACGAAGCCGCGACCCGCATCCGCGAAGAGGTCTATGACGAAGCCGACATCGTCGTCGGTTCGATCTTCGACCGTACGCTCGACGGTACCTTCCGCGTGTCCGTCGTTGCGACCGGCCTCGACGGCGCACGCTCATCCGCCAACCCGGCCGGTGCCGCCGTCAGCCAGCCGGCGGCAGAACCTGCACCGACCCGCACGCTGCAATAGCATTCGCATCCATCGCCTGCTTCAAGGACCCTCCCGATGTGATGACGCCATATCGGGAGGGTCCTTGCGTTTGGAGGCTCGAATGAGCGACGAGGGTGTGCCCGCCGATGAGGCGACAAAGCACGCGCCAGCGGCACCAGGCCGTGCGGCGAGAGCGGTGATGGCGGCTGAGGCGGTGCTTGCGGAACGCTTTCCGCAGGCGATCTTTGCGATCGTCGCGGGCTCGATCCTGCGCGGCGAGGGTACGCAGACCTCGGATATCGACCTGGTGGTGCTGCACGAGGCCCTGCCGGCCGCCTGGCGGGAAAGCTTCCATTTCGACGATTTTCCGATCGAGGCCTTCGTGCACGACTTCGAGACGCTCAACTGGTTTGTCGACCAGGATATGGCGGGCGGTTGCCCGGTGCTTGCGGACATGGTGGCGGGCGGCGTTGCTATCGGGCCTGAGCGGGCGCGTGCCGAAGCGCTTCAGGCCGGGGCGCAACAGCGCCTGGAACGAGGGCCGGCGCCGCTGACGCCTGAGATACGCGACCGACTACGCTACCAGATCACCGATCTGGTGGATGATCTGCGCGATGCACGCCCGGCCGCCGAGATCCGCGCCATTGCCGCCGAACTGACGAAGCCGCTCGCCGATCTGATGCTGCTTGGCCGCGGGCAATGGTCTGGGCGCGGCAAATGGCTACCGCGGTTGCTCGTCCGGGCGGACGCGTCGCTTGCCGAACGCTTCGACACGGCATTGCGCCACGCGGGCGCAGGACAGGCAGCAGAGCTGATCCGGCTTGCCGAGCTGGAACTGGCGCCGCATGGCGGGCCGTTGTTTGCCGGCGACCGTCGGACGGCGCCGCCGGATGCCCGGCGTCCTGGTCTTCTCGCGCAGTGAATGCGCCGGCTTGTGGGATGGCCGCCTCTGATGCCTTGGGCGCGGGTGGGGACATGATCTGTTTGCGAGGAACCGCCGGGACGCTTCAACACGAGCGCCGGCGCCCGCATGGCTGACGGCCGCCAAGTTCTGGGTGAGCCAACAGCTACGGCGAGTGCAGAGGCGAGGCCTTTGGCCTTCACTTGCTGCGCGGAGGGCGTGGCTCCCGGCGCTCAGCCTCCTCGACCACGGAGAATGGAAGCTCCTCGTACATCGAGCGGTTGAACTCGGCGAAGGTCAGCCTGCCATCGATGAACGCTTTGAAGTAGCGCCGGCAGACGTCCTCCGCCATTTCTTTCCGGCTGGAATAGGGCGTTCCCTCAAGCGCATTGTCCTTCAGGTCGGGCAGGTACTCCGATACGCATGCCTCTACATATTGCCGCTGCGCGCCCGGGCGCTTGCGCAACGCGGAGATCGTCCACTCATATTTGGAATAGCTCATATATTGCTCGGTTCGCGGCGCGAACAGGACGATGGCGATTGCGCACAGCAGAGCGACAAACATGCCGCCGGCGACGAGACGAAAGTCCATTTATTCAATCGTATAAATTGTTGCCCATGCCAATGTAAGACAACTTTAGCGGTTAGCAAGAGGCGCGCTTACGCGTCGAGTGGTTTCACGAAATGTTCCTCCCCCATTTGGGGGAGGAGGCTACGGGAAAACCACTTTCGTGCTTGGACCGTTCTCCCATCGTTCGGTGTCTATTAGAGGTTGCGAAATTGGGCGCTCCCAATTGCGCCCTCGGCCGGAGCAGGGACGGGCGGGCAGGGCACGATCGGTGGCGGGGCTATGTCGCTGCGCCTGCGGGGCAGCTGCCAGAGACGCCTGGGATGGAAACGGTAACGGTCGGCGGGCCACGACCGATGTCCTTCGCGCCGACTGGACAAAGGCAATCCCTGTGGTGGCGCTTCGAGTGCGAGTGCCGTCTTCAGCCAGAGATGGGGAGGATGGAGAGGTGTCGCGCCGGGCCGGAGCATCGTTCTGCTACCGGCAGCGCGATCAGGGGGAGGTTCTTAAAGGGCGGCCAGCTGTTCGGCTGTTGCAACGATCTGCGTGTTGCCAAGCGAATGATCGGCATATTTGAACACCAGGATGCTCATGACTGAGGCGACAAGGGCTACCAGGATGATGCGCATGGCGTTGCTCCGACTTCCTTCTTGCCTGGCCTTGATCCTTCGTTGCGCCGGGCGGTGATCGATCCGGAAGCCCTGTGCTTTCCGGTCAAAGGCCTTCCGGCCTTTTGTTGAACCTGTTCTAGCAAATGGGCGGGGCCGACTATTGTTCCCGTGGGGACAGCGGGAAATCGCGGAGGCATGCAGCTTTTCGGTGTGCTCCAGCCCGTCCTGGGCCGGAGATTTCCCCGGGGAGCTACACGCCGTGTTGAAGCGGTAGCGCGAGAACGACGGATCGGAGTTGCGGCCGGCCACCGAGAAGTTCAACGGGCGGCTGAAGCGGCGCAGCCGTGTGAATTCGGACGCGTGAGGAGCGCTTCGCATCTCCTCGGGCTTCTGGACCTTCGATGTCGATTTGAAGAGATGGCCGCCGAACGGCTCTACAGGCCGAGGATCCAGAAGACGACGCCGAACAGCACGATGAATGCGCCGACGGCCAGCAGGAAGCGGGCCATGCCGGTGTTGGTGTCCTTCGTGCCGACGAGACAGTACCAGAGGTGATCGTTATCCATTACTGACGCTCCATCGAAAGGCGCTGCTGCCGCGCCCGCGCGACCCACCATACACGCAAAGGTCGTCGCGGCACCTGGATGATTGCGTGTCCTCGTCGCCGGACCGAGATCGGTGGAGGACGCGTGCCGTTGGCGGACACGGCATGTCCATGCCGCTGTCGCCATCGACTGCCTGCTTATCCCTCCGCCTCCGCCGTTTCGGCCGCTGCCGGTTTTTTCGCCAGCGCCAGGTTGGCGGCGGCCGCTTCCGCCTCGGCTGCACCGGCAGCGCCGGAGCGCACGGTGACGGCGTTGGAGGCGAGGTCGAGGCCGGCTTCGCGCAGCGCCGGCAGCAGGCGCTTCATCGACTCGCGCTGCAGGATACTGGGGTTGCCGGGGCGGGCGGTGAACTTGAGGCGCACGACGAGCGAGTTTTCGGTGACGTCCTGGATACCTTGCATCTTCAAGGGCACCAGGAATTCGCCGCCGATCTCGGGATCCTCCAGCATGGCAAGGCCGACCTTCTTGATGGTCTTGCGGATTTTCTCGGGGTCGGCATCGCGCTCGAATTTCAACTCGAACTTCACCGTGCTCCAGTCGCGGCTGAAATTGGTGACCGCCTGAAGCTGGCCATAGGGGATCGTGTGGATCTGGCCGTTCTGGTGGCGCAGCCGGAGCGAGCGCAGCGAGATGCGCTCGACCGTGCCCTTGAGCTTGCCGGTATCGACATATTCGCCGACGCGGAAGGCATCGTCGGCGATGAAGAAGATGCCGGAGACGACGTCCTTCACCAGCGTCTGCGAGCCGAAGGAAAGGGCGAGGCCCAGCACGCCGAAGCCGGCGATCAGCGGCGCAATATTGATGCCGAGTGCGGAAAGGATGACGAGGCTGGTGACGGCGAAGATACCGCCGAAGATGAGGTTGCGGACGAGCGGCAGGATGGTCGAAATCCGGCTTTGCTGGTGGACCACCGTATCGTCCTCGCTGTCGCCGGGCAAAGCGAGGCGGGCGGTGGGCGCGAAGGCCTCGAAGCTCTTCCAGAGGAAACTGCAGATCACCCAGCTCGCGACCACCGCAAGGCTGATGCGCTCGAGGATGACGATCCAGCCGATGGCACCGGCCGTATCATGCTGGACGAGCACCGGGCGCCAGAGCGTGATAATCAGATGCAGGCCGATCAGCCAGATGGCGCCGGCAAGCGCCGTCTGGACGCTGCCCGAAATCGCCGCGTGCAGCGCGTGGGAGGCCGGCGTGCGCCGGCGCTCGGCGGCAGCCCCCGCCAGCGAATGGATGCCGAAGGCAAGGATCGGAAGCGCGAGCAGGATGATCTGTGTCGTGCCGCCGGCAAAGCTCCAGGCGGCGCTGTTCGGGCTGCCGGCAACGATGACGCTCATCAGCCAGAGCACGATGGCGCTTGCCGCATAGAATTCGGGCACGCCGAAGGCGATGGCGCGGCGCACCGGGCCTGGGTTTTCACCGGCAAACACCGTGCGGATATCGCCGGCGCCGGCGATGAACCAATAGAGTTTCAACAGCGTCAACAGGGTCACGCCGATCAACAGCCAGCCATCGGTTGCAGCGTTCTCCAGTCCGCGCTGGTGGGCAAAGCGCAGGCTGGCGCCGAGGATGGCGCCGATCGCCCCATAGGCGGTCAGCATGTTGGCGTGGAAGCGCGGGTGGGCGATATCGAGCAGGCGGATCTCGGGCCGCGTCGGCGCAAACAGGAAGCGGGCGCCGACCGCATAGACCACGGAGGCGAGGGCGATGGTGATGAGGGCGTGGGCGAGTTCGGCGGAGGCCGTGGCCGGCGTCAGGAACAGGCGGGCAACGGCATGAGCGGCCACGGCGAAGATCGCCAGATAGGCGATGTCGAAGCCAAGCCGGATCAGCGAGGCGCGCATGCGGTGGAGCAGATCGACCACTTCGAACGAGGCGCCGAACAGCCGGTGGATGAGGAGCCGGCTGGCAAAGGCGGCGGCAAGGCCGGCTGCGACGGCGAGCAGGGCCACGGCTGTTACCGAAACCACCGACCAGCCCTCGGCGCGGATGCCTGCCGCAACGTCAGCCATCACCCCGGCGATGCCGGACATACCGGCAACGCCCATCTGCAAGCCATTGACAAAACGAGCGGAAAGCGTGTCGAGCGTGTCCGGCTGATCGGGCGAGGACGTTGGTTCAGGCGTCGTGGTTGCGGGTGCAGCCTGATGCGTGGCCGCGCCCCCCGACGCGGGCGCCGGTGCCGCGACGCCAGCGCCAGCGGGCGTCGGCGTTTCGCCCGAGGCCTGCGCCGCAGCGTCGCGCCACTCGACGGTCACCGACCCGCCGGCCTTGGCGGCGGCGCGCAAGATCTCCTCGATCTCGGCAGCACTCTGGCCGGGTGTGAGGATCACGGTGACCGGCGGAGGCGTCGTCTCGGCGAGTGCGGGCAGGGCGAGGGTCAGGACGAGAACGAGGCCCGCCAGCAGATGGCGACAGAGGAAGTGGAAACGCAGCATGAAATTCATCCATCAAAATCGGTTGTCCGCCCTGCGGCCTTGTTCATCACATTACATAACGTTCTAAAATTCCAATCGAATTTTGTGGGGCGGGATGAGGACTGGGCCGCGCCAGGGCCGCCGCTCACCAAGGGTTCCCCTGCGCCGAAGCTACCCCCTCACTGTCCTGCCGGACATCTCTCCCCGCCAAGCGGGGAGAGAGACGCTGGGCGGACGCTCCGGTGCCAGGTCCTCCGGCCTACTTCGTCGTGTAGCCGCCATTCACCAGGATCGTCTGGCCGGTCATCCACCAGCCGTCGGAGACAAGGAAGCGGATGTAGGGGACGATGTCCTCGATGTCGGTGAGGCCGGTGCTGGAGAAGGCCGAAAGGGCCGATGCGGTTTTGTGATAGGCGACGGCGTCGGCGCCTTCGGCCGGGTAGAAGAAGGGCGTATCCATCGGGCCGGGTCCAATCGCGGTCACGGAGATGCCGCGCGCGCCGAACTCCTTGGCGGCTGCCCGGGTGAAGTGCTCCACCGGCGCCTTGGTGCCGGCATAGGCCGCATAGAAGGGCGTGAAGGCGCCGAGCAGCGAGGTGACCAGCGTGCAGACCTTGCCGTTGTCGCTGACGTGCCTGCCGGCCTCGCGCAGGAAGAAGAATGCGGACTTCGAATTAACCGCGCTCATCTCGTCGTATTCGGCCTCGGTGATCTCGACGAAGGGCTTTTTCAGCACCTTGCCGACGGTGTTGACGGCGATGTCGATGCTGCCGAGCGCCGCCTTGGCGTCGGTAAAGAGCTTTTCGACATTGGCGGCGCTGGTGAGATCGCCGGAGAAGGCGTGGGCCGCGGCACCGGTCGCCTTGATCGCCGCCACGGTTTCATCGGCTGCCGCCTTCGTCGCCGCGCTGTTGTAATGGATCGCGACGCCACGGGCGCCGTGTGCGGCAAAATCGCGTGCGAGCAGGCCGCCGAGGTTCTTCGCGCCGCCGGCGATGAGGGCGGTTTTGCCGTTGATGCTGTGGTCTGCCATGGGTTTCTCCTGTTGTGCGCGTGGTGGCGGATGCTTTCGTTCGGCGGCGGGGCTACGCATTTGCCCGAAATCGCCCCGCTCTCCAGTACGGGCCGCCTGTGCGACCGCCGCTCGTGGCGGACGTCGTATCTCTTGCTTCATAGGGTGCGGGCCTTATCGCCGCCGACGCGAGAGGTCGGTGATGCGACCGGCATCGCGACCAGGAGAATATCGTCGGCGCTGCTGGCATAAAGTCCCAGAACGTGACATGACTTGTCAGGAATGACGAACAATGGGGGTGAGGCGTCGCGCGCCGGCATGGACAGGATCGAGCTTTTCCGCACCTTCACCCGTGTCGTCGAAAGCGCGAGTTTTACCCGCGCGGCCGACACGCTGGGCCTGCCGCGCTCCTCGGTTTCGGCGGCGGTGCAGACGCTCGAAACCCGGCTCGGCACGCGACTTCTCCATCGTACCACGCGCAAGGTTGCGCCGACGCAGGATGGGGCAGCCTTCTACGAGCGCTGCCTGCGGCTGATTTCCGATATGGACGAGGCGGAGAACCTGTTTCGCCGCGACACCTCCGGCCCGACCGGACGACTGCGGGTCGACCTGCCGAGCCGCATCGGCCGGCTGATCGTGGCGCCGGCGCTGCCGGAGTTCCTGGCGCGGTACCCCGGCATCGACATCGATCTCGGCATGACCGACCGGGCGGTGCACCTGATCGAGGAAAGCGTCGACTGCGCGCTGCGTGTCGGGCCGCTCGGGGATTCGAGCCTGATTGCCCGGCCGTTCGGCACGCTCCGGCTGATCAATGTCGCAAGCCCCGACTATCTCGAGCGCCACGGCACGCCGGAGACGCCCGACGATCTCAGCGCCCACGTCGCGGTCAACTACGCTTCACCCTCGAGCGGGCGGGTGGAGGACTGGGAATGGATCGAGGCGGGCGAGGTGCGCACGGTTCAGGTGCCGGGTCGGGTCAGCGTCAACAGCGCGGAAGGCAGCATCGCCTGCTGCCTTGCCGGCCTCGGCCTGATCCAGATCCCGGCCTATGACGTGATCGATCACATCCGAGAGGGCCGGCTGGTCGAGGTGATGCCGCATCACGTCGCCGCGCCGATGCCGATGGCTTTGCTCTACCCGCACCGCCAGCATCTGTCGCGCCGGCTCAAGGTGTTTGCCGACTGGCTGGAGGGGCTGATGCGGGGGGTGATTGCGGCGTGAGGGGGCGATGCGGTTTGGGCTCGCTTCGTTGGCGCGCTCTAGCTGATCGTCTGATGACACCGCCGGCCGTTCCACGGCAGGAACTCGGATCCGCCGGCATTCCATTTGCCGTCGAATTCGGAGAAATCCGGCGTGAAGGTGACGATCAACTGGCCGTAGCCGTATTTGTCGCGCCACATGAAGCTTCGGGTGAGATCGCTGCCGTCGCCATCGTCGCCGGTTTCGGCGAGTTCACCGTCGACGGACTGGCCCTGATCGGAAAACACGTATTTGCCGACGACCGTGCCATCGGCAGCGGTTTCGAAATGCGTCTCGGCGTCCGAGAGCACGCCGGCGGAGGAAAGCTGGCCGCAATAGGTGCCCGAGGGCGCGGTGCTCGTCTCGCCTGCCATCGCCGCAGAGGCGGATGCGGCCGCAAGCAGCAGCGCGGCGGTGAAGGAAAGGCTTGCAGTCAACGCGGCACCTTTGGCGTTTCGGGATGTCGCGGTCTCTCGTGATCGCCTGGCAGCAGCGAGTCGCGACGGTTGTCGCCATGGACAGTCATTCGGGATGCAAAATCAAGATGCTCATGCGTCCAGCGCCGGCGCGGTGCTGACGCTGGCGTCGCCGAACAGGCGTCCCTTCTCGGCGACGAGGAAGCAGGCGAGTATCGGAGCGCGATGTGCTTCCACATCGCGTTCCGAGGCATGTCGTCAGGTCAATCAGCTTGCATCAAAGCCCGCGTGGAAGCTGACGCGCCCTGACGGTACCGGACCTTCGAACGCCTCTGCCATGAAGTATTCGGCCGGAACGCCTTCAAGGCGCAGGGCGGCGTGGTTCTCGAAGCCGAAGCGTTTGTAGTAGTCGGGCTCGCCGAGAACGACGCAGCCCTTGGCGCCGGTCTTTGCAAGGCGCGCAAGGCCTTCGCGGATCAGCCTGCCGCCGGTGCCGCTCTTCTGGTGGTCGGGCCTGACGGAGACGGGGCCGAGACCGAACCAGCCCTTGTCCTCCCCGTCGATCGTGACCGGGGAGAAGGCGACGTGACCGATGATTTCGCCCTGGTCGAGGGCGACCAGCGAGATCGTCAAGGCGCCGGCTTTGCGCAGCGCGTCGATGATTTCGGCTTCCGTCTGGCTGCTATAGGCCATCGGCGCAAAAGCGGCCTTGGTGATCTGCCGGATGGTTGCGATGTCAGTCGCTCGTTCGGAGCGTATGTCGATGGTGGTCATTGTCAAAAACCTGTTCTTGAAACCCTTCAGTCGCGCGCTGTCGACCGCGAACGACGGGTATCGTTCGCCGGTGGCGCGGTTTCGCGTCTCGACCGATCGAGACGCTCAGTGGGTGAGAACAAGCTCCAGCATCGACAATTCCTCTGCTCAGTTCAGGCGAGCAGGTTCGGTATAGGGCCAGGCCTTTGCCATGGTCAACAGGCGGCTCTGGCAGCGCAACGCGTTCACGCGGCGGCCGGTTGAGGTCCGTTCCCGCTTCGTCGTTCGCGCCTGTTGCCTGCGTCCTAGTTTTCCTTAACCGAAACGCCGTCCTGGCCGATCTTGATCTCGACGCCCGGCTTCGTCTCTTCCTGGTAGACATAGATGCCGAGGCCGACGACGGCGACGGCAAGCAGGGCGATGACGAGATAGAGGCCGTTTCGGTTCATGCGGAACTCCTTTTTCGCGGTTTCGTCAGGGAAATAGGAGCTTCTCAAGGAAAGACAACGGGATAGCGACGAACATGCGCACGGAGGGTGGCCCGGCCAAGCGACTGAGGGGGCCGATTTGACCACTATGCTGGCGTCTGTGTGGCCGCGCAGGGGAACCTCAGCGCCCCCGCAGCGCCTTCTATTCCTGTGGCGTACAAAGGTTGATTTGCCTGCATTGGTTGATTTTCGCTAATTGAGGCAAATAGATTGAACGATGCGAATGACCGAATGCGGATGGTGGCCGGAATAATGGTGCTTGGAAGTTTCTACCGAAAAACCTTCGACATGGACCATTCGGACACGAGCGCCGCGGCGTTCTTCTCGCGCGTGATCAAGCTGGTGCTCTCCTTCTGGGCGGCCGAGTTCTTCATGACCGGCGGGCTCTGGGTGGTGCTGGGCGTCAATCCGGTCGACTACGCGCCGATCAAGCTCGTCGTGTCGCTGGTTTGCGTGCTGATCACGCTGATGATTTCGCACATCGTGGCGATGATGCGCGCGCGGAACATCGCAGCCCAGGTTTTCGTGTCGGCCGTCCTGTCCATTCTGGCGTCGACGGTTGCAACCACCATCGACTATCACCTGTTCACCTATGTGAAGCCCGCAGTCGGTGTCGACTATACGATCGAGAACTTCTGCTACACGCTGTTTTACGGCGTCTCGCTGTTCTTCGGCTGGTCCTGCTTCTTCATCGCCTACATGTACAATCTGAAGGTCCGCGCGCAGGAGCGCCGGCTGGCGATCTCGCGCGAAGAGGCGCTGACCGCGAAGATGCAGGCGCTCTACTACCAGATCAATCCGCACTTCCTGTTCAACACGCTGAACTCGATCGTCGGTCTGATCGAGGAGGGCGCCTCCTCTCAGGCGAGCCGCGTGGTGCTTTCGCTGTCGTCGTTTCTGCGAAAGACACTGGAGATGGATCCTCTGCGGGATCTGGCGCTTTCGGAGGAACTGGCGCTGCAATCGGAGTATCTGGCGATCGAGAAAGAGCGGTTCTCCGATCGCATCAGCGTCACGCTCGACATTCCGCAGGAGCTGAGAACGGCGCTGGTGCCGAGCCTGATCCTGCAGCCGCTCGTCGAGAATGCCGTGAAGCATGGGCTCGGGCGCTCGTCCGGCGATCTGAAGATCACGATCAGCGCGTCGCAGGAGGAGGACCGGCTGCAGCTTTCGGTCGACAACGTGTCCGATGCCGGCGAAGTCCTGCCGATGGTCAAGCGATCCGGGCTCGGTGTGGGGCTTGCGAATGTCGAAGAGCGTGTCAAGGCGCGCTTCCCAGAGGGCGGTTCGCTCATCGCCGGACCGGTCTCCCCGGCCCATTTCCGCGTGACCCTGACCATGCCGTTGAGGGCACCCGCCGCCGATCGGCTTGCCGATGCTGCCATCAACGCCGCGCCGGCCGTGACGGCCTGAGCGGGATGCGACAATGGCTGGCGCGCGCCCCTGAGAGGCGCGCGACGGGAGTAAAAGGGGTGGCTCGCGTTCAGACCGAACGCGTCAGGCCGCCATCCACCTTCAGGTTCTGGCCGGTGATGTAGGCGGCACCATCAGAGGCGAGGAAGGCGACGGTGGCGGCGATCTCGGCGCTGGTGCCGTAGCGCTTCATCGGCACTGCATCGCGGCGCTCTTCGGTCGCCGGCAGGCTGTCGATCCAGCCGGGCAAAACGTTGTTCATGCGCACATTGTCGGCCGCATAGGTGTCGGCGAAGATCTTGGTGTAGGAGGCAAGACCGGCGCGGAAGACGGCGGAGGTCGGGAACATCGGCGAGGGCTCGAAGGCCCAGGCGGTGGAGATGTTGATGATCGCGCCCGCCTTCTGCTTCTGCATGATCGGCGTGACGAGGCGGACCGGGCGGATGACGTTCATCAGGTAGACGTCGAGGCCGGTGTGCCATTGCTCGTCGGTGATTTCGAGGATCTGGGCGCGCGGGCCATGGCCGGCGCTGTTGACCAGCACGTCGATCCGGCCCCATTTTTCCATGGCCGCATCGACAAGACGCTTCAGGTCATCGTTCGACTGGTTGGAGCCGGTGATACCGATGCCGCCGAGCTCGGCGGCGAGCGCCTCGCCCTTGCCGGAGGAGGAGAGGATCGCAACCTTGTAGCCGTCGGCTGCCAGACGCCTGGCGCTCTCGGCACCCATGCCTGAGCCGCCGGCGGTGATTACGGCCACTTTTTCTACTGCCATTTTACCAATCTCCTCATCCATATTCGTGAAATGCCGCTTTCGCGGGTGCTGCTATTGAAATACCATCTCCTCCATGCGACGACGAAGCAATTTCGCTTTCATATGGCAGTAGAAAAACTATCCGATGAGTGATGCACCGGGAAAGCTCCCTTCGCTGAATGGGGTGAAAGTGTTCGAGGTGGCCGCGCGCCACCTGAACTTTCGCCTTGCAGCCGAGGAACTGGGCGTGACGCAAGGGGCCGTCGCCCAGCAGATCCGCGGGCTCGAGGCCGAGCTTGGGGTCAAGCTCTTCGAGCGGTTGCCGCGCGCGCTGGCGCTGACCGGCGAGGGACGCGCCTATATCGCCGATGTCAGGCGGGCGCTGGAGATCATCGCGCGGGCGACCGACGGGCTGAAGCCCCAGCCGGTGCGGTTGACGATCAGCACCACGCCGTCCTTCGCGTCGCGCTGGCTGATCCCGCGCCTGCCGGATTTCACCGCGCGGCATCCGGATCTCGACCTGCATATTCTGGCGACCGACCGCATGTCGAGCTTCCAGGCCGATGGCGTTGATCTCGCCGTGCGCTATGGGCGGCCACCCTTCGGGCCGGGGCTTGCGGTGGAACTGCTGTTCGAGCAGGAGATCGTCGCGGTCTGCAGCCCGATGCTGCTTGCCGGGCGGCCGGCGCCGAAAACCGCCGAGGAACTGGCCAGCTACACGCTGCTGCACGACGCCCATAATTTCTGGCCGGAGTTCATCGAGCGGCATTTCGGCGGCAGCCGGCAGGCCTCGTTCAAGGGCATCAGCTTCAACCAGACCTCGCACGCGATCGAGGCGGCGACGGCAGGCCAGGGGATCGTTCTTGCCAACCGCGATTTCGTCGCGCGCGATCTCGCCGAAGGGCGGCTCATCCGGCTGTTCGAGGGCTCGATGACTGGGCCCTCGGACTTCTATCTGGTCTGGCCGCGCTACCGAAAGTCGCTCAGCCTTCAAACTGTGATCGCCTGGCTCAGTGACGAGGCGAAAAAGGAGCGGGGAGGCCCGACCGATCGGGATCCTGCAAATGGGTGGCGGAGCGAGGGTTCCTGATCCGCGATCAGCGACGCAGCGCGTGTCGAGCCGGTAGAGCAGGGCGTGAAACGCGCCTTTGCTGGGCTTTCGTCCCGGCAACTTGCCGACGATGCCTCGGATTTCCGTCGATGCGAGCGCGATCAGCTGCCGGAGTTCCGTTTCGGTGGCGGCTGCCTCGTCGGCTGTTCCGATCGACAGCGCCTGGATGGCGTAGGCGGCGGGGCCGAGCACATGGTTGATCTGGTGCGGCGTCTCGATCGGGTGGGTATAGGGCGCACCGGCCGCAGCAATGGCCGCGCGGGCGGCAGCCTTGGCGGCGGGATCGTCAACCGCGCGCGTCGCTGCCTGGGCGCCCCAGGCGGCTTTGCGCAAGACGGCCGTGCGCGGACCACCCTCGGCAAAGGCGACAGCCGCGGCGATCGCCTCGCGCGGCCGGGTATCGCCCGGCACCGCCGCCTCGAAGACCGGCAGCGCGCGCGCGGCGCACAGGACCGCCCAGCGGGTAATATGGCGCAGGTCGTCTTCGGTCAGGAGCGGTGGTGGGGCTTCGTCGGTCATGGGGTGCTCATGGTGAACAGGCCGAATGCATATCATGCGGTCGCCACGTGACAAGCCGATCGGTTGTATAGAGGGCGCAGGTTGCATCCCTTCATAAACGCCATATCTTTCACCGCCGAGCCATTTGCAGCCGCAAACTCAGGAAAAGGGAGGCTCCATGCCGGCCGTCGGTTCCGATTATGGCGATGTCGTTGCCTGGCGGCGCGACATTCATGCCCATCCGGAGTTGCAGTTCGACGTCCACAGGACGGCGGAGTTCGTGCGTTCCAAACTCGCCGCGTTCGGATGCGACGAGGTCGTGACCGGCATCGGTCGGACGGGCGTCGTGGGCGTTATCCACGGCCAGAAGCGGTCAAGCGGCAGGGTGATTGGCCTGCGGGCGGATATGGATGCCTTGCCAATCGAGGAGGCGACAGGGGCCGCCTGGGCGTCAAGGACAACGGGCGTCATGCACGCCTGCGGTCATGACGGCCACACGGCGATGTTGCTGGGGGCCGCGCGGGAATTGGCCGAGGCGCGAGCATTTGACGGCACGGCCGTGGTCGTCTTTCAGCCGGCCGAAGAGGGCGGCGGCGGTGGCAAGGCCATGGTCGACGATGGCCTTATGGAGCGTTTCGGAATCAACGAGATCTATGCCATGCACACGGAGCCCGGTTTGCCGATCGGGCAGTTTGCCACCGCGTGTGGACCTCTGGCCGCTTCGGCCGATGGCTTCAGGATCAGGGTCGACGGCAAGGGCGCGCATGGCGCTTCCCCGCACGTCAGCGTCGATCCGCTGGTGGTCGGCGCCAATATACTTCTGGCCTTGCAGACGATCGTTTCCCGCAACGTCCATCCGCGTCAGTGCGCCGTGGTCACGGTCGGCTGGATGGCAGGAGGCAAGGCCGGCAACGTCATCCCCCAATCGGCCGAGATGGGCGGGACGACCAGGACCTACGATCCCGGCACGAGAGATCTGATAGAGGGGCGCGTTACCTCCATCGCGCAACGGATTGCCGAGGCCTACGGAGCCAGCGCCACGGTCACCTACAAACGCATGTTTCCGCCGACCGTGAACCATGGCAGCGAGACCGCCTTTGCCGTCAGCGTGGCGCGCTCCCTGGTCGGAGACGCGCACGTCAACGACGCTCTGGAGCCGCTGATGGGCTCGGAGGACTTCGCCTTCATGCTCGAAGCGCGCCCAGGCAACATCATGCTGATCGGCAATGGCGACAGCGCGTCGGTGCATGATGCGCGGTTCGATTTCAATGACGATGCCATTCCTTTCGGCGTGGCCTATTTCAGGGCCATCGTGGAGGGCAGAATGCCGCTCTGAGCGATCGGCCGGATGTCCATCGCGCTGCGGCTGCAGCGACGACATCAACGAGGTTTCCTGCCCTCAACGCTCCCAGCCCTCGGTAAACGGAAAGCGTTCCGCCCAGAGCGTCGCGAGCTTCGGATCGGTATCGACGCGGCGGACGATGTCGGCAAGGGTCGGGGCGACCTCGTAGAAGCGGCGGCGGCCGGGTGACCAGCGCGAGGCGGTGGCGACGTAGAGGTCTAGGACCGACAGTTCATCGCCGAGAAGATATTTGCCCGGTTGCAGTTCCGCGCCCATTCGCTGCCAGCAATGGGCGACGCGGTCGAACACGCGGGCCTTGACGGTCGCGTGGTCCTCCTCCCGTTCGGCGATGCGGGAGGGATCGTCGGCAATCCAGTAGAGCGCGTAGATGGCGGCGGATACGAAGGTCATCCATCGGAGAAACGCCGGTCGTCTTGCGTCGGTCACCGCCGGTGCCAGCCGGGCCTCGGGATAGGCATCGGCGAGCCAGATCAGGATCGCGGCACTTTCGGTCATCAGTTCGCCGGCCGGGAGTGCGAGGGCCGGAACCTGGCGCAGGGGATTGATGCGCGCCAGCCTGTCCGCCTCCTGCTTTCCTTCCCAGGGGGTGTGTTCCTCGACGCGGTAGGGCACGCCGATGAGGCTCAAAACGGCCTCGATCGGAACCGATCCTGAGCCTGAGGCTCCGTAGACGACAAACGGCTCGGCCAACTGCTTTTCTCCTCCTTGATCGTGCCGCGACGAATCCGGCCGAAGCCTGGTCGCCCTGCGTCGAGACTGGGGCGGGGCGGCTTTTTCGCGTTGCAGCCGCATAGATCCCCGCTTTCGCGATACAATCAAGGCCCTGAGGTGCAATTGGACGTTTCGCCGCAAATCCCGGTTGCAGCGGGCAGGCGGGCCGATTCCGCTTTCCGCGGCAAGGGGCCCGGTTCCATCTGCCGGAGCGACGGTTCGTCCGCATGCGGACCTTTTGACCGTGCCCGGTGGCAGTTGGCGCGGTTCCAGGCTGAAGCAGGACACGAGGATTGATCCGATGTCGCCAGTCACCGTCGCGTCTCCGACGCTCGATCGCGACCTTCTGCTGAAGGCGGCACAGGAGCGTCTGCTGCGCTCGGAATGGTCGCGGGAGCTGTTGCGATCGTTTCAAGGCGGCGCGCTGCAATCCGCCCTGAAGCATGCGGTCAATGCGTCACCCTACTATCGCGAAACCATTGGCGACCGCTTGGCGAAGGGGGCCGCACTCAAGGATCTGCCCGTGCTGACGAAGCGGGCGCTTATGGAGAATTTCGACCGGATCGTTACCGACCCGAGGCTGAGCCGGCAACTGGTCGAGGGGCATCTCGGCGGACAGTCTTCCGGCTCGCTTCTGCTTGGTGAATACAGAGCCGTTGCCACGGGCGGCACGACCGGCGAGCGTGGGGTCGCGGTCTTCGATCCCGCAGCCTGGCTATCGGCCATCGCCAACATGGTACGTTTCCAGGCGATCGTCGGCATCGACGAGACGACGCGCAGTGTTGCCATATTCGCCTCGTCGCCGGTCCATATTTCCTACCATATCGGCGTGGAACTTCGGGCGTTGAGGCCGCCGGCGCCCCGGTTCAACGTGCTGATGCCGATCGAGGAGATCGTGGAGGGACTCAACCTGAACCAGCCCGAGGTGATCTCGACCTATCCGTCCTTCGTGCGTGTCCTGGTGGGCGAGCAGCAGGCGGGGCGGCTGAGGATCAGGCCGCGGCTTTTCCGAACCAGCGCCGAAACGCTGACGGAGGAGGTGCGCGAGCTTGCGGCCGAGACCTGGCAGGCGGCCATCGCCGACAGCTATGTCTGCACCGAGGCGGGACCCATGGGCCACGAATGCTTGCTTGGCGACGGGCTGCATCTCGCCGAGGACAGCTTCGTCTTCGAGGTGGTGGACGGAGACGACCGCCCGGTACCCGACGGCGTGGAGGGCGCGAAGCTGCTGGTGACGACCCTTGCCAATCGCGCGCTGCCGCTGGTGCGCTACGAGATCTCCGACATCGTGGCGATGGCGACTGAGCCGTGCCGCTGCGGCCTGCCGTTCTGGCGGATCGGGTCGATTGCCGGGCGGAGGGAAGAGACGCTGCGGCTGCCCAGGCGTGGTGGTGGGACGGTCAATGTGCACGCCCACCGGCTTCGCTCGCCGCTGACGGGTGCGGCCGGGGTGCGGCAATTCCAGTTCGTGCAACTGCCGGATGGTCTGGAAATCGCGATCGCCGTGTTTGAAGGCGCCGATGCGGCCGCCGTCCACGCTGCCGTCGAACTGGGCGTGCGTGCGGCACTCGAGGCGGTGGAAGCCGAACCCGCGGAGTTCCGTGTGCGGGTCGTGGATGCGATTGCGCGTTCGGGCGGCGGCGCCAAGCAAAAGCTGGTGGTCTCCGGCGGCGACTAGGAGAGGGCAGGATGCACGCGTGGTGCAATCGCGGCCCGGCTTCGGCCACGCGGCAGCAGGTGGACATTCCGGTGGCCGGCGGGCGGGCAAGCGGCTTATAGTGTTGATAGGCCGGTCCGGGGCCGATATGAAGCCGGCCTCTTGCCCGCGATACGGAGTTTTGAAGATTGAGCGTTGCCTTCACCAAGGAAGAAAGTGCCGAAACCGCCGCCGAGACGTTGCTGCCGGACCGGGCGGTTTCGCCGCATCCGAACCTGGTGACAAAGGCGGGGCTGACGGCGCTGGAGGCGCAGATGCAGGAGGCGCGGGTCGCCTATGAAGCGGCAGCCACGATCGACGACGTGAACGAAAAGCGGCGGCAGCAGGCGGGACCCTTGCGGGACGTGCGCTATCTCTCCGAACGGCTGCGCACCGCACAGCTGATGCCCGAACCTGCCTCCAACGAGATCGTCGCCTTTGGCAGCACGGTGACCTTCAGCCGGGACGACGGGCGGGTACAAAAATACCGGATCGTCGGCGAGGACGAGGCAGACCCCAAGGCGGGATCGATCTCCTATGTCTCGCCGGTGGCGCGCATCCTCATGGGCAAGGCAGTGGGCGACCTCGTCACGGTCGGCGACCAGGAGCTCGAGATCGTCGCGATTTCCTGACCTTTAGCGTATCGGCTTGATCGCGTGGATTCGTGGTTATTATTATCGTATCCGATTTAATAGTGTCATCTTGACATTCCGCTGTTGCTCGGTATTTATATCGCGTCCGATCTAATTTGGCGGTGCCGGATGATCGGAGGCGCTTGCCGGAGGCAGGCGGCCAAGAGGTTTGCTCGGTTCGTCGGTACGGAGAATGGACATGCACAACACTGGTGACGCTACGCCCGTTCGCGCCTATCGCGAGTTTTCCCGCGTGCTCGATCCCGATGTCTACGAGCCGCTGCCGGACGACTGGCTGATCGGCATCACCGACGTCGTGAATTCCACCGGCGCGATCCGGGCCGGGCGCTACGAGGACGTCAACTATGTCGGCGCTTCGGTGATTGCCGCCATCGGCAATGCGCGCGGCGATTTCGATTTTCCCTTCGTGTTTCGCGGCGATGGCGCGGCGTTTGCGCTGGCGCCGGGCGGGGCGACAATGGCAGCTTCGGCGCTGCGGCAGCTCGCCGCCTTCGCAAGGGACCGGTTTGGTCTCGATTTGCGCGTTGGCCTGCTGACGGTCCGGGATATCAGGGACCATGGCCAGGATGTGCGCATCGCCCGCTATGCCGCATCGGAAAACGCGACCTATGCGATGTTTGCCGGCGGTGGGCTTAAGTGGGCGGAGCGGCAGCTGAAGCAGGGGCGCTATCTGCTTTCGCCGGAAAGCCATGGAGCCGAACCGGATCTGACCGGCCTTGCCTGCGAATGGCGGCCGTTTCCAAGCCGGCAGGGGCAGATCCTGTCGCTGCTGGCCGAACCCGCCGACGACGTGACGCCCGAGCGCTTTGCCGCGGTGGCGCGCGCGGTGATCGCTGTCTTCGATCAAGGGCCGCGGCAGTCGCATCCTCTGCCGGAGGAAATGGGTGTGCCGAAGGACGCGCGGGTGCGGGTTGCGCCCGAGCGCTGGGCGGGAGTGGCCGCCAGTTCCGATTTTCGCAAATATGACGACGGTCTGCGCCTGACGGTGGATTGCACGACGGAGCAGATCGACCGCATCGAGGCGATCCTTGCGGCCGCCAAGGCGCGGGGCGAGGTGATCTTCGGACTGCATCGGCAGAGCCACGCGCTGATGACCTGCCTTGTGCCGTCGGCGCGACCGGATGCGCACTTACATTTTCTCGACGGCATGGACGGCGGTTACGCCAAAGCGGCGGAAATGATGGTGCCGCGTGAGCGCTTGAGTGCCTGATCCGGCCAAGCGGCAAGGACGGCGGAGAGCCGCCCTTGCGCGTGATGCTGGCCGCTCCAATCGCCGTGCCGGCCTTTGCGCGAGCGATAATCGCGGCAGCGGCAGGCGGGCGTTTCAGCGACCTTCACTATTTCCGGTTTCCGGGCTGACCAGCGCCTAGCAGGTTGTCGCGCAGCTTTGCCACCGACCGCTGCACCGTCTCAAAGTCGTCACCGAGGCCGATCACGTCGGTCAGCGCAGCACCCGGCTCGGCATCCACCACCGCCTGGCCGGCCGGCGTCAGCGTCAGCCGCACCTGGCGTTCGTCTGCGGGATCGCGGCGCCGCTGAAGGTAACCGTCAGCCTCGAGCTTCTTCAGGATCGGCGTCAGCGTGTTCGATTCCAGAAAGAGCTTTTCACCAAGCGTGCTCACCGTCTGGTCGTCCTCTTCCGACAGCGCCACGAGGGTCACGTATTGGGTATAGGTGAGGCCCAGCTTGTCGAGCAGGGGCTTATAGGCGCGGCCGAAGGCAAGATTTGCCGAGTAGATCGCAAAGCACAGGAAGTTCGAGAGCTTCTTGCCGCCCTTGGCCGATGCAGTGCCAGGGTCCTTGGCAGTCTTGGACGTGGACATGGGAATCTTTTTTCCTTTTCGTTGTCTGCACTTAATATAAATCGTATCCGATTAAATCGCAATGGTGTTGACGGTGCTTCACGCTTCATCTATAAACATCGTATCCGATTAAAGCGGATCAGATAAAAAATCAAACAGAGAGGAAATGACATGACCGAGAAGCTTCTTTTCACCGGCAAGACCCACAACACCAGCGGCCGCGACGGCGGCACCATCAGCCAAGACGGCACTTTGGAACTCAAGCTCACCCAGCCGCATCCGGCCGCGGAAAACCTGTTCGGCGCCGCCTGGTCGGCCTGTTACCTGGGCGCGATCGAGCTCGCAGCGCTGCAGCGCAAGGTGAAGCTCCCGGCCGGGCCGCAGGTCGATACCGAGATCGATCTCAACGTCAACGACGGCTCCTATTTCCTGCGTGCCCGCCTGAACGTTCGCCTGGATGGTCTCGACCGCGACGTTGCGCACGACATCATCCACGCCGCCCATGATATCTGCCCTTACTCCAAGGCAGTGCGCGGCAACATCGACGTCGAGACCAATCTCCTCTGATTTCGGCTTAAAAAAACCTATTGATATCATCGGGATGTGCCTGAGCTGGTCACCAGCCGCGGCGCATCCCGATTTCGTTTCAGCAGCGCTCGTTCCTCTACGCATGGCGTCCGGCGGCGGCGGAGGGATTTTCCCGACGGGACCTCACAAGAATGTAATTTGGCCGATCGTCGCCCTTGTTGGTATTTTCGCGCCTTCGCATGTACAGGGGAGCGGCCCTGAGGGGCCGATGGTCGCATGCCTTACAACCTCACGGTCAATGGAAAGAGCTATGCCGTCGATGTGGACGGCGATATCCCTCTGCTCTGGGTCCTGCGCGACACGATAGGGCTTACCGGAACCAAATTCGGCTGCGGCATCGCCATGTGCGGCGCCTGCACGGTGCATGTCGACGGGCAGGCGGCGCGCTCCTGCGTGATGCCGGTGTCAGAGGCGGCGGAGAAACCGATCACCACGATCGAGGCGATCGGCGACACGCCCGAGGGCAAACGGGTGCAGCAGGCCTGGCTCGACATCGACGTGGTGCAGTGCGGCTACTGTCAATCCGGGCAGATCATGTCGGCGACCGCGCTCATTGCCGCCAATCCCACGCCGACCGACGACGACATCGATGCCGTCATGGCCGGAAACATTTGTCGTTGCGGCACCTATCCGCGCATTCGTGCAGCCATCAAGCTTGCGGCGCGGGGGTGATGCCATGTCCATCTTCGACAGAACGAACCTTTCCTTATCGCGCCGCCAGCTTCTGATCGGCGCATCGCTGACCGGCGCGGGGCTGGTGATCGGCTTCAGGCCGCAGGCGGCCGTCGCGGCGGGCGAGCCCTTTTCGCCGAACGCCTTCATCCGCATTCCCCAGGAAGGCAAGATCACCTTTGTCATGCCCTCGGTGGAAATGGGGCAGGGCATCTATACGGCGGTCGCGATGATGCTTGCCGAAGAGCTGGAGGTCGGGCTCGACCAGGTGGTGCTGGAACATGCGCCGGCCGACCCCAAGCAATATGCCAATCCGCTGCTGGGCGACCAGATCACCGGCGGTTCCTTTGCGATCCGCGGTGTCTACGAGCAGATGCGCAAGGCGGGTGCGGCGGCCCGCATCATGCTCATCGGCGCTGCGGCGCGCGACTGGGGCGTTTCGCCCGACGCCTGCAAGGCCGAGGCGGGACATGTGGTCGAGACCGCCGGCAGCCGGCGCGCCGCCTATGGCAGCCTGATTGCGGCTGCGGCCTCTGAAGTCGTGCCGCAGGAGGTGCCGCTGAAGCCGGCGTCCAGCTACCGGGTGATCGGCAAGCCGGTGCATCGTCTCGACAGCCCGGAGAAGGTGAACGGCACGGCGAAATTCGGCATCGATGCCCGCCCGGATGGCGTCTCCTATGCGGCGATCGCGATCTGTCCGCACTTCAACGGCAAGCTGCGCTCAGTCGACGAGGCCCCGGCCATGGCGATCAAGGGCGTCAGCCAGGTGATCCGCATCGAGGAGGCCGTCGCGGTCGTCGCCAACAATACCGGCGCTGCGCGGAAGGGGCTCGCGGCCCTTTCGATCGAATGGGATCCGGGGCCGAGCGCCTCGGTTTCGCAAGCCGAACTCGAGCACCTCATGGATGCGGCGATCGACGGCAAGGCCCTGCCGCATGTCAGCGAAGGCGATGTCGCCAAGGCCGAGGCCGAGCATGGGCCGGTGCACGAATTCGTCTACCGCATGCCGATCCTGACCCATTCCGCCATGGAGCCGATGAATTGCACCGTGCATGTGCGCCCCGATGGCTGCGAGGTCTGGGTGGGAACGCAGATCATGAGCCGGGCACGGCAGGCGGCGGCCGACGTGACCGGCCTGCCGGTCGAAAAGGTGGTGGTGCACAACCACTTGCTCGGCGGCGGCTTTGGCCGCAGGCTCGATGTCGACGGTGTGATCCTCGCGACGAAGATCGCCAAGCAGGTGAAGGGCCCGGTGAAAGTGACCTGGAGCCGGGAGGAGGACATCCGTCACGACTGCTATCGTTACCTCAACTACAGCAAGGTGACGGCGACGCTCGGGGCCGACGGCATGCCGGTCTCCTGGCGGCACCGGGTCATCGGCCCGTCGGTCATGGCGCGCTGGTTCCCGGGCTTTACCAAGGACGGTGTCGACCTCGACCAGATGGCAGGGGCCGAAACGCCCTATGCGATCGAAAACAGGCAAACCGATTTTGCCCGCCAAGAGGCGCCGGATGGCATGCTCACCGGTAACTGGCGTGGTGTCGGCGCCACCCGCAACATTCCCCCGGTCGAATGCGGAATCGACGAACTGGCGGAACTGGCGGGCATCGATCCGCTCGAATACCGGCGGCGGCTGCTGCAGCACAAGCCGCGGCTGCTCGGCGCGCTCGACCTTGCAGCCGAGAAGGCCGGCTGGTCGACCCCGCTTGCCAAGGGCAGGGGGCGGGGTATCGCGGTTGCCGAGGATTTCGGCAGCTTCGCAGCGATGGTCGCCGAAGTGAGCCTGGACGGGAACGGCAGGTTCAAGACCGAGCGTATCGTCTGCGCGGTCGATTGCGGCCAGGTGATCAACCCGGACACGGTCGAAGCGCAGATCCAGAGCGGCGTCGTCTATGGCCTGAGCGCGGCACTTTACGGGCGCATCACCGTCGAAAACGGCGCGGTGGTCGAAGGTAATTTCGACGACGCGCCTGTCCTGCGCATCCACGAGACGCCGCCGATCGAGGTGCATATCGTACCGAGCGCCGAGGCGCCCGGCGGCATCGGCGAAGTCGGCACGCCTGGCGTGGCGCCGGCGCTTCTGAACGCGATCTTCATGGCGACCGGCAAGCGGCTCAGAACCCTGCCGATCGACCAGGGCGACCTGAGGAGGGTTTGACCATGAACAGGCCCGCCCTTGCTCTCTCGCTTGCATCCGCGCTCGTGGCGGCAGGTCTCATCGCCACTTTCGAGCCGGTCAGCGGTTTTGCCGAAACCGCCAGTGGCGGCGCCTTGAAAGGTGCAGCCGACTTTGCCTCGATCACCGATGCGCGCCAGCGCTCGAAGGCGATCTTTGCCGAGGCGAGCCGGGTGCTCACCCATCCGCGCTGCATCAACTGCCACCCGGCAACGCGCAGCCCGACGCAGGGCGAGGACATGCACCCGCATGTGCCACTGATGATCGCCGCCGACAGTTCGATGGGGCCGGCCGGCCTTGCCTGCAGCACCTGCCACGGCGCGGAGAACCGGGCGATCGTCGGCAGCCGGCTGAAGTCCATCCCCGGCAACGCCCATTGGCAGCTGGCGCCCGAAAGCATGGCCTGGCAGGGCCTCACCGTTCGCGAGATCTGCGAACAGGTGAAGGACACCGAGCGTAACGGCAACCGCTCCCATGCCGATCTCATCAAGCACATGGGCGAGGATCACCTGGTCGGCTGGGCCTGGCATCCGGGTGAGGGCCGCAGCGCGCCGCCCGGTTCGCAACCGGAGTTCGCCGCGCTGATCACGGCCTGGGTGGAGACCGGCGCGGAATGTCCGGACTGAGCGGAAGCTCACGTCCGGACTGAGCGGAAGCTCAAGTTTGGGCTAAGCGGGTTGGATTGCCGGCGAGCGCTGTATCAGCCTGTCGAAGCGCGTGCCGCGCACGGCGTCATGCAATCTTCAGCAGCCTTCGCCAGGCCTGCTGCAAGATTGGATTTGATGCGGCCAAGTAACTGTAAACAACTGAAAATTGCAAGATCGAGGCGTTGCTGCGACGATCGGGGAGCGCAGGCACGTCGTCGCTAGGAGCGGGTCCTCCTTGACAATGCAGCCGGACTGTTCGACCTTCGCGCCCATGACCTGCCGCCTCGCCAAACTGACGACTGCAAAAAAAGCCCCGCACCCGGGGCTGTCGGTCGTTGCGCGCAGAGCATAGCAAGCACAAGGACCAGATCGACCCCGCCGGTTCGGACGGGGTTTTCGCTTGCGCTCTCCGTCTCCGGTTTTTTCAAGGAGATGGAATTTCATGGAAAGCACAGCTTCAACGCAATCGCCGGGCCTTGGCGGCCTCTGGCTGCCGCTGATCACGCCCTTTCGCGATGGTGAACTGGACGAGCGCTCACTCCGCCGGCTGGTCGCCCACTATGCGGCCGAGCCGATCGATGGCTTCATTCTCGGCGCGACCACGGGCGAGGGCATGGCGCTCGACGAGGCGGAGTGCGAGCGGGTGGTTGCGATCACCAATCAGGCCCTGGCTGGAACCGGCCGGCGCATTCCGGTCTATTTCGGGCTTTCCGGCAACGATACGCGGAAGTCGGTGAAGGCGCTGGAGCGGATGGCCGCTTGGGGCGTCGATGGCTATCTGATTGCCTGCCCCTATTACACGCGGCCGTCGCAGCGGGGGCTGTTTGCGCATTTCTCGGCCCTTGCTGATGCCACGGACCGGCCGATCCTGATCTACAACATTCCCTACCGGACGGGCGTCAACCTCGGCAACGAGACGATGCTGCAACTGGCGGAACGGAGAAACATCGTCGGCGTCAAGGATTGTTCGGCGGATGCGACGCAATCCTTCGATCTGCTGCGCCACAAGCCGCGCGATTTCGCCGTGCTGACCGGCGAGGACCCGTTGTTCTACACGGCGCTGACGCAAGGGGCCGAAGGCGGGATCACGGCGTCTGCCCATGTGCAGACGGCAGCCTTCGCCGATGTTCGCAACAGGCTGCTTGCCGGCGACCAGGCGGGGGCGCTTTCCGCATGGCAGCGCCTTGCCGACCTGCCGAGGCTGCTCTTTGCCGAACCGAACCCCGGGCCGATCAAGCACTGGCTGTGGCGCGCGGGGCTGATCGACAGCCCGGAGATGCGCCTACCGATGGTGCCGGTGAGTGATGACCTGGCGCTGAGGATCGAAAGGGCGATAGCGGCGCAGGACGGCCGCCGCTGAGCCTGCGACGGTTCCTCAAGGCGGGGCGACCGGTGAAAGGAAGATCGCCCTGCTTTGCGTGGTCGTTTGCATCGTATTTTAACAGTTACGTACTTTCGCCGAACGGCTTGTTTCGGCAGGATAGCGGTCCTCACGCGCGGTGTCCGACGGCCCTGTGCGGACCCGTGCTGCTGGGCATTGAAATGCCGCAGTTGAGGAAAAAAAACAGAGAACCATTCTTGCGAGCGATCCGTGTCCTGAACCGTCACGGGTGAGGGCGAAAGGCCGGTTTCCCGGCGCGAGGACGAAGCCGGGCGAGATGGACGGTGTGCCAAAAACGGGGCGCCTGTGCGGGTGCCTTTCGAAAGCTGATTGATCAGGACGCCTGGAGACGATGATGAAAACATCCGGCAGCAATCTTGAAATCACTCGACGCGACATGATGAAAGGCGGGATCGGAGCAGCCTCGCTTGCCGCGATCGGTGCCGGCGCGGCCGTTCCGGCGGCTTTGACCGCCGCCTCGGTCGTTACCTCGGCCACGCCCGCCGAGGCGCAGCAAGCGCTCGGGCCGGGAGCGCCGACGCTGCCGGTGACCGGCGTTGCCATGCATCCAGGCTATGCCCGTACGATCGGGCAGATGGCCTATATCTGGGGCTGGCCGATCGTCAACATGCTGAACCGCAGGGCCAAGGTCACCCAGGCGCCCTATGCGGGTCTGCTCGGTGGCCTTTCGCCGGTGGCCCCGCGCGGCCAGGTGGGCATGCTGCACGACTATATCGAGCCGTCGGAAACCTTCGTCACATGCCCCAACCAGGACGTCGTCTATGGCCTCGGTTTCTTCGAGCTCGACGATGAGCCCGTCGTCGCGCAGGTGCCCGACTTCGGCGACCGCTTCTGGCTCTATTCGCTCTACGATGCCCGCACCGATCAGTTCGGCCAGCTCGGCAAGCCCTATGGCACGCGGCCCGGCTTCTATCTTCTTGTCGGCCCCGACTGGGACGGGCTGAAGCCCGCCGGCATCACCGACATCATCCGCTCCCCGACATCGCTTGCGAGCGCCATTCCCCGCATCTTCCAGACCGACGTGAGCGACGACAACCAGGCGATCCAGCCGCTGATCAACCAGGTGGTTTTCTATCCGCTGAAAGAGTTTACCGGCGAGGCGAAGACGATCGAATGGGCAAAGCTGACCGACATTCCGGCTCCGCCCTTAAACGGCGGCGCGACCGACGCCGAAACCAAATGGGTGACGCCGGAGACGTTCTTCGACCAGTTCGGCGACGCCATCGCCGCGGTCGATCCGCTGCCGGGGGAGGAGGCGCTTTTTGCCCAGTTCCGCCTGTTGCTCGACGCGGCCGAGCGGGATCCCGAGCTTCGGGGCATGCTCGTCGACACCGCGATCGAGACCGAGAACAAGGTCATCCACCCCTTCTTGGAATGGCAGCGCAACGGGCTGCCGGCCGGCAATGGCTGGAACCGCTCGGTCAACAATGCGCAATGGGGGATCGACTACTTCAACCGGACCGGCACCGCCAAGTCGAACATGTTCAACAACCGGCCGAGCGAGACGCAGTATTTCTATACCGACTTCGACGGCGCCGGCGACCAGCTGACCGGCGTGAAACTCTACGAGATCACCTTTGCGCCCGGCCAGGAACCGCCGGTCAACGGCTTCTGGTCGCTGACCCTTTATGACGACAAGCACCTCTTCCACACCAACGACTTCAAGCGCTATTCGCTGGGCACCAAGAGCGACAGGCTGAAGCGCAATGCCGACGGCTCGCTGACGCTCTACGTGAGCGCCGAGCGCCCCGGCGGGGAGAAGGACAGCAACTGGCTGCCGGCGCCGCACGGAATCTTCTCGCTCTACATTCGCGCCTATTGGGGCAAGGACGCGATCCTCGACGGCACCTGGCAGCCGCCGAAGATCACGGTTGCGGCATGAGGGGGGCCAAGGTGCCGGGATAAACCGACGTCGGTTTGCCCGGCGTGCTCAACGCCAGAAGCGCTTGACGTCGATCACGTCGTCGAGCGCAGCCTGCGCGCGGTCGATGAGCTTGTCCTTGTTGGCCTGAACGACGAGCGTTCCGGCGTCCGGGTGATCTTCGAGGCCGATCTCGCCGAGCACATTCGGCGCCGAAACCAGATCGTTGAGCGTGCCGAGTTCATCCTGCAGTGCGGCCATTGCGGCCGTGAAGCGCTTGTGGCGCCTGGCGCCACGCTTGTCGTCGAACAGTGTCGCAAAGAATTCGGCGGCATAGCGCAGCTTCTTGGCGTCCTTGCGGGCCTCGTGCCGCTCCTCGTCGTTGATCTTGGCGAGCGCGCGGCCGTGCTTCTTCAGCTTCCGGCGCTCGCGGTCGAGCACGGCCTCGGCAAAATCGGTCACGGGCCGATCGTGAAGTTCGGCGGGCGGCGATGAAAGATAGGCGCCGCAGTGCAGCCACTGGTGGAGATCGAGCATGAGGGCGCGGCCGCGTCCGTCATCGAGCGCCGCGAACACCTCCCGATAGCGGGCGGCGCGGGCTGTCTTCAGCCACTCGACAAGTTCCGGCTGGGATGCGCGGGCCAGGAGAACGTCGACGTCGCGGGCCTTGCCGAAGACGCCCGCCAGCCACTTCAGCTCGCCTTTCAGGCGCGTACTTTCGTCGTCCTGAAGCAAATCCCTGTAGAGCGAGAAGGCCGATCGCAGGCGCCGAAGGGCAACGCGAGCCTGGTGCAGGGCCTCCGGGTTCTGGCGCACGCGCAGCACGTCTTCGTTCAGGCGGTGGTGGCGAAGACAGGCAAGGGCGACCGTGCGGAAGCTCTTTGCCACCCGCATCTCGCGGTCGAGTTCGACCGGCTCGGCCTTGAAGACCATCTGCTCGGCATCGATGAGACGGAAGCCGCGCTCGGCCTTGGACATGACGCCGAAGCGGATGGGAACGATCGCCTCGATACGGCGGGCGAGCGTGAAGAGCGCCTCGGGCGCGCCGTCCTTGAGCTCAAGTTCGATCTCGCCGATCGCGGTCTGGCGGGTGCCCGCGGTGATCAGGCCGCGGTCGAGCACGACCTCGACGTCGGCGCCATCCTGTTTCACTTTCCAGGTGGTGCGCTCGACATCGACGGCAAAATGCGCCTGCAGATCGCCTGGCTCGAGGTCGAACTGGGCGGCAAGCGGCGTGGTGTGGTCGACCACCGGCTCGTCGCTGTCCAGCGGCTGCTCCCATTCCGGCCGGGCGAAAACCGAGGCGCTCGCTCCCGTCGCCTTGATCGTCTGGGTGCGGGCAGAACCGAACGTGCGGATGCGCAGCGTGAAACCCGACTGGAACAGGTCGCGGGCGCGCGTATCGAAATAGACGGACCGCTGGCTTTCGACGCGCGCCGGCTCACCCAGAAGCCCGGATGCGGCGAAGCGATCGAGATCTTCAGGGAGAAGCTCGAGCTTGATTTCGATTTCCGTGTTCAACCCCATCCTCCAACAAGTGCAAGAGACAACGCGATAATGCCATATGAGCACATTGGTTCGTGTTCTGGATGACATGGATCATATTGAATGCTCGAGGCCACGCGATAGGTCGCGCTCGAAGCTGGAGGCCGCCGGGGTGTACGGGATTTCAATGGATTCCGGGCGGAAAACCGCTTCGCACTTTTCCTGGAATTGCTTTTGAGGCGACGCAATTCCGAACGGACAAGCGCTTCACACTTTTCCTGAAATTGCTTTTTGAGATGGCGCGATTCCGGACGGAAAACCGCTTCGCACTTTTCCTGGAATTGCTTTTTGAGATGACGCAATTCCGAACGGAAAACCGTTTCACACTTTTCCTGGAATTGCTTAAGCTCCCCGCATTTCATGCCACGGAATTGATAAATGTCGCTTCGCCTTGCCACCTTCAACATCGAAAACCTTTTGAGCCGCTTCGATTTTTCCGGCTTTCGCAACCAGCTGAAACAGGACCGCGTGCTCCGGCTCTTCGACGTGAAGACGGAAGCCGAGTACCAGCGGCTGGAGGAGGCGCGCACGATTGCGCATACGGACGATACGCGGCAGATGTCGGCGCTCGCGATCGCCGATTGCGATGCCGATATCCTCTGCCTGCAGGAAGCCGACAACATGGCCTCGCTGCAGGCCTTCGAATACAACTACCTTTTTCGCATGGTCGGCAACGGCTATCGCCAGAAGTACCTGATAGAGGGCAATGATTCGCGCGGGATCGACGTCGCCGTGCTGATGCGCGAGGAGACGCGCGACGGCCAGCCGATCGAATGCCTCGACGTGAAGAGCCATGCGGGGCTGACCTATGAGGACCTCGACCTCTTCAACGACAGAATAGCGCTTACCAACCGTCCGGCCGACCGGATCTTCAAGCGCGACTGCCTGGAGCTGGACTTAAGGATCGGCGGGCGGCCGCTGACGCTCTACGTGGTGCATTTCAAGTCGATGGGGCCGGCGCGCGAAGGGCTCGACGGCCGGCAGGCGACGATGCCGCTGCGCGTGGCCGAAGCCTCGGCCGTGCGCCACATCATCGAAAGCCGCTTCGGCCGCGGGAAGACGGCCGACAAGATGTTCGCGATCTGCGGCGACATGAACGATTACCAGGAGAAGGTGAACATCCTCGGCGACCGGCGCACCGGCTACCAGTTCGTGCCGCATGAGGAGGAGACGAGTTCGCTTGACGTCTTCACCCGCGGCGGCTTTGTCGAGAACCCGATGCTGCGCCGTCCGGTGATGGATCGCTGGACGCTGTTCCACAGCCGCGGGCCGCAGGAGCGGCATCTCTGCCAGCTCGACTATATCTGGCTTTCGCCGGCGCTTGCCAAGCGCAACGCGCACCAGGTGCCCGAGGTCATTCGCGGCGGCCAGCCGTTCCGCACGATCTTTCCGCCTGATCTGGAGGTGGAGCGCTATCCGCGCACCGGCTGGGACCGGCCGAAAGCGTCCGACCATTGCCCCGTGGCCATCACCCTGGATGTGTGAGCATGAGCGCGCTTGAAAGCAACACGGACGCCTGGCCGGATGAAGGCGTCAACATCCCGATCGATGCGGTGGATGTCCGCGTTACCGGCGCGGCACATCCGTTTCACCAGGAGGAGGTGGAGCGCGCGCAGGAAAACTGGCAACGGGAGATTACCGCCAACCCGCACCTCTTCGACGGGCGGATGGTGTTGCTCAGGGCGCTTCGCATCGCGGACGGCCGGCTGCGGGGCGAGGGGCATGTGGTGCCCTATTCGACCTTTCTCTGGTGGCGGAAGACGCGAGCAAAGAGTGCCTTTCATCTCTTTGCCATGCCGGCGATCCTTTCTTCCGACGGTGCGCTGATCCTCGTGCGCATGGGCGGGCACACGGCCAATCCGGGCCGGGTCTACAGCCCCTCCGGTTCGCTCGAGCCCGAGGATATCGTCGATGGCGGCTGCGACATCGACGGCAATATCCGCCGCGAGGCGATGGAAGAAACCGGCATCGACCTTTCGCTCGCGACCGTGGAGCCCGGCTATCACCTGCTGCATATGGGCCGCGCCGTGACGCTCATCCGCGTCTATCGCTATCCGGAGAAGGCGGCAGCGCTGGTTGCGCGCGTGGCGGAGCACATTGCCGCGGACCCGGAGCCGGAGATTGACGAGGCGATCGCGGTTTTCGGCCCGGATCCCGTGGCGCACAACTATCCGCCCTTCGTACCGCCGATCCTCGACTGGCTGTTTCGGCGCGAGAAGCCGCTCTGATTTCGAATCAACGGGACGTCGCATCTCCTTGTATTTGTGCGTTTTAGCGGGGGTCGCCACGCGGCCGCGCGGCCGCGGGTGCGCGCCGGTTGCGGCCGGGAGGGTTTTTGGCCGCGTGAGCGGCGAAGCGTGCTGCCGGAGCCGGAGCTAAAGAAAACGTGATCCGCGCCGAGCTGTGTACCGGCGCTTTTAAGCCTTGCCGCCCGCGTCCCGACGCTGCAAAGTTCGCGCATATTCGCAAGGGGACATGAATGGCGCTCAGCTACGCGATCTACGACGTCTTCACCGACAGGCGACTGGAAGGCAATCCGCTGGCCGTGGTCTTCGGTGCCGACTGGCTCGACGATGAAGCGATGCAGGCGATCGCGCAGGAATTCAACCTGTCGGAGACGGTGTTTATCCGCAGGCCCGGCGGTGCGGCGCACACGGCGAAGCTCCGGATCTTCACGCCTGCCCAGGAACTGCCCTTTGCCGGCCATCCGACCGTCGGTGCGGCAATTGCGATCGCCGAGGCCCAGCGTGGCGCGACCGAGGAAGGTTTCGACCTCGTGCAGGTGCTGGAGGAGAAGGTAGGGCCGGTGCGCTGCGCCGTGCGGCTCAAGCCCGGGCAGGCGAGCTTTGCCGAATTCGACCTGCCGCGAAAATCGGTCAGGCTCGACGCACGCTTCGACCGGCAGGCGATCGCCGATGCGCTAAGCCTGAAACTGTCGCAGATCGGTTTCGAGAATCACGTGCCGTCGTTCTGGAGCGCGGGCGCACCCTTCGTCATGGTGCCGGTGCATGATGTGGCGGCGGCTTCGTCGATCGAGTTCGATTCGCTGCGCTGGGAGCAACTGACGCCGATGGCCGAGGGACGGCTGGCCGCGGCTTACGTGTATTGTCGCGGCGGCGTGAACCACACGGCGCGCTTTCACGCCCGCAAGTTCGGCCCTGGTGCCGGCAATCTGGAGGATCCGGCAACCGGCTCGGCCGTTGCCGCCCTTTCCGGCGCGATCCACTATTTCGACCAGTTCGTCGACGGCCATCATCCGGTGCTGGTCGAGCAGGGCGTGGAAATGGGACGGCCGTCCTTCATTCACCTGCATCTCGACATCTCGGGCGGCGAGATCAGCAACGCCCGCATCGGCGGCCATGCGGTGAAGATTGCGGCCGGCGAACTCTACGTCTGAGGCGTCGGCGTAAGACTTGGGAAATTCAGCTTAATCAGCGTTTTAAGAGAAGTTTTGGTGGGTGATCACGGGCTCGAACCGTGGACCCGCTGATTAAGAGTCAGCTGCTCTACCAACTGAGCTAATCACCCATCCGCGACCGCCGCGGTGTGTCCCGCTGCTGTCGTGAGGGGGCGTATAAAGGCGTTCGGTTTGGTTGTCCAGCGCCTTTGTGAAAATCTTTTGAAAAATCTCGTGGGGCTAGAGCACCCCCTGTGGAGAACTCGCCCGCTATCAACCGGGCGCGTTCCGGCCACCCCTCGCGCATCCCTGCGGATACAGGCCACAGGGGAAACGCGACAAAAGACCCGTTTGACGCGAGGCGCATGGTCGGCATACTGCAGCGAGCCGGGCACACGAAACGAGCGATGATTGGAGAGGTATCCCCATGCGCAGCACGATCGCCACAGGAATGCTCGTCGGTATCCTTGCCGGCTTCGCCACCGAGGCGAAGGCCGAAGTGCCGTTCTTCAACGCCACCTGCCCCGGCCGTATCGAGGTCCACGCCGATCAGGGCGGTCCCGTCTTCATCAATGGCAGCCAGGCCCGTCTGAAGCGGTTCAGCAGCGATTATTACGAGGCGAGCCAGGGACGAACCACGATCTCGATCAGCGTCAACCGCGATGGTTCGCCTTCAATCAGCTATACGCGCCGGGGCGCCGGCAACGGCGTCTGCCGTGTCACGTCTGCCGACGGCAACACACGGCCACGCCCGGAACGCCCGCCGCAATACGACGACACGCAGCAGCCGGATCGTGTCGACGCAAGGATGATGCCGCGCTTCTGCCAGGGCGAAGCGTCTGCCGCCTTCGGCGTGCGTCCCAACCGGATCACCGTCAATATGGCCTTCCGAAGCGGCCGCTACTATTGGGTGCAGGGCAACTACGATGGCGGCCGCGGCGTCACCTTCTTCAACTGCCGCTTCGACCTCAGGGGCAACTTCATCGACGTGCGCTGACGACGGGGGTGATTGAAGGCAAGAATCTAGCCGTTTCCGACCGCTCCGGCGGAAACGGCTGTGAGTTTATTATTGCGAGATGCAAATACCCTCTTGAGTGTGATGAGGTCGTGCGCTAAAGCGGCGCCACGGATGGGTGATTAGCTCAGTTGGTAGAGCAGCTGACTCTTAATCAGCGGGTCCACGGTTCGAGCCCGTGATCACCCACCAAAACTTCTCCTAAAGCGCTGATTAGATTACAATTCCTATATTTGCGCCGATCGCATGTGTCCGGGCTTCTGGGCAGAAGTCACGGCCCGTTTCCGTTGCAAAATATACCGGTTCGATGTTGCGCCCCCAGTGGGCGGCGCGCATTCCGCTGACCCGTGGGACGGGCGGCGGATGAGGATCGCAAAGACAGGGCTGGGCCAGCGTGATCGGTCTTCCGGCGATCAGTCGCCAAGCGCGCGCGACGGCCGGGCCGCCGTCGCGCCGTGTCTTGCAGGGCTCGTGAATCACTTGGCCGGAAAATATCGAAGGGTTCCGGCGAGCCGGGGACCGGTTGAGCCCTTAGTGTCCATCGGATGATTGATGCCGTCGTTGACCGGCAATTCTTCAAAATCAAAGGGGCTCACGCCCTCCAGGCAGGCTGCGTTGACGCCGTAGAAATCGGGGTTGGAGCGCGGCTTGTGAAAGGTGTAGATGCCGCATTTCGAGCAAAAGAAGTGCTCTGCTGCATTTGTGTTGAACTGATACTTGGTCAGCGCCTCGCCGCCCGAAAGCACAGTCACGCCGTCTTTGGCCGCCGAGACGGCAACCGCGCCCTTCAGCTGGCAGTATGAGCAGGTGCAGCGGCGGGCCGTATGGAGGCCATTCTTCAGCCGAACATTGAAGCGAACCGTTTTGCAGTGGCAGGCGCCGTTGAGGTCCTGAACGTCGAAATTCATGGAAACATCCGTCTGGTCTGAGCCGAATTGATGTCTGTTCCATAAGGGCTGGATCACGGATCCTCAAGTGCGGGCCACCGGCGTCGCGGCCGGCGCGACCGACCCTCGGCCAGTTGTGCCGCCGGCACCGTTCGGCGTCGGCCGCCCCTATGTTTTCGAGATCAACAGGCTCCGTTCAATTGGCGGTGCAATTGGGATCGTTTCCATTGATGACGGTCACGCCCGAACCAGGGGTGGTCGCAAGGCTCACAAAGCCCGCCGCATTGCTGGTGTTGCCGTCATGCAACAGGCGCATCTTCAATCCTGCGTCTGCAGATTGTTCTCTTGCCGACAAAGTAATCCTGTGTAATTTTCGCCAAATCGGAGCTCAAACTAGAGGAGGCATACGATGAATATCAATTTTGTTCAGATGCGCGCCTCTGGTGGAATGGTTCACCCGTCACGACGAGTGTGCCGTAATCCTGTGTATTACTTCGGCGCATAACTGCGTCCTGAGTTCCGCCTTTTCGTATCTTCCATTTTGACTTGATGTGACCGGCTTCCGGAACGTAGTTCCGTATCCGCGCGCATCCATAATCTAGAGGACCCGACCGCTTTGCGCGGCGGGAAAAATCATGCGCGAATTGCAACTGACCACCGCTGGCGCTTTGCCGGCGATCATGGACGACCTTTTTCGAACGTTCGGCTTCCGCCGCACGGTCGGCGCTTTCCTGCTTGCTGCCTGGAGGCGTCAGCGGACGCTCAACCAGCTCAGCCACCTCTCCGACCGTATGCTGCGCGATATCGGCGCAGAAACGGGAGAGGGCGTGAAGAAGCCGGAGATCGCCGACATCTCGCTCTGGCAGATGCCGGTCGGCTATCCGGTGACGAGACACAACTGAGGCCCGCGTCAAGCGGGCCTCTTTTCCCGCAGCAACCGGTGGCCGATGAACAACGGCTCAGAGGGCAATCGGTTCACTGGGGGACTGGCGCGGCGAGCTTGGCCGCGCAGTCATGCTTGATCATCGCCGCGGCAAGGTTTTCCCGCCCCTTGCCGGTCGCCTTCGCCCTTGCCGCCGCCATCTCCCTGCACCAGCCGGCGTCGAGAACGTCCTCCGGGATGTGCGGTATGCAGGATGAAAGAAAGAGCAGCGAAGAGAGGAAGACGACGCGCATTCAGGGGCTCCGTGGGTGGGTTCCGAATTGATAGCATTGGCGGGCGATAGGGGAACAGACGGCAATGGCTTGGCCGAAAAGGTCGAGCGGCTTTGGAATTGTCGATCGGTGCGCCGCGTCCCCCGGCGTTTCCGAGCTCGGTGGGACATCGAAGTAGAACCTTGCGGCTGCGATGTGTATATCGCCGGCATTCAATTAGTGCGGGCGTGGCGGATGCGATTTGCAAGGGTCAGAAGAATATTGCTCTCCACGGTCCCGCTTGCTCGATTGGACTATCTGCTTGGCATCGCGCTGTGCGCCTTGCTCGTGGCAGCCCTGTTTCCGTTCGCGGCGGCTGACGAAGTAGGGTGGCCAGCGAAATCGGCGTTGATTTTCGGCTGCGGCTATGCGGTTTTCCTGACGTTGCGACGACTGGTCGATCTCGGCGTTGCCAATTCAGGGCTCGCCTTCCTGTTTCTCTATGCATATTCGGTCGCAGCCGGCGGACTTGGCAGGGCACTTGGCGCCTGGGGAGCAGTCGCCCCTGTGGCGCTGGCGTTGTTTTTGTTTCTAAGCCCGACGACTGCTGGTCGCGTGCCTGCGCAAGATCAGCCAGATTCGGTGGGCTGACTTCCGATGTTTCGCGCGATCGACCTGAAGTCGGCCATCGCCTTCGGCCTGCTACCGGGCGCCTGGACGGAGTTCGACTTCGATTGCGATGAAGGACCCGAGGCGACTTCGCCAGACGACGTGAAGTTCACGCTGGAGCTGGAGATCGGCACGAAGGAGGAAAGCTGGACGGAGAGTTTTTCCGTTCTGGTGGTCACCCCCAACAACAGGCCCGGCCGGACCCCGCACACGCGATTTCTGGCGTTGCCACGCTACAGCCACGCGGTTCTCAAGGGGCACTTGGTCAAGGCGCTCGCCGCCAGTCAGCGCGACAGTTGGGAAGAAAGCCTCTTGGAACTGCGCAAGCGGTTTTTCTGGGAGTGGGAAAGTACCTGATCTCGCCCGGACTTCTGGGTGGTCGACTGGTGAACGCCGCCTCTCGCCGGCCGCACGGGCCGGTTTTCCCTGATTATATCGACGAGCGCGCTTGCCCGGTTTGCTCAATTAGCTATGACGGTGACGAGGTCGGGACATCCGGCATTTGAAACCGCGGGTGGAAGTGCAGTAGCGATGACGGACACCAGGAATATTATTGACGCGCGTGCGTGCAGCGACGAGGCCCTGCAGGCGATCGGTTCCGATGTGCTGATTGTTGGGTCGGGGGCTGCGGCCTGCGCCATGGCGACGCGGCTCTTGGCGGAGGGCTTGAAGGTCACGTTGCTTGAAACCGGCGACAACCTCGTCAACTCCGACAGCTCGCCCTTCTTCGAGATCGCCAACCAGGAGCCGTTCGGGCTTTCGTTCCAGATCGGCGGCGCGACCAATCTTTGGTCCGGGCGTGTCGCGCCGCTGGAAGATGTCGACCTGACGTCCGGCAACGACTGGCCGCTGGAGCGCGCTGAACTCGATGGATATTACCAGCAGGCGATCGAACTCCTGCAGCTGAAGCCGATCGGCGCCATCGACCAGGTGCCAGCCTATGACGGCGGCTCGGCGCCTTGGCGGGATTTTGTCTCCGACCCGGCCGTCTCCGTCAAGCGGTTCCAGTGGAGCCGTCCGGCCTTCAACGGTCAGGATTATCTGAAGGCGCTTGCGGGCAAGAACCCTGATCTCACCATCGTCTATAATTGCCGCGTGCTGCAGGTGATCCCGACCGCCGCCGGCGATCGCGTCGGCGCGGTGCGAGCGGCGATCGGCGAGGGGCGAACCGTGGAGCTTTCCGCCCCGGAATTCGTGCTTTGCGCCGGCGGGCTAGAAAACCCGCGCATCATGCTGAACAGCCGCCAAGGCGGGTTTTTGGCAAACGACAATATCGGCCGCTTCTTTTCCACCCATCCGAAGGCGAATGTCGGGCGCATTCACCTGTTCAAGACGGTGAAGACGGCAGGGCCGCTGTTCAGCGATCACAAGAGCGGCAGCAGCTCGCTGCGCTTCGGTGTCGGCGTGCGCAAGGGTCAGAAGAGAGACCAGCTGAACCATTATGTTCAGTTTTCGCCGCGCTTTGAATCGATCGGGCTCAAGCTTCTCGAACATGCGCAGCACGTGGTGGCTGCCGGCGAGGGCGGCGATCGCCCGCAATCGACCTTGCGTCGTCGCCTGACCTCGGCTCTGGCGGTTGTCGGCCAGGTCGCCTTCAACGTCATCGGCAAGATGGGGTTGCTCGGGCCGGGCGGCTCGATCCTCGTGGTGCGCGGCTTCTTCGACCAACATCCCAATGCCGAGCACAGGGTCGAGTTGAGCGAGGCGCGCGATCCCCATGGGCTGCCGAAGGGCGTCGTGCGCTGGTCGCTGACAGAAGATGACCAGGCGTCGATCCGCGAATTTCTGGACGAGCTTTCCGGGCTGCTGCTGCGCCACAATATCGGCAAGCTGATCTCGACGCTGCCGCCGGCAGGCAAGCCCTGGGACATCACCGGCATCCATTCCCATTTCATGGGCACGACGCGTATGGGCCGCTCGGCCGACATGTCCGTCATCGATCGCGATGGCCGGGTGCACGGGGTCGACAATCTCTATGCGGCAGGCGCGTCGGTCTTCACCTCCTACGGCTACGCCAATCCAGTACTGACAGTCATGGCGCTTGCAATGCTTACCGCCGATAAGATATGCCAGCGCCACAAAACAAAGGCGGGTAATCCATGACGGAAATGACTTCCCCGGAACTTAGCGGCAAGGAACAGCGGGCGAAACGCACGCGCTGGCAAAAGCTCTCGCGAAAGAACTACTTCGGGGGCAAGCTTTCGACGAAGAACCTGGTCCGGCTATGCCAGGAAAATGCTTCGAACAAGCGCACGATCATCGTTCACACCGAAGACGTTGACTATACTGAGTTTTTCCCGAACTCGTTCCTGGTCTCGAAGTCCGATCGCAAGAAGGCCGATCTCGTCGTCGACACGCATTACCATCTCGATGCCATCGAGAGCGAAAGCTACGACATCGTGCTCTGCACCGGCCTGCTCGAACATGTTCCCGATCCGCAGCGGCTGATCGACGACATGCGCCGCATCCTAAAGCCGAACGGCAAGCTGATCATCTCCGCCTCGGCGGTGTTCTCCTTCCACGAGGGGCCCGAGAACTATTTCCACTTCACGCCTTTCTCCTTCAAGATGCTGTTCAAGGACTGGAGCGAGATCGAGGACCTGCGCGGCTCGAGCATGCCGTTCGAAACGATCGGCATTCTGATGCAGCGCATTCTCCTGCAGTGCGACGTGTTTCCGCTGGCGCGACCGTTCATCGAACTCATGGCGCGCTCGGCCCGGTTCTTCGACGTCTTCATTACCCAGCAGTACGATACGACGTGGAAATACACCGACGATCACAAGATCGATTCGATGATGCCTTCCAATATCCAGGCCGTGGTGAGGAAATAGCGCGGGCCCGCCCGCGGCTTGGGCGACGTCCGTCGCCGCTTCGCCTTTAAAATTCCGATGAAGGATCACCCACGGGCGACGCCCGTGGGTGATTTCGTTTTTGGCGCCGGGTGCTCGCGGGCGTTTACGGGGTCGTCGCGGGCTGCGTCGTGGCCGGCTGCGTGGTTGTTGCTGGCGGCGTCGCCGACTGGTCTGTCGTTGCGGGCTGCTGGGTCGTCGCTGGCTGCTCGGTCGTTGCCGGCTGTGTCGTCGTCGTTGTCGGCGCTGTCTCGGTTGCCTGCTGGTTCGCCCCCGGTTTCAGGAACATCACAGCAAGTACAATGAGCACGACCACAACCACGATACCGATGATGGTGTTTCGATTCATCAAGGCTTCTCCTCAGGTTAAGTGCCTTGAAGCTGTAAATGGAGCGGTTGGTCGAATTATCAACGGGCCGGTTCGCGGGTCGGTTGAAAAACACATGCCAAACGTGGCGTGGGGCGGCTGCGACCGCCCCGACGTGTGCGGCTGTCCCTGAAGTGTAAACATGAGCCGGGTGGTTTTCCCAATCGACAGCCGGCTAAGTGAAAGCGCGAACCGACAAACCCGCCTTAGCGGGTGCCTTCGTCGGGAGCCTTCGGGACCGCAGTAATGAAGCCGAGCCGCAGCAGTTGCTTCGATCCGTCGAACTTCATCGAAGACTCGGAAAAGAGCTGCAGGGCGCCAGTGCTGGAGAGTGCATCCGTCATCTTCGCGTAGGCCGCCGAGCCGTCGAAATATTGCCCATCGGCCACCGCGTCGTTGATGACCTTCTGGTAGTCGGCAAAGAACTTGAAGTGCAGTAGCGTGCCAAGAATAGACGAGAAGTTGCGCTGATAGGGGAGCGGCTGGTGGATGCTGGGGCCGAAGCGACAGTCCTCGTCCCAATAGATCAGCGGATACTTGATCATTTCCAGGTCCGAGTCGAACTCGCGGTGGCGAGCGCCGCCCTTGATGGTGATCGCCCGCTTCGTCGTCGTCAGCGTATAGCCGCGGCTGTCGAAATGATCGGCGACTTCCCAGGGGGCACTTGTCTGCAACTGGTCGATGTCGGCGGCCCCGAGATCGACCGGATACATGTCCAGCATCGGTGCCGGGAGGCGCGAGATCTTCAGGCCCTCGAGCGCGTGGATGACCGACCAGAGCGTGCGGTTTTCGCAATCGTCATAGATGAGAAATTCGTCGGAATCGACGTTCACGTACCAGCGTTCGCCACCATACAGTGCGAACAGCGACTCTCTCCAGGCACGTCCGCGCCGCGCATCCTTGTAGCGGACCGAGGATGCCCACAGGTCGACATCCGGCTGACAGAGCAGAAATTCGCGGGTGCCGTCGGTCGAGGCATCGTCGACGCAGATGAAGCGGGTGATCCCGAGTGACCGGTAATGGGCGAGGAAGCCCGGCATGAGCTTGGCGTCGTTGCGGGTCAGGAAGATCAGCGGCAGGTCATCGGGATAGAGCGACGTCTGCCCCTGGGGGCTGACGCAGCGCAGATCGACCGCGTGGTTCATCCTGCGCTCGCGCCGCTCGACCTTGGTCGTCTCGTACCAGGTCGCGATGCGATCAAACAAGCTTCGATCCGTGATCGACTCGGCATCGGATCGATTCTTGAAGGGATACGCGATATCCGTCATGCTCATTCCGACATTTGTCATAAACAATATGAACCCGGACTAAATCAAAAGCACAGGCGTGGCAATCCATACGATCGCACGGATATGGGGAGCGAAAATCGCTGTGTCGAGTGGCTCGCACACGTGGAGTGCGCCCGGCTGCTACAGTTTCTGCGGGTATCCTTCAATCGCAAAAGGCGGCATTCAAGCAGGTCGGCACTGGTGCGCAGCCTGACGTCAAAGCGTTTTCTGCGAAACTTTTCGCCCGCTATCCTGTTTCTCCTTCATCCACGTTCGCGCTGATGCGCCAAGAAGTGGAGGAGGCAGACATGACAAGCATGATGAGCAAGCTATTGATGGCGGCCCTGGTGGCCGCGGGATCGGTCACCGCAATGCCGGCCGTCTCGCCGGCGCAATCACTCGACCTCTATATCGGCCGGGACCGCGATTATTACGGCGACGACTTCCGTCGCGAGCGGCGCTATGACGACGAAGATTACGTTCGCCCGCGCGGCTGCAGCACTGGCCAGGCGTTGCGCCGGGCCTATCGCGCCGGGCTGCGCGATCCAGAAATTGCCGCCATGAGCCGCAACCGGATCGTCGTTGAAGGCGAAACCCGGCGCGGCCAATATGCCCGGATCTATCTGGCGAACCGCAGCGGCTGTCCGCGCATCGGATAACGGCTGGGCGGTCGCATGACGATCGCATCGTTCTCTCGCATAGGCCGGCGTCGGCAATCGTTCGGCGTCGGCGGTCGGGTAACGTCGAAGTTTTGCGGGTTTCCTTGCGGCCGGGCACGGTGATAGACCTCGCCGCATGACCGCACTTTCCCATTTCAACGCCACCCCGCTCGCCGAGCGCGCCTGCGGCACCTGTACGCTCTGCTGCCGCCTGCCGGATATCGATGCGCTGGAGAAGCCGGCCAATGCCTGGTGTCGGCATTGCACGGGTGCGGGATGCCGGATCTATGAGGACCGGCCGCAGCTTTGCCGTGACTTTCTCTGTCTCTGGCGTACGGACGAGACCTTGGGCGAGGCGTGGGATCCGGCGCGTTCGCATATGATGATCTATCGCCAGGGACCGCAGGTCACGGTTCTCGTCGATCCGGACCATCCGGACGCCTGGAAGCGCGCACCCTATGCAGCGGTGCTGCAGGGCTGGGCGCGCGAGGGTGAGGGCGGACAATATGTCATCGTCTTTGTCGGCGACGCAGTGTTCAAGGTTGATTGAGACCGGTTGGTAACGACCCGGCAGGCCACTAGAAAGAAAGAGCCCCGCACGAGGGCGGGGCAAGCAGGCACCCAAAATGGCTCGGGGTGCGGGGAAGCGCAGTCCAGAAAGAACGTACTGCGCGGTACGGAAGCTAACGTGCATCCGCCGGAGCGGGAAAGGCCGGATTCGCTGATTCTGGTACGGTTGCCAAAATAAAGTGGCCCGCGCACGGGCGGGCAGGCGCGCCCCTGTGGTCGCTTCACGGGTCGGTTTTCAAGGCTATCGATTGACTTTGCCGGTCGGCGCTTCATTTCCGATTGGGGAAAAGACGGAGACGATCATGTCAAAGGCGATGCTGACGTTCCTGTGCCTGGCGGTGCTTGTGCTTTCGGCTTGCGCCAACACGGCGCGCGGCTTTCGGCAGGACGGTGTCGAAACCGGCCACGCGCTGGACGATGCGACCCATCGCGTGCTGAAATCGACATCGAAGTGACGCGAGACGAGGTGCCCTGGGCTGCGACGGCCTATCTACCGCGATGGGGCGGTGCTGGCGCGCGCGGGACTTTCAGCGCTGCTGAAGATCACCACGGCAAATAGCAGCACGCCGAGGAAGGCGACGATAGACGCGGCGGCAACGATGGGCTCGATCTCGGGCCTGCCTGTCGTCATCAGATAGAGCGAGGGCACGAGCACCGCGACGCCTGACGTGTAGACATAATACTGGATCAGCGCGAGCCGCCGCTCGGCCTTGGCCGGGTTGAGCGCGTAATAGATGCCGAAGATCGCCATCGTCACCCAGCCGAGCAGGTTCGTATGGGCATGGGCCGGCGTTGCTGCATGGTCCTGGCTGATCGCCATGTGCAGGCCCATGCAGAGGCCGATGATCAGAAAGATGATTGCGGTCTTGAAATAGAGTTGCGCAAGCCTTGGCATGGACTGTCTCCTCCGCGATGCCTCTGCTGTCTATTAGCATGTTCGCAAATGATTGGAGATTGCCAATATTGGGCGTGTGTGGGCGTCCGGGCAGGCGAAGGTCAGGCGGGCCGGGCGGTGGTGGCGGCGAGCGTGGCGCGTTTGCGCGTCGCCATACCGTCGAAGGTGGTGAGCCCCTGGCGCTGCAGGTAAGCCGAAATCGCCGCCTCGATGCCGCGATCGTTGCCGCCTTCGGTTTCCCAGAAGGCTTCGATGGCTGCAAAGAGGGCGGATCTGTCGAGCGTGACGGTCATCGCAGGCTGGTTCCGAACTGCTGGCGGTGGTTGAGGGTGCCGTGGGCGGTTTGGCCGAAAGGCGCGCACTGCGCGCTGAAATCGGCGCACCAGCGTTCCCATGCCTGCGACGTTCGCACGAAAGCGGGCAGTCTGTGTTCCTGCTCGGGGCTCTGGTCGAAACCGTTCAGCCAGGCATCGGCGACGGTCTCGGTAACATCTTCGCCGTGAAGCGCGTCGAGATCGAAGCGGATTAGCCGCTCCACATGCTCGCCGTCATGCACATCGAGCCAGTCGGCTGCGGTTCGGTAGGTGGTGCCCGTCGTGTCGGTCTCGTCGCAGAAGGTGCCGGCACCGAGCGTCATCATGGCGAGAATGATTTCTCGGCGCTTTAGAAAGGGTGCTGCGCTCATCGCCGTTGCGGCGCCCACGGAGATCGCATCCGACATCGTTCACCTCGTCTGTTCGAGGTGCGCACTGGAACACCCTTCGCGGGTTTCCTGTCGGCCCCTCCGGCTGTGTTTCTGATGTAGATATAGGAAAAATCCTATCTTTCAGTCAATAGGAAAAACACTGCCGGCAGGAATTGCCTTGTTCAAGTTGTCGATGACGCACTGTTTGTTCTTGTTTTGTTCGGGTGATTGCGCCACTGTGGGGCCGCCATTCCAGGTGGCGGAAAAGGAGCATGGGATGATCACCTACTTCGTCGTTCAGAGCTTCACACTGGGGAGCCGCGGCGCATTTCTCGCCGACGATCCGGTGCAGGCGACCGGACCCGAGCATGCCCAGCGGCTGGCCGAAAGGCTCGCGGCGACCAAGGTGGGGGTGATCGCCTTCAGCCGCTCGGGCGACCTTGCGACCGGTGAGTTCGAGAATGCCAGGGTGCTCTTTACGATCGGCGACCTGCCCACGGAGATCGAGGAGGCGATGGCGGCGTGACGGCTGTCGCCGGGCAGGGGTGGCCCGTAACGGTCACATCCGTGAGCGGTCGAAGAAGGCGCTCACCGCTTGGGAGCCACTCAATGTTCATTGGTTACGAGCTGGGTGCGCCGTGGTAATGTCGTCGCGCAATGTTGGGAGGCGTGAAATGATGTCCGTCGACAGTCGTGCAAGCGGCGAGCCGTCTACCGGTCAATATTGGTCTTCGCCCATTCCGGTTGACGAGGCCGAGTTGAGCCCCGTTCTCCTGCGACAGATCAATTTTTGCGACGACAGGCGCGGATTTCGGGCCTATGTCGTGCAGGTGTTTGCCGATCCTGCCGGGCCTCCGGAGGCCATGTTCGAGCTTGCGTACAATCGCAGGAGCAAGCGCGCCTGCGCCATTTTCGAGGCGGTTCGGGCGGCTGACCTTGGTGGTTCCGGTGATAGGGTCGTCGCTGCGGCCGATCCGATCTGGGTGGTCGCAAACAGCCCTCGGACAGCGGTTGACGCTGCTTTTCAGGCCTTGGTCGATCGGTGTTCCGACTAAGGCAACTCGCTTATTTGTGCTGTTTGCGGCGGCGATGGGCGAGAAATCAAAGACTTAAAGCGCGACGAGCGGGCTGAAAAATTGCGGCGTACCTAAGCGGCGGCTGCTCGGCGATCCCGACCGGATTGCCGCTCAATCTCTTTAAAATCCTGTGATTGTTTGTGGTGCTCGCCCCGCTTACCGCGCGCTGTATTTGCCGACGACCCGGTGGCAGAAGGACCATTCGACCCGGCTCTCGGTGAACTCCAGGAAGGGGTTGTATTGCCTCAGCGTCCATTCGCGGTCGTTGAACGAGACGAGCCGCTTGATGATTGCCTCGGCATCGTTGGCGGGGGGGACGTGGTAGAGCACCACGTCCTTGTCGCGCGTGGGTGGCAGGTGCGGGTGGACGAGCGCCATGTCGCCCGGCTCATAGGCCGGGATCATCGAGCTGCCGGTGAGGTAGATGCCGTAGGCGCCCTTGACGCCCTCGAGCACGGACGGGCGCTTGACATATTCGACCGCATCGAAGGTGACGATCACATGGCCGTCGCCGCCTTGCGCGGCCGCAAAGATCGGCAGGTCGCGATGGCCGACGAGCTGCTCGCCGGGCACGATCTGCGGCGCAAAACCCGGCGCGCGTCTGGGCGCGGCTTCGCCGGCGGCGGCAGCCCCCTGGATCAGCTCGACGATCGCGCGGGCGTCGCGCTCGCGCAGTTCCCGCGGCGTCTCCCGCTCCACGAACTGCTGGATATAGGCATGGTTCTTCCCGATCGCGATCGACAGATCCTTGTAGGTCGTCTTCTTCGCGTCGACTGCTTCCCGGATGAGGTGGCGCAATTCGTCCATGGCACTGGCATCCCAGATTCCGTTTCCGTCGTCCAATAGGATTTTTCCTCTTGATGGCAATAAGAAATCCTACTATGAATAGGATGTCAACGGAAATGAGCGGCAGAAACCCGCTGCAGCAACCGTAACGGCGCCCAGTGGGCCAGCAAGCGGACTGGATGCGGATGATCGATCCGTCTCAGCCGATGCCGACCAGGGGGCGCATTCAGCATCGATCGCCGCATCTTGTGCGGTGGTCCAGGCGAGAGGCCGTCGTTTCCTCCCCGGCGACCTCTCGCTTTTCCAATCGATGCCGGCGCGCCGGCGCATGGTTGCCACGCGGGCCGATGACGGTCCGTGGCCGGTGACGTGCGCCACGTCGGTGGAGAGCAGCCGGCGCGCAGCCAGTGCGTGCCGGCGGCGCCAAGGTCACGGGTTTCGGCCGTTGCAGTGCCTCCTTCGGCGGAGGCGTGGCCCCTGACACCGGGAGGGGACGGCGAAGGCGATCGGCTGCTTGCCTGACGGTGAGCGGCAAGGCGACCGGCCAGTGACGGGAAGAACAATCGGAAGCGGGCGCGCGGCAGGCGCGACGAATGGCCGTGCCAATGGGCACGGCCAAAGGGGAAAGCATGGGAAGCGGCATGGCTGACAATGATTTGACAGGGAAGGCGCCGGGAGGGCGCGGGGTTTTGCCGACGTGTGAAACTCCGGGGCGGCTGGCGACCGGGGACGTCGGTTCCAAGCCCGGGCTTCGTCGTCCAAGCCGGGTGGCGGGCGTCTTCTCCCGCCAGGTGGTGCGCTCTCCTTTCCGCCGGCCGGCGAGGGCTTGAGCGCATGCGCATTACCGCAATCGTCGAAGCCCTGGTTCAATCGGGCGCGTCGCCCGAGATGATCCTTTCTGCCGTGCGCGCTGCCGAGGCGGGGCACGTATCCGAGATCGAGCGCCGCCGGGCGGGCGACCGCGAAAGGCAGCAGCGCCGTCGGGCCCGCGTGACGTCACGCGATGTCACGGTGACGGCCGACGGTGCCCTCTCTGATAAAGAAAGCTCCCCCACACCCCCTAAAGAAACTAACTCTCCCGACCCGAATCCGGGTGGGGACGCCGACCGGCCTGTTCCGGCTGCAGCCGTTCCGGATGCGGCAGGCTCGCGGCGCAACGGGAGCGGCCGGGCGATGCGGCTGCCTGAAGATTTCGAGCCTGACTGGGGCTTTGCCGCCGGCCTCGGCTTCGGCCGGGCCGAGGCCGGCGTCGAGTTCGACAAGTTCCGCGACTACTGGCGCGCCAAATCCGGACGCGATGCGACCAAGCTCGACTGGGCCGCCACCTGGCGAAACTGGATGCGCAATGCCGGCGGCCGCGGGTTGCGCGGTGGCGGACAGGCCCGTCGCGGCCATCACCCCCAGGCGCCGCCGCACGAGACCGCCTTTGCCCGCCATCAGCGGGAATGCAGGCAGACAATCGAAAACCAACTGAACGGAAACGAGAACAATGACCTATTCAGAGATGATGATTTCGCCGGCGGAGGCCCGGCTTTCGACCTTGGGCCGGGAGATTACCGCGCTCACTGAGCGGCTGGCTTGCGTCAACGAGGCGGCGGTGCTGCGCAGCCTCGATGCGATGCAGACGGCCGGCATGACCATGCCCCCGACGATCGAGCCGAGGAAGATCATTGCGGTCTACCACTACGCGCTTTCGGGCGTGCCGGCCTCGGGGCTTTCGGCGGCGACGCAGAAACTGATCCGCGGCGACTATGCCGCCAATCCCAACGTGCTTCTCGGCACGATACCCAAGCCGCCGGTGCTGGCAGCGCTCGCCAAGGCGGAGGCGCTGGGTCTCAGGGCGGATCTTGCCCGCAAACGCGAGATGGTTGCGGCGCTGACGCCGCGCCCGGCCGACGATCGGCGATCGCCGGCAAGCCGCAGCCGGGTGCGGGCGATGGTCGAAAGCTTCCGTCAGGCGCATGCGGCAGCGAAGGCCGGGCGGGATGCAGTTTCCTCCGACGGGCGGGCGCAAGGCGCGAACGTCCCGACCGAAAGCGCAGCTGATAGGCAGCCGGATGATACGGCCCCGCAAAATCCGGCGGCGCGGAATGCGTTTCGCGACTGGCTCGTGTCCGGCGTCGAGCGTGCAAATCTCAATCCAGCCGTTTCGAGGGAGGCTTTCCATGCGGTCTGAAGGCACTGAATTGACGACAGGACAGGCACCGGGCCGCGCAGCGGAAGGGTCGGCGGAAAGGATGCTCTCGGGGGACGAAGCGGGGAGCGCGGCTGCAAAACCGGCGACGCTCGACGATCTCGTCGGCCTCGTCGCCGTTCAGGTGCGGGCGCAGGCGAGCCGGATCCAGGAGTTGGAACTGGCGCTCGCCGATGCCGAGGCGCGCATCCTCTCTCAGGCGCGGCTGATCTGCGGTGCCACGGCGGTGGCAAACAGCGATCTGTTCAACCGCCGGCCGGTGCGGGCGATTATCGAGGAGGTGCTTGGCGCCTATCCTGGGATCAGCTTCGAGGACATCATCGGGGTTGGCCGCGAGCGGCGGCTGGTCGAGCCGCGGCACCGCTGCATGACCGCCGTTTACGACGAGCGTCCGGATCTATCGCTGCCGGCGCTCGGGCGGATCTTTCGGCGCGACCACACCTCGGTGCTGCACGCCGTCAACAAGCGCGAGCCCGGCAATGCGCGGCGGCGCGGACGGACCCAGCAGCCGGGCCGCTTGCCCGCGAATGCCGGTGCCGACGGGATCGGCGCGCCGGCATTTTGATTTTCCGACGAATTTCAGTCCCGCCCGCGGCCGCAGACACATGCATCGGGCGAGGGCACATGCAGATTGCAAAAGGAGAAGAGACCATGACATCAAAGGCAGAGCGCATCCGCATCAAGCGCGCCAGCCGGGCGGGCCGGCCGCGCAAGGCCAATGTGGCGCGCTATCCGGGCGGGCAGATCAAGCATGGCGAAAGCGAGCGCGAGGTCTGCTCCGTGGCGCTGGACGCGCGCCGGCGCATGCATTTTTCCGGCAGGCGCGATGCCGATGTTGCCAGCCCCTTTGCCGGCTACACGCTCGGTCGCATGTTCCTCGACGGCAAGCTGACGGCGCATGAGCGCGAGGCGGGCGACGAATACAGCCGGCAGATGGCGCGCTACTACAGCCTCACCGGCATTCCTTTCCCGAGCGTGCGGGCCCAATCGCTGTTCGACGTGAAGGGTTTTGCCGGCGAGACGAGCGCCGAGCGCGCCCGCGGCGCCCGCCAGGCGGCGAACCGGATGATGGAGCTGGAAGGCGTGCTCTTGAAACTGCCGGACGGGCCGCAGGTGAAGACCACTGTCTTCAACGTCTGCATCATGGACTACGAGATGCTGCGCACCATGCCGGAACCGCAGCTCGCCTGGCTGAAGCGCGGACTGATGGAGCTGCACTGGCAGCTGGGGCTTTCGCGGGAGAAGGAAGGGGCGTGAACGCGAGCGGCGCGGATCGGCCGCTGCCAGTGGCGCGGTTTCAAGCCCGGCTCGCGCTTCGCAGCGCCGCTTGCCGCGATGCGGGTTCGAATGCCCTCGCGTCAGCGCGGCTGCGCACCGCGACGAGCGTCGCATGTTCGGCTGAACACGCGACGCTCGAACCGGCCTGAGGGGCGGGCGGATGCGACCGGAGCCGCGTGGATGGGGCGCGCGCCGGTCTCTCAGGCACGGTAACGATTATCCGCGGAAGGCTCTTCACTCGGTCGTGGCGGCCACCTCCGGTTCGTAGGAAAACATCATGCAGGTGAGCGCTGAACGTTTCGCTGCTCGCAATTGCCGTGTCGCTTTAGGCTTTTGACCACGGATGTACTGGCACTGGTGTAAGAGCGATGATGAGGAAGGTCGGTGCGATTTCGCCCCGGGCTTTCTCGTTGACCGCATGCCAGACTTTCGCGTCATTGATGCGGCCGATTGCTTCGTCAGGGGTCGCCAGCCGCCTGCGCCCGGGGTATTCAGGCCACGAAGGGTCCGCCTCATCTTGGCCTTGAATAGACCTCAATTGACGCGCACGCTGATTAAATCGATTTAAGCCTGCTTGGCTTCTCGCGGCGTCAGAACCTCGACCCGCCATTTCCCCCTTAGATCGCCGCGTCGTAGCGCTGCCGCACGCAGCGGTATCAAACGAGATCGCGTGCCGGCGACTGCCGGTATCGGGAGGAGATGTCATGTTCGACCGAACGATTCACCGGACAATCCATTTCGACCGACCGTTCAGATTGCCGGGCGTCGATGAGACGATCGTCGCCGGCGCCTACGAAATCGATGACGACGAGGTGCCGATCGAAGGGCTTTCCTGGCTCGCCTACCGCCGTGTTGCCACCTTCATCAAGTTGCCCGCGACAGTCGAGAACCACTACCGAATGCGGTTGATACAAATCGAACCCGACGAGTTGGCGCGTTTGGTCGCGCTCAGCGGCGCCGAGATATCAGATGCGCCCGGACAGTGAGGATAAAACCATGTCCCAGCATCGCTATCCCGTCGGACTGTCCGTTCGCCTGCGAGACCGTCATAATCTCTCACCGAGAACCGCCGAAACCTATCGCATCACCGCAAAGATGCCGCTACGCGACAACGCCCCTCAATATCGAATTCGCAACGATGAACTCGGACAGGAGCGGGTCAGCGCTGAAAGCAATCTGGAACCGATCGACTGGGGAATGACCCGCAGCCACTGAGGAATGCCATGCGCTATGTCGAAACATTGAAGCGACTATTCCGGGTTAAACCTGAAATCCGTCACCGTGGTCTTGTGCTGACGGTCGCAAAGCCGGCCAGTCAAAAGGCATGCGAAAGGCCGCAGGAACGTCATGACAGCTCCGGCATATTGAAGCGCAGCCGGGATACGCAGGAGCGCCACCGGCTTTTGTAGAGCAACTGATCTGCGTCAAGACAAGGAGATAGACGCCGATGAAACCGCTCCATCGCACACATCAGATTGGCCTCGCGCTTTGGCTGCGAAACGGTGGGGCAACCGGCAACACGGGCGAACTCGATCAATATGGCAGGCGTGTGGAACGTGACGGGTCCTGGACGGGAGCGCGGTTGTATATCGGCTCCTGGACTATGGCCGGCCTCGACCAGCAATTTGGCCTCCGCTGTGCTTCTCAACGCACCACAGCGGGCCCGAAGAAGGCGAGGTAAACGCCCGTGTCTGACGCGAATGGAAATGTCTTGATGAGCGTCGCGGAAATCGAGCTGCTGCGGTGTGTGTTCGAGGCGACCTGCGCTGAGCACCAGATACCGCGGGAGGGAAGCTGCGCCGAACATCTTGCCCGGTTTCTTATGTTCGAGTTCAATTTGTCTACCTCAACCGAAAGCTCTCTCCTGGCAGCCGTCGATGAGGTCTATCTCCGACGCGCTCCGCCCCACGAGGAAAGCTAAGCAACGCGCAGCCGGCCGAATAACATCGCCTATCCTACCCTACGAGGCTCCTCGCAACCTTCCGTTCGCGCAGGATGCGAGCGTCGAGTTCCTTCAGCCGGTGCGTGAGGGCGGGATCGCCGGGCAGGAGGGCGAGAGCCTTCGCCAGCATATTGCGTGCGGTGACGAGATCGCCGTCGCGGATGTGGCGATTGGCGCGGTGATAAAGGAAGTTGACCCGCTCCGTTGGCGCAAAACGGTCGCCGAAGCGGGCGTTGAGCGCGTCGGACCAGGCGGGATGCCGGGCCATGGCGGCGACGGCGACCTGATAGGGACGCATGGGCGCATCGACCCGGGCGGCGCGGGCAAGACCCCGCAGGCGCGAAACGTCATGGGTTCTGCAGGCGGCGATCAGCGAAAGGGCACGCTCGGTGCCGGTAAAGACACGGACGGTGCCGTGGCCGGTCATGTGAACGCGCACGAGATGCGTTTCGGCCTGAAGTGCTGCGATGCGCTCGGCGTGGCGGCGATCGATCGCGTGGAAGGGATCATAAAAAATGAAGGCGCGGCCGGCGGCCTGATCGGGCGAAATGCCCATATTGGCGTGCAGATCGGGCGAAAAATGCCGGAGGAAGCGATTGTCGTAGGGGACGGATTTCGGGTCGATCGAGACCTGCGGGCAAAAGGCGATGGCCGTGGTGGCATTGAAGCGCCGGCGATAGCGAAGCGCCGCATAACCACCCTGCGAATGGCCGTACAGAATGCGCTCGGGAGCTGCATTCAGAATGGGTGCTGCGGCTTCGACCGCCTTGACCACGCTTGCCGCCGGAAACCAGTTGGGCCGCCTACTGATGAAGCCGAGGGCTGAGATGTCGGCCTTCTCGCAAAAGCGCTGGCCCCAGTAGCGGCTGCCGTTTGCCTGGATCTCCATCTCGTTGAAGGTCACCAGCAGATAGGGGGATGAACCCGGTCGATAAATGACTTCAAGGTTTTCGTCCGAGTAGATCAGCACGGTTACTCCAAAACAATTTCAATTCTTGCAGCAATATTATTTGAAAGTTCGAGAATGATTTGCGGTCACCTCGGATTTCTTCAGTATTGCGTATTTGTATCAGATTTCCAGTGCCTGGATCTTTCTGCAAGGCAAATCCAAGAATGAGGTCCGTTCGCGGCTCAAGGGAGGCTCGTTTCCGGTCGATTTCGGCCCGATGCGGTCACTGCGCCACCGGTTGAGCGCCCACGTTTATGGCGTTCGTTACAGTTACGTACTTGATTGCCCGCGCGAAAGGAGCAGCATGCCCGCGCAGACGGCAACGGCCTTTCGCAATCGGTCGTGAGTTGCCGTTTTGGCAGCCGAAATTTGTTTGAAAATTCAGGCATGGCTTTGCGCGTCGAACCTCAATGGAGACGTGCTTCTTCCCAGATCAGTTTTTCGCGCGATGGCTCATCGCAGGAAGGAACCTGACAATGATAAAGGCATCTGATCATTCAAATTCGTCCCGCTGCGTGTCGCGGACTTTTCCGATGAAACTTCTGGCGTCGTGCGTGGCAGGGCTGAGCATTGTCGCTGGCCTGTCAACCCCGGCGCGTGCGCAGCAAGCAACACCAAAACCCAACATCCTTCTGATCGTTTCCGATGACACCGGCTACGGAGACCTCGGCCCCTATGGCGGCGGTGAAGGACGAGGCATGCCGACACCCAACATCGACAAGCTGGCCGAACAGGGCATGCTGTTTTATGATTTCTATGCCCAGCCGAGCTGCACGCCGGGTCGCGCCGCCATGATCACCGGGCGTATTCCCAACCGCAGCGGCATGACGACGGTTGCATTCCAGGGGGAAGGCGGCGGTCTTCCGGCGGCCGAATGGACGCTCGCCTCCGTCTTGAAGCTCGGCGGGTACCAGACCTATTTCACCGGCAAATGGCATTTGGGCGAGGCGGACTATGCCTTGCCGAACGCTCATGGCTTCGACGTCATGAAGTATTGCGGCCTTTACCACCTCAACGCCTACACTTACGCCGACCCGACCTGGTTCCCGGATATGGACCCCAAGCTCAGGGCCATGTTCCAGAAGGTCACCAAGGGCGCGCTCTCCGGTAAGGCCGGCGAAACGGCGGTCGAGGACTTCAAGATCAACGGCCAGTATATCGACACGCCCACGGTCAATGGCGCGGCAGGGGTCGTCGGCATCCCTTATTTCGACAGCTACGTCGAAAAGGCGGCCATCGAGTTTCTCGACGACGCTGCGAAATCCGACAAGCCGTTCTTCATCGACGTCAACTTCATGAAGGTGCACCAGCCGAACATGCCGGCGCCCGAGTTCGAGCATAAATCGCTGTCGAAGTCGAAATATGCCGACAGCATCGTGGAGCTGGACACCCGCATCGGCCGCATCATGGACAAGCTGCGCGAGACCGGCCTCGACAAGAATACGCTGGTCTTCTACACGACCGACAATGGCGCCTGGCAGGATGTCTATCCCGACGCCGGCTATACGCCGTTTCGTGGCACCAAGGGCACGGTGCGCGAGGGTGGCAACCGCGTTCCCGCCATCGCCGTCTGGCCGGGCAAGATCAAGGCCGGCTCCAAGAACCATGACATCGTCGGCGGCCTCGACCTGATGGCGACATTTGCTTCGGTTGCCGGTGTCGCTCTGCCGGACAAGGACCGCGAGGGCCAGCCGATCATCTTCGACAGCTTCGACATGTCGCCAGTGCTTCTGGGAACCGGCAAGTCGGAACGGAACTCATGGTTCTATTTCACCGAGAACGAACTGTCTCCCGGCGCTGCCCGCGTCGGCAATTACAAGGCGGTGTTCAACCTGCGTGGCGACAATGGACAGGCGACCGGCGGCCTTGCCGTCGACAGCAATCAGGGCTGGAAGGGTCCGAACAAATATGTGGCGACGGTGCCGCAGATCTTCGACCTCTGGCAGGACCCGCAGGAGCGCTACGACATCTTCATGAACAACTACACCGAGCGCACCTGGACGATGGTGACCATCAGCGACTCCATCAAGCAATTGATGATGACCTACGTCAAATATCCACCGCGCAAGCTTCAAAGCGGGACCTATACCGGTCCGATCGAAATCTCGAAGTATCAGCAGTTCCAGTGGCTGCGCGATGAGCTCGGCAAGGAAGGCTTCAGTCTGCCGATGCCGACCGGCAACTGAACCGGAAAATGAGAAGCGGCGCTGTCTGATCATGGCAGCGCCGCTCGATCGTCGGGCTTTCGAGGCGCCGGTCAGATCCGCTCGAGGAAGGCAAGTATCCGTTTCATCGCCAGCGCACTTGCCGCCGCGTCATAGGAGGGCAGCGAGCTGTCGGCGAAGTAGTGCTGGTCGCCCGGATAGAGGAACAGTTCGGCGTCCTCTGCCTTCTCGACGATCTCGCAGGCGGCGTCGATATCGCCTTCGCCGACGAAGATCGGGTCGTTGTCCATGCCGTGGATTTGAACGGGTACGCCGGCCGGCCAGGGGCCGAAGGACCACTGGCCACTGATCGGGATGCAGGAGTAAAAGAGCAGGGCGCCGCGGGCGCCGGGGCGGGTCTGGGCGAGTTTCTGAGCCGGCAGGACACCGAAGGAGAAGCCGGCATAGACGAGGTTTTCGGGGAGGGCATCGGCGAGGTGCACGCCGCGCTCGCGCATCTCTTCAAAGCCGACCGCCTCGATATGGGCAACGCCCTCCTCGATGCTCGCGAATGTACGTCCTTCGAAGAGATCGGGCAGGTGGACGACGTGCCCGGCCGCGCGCAGGTCGTCGGCAAAAGCGTGCATGCCGGGTGTCAGCCCCTGGGCATGGTGGAATACGAGGACCTCGGCCATCGGCAGCTTCTCCTTCAAACCAGTGTTCGCGCATCAATTGTATTTCGTTCGGCGGAATTCAAGCGGCAAGGCTGCCCTTAAGGAAAATATTCCTCCCGCGCTGATGCCGCGTCTCTCGACCTTTTCTTGCCATCTTCGCTCGCTTGGTTGCGCACGATGCACCACGATTCTGGAGGGAAAAGGATCATGACAGGTAAGTTGCGCATTGCCGTGCTGTTCGGTGGCCGGTCGGCGGAGCATGAGGTTTCGCTGATGTCGGCGCGCAACGCCGTCGCGGCGCTCGATCGGACGCGCTACGAGATCGTGCCGATCGGGATCGCCAGGGATGGCCGCTGGATGCTGGTCGATCTCGAAGACGGGGAACTGCCGAAGGCGATCCCCGTGTCGGGAACGCAGGTGGCGCTAATCCCCGGCGGACGGGGGCGGGCGGTCACCATCGCGGCCGACGGCCGCCAAGGGTTGCTGCCGGCGATCGACCTGATCTTTCCGGTTCTGCATGGTCCCTTCGGCGAAGACGGGACGGTGCAAGGCTATGCGGAAACTGCCGATGTCGCCTATGTCGGCTGCGGTGTCGCGGCTTCGGCGGTCGCCATGGACAAGGCGCTCGCCAAGCGCCTGCTGGTGGCCGAAGGCATTGCCGTTGCGCGGGCGATCGGCCTTCATGCGGGCGACGCCTATTCAAGCGAGACCATCCTCGAAAGCCTGGGACTGCCGGTTTTCGTCAAGCCGGCGCGGCAGGGATCTTCCGTCGGCGTCAGCCGCGTCGACAGTCTGGACGCGCTTCAGGCGGCGCTTAACGAGGCGTTCCGGCACGACGACAAGGTGCTGATCGAGGAGTTCGTCCAGGCCCGCGAGATCGAGTGCTCGGTGCTGGAGGATGCGAAGGGACAGCTCACCGTCTCGCGACCGGGCGAAATCATTCCGGCTGCGAGCCACGGTTTCTACAGCTACGACGCCAAATATGTCGATGCCGGCGGCGCAGTCGTCGAGGCGCCCGCCAAACTCTCCGAAGAGGTGATCGCCGAGGCCAAGGACATGGCCGCGCGGGCATTCCGGGCGCTTGACTGCGCGGGGATGGCGCGGGTGGACTTCTTCCTGCGCGCCGATGGAAGCCTCATGATCAACGAGATCAACACCATTCCCGGCTTCACCAATATCAGTATGTACGCCAAGGCGCTGGCAGCCGACGGCATCGCCTACGGCCAGGTGGTGGAGACGCTGATCGCCCATGCGCTGAAGCTGCGCGGCAAGGCGGGGGCGCGCACCTGAGGGGATGACAGGGGCAACCCGGGTATGGCAGGCCATCGCCGGGGATGGCGGGCTTGCCCAGGGGCAGTGTCACCCTGGAGTATTGCGATGCTACCTATGAGTTGCGGTCCATATTAGGATTGTCGCATTCATTGTGGGTTCACGTCGCCCCGACCAAAACTCGCACCTGTTACAAACGGACAGGTGATGAAATGAAGAAGATTGGCATCGTCGTGCTTGCGGCGATAACGGCTCTTTCGGGCATCACGCCGGCAAACGCCCTGCCGGCTGTTGCCATCGAGCGGGTGCAGAAGAGCGACGTTCAACTGGTGCAGCACCGGGAATGGAACGGCGGTCACCATCGCCGGCGTCCGCCGGGCTGGCACGGCGGCTATCGGCCGCGCCCCGGCTGGGACGGCGGTTACCGCCCGCGGCCAGGCTGGCATGGCGGCTATCGTCCGCGTCCGGGTTGGGACGGCGGCTACCGCTATGGCTACTATAACGGCCACCGCGGCTATCGCTACGAGCGCTACGGCTATCGCCGCCACAATGACGGCTGGTGGTATCCGCTGGCGGCCTTCGGCACCGGAGTCATCATCGGCGGCGCGATTGCCGCTCCGCCAGCGCGTCGCTACGAGACCGGCGTCAACCCGCGCCATGCCGACTGGTGCTATGCGCGCTATCGCTCCTACCGTGCCTGGGACAACTCGTTCCAGCCCTATGGTGGCCCGCGCCAGCAGTGCTATTCGCCCTACTTCTGAGGCGAGCGTGTTTTAAGGAGGCCCGCCGGTCGCTGACCGGCGGGCCTCTTTTTTGTTTTCTGGCGTTCACATGCGCTGAGGGAACGCGGCCCGGCATGGGTGGGAACGCAGCCTCTATCGACTGCTGCGCGGCATCTCCTCGTCGAAGCGGGTTTTCTCGCGCCCCGGATCATCCTCGAGGATCTTCTCTTCGCGGTCGTCAGGCAGTGCATCGTCCGGATCGATATTGGCTTCGTCGCGGCTCGGAACGGGCGGCACGCGACCGTGGTCGACCGGCGTCGGATCGTCTCCCGCGGGAAGCTGGTCGACGGGGAGGGGCGGGATCTTACCGATCGGCACTGCGCGTGTTTCGCCAGACGGGGGCACGTCTTCCGGTGTCTCTCGGTCACGGGATTTCGGGTTTGCCTTGTTCATCGTCGCATCTCCTTGCTGGCGGTTTGCCAGGAATAAGCCGAGGCGCGCGGAAAAGGTTCCGGTCTGGGCGTTCAAGATCTCAAGATTGGAGGTGGTTCAATGAGGGGGCGTGGCCGTGCGGATTGGGGGACATCGCATCCGGCTCCTGTCGTTTTCCAAGTCTTGGTCCGCGATGCAATCGGCATCCCAAGCACGCGCTATCGAGCCAGACATCCTGTCGATGATATCGGGCGAACTCTGCCGCGTCGCGCGTTTGCAGGGGAGGCGTCTGCTAGGAATCGCTCATTGCGGCAACCCCGCGAAGAGGCAGACAAGCGGAGCGGCCGCGGACCGGCGAGGTCGGAAAAGCCCGGTCTTCTAGAACTTCAACGTCTTCTAGAACTTCAACCGGGCGTCGTCATGTTCGGGAGGGCGGTGCGCGTCCTTGCGACGAAACCCGTAGGCGAGCGCGAGCCCCAGGATTGCGGAGCCGACGACGATGGCGGCGAGTGCGAAGAAATTCTCCATGGCATTTTCCTCCCAAGGGGAAGCTTAACACAGAATGCGCGCAAACAAATGGCGCGGCAGCGAGAATGCGCGTCATGGTTACTCAACGCATGTCGGCCCAAGATGTTCAATCCGATTGGCTTCGGTGCGCGGTGCGTTCGGCCGAGGCTTTGCACGGGAGCGACACTGCGGGCGGGCGATCTGGACCAACGTCGAGCCCCGCCAGCTTCGCCGTCTACGAAGCATCAGCGACCTCAATAACCGCCAGCACCGCCGCCGCCCTGACTCATGCCCTGGACGCCTTGCATGCCCTGGTAACTGGGGTTCGGAGCAGGAGTGCTGGCGCGGCTCGCCTGGTCGGTGGTGCAGCCGGTAAAAGCAAGAAGTGCCGCGCATAGAGCGGCGATCAGGTATTGTCGTGTCATGGGAACCTCCCGTGGTCGTGGGAGCGGGATCAACCGCTTCCTCATCGAAACGGATCAACCATGCCGCCGCCGGCCCCGGATCCGTTGAGGAAGGAGACATGGCGCCAGCGGCCTTGCATGGCGCTCGCGATTGTACCACCGATCGCGCACATGGGCTGGCAAAGAGGCGGGGCGGGGGTAAAGGAAGAAAACGAACAAAACAGAAACAAATTTTGGCAAAGGGGCTTGCCAAGCGAACGGAAGCGGGCTAAGGATATTACAGGCTGGCCGTTTCGTCATTGAAACGGCCTTTTTGATTCCGGCGGATTGGCGCGGCCTTGCCTGGGCGCTGATGCCGATATCCAAAAAACTCAAATCCGCGCCGGCGCCGGCTGCGACCGCTGAGACGCGGGTGACGACGGCCGCTACGGCATCACGGCGCTTCGCGATTTTTCGGATCCGCACTTGGGCTTCACGTCCTCGGCGCCCGCATGCTGCTGTCGCAAGATCGCCGCATGTTCTGGTGCGAAAGCCCTAAAGCTGGTCGCGTGGAAAGGGCTCACGCGACAGGCTTTAAGATCTTGTTTTTATGCATGTCGTTGCGGCAATACCGCTGCCCACTTTTACGCGAAAGCCTTAGGCTTCCTGCTTGGCAATCTTGCCGGTGACGGAGGCGCCGGTCTCATGTCGCGGGCGGGGCTGCCCGATGCTGCGCAGCCAGCGCGAGGCTTCCTTCGGATCGCGCTCGACGCCGAGGCCTCTCTGATAGATGGTCACGAGGCGGGCCTGGGCAGCCGGATGACCCTGGCGGGCGGCCTGGCGGTTCCAATGAAGCGAGGCCGCATAGTGTTCCGCGCCGCCATCGTTGAAATAGATTTCGGCGAGTTTCGCCTGGGCATCGACATTTCCTGACGTCGCCAGTTCAAGCAACCTGGGCGAGATATTCGTTGCGGACGGCCGCGGGGTGAAAATGGTCTTCAACTTGCTGAACGTGTTGCGGATCATCTGGCACCTGTTGCATTCATTGCATGGTTCCCGCGGCTGGACTGCTAGGCTGAAAAACTGCTTAAAATCTTGAACTAATTTGACTTTTCCCTGGCCGCTGCCGGTAGAGCAGGAGCGCTTGCGATGCATTGCGCCAGAAGCACCCGATGTGGGGCAACCCGGTGAGCGGTATTGATGACCGAATGCAACCTGAAGTCAAGGTTGCAAGCGTGACATCCGGCGTGACACACGCATTTTTCTGTGATCGGCTGTCACGCTTGCTGTGTGCGAGGCGCGGGCGCCGAGACCGAAGTGCCGCTCGGCGGTCGCGGACGAACAGCGCCCTTGCCACCCGTTAATCCCGCCCAACCTGACGCTCGAGCCGCTCTATGAGCGCCAGTTTTTGTTCGTAGGTCAACTTGTCCGGGACCGACCGGTAACAGGGATCGACGATCTCCAGTTTTTCCGGATCGCCTCGGGCATTGAAATAGGAGAGCGACGCCCAATAGGCTGCTTCCGGTAGATCAGCCGTCACGACGATACCGAGTTCAAAGGCTACGGCGACCATCAATTGTGCGCCGCGGTGATTTTGACGCGCAGCACTATACCACCAGCGAAACGCTTTCTCGGGGTCGCGCTGGACGCAGGGCCGGAGCCGGCCTCTCGAACATGCCGAGCAGTTTCGTCCACAAACGCCGGATCACCTGCGATCGCCTCCAAATCCCGCCGCTACCGGTCGGTTTTGATGGCAGAATGCAACTTTTGGTCAAGCGGCGGCCGATCCAACGTGCGCAGGAGGAGCAATCGCCTCGTGCCCCGGAGCAAATCCCATGACAGTGAAACCCGCAAAGGACCCGAAGACCGGGCGCTTTCTGCCGCGCGCCGGAGGGGATGGGGCCGTCCCCCGGGCGCGCACGCGCAAGGCGGTCCGCACCAAGCTCGGCGAACTCTTTCTCGAAGACATGCTTTCGGCCTGGGAGAGCCGAGGGGCGGCCGCGATCCACGCGCTGATCGAGAAGAACCCAAACGACTTCCTGAAGACGATAGCGGCGCTGATGCCGAAGGACGTGACCATCAATCCAAACCAGATGGGCGAGATGACGGATGAACAACTCCTCGAGCGGATCCGCAAGCTCGACCAGACCATCAGGCCTTTCCTCGCTTCTCAGGGAGCGGGTGGAACTGGCGATGGAGATCGGGCGGCGGCAGAACACGAATAGGCTGCGCTATTACCAGCCCTATACGAAGCAGACAGCATTTCATGAGGCCGGCGCTACCTTTCGCGAGCGGCTGTTCATGGCCGGCAACCAGCTCGGCAAGACGCTGGCGGGGGCCGCGGAAGCGGCGATGCATCTGACAGGCGACTATCCCTCTTGGTGGGCGGGCCGACGGTTCGACCGGCCGATCACGATGATCGGCGGTTCGGAATCGCACGAGCTGACACGCGATGGCGTGCAGCGGCTGCTCGTCGGCCCGCCGATGAGCGAGGAGGATTGGGGCACGGGCTATCTGCCGAAGGCGGCGATCTCAGGCTGGACCCGGCGCTCCAGCGCTTCCGGCGCGCTCGACAGCGTGACCGTGCGGCACACTTCGGGCGGCACCTCGACGCTGCTCTTGAAGGCTTACGAGCAGGGCCGGGCGAAATGGCAGGCGAACACCGTCGACTATGTCTGGTTCGACGAGGAGCCGCCGGAAGACGTCTATTTCGAGGGCATCACCCGCACCAATGCGACCGGTGGATCGGTCGCCGTGACGTTTACGCCGCTGAAAGGCATGAGCTCGGTCGTCAGCCGCTATCTGCTGGAACCATCAGACGACCGGACCGTGGTGACGATGACGATCGACGATGCCGAACATTATTCGCCCGAGGAACGTGCGAAGATCGTCGCGAGCTACCCCGCGCATGAGAAGGAAGCGCGCACCAAGGGGGTGCCGACGCTCGGGTCGGGAAGAATCTTCCCGGTGACGGAGGAGCAGATCCGGGTCGAACCCTTCGAGATCCCACGACACTGGGTGCAGATCGGCGGGCTCGATTTCGGCTGGGACCACCCGTTTGCCGCAGCGCTTTGCGCCTGGGACCGGGATGCGGATGCGCGATCCCGCGTCGGGTGTATTCAAGTCCTATTCTGCAAAGCAGTTCGAAAGCCTGGACGCGGTCGTCCTGGAGGGGCGCCGGCGTGCGGTAGGCCTCTGCCATCTGGCCGCAATTCTCGCCGAGGCCCATCACGAAACCGGCGGCACAATGCGGCCGGTCGAGGAGAATCTGAACTACTCGGCAGGGCGGCTCATGCAAGTATGGCCGGCGCGATTTCCGACGCTTGCGAGCGCGGAACCCTACGCGGGCAATCCGCGCAAGCTTGCGAACCGGGTCTATGGCGGGCGGCTTGGCAATGTCGAAGACGACGACGGGTGGGTCTTTCGCGGGCGAGGACTGGCGCAAATTACCGGTCGCGCGAACTATGGCAAGTTTGGTCTGGTGGAGATGCCGGATCGTGCCTGTGATCCGGCAACGGCCATTCGCATTCTTTTCGACGGCATGGTGCACGGGCTTTTCACGGGCAAGCGACTGACTGATTTCGACACGGACGATAGCCGGTCTCCAGCCGCGACCGGCTATCGTTATGCCGCCTCACGCGCGATTATCAACGGCGATATCAGGCAGAACGGGCCGAAGATCGAGGCCTACGGCCGCGCCTTCGAGGCGGCGCTGCGTGCGGCCGGATATGGTCGCGAGAGCGCTTCGGCCGATCCCTCCGTTGTTGTCGTGCTGCGGCCCGGCTCGGTCGAAAGGGCGCCCGACATGGAAGGCGTCAACGCTTCGCACGGGGCCAAATTCAATCGCCTGCGCCGTCTCATCGAGGCGGTTGCCGGGTTTCTTGGGCGGTGGACGAAATGAGTGCTGTCGTCATCCGTATCCTGCTGCGCTACGGCGCGGGGCTGCTCGTGGCTAAAGGGCTGCTGGCGCCGGAGGCGGGGCTGGTGCTTGCCGATGATCCCGACGTGCAGATGCTGATGGAGGTGGGTATCGGGCTTTGTGCGGGCATTCTCTCGGAGTGCTGGTACGTGCTGGCGCGACGCCTTGGCTGGGCGAAATGATGTTTGCCTGGCCGAAGCTCCTCATCTCAGGCCTCATCCTGGCGGGTCTCGTCTGGCTCATCCATGAAATTCGCGCGGACGGCGCACGATCCTACGCCAATGCCATCGAAAGGCAGAACAATGACGCTCAGAGCCGCGCTCGTGGGAAGCGCCTTGATTACGATTCCTGCCTTGATGCTGGCAGGCTGTGGGACTTCGCGTCCGGCCAGTGCTCCCGGGCTGCGCGCCGTGGTCGGAACTGATCTTGTCGGCGCGCGCGGAGCATCGGCAGCGGATCAGCGCCGGATCGATCGCACGGTCGTCGGCCTTTGTGCCGCGGATATCTGGACGAAGGCCGAATGCGCGAAGCACGGGGGAGACCATCATGTCGCTGGCTGAAATCGATATCGTTGTTCATCGCCAGTTGGGAGAACTGGTTGCCGGCATGCGCGGCCTGCAGGAGTCCATTCATCGGATCGAGGATGGCGCCAGGCGGGCGGAGGATAAATCTGCCGCCAGTCAGGCCAGTGTTCACCGGCGCATGGATGAACTCGCCGAGCGGGTCAACGAACTGGAAGCGTCGGCTTCCGCTATCGGTGCCGAAATCTCCGATATGAAGCCGGTGACTGATGACGTCAGGCGGTGGAAGCTCATGGGTATTGGCGCACTAGGAGTGACGGGAATTGCTGCGATGGCCCTCGGTGTCAGCTTTGCCGAAGCGATCCGGCGGATCGTGTTCGTGATTGCCGGAAAAGCCTAGCGCTCAGGGCTGCTTGACCTACGTCTTTTAATCAAAGCGCCGCGCACCCGAAAGGGTGCGCGGCGCTTTTTGCGTTTGGTGCTCTAAAGGGTTTCGCCCGTCGATGATCACACGGCCGGTATCGGATTTGCCGGAGCGCCCAAAGTGCGGACGCTCTCCGAAACCGAGAAGCGAAGGCGATACTCCTTCGGTGAGAGACCCAGGATCTTGCGGAATATCTTGCGATAGGCGTTGGTGTCGTCATAGCCGCTTTGCCAGGCAACCTGCTCGATCGAGAGATGTGAGCGCTCCAGCAGATCGCGGGATTTGGCGATCCGTAGCCGCTGGCAATATTCGGTCGGGTTGAAGCCGGTCGCCTTCTGGAAACGGCGCAGGAAGGTGCGGTCGCCGAGACCGGCGCGGTCGGCCATCATCTGCAGCGTCACGCCCTTGGTGTTGGCGCCGTGCAGCCAGTGCTGGATCTTCAGGATGATCGTGTCGCCGTGATCGAGCTTCGGGGCGAAGACGCTGTAATAGCTCTGCTCGCGCGCGCCGGGGTCGATGATCATGTAGCGTGCGGTTGCCAGCATGACGTCGGTTCCGAGGAACCGGTCGACGAGTTTCAGGCCGAGGTCGATCCAGGCCATCATGCCGCCGGCGGTGATGATGTCGCCTTCGTCGATCAGCAGCCTGTCGGTGTCGACGCGGATGTCGCTGTAGCGGTTGGAGATCAGGTCTTGATGCGACCAGTGGGTGGTGATGGTGCGGCCGGCGGCGAGGCCGGACTCTGCCAGCAGATAGGCGCCGCCGCAGACGGAGCAGATCGTCGCGCCGCGTTGATGCTGTTCGCGCACGAAGGCGGGCAGGGCACCGATGCGATCGCCGACCGGCAGATCGGAGAGCGTCGGCGGCAGGATCAGGGCCACAAGGCCCGAGGAGGGGCCTTCGTGGGTGTCGCGCGATTTCGATACCGAGCCATCTTCCTGAAGTTTCCAGTGGCTGATGCGGATTTGCGGCGCGTCTCTGCCGCTTTGCTCGACCGACTGCATGCTCGCCACCTGGAACATGTCGGTCAGCCCATGGATCGCCGACATCAGGGCGCGGGGATAGACGACGATGCCGATCTCCGCCGGCTCGTTTTCGGGTCGTTTTGTCACTTCTGCCCCCATCGTTGTCAGCTTTGCCGGTCGAGAGGTTAGGCCCACCGATTTATCAATTCAACCATCGCTTCCGCCGAATGGAAGCCCGAGCAACAGAGATCAAAGAGGTGAGGACAATGACACAGGCAAAAGCAGTTTCCGCAAGCGTTTCCAACGGCATCTCCCGCCGCACGGTTCTCTCGGCCGCCTTTGGCGCTGCCGCCACGGCAGCCGCGGTCAATGCCATGAACACGCCGGCCAAGGCCGCATCCACCACCGCAGCAACCGCCGGCGCCTCCGGCACTAAGGGAGAAAACACCATGGGCAGCCGCATCATCACCCGCGATGGCGTCGAGATCTATTACAAGGACTGGGGTCCGAAGGATGGCCCGGTCGTCGTGCTCAGCCACGGCTGGCCGCTGTCGTCCGACAGCTGGGAAGCGCAGGCCTTCCACCTTGCCGCCAACGGCTTCCGCGTCGTCACCCATGACCGCCGCGGCCACGGCCGCTCGTCGCAGCCCTGGGACGGCAACGACATGGACCACTATGCCGACGACCTCGCGGATCTGATCAACGCGCTCGATCTGAAGGGTATCTTCCTTGCCGGGTTTTCGACCGGCGGCGGCGAAATCAGCCGCTATATCGGCCGCCATGGCACCAGCCGGATCGCCAAGGCCGGTTTGATCTCGGCCGTGCCGCCGCTGATGGTCAAGACCGACAGGAACCCCGGCGGCCTGCCGAAGGAAGTCTTCAACGGCCTGCAGGCGGCAAGCCTGAAGGATCGCTCGAAGCTCTACCGCGACATCGCGTCCGGCCCGTTCTTCGGTTTCAACCGCCCGGGTGCGGTCGCCTCGCAGGGCATGATCGACAGCTTCTGGCTGCAGGGCATGATGGGGGGACACAAGAACACCTATGACTCGATCGTCGCCTTCTCGCAGACCGACTTTACCGAGGACCTGAAGAAGTTCGACGTGCCGACCTTGATCATCCATGGCGACGACGACCAGATCGTGCCGATCGATGCGGCGGCACGGGCCTCGAAGACGCTGGTGCCGCATGCGGAGCTCAAGGTCTATGCCGGCGCACCGCACGGCATCACCGACACCCACAAGGACCAGCTCAACGTCGACCTGCTCGCCTTCGCCAAGGCCTGATGGTTGTTCGCCGGTGCCGCCTCGCAGGTGGCGCCGGCACCCTATGTCAAACGCTTCAGCCAAGGATCAGAGCCATGACCTCTTCCCACAATCCCACCGACGTCTCCGGCCCCGGCCGTCGTGAATTCCTTGCAGGCACCAGTGCGCTTGCAGCCTCCGCCCTGCTGCCGAAAGGTGCCCATGCCGCAGATATCAAACGTTTCCGGCATGGCGGCTTCGATATTTCCGTCGTCAGCGACGGCTTCATCATGCTGCCGGTCAGCATCGTGCTGCCGGATGCAACGGCGGAAGAGCGGCCGGAGATCATGCGCCGGCTTGGCGGCACTCCCGAAAAGGCGCCGTTTCACACCAATATTCCGGTCATTCGCACTGGCGACGATCTGATTGTGGTCGACGACGGCTCGGGCACACGTTTCCAGGAGAGCGCCGGCAAGCTTCACGCCAATCTGCTTGCGGCCGGCATCGACCCGAGTGCGGTGACGAAGGTGGTGCTGACGCATGCCCATCCCGACCATGCGGGCGGCACCGTTGGCGCCGACGGCACGCTCGCCTTTCCGAATGCGCAGTACTTCGTTTCGGAGGGGGAATGGCGGTTCTGGACCGATCCCAACTTCGAAAAGACCATGCCGCAGGTGCTTCATGGCTTTGCCAAGGGTGCGCAGCGCGATCTCTTTGCGGTCAAGGACCGGCTGACCCTGGTGAAGCCCGGCGACGAAATCGTCAGCGGCATGCAGGTGCTCGACACGCGGGGCCACACACCCGGTCATATCTCGCTTCAGCTTTCCGGCGGTGACGGCGCCGGACATGAGGGCTTGGTGATCACGGGCGATGCGGTCACCAGCAACATCGTCTTCTTTGAGCACCCCGACTGGCATTTCGGCTTCGACACGGATGCGGAGCTGGCCTTGAAGAACCGCAAGGCCCTGATCGACCGGGCCGCGTCGGAGCGGCTGGCGCTGCTTGGCTATCATTGGGCCTATCCGGGGATCGGGCGGGCGGAGCGCAACGGGGCGGCCTATCGCTTCGTGGCGGCGGGGTGACCGCCTGGAGCCGGCAATCACTAGGACAGTTGACGGGCGCGCCTCCTGCGGGGCGCGCCCGTTTCTCTGCATTCAGAGAGCCAGTTCGCTGTCCTTGATATCGCTGATCGGCGCAAGGAACGGCAGGTCGAACGGACGCAGAGCGGTGCGTTTCGCGGTGAGCTGTGGCCAGTCGGGATTGACGAGCGCGCCGCGGCCAAGCGCGATCATGTCGGCACCGGCTTCCATCACCTCCTCGGCGCGGTCGAGATCGTGCAGGCTGCCGTTGGCGATGATGAACAGGCGCGGCGCGTGGCGGCGGGCGAGGGAAACGAGCGACGCGTCGCCGCCCTCGAAGGCCGGCTTCCAGGCTTCGAACTCGGTCACGTGCACGAAGTCTGCCGGGCTTTCGGCGAGCGCCTCGAACACGCGGGCTGCACCTTGTTCGCGTTCTGCCCATTTGTGCCTGAAGTCGTTGACCTTACCCTGGGAGAGCCGCAGCCCCAGCGGGACGTCGGGGCCGATCGCCACGCGCACTGCCTTCAGCACTTCGAGCGACAGGCCGAGCCGCTCAACGATATCTCCGCCCCAACGATCCGCCCGCCGGTTCGAAAAGTCCGTGAAGAACTGATCGAGCAGATAGCCGTTGGCGCCGTGGATCTCGATGCCGTCGAAACCGGCAACCTCGATTGCAAACCGGGCGGCACTGGCGAACCCTTCGATCGCCTCGGCGATTTCGGCATCGCTGATTTCGCGCGGCAGGGCATAGGGGCCGTCGCCGTGATAACCGGTCAACTGGCTGCCCTTCGGCCGGACGGCGGAGGGGCCCACCGTCTCGGGCCTGTGCGGGTTGCCCTGCGCCAGCGCGCCGCCATGCATGAGCTGCGCGAAGATGCGCCCGCCTTCCGCATGAACGGCCTCGACGATCGGTCGCCAGGCGAGAGCCTGTTCCCGGTCGGTCAGGCCCGGCTGGTCCTTGTAGGTTTGGGAATAGGCCTTGTCGGTGTAGATGCCCTCGGTCGTGATCAGGCTGAAGCCGCCGCGGGCGAAGCGCTGGTAATAGTGCTGCATGCGCTCGCTGGGCGCGCCGGCCGCCGTGGCGCTGATGCGGGTCATCGGCGCCACGGACAGGCGATTGGCGAAATCAAGCCCCTTGAGACGGGTGCCGGTGAAGGCGGGGGACGCGATGCCAAACGGTGCGTTCATGTCACTTGCCTCCATCGAGCGCGATCGCTTCGATCTCGATCAGCGCGTCCGGTGAATAGAGCGAGGAGACCTCGATGATGCTGTCGGCGGGATAGGGGGCGGAAAACCACGTGCGGCGCAGCTCGATGATCTTGGCGAAATTCTCCATGGAGCGCAGGAAGATCGTGACCTTGACGATCTTGTCTAACCCAGAGTCCGCCGCCTTGAGCGCCCGGTCGAGGTTGCGGAACGCCTGTTCGGCCTGGCGGTCGAAGTCACCGACGCCGACGAGCTTGCCGTCGTCGCCGATTGCCGCCTGACCGGAGACGAAGACGAAGCCATTGGCCTTGATCGCCTGGGAAAGCAGGAAGGGCGCGTAGGGATCCGGCTGGGTGACGACCTGTTCGAGAGACATAAGATGTCCTTTCATGCTTGAGATTTTCTCAGCTTGGCGCTGTTGCCTTGGCTGTTGATCCTAATATGCTTGGGCATTCAGCGGCTGACAAAGAGTGATTTCTCAGCCGACAGATGAGCTGAGTTCATCCATTGAGGAAATCATGAGGAAGTTGCCGCCGCTCGGCGCACTCAGGGTCTTTGAAGCGGCCGCCCGGCGGATGAGCTTCAAGCTGGCGGCCGAGGAACTGAACGTCTCGGCCACTGCCGTCAGCCACCAGATCCGCCAGCTGGAGGAGAGGCTGGAGACCAAGCTCTTCGAACGAGGGACGCGGCAGGTCCGGCTGACCACTGCGGGAAAGGTGCTCTTTCCGGTGCTGCGTGATGGCCTCGACCGTTTCGAGCAGGCGATCGCCGACATGCGCCGGCAGGAGGCAAGCAAGGTGGCGCGGTTGACGTCCACCGTCGCCTTCGTCGCCAAGCGCCTGGCGCCGCTTGCCGGTTCCTTCCGCGAAGCCTATCCCGAGTGGACGCTGAGGCTGGACGCCTCCCACCGGATGGTCGATCTGGAGGTGGATGCGGATGCTGCGATCCGCCTTGGCGGCGGTGATTATCCGGGCCTCGTCACCGAACCGCTGTTCGCCGATCGTTTCGCCCCGGTTTGCGTGCCGCGACTGGCGCCGGCCAGTGCCGCGGACCTCAAGCACGCGACGCTCATCCACTACGATTGGGGCACGCTGCGCCGCCACGATGCGCGCGCGCCGGTCTGGCGGCAATGGCTGGAACGGGCTGGCGCCACCGATGTCGAGGCCGGCGCGGGGCTTTCCTTTACCGACGAGATCCATGCCGTGCAGTCGGCCATCGCCGGGCAGGGAATTGCCCTCTTGAGCCTCACGCTGGTCGCCGAGGAGCTTGCCTCCGGCATTCTCGTCCAGCCGTTCGACCTGACGCTGGAAAGCGACCGATACGACCTGGTCTACAGTGCGCGCATGGCGGACCGGCCAGCGACCCGCGTGCTTCGCGATTGGGTGCACGCGCAGTTCAGCGGCGATGCCTGATCCGTGAGGTGATCTCGTTCAGTCGTCGAAGCCGAGGAAGTCCGGCGCCCAACGGCGACTGGTGAGGCGCAACGAACGGTCAGGCTCGATGATATAGGTCTCGTAGACCTTGCGGCCGTAGGAATCGATGAACTGGTGCGGGACGATGCTGCCGACGGGTGCCTTCTTCAGCTTGGTGCGCGGTTGCCCGCCATAGGTGATGCTGCCAGGAATCGGTTGCATGTTCGGCGAGTAACCGTAGCTGATGTCGGGGCCGGTGGTCGCCGTGCAGCCACTGAGAAGCAGCACGACGGAGAGGGCGGCAAAAGCGTGTTTCATGTCGGCGATCCTCAGAATGGCTGAGCCTGGCCCACACGGCGTCAAGCGTCAGGCGGAAACGCCTTGGACGATCGTTGCCGGTGCGGTCCAGCACTCTCTTCTAAAGTGTAGCGCTTAAACGGAAATTTCCAAGTTCTGTCATGCGGATTCCGGCAAGCAATGCTTGCAAATGTTCACGGCTTGTCCCAGTTGTGGAGTGCCTGATCGCGACAGTTGCGGCGGGCTTGCGCGCAACCTGGCGTTCGGGTGCGTTCCGAGCTTTTTTGGACACGCCTTTGGGGGCGAAATGGCAGCGTGGCACTATGTGATCGGGTCGAGCGACACGGGCCCGTGAGCGACAACATTTTGCTGGTGATGATAGCGCGGGACGAGCTTTCAACGGATGTGCTGGTTTGGCGGCAGGGACACGGGGAGCGGATCCCGGCCTGCGACATGGCCGAAATCAAAGCGGCCTCCGCCGCGCGACGCCAGGACCCGGGCCGTCCGCCGACGCGCCGCCGCCAGTGCCCGAATATCCGCTTGCCCGGCCATGGCCCCGTTTTCTGGCGCGCATTTTCGACATGCTGCTGCTTTACATACCGGCTGCCTTGGTGGCCCGCCGCCCCCGATGCAGACCTTCGTCAATCCGGTGATAAGCAGGCAGACGACGTTCGAGGCCGCCTGGCACGTCGAGGATCTCTCGCGCGACAACATGCTCTTCGCGATCAGCGCGGACCAAGCAAGCGGCGGGCACGAGCAGGTCCCGGCAACAATGAACGAACGGCCATATGCCGAGGTGCTCGCCGAACTGCAGGCGAGGGCGGGATACGAGGCGAGCGCGGACTGGACGCCGGTTATGATCAACGGCCAAGGGGCGCCTGGCGATGAAGTCGCTCAAGGAACCGGACGCCACCGCCGAGATAACCATTGCGCTGCGCGGGCGAGACGCCTGGCGGATGGTTGGATTTCTGATGAAGGGCAAGAAGCGGGGCGAGGCGATCGATACGCTGGAGACGGCCGTATTCGGGACCATCGAGTAGCGGGCGGCAGGGGCTGTCGCCTCGCCGCCGGGCGCGGCCGGCGGTCCATGCGCTTCGCACTCATGCCCAGATTTGTCGCTGAGATGAATTCCGATTTGCCGAAACATGGGTTACGTCTTGTGTGAACTTCTGCGCGGATTGCGCGTTTCGGCTTGTGTCGGCCGCACGTCCCGTCCCGCCCAGTCTCTTTGCTGAACCCGGATATTGCATGACCGCCGAACAGTCTCTCGCGTTTCTCGTCATCGGCGCCATGATGGTCTTCTTTATCTGGGGGCGGTTTCGATACGACGTGATCGCCTGTTCGGCGCTGATGCTGGCGGTCGCCGTCGGCATCGTGCCTTACGATCATGCCTTCGATGGTTTCAGCGACGACATCGTCATCATCGTCGGCAGCGCCCTGATCGTCAGCGCCGGGGTGGCGCGCTCGGGGATCGTCGACGCCGCCATCCAGCGGTTCCTGCCGAACATCTCATCGGTCCGGGCCCAGCTCGCACTGCTGGTCATCACGGTGACAGTGCTTTCCGCCTTCATCAAGAACATCGGGGCGCTGGCGATCATGCTGCCGGTCGCCTTCCAGTTTGCCCGGCGGTCGAATGTCCAGCCTTCGGTCTTCCTGATGCCGATGGCCTTCGGCTCGCTGATCGGTGGGCTGATGACCCAGGTCGGCACGTCGCCGAACATCGTCGTCTCACGGGTGCGCCAGGAGCTGACCGGCGAGAGCTTCACGATGTTCGACTTCACGCCCGTCGGCGCGACGCTGGCGCTGGTCGGCTGCATCTTCCTGCTCTTTGCCTACAAGCTGGTGCCGCAGCGCTCCAGCAGCCAGGTCTCCGTCCATTCGGCGATCGAGATCACCGATTATACGTCCGAGGCGGTTGTTGCCGCCGGTTCGCCGGCGATCGGCAAGGCGCTCAGCAATCTGGTGAAACTGGGCGACGGCGGCGCTGTCGTCATCGCCATCTTTCGCCGCGGCCTGCATCTGGCGCCGCTTCCCGACGTTACCCTCGAAGCCGAGGACATCCTGATTTTTGAAGGCGGTCCGGGAGCGCTCGATCGCATCGTCTCGCAAGGCAAGCTGAAGATTGCCGGCGACCGCGCGCCGCATGGGCGGGAAAAGGCCGGGGACGAGATCGAGGCGATCGAAGCTGTCGTCGGCAGCGGTTCCCCGCTCGAGGGCATGTCGGCACAGCGCCTGGCGCTGTTCAACACCCACAACATCAACCTGCTGGCCGTCAGCCGCCAGGGCGAGAGGCTGAAGCAGCGGCTCGGCAGTATCCGCTTGAGGGCAGGTGACATCATCGTGCTGCAGGGCGCGCGGCGCGAACTGACGCTCTTCCTGCAGGAGTTCGGCTGCCTGCCGCTGGCGCAGCGCGAGATCCTGCTTGGCACGACGCGAAAGGCACCGCTGCCGCTTCTGGTTCTGGCGGCCGCGATGGGCTCAACGGCAGTTGGACTTGTGCCGGTGCCGATCGCCTTTTTCGCGGCAGCCCTCGCCATGGTCGTCTTCCGCATCATCCCCTTGCGCGATTTTTATCGCTCGGTCGATGGGCCGATCCTGGTGATGCTGGCGGCGCTGATCCCGGTGAGCGATTCCTTGCGCACGACCGGGGGCACCGATGTCATTGCGGCCTGGCTCGGCACGGTTGCCGCAGGCCTGCCGCCGGCCGGCGCGCTGACGATCATCCTGCTTGCCGCCATGGCGGTGACGCCGTTCCTCAACAATGCCGCCACCGTGCTCGTTATGGCGCCGATCGCCGCGAGCTTCGCCGGCGCGCTCGGCTACAAGCCGGAAGCCTTCCTGATGGCAGTTGCCATCGGCGCCGGCTGCGATTTCCTCACCCCCATCGGCCACCAGTGCAACACGCTGGTCATGGGGCCGGGCGGCTACAAGTTCAGCGACTATCCGCGCCTCGGCCTTCCGCTGTCGGTGGTGATCGTGATCGTCAGCATCCCGACACTGATGCTGGTGTGGCCGCTGCGTTAGGTGTGGTGCGACTGGCACCTCGCCGACAGGGATGCTCGCATAAATAGCCGCGACCGTGTACAGGTAGACGCGCGGTAGCGCCCGCCGCAGATTTGCCTATCCGTGAGCGACAAGAGGGAGAAGATGGCATGAGCCCCAAGCCCACCGGCCACGTCAGTGGCAATGACCTGATCCTGACGCGCACGTTTCATGCACCCATCGCCGACGTCTGGACGAGCGTGACAAAGTCCGAGAGCACCGCGCTCTGGTTCGGCCGCTGGGAAGGCGAAGCGGGGCCCGGCAAGACCGTGCGGCTGCAACTGCTCCATGAGAAAAGCCAGCCATGGACGGATGTCCTGATCGAGGAGTGCGCCGCGCCGCACCGCCTGGTCGTGGCGATGAAGGATGACGCCGGCGAGTGGCGCATCGCGTTGACGTTTACGCAGACGGGCGACACGACGGAGTTGCGCCTGGTTCAACATCTGAGCGACCCGAAACTCGCAGGCGACGTCGGGCCGGGCTGGGAATATTACCTCGATATGCTGGTCGCCGCGCGCGCCGGCAAGGCTTTGCCGTCATTTTCAGACTATTATCCGGCGCAGAAAGCGCACTTTCTGGAAGGCGTCTAGCCCCTGGCGGTCGTCAATCGGACGGGCGCGTTCGACACAATTTGCGGGCGCTGCCGCTGTGGGCCGCGCGTTCTTGTGTCGTTACGAGAGGGCGCGCCGCGGCGGGGTTGTCCGGTCGGCTGGCCCCCTCGCAACCGCACCTTCTCGCAGTTCGACACCGAGCGGAGCCTCGCTGCGCTACGCCAGAACGGTGACGAGAACCGCGCCCCAGAGCGCCAGCAGCACGTTGCCGATCGCGTAGCCGAGACCGTAGCCGAGTGTCGGGACCTTGCTTCCGGCCGCCTCCTGCACGGCGGCAAGCGCCGGGGCTGAGGTTCCGGCGCCACAGCAGGTGCCGGCGAGCACGCCTTCGTTCATGCCGAAGACCCAGCGGCCGAGCGCAAGTGCGGCCAGATGCGAGATCAGGCAGATCAGCAGGCTGGCGATGACCAGCGCCGGGCCGGACTGGACGAGGCCGGCGACAAAACTCGGGCCGGCCGAGATACCGACGCAGGCGATGAAGGCGCAGAGCCCGACGCTGTCGAAGAACCAGAGGGTTGCCTCCGGCACGAAACCGAAGGTGCGCCGGACCGAGCGCAGCCAGCCGGCGCAAAGGCCCGCGATCAGCACGCCGACGGCGACGCCGAGGCCGATTTCGAGCGCGCCGAGTTTCAGGGCAGGGATGCCGATGAGGCCGCCGAGGAAGATGAAGACGCCGACAAAGACCATGTCGGTTGCGGTGGTCTCACGGTCGGCATAACCGAGCAGCTTCGCCACCTCCTCGACATGGCGTCTGGCGCCGGCAATCGACATCACGTCGCCACGGCGGACGGTGAGGCCAGGGAAGATCGGGATCGGCTGGCCGGCGCGCAGGATGCCGCGCAGGAACACCGAGCGCGCTTCCGGCTGCTGCCTCAGCTGCCACAGGCGTTTTCCCGCAACCTCCTTGTTCGTTACCACGATATCGAGCACTTCAACCGGGATATCGAGCAGCGTGCGGTCGTCGATCTCGGTGCCGATCCGGCTGGAATATTCGACGAGGAAGCCGCGAAGACCGGCAACGGCGATGATGTCTCCAGCCTGCAGGCGCTCCTTGGGCGTTGGGGTGATGATCTCCTCGCCCCGGCGGATCTGCTCGATATAGGCCTTCTGGTTTTCGGGAACGCGCGCTTCGGCTTCCGCGACCGCCAGCCCCACCAGTGCGTCGGCAATGACGAAGGCGCGCGCCTCGATTTCGCGCCGTGCGGTGTCGCCGCTCGTCTGCGGCGCGATCTTCAGTTCGGCTTCTAGCTCGGCGCAGGCCTCCTTGAGGCTGCGGCCGAACATCCGCGGCGCCAGTTGCGACTGGACGAGGATGGCGGTGACGACACCGACGAGATAGGCGACGGCAAAGCCGGTCGCCACGGCGGATTCGAACTGGCTCGCCGCTTCCGGCGTCGGTGCCGTCTTGCGGAAGGTGTCGATCGCGACGCCGACGGTCGCCGATTCCGTCGCGCCGCCGGCGAGCACCCCGGCTGCCGTTCCAAGATCGAAGCCGAAGAGCATCGAGAGCACGATCGCAACGGCAAGCGCGACGACGCAGAGCGTGACGGTAACGGCGATCTGCGGCAGCGCGTCGGCGTTGAGGCTCTGGAAGAATTGCGGGCCGGTGCGGTAGCCGATGGCAAAGAGGAAGAGCAGGAAGAACGCCTGCTTGACGTCGTTGGAGAGCACAGCACCGGTCTGGCCGATCAGCACGCCCGCCAGCAGGCAGCCGGTGACGGCGCCGATGGTGACGCCGAAGATGGTGATCTTGCCGACCGCGTAGCCGATGCCGAGCGCGAGGAACAGGGCAAGCTCCGGATGCGCCCGCAGGATGCTGAACAGGTGGTCGATCACGCGGCGGTTCCTCCCGGTGCCAAGCCGAAGAAAGCCGCTTCAGCTGGATGATGCGCTGGTCGCTGAGCCGGCGGAAAGAAAGTCGCCAGCCGGAGATGCGGGGATGCTTGTCGGCCGAAGGAAACACTGGCCAGGCGTTGGGGAAGGGCGGTCAGCATGGCTGCCGGCCGCCCGATCGGCTAGCTGATCTTCAGGCCTTTGGCGGCCTGGTAGGTCTGGACGTAACCGCGCGCCACCGAGCGCACGGCGCGGCCGATCTGCGAATAGGCTTCGTCATTGAGGTTGGCGAAGGAGACGCGTGCCGACCAACTGGGCGCATCGAAACCCGAGCCGTTGAGCAGCACGATGCCGTGGTCCTCGGCAAGCCGGAAGGGAATGTCGAGCGGGTGGATGTTGTCCTTCACCCAGGTGACGACATCCTCGCCGACATATTTGCGCAGCCAGAACTCGAAGTCGATGATGCCGTAATAGTGGTCGAAATAGATGCCCGGATTGGACTCGACGCCCATGCCCTCGATCAGGTTCCAGAAGCGCTTGGTGCAGATGGCGATGCAGGCCTTCTGGTAAGCCTTCTCGACGTCCATCAGCTCGACCAGGCCGAAGAGCGTCATCATCACCTGCTGGGGCAGCGACAGGCCGGCGGTGTGGTTCAGCGCCACGTCGCGGCTGTCGGCGACGATGCGGTCGATGAACTTCACCTCGCGCGGCTTCGGCGTCATCGCCTTGTAGCGTTTTTCGAGGAGCTTCTGGATCGGTTCGCCATGGGCCTTGATCTTCTCGTCGAAGATGTTGTCCTCGGCGACGGCGATGACGCCGAGGCGCCAGCCGGTGCAGCCGAAGTACTTCGAATAGGAGTAGACGCCGATCGTGTTGCGCGGCAGATGCCCAAGCAGCGACTGGAAGCCCGGAACGAAGGTGCCGTAGACGTCGTCCGTCAGCACGATCAGGTCGGGGCGCTTCTTGTTGACGAGGTCGACAAGGCGCTTGATCGAATCCGGATCCATCGCCACGGCGGACGGGTTGCCGGGGTTGACCAGGAACAACGCCTTCACCTTGGGGTTCTCCAGCGCCTTGATGTCTTCGTCGGTGAACTGGAACCGGTCCTCCTGCTCGGCGCTGACGTTGATGGTCTTGAGATCGTAGTCCTCCAGCTCCGGCATTTCGAGATAGGGCGTGAAGATCGGCGTTCCGAGCGCGATCGTGTCGCCGGCGTTAAGCAGGCGGGCGTTCTTCAGTGCCTTGAAGATGTAGCACATGGCGGCGGTGCCGCCTTCGACCGGGTAAAGGTCGAACTTTGCCTTCGGTCGGTGGCCGGCGCACATCGCCCACATCAGGTATTCGTGGGTGATGATCTCGTTGTGGTGCAGCGCCCGATCGGGAACCGGATAGTTGTCGCCGATGATCGAGTCCGTGAGCTCGTGCACGAAGGCGTCCGCATCGAAGCGGAAGGTGGTGATGGCGTAGTTGACGGCGTCGGAAAGCGTCTTTGCCGGCGGGATGCCTTCATCCTCTTCGTCCCAGTCAGCCGTGTTTTGCAGCAGCTTCTTCGTCCACTTTTCGAACCGCGCGTGGGCGCCGTCCTTCGGCGGCATGCCGGCCACGCCGGCCTTCGGGTCGTAATAGGCGCGCTTGGCTTCCGTCAGCGCAAACTGGCCGAGCAGGAAGAAGGCTTCGCGAGCGCGTGTCGCCGTCCAGTTCGGGTTGCCGCGGCCGGCATTGAGGAAAGCCTTGGCGGATTTCTGTGAGCTCGACTTGGCGAGCTTGATCAGTTCGTCCTTGATTTCGAACGGGCTGAGATCGGAAAGGCTGTCGTAGAAATTTCTGTCCAACATGGTCCACACTCCCTGTGATCTATGCATTTTGAACGATGGTCGGCTTCGCCCGTTCGCCTCAGGCGAGCATGATGACGATGACGAGGCCGAAGATGGTCAGCAGCGTGTTTCCGATGGCGTAGGGCATGCCGTAGCCGAGCGCCGGCACCTTGCTCTTGGCCGCCTCCTGGATCATGCCGAGCGCTGCCGTCGTCGTTCGCACACCGGCGCAGGCGCCAAACAGGATCGCCGGGTGGAACTTGAAGACATAGTGGCCGAGGAGCACCGAGGCGATCATCGGGATCGATGTGGCGACCACGCCCCAGATGAACAGCGAAATGCCGACCTCCTGCAGGCCTGCGACAAAGCCCGGGCCGGCGCCGATCCCGACGACGGCGATGAAGATGTTGAGGCCGAGCGTGTTCATCAGCCACAGCGCCGGTGACGGGATGCGGCCGAAGGCGGGGTAGGTGGTGCGCAGCCAGCCGAGCACGAGGCCCGCCAGAAGCGCGCCGCCGGAGGTCGAAAGGCCGATCGGGATGCCGCCGATCGTGATCGTCAGCGCACCGATCATCGCGCCGATGAAAAGCCCCCAGCCGAGAAAGGCGATGTCGGTCGTCTCGACAGGCCGGTCGGCAAAGCCGAGCGCCTTGATCGCCGCTTCGACATGGCGTTTCGCGCCACCGATGGTGACGATGTCGCCGCGCTCGACCGTCGTCCCGGGCAGCACCGGGATCTCAACCAGCGAGCGGATGATCTTGCGAGCATAGACGCCGCGCGCCCAATCCATGGTGCTGACTTCCGCCAGCGTCTTGCCGGCGAGCGCCTTGCTGGTCACGTAGACATCGAGGACTTCGGCTTCCGCGTTGAGCAGCTCCTTGTCCTCGACCTCGAGCAGCTTGTTGTCGAGGTTTTCGACGAGCAGCGAACGCCGGCCCGAAAAGGCGACGACGTCGCCCGGCTGCAGCACGGTGTTGCCATCGGCCTCGATGATCTGGTCGCCGCGCCGCAGGCGCTCGACGAAGACGCGGATCCCGGGAAGGATGTCCTTGACCGGTTTTCCGGTGAGCCCGCTTGCCGCGTCGACGCGATAGGCCCGGAGGCCGAAGTCGTGATAGGCGCGGGTAATGCCGGGCTCGCTGCTTTCGCTGCCACCGCCGAGCTTGGCCTCGTATTCGCGGCAGGCCGCCGGAAGGTCGATGCCAAGAAGCTTGGGACCGAGCTGGGCGAGGATGATCGCCGAGCCGATCGTGCCCCAGATATAGGTCACCGCATAGGCGATCGGGATCTGGTCGGCAAAGGTCTTGGCCTGCTCCGGCGTCAGCCCGAGCGAATTGATCTGGTCGGTCGCAACCCCGATTGCAGCCGAGATCGTCTGCGAGCCGGCATACATGCCGGCGCCATAGCCGAGCGGCAGCCCGGCAATCAGCGCGCAGAGATAGGGAACGACGAGGCACAGCACCAGCACGGAGAGCGCAAAGGCGATCTGTTTCGGTCCATCGGTGCTCAAGCCCCGCACGAATTGCGGCCCGACGCCGTAGCCGACGGCGAAGAGGAAAATCAAAAACAGGGTGGATTTCAGGTCGCCGGAAACCTGGATACCCAGCTGTCCGATGAGAACGCCCGCAAGCAGCGTGGCGGTGACATTTCCAAGGTTGAACCCCGCGACCTTGATCGGACCGATGAGGAAGCCGATGCCGAGGGCGAGGAAGACGGCGACAGGCGGATAGGTCCGAAGCGTGTCGACGAAGAAATCAATGGGATTCACTGATGCTATTCCCTTCTGAAAGTTGAGTTGCCGTCACTTCATTTCGGGATCTGCGCGGCTAAGTTGAGCTTGTTTCCGAGGCTTGTCGATGCCCAATCTTAATCCCGGCAATTGTCGCTTCGGTCGTCGAAATTCTCAACGGGCATAGGGTTACGTGAGCGTAACGTATGTTACATTTCAGCGTTTTTACTTGGGGTTGGGGATCGAGGCCGCCACGATGTGTCGGTCGCATTCGATCGCAAGACCGCGGCACTGGCCCGGATCGCGATGGCACTTCAACTCTGGTGTTGTAATTCGTAACGTTATCTCCCAACGTGAGGCATGAGGCGTTTTCTCTTGGTTATGCTTGGAAAAGTTGCTGGGCACGGAACGGCGCGTCTTGCTGCTTGCGATAGGGGCGGCAGAATTTCGAGGGCTTGAGAAAAAGGCGGTGTCGTCTCCGCAAGGCGGCCGGTTCGTAAGGTGACGAGGAGGGGAAGCAATGATGGACGAGGTTATCCGAAGGCTCGGCGCACTTGGCGTTCAGCTCCCGACGCCGCCGAGGCCGCTCGGCGCCTATCGCGCGGTGATCGAGGCGGGTGAGATGCTTCATGTTTCGATGCAGGGGCCATTGCTGGACGGGCGCTTCGTGCATACGGGGCTGCTCGGGCGCGATGTGACCATCGACGAGGGGCGCAAGGCCGCAGAGTTGGCAGTGCTCAACGCGCTGGCGCAGATCCATGAGCATCTCGGCCGTTTCGAGCGTATTCGCCAGATCGTCCGGCTGGAGGGACATGTCGCCTGCACTGAGGATTTCCTGGAGCACCCGAAGGTCCTCGACGGTGCTTCCGAGCTTCTGGCGGCCGCCTTTGGCGAAAGGGCTGGCCATGTTCGCTCCGTCTGCGGCGTGCGCAACCTGCCGGGCAACGCCTCTGTCGCGGTGACGCTGACGGCCGAACTCTTGCCGCCGGAGTTCTGAGGTAGCACGGCACGTGTTTTAGCGTGGTCGCTATCGCGGGCGTCGGATTGTGTCCGGCGCCCAATTTTCGGCTTGCGTTACGTAATGTTATTTAATAACAAATCTCGCATGACGAAACGCCGCATGTTGATAGATCCCTCCCGCCTGTGTCGTGCGGTTGTCTCATCTGCCGATTCATGCGAGGAAGGCGTTGATGGTGCTGCGTCCGCGACAATGCGGAAGCGGCTGAAAAGGGAACACGGAACGGACGACCCTGATGGGGCCGAGACCGTGGCTGCCCCCGCAACTGTGAGCGGAAAGCGCATTCACACCATGTCACTGGTCGAAGACCGGGAAGACGTGGATGCGCCACGACCCGCGAGCCAGGAGACCTGCCATCGAACCGATCAACCACAACGGACGGGGTGTTCCGATGGAAAAGAACTGGCTTTCATACGACGGTTTTCCGTCCTCTTGCCGTTTCGCCATCTCTTGCCGTCAGTCCGGCGGAGGGCAGGAATGGCTGAGCCGAATTTCCGACAGCACAAGATAACGGTCTGCACCGATTGCCGCTTCACCGGCGGCCCATGCGTGCCCGGTGCCGAGCTGATCAAGCGGCTCAACCTGAGCATCGCAGCGCTCGGCGCACCGCTCGATCGCGACTTCTCGATCGCCGGAACGGTCTGCATGGCGGCCTGCACGCGGCCCTGCACCATCGCCTTCCAGGCAACGGGGAAGGCGACCTATCTCTTCGGCGACGTCTCGCCGGAAGAGGACATCGACGATCTCGTGCGCTTTGCCACAACCTATGCCGAGCGTGGCGATGGCATGACGCGGGCGGCGGAACGGCCGCGCGGGCTGAAAGGCAAGACGCTTGCCCGCATTCCCGCGGCGATGCTCGTCTCCGAAGATCTTGGCGGGCACTTCCAATGAGGTCGCGCAGAGGAACGAACCCATGAGCTGCAACGCAACGGGTGCAGCCCTCACGGTCGAGGGCCTTCGCTGGGGGCCGCGTTCGGGCCTGACGCTGGTCAACGACATCGGCTTTGCGATCGCGGCCGGCAGCCGGCTTGCGATCCTCGGGCCGAATGGCGCCGGCAAGACCTCGCTTCTGCGCTGCCTCTACCGGGCGGTGCAGCCGAACGCCGGCCGTGTTTCGGTCGATGGCGTCGATCTCTGGTCGATCTCAGCGCGCGAGGCGGCAAGGACAATCGCCGTCGTCTTGCAGGAGATGCCCGGCGATTTTCCCTTCAGCGTGCGCGACGTCGTGATGATGGGACGCATTCCGCGGCGGGAGGGCCTGAGCGGCTGGAACGATTTCGACCGCGAGCGGGTGCAGCATGCGCTCGCGCATCTCGATCTCGCCCATCTTGCCGGTCGCCAGTTCTCGACGCTTTCGGGCGGTGAGAAGCAGCGGGTGCTGATCGCCCGCGCGCTGGCGCAGGAACCGCGCATCATCATCCTCGACGAGCCGACGAACCATCTCGACATCCGCCACCAGCTCGAAATCCTCGAGCTCTTGCAGACGCTGAAGCTGACAATCGTCTCGACGCTGCACGACATCAACCTCGCCGCCGAGTTTGCGACAGATGTCGCGATCTTGACCGCCGGGCGGCTGACGGCCTTCGGCCCGCCCGAAGAGGTGCTTAGCCCCGGCGAGCTTTCGGCCGCCTTCGGCGTCACCGCCACCGTTCACAATGCCGCTGCCGGCGGCGCCCGCTTTTCCTTTTCACTTCCTCGACAGGGATCGATTTCATGAAGATCAATATTGCCCCATTTTCCCTTCTTTTCGTGCTTGCCGCCGCCACGCCGGCGCTCGCCTATCCGGTCACCGTCAAGAGCTGCAACCGCGAGGTGACCTTCGACGCGGCGCCGAAGCGCGCGATCGCCAACGACGTCAACCTGGTGGAGATGATGCTGGCGCTGAGGCTCCAGGACCGCATGGTCGGCTATACCGGCGTTTCCGGCTGGAAGACGCTGGACGAGAAGCTGCGCGAAGGCGTCAAGGAACTGCCGGAGCTTTCGGAGAAATATCCGACCAAGGAAGTGCTGCTCAACGCCGATGCCGATTTCCTCTTTGCCGGCTGGAACTACGGCATGAAGGTCGGCGGCGAGGTCACGCCCGAGACATTGGCGCCCTTCAAGATCGGCGTCTACGAGCTGACCGAATCCTGCATCCACGTGATGGCCAAGCAGAAGCCTGATATGAACGACATGTTCGTCGATCTTCTCAATCTCGGCCGCATCTTCGGCGTCGAGGATCGCGCCGAGACGCTGGTTGACGGCTATCGCCGCCAGCTTGCCGAAATCACCAAGGCGACCGCCGGCAAGGCTAACCCGACGCGGGTCTTCGTCTATGATTCCGGCGAAGAGAAGCCGTTTACTTCCGGCCGCTTCGGCATTCCGACGGCGATGATCGAGGCCGCCGGCGGCGCCAACATCATGGACGACGTGGAAAAGAGCTGGGTGGAAATCTCCTGGGAACCGGTGATCGAGCGCAACCCGGAAGTGGTGGTCATCGTCAACTACGGCGAGGTGAAGGCCGAGGACAAGATCGCCTTCATGAAGAACAATGCGGCCTTCAAGAATGTCGATGCCGTCAAGAACGATCGCTTCGTCGTGCTCGATTATGTCGAGGCGACGCCAGGCCCGCGCAACATCGACGCCATTGCCAGGCTTGCCAAGGCCTTTCAGGGCGAGGGCCTGTAAGCGATGCTGGCTGAGGATGCGTCGCCTGGTTCCGTCGCCGTTTCACGCCTAGCGCCGGCACGGGCGCTGAAGGCGGGTGCCGGTCTCATGGCGGCGCTTTTGCTGCTGGCCTTGACCGTCACGGCCGGCGTATCGCTCGGCTCGGCGCCGATTCCGGTTGCGACCGTCTGGTCGATCATCGCCAGCAAGATTTCTCCGGGCAGCGTCGAGGCTTTCTGGTCGGCGGGGCGCGAGAGCATCGTCTGGGACGTGCGCCTGCCGCGCGTCATGCTGGCGGGCCTCGTCGGCGCCGGGCTGGGGCTGACTGGCGCCGTGCTGCAGGCGGTCACGCGCAATCCACTTGCCGATCCGCATCTGCTGGGCGTTTCCTCCGGCGGCGCGCTCGGCGCGATCGTGGCGCTGCTGCACACCGGCATGATCCTCGGTCTTGCCACGGTGCCGCTCTTTGCCTTTGCCGGCGCGCTGCTCGCAACCGTGCTCGTCGCCTTCGTCTCCCGCGTGCTCGGCAGCAGCGCCGACCGTCTCGTGCTGGCCGGCGTCGCGGTCGCCTTCGTCTTGACATCCGTCGGCAACCTCATGATTTTCCTTGGGGACCCGAGGGCGACCCATACGGTCATCTTCTGGATGCTCGGCGGTCTTGGCCTGGCGCAATGGTCGCAGCTCGTCTATCCCGGCGTGGTGCTTTTCGCGTCCCTCGGCTGGCTGATGATCCGGGCGCGCGAAATCAATGCGCTCGCCATGGGCGACGAAACCGCGATGACGCTCGGCATTCCCGTGCGCCGCTTCCGGCTGACGCTGTTCGTCGTCACCGCACTTCTGACCGGGGTGATGGTCGCCTTTTCCGGCGCGATCGGTTTCGTCGGGCTGATGGTGCCGCATTTCGTGCGGCTTCTGGCCGGCAGCGACAACGTGCGGGTCATTCCGCTCTCGGCCTTCTTCGGGGCGCTGACGCTCATCCTTGCGGATCTGGCGGCCCGCGTCATCATGGCGCCGGAGGACATGCCGATCGGCGTCGTCACCGGGCTCGTCGGCGGTATCGCCTTCATTGCCATCCTGAAGCGACGCGCGTAAGGCGGGTAGGAACACGTTATGGACAAGGGCCGGTTCCGGCCTATGTGTTAGCGCAGCCGAGGGATCGGCGATTGGCCCGCATGAGGAGCATATGGCGAACGAAGCTGACATCTGCACGCCGCAGGACGTTCTGAATTTCTGGTTTGGCGAACTCACCTATGACGACTGGTTCGGGACGAGCCACGAACTCGACCAGTCCTGTATCCGCCGCTTCCAGGCGTCGCACCTGGCGCTGGCCCGTGGTGTCGACGAGATCTGGCGCGCGAGCCCGGAAAACCGGCTGGCGGCGATCGTGCTTTTGGACCAGATGCCGCGCAACATGTTTCGCGGCACGCCGCTCGCCTTTGCTACCGATTGCCTGGCACTGCACGAGGCCAAGCTCGCCGTTGGCGCCGGTGCCGACATGGCGATCAAGCCGGAATGGCGCGCCTTCGTCTATCTGCCCTTCGAGCATTCGGAAAACCTTACCGACCAGACCATGTCGGTGAAGCTCTTTACCGAGCTCGGCGATGCCGATTATCTCGACTATGCCATCCGGCACCGCGAGGTGATCGAGCAGTTCGGTCGTTTCCCGCATCGCAACGCCTTCCTGGCGCGGCCCTCGACGGAGGCCGAACTTGCCTATCTGGCGCAGCCCGGCGCCGGTTTTTAACGGGAAAGCGGGCGCTGACGGGGATTTATCGCCGTTCTTTGCATCTTTCCGCCGTCTTTCGTATTCACATCGAAACGTGAAGACGGCCGGAGCGATTCCGGACCACGGTCTCAATCTGCAAGGATCATGAAATTGCGTTCTGTCGGAAAACTGCCCGCCATTCTCGTCTGCCTGCTGGCGCTTGCCGTGGGCGGCCCGGTCATGGCCCAGAAGGCGGCGCAGCCGACAGCGCAACAAACCGCACAGGCAAACGGGCAGGCGGGCCAGAAATCGGCACAGCCGGCGCAATCGCCGCAAGGGGCACAATCGTCCCAGACCGCCGCCCAGCCTGCTGCCGGCAAGCCGGCGCAGGAGGCGCAGCCAGCGGAGAACGGGGCGACCCCCGGTGCCACGGAACCTGCGGCGACAACCACACAGCCTGCCCAGAATGCCCAGCCGGCGGCCGATGCCTTGCCGGCGGATGCGACGCCGCCGGCCCAGAGCCAGGCGGCCGAGCAGCTGACCAAGGCCGACGAGGAACTGAAGGGACTGACCGAACGGGTCGAGAAAGCCAAGGACGACGACATCGTGCTTGCCGACCTCAAGGTTCAGGTCGACGCGCTCGCCAAACAGATCATCGGCGTTTCGGTTTCGACCCGCCCGCGCCTCGACGAAATCAAGGCGCGGCTGACCGAACTTGGCGATCCGCCGGCCGAGGGGCAACCGCCCGAAGCCGACATTGTGACGGCCGAGCGCAAGCGGCTGATGGCCGAACGTGGTGCCATCAATGCGCTGACCGGCGAGGCGGAAGGCCTGTCGGTGCAGGCGACGAAGCTGTCCAACGCCATTACCGCGACAAGGCGCGCGCTGTTTTCCAATACGCTCCTGAAGAATACCGAAGTGTCGACCGGAATGTTCGACGACGCGCTGACGGCGACGGCGGACGAGACCCGGGTGCTGTCGCGCAGCGTCGGTAGCTGGCTGAGCTTTGCCTGGAACTACAAGCGCGTGCCGCTCCTGACGGCGCTGTTCCTGTCGCTGCTGGCGGCGCTCGTGTTCCTTTCCGGCAGCCGCAGGCTCTTTCGCCCGCTGATCGAGCATGACATTACCGATGAGGAGCCGAGCTACTTCCGGCGGCTCTCCGTCGCATTCTGGTCGACACTGATCCCGACCATCGCGTCGGCCGCCTTCGCGGTCTCGAGCTTTCTGTTCCTGCGCGGCTTCAACGTGCTGCGTTCCGATATCGCACCGATCATTGCAATCACGCTCGGGGTCGCCGTCGTCGTCTTCTTCGTGACGAGGCTCGCTCAGGCCGTGTTGTCGCCGCGCGATTCGCGCTGGCGGCTCGTCCGGGTTTCCGATCGCGGCGCGCGGATGCTGATGATCGCGATCTTCGCCATGGCGCTGGTCAACGGCCTCGACTACCTCTTCGGCGGCGTCAGCGAGGCGCTCGGTTCGCCTGTCGTCCTGACCGTCGTCAAGAGCTACATTGCCTCCATCGTCATCGGCCTCATCATCATGGCTTCGGCCTGGATCAAGCCGACGCTCAGGAAGGATGAATCCTTCGATGCCCATGGCCGCGCCTGGCCGCGGGTGGTGTCTTTCGCGCTGCTCGCGACCGGCGCCTTGCTCATCATTGCCGCTGTGTCGGGCTATGTCGGTCTTGCCCGCTTCATCGCCACGCAGATCATCATTACGGGCGCGATCCTCGTCACGATGTATATCGGCATCCTCACCGGCCGGGCGGTTGCCAAGCAGGGCGCCTTTGCGGAGACCGCCGCCGGGCGTTATCTCGAGCGGCGCTATAATCTCGAACAGGTGGCGCTCGACCAGATCGGCCTTGCCGCGGGCCTCAGCATCTACGCGCTGGTCGTGATGTTCTTCATCCCGCTGATCCTCTTGCAGTGGGGCTTCCAGGTCGCCGACATCGAGTCCTGGGCCTACCGGATGGTGACCGAGATCAAGATCGGCTCGATCACGATTTCGCTGGTTGGCATCCTCGCCGGCATCCTGTTCTTCGCGCTCGGCTACGCCGTTACCCGTTTCGTGCAGCGCTGGATCGACGGCAACATCATGGCACGCAGCCGGGTCGATGCGGGCGTGCGCAACTCGATCCGCACCGGCATCGGCTATACCGGCGTCGGGCTTGCGGGGCTGATCGGCCTGTCGGCGGCCGGCATCGACCTCTCCAACCTCGCGCTCGTTGCCGGTGCTCTCTCGCTCGGTGTCGGTTTCGGCCTGCAGAACATCGTCTCGAACTTCGTTTCGGGGCTCATCCTGCTCGTCGAGCGCCCGTTCAAGGTGGGGGACTGGATCGTCAGCGGCACGACGGAAGGTTTCGTCAAGCGCATCTCTGTCCGCGCGACCGAGATCGAGACATTCCAGCACCAGTCGATCATGATGCCGAACTCGCTGCTCATCAACGCCTCGGTCGGCAACTGGACGCACCGCAACAAGCTTGGCCGCTCCGAAATCGCCATCACCGTCACCTATGCCAGCGAGCCGCGCCGGATCATGGAGCTGCTCGCCGAGATCGCGGCCGCCCATCCCATGGTCTTGAAGAACCCGTCGCCGAGCGTCGGCTTCACCGCCTTTGGTGATGACCGCATGACCTTCGAATTGCGCATCTACGTGGCCGACGTCCTGACCGGCGGCGGCGTGCGCAACGACCTGCGTGTCTCGATCTACGAACGCTTCCGCGACGAGGGCATCGGTGCGCCGTTCCCGGTCAAGATCGAGGACGTGCCGGTCGAGGACCAGACCGGCATCGAAAGCCACCACCCGGAAGAGGTCGGCGAGCCGAAGGGCGCCACCTCCGCCGAGGAAAGGGCCGCAGCCAAGTCTGCCGCTTCGGACAAGAAAACTGCCGCTGCGGCGCCGCTCGACGAGGAGCGCGAAGTGGAGGGGGCAAGCAGCCGCCGGAGCGCCAGCCGCCGGGCAAACCCAAACCGCTGATAAACGGACCGTTCAGCCACTATTCAGCCGGCCTGCCATAAAAAGCATGCAATTCTTCTGGTGACCGACTACGCTGGTCATCGGCTGAAGAGGTGGCCGGCGCAGCGTCGCGTAACCGACGGGGCGGCCGGCTCGGCAAGAGGGCGGCGCGTCTGGCGTCGATGGGCGATGAAGAAATTTGTGATTGCTTTGCTTTCCGGTTTGCTGATGGCCGGGGCGCCGATGGCCGGTGCTGCCAGTGCCGCGACTGTCACGAACAAGGACAGCGAGACCGCCGTTCTGATCGTCGTCGAGGGTGAAAGCCGTGTGGAAGTGGCGATCGCATCCGGAGCGACCGAAATGATCTGCCCCAGCGGCTGTTTCGTCACCGCGCCGAGCGGTGACCGCATCGGCCTGCAGGGCGATGAGAACGTCGAGATCGTCAACGGCAACGTCGTCGTCAAGTAACCTTTCATTCCGCGACAGCGGCGCGGCAGGCGCGCCGCTGTCGGGCGGCACTCCATTCGCTCGATAGCTCGGCAGGTGCCGTCGCTGATGGCGCCGGCAACCCCTCTAGTAACGGTCGCGGTGCTTTCTTCGCTCCAAGCCTAATCCCAAGGGATGGGCGCGGGCGCCGAAGCTCTCATTCGTTCGGGCGGGCAAGCCCGCCTCGGGCCTGCCGGACACTCTCCTTGCATTGACAGGCTGCATTGCCGGTAGCACGCTTGGGCGTTGGGGTGACGCGCGTGGTCGCGATCATCCGCGCATTGCCGGGGGGAGCCATGCCATTCCTTCGCATCGCCTTGTCCGTTCTGCTAGTGCTTTTCGCATCGGAGGCGCTGGCCGAAAAGCGTGTGGCGCTGGTCATCGGCAATTCCGCCTATCAGCATGTGGCCACCTTGCCCAATCCCGGCAATGACGCGCGCGACATGGCGGCAAAGCTCGAAGGGCTGGGCTTCGAGGTGGTGACGGGCGCCGATCTCGACCTCTCGGGCGTGCGCCGTGCGGTGCGGGACTTCGTCGGCCGGCTCGACGGCGCCGACCTCGCGCTGTTCTTCTATGCCGGCCACGGCCTGCAGGTGAACGGCGAAAACTATCTCGCCCCCGTCGATGCCACGCTCGCTTCCTCTGTCGATCTCGAATTCGAGGCGGTGCCGATGAACCTGATCCTGTCGGCGATGGAGCGCAGTACACGGGTCAATATCATCCTGCTCGACGCCTGCCGCGACAATCCGCTAGCGGTCAATCTCGCCCGCTCGATGGGCACGCGCTCCGCCTCGGTCGGCCGCGGTCTGGCCAAGGTCGGCACCGGCATCGGCACGCTGATCGCTTTCTCCACCCAGCCCGGCAATGTTGCCCTCGACGGATCGGGGCGCAATTCGCCGTTCACATCGGCGCTCTTGAAACATCTCGGCCAGCCGGGGCGCGACATTACCCGCGAACTGATCGACGTGCGCCGCGACGTGCTGGCGGCAACCGGCGGCAAGCAGGTGCCCTGGGACAATTCCTCGCTGACCGGCGAAGTGGTGCTGAAGCCCGTCGTTGACGGCAAGCCGGCGCCGGCCGAGGCGCCCGCGACGGGTGAGGCCGCCGAGCTTGCCTATTGGGAAACGATCAAGGATGCGACCGACCGCGACCTCTTCGACGCCTATCTGCAGCAATATCCCGACGGTGCGTTCGCATCGCTCGCCAAGGCAAAGATCAAGATCATCGAGCGGGCTTCAGTGCCTACATCCGAAGGCGTGCCCGGCGGATCGGGTGGCCAGGCCGTGGCGGCCATCGATCCGGCGCTGGCCGCGCCCAATGCCGACGACACGACATTGGCCCGTTCCGTACAGGTTGAGCTCAACCGGCTGGGCTGTCGCGCCGGCAGCGAGGATGGCGTCTGGGGTGCCGGCAGCCGCAAGGCGCTCGAAGCCTTCGGCAAGTTCGCAAAGGTCGACCTTGCGACGCTCGAACCCTCCAGCGACGTGCTCGGTCGCCTGAAGTCGGAGAAGGTGCGGATCTGCCCGCTTGCTTGCGGCCGTAACGAAGAGGCGAAGGATGGGCGCTGCGTCACGATCCGGCGCGAGGCGAAGCTGCCGCAACCAGGCGAGACGCAAGGCACGATCAAGGCACCGCAGAAAAACACCGGCACCCGCGCGATCAGCCCACCGGCCGAACTGCAGAAAAAGAGCTTTGCCAATTGCCCCGCAAATGCCGATGTCGCGTTCCGGCAGATGTTTGCCCGCGGCTCGGGCCGGGGCCGCATGACGATTTCCGCCACCCATTCCTGCGGCCGGGCCTTTGCCTGTCATCGCACCGCTAGGGGCCAGCCGTGGGATTGCGGCTGGCGGTAACGCGGACAGCGCATGCTGGCGCCATCGAACGGGGTTGGCGTGAAGGACGGCGGCGTTTCTCAACCCTCGCGCGTCATTTCAGGGCTTGATTTCGCTGCCGCATGCGCAAGGATCGCCGCGATGGTCAAGGCCGGTTCCGGCAAGGGAGGACACCCCATGAAGCTCCAGCTTATCCGCAATGCGACACTCAAGCTCGACTATGCCGGTCACACGGTGCTGATCGATCCCTTTCTAGGGCCGAAGGACAGCCTGCCGTCCTTTGCGGGGCGGGCGCCCAATCCGCTGGTCGGGCTGCCGTTCGACACCGATACCATTCTTGCCGGGGTCGAACTCGTCATTATCTCGCATCTGCACGAGGACCACTTCGACGACACCGCCAAGCATCGCTTGCCGAAGGGGCTGCCGATCTTCTGCCAGCCGGGCGACGAGGAGGCGATCCGTGGCGCTGGTTTTCGCGACGTCACGCCCCTTCTCGGCAAGGCGCAGTGGCAGGGCCTGAAGCTCACCCGACGTGACGGCAGCCACGGCCTTGGTCCTGTCGTTCAGGACATGGGGCCGGTCATGGGTTTCAGCCTTGAGGCCAAGGGCGAGCCGACGGTTTACTGGGCCGGCGACACGGTGCTCTATCCGGCCATCGAAAAGACCATCCACGATACGAAGCCGGATGTGATCGTCACCCATTCCTGCGGCGCACGCTGGGACGGCGCCCTGATCGTGATGGATGCGGCGCAGACGATCGCGGTCTGCGAGGCCTCCAAGAAGAGCATCGTGGTTGCAACGCACATGGAGGCGCTCGACCATGCGACGGTCAGCCGAGGTGATCTCCGCGCCGCCGCCAGCGCCCACGGCATCGCCTTGCCCAGGTTGCTCATTCCGGATGATGGCGACGTGTTGACCCTGATACCGCCCGTGGTCTAGGCGGCCGACACGTCGCAGCAGGCAAGCTGTTGTGCGGCACGGCTGCCGGGGGCGCCTTCTTGACCGGCTGCGGTCTTGATCCGCTCTCGCTTGCCACAGGTATCTGTGAATATTCGAAAATTCGCGCATATTAAACACAACGAAATCCTCCGCCGCAGGAGCGGTCACCGTTGTGGATCGAAAGCTCGCAGCCATCCTGGCGGCCGATGTCGCCGGCTTCAGTCGCCTCGCAGCGCTCGACGAAGAGAACACGCTTCGCGCGCTCGACCTTTGCCGGGGGCGGATTGCCGAATTGGTGGATGACCATGGCGGCCGCATCTTCGGCAGTGCCGGCGATGGTCTCGTCGCCGAGTTTCCAAGCGCTGTTCAGGCCGTCCGCTGCGCGGTGGAAATCCAGCGCGGTCTTCTCGATGCGCAGGAACTGCCCCCCGAACGCCGCCTGCAGTTTCGCATCGGTGTCAATCTCGGCGACATCGTCGTGTCGGGAGACGATCTGCTTGGCGACGGAGTCAATATCGCCGCGCGCCTGCAGGAGATCGCCGTCCCGTCGGGCATCTGTATTTCCGGGGCGGTGCGCGAACATCTCGACGGCAAGGTGCCCTTCGCGCTGACCAGCCTCGGCGAGCGGACCTTGAAGAACATCCCCCGGCCCATTCTGGTTTTCCGGGTCGACTGGCAAGACGAGATCGCTGTCGGAGGTGGCGTCCTCGACGGGGCGCCGCTGGCCGGTCGCAGCAAGGACCAGCCGTCGCTCGTCGTCATGCCCTTCGACAATCTGAGCGGTCCAGGCGACGAGTACTTCGTCGACGGTGTCGTGGAGGAGATCACTGCGGCGCTCTCGCGCGTCCGGGATTTCTTCGTCATCGCGCGCCAGTCCGCCTTCACCTACAAGGGGCGCTTCGTCGACGTGCGTGACGTCGGCAGGGAGCTCGGTGTCACCTATGTGGTTGAAGGCACCGTGCGCCGCGGTGGCGACCGGCTGCGCATTTCCGTGCAACTGGTCGACGCCGAGACGCGGACCCAATCCTGGTCGGATCGCTACGAGGGCGCAATCGAGGATATTTTCGAGTTCCAGGATCGGATCGCCGCGCAGGTGGCAGGCGCCATTCACCCCGCCATCCGCGATGCCGAGATCGAGCTTGCCAAGCGCAAGCCGCCGGCCAGTCTGCGCGCCTATGATTTCGTCATGCGCGCCTTCCCCAATCTCTGGGGGCGCCGCAGGGATAGCAACAACCAGGCGATCGAACTGCTTCGGCAGGCGATCCTGGTCGATCCCGGCTACGGCCGCGCGCATGCGCTTCTGGCGTGGTGCCATGCCTCGAGCGCCTCCTACCTATGGACCGACCGGCCGGAGTATGAACTGGATCAGGCGCGTGCAGCGATCGAAGGTGCAGGCTCGATCAGCGACGATCCGACGGCTCTGACTGCGGCTGGCGCGGCAATGAGCATCTGCGGCGATCAGGATCGCGCCGCCACCTTTATCGAAAAGGCGCTGGCGCTTGATCCGAACAATGCCTGGGCATGGGCTCGGCTCGGCTGGATCGCGATCTTCACGGACGATCCCGCACGCGCAACGGAGCGGTTCCGGCGTGGGATGACGCTGAGCCCGAGAGACCCGCTCGCATTCAACATGAAACTGGGGATGGCTTTTTCCATGGCCATGCAAGGGGCTCTCTGCGAAGCCATCGCGATCGCCCAGGACGTCGTCAACAACTATCCTGACGTGACCTGGTCCTATCGCCACCTCGCGGCCTGGTCCGCGATGACCGGGGACATGGAGACCGCCCGATGGGCGGCGCAGAAGCTGCTGGCAGCAGAGCCGGGGTTCACGATCGAGCGGTATCGGGCACTGCCCTGGTTTCAGAGGATACCGCAGTGGCAGCATCAGATGGCCGAGGCGCTACGGCAAGCCGGCTTGCCGAACGCTGATCGCCGCTCGAGGGATATGGGCGTTCCGTTCCCGGCCAGCCTCACGGGATCGAGAAAATGCTGATCTCGTTCGTGATGCCTCTGAGCGCGACATTGTGCGATTGCGGGTTGAGGCCGCGATCGCTGAGCAGGCTCGAGGCGCGCGGATCGTCGAGCACCGAACCGGTCGCAAAGATTTCGCGCGAGCTGGCGAGGTGCTGGACCCGAGAGGCGATGTTGACCGTCTGGCCGAAATAGTCCTGCCGCTCGTTGAGGCTGACGGCGATGCACGGTCCCTCGTGAATGCCGATTTTCAGCAGCAGGTCTTCCGAGCCGCGGTCCTCGTTCAGCTGTCGCATGGCGTCGCGCATGCGCATGGCGGCCGCAACCGCCCGGTCCGGCGTCGGGAAGGTGGCCATGACGGCGTCGCCGATCGTCTTGACCACCGCGCCGGCTTCCGCCGCAACGATCTCGTTGACGACGCTGAAATGGGTCTTCACCAGATCGAAGGCGGCGAGGTCGCCGACCCGCTCGTAAAGCTCGGTCGAGCCGCGCAGGTCGGAGAAGAGAAAGGTGAGGCTGGTGATCTTCAGCCGCTGGTCCACGTCGATCGTGTCGGTGCGGTAGATGTCGCGGAAGGTCTGGTTGGAGAGCAGCCGCTTGGCGGTCAGGAACGGCCGGCGGCGGCCGAGGATATCGTGCAGCGCGTCGTTGGCGATGCAGACCGAGGGCAGGGTGCGGACATCCGTGTGGTTTTCCACCTGGATGCGCAAGGGACCGGGTTGCATGGTCAGCGCTTCGTCGTGGCGATGGCCGCGGTCGAAGACGAGCGACAGCGTGCGCCGCTCCTTGGTCGGCTCGCCCTTGACGTCGATGAACTGCGCGGCATGGGTCACCGGCTCGAAGATGATGATGAATTCCGCCGGCATCTGCAGCGAGATCACCGCCTTTTCGCCGGGCGGCAATTCCAGCGCCTCGATCATGAAATCGTCAACCTGGGCCTCGTAGCCCTCCTCGGGCAGCTCGATGCCGGAGCCCCAGTAGATCTGCCGGAAATATTCGAGCGGCGTCAGTTCGTGCGGGCTGTGGGCCTCGATGTGGCGTATGCGCGGGTTCACGGTGAAGGTCACCTCCACCATCTCGTCCAGTGTCGGCTCATAGCCGGCGGCGCAGAGCGAGCAGGTATAGGTGTCGCTCTGCACGGTCTTCAGCGAGGTGTTGGCATCGAGCACGCCGCCGCAGCCTGGGCAAAGCACATTCCAGGAAAGCTCGAAAAGGCCGAGGCGGGAAGCATGCAGGAAGGCGGCGATCGCCTTCTCCTCGTCGAGCCCGTGCTCGGCGGCAAAGGCGAGTGCGTTGATGCGGCCGAGTTTGCGGTCCGGCGCTTCCCGGACAAATCGCTCCAATACGCCGGCGATTTCAGGCTGCACGGTCTGGCGCAGCATATCGAACAGAGGCTGGGCTTCACTCATGCCGGCATCCTACACCGAAAACGGGCGCCGGGGCAGACGGTTTATCGGTGAGGATTGGTCGAGGGGAAAGCGGCCGACCGCCTTCCCGTCATTCGCTACGCTCCACCTCGCCAGCACTCCTCAGGCTACCTTGCGGTCGCGACCGAAGGGATCGCCAAGCACGGACTCCGTGTGCAGGCAGGCCTGCCAACCGCTGTTCTCGCGTATCCAGGTGGTGGCGTCGGCGGCTTTCAGTGTCAAAGGCTGCCCGTCCACATCCATCTCTTCCGTCACCGTATAGGCGATGACGGCGACGTCCTCGCGCGGAAAGACCACGCTGACGTCGTCGAGGCGGAACGATTTGAGCTTCCAGGAACGCTCGGCCTGTTCTGCCATTCTGCGATAGTCGTCCGGCGTGAGCACCGCTGCGCCTTGCGCGCCGACGACGATCGAGCGTTCGGGCAGCATGGCCACGGATGCCTCGGTGTCCTTCTCCAGAATGCTTCGCCAGAATTCCTGTTCGAGGTCGATAATCTCCTGTTCGTCGGCATGTGCCATGGTTTGTACCTCCGTTTGGCATACCGGCAGAAGGCGTCAAACGGCGAAAGGTTCCGCCAAGACAGTCGGGTTCAGGCGATCTCAGAGCGCATCTTGATGCCGGCAACAAGCGCGGGAACCGAACAACCGACCACGTCGTTTCCCTGGTCTGGCATCAGTGGTTGCGACAGGGGATAGGATCATGACGGCGCTATCGGGAAAATGCCTTTGCGGTCGGGTCGCGCTCTCGGTGCGCGGCGAACCGATCCGGGTCGGCATCTGCCATTGCATGGACTGCCGCAAGGAGAGCGGATCCGCCTTCACCTTCTATGGCATCTGGCCCGCGGAACAGTTTGAATATTCGGGCGAAATTTCGGATTTCCAGGGCCGGTGCTTCTGTTCGCATTGCGGCTCGCGTGTCTTTTCGGTCGACGCGCGCGAGGCGGAGGTCAAGCTCGGCATCCTGTCCCCGGCGCCGACGCCGCTGAAGCCGAGCTACGAGCTCTGGGTCAAGCGCCGGGAGCCTTGGCTGCGGCCAGTGGAGGGTGCCGCGCAGTACCAGGAAGATCGCGAACGCACCGGCGACGAGGAGCCGGCCGACACTCGCTACTAGGCCCGTTTCGCTACAAATTCGAATCCCCTTAAATGAGCATCGATTCATGCAGTGAATTGTGCTTTAGATCAAAGCGTTGCCGCCCCCGTCCGGCCGAGGCGTCGTCGGCGAGCGGACGCTGGGGGAGTGAATGTCGGCACGGCCTTCCTTACGAATTTCCACGCCACTCAACGGACTGCTGGCAGCGCTCGGCCTTGCCGCCGTCGCGGCGCTGACGACGCGCAATATCGGCGCGACGGCGCGGTTGTCGCTGGAGGTGGTGCTTGGCGGCCTCTGGCTTTTCTATGTGCTGCAACTGGCCGATACGCTCGCCGCCTGGCCCACGGCGGATCGTCGCGCGCTGATGCCGCATCTCGTCATCGATATGGTGGCCGTCGTCGTTCCGCTGGCCGCCTTCCTGTTCGCCGATCCGCGCGACCAGAGCCTTTATTGCGGAGTCTGGCTCTTGAAGCCCTTGCGCCATTCCACCTTCTTCCGGCTGCTCGGCCGGGTGGTGGCGCGCGCCGCGCCCAATCTCGTCGGCGTCACCTCGCTCTTCGGCATCGTGCTCTTCGGCGCATCGCTGGTCGCCTATCTGATCGAGCGCGACATCCAGCCGGACAAGTTCGGCAGCATTCCGCAGGCCATGTGGTGGGCGGTGGTGACGCTGTCGACCACCGGCTATGGCGACGAGATCCCGCAGACACTGGCCGGCCGGGTGCTTGCCGGTCTGGTGATGATGAGCGGTATCGGCATCTTTGCGCTCTGGGCGGGCATTCTCGCCACCGGGTTTTTCGAAGAAGTGCGCCGACAGGATTTCGTGCGCAACTGGCAGCTGGTCGCGGCGGTGCCGCTGTTCGAAAAGCTCGGCTCGGCCGCCTTCGTCGAGATCGTCAGGGCATTGCGGCCGCGGGTGGTGCCGGCAGGTAGCATCATCTGCCGCAAGGGCGAGCCGGGCGACCAGATGTACTTCATCGTCGAGGGGCGCGTGACGATTGCAACGCCGTCACCGACGCCGGTCGAGCTCGGCCCCGGCAGTTTCTTCGGCGAGATGGCGCTGATATCGGGTGAGCCGCGCTCTGCGACCGTCACGGCTGCCACAGAAGTCTCTTTGCTGTCGCTCTATTCGGAGGATTTCCAGATGCTGTCGAGCAGCAATCCGGAGATCGCCGAGGTCATCCGCCGGACCGCCGAGACGCGGCGTGGCCGACCCCCGGAGGCATGAGAAAAGCCGGCGTCACGGCGGCCGGACGTCTCAAGCCGGCACGCCGGTCTCGTTAATTCGCCGGCCGCTTATTAACACCGAAGAAAGCCTTTCTCCTCTAGCATGGCGCCTGCAAGTTACAGCGACTAGGCGGGCATGAAGAACGCGCGGAGCTGTAGGGGGACACTCTTTCACATAGGCGTTCAATGTCATTTTTTGGCGTTTCCGGAATGTATTATTCCGGCGAATCCCTTGCCGAGCACCGCATCGTGCTTGCCGAGGACTCCAACCTCTTTTCCTCGATGGTCTCGAAGCGGCTGAAAGAGCTGTTCGACATCGATGTCATCGTCTGCCGTGACTATGACGATCTGCAGTTCGCCGTCGAAAACGCGACATTCCCGGCCTCGCTCGCCATCTCCAACATCAACCTGCCGGGGGCGGAAAACGGCGAGGCGCTCAACTACCTGATCGAGATGAGCGTGCCGACCGTCGTCTTCACCGGCTCGTTCCAGGAATCGACGCGCGAGAAGATCCTGGCCAAGGAGATCGTCGACTACGTCATCAAGGACAGCGTCTTTGCCGTCGACATGCTGGCAGAATCCGTCTGCCGGTTCCTCACCAACCACAAGCACCATGTGCTGATCGTCGACGACAGCCCGACCGCACGCGCGCTGCTGACGACGCAGCTCAAGCGCTACAACTTCCGCACCAGCTCGGCCGAAAACGGCGCGATGGCGCTGGAGCTCCTCAAGAACAATCCGGATATCGGCCTCGTCATCACCGACTACAACATGCCTGATATCGACGGCTTCGAGCTGACGCGGCGCATTCGCAGTTCCTACGGACCGCACCAGCTGCGCATCATCGGTGTTTCGTCGTCGACCAACCGGCTTCTTTCGGCGCGCTTCCTCAAGGCCGGCGGCAACGACTTCGTCGTTCGTCCCTTCGTCAACGAGGAATTCTACTGCCGCGTCAACCAGAACCTGGATACGCTGACCAAGATCCGCACACTCAGTGAAAAAGTTAGGGTTCCTGCTTAACCATCAAAGCAGGATGGGTAAAAACCCCTAAGAATTATTGGGTTCGTGCATCAAAAACGCCGCGCACAGGTTGCCGTATTAACGAAATTGCAATCCGAACGGTCTTCAATCCGCCGCAGCAGGAGCGGGGAACCCGGTCACACGGATCACGCCGGCCGAAAGGCCAGGCGCGGCAAGTGGCCGGGTTGAAGATTTCGGGAGCCAGCGTCACCCCTTGAGGGAAGCACGCCTGTGGCTCGAGAGGGGTTGCAGGGACGTGAGATTGCGCCGCACGCCAGGCCGGGTGAATTCTGTGCAGAAGCACAGTGACAAGCGCATGCTGCTTGTCGAAGATTCCCGGATGTTTGCGACGGCGCTGAAGTACGGGCTTGAGTCCGTCCACGGCATTCGCGTTACCCATTGCAACTCGCTGGCGGCGCTGAAGGAAGCGCTGGAGCAGGCGCCGGAGAGCTTCTCGCTCGCCGTTCTCGATCTCAACCTGCCGGATGCGCCCAATTGCGAGGCGCTCGAATTCATCCTCGACAACCAGGTGCCGGCCGTCGTCTTCACCGCGGCCTTCAACGACCATACGCGCGAGGAAATCCTCAGGCGCGGCGCGCTCGATTGTGTCATCAAGCACCAGCCGGAATCGATCAATCTTTTGATTGGCGCCGTCGATCGGGCGCTGACCAACGGCAAGACGACGGTGTTGCTTGCCGATTCCGATGCCGCCTCGCGCAGCGAACTGGCCGGCATCTTGAGGCGCAAGCGGATTTCCGTCTGCGAGGTCGCATCTGCCGCCGATGCGCTGCAGGTGCTCGACAGCGGCGAGGCCGTCGATCTCGTCGTCACCGACCTTGATCTCTCCGACATGTCCGGCGCAGCGCTGCTTGCCGAGGTGGAACGGCGGCGGGGCGACGGCGCGGTGCCGGTCATCGGTCTCTCCGACAGCGGCGACCGGCGTGCCGGCGCCCGCTTCCTCGAAGCGGGCGGTACGGATTTCATTCAGAAGCCCTTCCTCGAAGCGGAGTTCAATGGGCGCATTGCGCAGGCGGCCGGTGTGCAGAAGCGGCTGCAGACGCTGCAGCGGCAGGCGGCCAGCGACTACCTCACCGACCTCTACAACCGCCGTCACTTCTTCGTGGCGGGGCCGCGGCTGGTCGAGCAGTGCCTCAGGCGCGGCGAGCCGACGGCGATCGCCGTGCTTGATATCGATCATTTCAAGCGCCTCAACGACACCTATGGCCACGAGATCGGCGACATCGTGCTGAAGCATGTGGCCAAGCGCCTCTCCGTGCTCGTTGGCGAGGACCATCTGCTCGCCCGCCTCGGCGGCGAGGAGTTCGGCATCCTCTTCAACGGCTGCGACGTGCGGCGCGCCTTCGCCTTTTGCGACGCGCTGCGCCTGGAACTCGCAAAATCCCGCATCGTCGCCGACGACGAGGAGCTGACGATTACCGTCTCGATCGGGCTTGCCACGATCGAGACCTCGGAGGCCTTCGAGAACTACCTGCATGCCGCCGACCAGTTTCTCTACATGGCCAAGCATGCCGGCCGGAACCGGGTGATTTCCGAGTTGGCGCTGCTCGACGCGCTGGCCTCGTAAACTGCCGGGCCAGACCGGCAGGCCCACCCGGAAATAATGATCCGTCACCTGTCGGCTTGGAACGAAGTCGATCGTCCTTCGGTTACCGCACATGATCAGGCGGCACGAGGAGGACCAAATCATGACCAATGTCGTTTCAAATCTCTGGTTTGCGAAGGAGGCGCGCCAGGCCGTCGACTTCTATGTTTCGCTCGTTCCCAATTCGGCAATCATCCGCGTCACCACCTTGCCGGCGGAAAGCCCGAGCGGACCGCCCGGCAGCGTGACGACCATCGAGTTCACGCTCGGCAACCAGGAATTCCTTGCGCTCGAAGCCGGGCCTCTCGATCCGTTCAACCATTCCTTCTCGATCATGATCCAGTGCGATACCCAGGAGGAGATAGACCGGATTTGGAACGCGATCAGCGAAAACGGTGGACAGATCGAACAATGCGGCTGGATCCGCGACCGCTGGGGGTTGTGCTGGCAGATCGTGCCAAGGGTGCTCGGCGACATGGTCGCCCATTCCGACCGTGCGCGCGCCAAGCGCGTCACGGAGGCGATGCTCGGTATGATCAAGCTCGATATCGCCGAACTGGAGCGGGCGTTTCACGGCTAGAAGCCGGTTGTCTCGTGGGTGCAGGACCCGCAAGTTATGGAAGCGGCAGGCGGGCCATGCCCCGCCTCCAGCGACGCTCGAGATGCCAGGCACAAGGCCGCCTGCCTGCGCAACCATGGGGCGCTTTTTGTCGCGAAGACATCTACCCGTTTATGAGGGAACCTTTTACAGGATGACAAGGCTGGCCGGCGCGGGGGCACTTGGAAGCGCACTGGCTGTTGGGGGGAGACGACGTGAATTTACAGATGTTTACGAGTGTTGATGGCCGTATCGGACGTCAGGCCTGGTGGTTGGCGCAGATCGTTATCTGCATTGCGGCGATAGCCGCGATGTTCGCCGGCGGGGCGTTGTTGGCGCTTTCGGGCGTCGACAATTATGCTGCGGGATTCAGCCTTATGCATATGCTTGTCATCCTCATCATCGCCGCGAGTTTCTATTTCGGCTTAACGGTCAACACCAAGCGCTGGCACGACCATGGCCGTTCCGGGTGGTGGAACCTTGCGCTGTGCGTCCCGGTCGTCGGGCCGCGCTTGGGCCTCGTCATGTTGGGCTTCCTCGCAGGCGAGGAGGGTGACAACCGCTTTGGTCCGCCGGTCCTACGCTTCGTCGGAGGTGGTGCCGCGCGCTTCGGCCGCGCCGGTCAGTGACGCCGGGCTGTAAGTCAAAGGGCTACGGCGACGTTTGTGTGCGTCCGACCCTGCACGTGCCAAGCGCGTGACGGTGGCGATGCCGGGCATGATCAAGCCGGATATTGCCAAGATTGAGCGTGCAAACAGCTTTGGGCCCCCGACCGTCGGGCGTCGAGCCTTGCCGGTGCCGGATCGGTCTCGGGCTATGCCGGTCCGCCAGGAACAAGGCCGACCTTTCGGTCGTGCCCCGCAATCGCTTTACTTGCTCTTCTGCGGATAGATCGTTTCGCCGCGCTTCAGCATCTCGACGAAGGTCTCGATCTTCTTTTTGCGCCCGGCTTCGGTCTTCATGTTGTGGGTGCGGAAGGCGAGCGCGAAGCGGTTCTGTGCGCTGAGCTTGCCAAGCATTTCGCGGGCTTCGGGCTCAGCGTCGATCGCCGCCTGCAGGTCGTCGGGGATCTGCATGTCCCTGCCGCTGGCATAGGCCCGGTCCCAGCGGCCGTCGGCCTTGGCGGCATCGACCTGTTTGAGCCCGTGCTCAGTCATCCGGCCCTCGGCAATCAGGCGCGCGACATTGTCGACATTGATCTGGCTCCAGATGCTCTTCTTGCCGCGCGGCGAGTAGCGCTGGAGGAAACTCCTGTCGTCGTGCCCCTTGCGCACGCCGTCGATCCAACCCCAGCAGAGCACCGCGTCGATCGCCTCCTTGGGCGTGACCGAGGCGAGGCCGGAGCTGACCTTGTGGGTCTTGATCCACACTTCGGTTTCGCTCTGGTGGTGAGCGGCGAGCCAGTCGTAGAAGCTCTGGAAGTCCTTGAATTCGTGAACCTTGGCGGGATCGATCTCCACGGGGGCCATCGTTCGTTGTGCTCCTCGCTCCGCTGAAACGCCGACCATTCAATCCAAAACAGCGGCGCGTGCAAGCGTCATGACGGCACAAGCGGAAAGTGTCACCAACGAAAAAAGGCGGAGAAGCTCCGCCCTTGTCTGATCCATATGATCTGCCGCTTATCGCGCCATCTGCAGCGTCAGCTTGCGGTCGGCGCGCTCCTGCTGCGGCGAGCGGTTGTAGAGTTCGCGATAACACTTGGAGAAGTGCGAGGCGGAGACGAAGCCGCAGGCTACGGCCACTTCGACCACCGGCATCGACGACTGGATCAAGAGGTGCCTTGCGCGGTCGAGGCGGATTTCGAGATAGTAGCGCGCAGGCGAGCGGCCCATTTCCTGGCGGAAGAGGCGCTCGATCTGGCGGCGGGAGAGATCGGCGCCCTCGGCGATTTCGAGCAGCGAAAGCGGCTCGGCGAGGTTTGCCTCCATCAGTTCGATGATGGACAGCACCTTGGCGTTCTGCACGCCGAGACGGGCGCGCAGCGGCAGGCGCTGGCGGTCATGGGGCCCGCGCACGCGATCGGTCAGCGCCTGTTCGCAGACGCGGTTGACGAGGCTCTCGCCGAAATCCTGGTCGATCAGGTTCAGCATCATGTCGAGCGAGGCGGTGCCGCCGGCGCAGGTGTAGATGTTGCTGTCGATTTCGTAGAGGTCGGCATAGACGTCGACCTGCGGGAAGCTTTCGGAAAAGCCCGGCAGGTTTTCCCAGTGGATGGCGCAGCGCTTGCCGGTCAGAAGACCGGCCGACGCCAGCACATGGGCGCCGGTACAGAGGCTGCCGACGGCGACGCCGCGATTGTAGACCTCGCGCAGCCAGGCATTGACCGACTTGTTGTTGAAGTCCTCGACATAGATGCCGGAACAGACCAGCACCATCGAGGGGCGGTTTTCGCCGCCGAGAAACTTGCGCTCGTCTGCAAGCGACGAGTTGACCTCGAGCGCGATACCGCTCGACGACAGGACCTTTTCGCCGTCGGACGATGCGAGGCGCCAGGAATAGGCCTCGTAGCCGAGCATGCGGTTGGCGATGCGGAGCGTTTCGATCGCCGCCGAAAAGGGCAGCATGGAAAAGTTCGGCACCAGGAAGAAGACGAGAGAACGCTTTTTGGTCAGTGGCTTGTTCATGAGGCTTCCCATGCTTGGCGATGCGGTATATTCGTCGCTTGGAAGATACTCTTCGGCTTGTCTGTTTGCGACATTCGCATGGATAGCAGCGACCGCAAAGAGATTTCGCATTGCGACATCGCGCGGTGAAAGGCGGCTCGGCCCCGCTTTCAGGCTTTTGTAAGGAAAGCGACAGTTTTTACAGCACTGTTGACGCTATCGGACAAGAACTGCCAGAGATACGCAACATTCGCAAAGCGCTCTCCAGGGTTGTGTTTGCCGATTGCGACGCTTCACACGGCTGGCGCGGGTGTCGGTAAAAGACAAGTGGACCTCGTGCGATCGCTCGCTAGCCTGATTAACGGCACCGCGAGTAGAGGTACGAGCCAAATCGGCCGATGATCACACGCCATTGGCGGCGCGTGCTTTCGACACTACCTGCGATGCGGCGGTCTCTTTGGAAGGGTACGTTGCGTGGGGCAGAATCAGCCAACAGTTCTGATGCGCGCCGTTTCGCTGCTGAAGGCCCTGTGGACTGTTTCGGTCATCGTCGCGACAACCGCCATCGGTGCCCACGCCGGATGGTTGGGCCACGGCATCGTGGGGCGTTGGCGCTCGGGTTCGTGGGGCTTGTCGCCGGCTGTTTCCTCAGTCGGCCGTCGCTTCTCGCAGAGTTGCTGACCTAGGCCGCATTGCGTTTCGGATTGCGCGACGACACGTTCGAACGCAAAGGAAAAGGGCACCGCCTTGTCGGCGATGCCCTTCGATTGATCCGGATCGTGACGCCCTCAGAAGGGACAGATCACGCCGTCATTCATTGTTCGGTCTTATGCACCGCATCGTCCACCGACGGGAAGCCGATGTCCTTCAGCGTGTCATAGGACAGGTTCTCGAGGGCCCGTTCCTGGCGATAACGCTTCCATACTGCCCAGGCACGAACCTGCAGATTGAAGAGACCCGGAAGGGACGAGTGGGAGGATGCCCGTTCCGAGGCCGATGAAAACTGAGTGTTGGACATTTCATGGCTCCTTCTGAGTGTCTCAGCCGGTCGCGACCATGATGGTATTTATGGCCTAACCTGACTTATCATTCCAACGAATATGTTTGATGCCTTTCATCAAACATGGTGATTGATTAGCGGGTCCGCAAACATCACGTCGTCACGGACTCTCTGTGGCAGTTTGGCGAGTTCGCGCCGGGCTTCCACCCGATTCCGCGCGATCTGTTTTTCGCGTCGTTGCCTTGCAACACCGTCGAGGACGGCGATCATTTGATTGAGGGCGTTGAGGACCATGTCGTTGCTCCTGCTATGCTCTTTTTTTACCACTGCCTGCGGCAGGCGGCTGTTACGGAGGGAACTCTTCGAAGCGGCGATAACAAGGGCTGCGGTGGACATGCGTTTCTCCTTCCTGCGTCGTCCTTGAGCTTGACTATCGGCCATTGCTGATGTTCAATCAAACGAAATGAAGTGAAGCTATCTTTCAGTTTTTTTGAATGAGGTTGACGCCATGAACATGCTGATGCGCCATGCGCTTCCGCTTCTCGAAATGGACGTGCTGAAGACTTTCATCGCGATTGCCGAGACCGGCAACTTCACCACCGCCGCCGAAACCGTCTACCGCACGCCGTCGGCTGTCTCGATGCAGATCAAGAAGCTCGAGGAGATGCTCGGCTGTACGCTGTTCCTGCGAGACGCCCGCTCGGTCACCTTGACGCCGAAGGGCGAGTTGCTGCTCGGCTTTGCCCGCCGCCTGCTGTCGCTCAACAACGAAACGGTTTCCCGCTTTCTCTTGCCGGATATGAACGGCGTAGTGCGCGTCGGCGCGCCTGAGGACGTTGGCGAGCGCATCCTGCCCGAGGTGCTGAAGCGTTTCGCCGAATCCTATCCGAACGTCACGGTCGATGTGTCGATCGGCATGAGCAACGCCATGCGCAAGAAGGTGGACGAGCACCGGCTCGATATCGCCATCTTCAACAGCCTGACCGAGGGAACGCCCCGCAATGGCGAAATTCTGATGCAGGAAAAGCTGGTCTGGGCCGGCGCAAAGTGCGGCAGCGCGCATCTGAAGGATCCGCTGCCGGTGTCGATGTGGGAGGACGGCTGCGTCTGGCGGGCGGATGCGGTAGAAAAACTCGCGCGCGCCGGCCGCAAGTTCCGCATTGCGTTCCTCAGCGCCTATACCACCGGGCAGCGCGCCGCCGTGCTTGCCGGTCTCGCGATCGCGCCGCTGCCGCGTTACCTCGTCCAGGGGGAAATGGTGCAACTCGGCGAGCGCGACGGCCTGCCGGATCTCGGCCACTACAATATCGGCCTGCAGGTGATCAGCGATGCGCCGGCGCCTGTACTGGCGGTCGCCGACCATGTGCGCGACGCCTTCGCCGATCTGCAGGTCCAGTAAGGGGAGATATCGCGGTTGCGCTCTTCCCGGTCGCTGCCCGCCGCCTTCCTGTCGTCCTGGCCACTTTCGTCGGGTGCCCGGCCATGAGCGAACGGTCGCGCGTTCTCGATCCGATCGACCGCCTGTCGGAGATCATCTTCGGCCTCTTGATGGCGCTGTCCTTCACGGGAACCATGAGCACGGTCACGGCCGGCGAGGGCGGTGTCAATGCCGTGCTCGTCGCCGCCCTCGGCTGCAACATCGCCTGGGGCATCGTCGACGGCGTCATGTATGTGCTGACGACGGTGGTGGAGCGCGTGCGACGGCGCGGTTTTCTCGACAGGCTCAGGTCTGAGCGGCTCGATCGCGCCCGCGAACTGTTTCTCGAAAGCCTGCCGGACGATGTGCGCCGCGTCTCTTCGCCCAAGGAAACGGAAGCGCTGCTTGTCCGGGTGAGGGCGCTCTCCGCCGACCCCAGGCACAGGGTGGTGACCGCACACGACCTTAAGGCAGCCGTCGCGATCTTTCTGCTGGTCGTCGCCTCGACGTTGCCGCCAAGCATTCCCTTCCTGCTGACGGACAATGTCGCGCTCGCCATGCGCGCCTCCAACGCCATTGCGCTCGTCATGCTCTTCGTCATCGGCGCGCGCCTCGGCCGCTACATGGGCCGAAGCCCCTGGCCGATGGCCTTTGCGATGGCTGCGATCGGCGCGGCTCTGGTGGCGGTGACGATCCTCTTTGGCGGATAACTTTCGCCCTTGAGCGACGAGGGTTCGCTCACACCTTGATCGGTGCCTGGCGGATGTGGATTTCGATCAGCCGTTTCAGTTCGGGCAGATCCCGGGCTTCCAGCGCGTCGACCATCAGGTGGTGCTCGCGGGCCGATTGCTCGATGCGGGCGCGGGTGCGCCATTGCGATACCGGGGCCGATACGGTGCGCTGGCGGATTTCGGCAACGACGTCGACGAGTTCGGAATTGCCCGAGAGCATGAGAAGGGCGCGGTGGAAGGCGAGGTTGGCGTCATAGTGCTCCATGATGGAGCCGCGAAACGACATCTCGTCGAACTGCCGGGCGAGTTGCCTCAGTTCGGCGATGGTGGCGGGCGTTGCATTGGCAACCATGCGGTCGGCGACGCCGGTTTCGAGAATCACGCGGATATCGCTGATTTCCTGCGTGCGCTGGTCGTCGAGTTCATAGACCTGGTAGCCGCGGTTGGGATTGTGCTGCACCAGCCTGCGCTGCGACAGCCGGTCGAGCGCCCGGCGCACCTCCGGCCGCGTGCAGTCGTAGCGGCGCTCCAGGTCGATCTGCTTCAGCCAGGCGCCGGCCGGCAGGGTCCCGGTCAGAATGTCGTGCAGCAGGAGGTCGGTAACGTCCTTCTTGTCCCCGGGCTTTTCCTCGGGCGCCAGCATTTCCGTCAGATCGTCGCTCATTCCTGCCTTACACTCTCTTTCCGCCTGTCACCGGCCTCTGACGCACGTTGCTGGTGCATGTCCCAGGTCCCCGGCCGTGCCTCGCATCGCCCGCCGCAGCGGAATTGGCTCCATTTTTGGAGAAACTATGATGCCGTCCTGAACAATTCAATGCGGGAGAGCGGCGTTGCCTGCCTGCCTCTCGCCGTTGTGCACATCGCTCGAAATGTTTCAGGACCCTCTTGTGTATCCAAAAATGTTATCATAAATTGGCGCCAATTCTGGTTACTATTATTGCGGAAGTCAAGAAACGATGAAAAATGCCGATGCCGTCTGGGACCTCCTCGAAGCCAAGCGCGAACGGTTCTTCGTGCTCAGCGACCGGGTCTGGGATACGCCGGAAACCAACTACGAGGAGTTTTCCTCGTCGGCCGAACACGCCGCACTGCTGGAGGCCGAGGGCTTTCGCGTATCGCGCGGCATCGCCGGCATGCCGACGGCGGTGATGGGCGAGGCGGGCGAGGGCGGGCCGGTCATTGCCATTCTCGGCGAGTTCGATGCGCTGCCGGGCCTCAGCCAGGAGGCCGGCATTGCCGAGGAACGGCCTCTGGTCGACGGCGGCAACGGCCATGGCTGCGGCCACAATCTGCTCGGCGCCGGCGCGATGATGGCGGCGACCGCCGTCAAGGATTACCTCGCGGCCAGCGGCATCAAGGGGCGGGTGCGCTATTACGGGTGCCCGGCGGAAGAGGGCGGCTCGTCCAAGGGCTTCATGGTGCGCGCTGGCGTGTTCGACGATGTCGATATCGCGATTTCCTGGCACCCCGCACCCTTTGCCGGCGTCAACAACCCCATTTCGCTTGCCTGCAACGAGCTCGACTTCCGCTTCAGCGGCCGGGCTTCGCATGCGTCGGCTGCCCCCCATCTCGGCCGCAGCGCGCTCGATGCGCTCGAACTGATGAATGTCGGCGTCAACTATCTTCGCGAACACATGCCATCGTCGGCGCGCATCCACTATGCGGTGACGGACACCGGCGGCAACGCGCCGAACGTGGTGCAGGCCCGCGCCAAGGCGCGCTATCTCGTGCGCGCCCGCAGCCTGCCGGAACTGCTCGATCTCGTGGAACGTGTCCGCAGCGTTGCCAAGGGCGCGGCGCTGATGACGGGCACCACGGTCACGGACGAGATCGTCAGCGGCGACGCCAACCTCGTCGGAAACACCCCGCTCGAAGCGCTGATGCACCGCCAGCTTGAGCATCTGGGACCGCCGCAGTTCGACGAGGACGATCGGCGGACGGCGGCAAAGTTCCAGGAGACTTTTACCGGCGAGGATATCGCCTCTGCCTTCGAGCGTTTCGGGCTCAAGCTGCGACGGGGCGTTTCGCTCTGCGACACGATCTTTCCGCCGGAAAACGGCGCCGGCACGCTTGTCGGCTCCACCGATGTCGGAACGGTGAGCTGGGTGGTGCCGACCGTGCAGATGCGCGGCGCGACCTACGCGATCGGCACGCCCGGCCATTCCTGGCAGCTGGTGGCGCAAGGCAAGCTGCCGGCCGCGCACAAGGGCATGGAGCACGCGGCCAAGGTGATGGCGAGCACGGCGGTGGAGCTGATCCTCGATCCCGCGCTCATTGCCGCCGCCAAGGCCGACCATGCCGCAAGGCTCGAGGGCACGCCCTTCGTCAATCCCATTCCTGACAATGTCGACCCGCCGATCCCCGGGGTGAGCCATGGTTAAGTCATCGATCGACAAGCGAAGGGAGGCGCTGCGATGACTGAGCCCGGTTTCCTCGACATCATCAGCTTCGGGCCGGACGGCTGGGGCCCGGCGCTTGCCGCCGGCGCCTGGATGACGATCCTGATCGCGATTGCCGGTTTTGCGATCGGCGGCCTCATCGGCACCTTCGGCGCCTGGGCGAAGATCTCCGGCGGCCCGGTCGTCCGTGGCTGCGCCGAGGCCTACACGACGGTCCTTCGCGGCATTCCCGACCTCCTGGTCATCTATCTCTTCTATTTCGGCGGCAGCGCCGTCGTGACGGCCGTCGGCCAATTGTTCGGTGCGGAGGGTTTCGTCAGCTTCCCCGGTTTCATCGCCGGTGCGCTTGCGGTCGGCATCACCTCAGGCGCCCAGCAGACCGAGGTCTATCGCGGCGCCTTCCGCGCCGTGCATCCGGGCGAGTTGGAGGCGGCAACCGCCTGCGGCATGGGCCGGCTCCTCAAGTTTCGCCGCATCATTGCACCCTTGACGCTGCGTTATGCGCTGCCCGGTCTCGGCAATGTCTGGCAGGTGGTGTTGAAGGAGTCCGCACTGGTCTCGGTCACGGGTGTCGTCGAACTCTTGCGTCAGGCGCAGATCGGCGCCGGATCGACCAGCCGTCCCTTCGACTTCTTCTTCATCGCAGCCATGATCTATCTCGCGATTTCGACCGTGTCGGGCCTCGTTCTTCAGGTTACCGAGCGCCGGTTCTCGCGCGGCGTCAGGAGGGGCTGATGGATATCAAATTTGCCCTCGAAACCTTCTGGAGCTTGGCGGCGGCGCTGCCGCTGACGCTGGAGCTTGCCGCGACATCGATCGCGCTCGGCTCGGTGCTGGCTCTTGGGCTGGCGCTCTCCCGTCTGTCGGGCATTCTTGCGCTCGATCTCTTTGCCCGCACTTACGTGTTCCTGTTTCGCGGAACGCCGCTGCTCGTGCAGATCTTCCTGATCTATTACGGCCTCAGCCAGTTTCCGGCCGTGCGCCACAGCATCTTCTGGCCGCTTCTGCGCGAACCCTACTGGTGCGCCGTGCTGGCGCTGATGCTGAACACGGCCGCCTATGCGAGCGAAATCATCCGCGGCGGCCTCCTCTCTGTGCCGCACGGCCAGGTCGAGGCAGCGCGCGCCTGCGGCATGGGGCGCGTCATGATCTTTCGCCGCATCGTCATGCCGCAGGCGCTACGCCAGGCATTGCCCGGTTACGGCAACGAGATGATCTCCATGGTCAAGGCGACCTCGCTCGCCTCGATCATCACGCTGATGGAAATCACCGGCGTCGCCGCCAAGCTGATCTCGGAGAGCTACCGGGTGATCGAGGTCTTCGTCGTCGCCGGTCTCATCTATCTCGCCATCAACTTCGTGCTGACCCGGCTCGTTGCGTTTGCCGAACACCGGTTTAACCCGCAGCTGCGCGCGCCATTGCCGATCTCCGCCGAACTCAAGGGAGAAGCCCATTGAACATGTCCGCCGCCGTCACCGCACCGGTCGCGATCCGCGTGCACGACCTTCACAAGAGTTTCGGCCCGGTCGAGGTGCTGAAAGGCGTGTCGCTCGACGCGCGCGAGGGCGAGGTGATTTCCATCCTCGGATCCTCCGGCTCCGGCAAGTCGACGCTGCTTCGCTGCATCAACATGCTGGAGGTTCCGAATTCGGGCACGATCGAGGTCGCCGGCGAGGCGATCCGGCTGAAGACATCGAACGACGGGCGCAGCCGCCCGGCCGACCAGAAACAGGTGGACCGCATCCGCTCCGAACTCGGCATGGTGTTTCAGAGCTTCAATCTCTGGTCCCACAAGACCGTGCTTGAAAACGTCATCGAGGCGCCGGTGCATGTGCTGAAGCGCCCGCGCGTCGAGGCGATCGAGGAGGCCGAAGCACTGCTTGCCAAGGTCGGCATCGCCGACAAGCGCAACCATTATCCCTCGCATCTCTCCGGCGGCCAGCAGCAGCGCGCCGCGATCGCCCGTGCGCTTGCCATGCGCCCGAAGGCGATGCTCTTCGACGAACCGACCTCGGCGCTCGACCCGGAACTGGTCGGCGAGGTGCTGCGCGTCATGCGCGGTCTGGCGGAGGAGGGGCGCACCATGCTGGTCGTCACCCACGAGATGGGCTTTGCCCGCGACGTCTCGAGCCGCGTCGTCTTCGTGCACAAGGGCACGATCGAGGAGGAGGGGCCGCCGCACGAGGTCTTCACCCATTCCAAGTCCGAACGCTTCCGCCAGTTCATCAAGAGTTGAAGCCTGTCGTGATCGGCGGGCCGAAAAACAAAGCAATCAACATCCACAAAAGGGGAATGCTGCAATGAAAAAGACCACCGCAATCATGGCATCGGCGCTTGCCGTTGCCGCGGGGCTGATGTCCATGCCGGCGCAGGCCGAAGACAAGAAGTGGACGAAGGTGACGATCGCCACCGAAGGTGCCTTTCCGCCCTATAACCTGACCAAGGCGGACGGCACGCTCGACGGCTACGAGATCGAGCTCAGCAAGATCCTCTGCGACCACATGAAGGTCGAATGCACCGTCATCGCGCAGTCCTTCGATGGCATGATCCCAGCGCTCAACGCCGGCAAGTTCGACGCGATCATGGCCGGCATGTCGGCCACCGAGAAGCGCAAGGAAGTCATCGACTTCTCGATGTCCTACGGCAGCACCGGCCAGGCCTTCGCGACGCTGAAGGGCGGTGATCTCGAAACCCTGCCGATGAAGGGCGAGCTCTTCTCGCTTGCCTCCAACGAGGCCGGCGCGCGCAAGGCGGTCGACGAGCTGAAGCCGCTGATCGAAGGCAAGACCATCGGCGTCCAGACCGCCTCGATCGCGGCGCGCTTCATCGGCGAATATCTGAAGGACGTCGTCGAGGTGCGCGAATACAAGACGACCGAGCAGCACGATCTCGATCTCGTCGCCGGCCGCGTCGATTTCGTCATGGCGTCCATGGGCTACCTGAAGACGACCGTCGAAAAGCCCGCCAACAGCGACATGGTCATCACCGGCCCCCGCTTCCAGGGCGGCTTCCTCGGCGCCGGCAGCTCCGTTGGCCTGCGCAAGAGCGACCCCGAATTGAAGGCGCTGTTCGACGACGCAATTGCCGCTGCCAAGGCCGATGGTACCATCAAGCGCCTGTCGGAGAAGTGGTTCGGCTTCGACCTGACGCCGCAGTAATCCGGGTCGGTTCGCCCTCTCAACCAAAGCACCGCACGTTCCGTCGAACGCGCGGTGTTTTCTGTGTCTGGAATGCCCGGCGCTTCCTCGCGCGCTTGCAAGGCGCCAGGGCTGTTTATTTAATAGCGACGCGCAGCGCGTGTGGACATCTTTCGAACACAATCGCTTCGTATAAGTCCATCTGTCGACATTTGCTTATGAGCGCTGAATGTGTTCGCCGCTCGCAACTGTCGCGTCGCTTTAGACTTTTGACCACGGATGTACTGGCACTGGTGTAAGAGCGATGATGAGGAAGGTCGGTGCGGTTTCGCCCCGGCCTTTTTTATTGCCGGATGATCACTTCAGCGTTTTCGACGCGAGCACAAAGTCGATCAGGTCGCCGACCGTGACGAGCTTTTCGACAGAGTCGTCGGTCAGATAGATCTCGAACTCTTCCTCCACCAACATCGCCAATTGAGACACTTCGAGCGAGTCGGCGCCCAGATCCTCTTCGATCTCGGCATCGTCTTTCACTTCGGAAGCCTTCACGCCGAGCAGCTCGACGAGGATCGCCTTTACGCGTTCGGAAACATCGGATCGTGTGGGTGCCATGGATCTACTCCCTCCCTTAAAGCATAACACAAAGGGCGGTGAACGGCCGTCTAGGCCTATAGGATCATTCGCTGATTTCGTCATGATCCAAATGGGTTAGGCCATTTCGGTGAGGGAGAGCCCCTGGGTGTTTGCCAGTGCCAGACCTCGGCACCTCGGCGAACTCCTGCGATATGTCGGCGAACGCGTCGATCAGGGTGCCGCCGAGCGATATGAAACCCTGAAGATCGACTACAGGCCGCGCTATACGCCCCTGTTGCGCGCGCTTGCCGCCGGCGCCGAGACTGTCACCGAGATCACCAGCAACAGCAGTCTCACCCAGGGCGCGATCAGCCAGACGGTCAGCCTGATGCTGAAGGGCGGGCTCCTTGCCCGGCGCGGCCTCGACGACGGCAGGAAGACCGGCCTGCGGCTGAAGAAAAAGGGCGTCGCGCTCCTGACAACTCTGGAGCCGCACCGGCAGATGAAATTCCTGGCGATCCGGAGCCTCGAGCTGGAAATCGGATATCCGGTTCTTGCGGTGCTACAGGCGCTCGGGGCGGCGCTGGAGCGGGAAGGGTTCGCGAGCCGCCTGAAGGCCGCCCCCATCGTTAGGAGAAGGAGGCTTCCGGTGGCCGCTGAAGTCGGGACCAGAAACTGGTTCGATGCCGCACCCACCGCCTATGCCCTGTTCCGGCCGGACTATGGTCGGTTCATGGAACGGCTTAAGGAAAAGCCTTCCTCGATCCAGCCTTGAGGGAGGCGCCGCAGCCACCGCGCCAAGCCCAATCCGGCGCGGCAAAGCCGCCCCGGTCACCTTCCAACGATGCCCTATTTCGTCGGAGCAGGCGTCGGCCGCACCAGCGAGACGACGCGCGGCTTCGAGGGGGCGTCCAGCCACTCGATCCACTTGTCCCGTTCCTCGGTCGTGTCGAAGAACCGCCAGAGCTTGTAGTCTTCTTCGGTGGTCTGCAGCATTTCGCCGATCGAAACGAGCTCCATCGGCAATTCCACCTCGTTGCCGTCGTAGCGAATGAAGTAGATCCCCTCGGCGGCAAGCCGGATGATCTGACCGGTGCCATAGGTGCCATCGGGATCGTCGACGGTGAAATACATGCCGGTCAGGGTATCGAGAATTTTGTCGTTCATGGGTTCTGGATGCCAGTTTAAGGAATAGGTTTCATCAGACCGTCGCCCGCCGCCGGAATTAAGGCAAGCTGAAATCTCCGGTGTCCACATTCACCAAACAGCATAATAGCCCGATGCGCGACCAAACGAGGACTTTCGTTTGTGCGGTCGGCCGCCACTTTCATGGCGAGAGGGCGGCTGGTGCCGCCCTTCGTTTGCGTCAACCAAAGTACGAGGTTTTGCCGCGCGTGAGGTTGGACCTGCCCGTGCCTGGCGTCGTGTTGGGTTTCCCGCTACCGCCCGCCAACTCGATTGCTTCAATGGCTTTGGCGGTCGGCTGATTTTCAGCGGCCCCCGGCGAAGTCGCTGCGAAGGCGGAGCCGGCGAATGCAAGCGATGCCGCAACTGCGATGATGATTTTCATTGGTCTCTCCTTGGTTCAAAGCACGCGCAAAAGCGCGCCAACCTCGGCGTAGACCTGCGGTGAGAACGAAGACATACGGCGGTTGTCGTATTTCGACACGGCAGAGACTTGTGAGAGCTCGGAATGGTTACCGGACTACTCCCGGCTCCTCCTCCGCCGCCGTCCGCCGCCTTCACCGTCATCGCTACTCACCTTGCGCTCCGGCAAGGTGACGACGGTCGAAAGATTCGGGAAGCTGTCGACCTTGTTCGGCATCGCCATGGCGTTGACGAAATGCTCCTGAAACTTTGATTCAAGCGCCGTCTCTATCTTCTCGATTTTGCTGACAGTTTGCTCGATCTCGCGGCGGTGGCCGCGGTTCAAGAGCGCCATCAGTGCGCCGGTACCGGCGGCGTTGCCGACGGCCTTTACGTCGTCGAGATCGCAGTCCGGGATGAGGCCCAGCACCATCGCATATTTGGGATCGATGAAGGAGCCGAAGGCGCCGGCAAAGCGGATGGTGTCGACGTGGTCGACGCCCTGCTTTTCCATGAGCAGCTTGATGCCGGCATAGAGCGCTGCCTTGGCGAGCTGGATGGCGCGGATGTCGTTCTGCGTCACGGTGATGCGCTGCTCACCCTCGTGCAGGAGGTAGGAGAAGGTGCGGCCGTTCGGGATGATGCGCGGGCTTTTTGCCGCCATGGCACCATCGACGACACCGTCCTCGGAGATGATGCCGGAAAGATACATCTCGGCGACGATCTCGATGATCGCCGAGCCGCAGATGCCGGTGACGCCGACTGATGCGGCCGCCTCGGCAAAGCCTTCCTCGTCCGACCACTTTTCGACGCCGATGACGCGGAAGCGCGGCTCCAGCGTTACGGGATCGATGCGCACGCGCTCGATCGCGCCGGGGGCGGCGCGCTGGCCCGACGAAATTTCCGCACCTTCGAAGGCCGGGCCCGTGGGCGAGGAAGCGGCGACGACGCGGTCCTTGTTGCCGAGCACGATTTCGGCATTGGTGCCGACATCGACGAGCAGCATCATCTTGTCCTGGCGATAGGGCCCTTCGGCGAGGGTTGCTCCCGCCGCATCGGCGCCCACATGGCCGGCGATGCAGGGCAGCATGTAGAGGCGCGCGCCGCGGTTGACGTCGATATCGATCTCATGCGCCCAATATTGCAGCGCGCCTGACACAGCGAGCGCGAACGGCGCCTGGCCGAGTTCCGTCGGGTCGATGCCGAGGAAAAGGTGGTGCATGATCGGGTTCGCGACGAAGACCATGTCGAGAATGTCGTGGCGGTCGACTTCACCCTCGGCGCAGACCTTGCCGATGAGACCATTGACCGCCTCGCGCACGGCCTTGGTCATCGCCTCGCGGCCATCAGGATTCATCATCACATAGGAGACGCGGCTCATCAGGTCTTCGCCGAACCGGATCTGCGGGTTGGAGGCGCCGGACGAGGCGGCGATGCGACCCGAGAGCAGCGACACCAGATGCATGGCGATCGTCGTCGAGCCGATGTCACAGGCAACGCCGTAGGCCTCGTTCTTGAGGCCCGGCCACAGGCCGACGATGAAGGGGCGCGAACTATCCATGTCGCGGTGGATGGCGGCGGTGACGGCCCAGTTGCCCTTGCGCAGAATGCCTTGCACCTGCGGGATCAGGTGCGGCGCAATCAGCAGATCCTTCCAGCCCCAGTCCTTCTCCAGCATCACCTTCAGCCGGTCGAGATCGCCGAGCGGCTTGTGCATGTCGGGCTCGTCCACCTCGACATAGCAGAGCTGAACGGCGGCGTTGCGCTCGATCACCCGGTCGGTTGCGGCCTTGCGCACGACCTGGGCGTTGATAACGGTATCCTGCGGCACGTCGATGACGAGATCGCCGAGGATCTGGGCGGAACAGGAGAGGCGGCGGCCGTCGGGCAGGCCGCGGATCTTCTCGTAGCGATCTTCCTTGGCGCCCTTTTCAGAAATGTGGTCGTTGGACGAGACGATCTTGTGCTTGGCGAAGTTGCCTTCCTGCACCACGATCTGACAGCGTCCGCAGGTGGCGCGCCCGCCGCACACGCTTTCGACATAGACGCCGAGCTTGCGCGCCGCATCGAGAACCGGCGTGCCGACCGGGAAGCGGCCGCGCTTGCCCGAAGGCATGAACAGCACGAGAGGGTCCTTTTGCGCGGCTTCGGTCATGTTGGTCTCGATCTCGGAGGTACCTTCAATGCGCATGCTCTGTGGTCTTTCGTCAGGTCCGCTTCAATGGGTCAGGCGAAGCACGGGTAAACGGTTTCAGACTGCACCGGAACGGCGCCCGATAGTTGTCCAATCCCGACATGGAAGCTTCTGTTTCAAACAGTTAGGCGTGGGGCACGGCGCGTCAGGCTTACTTGCGCGACAGCCGCCGGGCGTTGCTGCGCACGCGCTTGCCATAGGGCCTGAGGGCTGCGGACGCAATCGCGGTTCCGTGGCCAGACGCCGTGCCGCCGGTCATCAGGCGCAAGGTGTTGTCGAAGGCGGCCTTCCAAAGGGCCATGTTCACGGCCATGACGCTTTCGGCCGTGGCGGCGATCTTCTCGGAGACCATGCGATGAAGCTCGGTCACGTCCTGGGTCTTGCCGGTGAGCGCCGCCATCTGCATCTCCTGCAGTCGGACGGCGATGACGAAGGGGGCCTCGAACCAGAGGGTGGCGGCATCCAGGCGTAGGCTGCGTGTCATGGTGATCTCCACTTTGCGTTGGCGGATGGATGAACCGACGTGCGTTGCTACGGCGCCCCGGCAAGTTTTACGACTGCGAATGTATAGGCAAGAGTCGCGGCCAGCACGGCCGAACTGCCCCAGAGGCAAGCCTTGATCACCTGCTCCTGCGGACCGAGATAGACCTTCCTGGTGACGGTGGCGATCATTATTGTTCCAAGTACGGCAGCCGTCACGATGATCACGGGTGCACCATAGCTGCGGAGCGCGGCGTAGAACCGCTGAAACTCGGCCGCATCGTCAAACAGTGTGTACCTGGCGATAACGACCAGAGGGAGAACGACGGCAAGGAGGCGCAACTGGCTTCTCATCGTCCTTCTCCCTCGAGCGCATCAGCGCCGATCCAGGAACTACTCGCTGGCAGCCGCACCACCCGTGCGGGCCGCGCGGCCACCGCGACGTCCGCCACCGGCGGCTGCCACTGGTGCTGCCGCAACCACGTGGCCACCTTCGGCCGGCTTGTGGTCGCGGTAGGTCTTGATCCAGTGGGTGCAGTTCGGGTCGGTGCCGTTTAGCACGTTTGCCGCACGCACGGCTTCCATTTCCTGCGGGCGGCAGGGGTTCATGATTGCCGACGTCATGCCGGCGCCGATGACCATCGGAATGAAGCCGGCATTGATGCCGTGGCGGTGCGGCAGGCCGAAGGAGATGTTGGACAGGCCGCAGGTGGTGTTGACCTTCAACTCTTCGCGCAGACGCCGCAGAAGTGCGAAGACCTGCTGGCCGGCGGTGCCCATGGCGCCGATCGGCATGACCAGCGGGTCGACGACGATGTCGTGCGGCTTGATGCCGAAGTCGGCGGCGCGCTCGACGATCTTCTTGGCGACGGCAAAACGCACATCCGGATCTTCGGAAATGCCGGTTTCGTCGTTGGAGATGGCAACGACCGGAACGTCATACTTCTTGCAGAGCGGCAGGATCGCTTCGAGCTTTTCCTCTTCGCCGGTCACGGAGTTGACCAGCGGGCGGCCCTTGGCGACGCGCAGTGCCGCCTCGATCGCGGCCGTCACCGAACTGTCGATCGACAGCGGCACGTCGACGAGGCCCTGGACGATTTCGAGTGTCTTGACCAAGAGCGGCGGCTCGGTCTCGTTCGGGTTGACGGCGGTCACGCCAGCGTTGACGTCGAGCATCGTCGCCCCGGCGGCAACCTGCTCCAGCGCGTCCTTGATGACGGTATCGAAGTTGCCCTCGATCATTTCGGCGGCCAGCTTCTTGCGGCCGGTCGGGTTGATGCGTTCGCCGATGACGCAGAACGGCTGGTCGAAGCCGATGATGATCTCGCGGGTGGCGGAAGCGACGATGGTCCGGGTCATGCAGGGTCCTTTGTCATTTGGCGTCTATGTAATCACGCCCGTGAAGTCGATGATAGGCGCCTTGTGGCCGGCGCCAGTTTTGTCTGCGGTCAGTGCGGGTGATGGGCCGCGGCTTCGGCCATCTGTTGCTGGTTTTCTTCCTTGCCCTCGCGAATGTGCTCCAGGCGCTCGGCAACCATCGCATCCTCCGGCAGCGTCTCGTGCTTCCAGGGGCGGCGGCCCTTCAGTACCCCCGATTCATGCACGATTTCTGCGACATATTCTTCCTGGCGGTAGGCCATGACGTGAATGCCGGAGACGCCTTCGATCTCCTTCACCTCGTTGATGATGTCGATGCAGAGCTGCTTGCCTTCCTTCTTCTGGTCCTGCGCGCCCTCAAGTCGGGTAATCACGCTGTCCGGAATATGGATGCCCGGCACGTTGGAGCGGATCCAGCGGGCGGTCTTGGCCGATGCCATCGGCCCGACGCCGACGAGGATATAGCACTTCTCGTGCAGACCGAGGTCGCGCACCTTCTTCATGTATTCGCGGAACATCGGCACGTCGAAGCAGTACTGGCTCTGCACGAACTGGGCGCCGGCCTCGATCTTCTTGGCCAGACGATAGGGGCGGAAATCGTAAGGCGGGGCAAAGGGGTTGATCGCAGCGCCGAGGAATACCTGCGGCGGTGTCGTCAGCTTGCGGCCCGAGAGGAACTTCGAGTTGTCGCGCATGATGCGGACGGTTTCGAGCAGCGACATGCAGTCGAGGTCGAAGACCGGCTTGGCGCCTGGCTGGTCGCCGGCCTGCACGCCGTCGCCGGTCAGGCACATGATGTTCTGAACGCCCATGGCAGAGGCGCCGAGCACGTCGCCCTGGATGGCGATGCGGTTCTTGTCGCGGCAGGCGATCTGCATAATCGGGGCGTAGCCCATGCGGGTCAAAAGCGCGCAGATGCCGACCGAGGACATGTGGCAGTTGGCGCCGGAGGCATCGACCGCGTTGATGCCGTCGACCCAGCCGTCGAAGATCGCGGCGCGCTCGTAGACGTCCTGCGGGTTTGCACTGTCAGGCGGGTTGAGTTCGGCGGTGACGGCGAACTCGCCGCGGCGCAAAACCCGCTCAAGACGGCCGCGGGAGGAATGGCCGGGCAGGGGCTCGAGCGGCGCGCCGGGATCGAAGGGATTGATGTCGGGGCTCATGCCTGGCCTTCCTTGGATGCCGCTTCACGGCGCGCTGCGGCTTCCGCCGTCACGCGCAGCCAGGACGAGGTTTCGCGCAGCGACTGGTTGACCGGCTTCTGCACGTTCATGATGGCGTTGCCCTTCTCCATGTTCTGCGAGCCCTTCCAGGCCTGCACCCAGACGCAGGGCATGTCCGGCTCGACCTCGCAATTGCCGTTGGCGCGCACGCCGCCGCAGGGGCCGTTGCGCAGCTGCTTCGGACAGTTCATCGGGCAGGACATGCCGGTCGAGGACAGCGCGCACTGGCCGCACATGCGACAGTCGAAGAGGAAGCCTTTCACGTGACGCTCGACGAAGGTCACCGGACGCTCGACCCGGCCATAACCGATGGCGTTCCACAGCGGGTGAAGCAGCAGGAACAGGTCGGCGAAGCGGTGGTAGAACCATTCGAGGAAACGGGAGTTGCGGACCGCCCAGAGGCGGACCGTATATTTGTGGCGCGAGCGGCGGCTCGGCGAAACGCCAGACGGCGTAAACGCGCCGGTTGCGGCCTTGGCGGCCGGGGCGGCGTTGCCCTTCATGACCTTCGGCTCGCTCGGCGGTTTGGCGTCAGCCATTGTCGCGGCCTCCGGCTTTGACGAGGGCGACGAGGCGTTCGCGGTCATAGGCGGCTTCGAGCTCGGCGGCGGCCTGGTCGGCTTCCGTTTCCAGATCGTCGGAGACCGGCACCGGATCGGCCTTGCGCCATTCGGCGAGGTAGTCGTCGGTTTCAGCCGCACCGGTGCGCATGGCGCACATGTCGATCGCTTCGGTGAAGCGCAGAGACAGCTCGCGCTTCGCCGTCGTGCGGCCCTTCTTGATGATGACCTGGGCCGGAATGTCGCGCCAGTAGACGATAATGCGATCTGCCATGGGGTGTTGTTCTCCTCGTTCTGCGACAATGCGCATGTACCGGCGTCCGGGCTCATCTCGCCACGACGTCGGATATGTCCAAAAACGACGCTGGCGCGGATGCCATATCAGACGTCTTGGCGGTGATGCGCAAGTCGCAGTTGAGGCACTTCTTGCAGCCACGAACCATCGGCAAGGATTACCCGCAGTTTCAGGCTTTTAGCCGATGTCGGAAGGAGGTAAGGGGCGGCTTGTCAGCCTACCAGATGCCGCGCTTCAGCCCGTTCCATATCCAGGTCCAGATCGGCGGGTGATACCATTGCCGTGACGGGCCTGCGACATCGATGACCTGCAGCTTTCCGGCGAGCGCATCGCCGACGGCGGCAATCGCAATATCCGTGGAAGCCGCCGTCTGCAGCAGCGGATAGGTGTGCATCGTATCGTGAGGGGCAGGCTTCTGGCGCGACTGGTAGAGCACGCCGCCGGTATCGACGCCCGCATCGACCAGATGTACGGTCGCTCCGAAGTTTTCGAGGTCGTTGTTGATCCGCGCCCAGTAACCGCCCATCAGGCCGCGATAGGCCGGGTTGATGCCGGCGTGGAAGTTGAGGACCGGGCAGGGGATGGCGGCCAGCGTTTCGGCCTTCAGCATGCGGCAGCTGATGAGGAAGACGACATCGGGTTTGAGCGCGCGCACTTGGGCGGTGGCGTCCGTGTCGTTGATGGAGGCGATGGATTTTACCGGGATCGACGGATCGGGTTTTCCCGAGACTTTGTAGGTCGCGGAGATCTCGTCCGCGCGCTTGCGGGTAAAACGCTTGCCGAAGCGCGAGGCGATCATGGTCGCAAGCTGCCCCAGCGCCGTCAGCCAGCCGAGCTTGCGTGCGCGGCGGCGCAGGAACAGGCCCTTCGATTCCGGCTGCTCCTCGACGACCGTAACGTCGGCGAAATGCGCGGAGAACGCGTTGATCATGATCCAGGGATTCTCGCCGCCCGCGGTCACCACGACGACGCGGCCGGGGCGTCCGCCTGCGGCTTGATTTTGGCTGGCGATGTCGGTCATGGCGGCCCCGCGGATGAACAGGGCCGAGTTATGAAGGCTTGCCCGTTACCGCCGGCTTAACTGGTTCCAGTACCATTCGGCGACACCGCCACCGAGCACGACGAGGGCGACGGATTCGACCATCTTCACGTCATCCGAGAGGCTGCAGACCGCGCCGACGACCAGCGACAGCAGCAGCCCGGCGGCGCAGCCGATGGCGTAGGGCAGGTATTCGAGGAATTTCACTGGTGTGCCTCCCGTCCCAAGACGCAGCAGTCGCGCACTGAGATGTAACGCAGGGTAGCGCAGATATAGGGATTAGGAAGAGCTTATTTTTCGTTGCAGGGACGAGCGCTCACGTAAGCCGCTGCGCTTCGGCCAGCATCGGTGGACGAGGCTAGCCGGAGTCCTTGCAAACCGGATTGCCCCTCACCCTAACGAGGGGACGTGGCCCGATCTTAGTTTCGCCGAGCGGAGCCGCAGCGAGGCGGAAATCGTGGTGTTTATTGTTGGCGGAGTGGGTGCCGCGAATTTCCTCCGCCCCGCTTGCGGGGAGAAAGGTGGCCGGCAGGCCGGATGAGGGGCTTTTCCGTTGCGCCAGTGGCTCACGACGCTGCGATAATCCGCCGGTGGATGCCGCCGAGACTTTCCCTGAATTTTTCGAAGGTGCCGTGCTCCGTCAACTCCCGCAGCACTTGCTCATTGATGCCGCCGCGTGTCGCGTAGTCCTGCGCCAGATGCGCGAAGCTTGCGTCCGGGGTCGTTTCCGGCGCCTGGCCGAGCGCGCCAAACAGGCTGGCGATATAGGCGCGGCCCTTCGCTTCGTCGACGCCGTTGTCCTTTAGCCAGCTATGGATCGTTTCCAGGTACTTGAAGTAGCTGGCATAGGTGGCGGTCGCCACACTTAGCGCATCGAATTCGCTCTCGCTTGTTACTTCGATCGCCGTGCCGAGCCGGCCGAAAAACGCCGCCATATCCGGATCCAGCGGGAAGATGATCGTCGGGCCCTGGCGGATCGCGATCATCGGCATTGGCAAGGCCTTGGTCACCCGCTTCACTTGGCCGACCATGGCGGCGATCTCGGCGCAGGAGAAGGTCGCAATCAGGCTGACGACGTGGTGATCCGGGCGAAAGCGCAGGGTCGGCAGCACGTCGCGGGCGATCTGCGGCCGGACGCCGAGCATGACCGTGTCTGAGGCGTCGAGCACCGCCTGATTGTCGGCAGCGACAGTCACGTCAGGAAAGCGGGCGGCAAGGCCCGCAGCGATCTCTTCGTTGCGCGGCGAAAGGACGACGGTGGTGATCTCGCCGGGAAGCGTCTTGAGGCCGGTGACGATCGCCGAGGAGAGTGCGCCGGTGCCGATGAATCCAAGTTTCATGAAAGTTCTGTCGCTTGGTGATTTCAGAAGGTCCGTGAAACTGCCGGGTGTGGCATGCACGGGTACGGGTTTGGAATTCGCGGAATAATAATAGCAAAGGCGCCGGCGACAAGCGCTCGCGACAGCGTCGCCCACAGGAGAGCAGGGCGCATTTCAACAGTGCAGTTGAGATTGCCACGCCCTTCGGCCGCTGCGGGGCGTTGCCGCATAAGGCGGAGACCCCTGCTAGGCCAAGGGGTGTTGGTCGAAAGGCTGCTGCGTTTTGGCCCGGGACCTAGCGAAAGTCATCGGCGGTGAGGACATAGATCGTCCGGCGCCCCTTGGCATAGGCTGCCGTCGCGGCCTCGTGGATTGCGTTGCGCGCGGCATCGAAGGCCAGCAAGCAGGCTGCTTCGGTCGTCCGGGTGGGCGCGCCACGGGAGAGGGCCGCCGCCTCAACATAGAAGGGCACTTCGAACATGCCATCATGGCCAAGGAAACGTACGGCCTTGCGCGCTTCATCGAAGCTTCGGCATGGGTTCGGGAAGGTTAGCGGCATGGTCGTAATCCTTTTGGCGGTAAGCCAGGCCGGCCAGAGACGGGCCGTCACAAGATCCGCCCGAAAAGGATCGTGGTCACGACGACGGCGACCGCCAGCGAAAGGGCGATCCAGGCAAGCAGGCCGCGGTAGTCGAATAGATAGATCTGAGCCGGTATGTGGTACTTCATGATCGCCTCCTGCAGCTGATCTGTTAGGACGATGGTTTGGATCTAAAGGGCGTGCCTGGACTTGAAGGCCCGTTCGGCCAGGGCCATTCGCTCATCGGCGGGACGGATCAGTTCGAGATTGCCTTCATCGGTCACGCGCTCATGGCATTCGTCGCTGCTGCGTATGCGGTACTGGAGCGCATTGTCGCGGATGGGGAGCGTGGCGGTTATGCGGTAGGTGTCCCCGATGGTCGACTCTCTGGTCAGCGCTCCCTTCGAGCGAACAAGCTGGCCGACCTGGAAGCGGTGAACCGGCGACTGGTCGCGGGGGCCGCGGATGATGCGTTTCGTAAAAGATAAAGCGTTCATAGTGGTCTCAGTCCTTTTAGGTGTGGGCAGGCACGGTCGGTCGGCTGCGATGAGCCGGTTATCGACCGATCAACCAAGGTTCGGGGAACGAACAGACGTTACAATGCGCGATGTGCTTCGAGGCGAAGCATGGACCAAGCACTGGATCCGAAGCTTGCGTGTCGTTCGAAAATTTAGGAGAATAGGTGCGGTTAGAAATTCTGATACCGCGAAAGCCACATCGGCCAAATTTACTTGGATATACTATTGCGCGTCGATTGAGTTTCAATTGAGGCGCGTGTGTCTGCCGACGCAGATTTAAAGTGTTTTTGGCGCGACGCCGGTGTTTCTCCCGAGTTTCTCGCTGCTCGCGTGATAAAAGCCACGTGCCGATCGAGGATGTGTTAAGCTCGTCGCTTGGAACTGGAGACTGTCATGTCCGAGCCGAACAAACTCTACCAGAGCGAAATCATCACCCTGCACAAGGCGCCGCTGATCGGCACTCTCTGCCTGGAATGCGACGACGGCCAGATCGAGGTCGCGCTGAACCGAGCGGCTGCCGAGACCCTGCAGAAGGTTATTGCGCGCTTTCTTTCCCCAGCCGCGTGACACCCCCCAGCCGCGATGGCCTCATTCGATGAAGGAGAGGCGCGATGTCCTCCCGTTTGGTCTTCTCACTGTTTCTGGTCGCACTGTCGGTTTTTCTTGTCTGGGCCTTCAGGCCACCTCAGGGCAATGCGAGCGATCGCCCCGCCATGCCGCATGTGGCTGAGCAAGGGCAGGCGGTAAACCCCGATTACGGACTGGGCTGATGACAACACTAAGGTACGGTCTCAAGGTCGAAGCCAACAATGTCTGGGCGGTTGTCGATGTCTTCACCGGGCAACCGGTTGTTGTTGACGGTTATCTGATGTCCAACTTGCCGCGCGACGAAGCGGATGATCTTCTCGATATTCTCAATCTCAAAGACCGCATACGCAGGGGCACGATCCAGCTTCCGCCCCGACCGCCGGAAGATAGGGGTTAGATGGGTGGGCTGGAAACCCACGATGGTGGCTCAGCGGGCCACGCTGCCAGTCTTTCGATCAACTGCAGCCTGTCTGAATTCCTCATAAGGCGCCGGACGGGAAGGGGACCTCGGAAACTCCGCGGCAGTGCCCGGCTCGGCCAGCGCCGCCTCCGGAGTGGCGTGGCTGTCGACGCCGCTTTCAAGTGCCGCAATCAGGAAGCGCGTGGCAGCAAGCCGTCCGCCCGGGTCTGCCGTCGCGGTCGTTCCGTAGTAGCCGGCAGCGGCGAGTACCTCGACCAGAAGGCTGAGGTCGTCGGAGTGAAGACAATGTTCTGGATTGCTGGAAGACATTGCGTCCTCCTTTGGTTGGGGCCCAGGCACGAAGGCCCGTAGGCGACGGCGCCCGCTTCAATCGCCGTCGATAAAGCACCCTGCACGCGTTGTCGCGCCAGCGCAACGAACTTCACTCAAGCACCGGGAGGTATGTTTTGGCCGAGCGCGCGTTTCGCTTCGTCGCCCGTCGCTGTGCTGCGCGCATCCATCGCATTCGCCAGATCGAGCCTGCGCGGGCCGACTTTCGCGAAGATGTCACGCGCCGCCAACGGTGCCAATTGATAGGCCAGAATGAACTCTTCGAGATCGTAGACCGCATCCCAGCCATGAAGCAGTCTCTTTTTGTCGTGCGTGAAATTCTTGGTCATGGGACGCTCCCGCGTTCTGGCTCCGTGCTTGGCGCAAAGACGGCCAATTGTCAGGCGGCTGAGGAAGCGTCAGGGATGAGGTACGCCAGCTAAACGGGCTGGCGCGGACATGGTTTCAAATTAAGAGTTCAGACGGCGAAGGAGGGGACCGGGCAAGGGGCCTGGCAATGAGGGGCCCGGGCGGAAGCCGGATCGTCGGCTTCTGACGGAACGTGATCACCGGCGATCAGGCGGACGACGTGCTGTTGCGGCCGGAAGCGTGCGGCCGGCAGGACTTCGCGGTCAGTCTGTGAGCTGGCAGAAAGCATGACCGGTCGCCATCGCCGAGCACAGCATGGTTCTCGGCGGCAACGGTGACCTTGGCAAAGTGCGCGGCAGCGACGCTATTTCAGGTAGGCGCGCACCACATCCACCAGTTCGGCCGCCGCTTCCTCCCGGTCCTTCTGCGACAGCTCGGCTGCGGCGACATGCATGTGGATATGGTCTTCGACCACTTCCGCCATCAGCCCGTTGACCGCGCCGCGGATGCCGGCGATCACCTGCATGACCTCGGCGCAGCCCTTCTCCTCCTCCAGCATCCGCTCGACCGCCTCCATCTGGCCGCGCAGGCGCCGGACCCTGTTGATGAGCTTCTGCTTCTCGCGGATGGTATGGGTCATCGCAAACTCCGGTTTCGGGCGCCGCCGCTATGCGGCCCGTGGTTCCACCTCCACGGTCACATGCGACAAATCGTGAATGGCGGCAAGCTTTTCGCGATAATAGGACGGTGCCCGCGGGTTGTCGGCGACGAGCGAGACGATTGCACCGTGGTGGCCGGGCCCGAGTTGCCAGACGTGCAGATCGACGATCTCGGCGTCTTCCCTGGCGACGATCTCGCCGATCTCGTCCGGCAGGTCTTCGCCATCGGGGATATAGTCGAGCAATGTCGCGCCGGTATCGCGAATGAGGCCGAAGGACCAGCGCGCAATGACAAGTGCGCCGACGATGCCCATGGCGGGATCGAGCCACAGCCAGCCATAGATTGCGCCGAGACCAAGGGCGACGATGGCGAGCACCGAGGTCAGCGCGTCGGCAAGGACGTGCAGATAGGCGGCGCGCAGGTTGCGATCCTGCCCACCATGGTGCCCATGGTGGTGGCCGTGATGATCGTGGTGATGATGGTCGTGATCGTCCTTCAAGAGCCAGGCGCAGACGAGATTGACGATGAGGCCGGCAACAGCGACGAGGATCGCCTCGCTGAAATCGATCGTCACCGGAGCGTGTAGGCGGCGCAGGCTCTCCCAGCCGATCAGAAGCGCGATCAGGGCCAGCACAATGGCACTCGAAAAACCGGCGAGGTCCCCGAGCTTTCCCGTGCCGAAGGTAAAGCGGCGATTGTTCGAATGCTTGCGTGCATAGAGATAGGCAAGCGCTGCGATCAGCATCGCGGCCGCATGGGTCGACATGTGCCAGCCATCGGCAACCAGCGCCATCGAGCCGAAGATCTGACCTGCCGCGATCTCGATCACCATCATCGTTGCGGTCACCGCGATGACAATCCAGGTCCGCCGCTCGTTGCGCTCGTGATTGCCGCCGAGGAAGACGTGATCATGGCTGGCCGCGAGCACGCGCGCGTCGTCATGCGAATGCCCGTGGTGTCCGTGGTGGTGATGATGGTCGCGGTCGTGATTGCCCATGTCGATGCCTCCAATATTATATAGGGGGGTACCCTATATTGGATTCGACGTAAAGTCTCTGTTTCGGGTCTGCGATTTCAGCTTGATGATGTCGCTAATTCACGCCTTCAGCAGCGACGTCGTCAGATCGCCGTAACCGGTGAACCGATATTCGTATTCGAGCCCGAGCCGCTCGGCGGCCTTCCTCGCCTTCTCCTGCAAGCCTGCATCCTCCTGCTGCGAGAGATAGACGAGCTTGCGGTAGTGGCCGAAATACATGTCCCGGAGCTCCGGGTGCCGGTTGAGGCCGAGCGGTTCGATGACGAAGGCCTCGAACTGGCGGGCGAGAAAGTCGGTGAGGAAGAAGGCGGTGAGGTCGTCGTCCCAACGGCGGGCGAAATCATCGTTGCCGGCAAAGAAGGAGTAACAGTGCGGACCGGGGATACGCTCGACCTTTTCCTCCTCCAGAAGTCGGTCGAGCTGGCCGCCGGTGCCGCAGTCGGCATAGGCGACGAAGATGCGCTCGAAGCCTTCGGCGCGGGCCTTGGCAATGGCGTCGCGAATGCCCGGGGTGATCTTGTCGGGCGTGTTGTGCCAGATGGCGGGCAGACAGTTGAGGTCGATATGCTGAAGCCCGTTCGCCTCGCAGATCGCCAGGATTTCGCGGGCGATGGCGCCGCAACCGATCACGTGAACTTTTTCCGGTTGTGCACGTTCTATTGCGGGCGATACTTTTTCCATCTTGATTCCATGTGGCTATCAGCGGGAAGGACCCTGACCATGACAGTAAAGACCCTTGCAACCGTCGGCGCCGTTCTCGTCGCCCTTTCGACGCTTACCGCCTGCGGCAACACCATCCGCGGCATCGGACAGGATACCGCAAACACGGTCAACGCGACACAGTCGGCCGGCAAGAAGGTGGCAAACTCCGTCAACTAACCCGGCAAACCTGCCAGGCACGCTCGCCAGACATAGGAAAGCCGGCCGCGGATTTCACCCACGCGGCCGGCTTTGTCATTTCGGATTGTCCGAAGCTCAGCCGGCCAGGCGGTTGTGCTTGCGCTTCATGAAGTCCTTGGCGGTTTCGACCGCAATCGCCGCATCGCGGCAATAGGCATCGGCACCGACGGCCTTGCCGAATTCCTCGTTCAGCGGCGCACCGCCGACGAGAACGACGTAGTCGTCGCGCAGGCCCTTTTCCTTGAGCGTGTCGATGACGACCTTCATGTAGGGCATGGTGGTGGTCAGAAGCGCGGACATGCCGAGAATATCCGGCTGCTCGCGCTCGATCGCTTCGAGATAGTTTTCGACCGGGTTGTTGATGCCGAGGTCGACGACGTCGAAGCCCGCACCTTCCATCATCATGCCGACGAGGTTCTTGCCGATGTCGTGAATGTCGCCCTTGACGGTGCCGATCACCATCTTGCCGAGCTTCGGCGCGCCGGTTTCGGCGAGAAGCGGGCGCAGGATGGTCATGCCGGCCTTCATGGCGTTGGCCGAGAGCAGCACTTCCGGCACGAACAGGATGCCATCGCGGAAGTCGATGCCGACGATGCGCATGCCTTCGACCAGCGCCTGGGTCAGGACGTCGTAAGGCGTCCAGCCGCGCTTGAGCAGGATGTTGGTCCCGTCCTCGATTTCCTCCTTCAGGCCATCATAGAGGTCGTCGTGCATCTGCTGCACGAGTTCTTCGTCGGAAAGGTCCTCGAGAATGATTTCATCGTCTGCCATATTGGGGTTCCTCGGTTCCTGGCACGGTCGCGCGAAATTTTCGGACGCGTCCATCAATCCATAGCGGTCGATGTCTAAAAATCTGTTTTCGAAAGCGACGTCGCATATGACAAAAAGCGACGGGAGGGCGGCTTCTTTTGCCGCCTGTATATTCTTAACAAAAACAATATATTCGCGCCACGCGGTTTTTGCGCCCCCTTGTCGCCGCTCGGCAGTGTTCGAGTTGCGCCACGCCTTGGCGCATTGAGACCCGCAAGGCCCCCGATGCTTGGTAGCATTAAGGTCAAATGATGCTTGAAGGCGCAAAAAGTGATGCGCGGGAGAGGAAAAGCGAATGAGCGACGTGACAGATCAGGGCGCGGTTGAAGGCGGCGGTCGCCGCGCACGCGGCGAGGGACGGGGAGCAGCAGCAAGGCGCGCATCGCGCACCGGCGGCGGCCCGGGGCCGTCTTTGCCCTATATCCAGCGCAAGATTCGCGAATACGAGGTGCTCGACGAGGAAGGCCTGCAGCTGATCGAGCGCAATGCCGATACGATCCTCGAGGAAATCGGCATCGAGTTCCGTGACGACGCCGAGGCGCTCGAACTCTGGAAACAGGCCGGCGCCGACGTGCGCGGCCAGCGCGTGCATTTCCCCAAGGGTCTCTGCCGCGAGCTTCTGAAAACGGCACCTTCCGAATTCACCTGGCATGCCCGCAATCCGGAGCGCAGCGCCCAGGTCGGCGGCAAGGCGACGATCTTCGCGCCGGTCTACGGCCCGCCCTTCGTGCGCGATCTGGAAGGCAATCGCCGCTATGCGACGATCGAGGATTTCCGCAACTTCGTGAAGCTCGCCTATATGGCGCCGTCGATGCACTCGTCCGGCGGCACGGTCTGCGAGCCGGTCGACATCCCCGTCAACAAGCGCCACCTCGATATGGTCTACAGCCATATCAAATATTCCGACAAACCCTTCATGGGCTCGGTGACGGCGCCGGAGCGGGCGGAAGACACGATCGCCATGGCGAAGATCGTCTTCGGCGACGACTTCGTCGAAAACAACTGCGTTACGCTGAACCTCATCAACGCCAACTCGCCGATGGTCTTCGACGAGACCATGGTGGGCGCGCTCAAGGTTTACGCCCGCCATAACCAGGCCTGCGTGCTGTCGCCGTTCATCCTGTCGGGCGCCATGAGCCCGGTGACGGTCGCCGGCACGCTGACGCAGATCCTTGCAGAAGTTCTCGCTGGTGCCTCCTTCACCCAGCTCATCCGCAAGGGCGCGCCGGTGCTCTTCGGCACGTTTGCCGCCTCGATCTCGATGCAGTCGGGCGCGCCGACCTTCGGCACGCCGGAGCCGTCGCTCGTCTCCTATGGCGCAGCCCAGCTCGCGCGTCGCCTGAAGCTTCCGTTCCGTACCGGTGGTTCGCTCTGCGGCTCCAAGGTTCCGGATGCGCAGGCAGCGCACGAATCGGCCAACACGCTGAACATGACGCTGCTTGCCGGCACCAACTTCGTGCTGCATGCGGCCGGCTGGCTCGAAGGCGGTCTGATCTCGTCCTACGAGAAGTTCATGATCGACCAGGACCAGCTCGGCATGATGCAGAAGATGGCCGAAGGCGTGGATCTCTCGGAAAACGCCCAGGCGCTGGACGCGATCCGCGAAGTCGGTCCGGGCAGCCACTATCTCGGCTGCGCGCATACCCAGGCCAACTTCCAGACGGCGTTCTACCGTTCGCCGCTCGCCGACAACAATTCCTTCGAACAGTGGGAAGTGGAAGGCGAAAAGCGCATCGAGCAACGCGCCAATGCCCTCTGCCGCAGTTGGCTGGAGCATTACGAGGCGCCTTACCTCGATCCCGAGATCGACGAAAAGCTGAAGGCGTTCATCGCCAGCCGCAAGGACTCGATGCCGGACGCTTTCACCTGAAAGGGTCCCGAGCGAGCCAGGGAGCAAGGCGGCGCGGCGCAGGTGGCCGACATGATCCAGAAGGAGGTCTGGCGCCCGCATTACGAACACCAGGGGCCGAAACCGAAATGACGGCGCCTTCCGCGACAGCGGACAAGACAATCGAAACGATCCGTGCGGCGCTGGCGCCGCACGGTCTTTTTTTGCGCGGAACCGTGAATTTCGCCTCCGGTGAGGTCGCACCGCTGCTCGTCGATGGCCGCCTGGCGGCAAGCGTGGTGCTGATTGGCAATATCGGCGGTTCGCTGTGGCAGCCGTTCAGCGCGTGGCGGCAAGCCCGGTCGGATGGCGGCGGCGCCGATCCGCTCGACAATTGGTCGAAGGCCGTCATCAATCCGGTCGCCGGCGAGCAGGGGGCGACCGCCTTCTTTCCGTCGGATCCCCCGTGGCAGCCGTTCCAGCAGTGGGCGATGAGGGCCGAAGGCCTGAAACCGTCGCCGCTGGGCATTCTCATCCATTCGCGTTTCGGCCTGTGGCACGGCTACCGCGGCGCACTTGCTTTCGGTATCCCGCTTGGCGAGACGGGTGAAGCGAGCGCCAGCCACCCTTGCGACCACTGTCTCGAAAAGCCGTGCATCTCAGGCTGTCCGGCGTCGGCGCTTGCAGGGGAACGCTTCGATGTCGGGCGTTGTCGTGGCCATCTGCGCACGGACGCGGGCAGGGCCGGCTGCCTTGCGAATGGCTGTCTGTCGCGCGCTGCCTGTCCCATCGGGAGCCAATATCGCTACCCGCCCGAGCAGTTGCGCTTCCATATGTCTGCGCTTGAAGTGTGAGCGCCGGTCTCCACTCTGGCGCGCAAAGATGGTGCAAATCTCCAAAATGACTAAAATTGGAGGTGTCGTGGAAAGGTAATATTATCGAATTTATAACGATCTGGACGGCGTGGCGTTGGAGTCCATCGTATGAGAGGTAGCCCAGTCGTATCCGTGAGCAATTATCCTCCGCACCTGTCGCGCGAGGACGTGCAAGCGCAGATATCTCGGCTTGACAGTATTCACGCGGCCAACAGCCAGGTTTTGGGGGACGCTTTCAAGCGCCTGCTGGCGATCGGCGCCGGCCATGCGGCCGTCATCACCGCCTGCATTGCAGGCTTCGATGCGCTGGTGGACCGATCGGTTCTCACCGGCGATCTTCTGCCCGATGCCATCGACATCCTCAGGAAATTTGCGCTTACCGTCAGCGCGCTCGGCCTGTTCCTCACGTTCTGGGCGATCGGCAACAATTACGGCGAGGTCCAGAAAGAAGCGAGGCGCCATGCGGTGAAGGTGGCAACGACGCTCAGAGAGAAGCGGCTGCTTTTGTCGCTGTCGCAGGATGTGCTGAACCGCGATCCCAAATCCTATCTGCTTGCAGGCGTCGGCGGCTTTGCCTGCCTTTGCGCGATCTTCGGCCTTGCAAGTCTCGCCGGCATCGCCGGTCTCGTCACCACCATGGCGGCGATCGTTGGCGGCTAGTCGCCAAGCGTATGATTTCGCCTGTGCCCGCGCCAGAATAAGCCGCAATCTCAGGCATGCTTGGCGGCTGATTCGATTGGACCTTTCGCCATGCCGCTTTTTCCAAAACCCTTTCTCGTCGGTGCCGTTCTTTCGGCCGGTCTTGCCGGGCCTGCGCTCGGCGCCTGCCGCGATGTCAGCCACCTTGGCCAGGACTATGTCGCCTGCAGCTTCGATCCGGCGACAACCGATATCCGCCTCTACAACAAGGATCAGGCGGGCGTGCCCTTCCGCTCCTTCCGGGCGCTGTCGCTCGAACTGCGCCATCGCGAAGAATATATGCGCTTCGCCATGAACGGCGGCATGTATCACGACGATCTGTCGCCGGTCGGCCTGCATATCGAGGAGGGGCGCGAGCAGGCGCCGCTCAACACCAATTCCGGCTGGGGCAATTTCCACCTTTTGCCGAACGGGGTGTTTTATGTCGACGACGGCAAAGCGGGGGTAATGGCGGCGGACGCCTATCGCGACGCCAGGCTCACGCCGCGATTTGCGACGCAATCCGGACCGATGCTGGTCATCGACGGCACGCTGCATCCTCGCTTCCTGCCCGACAGCACCAGTTACAAGACCCGCAACGGCGTCGGCGTGACGGCCGAGGGCGAGGTGGTTTTCGTCGTATCGAAGCGGCCGGTGCGGTTCCACGATTTCGCGACGCTGTTTCGCGATACATTGGATTGCCCCAATGCGCTCTTCCTCGACGGCACGATTTCGAGCGTCTATGCGCCTGATATCAACCGCCACGATCGGCTGTTTCCGATGGGGCCGATCATCGCCGTCGTCGGAAAATTTCCACGCTGACTTTCCTTGGGCGCGGGATTCGGGCGGAAAACCGCACACTTTTCCTCCTCCCCCGAAAAAAAATGTGCCGCCCACCCAAGGAACGGGCAGCCTGCAACGTCTAAGGTTCAAATGAGGTGAGGGCGGGCACGGATTTGGACGCTGAACTCGTCGAAAAGGCGGTGGATGGAGACCGACAGGCTTTCGGCCAGCTGGTCGAGCGACACTATGATTTTGTCCATGCGGTCGCCTGGCGATGGTCCGGAAACATCTCTGACGCAGAGGACATCGCCCAGGATGTCTGCCTGCGGCTGGGTGCCGCCATTCGCGGCTTTCGCGGCACCAGCCGGTTTCGCACCTGGCTCTATACGCTGACGCTGAACGCCGCGCGCGACCATAGGCGGCGGCAGGTGCGCGATATCAGCCGCATGCAGGCCTATGCCAGCGAACAGGCGACGGCAGCGCCCCCTCAGGATCCCGACGAAGAGCAGCGCGAGGCGCTCTGGGCCGCGGTCCGGGAACTGCCGGAAAAGCAGTGCGATGCGGTGCTGCTCGTTTATGCCGAAGGCTTGAGCCATGCGGCGGCCGCCGACGTGCTTGGCTGTTCGGAGGCAACCATATCCTGGCATGTGCATGAAGCGCGCAAGCGTCTGAAGACATTGCTCGGCAAGGAGGCAGTGTGACCATGAGCGACGATTTCGAAAAGCTTGGCCGGATGAACCCGCCGAAGGCTTCTGCGGAAGCGCGCGCCCGTGCGCTCGCCTCGGCCATGCAGGCCTTCGACGAGCAGCAAGAAAATTCGAATGCCACCCAAGGATCGGCTCGGCCGGTTCGTCAAAGCTCCATCTTCAACCGGATATGGAGCCCCATCATGAACCGGAAACTGCTCGCCGGATCGGCACTGGCAACCCTTCTCGTCGTGCCCGCCGCCGCTTTCCTGACGTTTGAACTCACGCGCGACGGTGCGCCCTTCGGCGAGCCTGCGCAGGAGATCGCGCTGAAGGGTGAACTCACCAAGGAAGAGGCGCGGCAAAAGCCGGAGCCCCAGGTCGCCGCCAGGAAGGCGGCCGCCGACGAACGCGCGCGCCAGCAGGAAGCGAAAACCGTGGAGGTGCCCGCGACCGTAGAGGCCGAGAGCGAGGCTGCGGCTCCTGCCGCGCAGGCCGATGCGATGGCCAACAGTGTTGCGCGCGACAGCGTCGCTCCGCTCTCGGCTGTCGGCGGTGCGCAGCCGCAGATGACGTACCTGCCGGCGCCCACGATTCAGGATGAGATGCAGCCGGCACCCGTGGAAAACCGCGAGCGCTTCGGCAAGGCGGACGCCAATCCGGTGAAGAGCGTTGCGACCGATCCGGTCTCGACCTTCTCGGTCGACGTCGACACGGCATCCTATGCTTTCGTGCGCCGTTCGCTGATGGAAGGGCAGATGCCCGAGCGCGACGCCGTGCGGGTCGAGGAGATGGTCAACTACTTTCCCTATGACTGGCCGCGGCCGGCAAGCGCTGCCGAACCCTTCAAGGCGACGGTGACGCTGACGCCGACGCCGTGGAATGGTGGCACGCGGCTGATGCATGTGGCGATCAAGGGTTACGACGTCGTGCCGGCGGAAGCGCCGAAGGCGAACCTCGTCTTCCTGATCGACGTATCGGGCTCGATGGACGAGCCCGACAAGCTGCCGCTCTTGAAAGGCGCTTTCCGGCTGCTGGTCGAGAAGCTGAAGCCCGAGGATACGGTCTCGATCGTCACCTATGCAGGCAACGCCGGAACCGTGCTGGAGCCGACGGCGGTCAAGGACAAGGCAAAGATCCTCGCTGCGATCGATACCTTGCAGCCCGGCGGCTCGACCGCCGGTGCGGAAGGCATCGACGCGGCCTACGGGCTTGCCGAGAAGGCCTTCGTCAAGGGCGGGGTCAACCGCATCATGCTGGCGACGGATGGTGACTTCAATGTCGGCCCGTCGAGCGACGAGGACCTGAAGCGGCTGATCGAGGAGAAGCGCAAAAGCGGCATCTTCCTCTCCGTGCTCGGCTTCGGCCGCGGCAATTATAACGACGCGCTGATGCAGACGATCGCCCAGAACGGCAACGGCACGGCCGCCTATATCGATACGCTGGCCGAGGCGCAGAAGACGCTGGTGGAGGAGGCGGGGTCCTCGCTCTTCCCGATCGCCAAGGACGTCAAGCTGCAGGTGGAGTTCAATCCGGCCGCGATCGCCGAATACCGGCTGATCGGCTACGAGACACGCGCCTTGAAGCGCGAGGACTTCAACAACGACAAGGTGGACGCCGGCGACATCGGTTCCGGTCACAGCGTGACGGCGATCTACGAGGTGACGCCGAAGGGCAGCCCGGCGGTGCTCAACGACGACCTGCGCTATGCAGAGGCGGAAAAGTCGGTGGCAGAGGCAAGCCCGAACAGCGGCGAACTTGCCTTCCTGAAGATTCGCTACAAGAAGCCGGACGGCGACAAGAGCGAGTTGATCACCACGCCGGTGACCGAGGCGAATGCGGTGCCGTCGCTCGCCGAGGCGTCCAATGACGTGCGCTTCTCGGTGGCAGTGGCGGCCTTCGGGCAGAAGCTTGCAGGCGTGACGGCGCTCGCTGACTATTCCTATGACGCAGTCATCGATCTCGCCGCAGCCGCCAAGGGCGCCGATCCGTTCGGCTATCGCAGCGAATTCGTCAATCTGGTGCGGCTCTCCAAGGGGCTCGGCGGTTCCGGCAAGTGATGTCGCGTGGGGCGGGGATCAGCCCCTAACCGCGTGGTGAGGATGTGCCCCTCATCTACGTGGTGAGGATGCCCCTCATCCGCGCGTGGTCAGGGTTTGCCCCTCATCCGCCTGCCGGCACCTTCTCCCCGTTATAGCGGGGAGAAGGGAGCAAGTGTCGACCGTTTCGCCCATCGTGAAGGCTGAGATTGTCGCTGACGTTGAGGCCTGGCACCGGAGGGTGCGCCTAGCGGCTCTCTCCCCGCCTGCGGGGAGAGATGTCCGGCAGGACAGTGAGGGGCACCCGTCACGCGCGAGCGTCGATCCCCTGTCGCCTCAAGCCTTCGGAAAGGCGCGTTCCAGCCCACCGGCCTTCGACAGGCCCGCCTTGAACGCCTGGTAGGCCGCATGCTGGCTGGAGCGGCCGGCTTCCATCAGGCGCATCTGCAGCCGCGCCGGTGCATGGCTGCCGAGCCACTGGCCGAGCTTTTCGAGTTTCAGCGAATTCAGGAACTTCGCCTCCGAGGCGATGTCGAGGTGGCGGTAGAGGCCGTCCATCAGGCGCTCGTCCTGCTCGGGGTTTTCCATCAGCAGGCGCAGGAAGGACTGGTCGGCTTCGCTGAAACTCCCGAATTTTTCGGCGACCGTGTCCCGGTCGGGAAAGGAGGCTGGGCCGGCGTTCATGTCACTGTCTCCCGTCTGCGGCCGCGCGGTGCGTTCTGCGGGACGCAAGGGCGCGGTGTGGCACGTTGAACCGCTGCAAGCAGCGAATCTCTCTTTCATTGGGGATAGGCCAGCGGTCACGGGTGCGCAAGCGGTGGCGAATATGCAGGTGTTGAACATATAGTCTAATATTGACAAATGGTCCAAGTGTGGGCATATGCGAGCCATGACCATAGCACCCGCCTTCAACTCGATCCTTGCAACGCACGCGCCGACGGCGGCTGCGATCAGCGCGCTTCTTTATCCGCACGGGGAGGTTGTGCTGCACGATTTCCGAACCGGTACGATCGCGGGGATCTGGAACTGTTTCTCCGGTCGCGCGGTCGGCGAAGATTCGCTGATCGAAGAGGAATTTTCAGCCCTCGGCAGCACTGACGCAGTGCTCGGGCCCTATGAGAAGACCGGCGGGGATGGCCGGCGCTTCAAGTCGATCTCAGCCGTTCTGCGCGACGGGACGGGCGACGCGGTCGGCCTGCTTTGCATCAATCTCGACATGTCGATGATCGATCAGGCGGTGAAGCTGCTCTCGGCTTTCGCCGGCGCCGAGCAGCCGAAGCCGCAGGCGCTGTTTTCGCGCGACTGGCGCGAGGAGATCAACGCGACCCTGCATGGCTGGCTGAAGGAGCGGGGGCTGGCGCTCTCGGCGCTCAAGCGCGGCGATCGCGTGACGCTGGTGGCAGCGCTCGACGAACGCGGTCTCTTCCAGACGCGCAACGCGGTCGATCACCTTGCCAGCCTCATCGGCGCCTCGCGCGCGTCGATCTACAACTATCTCGCTGCGGCTCGCGGCGAGGCGCCCTGATTGCTGTGCGCAATATTTCGGACAGAGACCGCTTCGCGGCTCTTCGGACTTGCCTGACCCATAACCGTTCGCGTGCGCCTCAGCCGCGAGAGGAGGAAATATCCATGACGACCTTGCCCGATTTCCGGCTCGAAACCCATTTCTCCCGCTGGGAGTTCAGCGCCCGCCACCATATGACCGCAAGCGACAGCCAGACGACCAGCATGAGCGATCTTCTGGCGCTTGCCGACGCGGAGGACCGCGCCGCCTGGGACAACATCACGCTCGGCTATACCGAGACCTATGGCGCACCGGCGCTGAGGGCAGCGATCGCTGCGACCTATGAAGGGCTGACGGCTGCCGATATCCTCTGCTTTGCCGGTGCGGAGGAGGGGCTTTATTGCGCCATGCTGGCGCTGCTCGGGCCGGGCGACCACGCGATCGTGACGGTGCCGAACTACCAGTCGATGGAGACCCTGCCGGTGACGATCGCCGGCGCGGTGACCGGCGTGCCGCTTCGCCCCGAGAACAATTGGCGGCTCGATATCGCCGACGTGCGTGCGGCGTTGAAACCCAACACGAAGCTGATCTGTGTGAATTTCCCCAACAATCCGACCGGTGCCATTGCCGACCAGGAAACCTTCGCGGCGCTCGCCAAGCTCTGCGCGGAGCGCGCCATTCATCTCTTCAGCGACGAGGTCTATCGCGGGCTGGAGCGTGACGCCTCGCTGCGCCTGCCGCAGGCGGCCGAACTTTTTGACCGTGGAATCTCGCTGAATGTCATGTCCAAGGCCTATGGCCTGCCGGGCCTGAGAATCGGCTGGATCGCCTGCCGCGACCATGCGCTTCTCGAACGCATGGAGAAGATGAAGCACTATCTGTCGATCTGCAATTCGCGGCCGTCGGAAGTGCTGGCGACAATCGCGCTCAAGGGGCGTGCCGTTATCCTCGATCGCAACCGGGCGCTCGTTGCCGCCAATCTCGAGAGGCTCGGCGCCTTCTTTGCGGAATTCCCGCATCTCTATGAGTGGCGGGCACCTGACGGGGGCTGCGTCGGCTTTGCCCGCTATCTCGGCGCCGATGGCGTCGAGAGCCATTGCCGGGGGCTGGTGGAGGAGGCTGGCGTGCTGCTCTTGCCGTCGAGCCTCTTCGTATCCGATCTGCTGCCGGTCGCCACCGATCGCTTCCGCGTCGGTTTCGGCCGCAAGGATATCGAGGTCGGGCTCGATGCCTGGCGCCGGCATATTCGGCGATAGCCCCAGTGTCGCCATCTTCGGCCGGCTAGTTACCCGCAGGTCCCGCTCCCGGGCGTATGCCCCGGGAGCCTTGGAACGCACGCATGTGGATACGGACCGCGCGACAATGGTTCCATTGTCAAGATTGTGTTAACGAGCGGCCCCCGCCACCGAGTGTTTCCTCTGCTGATGCAATACAGACCCGAAATCGATGGACTGCGCGCGCTTGCCGTCGTCCCGGTCCTCCTGTTCCATGCCGGTTTCGGCCTTGTCTCTGGCGGCTTTGCCGGCGTCGATGTCTTCTTCGTCATCAGCGGCTACCTCATCACCGCGATCATCCACCGCGAGATCAGCGACGGGAACTTCAGCATCGTGCGCTTCTACGAGCGGCGTGCCCGTCGGCTCGCACCGGCGCTGCTCCTGGTCTGCGCCGTCTCTATTCCCTTCGCGCTGATGTGGATGCTGCCGGAGGAGCTAAACAGCTTCGGCAAGAGCCTCTATTCGGTGAACCTGTTCGCCTCGAACTTCTTCTTCTGGGACCAGGCCGGCTATTTCGCGCCGAGCACGGCGCTGCTGCCGCTGCTGCACACCTGGTCGCTGGCGGTCGAAGAACAGTTCTATCTGGTCTTCCCGCTGCTGCTTTTGCTGCTTCACCGCTTCTCGCGGGCAACGCTGTTGAAGGTGGTGGCGGCGCTCGTGCTCCTGAGTTTTGCGGCGACCCAGGTCTTTGCGAACCTGGACCCGGCCGCGAATTTCTACCTGCTGCCAAGCCGGTTCTGGGAACTCGGCGTCGGTGCGCTGCTTGCGCTCGTCGGCGTCGAAAAGCTCGATCTTTCGAAAGGCAGCCGCGAGCTTCTGTCAGCCCTCGGTCTGCTGGCGATCGTCGCGAGTTATTTGTTCGTGGTGGAATCGGCCTTCTATCCCGGCTGGACGACCGTGCCGGTGGTTCTGGGCACGGCGCTGGTTCTCGCCTTCGGCCGCAGCGATACCGTCGTCGGCCGGCTGCTGTCGCTGAAGCCGCTGGTCGCGATAGGGCTCATCAGCTACAGCCTCTACCTCTGGCATCAGCCGGTCTTTGCCTTCGCGCGCCTGCGGTCGATCGAGGACATTCCGGCCGAAGGCTACGCGCTCCTGATCGCGCTCTGCTTCGTACTTGCCTATCTCAGCTGGCGTCTCGTCGAGCAGCCCTTCCGCAAGCCGGGCCGCTTCAGCCGTCGCGCGGTTTTTGGCGCCACGCTTGCGGCCGGATCGGCGGCGATCGCCTTCGGCTTCACGCTCGACGGTTCCGACGGTCTCGCCGCCCGGAACCGCGAACTTGCGCAGCTTTCGGAGCCGAGCGTCGGCCTCGGCAAGAAATGCGATGCCGTCGCCGACCTGCGCTGCGCCTCTAACCCGAAACCCGAGGTCGCGGTCTGGGGGGATTCCTTCGCCCGGCACCTCGTCGACGGCATTATCGCGTCGAAGCCGGACGTGCGACTGGTGCAGCTTGCCAAGAATAATTGCGGGCCGTTTTTGAACCTGTCGCCGATCATGCCGCGGCTCGGTCGCGACTGGTCCGACGATTGCGCCCGCTATAACGAAGAGGTCCGCCGTTTCCTGCTTGCCAACCGGTCGATCCGCTACGTCGTTCTGTCCTCGCAGCTCAGCCAGTACCTGAAGGAGGAGAAGGTGCTGGTCGATGGCCGCAGCGAGGTGACGACCGATTCGAAGCTTCTCATCGACGGCCTGCGGGCAACCTTTGCCTGGCTGCGCTCGAACGGCTTCGAACCCGTCTTCGTCGCGCCGACGCCGCATGATGGCCGCGATACCGGGCTCTGCGTTGCAAGAGCCCGTCTGCTCGGCCTGTCGGACCGGCATTGCGAGCCGGTGCTAACGACCGTTCGCGAATATGACCGCGATGTCCTGAACGTGGTTGCGGATATCGCCGACGAGTATCCCGTCGTCAGCTTCATGGACTATCTCTGCGACGACGACAGCTGCAAGATCGAGGACAAGGGCGTCGCGCTCTTCGAGGACTTCGGGCACTTCTCCAAGGAAGGGTCCCGCCAGATGGGACGCGCCTTCGATTTCTACCGAGCTTTCATCGAGGCGGCGAAGGGCAGGCCCGTGGCTGAGCGGGCAACGGACGCCAAGGCCTTCGACAACGCCGCGCTTTAAGACAGCCGCCACATCGACGCATAAACGAAAACGCCCCGGATCTTTCGATGCCGGGGCGTTTGCTTGTCGATTTGCCTTGCCTGGCTTGATCAGGCGCGGCGGCTGCGGCGCTCGCGGGCAGGCGCGGCCGCCGTTTCGTTGGCGGTCTTGTTGCGCAGCGGGCCGATCTTTTCGATGATCAGGTCGAGCGTCGGGCGTTCGCGGCGCACATGTTCGTCGAGTGCGACGCGCATGGCGGCGAGGTGGTCGCAGGTGGTGCCGCAGCAGCCGCCGATGATCTTGGCGCCGGCATCGGCCGCAAGGCGCACATATTCGGCCATCAGCGGCGGCGTGCCGGAATAGTGAATCTCCGAGCCGCGGAATTCCGGGATGCCGCAATTGCCCTTGACGATCACCGTTGCCGCGGGTGCTGCCTCCGTCATGTCGAGCAGCGAGGAGAGAATGTCGGAAGCACCTACGCCGCAATTGGCGCCAACGGCGACCGGGCCGTCGCCGAACTCGGTGGCAACGCCATGGATATCCTTCGGGTGCAGCCCCATCATCGTCTTGCCGGCGGTATCGAACGAGCCGGTATAGACGTAGGGAAGGCCGACCTTGGCGGCCGCTTCGGCGGCCGCACGGATCTCGTCCGGCGAAGACATGGTCTCGATCCAGGCGACTTCGGCGCCGCCAGCCTTCAGGCCCTCGATCTGCTCGACGAAAGCGGTAACTGCATCTTCATAGGAAAGTGCGCCAAGGGGGATCAGCAGTTCGCCGGTCGGGCCGACGGAGCCGGCGGTGATGACCTTGCGCGATGCCTTGTCGGCAACCGCACGGGCGATCTCGGCGGCGCGCTTGTTCAGCGCATGCACGCGGTCGTCGGCCTGGTGCAGTTTCAGCCGGTGACGGGTGCCGCCAAAGGTGTTGGTGAGGATGATGTCGGCGCCGGCGTCGACGAAATCCTGGTGCAGCTTGGTGATGTTCTCCGGCTTCGTTTCGTTCCAGAGTTCCGGCGCTTCGCCTGCTTCGAGGCCCATGGCGAAGAGCGATGTGCCGGTGGCGCCGTCGGCGAGAAGAACGCCTTTTTCGGCGATGAGAGCGGAGAGGGCATTGGAGGCTGCGGTCATCGGTTTTTCCCGGCTAGAATAGATTGCAACAAGATATAAAGATATCTTTATGTCTTGGCAAGCGTTCAGCGACGGGAGGCTTCCGGTTCGGCGCGCATGCTCATGCGGCCGGCGAGCCCAAGGCCGAAGACGGCAAGTGCCGTCAGCAGCCACATCGGATCGGCGCGATTGAGGAAGAAGCTTTCGAGCATGGCGTTGTAGGTCATGAAGATCACCACCATGACGCAGAAATCGGCGAAGATGCGGCCCTGCGGCCGGCGATAGGCTCGTGCGTAGTCGAAGAGCGGTTTGACGAAAAGCAGGGTGGTCATGAGGATGCCGCCGGGCAGGCCGAACATCAGCACCGCGTCGAGATAGCTGTTGTGGCCGGTGACGATGCCGCGCACGTCCCAGCTCGCCTCGAAATTCGCCTCCATGCCCATGATCACGGGCGACAGCCAGAAACTCGCATAGCCCTGGCCGAGCCAGGGGCGCTCGGCGATGCTGGCGCTCGCGAATTTCCAGATGTCGTCGCGGCCGGTGAAGGTCGCATCGTCGATCAGCCCCTTGGTGATCGAAAGCAGCGTGTCGGAATAGATGGTACCGAGCGTCAGGCCGAAGACCAGCACTGACATGGCGAGATGGGCAAGGATCATCAGCCCGGGGCTGCGCACCGCGCGGCCGGCAAAGACGAGGCCGATCGCGATCGGCAGGAATCCGATCGTCGTCTTCGATCCCGTGTGCAGCACGAAATTGGCCGCCAGCAGCGTGATCGCCCAGCCGCGAAGCGGCGCGCCGGCGCGCAGGCAATAAATGCCGAACATGCAGAGGATGGAAAAGACCGGCGCCGAGACGTTCTTGTGCAGGAGGTGGCCGCGCCAGAAACCGGCATGCCAGGGCTCGTCGCCGAAGGCCGAATGGATGGCGCGGTCGGGTGCCACGAAGAGAGCGGCGTAGTCGATCAGGATCAGAAGCAGGATCGCATTGGCGCCGGCGTTGACGAAATCGCGCTCGCTCTTCGGCAGCACCAGCACGCCCGCCACCATGATCATGGCGACGAGGCTCAGCGTCAGGCCGCGGGCGGAGGCGGCCGGGTCATAGGACTGCAGGCAGGAGAGGTAGGCGATGGCGAAGATCGCGATCCAGGCCGGCGAGACGAGGCGGGCGAGCACCCGTCGGTCGACGGTGAGCAGCATGGCGAAGAGATAGACCGCGCCGAGCACCAGGTAGCCGACCTGGTTGATGATGTTGCCTTCGTTCGCCGCGTTCGGATCCGTCGTCACCGCGCCCTGAAACGGGATCAGCGTGAAGACGATGAGGAACAGACCAAGGCCCGAAAGCAGCGCGGCAAGGCCGTTGACGAGTTCCGCCAGCCCGGCATCGAACGCCTCCGGCACGCGCTGGCGCGCGGTGGAGGTGTCTGCCGTGGCTGTGTTCGGGTGCATGGCGGCTTAAAAAACGAATGACTGGGACGCGGTTCGGCATCGGTGATCATGACCCCGGGCGGTCCTGCCGTTCGGACAGGGCCGGCCTTGGGAGATCCGCACCTTGGCGCAATCAGGTTAAACCTCGGTGAAACGGTGGACGGGCCGCCCGGGCAGGATCGGCAGGCGCGGCATTACCGGTCCCGATATTTGCGCGCCGATTGCCGCAGGTGCTTGCCGCCCGGTCGCCATGCCCTTAAAAGGCTAGGGTATATTGGCCGTGTGGAAATCGCGGCCCTTGCCGTATTTCGCGGTCCGTCTTCCATAATTCGATCTCGATTTTCGTTCCGAGGTCGTTCGATAGCGTCGAAACGAGAAAACACGATATGCAGTCCCTTATCCGTATGGTCGCGTCCGCGGCGGTCTCCGTAAGCCTGCTGCTTGGCAGCGCATCCTTTGCCGCCGCCGGGCAGGCTCATTTTGTCGTCAACGCCGACACTGGCTCGATCCTTGAGGCCGACAATGCCGACGAGCTGAACTTCCCGGCGTCGCTGACGAAGATGATGACGATCTATCTCGCCTTCGAAGCGCTCCGCAGCGGCACCCTGCAATGGGACCAGAAGCTGACGGTTTCCGAGCACGCAAACAGCCTGGAGCCCTTCAAGCTTGCCGTCGGCGCCGGTCGCCAGATCACCGTGCGCGAAGCGGTCATGGGCATGGTCGTGCTTTCGGCCAATGACGCAGCCGTCGTTATCGGTGAGACGCTCGCCGGCAACGAGACCGCCTTCGGCCAGATGATGACCCGCAAGGCCAAGACGCTCGGCATGACCAGCACCGTCTTCAAGAACGCCAACGGCCTGCCGGACCCGGCCCAGGTAACCACGGCGCGCGACATGGCGACGCTCGGCCTCGCGCTGATGCGCGACTTTCCGCAGGAATTCCAGCTCTTCGCCAACAAGACGATCGAGTTTCGCGGTATGAAGCTGCGCGGCCACAACGGCGTGATGAAGCGCTACGAAGGCGTCGACGGCATCAAGACCGGCTACACCGACGCCTCCGGCTACAATCTCGTGACCTCGGCCAAGCGCGGCGACACCCGCCTCGTCGCCGTCGTCATGGGCGGCAAGACGGCGCAATCGCGCGACGACGACATGATCGCGCTGCTCGACAAGTTCCTGCCGCCGAAGGAAGACGCGAGCGCTGCCAGCATCACTGAACCGGCTGCTGCAGCGGCGACGACCACCACGAACTGATCTCTCAGACCACTGAGATTTGCCCTTCACTCTAACCCTCTCCCCGCACCCGGGGCGAGGGGACGAGGGCTACGGCCGCGTTTCGCATCGGGCCACCATCCGCGACGACGTCCAGGCGGACGGGATACGACGGCGTTCGTGTCCAGGCGAGCGGGCGCTACGAGTCCCTTCTTCCCGTCATAACGGGGAGAAGGTGCCGGCTGGCGGATGAGGGGCCGCGTCGGTCGCTGCCCCAATCATCGCTTGTCTCAAGCCGCAGCGCGATCCTCGTGGCTGACCGGCGTGACCATCGCGGCGATGACCGTCGAAAGGTCGAGGGCGCCGATCGGGCGGCCGTTTTCATCGACCACGTGGGCGGTTCCCACACGGGCAGCGGTCATCGTGCGCGCCGCCGATTCCAGTACAGTGCCGGTTGCAAGCGGCACGCCTTCGGCATTGCCGGAGATCGGCCGCATGATGGTCTCGACATTGATCACCCGGCCGCGGTTCACTTCCTTGACGAAGGCGGTGATGTAGTCGTCGGCCGGCGACAGCACGATTTCCTGGCCGGTACCCTGCTGCACCACGCGGCCATCGCGCAGGATCGCGATCTTGTCGCCGAGGCGCAGCGCCTCGTCGAGGTCGTGGGTGATGAAGACGACGGTCTTCTTCAGTTCCTTCTGCAGGTCGAGAAGCACCGTCTGCATGTCGACGCGGATCAGCGGGTCGAGCGCCGAATAGGCTTCGTCCATCAAGAGAATGTCGGCATCGTTGGTCAGCGCGCGGGCGAGACCGACGCGCTGCTGCATGCCGCCCGACAGCTGGTTCGGATAGTGGTTCTCGAAGCCCTTGAGACCGACGCGCTCGATCCAGCCGCGGGCGCGCTTCTCGCTCTCCTTGCGTTCCACACCCTGGATTTCGAGACCGTAGACCGTGTTGTCCAGCACGGTGCGGTGCGGCAGGAGCGCGAACTTCTGGAACACCATCGCCGTCTTGTGGCGGCGGAATTCGCGCAGATCGTTGTCGTTCATCTTGCAGACGTCGACGCCGTCATAGAGCACTTCGCCGGCGGTCGGGTCGATCAGCCGGTTGATGTGGCGGATCAGAGTCGACTTGCCGGAGCCCGAGAGACCCATGACCACCATGACGCTGCCGGCGGGCATGGAAATGTTGATGTCCTGCAGGCCGAGCACGTGGCCGTGCTGCTCGTTGAGCTCGGCCTTGCCCATGCCTTTCTTGACTGCATCGACGAAGTCGACGCCGCGGGGACCGAAGATCTTGTAGAGGTTCTTCACCTCGATCGCGTGACTAGCCATGGATAACCTCCGAGTGCTTTTGCAGCCGCTTGCCGAAGGCCTGGCTGGTACGGTCGAAAATGATGGCGATACCGACAAGGGCAAAGCCGTTGAGGAAGCCGACGGTGAAGAACTGGTTGGCGATCGCCTGCAGCACGTTCTTGCCGAGGCCGCCGACGCCGATCATCGATGCGACGACGACCATCGCCAGCGACATCATGATCGTCTGGTTGATGCCGGCCATGATGGTCGGCAACGCCAGCGGCATCTGCACGTTCTTCAGCTTCTGCCAGGTCGAGGAGCCGAAGGCGTCGGCCGCTTCCAGCACTTCCTTGTCGACGAGGCGGATGCCGAGATTGGTGAGCCTGATCATCGGCGGCACCGCGTAGATGACGACGGCGATCAGCCCCGGCACCTTGCCGATGCCGAAGATCATGACGACCGGGATCAGGTAGACGAAGCTCGGCATCGTCTGCATGACGTCGAGGATCGGATTGACGAAGGACTGCACCCGGTCCGAGCGCGCCATCAGGATACCGATCGGAATGCCGATGAGGATGGAGATCAGTGTGCAGACGGTGACCATGGCGAGCGTGACCATGGTGTCATTCCAAAGCCCGACAAGACCGATGGCGATCATCGACAGCGCGGTGCCGATGGTGACGTTGATGTTGCGGCTGCCGAAATAGACGATCGCGGTCATCGCCGCCAGGATCACAATCCAGGGGGAGCCGACGAACAGGCTTTCGAGGTAGTTCAGGAACCATTGAAGCGGCTGGACCACCGTGTCGATGGCGTTACCATAGGATCGCACGAAGCCCTTGAAGCTATCATCGACAGCCTTGCGGGCGAGCCGGATCGTGCTCTCGTCAATGGCAGGGAACTTGCAGAGCAACGCTGGCAAGACACTGCAGATGGAGGCCATTTGTTTCCCCTTCTTGGCCGGAAGTTTTTTTTAAGCCGGCCGCGTCTCGGCATCGAACGGGTCGATGACGGCGCACACTTGGGTGACCTCTTTGGGTCCCGGCACTTAAACTGTGGCAGCGAAATGTGTCGCCCGCTTACCTGATAGCGACGCGAAGGCTCCCGGTTCGCCGCCTCTGAGACGATGAACGTTCAAACGAAACCCGCAAGGACGCCCCATCGTTCCCTGTCCCGGCATCAAAACCGGAACGGGCAGGCGGCCGATTCCACGGTCTGCCTGCCGTCATTTTCGGTCAGAGCGCTGCCTTGACCTTTTCGGCCACTTCCGGGCTCACCCACTGTGTCCACATATCCGGGAACTCGGCGAGGAAGTGCTTGGCGCCGTCCTCGTTGGTGCCCTGGTTCTGGTCCATCCAGGCGAGAACCTTGTTGACGGTGCCATTGTCCCACTTGCGCGCCTTGACGTAGTCCATGGCGACGCTCGCCTTGTCGGCGAAGGACTTGGTCACGACGGTGTAAACGTCGGAAACCGGGTAGGAATTGACTTTCGGGCTCGGGCAATCCGGCACGGCGGTGCAGGCGTCCCAATCGGCCTTGTCGTGATCGACGCCGAAGGAGAGGCGGGTCATCTCGTATTTGCCGAGGATGGCGGTCGGTGCCCAGTAGTAGCCGAGCCAGCCGGTCTTCTTTTCGAACGCGTTGGCGATCGAGCCGTCGAGGCCGGCAGCCGAGCCGGTATCAACCAGCAGGAAGCCGTCCTTCTCCGCGTTCAGCGCGCGATAGAGATTGGCGGTCGAGACCTGGCAGTTCCAGCCAGACGGGCAATTGTGAACTGCGGCCTTCGACGAGTCTTCCGGTGCCGGGAAGAGTTCCGGGTGCTTCAGCGCGTCCTGCACCGTCTTGATGTCCGGGTGCGCATCGGCGAGGAATTTCGGGATCCACCATCCTTCGACGCCGCCTTCGCTCAGGATCTTGGCGGCTTCGATGAGACGGCCTTCCTTGATCGCAGCGTCGAGCGGCGTGCGCACGGCGTTGACCCAGAGTTCCGGCGCCATGTCGGGCTGCGCCTTTTCGTTCATGGAAGCGAAGGTCGGCATGGTGTCGCCGGTGACCAGCGTCACGGTGCAGCCGTAGCCGTTCTCCAGAATGAACTTGTCCACCTGGGCGGCGACGCCGGCAGAAGCCCAGTTCATTTCGGCAATGCTGACTTCACCGCATTCCGCGGCCTGCGCGGAACCCGCCATGGCATAGAGGCCAGCGGCGAGAATGGTGGAAGCGAGGAGTTTCTTCATGTTGCAAGACCTCCCAGTCTTATTTTGCAGCCAAGATCCAAACGGGAATCCACGGCGGACGCGACATCCTCCGTCACCCGAAACAACGATGCAGCCGGGGGTTCGGCATCAAACAAGCCAAGGTTCACCCTTGCTGCGGACGGTGCGGGAGTTCGTATTCAGCCCTGGCCGCGGAACCCTGTCGCCAGCCAATCTCCTCTTATACCGCAAACCAAGCCTAAGGTTTCTCGCTGAGAAATCAACCTCTTCAATCGGTTGACCGGGAAGGACGGGGTCTCGTGCGTTCTGTCTGCGACATCGCCGAAGCGCGTATTTTGTGCGTGAGAGACCCCGAATTTAAGCAATAGCGACAAATCTTGCCGCAAAAAATGGCGCTGGGCGCCACGGACCTCAGAACCCTGTCGAGATCCTGACGTTTCCTGTCGTGATTGCGTCACGCCAAATGGCGCGCATGTCGCGAAAAATTTACAAAAAAGTCCGGAATTCATCTTTGGTTAAATCCTCAATAACCATCCGGTAACGATGTCCAGCTAATTGTTCTTCTCGCGGCGGGGGACTGCCGTCGGTCCGGATCAGGTTTGTGCGTCCCGGACTTTGAGCGAACCTTCGGTGTGTTTTTCCGAAGTGACCAGGCGTTTTTTGGCGGCCGCATCCCTCTTGAAGAGGTTGATGCGGCCTTCGCATTTCAGAGCCAATGCCGGACATAAAAAAACCGCCCCGGAGGGGCGGTGGAGGAGGCTCTGGGAGGAGAGCTCGAAGGGGCTTCCGCCCCGATCGCTGGCCTCAGCCGACGTTCGACGTGCGGATGACGCCGAGCGGGCCGAAGGGCGCGTCGACGACGAGGTTGCGTACGCGCGACTGGCTGGACGGAACCTTGGAGTTCCAGGCGATCTGAACGAAATTGGGCTTGCTGAAAATATACAGCATGGACATGAACCTTGAGAGGCCGGAGGCCTATCCTCCGGGGCGTGTTGCTATGCCGCTGATATAGGTGTGCGCTGCAAAAAATTGAATGCCAAACTCGCCACGCCATGTCGCATTCTGGCTATCGGCCGCGACATTTTCGACAAGCCTTGCGAAAGCGCGAAACAATGCGTGAAAGGGCTTTGTCAATTGCGGCGAAATCGTGTCGAAACAGACCTTTGCCGCTGCCCGTTTCAGTGTTACCGATGGCCGCATGACACGCAGGATCATGTTGCAGGGAACCGGCTCGGATGTCGGAAAATCGGTATTGGTGGCGGGGCTCTGCCGGCTTGCCGCCAATCAGGGCCTGAAGGTCCGGCCGTTCAAGCCGCAGAACATGTCGAACAACGCCGCCGTTTCCGACGACGGTGGCGAGATCGGCCGCGCGCAATGGCTGCAGGCGCTGGCCGCGCGCGTGCCGTCGTCGGTGCACATGAACCCGGTGCTCCTGAAGCCGCAGTCGGACGTGGGCAGCCAGATCGTCGTTCAGGGCAAGGTCGCCGGGCAGGCCAGGGGGCGGGAATATCAGGCGCTCAAGCCCAAGCTGCTGGGCGCCGTCATGGAGAGTTTCGAACAAATATCGGCCGGTGCCGATCTCGTGGTGGTCGAAGGCGCCGGCTCGCCGGCCGAAATCAACCTCAGGCCCGGCGACATCGCCAATATGGGCTTTGCGACACGGGCCGAGGTGCCGGTCGTGCTGGTCGGCGACATCGACCGCGGCGGGGTGATCGCCTCGCTGGTCGGCACGCATGCGATCCTGCCCGAGGAAGACCGGCGCATGGTGACCGGCTATCTCATCAACAAGTTCCGCGGCGACGTCACGCTGTTCGACGACGGCATTGCTGCCGTCAACCGCTACACCGGCTGGCCCTGCTTCGGCGTCGTGCCGTGGTTGAAGGCGGCGGCACGCCTGCCTGCCGAAGATTCCGTCGTGCTGGAGAAGCTGACGCGCGGCGAGGGGCGGGCGCTGAAGGTTGCCGTCCCGGTGCTGTCGCGCATCGCCAATTTCGACGACCTCGATCCGCTCGCCGCCGAACCGGAGATTGATCTCGTCTTCGTGCGGCCTGGCAGTCCCATTCCGGCAGACGCTGGCCTCGTCGTCATTCCCGGGTCGAAGTCGACCATCGGCGACCTCATCGATTTCCGTGCGCAAGGGTGGGACCGTGACCTCGAACGTCATGTGCGCCGGGGCGGCCGGGTCATCGGCATCTGCGGCGGCTACCAGATGCTCGGCCGGCGCGTCACCGATCCGCTCGGCATCGAGGGCGGCGAACGTGCGGTCGAGGGCCTCGGGCTGCTCGACGTCGAGACCGAGATGGCGTCGGAAAAGACGGTGCGCAACAGCCGCGCCTGGTCGCTGGAGCATGATGTGGCGCTCGAAGGCTACGAAATCCATCTTGGCAAGACGCAAGGTGCGGACTGTGGCCGGCCGTCGGTGCGCATCGACAATCGCGCCGACGGCGCCCTTTCGGCCGATGGCCGCGTGATGGGCACCTACCTGCATGGGCTCTTCACCAGCGACGCCTATCGCGGCGCGCTGCTCAAGAGTTTCGGCATCGAAGGCGGCGCCAACAACTACCGCCAATCGGTCGATGCGGCGCTCGACGATGTCGCGAACGAACTGGAGGCTGTGCTCGATCGGCGCTGGCTGGACGAGTTGCTCAGGCACTAGGGACGCGGCAACGGTCAGCCAGCAGGTCCGGTACGTCGGGCCCAACAGGAGCAACGAGCCTATCCGACGGAACTACGCTGCGACATCGTGCTCCTCGCTTGCGGCTTCCCAGACTTCCCGCGCGGCATCCAGGTTCATCAGGGCAATCCCCAGGCCGACGATCAGGTCCGGCCAGGCCGACTGCCACAGATAGGCTGTCGCCAGACCCGCGGCGATGATGGCCACATTGGCGAAGGCATCGTTGCGGGCCGAGAGAAATGCTGCCCGCGTGAGGCTGCCGCTCGTGTGACGGTAGGCGACGAGCAGATAGGCGCAGAAGAGGTTGACCACCAGCGCCCCAAGTCCGGTCAGGGACAGGGCAAAGGGCTCTGGCGGGACCGGATCCATGAACTTCGCCCAGGCCGTCCAAAGGAAGGCCAGCGCCGGTACCAGTAGAATGAACGCCATCGCCATGCCGACCCGCGCGCGGGTTCGCGCCGTCCAGGCCAGAGCAAAGAAAATCAGCATGTTGACGGAGGCGTCTTCGAGGAAGTCGACGCTGTCGGCCATGAGGGACACCGAGCCGATCGAAAGCGCGACAAGGAGTTCGACCCCGAAATAGCCAAGGTTCAACAGGGAGACGATGAGGACGACGCGGCGCAGGTCGGTATCCACTCGAAAGGTTCCCTTTCTGGCGAGATTCGCCCTCGGCACTTTTTTTGGCGAGATTCGCCCTCGGCACTTTGGCACAGGTGTTAGCAGCAGTTTGCTATCCATAGCACTAGGTTTCGACATCGGTTCCGTTCACACTGCCGTCGTGCCTGACGCCCGACAAATCGTCGCGTGGCGCAACTCGGCCGGGGAGGCGTCGCATGCGTCGATTGACTTTGGGCTGCCCGCTTCCTAATCATCAGGTGTTGGATGGTTCCCCCTTGTCGTGGCGATCTGGGGGAATAATTGGGAATGTGACGGATGGACCCAAATCGGGCATCCTTATCGCAGCCGACCCCGCGACTGTAGAACGGTCAGGGTTCGCCATCGGGTTTGGTGCCGGGCTGTCGGCCGGTTGCATGGGCAATCGGGGCAGGTCGGGGATCAAACCGGAAAAGCCACTGGCGTGGCATCGTGATCAGCCGGGTTTGGACGCCTCTTCTTCTACGAATCGTCCGCCTTTCACGATGTCCCTCACAGCGCCCATGCGTCGGAGACGACGCGCAAAGGTTCGCTGTGGCACCGGAAAGACGCCGGGAAGGTGAGGCGGGCCGCTCGGGCCCTGACATCGGAACCTTGCCGTTTAAGGGCGAGGCGATGTTCGGCCCGTGACGCCGTGAGCCAGGAGACCTGCCATCCGGCATGGGCATTCCGCCCGAGGGGACTTTTGTCTCCAACGCCATCACGGAGGTTGTTTTGGCTCGCAGATGTTTTCAAGAACGCGCCCGTGGCGCGTCCGATGGCTTTTGCCACCGACGGCTGATTTGGGAATGTTGAGGCAGCCACGATGAGCAGTCTCAGCGCCGGGCCCGTGCTGGTCCTTGGCGGCGCCCGTTCCGGCAAGTCCAGCTTTTCCGAGAGGCTCGTCGAAGCGTCCGGCTTCACCATGCATTATGTCGCCACGGGCCGCGCCTGGGACGACGAAATGCGCGAGCGCATCGACCATCACCGGACGCGCCGCGGCGAGGGCTGGACGACGCATGAGGAGCCGCTCGATCTCGTCGGCATCCTCAGACGCATCGATGATCCCAGCCATGTGGTCCTGATCGACTGCCTGACGCTATGGGTAACCAATCTCATGCTGGAAGAGCGCGACATGACGGCGGAGTTTGCCGCCCTTGTTGCGTATCTGCCCGAGGCGCGGGCGCGCCTCGTCTTTGTTTCCAATGAGGTCGGCCTCGGTATCGTGCCCGAGAACCGCATGGCCCGCGAGTTTCGCGACCATGCCGGCCGGCTTCACCAGATCGTTGCGGAGAAATCCGCTGAAGTTTACTTTGTCGCGGCCGGTTTGCCGCTGAAAATGAAGGGTTGATCCATGACCACTGCGAGAGCCAACCAGGGCAAGATCCCGGCGACCGTCATCACCGGCTTCCTCGGCGCCGGCAAGACGACGATGATCCGCAACCTGCTGCAGAACGCCGACGGCAAGCGCATCGCGCTGATCATCAACGAGTTCGGCGATCTCGGCGTCGACGGCGATGTCTTGAAGGGCTGCGGTGCCGAGGCCTGCACCGAGGACGACATCATCGAGCTCACCAATGGCTGCATCTGCTGCACCGTGGCTGACGATTTCATCCCGACCATGACGAAGCTGCTGGAGCGTGAAAACCGTCCTGACCACATCATCATCGAAACCTCGGGCCTTGCCCTGCCGCAGCCGCTGATCGCCGCTTTCAACTGGCCGGATATCCGCAGCGAAGTGACCGTCGATGGCGTCGTCACGGTGGTCGACAGCGCCGCCGTTGCCGCTGGCCGCTTTGCCGACGACCACGACAAGGTCGATGCGCTGCGCGTCGAGGACGACAATCTCGATCACGAAAGCCCGATCGAGGAGCTGTTCGAGGACCAACTGACGGCTGCCGATCTCATCGTTCTCAACAAGACCGATCTGATCGATGCCTCCGGCCTCAAGGCCGTGCGCGACGAGGTGGCTTCGCGCACCAGCCGCAAGCCCACGATGATCGAGGCGAAGAACGGGGAAGTCGCCGCTGCCATCCTGCTTGGCCTCGGTGTCGGCACGGAAAGCGATATCGCCAACCGCAAGTCGCATCACGAGATGGAGCACGAGGCAGGTGAGGAGCACGATCACGACGAGTTCGACAGCTTCGTCGTCGAGCTCGGTTCGATCGCCGATCCCTCGGCGTTCATCGATAGCCTGAAGGGCGTGATCGCGGAGCACGACGTTCTGCGCCTCAAGGGCTTTGCCGACGTGCCCGGCAAGCCGATGCGCCTCCTGATCCAGGCGGTCGGCGCCCGCATCGACCAATATTACGACCGCGCCTGGGGCGCCGGCGAAAAGCGCGGTACGCGCCTCGTCGTCATCGGCCTGCACGACATGGACGAGGCGGCGGTGCGCGCTGCGATTACCGCGCTCGTCTAGATCGTTCTTTGAGTGAAATGATCTAACGCATTGAAATGATGCAGTTCCGGATGGAAAACGCTTTTAGCGTTTTCGTTCGGAATTGCCCCACCGGACAAGACGAATGCATCTGCTTCTCGCCCAGAAAGGAACGATCGCCGACGGCAACGAGGCGATCGACCTTGGGCAAACGCCGGCCGATATCCTTTTCCTCTCGGCCGCCGACACCGAGCTCTCCTCGATCGCCGCGGCTCACGGCCGACGCGACGGAGGCTTGAGCCTGCGCATCGCCAGCCTGATGAGCCTGATGCACCCGATGTCGGTCGACACTTACGTCGAGCGCACGGCGCGTCACGCCAAGCTGATCGTCGTCCGGCCGCTCGGTGGCGCCAGCTATTTCCGTTATCTGCTGGAAGCCCTGCATGCGGCTGCTGTCACCCATCGTTTCGAGATCGCGGTTCTGCCGGGTGACGACAAGCCGGATCCGGGGCTGGAGCCTTTCTCCACCGTCGCAGCCGACGACCGCCAGCGCCTTTGGGCTTACTTCACCGAAGGCGGCTCGGACAATGCCGGGCTGTTTCTCGACTATGCGGCCGCACTGGTCACGGGTGCGGAGAAGCCGCAGCCGGCAAAGCCACTGTTGAAGGCCGGCATCTGGTGGCCGGGTGCTGGCGTGATCGGCGTCAGCGAATGGCAGTCCCGTGTTCAGGGACGGATGGTAGCGGGGGAGGGATTCGAACCCCCGACGGTTGGGATCTGCTTTTACCGCGCGCTCGTGCAGAGTGGCGAGACACGGCCGGTGGAGGCGCTGATCGATGCGCTGGAGGCTGAAGGTGTGCGGGCACTGCCGGTGTTCGTCTCAAGCCTCAAGGATGCCGTTTCCGTCGGCACGCTGCAGGCGATTTTTTCCGAGGCCGCACCCGACGTGGTGATGAACGCCACTGGCTTTGCGGTCTCGTCGCCCGGTGCCGACCGTCAGCCGACGGTGCTGGAATCGACCGGTGCGCCGGTGCTGCAGGTGATCTTCTCCGGCTCGTCGCGGGCGCAATGGGAAACGTCGCCGCAGGGGCTGATGGCGCGCGACCTCGCCATGAACGTGGCACTACCTGAAGTCGATGGCCGCATCCTTGCGCGCGCCGTCTCCTTCAAGGCGGCGTCGATCTATGATGCCAAGGTGGAGGCCAATATCGTCGGCCACGAGCCGCTCGAAGACCGGGTGCGCTTTGCCGCTGATCTTGCCGTCAACTGGGCGAAGCTGCGCCGGGCAGAGCCCGCCGAGCGCCGCATTGCCATCGTCATGGCCAACTATCCGAACCGCGACGGTCGCCTCGGCAACGGTGTCGGGCTCGACACGCCGGCCGGTACCGTCGAGGTGCTTAGCGCCATGGCGCGGGAAGGCTATGCGGTCGGTGAGGTTCCCGCCGATGGCGACGCGCTGATCCGCTATCTGATGGCCGGGCCGACCAATGCGGCGAGCCATGACCGCGAAATCCGCGAGCGTATTTCGCTGAACGATTACAAAACGTTCTTCGATTCGCTTCCGAAACAGATAAAGGATGAAGTTACCGGTCGCTGGGGCGTGCCGGAGGCCGATCCCTTCTTCCTCGATGGCGCCTTCGCGCTGCCGCTCGCCCGCTTCGGCGAGGTGATCGTCGGCATCCAACCGGCGCGCGGCTACAACATCGATCCGAAGGAAAGCTACCATTCGCCGGACCTCGTGCCGCCGCATGGCTATCTCGCCTTCTACGCCTTCCTGCGCCAGCAGTTCGGAGCGCAGGCGATCGTCCACATGGGCAAGCATGGCAACCTCGAATGGCTGCCGGGCAAGGCGCTGGCGCTGTCGGAAACCTGCTATCCCGAAGCGATCTTCGGGCCGCTGCCGCACATCTATCCCTTCATCGTCAACGATCCGGGCGAAGGTACACAGGCCAAGCGCCGCACCAGCGCCGTCATCATCGACCACCTGACCCCGCCCTTGACGCGCGCCGAATCCTACGGACCGCTCAAGGATCTGGAGGCGCTCGTCGACGAGTATTACGATGCCGCCGGCGGTGATCCGCGCCGCCTCAGGCTGCTCAGCCGCCAGATCCTCGATCTCGTGCGCGACATCGGCCTCGACAGCGACGCAGGCATCGACAGGGGCGACAGCGACGACAAGGCGCTGGAAAAGCTCGACGCCTATCTCTGCGACCTCAAGGAAATGCAGATCCGCGACGGCCTGCACATCTTCGGCGTCGCGCCGGAAGGGCGGTTGTTGACGGACCTCACCGTAGCGCTGGCGCGCGTGCCCCGCGGTCTCGGCGAGGGCGGCGACCAGAGCCTGCAGCGGGCGATCGCAGCGGATGCGGGGCTGCGTGGGTTTGCTATTCCCACCTCGGCGGGGGCCAACCCCGCACGCGACGCCCAACCCTTCGACCCGCTCGACTGCGTCATGTCCGACACCTGGACAGGCCCAAAACCGTCCATCGTCGCTGACCTCTCGGACGCCCCCTGGCGCACCGCCGGCGATACGGTCGAGCGCATCGAGTTGCTTGCCGCAAATCTCGTGTCGGGTGAACTGGCTTGCCCGGACCACTGGGCCAACACCCGCGCCGTGCTCGGCGAAATCGAAACGCGCCTGAAGCCGTCGATTTCAAACTCGGGTGCCGCCGAGATGACCGGCTTCCTCACCGGTCTCAGCGGCCGCTTCGTCGCCCCCGGTCCATCGGGCGCGCCGACGCGTGGCCGGCCGGATGTGTTGCCGACGGGGCGCAATTTCTACTCCGTGGATAGCCGCGCGGTGCCGACGCCGGCTGCCTATGAGCTCGGCAAGAAATCGGCCGAACTGCTGATCCGCCGCTACCTGCAGGACCATGGCGAATGGCCGTCCTCCTTTGGCCTGACCGCCTGGGGCACGGCGAACATGCGCACCGGCGGCGACGACATCGCCCAGGCCCTGGCGCTGATCGGCGCCAAGCCCACCTGGGACATGGTCTCTCGCCGGGTGATGGGCTACGAGATCGTGCCGCTCGCTGTGCTTGGCCGCCCACGCGTCGATGTGACCTTGCGCATTTCCGGCTTCTTCCGCGATGCCTTCCCGGACCAGATCGCGCTCTTCGACAAGGCGATCCGCGCCGTCGGCGCGCTTGAGGAAGACGATGTCGACAACATGATCGCCGCACGCATGCGGGCGGAAAGCCGGCGGCTGGAGGCCGAAGGCGTGGAAGCCGCCGAGGCCGCGCGTCGCGCCTCCTACCGCGTCTTTGGCGCAAAGCCCGGTGCCTATGGCGCCGGCCTGCAGGCGCTGATCGACGAGAAGGGCTGGGAAACCAAAGCAGATCTCGCCGAGGCCTATCTTACCTGGGGCGCCTATGCCTATGGCGCCGGCGAGGAGGGCAAGGCCGAGCGCGATCTTTTCGAGGAGCGCCTGCGCACGATAGAGGCGGTGGTGCAGAACCAGGACAACCGCGAGCACGATCTGCTCGACAGCGACGACTACTACCAGTTCGAAGGCGGCATGAGCGCTGCCGCCGAACAGCTCGGTGGTCACCGTCCGGCGATCTACCACAACGACCATTCCCGTCCGGAAAAGCCTGTGATCCGGTCGCTCGAAGAAGAGATCGGTCGCGTGGTCCGGGCCCGCGTCGTCAATCCCAAGTGGATCGATGGCGTCATGCGCCACGGATACAAGGGCGCCTTCGAGATCGCTGCCACGGTCGACTACATGTTCGCATTTGCCGCGACCACGGGTGCGGTGCGCGACCATCATTTCGAGACCGCTTATCAGGCGTTCATCGTCGACGAGCGCGTGGCTGACTTCATGCGCGACAAGAACCCGGCCGCCTTTGCCGAGCTTGCCGAACGCCTGCTTGAAGCAATCGACCGCAATCTCTGGACGCCGCGCTCGAATTCGGCGCGGTTTGAACTTGCCGGCATCGGCACGGCAGCAACCCGGCTTCGTGCCGGCAATGAATAGAGCGGTTCCGGGCTGGCGGTAATCCGTCCGGAATTGCTTGCAAACAAAGACCTGGTTCCGTTTCGCTGCTCAGTGAAGTGCGAAAAGGAACCGAAGCGGGACGAGGGCGTCTGCCCATCCCGAACTTGAGAACTGAGGGAGTGATCATGAGCGACGAGACGACAGTAGGCGGCGAAGCCCCGGCCGAGAAGGACGATGCCCGCCACGCCATGAAGATGGCGAAGAAGAAGGCAGCGCGCGAAAAGATCATGGCGACGAAGACCGACGAGAAGGGTCTGATCATCGTCAACACCGGCAAGGGCAAGGGCAAGTCGACCGCCGGCTTCGGCATGATCTTCCGCCATATCGCCCACGGCATGCCCTGCGCCGTCGTGCAGTTCATCAAGGGTGCGATGGCAACCGGCGAGCGCGAGTTGATCGAGAAGCATTTCGGCGATGTCTGCCAGTTCTACACGCTCGGCGAGGGCTTCACCTGGGAAACGCAGGATCGCGCCCGCGATGTTGCGATGGCTGAAAAGGCCTGGGAGAAGGCGAAGGAACTGATCCGTGACGAGCGCAACTCGATGGTGCTGCTCGACGAGATCAACATTGCTCTGCGCTACGACTACATCGACGTCGCCGAAGTGGTGCGCTTCCTGAAGGAAGAAAAGCCGCACATGACGCATGTGGTGCTCACCGGCCGCAACGCGAAAGAAGACCTGATCGAAATCGCCGATCTCGTCACTGAGATGGAGCTGATCAAGCATCCGTTCCGTTCCGGCATCAAGGCGCAGCAGGGCGTGGAGTTCTGATGAGCCAGAGCTGGCAGTTCTGGGCGCTGCTTTCGGCCGCCTTCGCTGCGCTCACGGCGGTGTTTGCCAAGGTCGGGGTTGCGCAGATCAACTCCGACTTCGCAACGCTGATCCGCACCGTCGTCATCCTCTGCGTGATCGCCGCCATCGTGGCGGCGACAGGGCAGTGGCAGAAGCCATCGGAAATCTCCGGACGCACCTGGCTGTTTCTCGCGCTGTCGGGTCTTGCCACCGGCGCCTCCTGGCTTGCCTATTTCCGCGCGCTCAAGCTCGGCGACGCCGCCCGCGTTGCGCCGATCGACAAGCTCTCGATCGTCATGGTCGCAATCTTCGGCGTGCTCTTCCTCGGTGAAAAGCTCAACCTGATGAACTGGCTCGGCGTTGCCTTCATTGCCGCCGGGGCGCTGTTGCTGGCGGTGTTTTGAGCGCGCCTGCTCTGGTGCCTGTTCACTGAATGCTCGCCTCAATCAATCCGTAATCCCGACACATGCAGTGGTTGTGACGAGCGGGAGGACGGCATGCAGATTGAAGGCAATTGGAGCGAGCGCCTTCCTGATCCGTCGGGCCACGTCGCGCAGTTCGGCAGACGCTGGAAGCGTCGCAGCCTGAGGGTGAGCCCTGCGTCAGACCCACCGGCGGACACGCCTGCAATAGGCACCGTAGGCGTCGCCGAAGACCTTGGCGAGGTGGGTTTCCTCCATGCGGATCTGGTAGGAAATCGAGATCCAGGCGGAGAGCGCCAGCGCCACCGAGATGACGTTGGGCACCGCCAGCACCGTGCCGATCAGCGCGGTCACCATGCCGACATAGATCGGGTTGCGCGAGAAGGCATAGAGGCCTGAGGTCACAAGCGGCGCGTCCTGCTTTTCAGGGATGCCGATCTTCCAGGAATGACGCATCGCCCATTGCGACAGCATCGTCAGCCCGCCGCCGAGCGTCATCAGCGCCAGGCCGACGGCGTGAAGGATGGGCGTGTCGAGCGCCGGGATCCGGCCGAGGGCAGCATCGACGGAGGCCGGGAGCATGGCGACCGCCAGCAGGTGGATCACCAGCGCTGCGACGATCAGGCGGAAAAGCCTGCCCGCAAACCCTTCCGCATCGTCGCCATAGGTCAGCACGACCGGCGAGCGGCCGGATTGCACACGGCGGAGGATCGCCAGCGCGAGCGTGGACAATCCCACGACGAGCATCAGGATGGCGGGAAGGGTGGTGGACATGGAAACCTCTGGAGCGAGCTGACAAGACAGGAGCGCACGACGGGTAGGCGGCCCATATGAGCGTCTACCCGGCGAAGCATTCTGATCACCTTGCAATCTCTAGTAACTAGAGGTTCAAGCGCCGGACCTGTCCGACTTTCGTCGTGGTTACCGGATCTTATTGCCAAGCGTTGGAGGCTGTCATCGTCGCCCCCGCCGTGTCGGAAGGTCGGCAAAATTCGTCTCTTGACGGTTGCTCCTTCCGTCGAGCGATTGCATAGGCAGGAGGCCGCACCCATGTTAGACCGTCGACAGGCTAAATACGGGTGAACCTTGAAGAATACTCTCAGAGCTGCGGTTGGTGTCGCATCGGTCTTGCTGTTCTTGTCATCAGGTATGGCTGGGCAGGCGCAAACCGTGAAGAGCGGGGCGTCACGAGCTCAAGAAACGACGACCAGCCAGAAGGCGAAACCGAAAACTAAAATGACGCGCAAGCAAAGGGCAGCGGATGAAGCCAAGGCCAAGGCGCTCGCCGAAGCGCGCCGTCCACGGATTTGCAAGACGCGGGAGAACGAATGCAGCTATGGTGCAGGTCCGGTCGGAGAGCAGTGCTCGTGCTGGTCGAAATCCGGTGCGCCTGATCTTGGCATAACTGTCAGGCGTTGACCGCCCGCGACATTCGCGCGGGCAGGCAAGCGTGCGTCGCTCGAAGCGACGCCTGACGCGATAGAAATCACGGGTCGCCTGGTTCGTTCTGAAAGCTTGGGATTGGGTTTAGGTGATGGAAGCCGGCGTTGAACGCAAAATAATGACCGATCTCGAGAACAGCGCGCTCCAGTTTGCAACGCGAGCACACGGCGAACAGAAGCGTAAGTATGACGGTCGGCCCTATATCGTTCATCCGATTGCGGTGGCGGAGATTGTTCGAAGCGTGCCCCATACGCCCGAAATGATCGCCGCAGCGCTGCTTCACGATACGGTCGAAGATACCGACGCGACGCTGCTGGAGCTCAAGGAAGCGTTCGGCCCCAAGGTCGCAACACTGGTTGCGTGGCTCACCGACATATCCACTCCGTTCCACGGCAACCGACAGGTGCGCAAGGAACTGGATCGCCAGCACCTCGCATCGGCGCCCGCCGCGGCGAAAACCGTCAAGCTCGCCGACCTGATCGACAATGCGATAGCGATCAAAGCCGGCGATCCGAATTTCTGGAAAGTGTTCGGCGCCGAGATGAAACGCTTGCTGGAGGTCTTGGGCGACGGCGACGAGACCCTTCTCGCAAAGGCCCGTGCATTGGCGCCGCAATGAGAGTGCTGCCGTCTATCGGCAAGCATGTCTGCGCCATGTCGACCCGGTCAACCGCTCATCCACGATCTCAGAACGGACATGCATGTGCGGTTTTGCCCGCCGGTGTGGCCCAGCCACGCCTCACAGGCTGCGCGGTTGCGGCCGTTAGGACAGCGCAGAATTTGCCGAGCGCGCCGCGCCTCAATGCCCCAGCCAGATCCTCAAGGGATGCGTCGGATCTGCGAGCAGCCGGATCGCGAGCGCGATCGAGACGATGACGAGCAGCGGCTTGATGATCTTGGCGCCCTTGGCCATGGCATAGCGCGAGCCGACCTGGGCGCCGAGGAACTGGCCGAGGCCCATCAACAGGCCGACCTTCCAGAGGATGGCGCCGAAGAAGAGGAAGACGCCGAAGGCGCCGACGTTGGAGCCGAAGTTGAGGAACTTCGTGTGCGCCGTCGCCTTCAACACGCCGAAGCCGGCGAGGGTAACGAAGCCGAGCATGAAGAACGAGCCGGTGCCGGGGCCGAAGACGCCGTCATAAAAGCCGATTAGCGGCACCAGCGTCAGCGTGAAGACGAAGGGGGTGACGCGGCTGTGCTGGTCGACGTCGCCCATGTTCGGCTTCAGGCCGAAATAAAGCGCAATGGCGATCAGCAGAAAGGGCAGGATCGCCTTCAGCACGTCGCCGGGAACGATGGTTGCGAGCAGGGCGCCGAGCACGGCGCCGGCGGCCGACATCAGCGCCATCGGCAGCTGCTCTTTCAGGTTCACGTGGCCGCGCCGGGCATAGGACAGCGTGGCCGAGCCGGAGCCGAACAATCCCTGCAGCTTGTTGGTGCCGAGCGTCTGCAAGGGCGGGATGCCCGCAATGAGCATGGCCGGAATGGTGATCATGCCACCGCCGCCGGCGATCGAATCGATGAAGCCTGCGATGAAGGCGGCGACGAACAGGAAGGCGAGCAGGTGGAAGGCGAGATCTTGCACGGCGGGGACTCGAGAGGAGAGCTGTCAGGCGGGATTTTCCGCCTTGTGTCAGAGCCCGGCGCGATTTGCAAAGCCTTCTGTCGCGGTGTTGCGGTCCATGCAGGTGTCGAAATTGAAAAACCGACAAAGATTCAAAGCCTTGTTCCGGCTCGCTGTCTTTCTGGATGGAGGCGCTCTCGCCCGCATGGTGCCGAAGAAGGGCTGTCCTTGCGATACGGCAGGGGGAGACGAGTTTCCTCAAACGCGACATGGCGATGGCGCAATCCGGTTTGACCGGCCTTCCGCGCTCCGGTAAAAATGAAGGATATGCGACGGCGTCCGCTTTGGCGGACTGAAAGAGCGTCCGGTGCGGCCGACCCAGCCAGGGGGCCATCAGCCGGTGCTGTCCAGATCGGCCGGGACGGATCGTCCCAGCCGGCGCTTCGTTAAGGAGAACAACGAAGGGAGCCGGCCGCCGATGCCATCGGGCAAACACTCTGCACAGACGACGAAAGCAGGAGCCGGGCTGGTGCTCGGGCTCGGCTGCGAGCGTCGCACGCCGGCCGAAGAGGTGATCGCCCTTGCCGAGCGTGCGCTTGCCGATGCCGGTGCTGCGCCCGGCGATCTGCGGCTGGTCGCCTCGCTCGATGCTCGCGCCGAGGAGCCGGCGATCCTGGCGGCCGCTCAGCATTTCTCGGTTCCGGCCGCGTTCTACGATGCCGCCACGCTCGAAGCCGAAGCTTCCCGGCTCGCCAACCCCTCCGAGATCGTCTTTGCCTACACGGGTTGTCATGGCGTTGCCGAGGGCGCAGCGCTCGTCGGTGCCGGTCGCGAAGCCGTGCTGATTGTGCAGAAGATCGTCTCCGCCCATGCGACGGCCGCGCTTGCCGGGCCGGCGACCTTGCGCGCCGAAAAGCGCATCCAGGCGGCGGAGGCTGTCTGATGCATTCTTATGTTGTTGAATTGAATCAATCTTTTGCCCGGGGTTTCTCTCAGGTGGAATCCGGTTCTTTAGAGAGCGCGTCAGGCGTGCCGTTGGGTGGCGCCGAAATACAGGTGGGACAGCACGCATGATCGACGACCTCTTTGCCGGATTGCCGGCGCTCGAAAAAGGTTCGGTCTGGCTGGTCGGCGCCGGCCCCGGCGATCCCGGCCTGTTGACGCTGCATGCGGCCAATGCGCTGCGCCAGGCGGATGTGATCGTGCATGATGCGCTGGTCAACGAGGATTGCCTGAAGCTCGCGCGGCCGGGCGCCGTGCTGGAGTTTGCGGGCAAGCGTGGCGGCAAGCCGTCGCCGAAGCAGCGCGACATCTCGCTTCGCCTCGTCGAGCTCGCGCGCGCCGGCAACCGGGTGCTGCGCCTCAAAGGCGGCGATCCCTTCGTCTTCGGTCGCGGTGGCGAGGAGGCGCTGACGCTGGTCGAGCACCAGGTGCCGTTCCGCATCGTGCCCGGCATCACCGCCGGTATCGGCGGGCTTGCCTATGCCGGCATTCCCGTGACCCATCGCGAGGTCAACCACGCGGTCACTTTCCTGACTGGCCATGATTCCTCCGGCCTGGTGCCGGATCGCATCAACTGGCAGGGCATCGCCAGCGGCTCGCCTGTCATCGTCATGTACATGGCGATGAAACATATCGGCGCGATCACCGCCAACCTCATTGCCGGCGGCCGCTCGCCGGACGAACCGGTCGCCTTCGTCTGCAACGCCGCGACGCCGCAGCAGGCGGTGCTGGAAACGACGCTTGCGCGTGCAGAGGCCGATGTTGCGGCGGCAGGGCTGGAGCCGCCGGCGATCGTCGTCGTCGGCGAGGTGGTGAGGCTGCGCGCAGCGCTCGACTGGATCGGCGCGCTGGACGGGCGCAAGCTTGCCGCCGACCCGTTCGCCAATCGCATTCTCAGGAACCCGGCATGAGCGGATTGCTGATTGCCGCACCCGCGTCCGGCTCCGGCAAGACGACGGTGACGCTCGGGCTGATGCGCGCCCTGAAGAGGCGCGGCGTGGCGATCGCGCCCGGCAAGGCGGGGCCGGACTATATCGATCCCGCTTTCCACGCGGCAGCGACCGGCGAGCCCTGCTTCAACTACGACCCCTGGGCGATGCGCCCGGAACTGCTGCTTGCCAATGCGTCGCATGTGGCCTCCGGCGGGCGCACATTGATCGTCGAGGCGATGATGGGACTGCATGACGGTGCTGCCGACGGCTCGGGAACGCCAGCGGACCTCGCCGCGACGCTGAACCTTGCGGTCATTCTGGTGGTCGATTGCGCCCGCATGTCCCAGTCGGTTGCCGCCCTCGTGCGCGGCTATGCGGATCATCGCGACGATATCCGGGTGGTTGGCGTCATCCTCAACAAGGTCGGCAGCGATCGGCATGAAATGATGCTGCGCGATGCGCTCGGCAAGGTGCGCATGCCTGTCTTCGGCGTGCTCCGGCAGGACAGCGCATTGCAACTGCCGGAGCGCCATCTCGGGCTCGTGCAGGCGGGCGAACACTCAGCGCTTGAGGGCTTCATCGAGGCGGCGGCCGCGCGGGTCGAGGCTGCCTGCGATCTCGACGCCATCCGCCTGATCGCGACGATTTTCCCGCAGGTGCCCGCGGCGGCCGATGCCGAGCGTTTGCGGCCGCTGGGTCAGCGCATCGCGGTCGCGCGCGATATCGCCTTTGCCTTCTGCTACGAGCACCTGCTTTACGGCTGGCGGCAAGGCGGCGCGGAGATTTCCTTCTTCTCGCCGCTCGCCGACGAGGCGCCGGATGCGGCAGCCGATGCCGTCTATCTTCCGGGGGGCTATCCGGAGCTGCATGCGGGGCAGCTGAGCGCCGCCGCCCGATTCCGTTCCGGCATGCATTTCGCGGCGGAACGCGGCGCCCGCATCTTCGGCGAATGCGGCGGCTATATGGTGCTCGGTGAAGGGCTTGTCGCTGCCGATGGCACACGCTACGACATGCTCGGCCTGCTGCCGCTCGTAACCAGTTTTGCCGAACGCAGGCGGCACCTCGGCTATCGCCGCGTCGTGCCTGTCGACAACGCCTTCTTCGATGGACCCATGACGGCGCACGAATTCCACTATGCGACTATCGTCGCCGAAGGGGCGGCCGATCGGCTGTTTGCGGTCAGCGACGCCGCCGGCGAGGATCTCGGCCAGGCGGGCCTCCGGCGCGGCCCTGTCGCCGGTTCCTTCATGCATCTGATCGACGTCGCAGGTGCTGCATGAGCGCACCGATCGTTCATGGTGGCGGCATCACCGAGGCCGCAACGCGCTATGGTGGCCGGCCCGAAGACTGGCTCGATCTGTCGACCGGCATCAATCCATGCCCCGTCGCCTTGCCCGCGGTCCCTGAGCGCGCCTGGCACCGGCTGCCGGATCGGCAGACGGTAGATGATGCGCGGAGCGCCGCCGCCGACTACTACCGCACCAACGGCGTGCTGCCTTTGCCGGTGCCGGGCACCCAGTCGGTGATCCAGCTCCTGCCACGTCTTGCTCCGGCCAACAGGCAAGTCGCGATCTTCGGGCCGACCTATGGCGAGTATGCCCGCGTGCTTGAAGCGGCCGGCTTTGCTGTCAATCGCGTCGCGGATGCCGACGCGCTCACGGCCGAACATGGGCTTGTCATCGTCGTCAACCCCAACAACCCGACCGGCCGCGCCTTGGCGCCGGCGGAGCTTCTGGCGATCGCCGCAAGGCAGAAGGCGAGCGGCGGACTGCTGCTGGTCGATGAGGCCTTCGGCGATCTTGAGCCGCAACTGAGTGTCGCTGGTCACGTGCCAGGGCAGGGCAACCTCATCGTCTTCCGCTCCTTCGGCAAGTTCTTCGGCCTTGCGGGCCTGCGCCTCGGCTTCGTCGTTGCGACCGAGCCAGTGCTTGCGTCCTTTGCCGATTGGCTCGGTCCCTGGGCTGTCTCCGGCCCGGCGTTGACGATCTCGAAAGCGCTGATGCAGGGCGATACGAAGGCGATCGCGGCGGGCATCCTCGAGCGTCGCGCCGGCCTCGATGCGGCTCTCGATGGGGCAGGGCTCAACCGTATCGGCGGCACGGGGCTATTCGCGCTGGTCGAGCATCCCAGGGCGGCTCTGCTGCAGGAGCGGCTCTGCGAGGCCCATATTCTCACGCGCAAGTTCGACTATGCCCCGACCTGGCTCAGGGTCGGTCTGGCGCCTGACGCGGCCGGTGACCGACGGCTGGCGGACGCGCTTGCCCGCATGGAGCTCTGAGGTGTCGGAGACGATCCTGCTCATTCTCGCGCTGGCGCTGGTGATCGACCGCGTTGTCGGCGATCCGGACTGGCTCTGGGCGCGCGTGCCGCATCCGGTCGTGTTTTTCGGCAAGGCCATCGGCTTTTTCGACGCCCGGCTGAACCGGGAGGACCTCGAGGGTGGTGCCCGCAAATTTCGTGGCGTCGTCGCGATCCTGCTGTTGCTTGGCATCAGCGCCTGGTTCGGCCATCTGCTGCACCGCCTGTTCGCCGTCCTCGGACCGCTCGGCTTTCTGCTCGAGGCGGTTCTGGTCGCGGTCTTCCTGGCACAGAAGAGCCTCGCCGATCACGTGCGTCGCGTGGCCGGGGGCTTGCGACAGGACAGGCTGGAAGGCGGACGTGCCGCCGTGTCGATGATCGTTGGTCGCGATCCAAAGACGCTCGACGAGCCGGCGGTCTGCCGTGCCGCGATCGAAAGCCTTGCCGAGAATTTCTCCGACGGCGTCGTGGCGCCGGCCTTCTGGTACGCGGTTGCCGGCCTGCCGGGGCTTCTTGCCTACAAGATGCTGAACACCGCCGATTCGATGATCGGCCACAAGTCGCCGAAATATCTGCACTTCGGCTGGGCCTCGGCCCGACTCGACGATCTCGCCAACCTGCCGGCAGCGAGGCTCTCGATCCTTTTGATCTCAGCCGGTGCGCTGATCCATCGTGGCGCCAGCGCCGCCAAGGATGCGCTGACCGTGGCCCTTCGCGACCATGGCCTGCACCGCTCGCCGAACTCCGGCTGGCCGGAAGCGGCCATGGCCGGCGCGCTCGATCTGCAGCTTGCCGGTCCGCGGATCTATGGCGGCGTCAAGGTCAGCGAACCGATGATCAACGGTCCGGGCCGAGCGGTTGCAACAAGCGAAGACATCGACGCCGGTATTGCTGTATTTTATGGCGCCTGTACGGTCATGGCCGGGTTTGTTCTTGCAATCGCAATGATTTGATCGCGGAAGTTGATCTTCGCATTAAGACTCTGCTTTCCATATGTATTAAGATCGTATCATATTCGATCAGTTATTCTCCTGGAACGTTTGGTTCCACCGGTACGTGTTCGTCTTCCCGGAGAGAGAAGCATGCGCAAAAGCTTTCTGACTGCGCTGATTGCCGCTCTGCTGCAGTTTGCCGTTCAACCCGCGAACGCCGCCAATCTCATTGCCGATATCAGCCTGTCGTCGCAGACGATGACCGTGCGGCAATACGGCGTCGTCATGTATCGCTGGAAGGTGTCGACGGCGCGCAAGGGCTATGTGACGCCACGCGGCAGCTGGAGCGCCAAATGGCTCTCTCGCAATCACCGTTCACGCAAATACGACGACGCGCCGATGCCATATGCCGTGTTCTTCAACGGCGGCTACGCCATCCACGCCACCTACGACATCAAACGCCTCGGCCGCCCGGCATCGCACGGCTGCGTGCGGCTCCATCCAAACAACGCGGCGGAGTTTTTTGCGCTGACGCGGGAACATGGGCTGAAGAACACGCGGATCGTAATTACGCGGTGACGCCTGCCTAGCCAGCCCCTCATCCCCCTGCCGGGACCTTCTCTCTGTTTTGAACGGGAGAAGGGATCCGAGGCACTATTTCCGCTTCATCGTCGAGCATTTCGTAAGAAGTGAACGGTAGAATGCGCGTCCCCATCTTCAACGTGATTGCTTGGCTTTCCTCGGGTTAAACCCGAGGAAAGGGCAATTCTGTCGGGCACTTGATGAGGCACCTAAGAGCCGCTGGCGACCGTCAGTCGATGCCTGCCACATGCATCAGCCGGTCGAGGCTCGGCACGGTGACGTGGCGGCTGTTTTCGATGCGGATGACGTTCTCCTTGCGGAGCTTGGTGATCTGGCGGCTGACGGTCTCGATGGTGAGGCCGAGATAGTCGGCGATGTCGGCGCGCGACAGCGGCAGGTCGAACACGTTCGAGGTGCCGTTTTCCGGGTCGATGTGAGTCGCGATGATGTAGAGGAAGCTTGCGACCTTCTCCTGCGCGGTCTTGCGGCCAAGGGTGAGCATCCAGTCGCGCGCTTCGTCCAGTTCCTTCAGCGCCTGCTCGTGCAGCCGGTGTTCCAGCCCGGGAGCCTCGGAGACCAGCCGCTCGATGACGTTGCGCGGGAAGCAACAGATGTCGGTGTCGACAGCCGCTTCCGCCGTCAGCGCGCTTTCGCGGGTGAAGGCCCGGCCCATGAAATCAGGGGCGAACTGCAGGCCGACGATCTGCTGACGGCCATCGGCCAGCACCTTGCTGAGCTTGACGACGCCGGAGATGATATTTGCGTAGCTGTCGGTGGTTTCTCCCTGGCCGATGACCTCGCGGCCGGGCTCGATGCTGCGGCGGGTGGAGTGACGGCTGAGGTCGAGAAGCTGATCCGGAGAGAGCGTACCGCAAACGCCGCCATGGCGCGCCTCGCAGGCGGAGCAGACGGCTGGAACGTCCGAATTATGGATATCCTTGCGGCGATGTTCGTTCACGATCTGCAATTCTTTCTACCTGCATTCCATTGCTCCCTGGATGACCAAAGAGGATGCGGGTCGTTAAATCAAGAGTTGACAGGTGCTAATTCCGAAAGCGCGAAACAATGTCTCATGCTGGCTTGAGCATTGTCAATTTTAACGTGTTAATTCGCCGACTTGATCAAAATCAAAGGCCTCATTGCCGATCCGTCCTAAGCCGTTTTCATGACAGCGGAGAGACTGATGGACGACGCGCTAATCCTCAAGCATGCGAATCCCGTGCCACGCTACACCAGCTACCCGACCGCGCCGCATTTTTCCGAAGCGGTGGGGCCGGTTGACTATCAAAGCTGGCTCGGGGCGATCGGTCCGGATGAGGCGATCTCGCTCTATGCTCACGTGCCCTATTGCGACCGGCTCTGTTGGTTCTGTGCTTGCCATACCAAGCAGACGCTGCGGTATGATCCGGTGGCAACCTACCTCACGGGCCTGCATCGGGAGATTGCAGAGATCGGCGGGCGGGTGAGCCGCGAAGCCAAGGTAACGGCCCTGCATTTCGGCGGCGGCTCGCCGACGCTCGTCAGGCCCGACGACCTGATCGCGCTGAAACGCGCCTTTACCGATCACTTCACCTTCGCGGCTGATTGCGAGATCAGCGTCGAGATGGATCCGAACGATCTCGACGAAGCGCGCCATGATGCGCTGGCGGGGATCGGTATGACGCGGGCGAGCTTCGGCATCCAGGATTTCGACCCCGTCGTGCAGAAGGCGATCAACCGCATCCAGACCTTCGAGCAGACGCGTGACGCGATCGAGGCATCACGGGTAAGGGGCGTGCATTCGGTCAATTGCGACGTGCTCTATGGTTTGCCCTATCAGAGCCTCCAGTCGCTTGAGCGCACCATGGAGGCAGTGCTTTCGCTCGACCCCGATCGCGTCGCACTCTTCGGCTACGCCCATGTGCCGTGGATGAAGACGCATCAGAAGATGATCCCGGACGAAAGCCTGCCCGGCATCGTCGAGCGCTTCGCGCAGATGAGCCGCGCGGCCGAAATGCTGGCTGCCGCCGGCTACGAGTCCATCGGCATCGACCATTTCGCGAAGCCCGACGACAGCCTGGCGCGGGCCAGCCGGGAAGGGCGTCTCCGTCGCAATTTCCAGGGCTATACCGACGATGCCGCCGAAACGCTCGTCGGGCTTGGCGCCTCCGCGATCGGCCAGTTTCGTCAAGGTTATGTCCAGAACATGCCGGCGACCGGTGAGTATCTGCGCCATGTTGAAAACACGGGGCTCGCTGCGGTCCGCGGTTATCGCTTCACACCGGACGACACTTTGAGAGCAAAAGTGATTGCCGACGTCATGTGCCGTTTTGCCTTCTCCTTTGCTGAGGTTGAGGAAGCGTTTCCCGGGCTGGCAGGGGCTGTGATCGAGGAGGCACGGCTGTTTCGGGCGCGCGACGTGGATGGGCTGACGACGATCGAAAACGGGGTTTTCCGCCTGACTGAACGCGGCAGGCCCTTTGCCCGCTCGGTTGCAGCCACCTTCGACGCCTATCTCGGCAACGGCCGGGGCCGGCATTCGGTGGCCGTCTGACCCCATGCTCTGTCGCAACACCGTTTTCCAATTCGAAAGCCTTTGCCATCAAGGCCATTGGCTTTTGCGGCGCATTTACCTATAGGATCGCCGAGACTCGACTTAAAATATTAGAGGTATGCGCGTGACAGCTACATTCGACAAGGTTGCCGACATTATCGCGGAAACGAGCGAGATCGATCGCGAGACGATTACGCCGGAAAGCCACACGATCGACGATCTCGGCATCGACAGCCTGGACTTCCTCGACATCGTGTTTGCGATCGACAAGGAATTCGGCATCAAGATTCCGCTCGAGCAGTGGACGCAGGAAGTCAACGAAGGCAAGGTTTCGACCGAAGAATACTTCGTTCTGAAGAACCTCTGCGCCAAGATCGACGAACTGCGGGCTGCCAAGGGCTGATCGGGCTTTCGCCCGAGCCTTGCCACTCGATTTCCAATGCCGCCCGTCGCGCCCCGCGCTTGACAGGCGGCATTGGCGTTTTTACTTGAGCCCGAAACCAACAGGGTGAGCCTCAATGCTCCTTGAATACTTCCAGATGATCGACCGTGTCGAAACGGTCGATCTTTCGGCTGGCCGGCTGACGGCGCGGTCCGTCGTGCCGGAGAAGAGCCCGGTGTTCGAAGGCCATTTCCCAGGCTACCCGCTGGTGCCCGGCGTGCTTCTGATCGAGACCATGGCGCAGGCCTCCGGTTTCCTGGTGCTCGCCGCCACCAATTTCGCCGCCATGCCCTTCCTGATGTCGATCGACGGCGCCAAGATGCGGACCTTCGTCGAGCCCTCGGCCGAACTCGAGATCGAGGCTTTCCTCGAGCATGAAGGTTCGGGCTTCGCCGTCACCAAGGCGAAGATCACCTCCGGCGGCAAGAAGGTCTGCGATGCCCAGCTGAAACTGAGAACGATGCCGTTCGATCAGGTTCCGCTCGGCGATATCGTGCGCAAGCGGGCTGGAGAAGTGGGTCTGATGGCGGCGCTTTCGGCGGCAGCCGGTTCGGAGAAGTAAGATGAGCAAATCTGCAAACGACGTTGTCATTACCGGCGTCGGTATCGTCACCAGCCAGGGCGTCGGCGTCGAGCCGCATCTGGCGCTGCTTACCGCCGGCACGTCGCCGGCCGTGCGCGTCGAGACCGAAAAGTTCAGCCCCTATCCGGTGCACCCGCTGCCGGAGATCGACTGGTCGCAGCAGATCGCCAAGCGTGGCGACCAGCGGCAAATGGAAAACTGGCAGCGTCTCGGCGTTTTTTCCGCGGGCCTGGCGCTCGATGACGCCGGTCTCAAGGACAATCTCGAAGCCTGCGGCAGCATGGACATGATCGTCGCTGCCGGCGGCGGCGAGCGTGACATCAACGTCGATTCGCTGATCGTCGACGAGGCGCTGAAGCGCAACGACCGCGAACAGCTCCTCAATGAAAAGCTGACGACCGAACTGCGCCCCACGCTGTTCCTGGCCCAGCTTTCGAACCTGCTCGCCGGCAACATCTCGATCGTGCACAAGGTCACCGGTTCGTCGCGCACCTTCATGGGCGAGGAAGCGGCCGGCATCTCGGCGATCGAAACCGCCTTTGCCCGGATCAAGGCCGGCCAGTCGACGCATACGCTCGTCGGCGGCGCGTTTTCGGCCGAGCGCCTCGACATCATGCTGATGATCGAGGCGATCCAGGGTCAGGCGACCGGTGACTGGCACCCGATCTGGTCGCGCAGCCGCGACAACGGCGGCGGCATGATCCCCGGGTCGGTCGGAGCCTTCCTGGTGCTGGAATCACGCGAGTACGCCGAAGCCCGTGGTGCCCGCATCTATGCGACGATCGACGCGATCGGCAGCGACCGCGGCAGCCGCGCTGACGGCAAGCTCGAAGCACGCCTTGCGGACCTTGCGAAACCGGCCGAAAAGCTCGACCCGGCAGGCACCGTGGTCTTTTCCGGCACGTCAGGCTTTCATGATCTCGTCGCCAGCGAAAAGGCGTTCCTGCAGGCCAAGCTGGCCGGCGCGCCGGTGCGTGCCTATGGCGGCATCGTCGGGCACAGCATCGAGGCGCAGTTTCCGGCGGGCCTCGCGCTTGCTGCACTCACGCTCGGCCACGGCGCCAAGGTGCCGGCCTTCGACGGCAGCTTCGAAAAGCCGATGACGGCGGCTGCCCGGTCGGCGGTCGTGACCACCGTCGGTCATTCACGCGGCGAAGGCGTCGCGGTCCTTTCGGCCGAATAAGAGGAACGATTGATGAGCAACGCTTACAAGGATCATCTCGGTCGTCCGATCGTCGCCGTCACTGGCATGGGCGTCATCACCTCGCTCGGCCAGGGGCTCGAGGACAACTGGTCGGCGCTGACCGGCGGCGTCTCCGGCATCCGCAAGATCACCCGTTTCCCGACGGAGGGTCTCAACACCCGCATCTCCGGCATGGTCGATTTCATCGAGGTGCCGGCGGCCAACTCCGTCGAGCGCTCCTACGCCATGGCGCGCGAGACGACGCTGGAAGCGCTGGCGCAGGCGGGGCTTTCCGGCGACTTCAACGGTCCGCTGTTTTTGGCCGCCCCGCCGATCGAGCCGGAATGGAGCGCGCGCTTCGAGCTTGCCGACCGCTCGCCGCCTTCCGAACAGCCGGGCGATGCCTACAACCGTTTCCTCGCCGCGATGCGCCAGAAGGCCGATCCGGTGTTCCATGAGGCCGTGCTCTTCGGCTCGATCTCCGAGCGCCTTGCCGATCGCTTCGGCACGCGCGGCCTGCCGGTGACGCTCTCGACGGCCTGTGCCTCGGGCGCGACCGCGATCCAGCTCGGCGTCGAGGCGATCCGCCAGGGGCGCACCGATCGTGCGCTGACGGTCGCGACCGATGGTTCGGTCAGCGCCGAAGCACTCATCCGCTTTGCGCTGCTTTCCGCGCTCTCCACCCAGAACGATCCGCCGGAGAAGGCCTCCAAGCCCTTCACAAAGGATCGGGACGGCTTCGTCATCGCCGAAGGCGCTGCGACCTTGGTGCTGGAATCGCTGGAAGCTGCCGTTGCCCGCGGCGCCCGTGTCTACGGCATCCTGAAGGGCTGCGGCGAGAAGGCCGATCTCTTCCACCGCACGCGCTCGTCGCCCGACGGCGGCCCGGCGATTGCGACGATCCGCGCGGCCCTTGCCGACGCCGGCATCGACGAAGGCGGCATCGGCTACATCAACGCGCACGGCACCTCGACGCCCGAGAATGACAAGATGGAATATCTGTCGATGTCTGCCGTCTTCGGTGAGCATCTGCCGTCGATCCCGGTCTCGTCGAACAAGTCGATGATCGGCCACACCCTGACGGCCGCCGGTGCGGTCGAGGCGGTGTTCTCGATCCAGACGATGCTGACGGGCACGCTGCCGCCGACGATCAACTACCAGAACCCCGATCCGGCGATCGTGCTCGACGTGGTGCCGAACGTGAAGCGCAGCCAGCAGGTGTCTGCGGTGCTGTCGAACTCCTTCGGTTTCGGCGGCCAGAACGCCAGCCTGGTGATGACGGCCGAGCCGGCTTGAGCCGGACCTGGTGAAACGAAATACCCCCCTCTGGCCTGCCGGCCATCTCCCCCAACAAGGGGGAGATCGACGCGCGGCCGGCCGATCGCTCCAATTACAAGGCCCGATTTAGGTGCTTTTCGTGAAGGGCAAAGGGGTGCCACATCCAATCTCCCCCCTTGTGGAGGAGATGCCCGACAGGGCAGAGGGGGGTAACGCGCCACTCTCTGTAGAATGGCGACATGCCCACAAGACGTGTATATGCCGCCTGTCGATCTGAACATTTAAAGGAAGAACCATGCGCGCCCTGCAACTGCTCGATGACCGCAAGCTCGAAATCACCGACATTCCGGAACCGGAAGCACCGGGCCCCGGCGAGGTGACGCTGCGCGTCAAGGCGGTTGCGCTCAACCATATCGACGTCTGGGGCTGGCGCGGCATGGCATTCGCCAAGCGCAAGATGCCGCTCGTCATCGGCGCCGAGGCAGCAGGCGTCGTCGACAGCATCGGTCCCGGTGTTTCAAGCGTGCTTCCGGGCCAGCTCGTCTCGATCTACGGCGCGCGCACCTGCGGCCTCTGCCGTCCGTGCAAGGAAGGCCGCGACAACCTCTGCGAACATGTCGGCGGCGTACACGGCTTCCACCTCGACGGCTTCGCACAGGAGAAGATCAACCTGCCGGCGCGCCTGCTGGTACCGGCACCTCCGGGCGTCGACGCGGTCGCCGCAGCCCTTGCTCCGGTCACCTTCGGTACCGTCGAGCACATGCTGTTCGACAACGCCAAGCTTGAGCCCGGCGAAACCATCCTCGTGCATGCTGGCGGTTCCGGCATCGGCTCGGCGGCGATCCAGCTTGCCAAGAAGATCGGCTGCACCGTGATCACCACCGTCGGCTCCGACGACAAGATCGAGAAGGCCAAGGCGCTCGGCGCCGATCACGTCATCAACTACCGCACCGATCGCTTCGAAGGCGTGGTGCGCAAGCTCACCAAGAAGAAGGGCGTCGACGTCGTGTTCGAGCACGTCGGCAAGGACACCTGGGCGGGCTCGATGCTCTGCATGAAGCGCGGCGGCCGTCTCGTTACCTGCGGCTCCACCTCGGGCGTGTCCACCGACATGAACCTGATGATGCTGTTCCAGCAGCAGCTGAAGCTGCTCGGCTCCTTCGGCTGCCGCATGGAAAACATGGCCAACGCCATGCAGAAGATGGCGCGCGGCCTCGTACATCCGGTCATCGACACCGAAATCGGCCTGGACGAGATCGACCGCGCGCTGGAGCGCATGGAATCGCGCCAGATCTTCGGCAAGATCATCCTGAAGATGGATTGATCGACGTGCGCATGCTGATCACACGGCTGGTGCTGGCGGCGGATCGTTTCCGCCAGTGGCTGATTGCGCAGTTCGTGTTTCTGCTTCTGACGATCCTGAAGATGTTTCCCGCTGACGGCGCGATCAACTTCATGGATCGCGCCCTGCGGTTCATCGGCCCGAAGACCAGCCGTCAGAAGCTGACGCTGACGAACCTGCGCAATGCATTCCCGGAAAAGAGCGAAGCGGAGATCGAGCAGATCGCGCTCGAAAGTTGGGGCAACATGGGCCGCATGGCGGCCGAATACGTGTTCCTCGACCGTCTCTTCGATTTCGACCCGGAGCGCACGACGCCCGGGCGCATCGAAGTCTCGGGCATTCCCTTGTTCCTCGAGCTTCGCGACAATCCGCGCCCCTTCATCGTCTTTACCGCGCACAGTGGCAATTTCGAAATGCTGCCGGTCGCCGGCTCAGCCTTCGGGCTCGACGTGACGGTGCTGTTCCGGCCGCCGAACAACCCATACGTGGCCGAAAAGGTCTTCAACTTCCGCGCAGAACGCATGGGCAAGCTCGTGCCGTCGCATGCGGGCTCGTCCTTTGCGCTCGCCCGCCAGCTGGAGCGCGGCCAGGGCGTCGGGGTTCTCGTCGACCAGAAGTTCCGCAAGGGTCTAAAGACCAAGTTCTTCGGCCAGGACGTGCAGACCAACCCGCTGCTCGCCAAGCTCGTCCGCCAGTTCAACTGCGAGGTCTATCCGGCCCGCTGCATCCGCTTGCCGGGTGGCCGTTTCCGCCTGGAGATCGAACCGGCGATCGCCATCCCACGCAAGGCCGACGGCAGCGTCGACGTGACCGCTACGGCGCAGGTTCTGAACGACAAGGTGGAAAGCTGGGTGAGGGAATATCCCGGCCAATGGCTCTGGTATCACGACCGCTGGCACATCAAGCGCTACCTGAAAGACTGATTCTCCTTCGCCCGCGACCCCAGCCAGATTGCGTCTTGCGCTAGCAGGCTTGATCTTCCTGCAAGCCCGGCACCCCGTGTGCCGGGCTTTGCGTTTTGCCAAGTACGCGGGAGTATTGGCACCGATCTTCCCTCGAAAACGTGCGTAAACGTTAAGTTTTTCTTTCTGCTGTTGAACGCTATCGCAATGAGTGTAAACTTATGCCTGTCGCGTGAGAAAATGCCTGCAAGCGCTTTGGATGACCCGAGCAGTGCGGTTTTACGCGGAAGTGGTGGGGGAAACGTCAAGAACCAGATCAGTGTCCTGAGCATCTACGCCTGTTTTGTAAGTGCATCGAAGCGGTTTTGCCGTGGGGGAATTGGGGTTTCGAATTGAACGCACTGATTGAGCTGTTCTGGTTCAAATATTCGCAGCTGCAGTATGCCGTTCGTACGGCAGACGAGCATTTGATCAGCATTCTGGATCGCGAATTGGATCCGATCTTGAGATCCGTCTACGACGAGAAGGCGGTGAGCGTCGAAGATGCCCGGCTTCAGTTCCAGTTCCTGATCGACATTCTTCGCGTCGAAGCCGACGACATTTCCTGCGTGCTGCGCCATTCGCAGTTGCTGCAATCGCTGATCAATCGCTACTTTGCGGCGACCGGTGCGGAGAACCTCGCCGACCTGCAACTGGAGCGCCTGCCGGCGCAGCCGAACAAGGGCAGGGCGGACGAAGGATTGCTCAACGAGGCGATCCTCGACAGCTTCCCGGACCGGCTTGCGGTGATCACGCCCGACTACCGCTATCTTTACACCAATCCGCGCAATGCCGAGCATCTGGAAAGCCGCCCGATGGACCTGATCGGCCGGCATATCGTCGAGTTCATCGGCATCCAGCGGTTCGAGCTTCGGGTGAAATCCTATCTCGACCGGTGTTTCGCCGGCGAGGTGGTGGACTACACCTTCGCCAAGACGGTCGACGCGCGCACGGTCGTCGTGCGCTGCCGGCTGACGCCGTGCATGTCGAGCACCGGCAAGCTCATCGGCGCTATTCTAGTGATCCAGGAACATGCCGACCGCCGCCGCGCGATCGCGGCCTGAGGCGCCGGTTCCGGCGGTATCAATCGAAAATGCATGAGGGGATGCGCGGCCGGGTAACGGCCGCCTTGCATGTCCACCTGCCGCGAAGGCCGGTTCACCCGACCGGCGCGGTGATGCTGCGCAGACATTCCTGCTCGAAGCCGACGTGCCGCCTGAGGCTCGTGAAGAAGCCGCGCAGCATGTAGCCGGCGGTCTCGGCATTGACCGTCTGGTCGGCAGCGCCGAGGCGCTCCAGCATTTCGGTCAGCTCCTCGGCGAAGCACTCGTCCTCGCAATGTTCGTATTTCAGCCGCTCCAGCGTCGCGCCGAGCGTCGGATCGCCGCGGTAGGTGCGTTCGATCCAGGAGAAGACGAGGTTTTCTTCGCCCGAGTGCATCTCGCGGATCAGCGGCTCCAGCACCTTTGCGGCATAGAGGCATTTCTGCCGGTCGATTTCCGCAGGCAGGCTGTCGGCGATTTCCTCCAGGCAATTGCAGAGCGCAAGCTGCTCCTCGTGGGCGCGGGCAAGCCAGGCAAACGGCTCGGCCACGGACTCCCGCCGGGGGGCCGGGTCCAGCCGGCTGCGGATTCGTCCGTCTTCAAAAGTCTTTTTCATCGGCTTCAGACGCCAGCTCCCACGGCGCTCCCTATTGTTTGCCGAGGATGATCCAAACGAGGTGACAAAGCCTTGATCTGAATCAAGGCCGGGCTGCCCCGATTCTGACACTTTCGGGCAAGCTGCGGTGACACCCCTCGTTTCGGGGTGTTGTCGCGTGCGTTCGGATAAAGTTGGGGACCCAACCATGAAATACACATTCGAGATGATCCTGCTCGGGGTCGGTGCATTCCTGGCGCTTGTCGGCGCCGGGTTTGCCCAGGACCGGCACTTCGAAGCCCATATGTGGGTGCTGTTCTTCACGCTTCTTGCCGGCACCATCCTCCTGATGCGCCGCATCGAGTTCAGCCCGGCTTCCGCGGGCAGGGCGTCACCGCCGCCACCCCAGTCGGAGTATTTTGACGAGGTGGTCAAGTACGGCGTGATCGCCACCGTCTTTTGGGGCGTCGTCGGCTTTCTCGTCGGTGTCGTGGTTGCACTCCAGCTTGCCTTCCCGGACCTCAACATCGAGCCCTGGTTCAACTTCGGCCGCATGCGGCCGTTGCACACCTCGGCGGTGATCTTCGCCTTCGGCGGCAACGCGCTGATCGCAACGTCCTTCTACATCGTCCAGCGCACCAGCCGTGCCCGCCTTTTCGGCGGCAATCTCGGCTGGTTCGTGTTCTGGGGCTACCAGCTCTTCATCATCATGGCCGCCACCGGCTATCTGCTGGGCATCACCCAGTCGAAGGAATACGCGGAGCCGGAATGGTATGTGGACCTGTGGCTGACGATCGTCTGGGTCGCCTATCTCGCCGTCTTTCTCGGCACGCTGCTGACGCGCAAGGAGCCGCATATCTATGTGGCCAACTGGTTCTACCTCGCCTTCATCGTCACGATCGCGATGCTGCACATCGTCAACAACCTGGCGGTTCCGGTCTCCTTCCTCGGCTCCAAGAGCTACTCGGCCTTTGCCGGGGTGCAGGATGCGCTGACGCAATGGTGGTACGGGCATAATGCCGTCGGCTTCTTCCTGACGGCCGGCTTCCTCGGCATGATGTATTACTTCATCCCGAAGCAGGCCAATCGCCCTGTTTACTCCTACCGCCTGTCGATCATCCACTTCTGGTCGCTGATCTTCATGTACATCTGGGCAGGCCCGCACCACCTGCACTATACCGCGCTGCCCGACTGGGCGCAGACGCTCGGCATGGTGTTCTCGGTCATGCTCTGGATGCCGTCCTGGGGCGGCATGATCAACGGCCTGATGACGCTTTCGGGCGCCTGGGACAAGATCCGCACCGATCCGATCATCCGCATGATGGTCATGGCCGTGGCCTTCTACGGCATGGCGACCTTCGAAGGTCCGATGATGTCGATCAAGACGGTCAACTCGCTCAGCCACTACACCGACTGGACCATCGGCCACGTGCATTCCGGCGCGCTCGGCTGGAACGGCCTCATCACCTTCGGCGCGATCTACTATCTCGTTCCGAAGCTGTGGAACCGCGATCGCCTCTACAGCGTGCGCATGGTCAACTGGCACTTCTGGCTCGCCACCCTCGGCATCGTCGTCTACGCGGCGGTCATGTGGGTTGCCGGCATCCAGCAGGGGTTGATGTGGCGCGAGTACGACGACCAGGGCTTCCTCGTCTATTCCTTCGCGGAATCGGTCGCGGCCATGGTTCCCTACTACGTGCTGCGTGCCCTTGGCGGCGCACTCTTCCTCGCCGGAGCTCTGCTCATGGCCTTCAACGTAACCATGACCATCCTCGGCCGCGTGCGCGATGAAGCCCCGATCTTCGGTGCGACGCCCGCGCTCAAGGCTGCGGAATAGGAGGGCATAGAGAATGTCCATTCTCGACAAACACGCGACGCTCGAACGCAACGCGACCCTGCTGCTCGTCGGCTCGCTGCTCGTCGTCTCCGTCGGCGGCATCGTGGAAATCGCGCCGCTCTTCTACCTCGAAAACACCATCGAGAAGGTGGAGGGCATGCGTCCCTATTCGCCGCTGGAGCTTGCCGGCCGCGACATCTATGTGCGTGAAGGCTGCTATGTCTGTCACAGCCAGATGATCCGCCCGTTCCGCGACGAAGTGGAGCGCTACGGTCACTACTCGCTGGCGGCGGAATCCATGTACGACCATCCGTTCCAGTGGGGCTCCAAGCGCACTGGACCGGACCTGGCGCGCGTCGGCGACCGCTACTCCAACGAGTGGCACGTGCAGCACATGATCGAGCCGCGCTCGGTGGTGCCGGAATCGGTGATGCCGAGCTACGCCTTCCTCAAGGCGACGCCGCTCGATGTGAACAACATCGCCGCGAACCTCAAGGCCAACAAGGCGGTCGGCGTGCCCTACACGGACGAGATGATCGACAACGCGCTTGCCGACATCAAGGCGCAGGCAGATCCGAACGCAGACACGTCCGGCGTCGAGGGCCGCTATCCGAAGGCCAAGCTCGGCGACTTCGACGGCGATCCGCAGAAGCTGACGGAGATGGACGCGCTCATCGCTTATCTGCAGATGCTCGGCACGCTGGTCGACTTCTCCACCTATGACGACACCACCGGCTATCGCTAAGGAGACCGCACCATGGAAACCTATACGGCCATGCGCCAGTTCGCCGATAGCTGGGCGCTCCTTGCCATGACGCTCTTCTTCCTGGGCGTCGTCGCCTTCATCTTCCGGCCCGGCGCCAAGAAGGCCGCCGATGATGCCGCAGCCATCCCCCTGAAGGAGGATTAATAGAATGGCGGACAAACACGTCGACGAAATCAGCGGCGTCGAGACCACCGGCCACGAATGGGACGGTATCCGCGAGCTTAACAACCCGATGCCGCGCTGGTGGGTCTATACCTTCTACGCGACCATCGTCTGGGCGGTCGGCTACATGATCGTCTATCCCGCGGTGCCGCTTCTGACCGACGCCACCAAGGGCGTGCTCGGCTATTCGAGCCGCGCCGAGGTGAGTGCGGAGCTTGCCAGCGCCAAGGCGGCGCAGGCCGGCAACATCGAGAAGATCGCGTCGAGCTCGCTCGCCGACATCATGGCCGATCCGCAGCTGCAGCACTTCGCCGTTTCCGGCGGTGCCTCGGCCTTCAAGGTCAACTGCGCCCAGTGCCACGGCTCGGGTGCGGCCGGTTCTGCCGGCTTCCCGAACCTGAACGACGACGACTGGCTCTGGGGCGGCAAGCCCGAAGAGATCTACCAGACGATCGCCCACGGCATCCGCTATAACGGCGACGACGACACCCGTGTCTCGGAAATGCCGTCCTTCGCGGAAATCCTGCAGCCGGAAGAGATCAAGCAGACGGCGGCCTATGTCGTCAGCCTCACGGGCACGCCGTCGGATGCCTCCATGGTAGAGCCGGGCAAGGCGCTGTTTGAGGCAAACTGCGCCTCCTGCCACGGTGCCGACGCCAAGGGCAACCGTGAGTTCGGCGCGCCCAACCTTGCCGATGCGCTGTGGCTCAACGGCTCGAGCGAACAGGCGATCGTCGCCCAGATGAAGGGGCCCAAGCACGGCGTCATGCCCGCCTGGCTGCCGCGCCTCGGCGACACCACCGTCAAGCAGCTCGCCATCTTCGTGCATTCGCTGGGTGGCGGCGAATAAGAGGAACGAGGGGCTTGCGGACCTGCCACTCATCCGTAGGTGATGGTGGCGCCCCTCATTCGCCTGCCGGCACCTTCTCCCCGCCAGGCGGGGAGAAGGGCGCAAGCCGCGCTAGCCTCGCCAGGTCAAAAGTAAGGTTGGCGATGGAGCCGCCCATCACGTTCTTGAGTGGGCTACCGCTCAGACTTTTCAGGCTTGATGCCGGGCGGGTGCCCCAAGCGTTTCTCTCCCCGCCAGGCGGGGAGAGATGTTCGGCAGGACAGTGAGGGGAAGCGCTCATCCATCCAGTCGAGAAGGCCGCGCCAAATGGCGCGGCCTTTTTTATCTGGAGCGTTTCGTCATTGAGGGGAGATGTCAATGAATTGGCCGACGTGTCCTCTCAAGATCTCGCCTTTTCGCCGACACGCCTTCGCAACGAAACCACGGCCAGCGTCGCCATGATCGCGATGGCGACGGCGCAAACGGCGGCGGCTGCGTTGAAGCCGGTCATGAAGGCGGCCTGGGCTTGCTCCAGCATGCCCGCCGGTAGCTCGGTCGCGACGGATACGGCGCCGGCGAGGCTGTCCGACAGCCTGTCGCCGATCTCGCCGGGGATCAGCGTCTGGCCGGCCATTTCGATGCGGTAGACGGCGGTGGTCAGGCTGCCGAGCGTGGCGATGCCGACGGCAAGGCCGAGTTCCTGCACCACTTCGGAGAGGGCCGAGGCCGAACCGGCCTTTTCGGCGGGCGCTGCACTGACGACGAGATCGGTGCCAAGCGCGGCAATGGTTCCAAGGCCGAGATAGACGAGCGCAAATGCAGCGGTTACCAGCCCGACGCCGTATGGCGTATGGCCGAGCTGGGCGAGCAGGAGGTAGCCGACCACGGAGAGCGCCAGCGCCGCTGCGATCACGGGGCCGGGGCCGAAGCGCCTGGCGATGAGCGGTGCGGTGATGCCGGCCAAAAGCATGGCGAGCGCCGAGGGGCCCATTCTCAGGCCCGCCGACAGCGGAGAAAGCACGACGACGAGCTGCAGATACTGGGTGACGAGCAGCATCGTGCCGCCGACAGCCGTCAGGCCGATCAGGAGGATCAACAGCGCGGTGCGGAAGGCGCGGTCGGAGAAGAGCTCGAGGTCGATCAGCGGGCTTCGAAGCCGGCGTTGTCGCCGGATGAAGAGGAGCGTGGCGACGAGGCCGACGGTCAGGCCGAGCGTGGCGCCGAGCCCAAGGCCATCCTTGGCGATCTGCTTGATGCCGTAGACGATGGGCAGCAGCCCCGCCAGCGACAGCGCCACACTGGCCATGTCCAGGCGGTCCGATTGCGGGGCACGATATTCCGGCAGCAGAAACGGCGCGACGATGAGCAGCAGCCCGACGATCGGCAGTGCGACGAGGAAGGCAGCCCCCCACCAGTAACGTTCGAGCAGGATGCCGCCGACGATCGGCCCCGCGGCCATGCCGAGCGCGAACATGGTCGCCCAGACGCCGATCGCAAGCGCGCGCTGGTGCGGGTTCAGGAACATGTTGCTGATCAGCGCCAGGGTTGGCGGCATCAGCGTTGCGCCGGCAACGCCGAGTGCCGCGCGTGCAGTGATCAGCATGGTGGCGCTGGTGGAATAGGCCGAAAGCACCGAGGCGACTGCGAAGGCGGCCGCGCCCAGCATCAGGAGCTTGCGGCGACCGATGCGGTCGCCGAGCGTTCCCATCGTGATCAGAAAGCCGGCGATCATGAAGCCGTAGGCATCGACGATCCAGAGCGCCTGGGTGCTGGTGGGCTTCAGATCCGCCGCGAGCGCCGGAAAAGCGAGATGCAGCAGCGTCAGGTCGAGCCCGAGCAGGATGGTGGGGAGCGCGAGCAGGGCGAGCCCGGCCCATTCTCGCAGGCCCGCACGCGTTTCACCGGGATCGGCATGGTCGGTGAGGTGGGATGGTCGGTCGCTGAGAATTGTCAAAAGTGGCCTCCGTCTTCGCTTGGGCTGGTTGCGGAGACCACATCTTCAGGGCACAATCATCCTGTTACAATTTAAGTAGTTATCCTATTACTGAGAGCAATAGCGTGAACGAACGAAGTCTTGAGCGAAGCAAGAACGAGCTGTCGGAGTTTTTGACGAGACACAGGGCGAAGCTGACGCCGGCCGATGCCGGCCTTGCCTTCACCGGGCGGCGGCGCACCCCGGGCCTCAGGCGGGAGGAGGTGGCAGCGCTCGCCGGTGTCGGGCTCACCTGGTACACGTGGTTCGAGCAAGGGCGCGACATCAAGGTGTCGGAGGCGTTCCTGCTGAATGTGGCGCGAGCGCTGAAGCTCGACGACGCCGAATGCAGCCATCTGTTCCTGCTTGCCCACAAGCGGCCGCCACCGCCGGAGGCACATCATCGCGTCACCGTTTCGCCGCTGATCCAGACGTTGCTGGACGAGCTCACGGTCCGGCCGGCCCATGTGATCAACCTGCGCTGGGATGTCGTTGCCTGGAACGCTGCGGCAGACGCTTTGTTCGGCTTTAGCGCCCGGCAGCCGGAGCTTGGCAATATCCTGCAAATGGTGTTTGCCGATCCCGAGATACGGAGGCGCATGCCTGCCTGGCGCGAGGACGCGCCGAAGCTGCTTGCCCAGTTCCGATACGATTTTGCCGTGGCGCCGGATGATCCGTCGATGCTGGCCCTGGTCGAAAGCCTGAAGGACCTGTCGGCCGATTTCAGGCGCTGGTGGGCAGCGCCTGGCGTTGACGAGGTCCGTCGCGGGATCGGGTCTCTGATCGATGCCGGGAGCGAGCGCCTGCGTTTTCGCCACGAGACGTTGGTTGTGGACGAGCACCGGCATCTGCGGATGGTGGTTTACTTCGCCGAGCCGGCGCTTGCCTGATGGCGACGCCCGAAGCGGCAGGCGCCGGGCCTTTTTATTCGAGGGCTGCGGCGATGGTAGCGCCGACCACGACGCTCGATAGGGCCGTGCCGAGCAGCAGCGAGGTGTTGACCGGCTTTCTCACGACCGTGCCGAAGTTGAAAAGGTTCATCGGCAGGAGGTGAAAACCGCCGCTTTCCGGCTTGCTCGACGGCGCTTCCATGAAGCACTCGTCGTCGAACCAGATCCAGTCGTCGCGCCAGGTCCAGCAGCCGTGCTGGCGATAGATGTTTGCCACCTGCTCGGCGAAGCCCTTGTCGGCGGGCAGACGGATATAGTCTTGCGGCCTGCGGCTGAAATACTGCATGGCGAGCGGCATGGAGCGCTCGGTGCAATAGTTCGACATCCAGAGCTTGAAGCCGATCTCGTCGCGCAGCCGGTCCAGCACCCGGAAGACCTGCACGTGATCCTCATGGCCGTATTCGCCCCAGGGATTGTGGGTGAAGACGTTCATGTCGGGCTTCAGGAGCGGCAGCAGCGTGCGATAGAGCGTTTCGTAATTGTCCCGGTAAGCCTGGGCGATCGGCCGGGTGGAGTGGCGGAAGCTGCCGGGCATGATCTGCGACAGCGATTTCTTGACGATGCGCTTGGCTTCGCGGCGTGTGCCTTCGGTGCCGAACTCCATTCCGAAGGGACCGGGCTTCGGGTTCGTCCAGTCGGCGCAATCGAAGGAGCCGGTTTCTTCCATTTCCAGAAAGCGCACGTTGCCGCGGGGGTAGGCCTTGATCGCAGCGGCGCGTGCGTCGCCCATCTGCGGCTCCGACCAGATATCGCGGTAAAGGATGATCACCTCGTCGACTTTTCGGAGGATCGAGGTGAACCACAGCAACTCGTCATCGGGATGGGCGCCGATGATGACCGAGTTCTTCAGAAAATCATGCGTGTCGGCCATGCTCTTGCGCGCCCTCGTGTTCGTCGCGCGCAATTCTGACGTGTAGAGATTAAACCGGCGTAAAGCGGGAGCGCGTGTCCACAGGGAAGCGGTGCGGTCGTAGGGCCACCGCCCTCCTGGCCTGACCCTCCCGGCAATTTACTGCGCAGACCAGACCGCCAGCTCGTAACCATCCGGGTCGGCGAAATGAAAGCGCCTTCCGCCAGGGAAGGTGAAGATCGGCTTGACGATCCTGCCTCCGGCCTTTTCGACGCGGGCGAGCATATCCTCGAGCTTGTCGGCATAGAGGATGATCAGCGGTCCGCCGCTGCCGACGGGGCCGGTGGTGGTAAAGCCGCCGGTCAGTCGGCCGTCCTGGAATTCGCAATATTCCGGGCCGTAGTCGGTGAAGGTCCAGCCGAAGGCGCTGCCGTAGAAGGCCTTGGTGGCGGCGATGTCGGAGACATTGAACTCGACATAGTCGATGCGGCTGTCTTTGCCCTTGTTACCCATTTTTCTACCTGTCTTCTCCGGATTCCATGATCGATTTCAAGGTGGCGAGATCCTTCGCCACCCAGCCGGCATCGCCTGCAAATTGTTCTGCGCTCATGCCCGGCTGCCGCAGCAGCGTGAACATCACCTCCGCGCCGTCGCCGTTCGGCACGACGCGCAGCGCATTGTGGACCTCTGTGCCGTCTTCCAGCGTGACGAGATGATCGGTGACGCCGAAGGCGTTGTCAGGCGCAAAGCGCACGCGGGCATTACCGAGCGGACCCGGCGCCAGCCAGTGATCACTCTCGCGGGTCAAGCCCGACGACAGGCCGGACGCCCAGCGCGGCATGTTCTCGGGCTTTGCCATGAAGGCATAGACGTCGCGCCAGTCGCGGTCGATGGTGGTGTGAACGATCTTTGCTTCAAGTGTTGACATGCTTTGTTCTCCTGCATGACGGAGTAGCACGGGTCGCCCGACCGGTCTTGAACGAAACGGCCAGTCAGGCCGCCTCCCGGTCACCGACGAGCTGGCGGCGGATTTCGGCGGGTGAGAGCGAGGTCAGCTGCCTGGCCTCGCGCGACAGATGCGCCTGGTCGGCATAGCCGGCATCGAGCGCAAGCAGGCCGAGCGTGGCAAATGGTTCCCTTTGGCAAGCCCCGAGGAAGCGCTGTAGGCGCAGGATGCGGTCGAGCGTCTTGGCGCCGTAGCCGAAATGCTCGTGGCAGCGGCGCCTCAGCGTCCTTTCACTGGTGCCGGTGACGGCAGCGAGGGCGCGGATGGGGTTGTTGTCGGACGAGCCATGGCTCTGCCGCAGATGGGCGAGGGTGGCGGCGATATCGCCTGATGGCGGCGAGACGGCCGGCAGGCGCTCAAGCACCGCTTCCGTGAGCATCTCGGCGCGGTGGACCGCATCGGGCGCGTCCTCAATCCTGGTTTCGAGTTTGCGCGCGGCTGGACCCCAGAAGGCGTCGAGCGGAACGACCTCGCCGATGATCTGCGAAAGCGATGTGTGCAGGAAGGACGCCGCGATGCCCGGGCGGAAGCGCAGGCCGATGATGTCGGTGCCGGGCGCGAAGACGGGGAAGGCGGCCACCCGGTCGGGCCCGGCAACCGCCAGGCCGTGCCTGGACCAGAGGATATCGACACAGCCGTCGGGTACGACCGCGATGGGTGCGGCCGTCCCCTCCGGCAATTGGTGGCGCCAGAGGCATTCGACATGGCCGACGAGTGCGCCGGGCGCGGCATACTCTCGATAGATACCGCGCCGCTTGGCCAGTGTCGGCTCTGTCGGAGCCGGCTCCGTCTGTCTCAGCGGCCCGTGGGCGCCGTCCATGCCTTGTCCTCCACGTTTCGGACCGTGCCGGCCGCCTCTTGGCGCGACCAGATCTCGCCGTCGATCTGGCCCTGCAGCTCCGGATAGTCGGCCGCATGGAACACCGGGTCGAGACCCTGCCGGCGCTGGGCGAAATAGTCCTTCGTCAGTTTGGCAATGGTACCGGAGAGGAGCACGATGGCAATGAGGTTGATCGTTGCCATCAGCCCCATCGAGGCGTCTGCCGCGTCGAACACGGTGGTGATGCTTTCGGACGCGCCCCAGACGACCATGACGAGCACGGCGCAGCGCATGACCAGAACGCCGACGCGATTGGCGCCGCCGAGATAGGTGAGCGCATTCTCCGCATAGGAATAGTTGCCGATGATCGAGGTGAAGGCGAAGAAGAAGATCGCGATGGCAATGAAGTAGCTGCCGGCCCAGCCGATATGCACGTTCATGGCCGCTTGCGTCAGCTGCGTTCCGGTGACGCCGGAACCGGGTTCCAAGGTGCCCGACAGCAGGATCATGACCGAGGTCGCGGTGCAGATCAGGATCGTATCGATGAAGACGCCGAGCGACTGCACGAAGCCCTGCGACGCCGGGTGATGCGGCACGGGCGTGGCGACGGCCGCGATGTTCGGGGCCGAGCCCATCCCGGCTTCGTTGGAAAACAAGCCACGCTTGACGCCGTTCATCATCGCAGCCGTGACGCCGCCGGCGACACCGCCTGCCGCTTCCTGCAGGCCAAAGGCGCTGGAGATGATCGTCCACAGCACGCTCGGCACGATCGACGCGTTGACGACGAGCACGTAGATCGCGGTCAGGAGATAGGCGATCGCCATGAAGGGCACGACGATTTCGGCGACGCGGGCGATCTGGCGGATGCCGCCGAAGATGACGATGCCGGAGATGGTCGCAACCGCGATACCGACGGCGATCTTGGGCACACCGAACGCGCCCTGGACGGCGTCCGCGATGGAATTGGCCTGCACGGCGTTGAAGACGAGGCCGAAGGAGAGGATCAGGCAGACGGAGAAGATCGTCGCCGCCCAGGGCGCGTTGAGGCCGCGGGCGATGTAGAAGGCGGGACCGCCGCGATATTGACCGTTTTCGTTGCGCACCTTGTAGAGCTGTGCCAGAGCGCTTTCCGCATAGGCCGTCGCCATGCCGACGAGCGCCACCATCCACATCCAGAAGGTGGCACCGGGACCACCGAGATAGAGCGCAACGGCAACGCCGGCGAGGTTGCCGGTGCCGACGCGCGAGGCGAGGCTGACGGTCAGCGCCTGGAACGGGCTGATACCGGCCGCATCCTTCGAGCCGCCGCTGCTTAAGACCCGGAACATCTCGCCGAAATGCACGATCTGCGGAAAGCCGAGCCGCAGGGTGAAGTAGATGCCGACGGCGAGCAGGCCGTAGATCAGCACGTAGCCCCAAAAGATCGTGTTCAGAAAGCCGATGATCGTGTCCATGCGGTTCCTCATTGGTATTGCAAGGTGTGGTGATGTGGCGAACCGCGGTACGGATCGAATGGGAAAGGCCGTTTACTACTTTTGAGCCTGGCATCTCTTTCGAGCGCCTGGACCTTTCGCCGCATGCTGGCGCTTTAGCCCGCAAACTTGACACAGATCAACGTTTTCGGCCGCCAAATCAGGCAAAACGTGGTGCAATACATGACATATCCGGGGATTTCCCACAAATGAGCCCACAATCCGCCGCAAATCCTGCCTCCGTCGAACGTCACGAGGCCGAACCGGTCAATGCGGCGCATGTGCGCAAGCCGCTCTACGAAAAGCGCAAGAAGATCTTCCCGAAGCGTGCCGAAGGCAGCTTCCGTCGCTTCAAGTGGCTGGTGATGCTGGTGACGCTCGGCATCTATTATCTGACGCCCTGGATCCGTTGGGATCGTGGCGAGCATGCGCCGGACCAGGCTGTGCTCGTCGATATCGCCGCCCGGCGCTTCTATTTCTTCTTCATCGAGATCTGGCCGCAGGAGTTCTTCTTCGTCGCAGGCCTGCTCGTCATGGCCGGCTTCGGCCTGTTCCTGGTGACGTCTGCCGTCGGCCGCGCCTGGTGCGGCTATACCTGTCCGCAGACGGTATGGGTCGATCTCTTCCTGGTGGTCGAACGCTATATCGAAGGCGACCGCAATGCCCGCATGAAGCTCGATGCCGGTCCCTGGACGTTCGACAAGATCGTCAAGCGGGTGTCGAAGCACTCGATCTGGATCATGATCGGCATCGCCACGGGCGGCGCCTGGATCTTCTATTTCGCCGATGCGCCGACGCTTTTGAAAAGCTTCGTTTCGCTGGAAGCGCCCATGGTCGCCTACATGACCGTCGCGATTCTCACGGCGACGACCTATGTCTTCGGTGGACTGATGCGCGAGCAGGTCTGCACCTATATGTGCCCGTGGCCGCGCATCCAGGCGGCAATGCTCGACGAAAACTCGCTGGTCGTGACCTATAACGACTGGCGCGGCGAGCCGCGCTCGCGCCACCAGAAAAAGGCCGTCGCTGCCGGCGAGGCCGTCGGCGATTGCGTCGATTGCAACGCCTGCGTCGTCGTCTGTCCGATGGGCATCGACATTCGCGACGGCCAGCAACTCGAATGCATCACCTGCGCGCTCTGCATCGATGCCTGCGACGGTGTCATGGACAAGCTCGGCCGTGAACGCGGGCTGATTTCCTATGCGACGCTCAACGACTATGCCGCCAACATGGCGCTGGCCACCAATGGCGGTACGGCGGCGATCGATCCGGGTCGGGTGCGCAACGCCGACGGCGCATTTTCGGACAAGGTTCGCCACTTCAACTGGAAGATCGTCTTCCGGCCCCGTGTGCTCGTCTATCTCGGCGTCTGGACGCTGGTCGGTATCGGTCTGCTCTATGCGCTCCTGTCGCGCGACCGGCTGGAACTCAACGTGCTGCACGACCGCAACCCGCAATTCGTCGTCGAATCCGATGGTTCGGTGCGCAACGGCTACATGGTCAAGCTCTTGAACATGATCCCCGAACAACGCACGATCACGCTCGCAATCGACGGGATGCCCTCTGCGACCATGCGCATCGCCGGCCAGGCAGCGGGCGACGGCCGGACCTTCGCCCTCGGTGTCGATCCGGACAAGGTGACGGCAGTCAAGGTGTTCGTGACGCTGCCAAAGGACAAGCTCGGCGAGGCGGACGACGGTTTCAGCCTGATCGTCGAGGATCCGTCGAGCCATGAGCGCGACGTCTACAAGGCCAACTTCAACAGCCCGGGAGCCGCAAAATGACGATAAACCAGGCAGGGGCGAAACAGGCAAAGGCACCGCGACCCTTCACCGGCTGGCACATGCTCGGCGTCATGGTGCTGTTCTTCGGCACGATCATCACCGTCAATCTGATCATGGCCTGGAACGCCAGCCATAGCTGGAGCGGATTGGTGGTGCAGAACACCTATGTCGCGAGCCAGCAGTTCAACGGCAAGGTGAAGGAAGCGAAGGCCTTTGTCGCCGATGGCCTCGACGGCAAGCTCAGCGTCGAAAACGAGGCGCTGCGCTACACGCTGACGCGCCGGGGCAACCCGGAGATGACTGCCGACAAGGTGGTGGCTGTGCTGAAACGCCCGGTCGAGGAGCATGAGGACGTCACGGTCGAAATGGCGCATCAGGGCGAGGGCGTCTTCGTTGCCGCAACCGCGCTGAAGCGCGGCCAGTGGATCGCCGATATCACCGCGACATCAGGCGAGACCGTCGTCTACCGCCAGGCCATCCGCTTCATGGTGCCGGGAGCTGCGAAATGAGCTGCTGTGCTCCCGGAACCGAAATGGCTCTGGAGATCGACAGGGCCGGGCAGGGACTGCCGACAACGGAAGAGCTGTGGTTGATGAGCCGGTCGCTCGGCGGCGGCCTGCGCCAGACGGATTTGAGCGTGCCCGGCGTGCATTGCGGCGCCTGCATCAGCACGATCGAGGGCGCCTTGAAGACACGGCCGGAGGTTGACCGGGCGCGCGTGAACCTTTCGTCGCGGCGCGTGTCGATCGTCTGGAAGGAAGAGGTAAATGGCGCCCGTACCGATCCGCGGGAACTGGCGCGGGCCATCCGTTCGCGCGGCTACGAGACCCATCTTTTCGCGCCGGGCGAGGAAGACGGCGATCAGACGCTGAAGAAGCTGGTGCGCGCCGTTGCCGTCTCGGGTTTTGCCTCGGCCAACATCATGCTGCTTTCGGTCTCGGTGTGGTCGGGGGCGGAGGCGGCGACCCGCGATCTCTTTCACTGGATCTCGGCGCTGATTGCCGCCCCGACGCTGATCTATGCCGGACGCTTCTTCTATGCGTCCGCCTGGAACGCGCTGAAGCACGGCCGTACCAACATGGACGTGCCGATTGCGCTGGCGATAACGCTCTCCTATTCGATCTCGCTCTACGAGACGATCACTCACGGCACCCATGCCTGGTTCGACGGCACGGTGATGCTGCTCTTCTTCCTGCTGATCGGCCGCACGCTCGACCATATGATGCGCGGGCGCGCCCGCTCGGCGATCAGCAGCCTGGCGAGGCTCTCGCCGCGCGGCGCCATGGTGGTGGATGCCGAGGGCGGACGCGAGTATCGCCCTGTCGACGAGATCAAGCCCGGCGAGAAACTGGCGATCGCTGCCGGCGAGCGCATTCCCGTCGACGGCCGCATCCTCATGGGCACCAGCGATCTCGATCGCTCGATCGTCAATGGCGAGAGCGCGCCGGCGCCAGTCAAGGTCGGCGACGCCGTCGAGGCGGGTACGCTGAACCTCACCGGACCGCTGACGATCGAGGCGACGGCGGCGGCACGCGACTCGCTGCTTGCCGAGATCATGGGGCTGATGGAAGCCGCCGAAGGAGGCAGGGCGCGCTACCGCCGCATCGCCGACCGCGCGGCACAATACTATTCGCCGGCGGTGCATTTGCTGGCTCTGGTCAGCTTTATCGGCTGGATGTTCGTCAACGGCGATTTCCATCATGCGATGCTGGTCGCCGTCGCGGTGCTGATCATCACCTGCCCCTGCGCACTCGGGCTTGCGGTACCTGTCGTGCAGGTGATTGCCGCCGGACGGCTCTTCCAGAACGGCGTCATGGTCAAGGACGGCTCGGCGATGGAGCGGCTTGCCGAGATCGATACGGTGCTGCTCGACAAGACCGGAACACTCACGGTTGGCGAGCCGCGGCTCGTCAATGGCGGGGACATTCAGCCATCGATCCTCGCGACGGCGGCGGGGCTCGCCGTTCATTCGCGCCATCCGCTGGCGATGGCCATTCATGATGCGGCGGCGATCGCGCCCGTTGTCAACGGCGACATCCGCGAAATCCCCGGTGCCGGCATTGAAGCGCAGACGCAAACCGGTCTCTACCGGCTTGGCAGCCGCGCCTTTGCCTGCGGCGATGCCGGCGAGGCGACCGGCCAGTCGGAAGTGATCCTGTCGCTCGATGGCCGCGAACTCGCCTGCTTCCGCTTCGAGGACCGGCTCAGGCCGTTCGCCCGCGAGAGCATCGAGGAGCTTGGACGGCTCGGCCTTTCGACGGGCATTCTTTCGGGCGACCGTGCGCCGGTCGTCGCCGCCCTTGCCAAGCGGGCCGGCATCGAGCGCTTCAAGGCGGAACTGACGCCACGCGGCAAGGTCGATGAATGCACAGCGGCCGCCGAGGGTGGTCACCGCGTGCTGATGGTCGGTGACGGCATCAACGACGCGCCGGCGCTGCGCGCCGCGCACGTCTCGATGGCGCCGGCAACGGCCGCCGATGTTGGCCGCCAGGCGGCAGACTTCGTCTTCCTGCACCAGGGGCTGAACGCCGTGCCGATGGCGATCGATACGTCGCGCCGGGCCGGGCGGCTGATCCGCCAGAACTTTGCCCTGGCGATTGGCTACAACGTCATCGCCGTCCCGATCGCGATCCTCGGCTATGCCACACCGCTGATCGCGGCCGTCGCCATGTCAACCTCGTCGGTGATCGTCGTTGCCAACGCCTTGCGCCTGCGCGCGGCGACCGGCAATGTCACGGAGGTCGCCGGACAGAAGGCACCTGTCACGCTGCGGCCGGTCGGGAGCGCCTCATGAACACGCTGATCTATCTCATTCCCATCGCGCTGTTTCTCGGTGGGATTGGCCTCGTCGCCTTCCTTTGGGCACTGAAGAGCGGCCAATACGAAGACCTCGAAGGCGCCTCCTGGCGGGTTCTCGACGATGGCGATGGCAAGCCTGAAAAGAAGTGATTTCGTCAGTAATCACTTGTCCTTAATCGATTTGAATGCCAAAACAACCTCCGCCGTCGCTTCTCGCGCCTGGGCCTTCGACAGAGCCCCGCGCGAGGGGGCGAAGTTCAATTCGAAGGGCCGGCACAGACGCGTTTATCCCGATCGCGCCCGGCACTTCTGTCCAATGGAGGCAATCACGTGTCACAGGCGGAAATCGGCCTAATCGGTCTCGGTGTCATGGGCTCGAACCTGGCGCTCAACATCGCTGAAAAAGGCAACAAGATCGCGGTGTTCAACCGCACCGTCGAAGCGACGCACAAATTCTACGCGGAGGCCGGCGACCTCCAGGGCCAGATCGTGCCCTGCGAAACCATTGAAGAGTTTGTCGCCGCCATCCGCCCGCCGCGCCCGATCATCATCATGATCAAGGCCGGCGAGCCGGTCGATCAGCAGATGGAAATCCTGAAGCCGTATCTCGCCAAGGGCGACATCATGATCGATGCCGGCAACGCCAACTTCCGCGACACGATGCGCCGCTTCGAGGCGCTGAAGGACAGTGGCCTGACCTTTATCGGCATGGGCGTTTCGGGCGGTGAGGAAGGCGCGCGCCACGGCCCGTCGATCATGGTCGGCGGCAAGGAAGAGTCCTGGAAGCGCGTCGAGACCGTGCTGACCTCGATCGCCGCCAAGTACGACAACGTGCCTTGCGTCGCCTGGCTCGGCGAAAACGGCGCCGGCCACTTCGTCAAGACCATCCACAACGGCATCGAATATGCCGACATGCAGATGATCGCCGAAATCTACGGCATCCTGCGCGACGGCCTGAAGATGTCGGCGAGCGAGATTGGCGAAGTCTTCGGCACCTGGAACAAGGGCCGCCTCAACTCCTACCTGATCGAGATCACCGAGAAGGTGCTGAAGGCCGCCGATCCTTTGACCGGCAAGCCGATCGTCGACCTGATCCTCGACAAGGCCGGCCAGAAGGGCACCGGCAAGTGGTCGGTGATCGAGGCGCAGAACATGGGCGTGCCGGCAACCGGCATCGAGGCGGCGGTTGCCGCCCGCAGCATTTCCTCGATGAAGGACGAGCGCGAAGCGGCCGAAAAGATCCTTGGCCTTCCCGCAGTCGGCGAGTTCAAGGTTGCCGACAAGGCAGCCTTCATCAAGGATCTCGAAAGCGCGCTGCTTGCCGCCAAGATCGGCGCCTATGCGCAAGGCTTTGCCGTGATGTCGGCGGCGTCCAAGGAGTTCAACTGGAACCTGCCGATGCCGACGATCGCCAAGATCTGGCGCGCCGGCTGCATCATCCGCTCGCAGTTCCTGGACGAGATCACCACCGCCTTCACCAAGGCGCCGGATGCCGCCAACCTGATCGTCACGCCGGCCTTTGCCGCCATGGTCAAGGACACCGACGGGGCACTGCGCCGCGTCGTCTCGGCCGCCGTTCTCGGCGGTCTGCCGGTTCCGGCACTCGCTTCCGCACTCGGCTACTTCGACAGCTACCGCCGCGGCCGCGGCACGGCCAATGTCATCCAGGCGCAGCGCGACTTCTTCGGCGCCCATGGCTTTGACCGCGTCGACGGTGCCGACAGCCATCATGGCCCGTGGGGCAGCGGCCTCAACGCCTGACCGTTCGGGTAAACAGATCAATGCGGGGCGGCCTTCGGGTCGCCCCGTTTTCGTTTGGGCCTCGTTTTGCCTGGACGGGGTGCTAGCCTGTCATCGAGACGGGTACAGATCGTTCTGTGGTTCCCCCGCCGCCTGACGCGGTGGGATTGGAACAGGACTTGATCGGCAGGACGGCGAAAAGCGAGGCAATCATCAGCACAACGATGATCAGCACCAGCCTGTCGGTGAAGGCGGCGCGAAAGATTTGCAGCACGTAGTGTTTCGTCTTCATCGTGCCCACGCGCTTTCATCGCCATCTCATGCTGGATGGCTTGGCTGCACCGTGGACGTCATGCGTCCGTTCATGGGAATGTACGTCAGACGGAAAACGGCCGAAAGGGCCGATTGTTGCGGGCTGAGGCTTGTGCACCGCGTGACGCCAGTTGTCCCAAAGACCCCTGGCGGGCGCGGCTAGCGCCGAGAAGCGTGGCGGTCGTCGCGGGTTCGGCTGCGTTCGCCAGGGCGCTGCGAACCCCGCATCGTTTCGCGCTCATCCGTGCGACGCGGGAATGGCGTAACCGTGTTTGCCGGTGACGAGCGGCGGCGCCGTTGCCGCAGCCTACCCAGCCTCTTTGGCGGATCGACAAAGATCACCAGCAGAAAGCCGATGGCCATAAGCAGATAGGCCGGGACACCGGTCGTTGCGCTGCCGACGAAGGCGCAAAGCATGGCGAACGCAAGATAGATGCCGATGGTCAAGGGATTGGACAGGAAGGCCCACGCGCGGTCAGTCAGCCTGTCTTTCCATGCAATTCTCGATGTCATGCCGAACATCACCTGTCTGAAGTGATTGGCAGCTTTTTTGTTTGCTGCGATGGCGCCCCAGCCCGTGCAATATGTGACCGGTGCATGGCGCGGCAATGACACTCAGACCTTTGGCAGCAAGAGTCGGACCAAAGTCCCATCGATTTCACGGCGCGATAAGTTAGGATCGGTGGGCGTTGCCACGGCAGCGCCACAAGAACCTAGTTTTTTCAGTACCGATTTAGAGCAGGGTCGCGTTATGCGTTTGGGTTCTGCTTGCAGGTCCTCGGTCCCGCCGAGGAAGGCGGTGACTGCGAAATGCTGGGCGCCGGCGCGCGACGCCCAGCTTGCTTTGCTTCAGCTGCGAAGACCCGGCGCTTCCTGGCCGGTCCGCTCGACATATTCCGTGTAACCGCCGCCATACTGATGGATGCCCTCGGGCGTCAGCTCCAGCACACGGTTGGAAAGGGCTGCGAGGAAGTGGCGGTCGTGCGAAACGAACAGCATCGTGCCTTCGTAGTCCGCGAGCGCCTTGATCAGCATTTCCTTGGTGTCGAGGTCGAGGTGGTTGGTCGGTTCGTCGAGAACAAGCAGATTCGGCGGGTCGAAGAGCATGATCGCCATCACCAGGCGCGCCTTCTCGCCGCCGGAAAGCACCCGGCACTTCTTCTCGACATCGTCCCCGGAAAAGCCGAAGCAGCCGGCAAGCGCGCGCAGCGGCGCCTGGCCCGCCTGCGGGAAGGTGTCTTCGAGCTGCTGCAGCACCGTGCGGTCGCCATCGAGCACGTCCATGGCGTGCTGGGCGAAGTAGCCCATCTTGACGCTGGCGCCGAGCGCGACATTGCCTTCGTCCGGTTCGGTCGAGCCGGCGACAAGCTTCAGCAGCGTCGACTTGCCGGCGCCATTGATGCCCATGATGCACCAGCGCTCCCGGCGGCGCACCATGAAGTCGAGCCCTTCATAGATGCTGCGGCTGCCATATTTCTTGTGCACGCCCTTGATGTTGATGACGTCTTCGCCGGAGCGCGGCGCCGGACGGAATTCGAAGTTGACCGTCTGGCGGCGCTTCGGCGGCTCGACCCGGTCGATCTTCTCGAGCTTCTTTACCCGGCTCTGCACCTGGGAGGCGTGCGAGGCGCGCGCCTTGAAGCGCTCGATGAACTTGATCTCCTTTGCGAGCATCGCCTGCTGGCGCTCGAACTGCGCCTGCTGCTGCTTCTCGTTCTGGGCGCGCTGCTGCTCGTAGAAGCCGTAGTCGCCCGAATACGCGTTGAGCTGGCCTGCGTCGATCTCGATGATCTTGGTGATGATGCGGTTCATGAACTCGCGGTCGTGCGAGGTCATCATCAGTGCGCCGTCGTAGTTCTTGAGGAAGTCTTCGAGCCAGATCAGGCTTTCGAGATCGAGATGGTTGCTCGGTTCGTCGAGCAGCATCACGTCGGGCCGCATCAGCAGGATACGGGCAAGCGCCACGCGCATCTTCCAGCCGCCCGAGAGCTTGCCGACGTCGCCGTCCATCATCTCCTGGGAAAAGCTCAGGCCCGCCAGCACTTCGCGGGCGCGGCCCTCGAGCGCGTAGCCGTCGAGTTCTTCGTAGCGCGCCTGCACCTCGCCGTAGCGCTCGATAATCGCGTCCATTTCATCGAGGCGATCCGGATCGACCATGGCGGCTTCGAGCTCGCGCAGTTCGGCGGCAACTTCGCTGACAGGGCCTGCGCCGTTCATCACTTCGGCAACGGCGCTGTTGCCGGACATCTCGCCGACGTCCTGGTTGAAGTAGCCGATAGTGACGCCCTTATCGACGGCCACCTGGCCTTCGTCGGGGATTTCCTCGCCGGTGATCATGCGAAAGAGCGAGGACTTGCCGGCGCCGTTCGGGCCGACGAGGCCGACCTTTTCGCCGCGGTTGAGCGCGGCGGAGGCTTCGATGAAAAGGATGCGGTGGCTGAGCTGCTTGCTGATGTTTTCGATACGGATCATGTCTGCGGTAGCCTGAAGGGAGGAGCGGGGCGCAGTCGCGCCCAATTGTTGCCCCGGCCTGTCGCAGGTTTCTGCGTCACAAGCAAGACTTGAGGGCTGTTTTCAGCCTTTCCTAGGCGCGCAAGCCACGCGTGATCGGCGGCTGGAACTCGGGCTGGCTGAGGCTCTGCAGCGTTTCTGGCGGCTGGCCGTCGATGTGGCCGATGACTGCCTTGGCCAGTTCCCGACCGGCCACGCGGATGTCCTCGTACATGGTCATGACTTCCGGGCGCAGCCAGCGCAGGAAGTCGCTCGGTGACTTCGAGACCATGTCGCAGTCTTCGCCGAGCTTCTTCTTGGCCATTTCCAGGCCGGCAATCAAAGCGATCGCACCGGAGCCGCTGCCCGAAACGATGCCGTCGGGCGCGTCCGCCGAGCGCATCAGGGGTTCGAAGGCGTCGCGGATCTCGACCAGTGAATGGTCAATGTTGGTCTGGTGGAAGCCGACTGCATCCGCCTGGAAATCGCGAAGCCCACGCTCGAAACCGGCGCGCATGTGTGAATAGAAGGTGAGGTGCGGCGGCGGCTCGAGCAGCACCAGCTTCCGCCGGCCGCGCGCCACCAGTTTGCGTACCGCCTCGTAGGCGAAACGCTCGTTGTCGAAGTCGTGATAGGGGTGAACGATCCCCATTTCGGTGCGGCCGTGCGTGACGAAGGGCAGGCCGCGCTCGGTCAAAAGCGCCACACGCGGATCGTGCGGCTCGGTGCGCGAAATGATCACGCCGTCTGCGGCACCCGTGTCGAGGATATAGCGGATCGGCGCCAGCGCGTCCTTGACGGCGCTATAGGGGGTGACGACCAGGTGGTAGGGCGTGCCGGCAAGGATCTCGGTGATGCCGACGACCATCGGGCTGGTGATGCCCATGATCTCTTCTTCCAGCGTCAATACGAGACTGATGACATTGGTCTTGCCGGTTCTCAGGCGCACGCCGGCGCGGTTCGGCTGGTAGCCGATCTGTTTGGCGACGAGCCGCACACGCTCCTTGGTTTCCGCACCGATATCGGGCGCATCCTTCAACGCCCGGGAAACCGTAGTGATGCCGAGCCCGGTCATGAAGGCGATCGTCTTCAGTGTCGGACGGGCTCCATCCGGCAGTGTCTGCGGCCTGTTTTTCGTCTTGTTGTCCATTGCCGTCACCCGCCCACTCTCTTGCCGCACGCCGCCAGATTGCCCGTCCGGCAGCGAAACGCGTCGGTTCAGTTCCATCCGCCGCGCCGTCGCCCTGTCACGTCATCGCGTTATATACGAAAAGTCGGTGGCGGCTATGCTGCTTTGGATGGATCAAATTGCTTCAAATCTGTAACGATACAGTTGCGATGTCGAGCGTTTTCGTTGCTGCGCTGCGAAAGATGGAGCGGACTGGTTGAATCGGAAGTTTTGGCGCATGTTTTTTGCGCTTGCGAGATGGCGCCTCCTATGCCGGTGCGCCATTGTTGCGGAAAATATATGTATTTCAGCGCGATGTAAGGGATTCTTGTCGGCTGCGTGGGTGCCGGCACTGCGCGCAAAGCGCTTTGGAACGCGGCTGTCGTATGCACGCAATGGGTGTTTTTTAAGATTCTGTTTAAATCGATTGTGGTGGGTGTTGCGTCCTGTAATCGATTGCACTAAGTTTTTTACGGTAACGTTACAGTGAGGGAGGAGACTCATGAATTTACGTTCTTTCGCCGCCGTGCTTTCAGCCGCCGTGGCCCTGCCGCTCAGCGCAGCCAACGCTGTCGATCTTGAAGTGACCCATTGGTGGACCTCGGGCGGCGAAGCTGCCGCGGTCGCGGAACTCGCCAAGGCCTTCGATGCGACGGGCAATCACTGGGTCGACGGCGCGATCGCCGGTTCTGGCGGCACCGCCCGTCCGATCATGATCAGCCGCATCACCGGTGGCGACCCGATGGGCGCCACGCAGTTCAACCATGGTCGCCAGGCCGAGGAACTGGTTCAGGCCGGGCTGATGCGTGATCTCACCGATGTCGCAACCCGCGAGAAGTGGAAGGACATCATCAAGCCGGCGAGCCTACTCGATTCCTGCACGATCGACGGCAAGATCTATTGCGCCCCGGTCAACATCCACTCCTGGCAGTGGCTGTGGCTGTCGAATGCGGCCTTCAAAACGGCCGGCGTCGAGGTTCCGAAGAACTGGGATGAATTCGTGGCCGCGGCGCCCGCGCTCGAAAAGGCAGGCATCGTGCCGCTCGCCGTCGGCGGTCAGCCGTGGCAGGCAGCCGGCGCCTTCGACGTGCTGATGGTGGCGATCGCCGGCAAGGACACCTTCCAGAAGGTGTTCGGCGACAAGGACGAGGAAGTGGCCGCAGGCCCCGAGATCGCCAAGGTCTTCAAGGCTGCCGATGATGCCCGCCGCATGTCGAAGGGCTCCAACGTCCAGGACTGGAACCAGGCGACCAACATGGTCATCACCGGCAAGGCCGGCGGCCAGATCATGGGCGACTGGGCGCAGGGTGAATTCGCGCTTGCCGGCCAGAAGGCCGGAACCGACTACACCTGCCTGCCGGGTCTCGGCGTCAACGAGATCATCTCGACCGGTGGCGACGCCTTCTACTTCCCGCTTCTGAAGGACGAGGAAAAGTCGAAGGCGCAGGAAGCGCTGGCCTCGACGCTGCTCGATCCAAAGACGCAGGTCGCCTTCAACCTCAAGAAGGGTTCGCTGCCGGTGCGCGGCGACGTCGATCTGGCGGCTGCCAACGACTGCATGAAGAAGGGGCTGGACATTCTTGCCAAGGGCAACGTGATCCAGGGTACCGACCAGCTGCTTTCGGCCGACAGCCAGAAGCAGAAGGAAGACCTGTTCTCCGAATTCTTCGCCAACCCGTCGATCACGCCGGAAGACGCGCAGAAGCGCTTCGCCGACATCATCGCGAACGCGGAGTAACCGCAACTGCCTTGGCCGGCCTCTTTGAAAACGAGGCCGGTCAAAGCCTCCCATTCGGCAGGATGTGCCGGTCGTCCGCGCGTGATGCGTTTGCGGGCCCCATGGGAGTGGTTGTCGCCCTGATGTGGCAGAGCGCTGCGCGCTGAGTGCGCGGGGCTGCCCATCGTCCGAAACCCAATGCAGTTCCGGAGGAACGAAACATGGCGGGTTACACACAAGGTTCGGGCCGACCGAACCAGTGGCTGCGGAACCTGAACGCGAAGATTGCCTCCGTCCCGATGATCTTGACGGCCGTGGTGATCTTCCTCGGCGGCACGATCTGGACGGTCGTCTATTCCTTCACCAATTCCAAGCTGTTGCCGCGGCTCTCATTCGTCGGCCTCGATCAGTACGAGCGCCTCTGGGCGGCGCCGCGCTGGCTGATTTCGGTGCAGAATCTGGCAATCTACGGCATCTTCTCGCTGATCTTCAGCCTGCTGATCGGCTTCGTGCTGGCCGCATTGATGGACCAGAAGATCCGCTTCGAAAATACCTTCCGCACCATCATGCTCTATCCCTTCGCCCTGTCCTTCATCGTGACGGGCCTGGTCTGGCAATGGCTGCTCAATCCGGAATTCGGGATCCAGTCGGTGGTGCGCTCGCTCGGCTGGGAAAGCTTCACCTTCGACCCGCTCTATAATGCCGACATCGTCATCTATGGCATCCTGATCGCCGCACTCTGGCAGGGCACCGGGCTCGTGATGTGCCTGATGCTCGCAGGTCTTCGCGGCATTGACGAGGACATCTGGAAGGCCGCGCGCGTCGACGGCATACCCATGTGGAAGACCTACATCTTCGTCGTCATTCCGATGATGCGCGGCGTCTTCATCACCACGCTGGTGATCATCGCCAGCGGCATCGTCAAGGTTTACGACCTGGTGGTGGCGCAGACGAGCGGCGGTCCCGGCATCGCGTCGGAAGTGCCTGCAAAGTATGTCTACGACTACATGTTCCAGGCGCAGAACCTCGGTCAGGGCTTTGCCGCCTCGACGATGATGCTCATCACCGTCGCCATCATCATCGTGCCTTGGGCCTATCTGGAATTCGGGGGAGGGCGCAAGCGTGTCTGATATCGTTGCTTTCAATTCGGTGACTGAAGAGGCCGCACTGCAGGCGCAGACAAACCGGGTCGTCGCCGGCCCCCGCGGCGCCAAGCCCCGCCGGGCGTTGTCTGGCCGCAACATCATGATCTACGGCACGCTGATTGTCGTGGCGCTGTACTACCTGCTGCCGCTCTACGTGATGGTCATGACTTCGCTCAAGGGCATGCCGGAAATCCGGCTCGGCAACATCTTTGCCCCGCCGGTTGAAATCACCTTCGAGCCTTGGGCAAAGGCCTGGGCGAGCGCCTGCACGGGGCTCAACTGCGACGGCCTTTCGCGCGGCTTCTGGAACTCGGTGCGCATCACCGTTCCTTCGACGATCGTCTCGATCGCGATCGCCTCGGTCAACGGTTATGCGCTCGCCAACTGGCGCTTCAAGGGGGCGGAGCTGTTCTTCACCATCCTCATCGTCGGCGCCTTCATTCCCTATCAGGTGATGATCTATCCGATCGTCATCGTACTGCGGGAAATGGGCATCTACGGCACGCTCACCGGCCTCATCCTCGTGCACACCATCTTCGGCATGCCGATCCTGACGCTGCTCTTCCGCAACTATTTCGCCGGCCTGCCGGAGGAACTGTTCAAGGCCGCGCGCGTCGATGGCGCCGGCTTCTGGACGATCTATTTCAAGATCATGCTGCCGATGTCACTGCCGATCTTCGTCGTGGCGATGATCCTGCAGGTCACCGGCATCTGGAACGACTTCCTGTTCGGCGTCGTGTTCACCCGGCCGGAATACTACCCGATGACGGTTCAGCTCAACAACATCGTCAATTCGGTCCAGGGCGTGAAGGAATACAACGTCAACATGGCGGCGACGATCCTGACCGGGGCGGTTCCGCTCTTCGTCTACTTCGTCTCCGGACGGCTTTTTGTCCGCGGCATCGCCGCCGGCGCAGTGAAAGGGTAACAACATGCAAAACGTCAGCGTATCGGTCAAAGACCTGTCGTTGAGCTTCGGTGCCGTCACTGTGCTCGACACGCTCAACCTCGACATCAAGGACGGCGAGTTCCTGGTGCTGCTCGGCTCGTCCGGCTGCGGCAAGTCGACCTTGCTGAACTGCATCGCCGGGCTGCTCGATGTCAGCGACGGGCAGATCTTCATCAAGAACAAGAACGTCACCTGGGAGGAGCCCAAGGACCGCGGCATCGGCATGGTGTTCCAGTCCTACGCGCTCTATCCGCAGATGTCGGTGGAGAAGAACCTCTCCTTCGGCCTGCAGGTCGCCAAGGTGCCGAAGGAAGAGATCGACAAGCGCGTCAGCCGCGCCGCCGAGATCCTGCAGATCCAGCCGCTCTTGAAGCGCAAGCCTTCGGAACTCTCGGGCGGCCAGCGCCAGCGTGTGGCGATCGGCCGGGCGCTGGTGCGCGATGTCGACGTGTTCCTGTTCGACGAGCCGCTCTCCAACCTCGACGCCAAGCTGCGCTCGGAACTGCGCGTCGAGATCAAGCGGCTGCACCAGTCGCTGAAGAACACGATGATCTACGTCACCCATGACCAGATCGAGGCCTTGACGCTTGCCGACCGCATCGCGGTCATGAAGAGCGGCGTGATCCAGCAGCTTGCCGATCCGATGACGATCTACAACGCGCCGGAAAACCTGTTCGTCGCCGGCTTCATCGGTTCGCCGTCGATGAACTTCTTTCGCGGCGAACTGCAGCTGCGCGACCAGCGCGCCTACGTCCACGCCAACGGCGTCGATTTCGACGTGTCGGCCTATCCGTCGCGCGCGCCCTTCGTGCATGGCCAGAAGGTGGTGCTGGGCTTGAGGCCCGAGCATGTGCGCGTCGACGAAGCGGCAAGTGGCGCGCCGGCCTCGCACCGGGCGGTCGTCGATATCGAGGAGCCGATGGGCGCCGACAATCTGCTGTGGCTGAAGCTTGCCGGACAGTCGATGTCGGTTCGTATCGCCGGCCAGCGGCGCTATGCGCCGGGCACGGCGGTCACGCTCTCCTTCGACATGGGCGTCGCCTCGATCTTCGATGCGACAAGCGAGAACCGACTCTGAAATAAGGAGATGCCGGGCGGCCACCGCTGCCCGGCACCTCCCAGCAATGACTGTGCCGGCGTGGCCGGTCGATCTATGGAACCATGCGCATGCTCTCTGAGGATTTCACCCGCACCGCCATTCGTCTCGATCTCGCAGGGGATTGGCAACTTTCTTCCGTCGACAATAGCCATGCGCTGGCAATGGAGTTGCCGGGCGATGTGCATTCGGCGCTGCTGAAGGCCGGCGTGATCGACGACCCGTATGTGGGGCGCAACGAGAACGACGTGCAGTGGGTGGCGCACAAGGACTGGGTGATCGAGCGCACGGTCACGGTCGGTGCCGACGACATTGCCGGCTACTGGTATCTCGACCTTGAATACCTCGACACGGTTGCCTCGGTGTTCGTCAATGACAAGCTGGTGCTTGAAGCGGAGAATTGCTTCCGCCGCTATCGCCCGGATGTCTCGAAGACGCTGGTTGCAGGCGAGAACCGCATCCGCATCGTGTTGCATTCCTCGATTGCCGAAGGCGCGCGGCGGCAGGCGGAGCAGCCCTTCTACGTGCCCTATCACCCTGGCAATTCACCGATCGCCAACGGCAATATGCTGCGCAAACCCCAGTGCCATTTCGGCTGGGACTGGAACCTCGCGATCGCGCCGCTCGGCGTCTACGGAGAGATCGCCCTTTGCCGGCTGGAGATCGCCCGCATCGAGCATGTGACGAGCAAGCAGGTCTGGCTGGAGGATGGCAGCGTCGATCTGGTGGTGACGCTGACGCTCTTTGCCGATGGGCCGGGCATTGTGCCGGTGCACTTCTCGCTCGATGAGGACCGCGAACGGCTCGATTGCGCCGTCGGCAAGGGCGAGACCCGCATCACCCATGTCTTCACCATGAGCGAGCCCAAGCGCTGGTGGCCGGCTGGAAGCGGCGAGCAGCATCTGTCGCGGCTGACCGTCGAGGTGCCGCAGGAGCAGGTGACGCGTCAGATCGGTTTCCGCACCGTCGAGCTTCTGACCGACAAGGACGAGGCCGGCAGCCGCTTCGCCTTCCGCGTCAACGGGCGCGAGATCTTCTGCAAGGGCGCCAACTGGATCCCGGCCGATGCGCTGGCGTCGCGGGTGACCCGCGAAGGCGTCGAAGACCTTTTGACCTCGGCTGTCGATGCCAACATGAACATGATCCGCGTCTGGGGCGGCGGCTTCTACGAGCCGGACTGGTTCTACGATCTGTGCGACCGGCTGGGCCTCATGGTCTGGCAGGACTTCATGTTCGCCTGCAACCTCTATCCTTCGACGCCGGATTTCCTGGAGAATGTCGCAGCCGAGGTGGACTACCAGGCCAAGCGCCTGTCGTCGCATCCGTCGATCGCGGTCTGGTGTGGCGACAACGAGCTCGTCGGCGCGCTCACCTGGTTCGATGAGCCGCGCAAGGATCGCGACCGTTATCTCGTCTCCTATGACCGGCTGAACCGCACCATCGAGGTGGCGCTGAAGGCGGCGCTGCCCGAAGCGATCTGGTGGCCGTCGAGCCCGGCGTCGGGATATCTCGACTTCGGCGACGCCTGGCATGCCGATGGTTCCGGCGACATGCACTATTGGTCGGTCTGGCACGAAAACAAGTCCTTCGACAATTACCGCACCGTGCGGCCGCGCTTCTGCTCGGAGTTCGGCTTCCAGTCCTATACGTCGATGCCGGTCATCCGGCAGTTTGCGGCCGAGAAGGACCTCAATATCGCGTCGCCCGTGATCGAGAGCCACCAGAAGAATGTCGGCGGCAACGAGCGCATCGCCGGCACGATGTTCCGCTACTTCCGTTTCCCCAAGGATTTTCCGGCTTTCGTCTATCTCAGCCAGGTGCAGCAGGGGCTGGCGATCCGCACGGCCGTCGACTACTGGCGCTCGCTGAAGCCCCATTGCATGGGCACGCTCTACTGGCAGCTCAACGACACCTGGCCGGTCGCCTCCTGGTCGAGCCTCGACTATGGCGGCAGCTGGAAGGCGATGCACTACATGGTCCGTCGCTTCTTCCAGCCGGTCTCGGTCGCAGCGATCCCATCGGCAGATGGAAAGGAAATCGCCTTCTCGATGGTCAACGATACGGCAGAGCCGGTGACCGTCGAGCTGCAGACCTTCCTGGTTTCGCTCGATGGCCAGCGCACGCCGCTCGCGGCGGTCGCCGGTACCTGCAGCCCGGACCGGGCAGCAACGCTGGCGACGATCGCGGCTTTCGACATTCCGGAAGGCGACCTGCTGTTCTGGTCGTTCGAGGCATCGAACGGCATGCGCGGTGAGGGGCACCACGTCAACGGCACCTATAAGGCGCTCGACCTCAAGCCGTCCGGCCTGACACTCGATGTCGCGCCCGCAGGCGAAGGCGCCTTCGACGTCACGGTCAAGGCGAGCGGCTTGGCGCTGCATGTGATGATCGAGGCGGATGTCGCCGGGCGCTATTCCGACAACGCCTTCGACCTCTTGGCCGGCGAGACGAAGGTCATCCGTTTTACCCCGAAGGTGCCGTTTGACGCAGGTGAGCTGCCGCGCTTTTCCGCCTTCGATCTCGAATCCTGCCAGGGAAAGGGTTGACCGCCATGAAACGCAGCCACGTCAACGACATCATCGCCGAGAGCGATGCCTTCATGAAGAGCTTCGGCTTCACCCTGCCACCCTTTGCCTACTGGTCGCCGGAGCAACTGAAGGCGCGCGTCGCTTCCGACAGTCCGACGATCTTTGATGCCCGGCTCGGCTGGGACATTACCGACTATGGCAAGGGCCGCTTCGACGAGTTCGGGCTGGTGCTCTTCACGCTGCGCAACGGCAATGCCGCCAATCTGAAGACCGGGCAAGGCATAGTTTACGCCGAGAAGCTGATGATCACCGCCAAGGACCAGGTCAACCCGCTGCACCGTCACGCGGTCAAGACCGAGGACATCATCAACCGTGGCGGCGGTTCGCTGGTGCTGCAGATGTACAATTCCAAACCGGACGGCTCGGTTGACGAGGAGAGCGACGTCGTTGTCGCGACCGATGCACGGCTGCGCACGCTGAAAGCTGGCGACCTGCTGAAGCTCAAGGCCGGTGAAAGCGTCACGCTTCTCCCTGGCAACTGGCACGCCTTCTGGGCCGAGGGCGCCGACGTGCTGATGGGCGAAGTATCGACCGTCAACGACGATCTCACCGACAACTATTTCCGCGAGCCGGTCGGTCGCTTCTCGGCGATCGAGGAGGACGCAGGCCCCGCCCACCTCTTGGTGTCGGACTACGATACCTGGCTCAGGTGATACCGAGACCCCAACAACCCCAAGATCCCACTATCCCAAGACCCCCAGGACGAAATCGAGGAGGATTTCATGAAGGACGTCAGTTTCCAGCTTTATAGCGCTCGCAATTTCCCGCCTTTCGCCAATGTGCTGAAAGCACTCGGCGACGCCGGCTACAGCCAGGTCGAAGGCTACGGCGCGCTCTATGCGGCGCTCAGCGACGCCGAGATCGCGAGCTTCAAGGAAGGTCTCGACGACAATGGCCTTGCCATGCCGACCGCGCACTTTGGCCTGGACATGCTCGAAAGCGATCCGGCCCGCGTGCTCGAAATCGCCAAGGCGCTCGGCATCAAGGCGATCTATTGCCCCTACCTGATGCCCGACCAGCGCCCGACCGATGCCGCTGGCTGGCGCGCCTTCGGCGAGCGGCTGCAGAAGGCCGGCAAGCCCTATCGTGATGCCGGGCTGATCTTCGGCTGGCACAACCACGACTTCGAGTTCGCGGCCCTTCCGGATGGCAGTATTCCGCAGGACCTGATCTTTGCGGGCGGACCGGATCTCTCCTGGGAGGCCGATATCGCCTGGATCATCCGCGGCGGCGCCGATCCGATCGCCTGGATCAAGAAGTATGGCGACCGCATCACCGCCGTGCATGTGAAGGACATCGCGCCGACAGGCGAGAAGAAGGACGAGGACGGCTGGGCCGATGTCGGTGAGGGCACGGTCGACTGGAAAGGCCTGTTTGCGGCACTTTCCGGCACGAAGGCCCGCTACTTCATCGCCGAGCACGACAACCCGAGCGATTTCAAGCGCTTCGCCAAGCGTTCGCTCGTCTCCATCCAATCCTATTGAGAAGCAGGTTTATCCATGACCAAGGAACTTGGCGTCGGCATCATCGGATGCGGCAACATCTCCACCACCTACTTCAAGCTTGCCCCGCTTTTCCGGGGCATCAAGGTTGTCGCCTGCGCCGACATCAACCCGGTGGCAGCCGAGGCGCGGGCGGCCGAATACGGCGTTAAAGCTGAGAGCATCGAGGCGCTGCTCGCCAATCCCGATGTCGACATCGTCGTCAACCTGACCATTCCGGACGCGCACTATCCGGTCTCCAAGGCAATCCTCGAAGCCGGCAAACACGTCTATTCGGAAAAGCCGCTGGTGCTCTCCCTGGAGCAGGGCGAGGAGTTGAGGGCTATCGCCAAGGCGAAGGGCCTTTCCGTTGGCTGCGCGCCGGACACCTTCCTCGGCGGCGCGCATCAGCTTGCCCGTAGCTATGTTGACGCGGGCAAGATCGGCCGGGTGACTTCGGGCACCTGCCACGTCATGAGCCCGGGCATGGAGATGTGGCATCCGAACCCGGACTTCTTCTTCCTGCCCGGCGGCGGCCCGATCCTCGATCTCGGTCCCTACTACATCGCCAACCTGATCAACCTGATCGGCCCGGTGAAGCGCGTGGCGGCGCTCGCCACCATGGCCAACCCGACCCGCACGATCACCAGCGAACCGCGCAAGGGCGAGGTGATCCCGGTCAAGACGCCCACCAACATCCACGCGCTGCTCGAATTTGAGAACGGCGCGACGATCACGCTGTCGGCCAGCTGGGATGTCTGGTCGCACCGCCATGCCAACATGGAGCTTTACGGCACCGAAGGCTCGCTCTACGTGCCCGACCCGAACTTCTTCGGCGGCACGGTGGAAGCAAGCGGCCGCGACAAGAAAATCGAGCCGCTGGAGCCCTGGGATCATCCTTTCGGTGTTGCCAACCAGGAGCATCCGCAGGGGCCGATGGCGAATTACCGCACCGCCGGCCTAGCCGACATGGCGCTCGCCATCCTCGAAGGCCGCGATGCCCGCTGCTCGCTCGACCGCGCGCTGCACGGCGTCGACGTCATGGTGTCGATCCTGAAATCTGGCGAGGAGGGACGTTTCATCGAACTCTCCACCACCTGCACCCAGCCGGCCGCCCTCGGCATCGAGGAAGCTCGGGCGCTCTTGCGCGAGACCGAAGAAGAAATGTCGGGAAATCGCGTCGCTGCCGCTTCATAGCGACACCGGAGAGGTTTAGACCTTTGTGAACTGAGGTTTCCGTGGCGGCCAACCGCTACGGAAACCGTTTCATTTTTGCGGGTGGCGGACGGGTTCGCCATCCGGAGATCGATCGCGGAGGATTGTGCGATGACCTGGCTACCGGCGGAAAACCGCTACGACACCATGAAATATAACCGTCTCGGCCGTTCCGGCCTGAAGCTGCCGGCGATCTCGCTGGGGCTTTGGCACAATTTCGGTGGCGACACACCGCATGACCGCAAGGTCGACATGTGCCGCACGGCGTTCGATCTGGGCATCACCCATTTCGACCTCGCCAACAATTACGGCCCGCCTCCGGGCTCGGCCGAGACTGCCTTCGGCGAAATCATGCGCACGGACTTCGCGCACTTGCGCGACGAACTGATCATCTCGTCCAAGGCTGGCTACGACATGTGGGCCGGCCCTTACGGCGAATGGGGCAGCCGCAAATACATGATCGCATCCTGCGACCAGAGCCTGAAGCGCATGGGCCTCGACTATGTCGACATCTTCTATTCGCACCGTTTCGACCCGGAGACGCCGCTCGAAGAAACCTGCGGTGCGCTCGACCATATCGTGCGTTCGGGCCGGGCGCTCTATGTGGGGATTTCCTCCTACAACTCGCAGCGCACCCGCGAAGCCGCCGCGATCCTTAAGGATCTCGGCACGCCTTGCCTCATCCACCAGCCGAGCTACTCCATGCTCAACCGCTGGATCGAGGACGATGGGCTGATCCATACGCTCGAAGATCTCGGCATCGGCTCGATCGTTTTCTCGCCGCTCGCCCAGGGCATGCTGACGACGAAGTATCTTGGCGGCATCCCGTCTGATAGCCGCGCGGCGCAGAACCACTTCCTGAAGAAGGACTTCATCCGCCCAGAGATCATCGACAACATCCGCAAGCTGAACGGTATCGCCGAAAAGCGCGGCCAGACGCTGGCGCAGATGGCGCTTGCCTGGGTGCTGCGCAACGGCCGGATCACCTCGGCACTGATCGGCGCCAGCCGCTCCGAGCAGATCGTCGATTGCGTCAAGGCGCTCGAAAACGACACGTTCACGGCCGACGAACTGGCCGAGATCGATCTCTATGCGCGCGAGGCGGACATCAACCTCTGGGCCAAGTCGGCCGAGCTCTGATTTCGACCGAAAATATTGATTTGCCTGCATTTTAGGCAAAGGACATCGCTTTCCGGCGTATTAGACAAAAGTCGAATAAACGCCGGAAAGCGGCTTCTGGACATGGTCCGGTGTTTCTGTAAGGTGCGACAATGCCTGCCGGTTGCGGTGCTGATCGCAGTCGCTTTCGACGGGTAACGAGGAGGAGAGCCACCGTTTGTCCGGGAAGGGGCAGGGTGGATTGATGGGTAGAGGCGCGCTGCGCCCGCCCTTTGGCGAGAACTAGGGGAGGAACCATGGATCGCCGTTCATTCATTAAAAACGCAAGCCTCGGCGGCTTGGCGGCCGCAGGTGCAGCCGCGCTTGCGACACCGGCCATCGCGCAGGCAAACCCGAAGGTGAACTGGCGCCTGGCGTCGTCGTTCCCGAAGTCGCTCGACACGATCTATGGCGGCGGCGAAGTGCTGTCGAAATACGTCTCGGATGCAACCGACGGTGCTTTCCAGATCCAGGTCTTCGCTGCCGGCGAAATCGTTCCAGGCCTGCAGGCCGCTGACGCGGCTGCTGCCGGTACGGTCGAAGCCTGCCACACGGTCGCATACTATTACTGGGGCAAGGACCCAACCTGGGCGCTCGGTGCAGCCGTTCCCTTCGCGCTCAACGCGCGCGGGATGAACGCCTGGCACTACCATGGCGGCGGTATCGACCTCTTCAACGAGTTCCTCGGCACCCAAGGCCTCGTCGGCTTCCCGGGCGGCAACACCGGCGTGCAGATGGGCGGCTGGTTCCGCAAGGAAATCAAGACGGTTGCCGACATGCAGGGCCTGAAGATGCGCATCGGTGGCTTCGCCGGCAAGGTCGTCGAGAAGCTCGGCGTCGTGCCGCAGCAGATCGCCGGCGGCGACATCTACCCGGCGCTGGAAAAGGGCACCATCGACGCTGCCGAATGGGTCGGCCCCTATGACGACGAGAAGCTTGGCTTCTACAAGGTTGCGCCCTACTACTACTATCCCGGTTGGTGGGAAGGTGGTCCGACGGTCCACGCCATGTTCAACAAGGCGGCGTTCGAAGGACTGCCGAAGAACTACCAGTCGCTGCTGCGCACCGCCTGCCACGCCACTGACGCGAACATGCTGCAGAAGTACGACTACCTGAACCCCTCGGCGATCAAGCGCCTGGTGGCTTCGGGTGCCAAGCTCAGCCCGTTCAGCGCCGAAATCCTGTCAGCCTGCTTCGACAAGGCCAACGAGGTCTATGCGGAGATGGAGGCCTCGAACCCGACCTTCAAGAAGATCTGGGACTCGATCAAGGCTTTCCGCGGCGAGTACTACCTCAACGCCCAGATCGCCGAATACAACTACGATACCTTCATGATGATCCAGCAGCGCGGCGGCAAGCTCTAAGCCCACGCCTATTGCCGATTGAAACGAGCCGCTTGCGATTTCCATCGCGGGCGGCTTTTTCGTTGCTGCGCGCACGGCGTATTGTTGCGCGCCGTACTGAGCGAATTTCGTGGTAAGGTTGCTGCCTCAACAGCACGGAGGAAGAGCTATGCCAAGCGAAGGCCAATCGGTCGTGCTCGGCCCCGACGAGGGCCGCCGCTACGACATGGGCGCCATCCAGGCCGTCTTCAAAGCCGACGGCGCTGAAACCGCGGGTCGATTTTCGGTCTCGGAATGGTGGCTCGATGCCAGGCACGAGGGACCGGGCGCCCACAAGCACGACGACAACGACGAGATCTTCTACGTGATCGAGGGCACGGCGAGCGTGCTCGTCGGCGACATCTGGCACCAGAAGCCGAAGGGCTCGCTGTTCGTCATCCCGCGCGGGACGATGCATGACTTCAAGAACGAGAGCGAAGCGCGCATGGGGCTGCTCAACGTTTATGTCGGCGGTCCATTCGAGGAGGCGATGCCGATGATCGTCGACTGGTACCGCGACAATCCGGCCAAGCGGCTGGATTGAACGAGTTCGGTCGTCGTCTCAGCGATTGTAGAAATGGAAAGGGCGGCTTATCGGCCGCCCTTTGCTTTTCTGTCTGCCAGCGGTCCTACTTGAACGACGGCGGCTGGCTGAGGTCGTTTGAGGGGGCCGGCTGTGGCTGGGCACCCGGGCTGCCAAACGACGGAGGCTGGCTGAGGTCGTTCGACGGAGCGGTCTGCGGCTGGGCGCCACCCTGATCGGCCGGCTTTTGGTCGAGCGGGCTGCCGCCTGGAAGCTGCAGGCCGCCGGGCAGGCCGAGACCGCCACCGCCGGCGCCGAAGCCGGGCACCTCGATCTTGATGGTGTTCGGATCGACGCCCGTTCCGGTTCCCTTGTAGTGCATGACCATCTGCGGGAACATGATCGTCAGGCCCACCATCACGATCTGGATACCGACGAAGGGTACGGCACCCCAGTAGATCTGGCCGGTCGTAACGGGCTGGATCGACTTGCCGGTGATCTTGTCGAGATAGGGCACCTTGGCCGCGACCGAGCGCAGGTAAAAGAGCGCGAAGCCGAAGGGCGGGTGCATGAAGCTCGTCTGCATGTTGATGCCGAGGAGCACGCCGAACCAGATGAGGTCGATGCCAAGCTTGTCGGCAGCGGGCGCAAGCAGCGGCACGATGATGAAGGCGAGCTCGAAGAAATCGAGGAAGAACGCCAGGAAGAAGACGAGCAGGTTGACGGCAATCAGGAAGCCGGTCTCGCCGCCCGGCATCGCCGTCAGCAGGTGCTCGACCCAGATATGGCCGTTGACGCCATAGAAGGTGAGCGAGAAGACGCGTGCACCGATCAGGATGAACAGCACGAAGGCGGAAAGCCTTGTCGTTGCCGTCAGTGCGCCGCGCACGACGTCCAGATTGAGACGACCCTTGGCGGCCGCCATGATCAGCGCGCCGACTGCACCCATGGCGCCGCCTTCGGTCGGCGTTGCGATGCCGAGGAAGATGGTGCCGAGGACGAGGAAGATCAGCGCCAGCGGCGGGATCAGCACGATGATGACCTGCTGGGCAAGCCTAGACATCGCATTGATCTTCAGGCCGCGGTCGAGCAGGGCGACGATATAGATGAAGGCAACGCCCACTGTGCCGCCGAGGATGTCGGCGTTCTCGCCCTGGGTCGGGTAGAGATAGACGTGGGCGGCATAGGCAATGCCGGCTGCGACCGCGAGCGCGATGAACAGCGAGGTAACGCCGGAGCCCAGCGTGCGGGCTTCCAGCGGCAGGGCCGGCATGGAGTCACGCTTCAGGATCGTCATGATCAGGATGTAGACCATGTACAGTCCGGTCAGCACCAGGCCCGGGATCAGCGCGCCGGCATACATGTCGCCGACCGAACGGCCGAGCTGGTCGGCAAGAACGATGAGCACGAGTGACGGCGGGATGATCTGGGCGAGCGTGCCGGAAGCCGCGATAACGCCCGAGGCGACCTTCCGGTCATAGCCGTAGCGCAACATGATCGGCAGCGAGATCAGGCCCATGGCGATGACCGAGGCGGCAACGACGCCTGTCGTGGCTGCAAGCAGCGCGCCGACGAAGATGACCGCATAGGCAAGACCGCCGCGGATCGGGCCGAAGAGCTGGCCGATCGTGTCGAGCAGGTCTTCCGCCATGCCCGATTTCTCGAGCACGATCCCCATGAAGGTAAAGAAGGGGATGGCAAGCAATGTGTCGTTCGACATCACCCCCCAGAACCGGTCAGGCAGTGCGTTGAGCAACGGCCAGGAGAGATTGATCGAATCCGACAGCGGCGCGAGCTCGACGCCGATGATGAAGAAAAGCAGGCCGTTGGCGGCGAGCGAGAAGGCGACCGGGTATCCCAAAAGCAGGAACACGATCAGTGACGCGAACATGATCGGCGCCAGGTTTTCAGCAATGAATTCGATCATGGACGGGTCTCCGGAGACACGACATCGTCAAGCGGCGCATGGGTCGGCACATAGGGTGTCGGGTCTTCCATGTTTCCGGTCATGATCGCGATTTTCTTGATGATCTCCGACACGCCCTGGAAGGCCAGCAGCAGGAAGCCGAAGAGCAGGATGGCCTTGGCCGGCCAGATGATCAGGCCGCCGGCGGATGATGAGACCTCGCCCGAGACGTAGGACATCTTCACATAGGGGAAGAGATAATAGAGCACGAGCAGCACGAAGGGCATCAGGAAGAGGAGGTGCCCAAGAAGGTCGATCCAATGCTGCACGCGGCGCGAGAACTGACCGTAGACCACGTCGATGCGGATGTGCTCGTTCTGGCTCAGCGTATAGGCGGCGGCAAACATGAAGGCGGCGCCGAACAGATACCATTGCGCCTCGAGCCAGGCATTCGACGACATGTTGAAGATCTTGCGGATCACTGCGTTGCCGGCGCTGACGAGAACAGCGGCCAGGATCAGCCATGAAACGCTCTTTCCGATAAATTCCGTGATCGTGTCTATAAGTCGGCTAAAGCCGAGCAAAGCTCTCATCGATTTCCTCCCCGCGATGGCTTTTATGGTTCTTGTGCCAAGCATAGCCAGAGTGCCGATTTCAAGCGCACGTTCAAGTCTGAGGCGCGATTTTCCCGTGTAGTTCGGCCGCCTCCGACTAAAGTAGAATAGGGTGATCCAGCGCTTTGCCCATTGTTTGTGCAATCCGGTTGCAGACGGCGAGGCACGGCGATCGTCAGCCGCCTTAAGGTGCACATCGCCGAGCGAATCGATGTGGAAAGCCGGGCACAGGCGATACGACGCGCGAAGTACTGCAACGTTGCAGGCTTGAATTTGTATGATTTTTGAGGTCGGATGGCGCCGCCAAGGGAGGACGCCTGAACCATGACTGCCATGATCCGAAACCCCATTCTGCCGGGCTTCAACCCGGACCCTTCGATCTGCCGTGTCGGAGACGACTACTACATCGCGACCTCCACCTTCGAATGGTACCCGGGTGTGCAGATCCACCATTCGCGGGATCTGGTGAACTGGCGACTCGTCCGCCGGCCGCTGGAGCGGGCAAGCCAGCTCGACATGCGCGGCAACCCGGATAGCTGCGGCGTCTGGGCGCCGTGTCTTTCCTATGACGATGGTCTGTTCTGGCTGGTGTACACCGACGTCAAGCGCTTCGACGGCAACTTCAAGGACGCGCACAACTACATCGTCACGGCTGAGGCGATCGAGGCGACCTGGTCGGATCCGGTCTACGTCAATTCCTCCGGCTTCGACCCGTCGCTCTTCCATGATGACGACGGCCGCAAGTGGTTCCTCAACATGCAGTGGAACCACCGCACCGAAAGCTTCGGCGGCTCGCCGAAACATCCGGCCTTTGACGGCATCCTGCTGCAGGAATGGGACGAACGGACACGCAGGCTCGTCGGCCCCGTGAAGAACATCTTTGCCGGCTCACCACTCGGCCTCGTCGAGGGGCCGCATCTGTTCAAGCGAAACGGCTGGTATTATCTGACGACGGCGGAAGGCGGAACCGGCTACGACCACGCCGTCACCATGGCCCGCTCACGCGCGATCGACGGCCCCTATGAGATGCATCCGGATATCTATCTGATCACGTCGAAGGATCACCCCGAAGCGCCGTTGCAGCGCGCGGGCCACGGCCAATATCTCGAGACGCCAGATGGGCAGGCCTATCATACGCATCTGACCGGCCGACCGCTGCCTCCCGGACGCCGCTGTACGCTCGGTCGCGAGACGGCCCTGCAAAAATGTGTCTGGCGCGATGATGGCTGGCTCTATCTCGAAAACGGCGGCCCGGTGCCGGAGGTGCTCGTGCCGGCGCCGGGACCGGCGGGGCAGGTGGCGACACCGGTGGTTACGGAAACGCATTTCGACGGCCAGGCATTGCCCGTCGAGTTCCAATGGCTGCGTACGCCGGAACCGGAGCGGATCTTCTCGCTCGAATGGCGGCCGGGCCACCTCAGGCTGTTCGGCAGAGAGAGCATCGGCAGCTGGTTCGAGCAGGCGCTGGTCGCGCGGCGGCAGGAGCATCATTCCTTCCGCGCCGAGACGACGGTCGATTTCACGGCCGTAACCTACCAACAGGTTGCTGGTTTGACGCATTACTACAATCGCCACAAGTTCCATGCGCTCGGCATCACCTGGCACGAAACGTTGGGCCGGGCGCTGACGATCCTCTCATGCCCCGGCGATTTTCCGCACGGCCGGCTGCAGTTCCCCGTCGGCAGCGGCACCGCCATTCCCGATGGTCCGATCGACCTTGCCATGGACGTTCGCGACAATGACCTGCAGTTCTTCTGGCGGGCGACCGCAGCGGTGGATTGGCAGCCGATCGGCCCGGTTCTCGATGCGGGCGTGGTCTCCGACGAGGGCGGCCGCGGCGAGCATGGATCCTTCACCGGGGCCTTCGCCGGCATGTTCGCCTTCGACACCTCAGGCGCGGGCAAGGCTGCCGATTTCAACCGCTTCCGCTACGTCAGCCTTGTGGCAAGTTGATCTGTAAACATTAGAATTATGGAATAAGTGATGGATATCATTACGCATTTGTAATGTAGAGTTTCATATTCGGTTCAGGAAGCGGGGTCTAATTTTCGGGTGCAGACAAAGAAAGGACACCCGAATGAAACGTCTCCTGATCGCGCTCGTCGCCAGCTCCGTTCTGATTACGCCGGTCGCAGCCCTTGCCCAGCCGGCAGGATCCTTCGAGGTGGCGCAGAACTATGATCGTTCGCGTCGACCCGTCGATCGCGATTACGATCGTCACATGGACCGCCGCGTGGATCGTCACGTCGACAAGCACGTCACGATCGAAAAGCGGGTGATCGTCAAGAAGAAGGAGCGCTGGGCGCGCGGCCATCGCCTGTCGCCGGCCGAGCGCCGCCACATGGCGCAGGTGCGCGACTACCGTTACTACAAGCTTCGCCAGCCGCCGCGCGGCCAGCAATGGGTACGGTCCGGCAACGACTTCCTGCTGATCAGCCTTGCCACCGGCGTCATTGTCGGCCTGGCGGCAGCACGCTGATAAGGCACTCTGGGTTCAGCGAAGGGGCGGCGTTTTCACGCCGCCCCTTCGCCTTTTCGGTAACCGGCGCGTGGGTTTTGCCGGTCGCCAAAAAGCAGGAGTTCGATAGCGCCTGCCGCTTCCGGCGCGTCCCCATCTGCGGGTTCATCTCCCAGAAACGGATCGAACATCGGCACCGGCCGCCCGGCGGCGTTGAGCGCCATGCAGGTGAAGCGCGGTCGGCGCGGTACGCGCGCGGGGTCTGCCATCAGGCGGCCCGTGGCGACCAGCTGGCGAAGGGGTCGGCAAGATCGCGCCAACGTTCCGGACGAAAGCGCTCGTCGGCGATCAGGCAGGCATCGAGTTCGGCACGAAGCTCCGCCTCGTCCATCGGGTCGGCGCCGATGAAGACGATCTCCTGGCGACGATCACCCCAGACCGGGTCCAGGTAGGGACCGACCGCCTTCAGGAAACCTGGTTCGCGCGGCCATTGCTCCTGAGGCACGGCCGACCACCAGAGCCCCATCTTGCCGGTCCGCACAAGCGGGCCGGCCTGGCTGATCTCGCCGACATAATGCGGTCGGGTGGCGAGCCAGAAGAAGCCCTTGGCGCGAAGCACGCCCGGCCAGGAACGGTTGAGGAAGGCCTGGAAGCGCATGGGATCGAGCGGGCGGCGGGCGCGGTAGACGAACGAGCGGATGCCGTATTCCTCGGTCTCCGGGATATGGTCCTTGAAGCCGTGAAGTTCCTTGTACCAGAGCGGATGTTCTTCGGCCTTGGCGAGATCGAAGCGGCCGGTTCCAAGCACCTCGCGCAGGTTCACCTTGCCAAAATCGGTTTCGATCAGCCGCGCATCGGGATTGAGCCCGACGATGATCTTGCGGGCGGCATCCACCTGCCCGGGCGTCGCAGTGCCGACCTTGTTCAAGACCACCACGTCGGCGAACTCGATCTGCTCGACCAGGAGGTCGACGAGGGTGCGTGTATCGCCTTCGCCCGCCGTTTCGCCACGGTCGGCGAGGAAATCGAGCGAGGAATAGTCGGCCAGCAGGTTCGCGGCATCGACCACCGTCACCATCGTGTCGAGCCGCGCGACATCGGCCAGGCTTTCACCGTCCTCGTCGCGAAAATCGAAGGTGGTGGCGACGGGCAGGGGCTCGGAAATGCCGCTCGATTCGATCAGCAGATAGTCGAAGCGGTTCTGTTCGGCGAGGTTGCGGACTTCCTTCAGGAGATCGTCGCGCAGCGTGCAACAGATGCAGCCATTGGTCATTTCCACCAGTTGCTCTTCCGTGCGCGACAGACCGGCATTGCCATCACGCACCAGTGCCGCATCGATGTTGACCTCACTCATGTCGTTGACGATGACGGCGACGCGCAGCCCGTCGCGGTTGGAAAGCACGTGGTTGAGCAGTGTCGTCTTGCCGGCGCCAAGAAAGCCGGAGAGAACGGTGACAGGGAGCTTTTCCATCGATTGGTCCTGTATGTTATATCGTTACGAATACCGTCGGTAAAAAAGGCGAGCGCGTTTGCTCGCCTGATACGAGTGCGAAGTTTGGCACCGGGCCTCTGGGCTGAACCCAACTTGCCGGCAGGTCGTCGTTCCAATCTTTTGGTCGCCTGTGGCTAGTCTTTCCGTCAATCCTCCTTGACCCGAGGTTCCAGCAGGCGGCCCGGTTCCGCACCATCTCGCTGAGAATGCCAATCCCGAGAATGATAGAGAGAGGGGCGGGCGCCCGTATAGCCGAGCCAAGCGAGCGCCCACCGATACCGCCTTGGGAGGACGGGTCAGCTTGCCGAGGCGAGGCAGGTCTTCAGCGAGGTGCCGATCCCTTCCATCATCTGGAAATAGAGATCCGGGCCGGCCTCCAGCGTGCCGGCTTCCGGGTCGAGCGTACCGGATTTCGCCGGCGTTCCCTCGATCACCACATTGATCAGCTTCGGCTCGAACTGCGGCTCGGCAAAGACGCAGGTGGCACCGAGTTCCTTGATCTTGGCATGGATCTGCGACACCCGATCTGCGCCAGGCAGGACCTCAGGGCTGACGGTGATCGAGCCGGCGACGCGAACCTTATAGCGGTGCTCGAAATACTGGTAGGCGTCGTGGAAGACGACGAAGGGCTTGTCCTTCACCGGTGCCACGGTTTCCGTGAGCTTGGCGTCGAGCGCATCCAGGCGCTTGTTCAGGGCGTCCAGATTGGCCTTGTAGGCGCCCGCATTGGCAGGATCGGCCTCAGTGAGCGTCTTTTCGATCTCGGCGGCCATCGCCTTGGCATTCATGGGATCGAGCCACATGTGCAGATCGGCATCGCCGTGGCCGTGATCGTGGTCATGGCCGTGATCGTGCCCCGCTTCGCCCTCGGCATGCTTGTGGCCTTCCTCGCTATGGCCTTCGTCGCCGTGGTCATGCGCCTCGAATGCACCGCCTTCGCGGAATTTCAGCTTCTCGATGCCGGGCGCTTCGCTGAGCTCCACCACCTTTGCGCCGCTGCTCAAGGCGTCGAGCGGCTTGTCGAGGAAGGCTTCGAGGCCGGGACCGACCCAGAAGACCAACTTTGCCGCCTGCAGGGCCGAGGCGTTCGAAGGCTTCATGTTGTAGGTGTGCGGCGAGGCGGCGCCCTCGACGATTAGCGACGGCTCGCCCACACCCTGCATGATCGAGGCGACAAGGGAGTGGATCGGCTTGATCGAAACCACCACATTGGGGCTGTCCGCTGCGGCAGGTGCCGCAAGAAGCATGGTAGAGGCAAAAAGCAGGGCGGATGTCGATTTCATCGGGTTCTCCGGGCTTGATTGGCGTGCCTGCCACATCGGCCAGGCGCGCTTCGGGTATGCAAAACTGTTACTCCAACGGGCCGTTGCCAGCCTTGAAGTCGTCATGTAATGTTATTACATCAATTGCGTTATGCTATAACGTGTGCGATAGCCAGTGGCAACCATGCAATCCGGAATTTTTTCATGCTGAATTTCCGTTCCCCAGAAGCGCTGCCGCTGGTCAATCTCAGCAATGCCGGCGTGCGCCGCAACGGTCGCTGGCTGGTGCGTGGCGTCGAATTCTCGATCAGCCCCGGCGAGATCGTCACGCTGATCGGCCCGAACGGCTCGGGCAAATCGACGACCGCGAAGGCGGCGATCGGCGTTTTGAAGCCGGATGAGGGCTATGTCGAGCGCAAGCCGGGCCTGAAAGTAGGCTACGTGCCGCAGAAGCTTGCCGTCGACTGGACGCTGCCTTTGACGGTCGAACGACTGATGACGCTGACCGGCCCCTTGAAGGGGCGGGAGATCGAAGAGGCGCTGTCGGCGACAGGCGTGCTGCATCTGGCGAAATCCGAGGTGCAGCATCTCTCCGGCGGCGAGTTCCAGCGCGCGCTGCTCGCCCGCGCGATTGCCCGCAAGCCGGACCTGCTGGTGCTCGACGAGCCGGTGCAGGGCGTCGATTTCAGCGGCGAGATTGCGCTCTACGAACTGATCAAGCAGATCCGCAACCGCACAGGCTGCGGCATTCTCCTGATCTCGCACGACCTGCATATCGTCATGGCCGAGACCGATACGGTCGTTTGTCTCAACGGCCATGTCTGCTGCCGCGGCACGCCGCAGGCGGTCAGCCAGAGCCCGGAATACCAGAAGCTTTTCGGCAGGCGGGCCGCCAATACGCTTGCGGTCTACAGTCACCACCACGACCACACCCATTTGCCCGACGGCCGGGTGCTGCATGCGGACGGTTCGATCACCGAACATTGCTACCCCGGTGACGGCCATCACCACGACGACGAGGAAAACTTGCACGATCACGGCGAGGATTGCGGCTGCGGCCATCATTCGCGACTGCACGGCTATGACGTGAAGGAGAAGCGCGATGCTTGACGATTTCTTCGTGCGCGCGCTGATCGCCGGCATCGGCATTGCCGTCATGGCCGGGCCGCTTGGCTGCTTCGTCATCTGGCGGCGCATGGCCTATTTCGGCGACACCATGGCCCATTCGGCGCTGCTCGGCGTGGCGCTGTCGCTGCTGCTCGAGCTCAACCTGATGCTCAGCGTCTTCATCGTCGCGGCCGTGGTCTCGGTGCTGCTGCTCTTCCTGCAGCGGCGCGGGGCGCTGTCGACGGATGCGCTGCTCGGCATCCTCTCCCATTCAGCACTCTCCTTCGGCCTCGTCATCGTTGCCTTCATGACCTGGGTGCGCATCGATCTCGTCGGCTTCCTCTTCGGCGACATTCTGGCGGTCTCCGAGTCCGACATCGACATCATCTGGGGCGGCGGCATCCTCGTCATATTCGCGATTGTCTATCTCTGGCGGCCGCTCCTGGCCTCCACCGTCAATCCGGAACTGGCGGAAGCCGAGGGTCTGAAGCCCGAACGCACGCGGCTCTTTTTCATGCTCTTGATGGCGCTGGTGATTGCGATCGCCATGAAGATCGTCGGCATTCTGCTCATCACCTCGCTGCTGATCATCCCGGCGGCAACGGCACGGCGCTTCTCGACCTCGCCGGAAGTGATGGCGGTACTCGCATCGGTCATCGGCGCGCTCGCCGTCACCGGCGGACTTTTCGGCTCGCTTCACTGGGATACCCCGTCGGGACCGTCTATCGTTGTTGCCGCGGTTGGGCTTTTCGTTCTGAGTCTGCTACCGATCGGCCGCCGCCCGCTCGAGGCGGCGCATCATTCCACGCCTGGAGGGCACCACTAATGGCTACGCCGCAACTGACCAAGAACCAGACGTTGGTGATGGATGCGCTCAGCCACTCCGAAGGGCCGATGAGCGCCTACACCATTCTCGACAAGCTGCGCGATCACGGCTTCCGCGCCCCGCTGCAGGTTTACCGCGCACTCGACAAACTGCTCGAATATGGCCTCGTGCATCGGCTGGAAAGCCTGAATGCCTTCGTCGCCTGTTCTTGCCCGCATGACCACGAACACGATCACGGCGTCACCGCCTTCACCATCTGCGAAGGCTGTGGCCAGGTGACCGAGTTTCATGACGAGGCGATCGAGCAGCGGCTTTCGACGCTGACGCGGGCGCAGAACTTCAAGACCGAGAAGACGACGATCGAGATCCGCGGCCATTGCCAGAGCTGCGCATAAGGGCAACTCCTTCAGGGCCCGTGGAAAGCTTACCTTGAGGTGTTTGGCGCTCAGTCCAGCCGAGTGAGGTCGGCGGCGTAACGCCGCCAGTTCTTGACGTAATGCGCTGCCGAGCGTTTCAAGCCTTCGACCGCCGCATCATCCAGCGTGCGGATCGCCTTGGCCGGCGCGCCGACGATCAACGAATTATCCGGAAATTCCTTGCCTTCGGTGACGAGCGCATTGGCGCCGACCAGGCAGTTGCGGCCGATCTTGGCGCCGTTAAGCACGGTCGCGCCCATGCCGATCAGCGAGTTTTCGCCGATGGTGCAGCCATGGATGATGGCGCCGTGCCCGATGGTGCAGCCTTCGCCGATCGTCACCGGGAAACCGGGATCGACATGGATGACGACGTTTTCCTGGATGTTGGTGCGCGCCCCGAGCCGGATGGGCTCGTTGTCGCCGCGCAGGGTTACGCCGAACCAGATGCCGACCTCTTCGCCGATCTCGATCTGGCCGATGACATTGGCGTCCGGGGCCACCCAATAGCTGCCCTTCGGCGGCGTCTGTGGGCGAAGTGATCCAAGGGCGTAAAGCGGCATCCATTCTGTCCTTTCGCAACATGCCCGATCGGGGCCGGCCGGCAGGCGGCGGGCCGCCTGCCGGAAGTGAGCCGGTTAGACGACGCTGACGGCGAGCGCCGCAACCCCATCGACGCCGCAGGTGACCTCGTCACCGCGCGCGACCGGTCCGACGCCCGAGGGCGTGCCGGTCATGATGACGTCGCCGGGGGCCAGCGTGAAGAGTTTGGAGAGTTCGGCGATGATTTCCGGCACTTTCCAGATCATCTGGTCGAGATCGCCCTGCTGGCGGAGTTCGCCGTTGACCTTCAGCCAGATATTGCCGTTGAGCGGATGGCCGATCGTTTCGGCCGATGCGATCGCCGAGAGCGGGGCGGAATGCTCGAACGCCTTGGCTGCAGCCCAGGGCTTGCCAGCCTTCTTCGCCTCCGCCTGCAGGTCGCGGCGGGTGAAATCGATGCCGACGGCATAGCCGTAGACGCAATCGAGCGCGTCCTCGACGGCGATGTTGCTGCCGCCACGTTTCAGGGCGACGACCAGTTCGACCTCGTGATGAACGTCGGTGGTCAAGGGCGGGTAGGGGAAGGCGCTACCGGCTGCAAGCAGGTTGTCCGGGTTCTTCTGGAAGAAGAACGGCGGCTCGCGGTCCGGGTCGTGGCCCATTTCGATCGCGTGGGCGGCATAGTTGCGGCCGACGCAATAGACCCGGCGAACCGGAAAGCCGACGAGGCTGCCGGAAATCGGCAGCAGCACGGGAAGCGGTGGGGGGATGATTGTTTCCATGATCGTCCGGTCTTGGGCGTCCGCCTGTCGCAACCGACAGGAAGAGCACCGCGCGTTTGTTGGGCGTTCGCCGTTGGCCGATTTCGGTTGAGGCGAGGCAAGAGAGAATCCGGACGTTACTGCATAAATCCGCGAATCGGAATCGATCCGCAGAAAAATTAAGAACAAGGATTGGGGACGAAGATTGTGATTAAGGCGCGCCCACCTGGGCGCGCGCGATCACGGCATCCGAAAGGTTGCCATCATCGGCAAAGTCAGGCGCAATGAGCGTAGGCCTGAAGCTGGTCTCGGGTCAGGAACCGACCGTCCGAACGCGAGTTGAGTTCAGGATGGCTGTATTCGAGGCTGGGGACCTGGGGAAGCTCAAGGGCCTGGCGCACGGTCATGATGCCGAGATCACGACGGCCACCTTCACGCTTCACGGTGACTTCAACGATGCGATAGAGATTGCTCTCGCTCATATGTTCTCTCCCGTATATCGTTTTTCTTGAATTCCCTTAATGGGACTAAGGCGCTCCGAAATTGGTTTTTGTGAGGCACCTCAGAATATAGTAGAAAGAAATGAATGCTTCACGACAGAAATCGGGCCATTTCTGGAAAAATCACCCGAGATTGGGCAGTAATGTGCTGAAATGATGCGTTTGCTGGGCGAATGCCCGGAGCCTGAATAATCGTACGCGGCCGTCAATGGCCGAAGCTTTCAATCAAAAAAGTCATCGTGTCGCTTGCTCGATGGCAAACGCTCGCCGCCTTCCAGCGGCACCTTTCGTTAAGCGCCGGTAGGCGCGTTAGTGCGTAGGCAACTCGGCTTCTTCGGCGGCCGAGATGAACAGCGATCGGGCCTCTTCTGCGGTGCGACGGCCGTCGATGGCGGCGCGGCAGGCACTGCGGGCGGCCACATAGAATGGTCCGCGGCGAGGCCAATGGTCTGCAAGGCAGGCGAGGGCGTCTGAGGGGCCTTTGACGGTGCGGCAATCGCCGCTAACGAAGTCGAGTTCGATCGGCTGTTTCCAGACTAATTGCATGCGTCTCCTCCTCGAGATCATCTCAATGAACATCGGCATTTGCGACCGCCGGCCTCTGGCTCCTCTCGAGAAGGTCGGCAGTCGATCTTGCTAATGTAGCGCAGGAGTTCGCTTTTGTAAGCAGCTTTTCGGTTATGGCAGGACAGGCTGCCGCCGGCGGCCGCTCCGCCTGGCGCGAGTGCCGCGATTGGCGTTATCTGGGGATACCACGCTGCAAGCTTTCGGCGAAGGCGCGACCGGCAATAAGCAGGCGTCCTTCGCTGGTATTGCCTGCGAGATAGTCGTCGATCAGCATCCTGGCATGCCGCCGCGCAGGCTCCCCGTCTCGCGCCCAGCCCTGTTCGATGCAAAGCGCGTCAAAGACGCGCTGCAACCGCTCCATGTCGGCCTTCGACAGCGCCAGGCATTGTGTCGCTCGCAATGGGGCCACCCGTCCCTCCCACAAGGCCGCATTCCCGCGCGCACTATGGCAGAAGGCCGGCGAATTGAACCCCTCGGGAATGAGGGGTTATACGGGCACGCCCGTTGCCGTCGGATTTGTCAGGCCGCCGGGACGACGCGGTCCACCTTGGTTCGGCGACCGCCTTCCTCGATCCGGTAATAGTCGGAGCCGATCTGCGCATACTGGTCGCAGCGCCGGCCGCCATCCTCGAAGGTGATGCAGACCTCGTCGCCGGTGATCGTGTAGCTGCCGCCATCGCGCACCTCGTAGTCACGATAACCGTAGCGGCCGTCGGGGAAGAAGGTGGAGTTGACGCCGTTGAGATTGTACCGCAGCGTCTTGCCGACGAGGAAGGCCTGGAGCGCATCGCCCGAAAGCGTCGGAACGGATGGGGCGGTCGGCCGGGGTTTTGCGACCTCAGGCGCCTCCAACTCCATCGATTGGCACCCGGCCAAGAGAAGCGTGAGAAGTGCCGCGATCGCGCGTTTCATGCCGTCTGTCCTTATTCCTGTGACCGGTAACGATACAGGAACGCTGCCCTAGTCCTGTCCGCGGTCGCCGTCAACCCCGTGCTGTGCGTAGCGGCGGGGCTGAAGCGAGCTGATCATCTGCCTTCTTTCCGTTGGCAATCGCGAGTTTCGTCTTTTGTGAAACGAAGGCGCAAAAAGCGCCTGTCGCTCAAAAAAGGCTCGCGCCAACCGCGGCAGCGACCGTGGCCGCCAGCGCCAGCAGCAGAAATGCGGCGCCGATGACGGTCGCTATTGTCCGTCGGCGCCGTGCGCCGCTCCAATCGTAGCTCATGTTTCGCTCCGATGACGATCCAGTCGAGGCGGCAAGATGTGCGATTCTTCTTAACAAAGTGGAAACCATGCCCGGCGCGGAGCCGCCGTCGGCAGGACGCTATTCACGCCGGCCGTGTTGCCGGCACCTTGCTGGTGGCCTCGTCCGTGCCGTATCGCGAGGAGCTCAGGGGAGTTGTCGCAACGCAGGCGCTTGTCGCTGCAGCGCTGATCGTTGTGACGCGGTGCGATCCGTGGTAGCTCGTCGCGCAGTTGTACGAATCCCGATGATGCGTTCGGTTACCCTGCCGTTGATTTCGGAGCGTTTTTTCGCAGTTCCTTGGGTCGGGCGCGATAGGCTGACCAAGCGGCGTGCGCCTTCGGCCCACACACGTCAAGATGGAAGGAAGCAAGGGGTATCCATGCGCTGCCTGGTGATCAATCTCGACCGTTCCCCTGAGCGACTGATCCACATTGGAAGCCAGTTTTCCACCTTCGGCCTGAATTTTGAGCGCGTGGCTGCCGTTGACGGGCGAGAGCTCGATGACGCCGTGTTGGCGATGCAGCCGGTGTCGAAGCAGTGGAAGAGGATGAACAAGGCTGAAATCGCCTGCTTCATGAGCCATCGGAAGTGCTGGGCCATCATCGCGGAAGGGAGCGATGCATATGGCGCGGTGATCGAGGACGATGTCTTCTTTTCCCCGAGCGCAACCCACGCGCTGTCGTCATCGGATTGGATCCCGGCCGAAGTGGGCCTGCTGAAGATCGAAACTTTCCGGCAGAAGGTGTTTCTCAGCCGTGCCCGTGTGCTCGCCGATGCCGGGCGCACGATCCATGCATTGCGGGGATGCCATGTCGGCACGGGCGGCTATGTCATCTCTCGTGACTATGCAAAAAGGCTGCTCGAGCTTTCGGAAGGGGCGTTTCCATGCCCTGTCGATCATTTCATGTTCGACGATGAGGTGCCGCGGCCGGACGACTGCCGCATTCATCAGCTCTATCCGGCCGTCTGCATCCAGGGCATGCTTCTCGACAGTGCCGACCCGGCGCATGGAAGCACGATCCGCAAGCCGGCCGGAGCAGCGGCTCGCGTGAAGTTGAAGCTCAAGATACATCAGAAGCTCTGGCGCGAGTGCAAGCGACTGTCACTGCAGGTGGCGGCGTTGCCGCCGTTCCTCTTGCGCAGCATTCGCTACCGCTGGACGACCGTTCCCTTTGGCTGACGGGTCGCGTTGCTGAGGCCTCCTCGTTGCCTCTCATTGCCGTAGGTGTCTAAAGCTCGCTTTCTTCGGCGTCGCGTTATATAAGCCCGGCAACACTAGATAATGCCTGCTGGCGGCATGCGCGAATTTTCGGCGCTGCCCTTGCCGCGGCCATTGAACAAGAGACGCATGAAAGATGACTGAGACCGCAGGAAAAGCTGCGCGCACAAAGGCGTATTTCAACGCACCGGTCTTCGCCGTTGCGCCCATGATCGACTGGACGGACAGGCACTATCGGTTTTTCGCGCGGCAGCTATCGAAGCATGCGCTGCTCTATACGGAAATGATCGTCGCCGAGGCGATCCTGCGGGGGGACCGGCAGAGGCTGCTCGGCTTTGACGTATCCGAGCATCCGGTGGTGCTGCAGCTCGGCGGTAACGATCCGGCGAAGATGGCGGAGGCGGCACGGATCGCCGAAGGCTTCGGTTATGACGAGATCAACATGAATGTCGGCTGCCCGTCGGACCGGGTGCAGTCCGGCACGTTTGGCGCCTGCCTGATGCAGGAGCCGCAAACGGTGGCCGGCTGCGTTGCGGCGATGAAGGCGGCGGTAAAAATCCCGGTTACGGTCAAGTGCCGTATCGGTGTGGACGACCAGGATCCGGAAGTGGCGTTGCGCACGCTCGTCGCGCAGGTGATCGATGCCGGCACAGACGCCGTCTGGGTGCATGCCCGCAAAGCCTGGCTACAGGGCCTGAGCCCCAAGGAGAACCGCGAGGTCCCGCCGCTCGACTATGGCCTCGTGTATCGGCTGAAGCAGGAAAATCCCAATCTTTTCATCGGTATCAACGGCGGTCTTCAGACCCTGAATCAGGCGCTTGAGCAGCTTCCGCATCTGGACGGCGTCATGCTCGGCCGTGCTGCCTATCACGACAGCGCCATGCTGACAGCGGCCGATCGCCATTTCCCGCATCCGCTGACTGGCGCCAAGCCAATCGTCGAAGACGGAGCCACCTTCTCAGAGCGCGGCCATCGTCTCGATCTTGATTTCTGGGCGGAGGTCCGTGACGCCATGGCCGATTACGCCGCCGCGCATATCGCCAATGGCGGCCGGCTGATCCACGTGACCCGCCACATGGTCGGCCTGTTCCAGGGCTGGGCGGGTGCGCGACGCTATCGCCAGATCCTGTCCTCCGATGCGACCCGCCAGGGCGCGGGGCCGGACGTAATCCACGCGGCCTTCGACGCGGTCTTCGAGGCGACGGCGGCCAAGCAGGCGGCGGAGTAGGCGGTCATCGAGTGTGCGGGCGCCCGCGGGGCGTTCGAGGGTAAGTGCCGCAGACCTCTCCGTTTGTCGTCCTCGAGTTCGCCTGAGCGCTCATTGGGCCGCGCGTCCGGCGCAGGCTTTGCTGCGTCGAGAGAAGATGGCGCCTCTGGTTCTGGATGCTCGGGTCGAGCCCGAGCATGGGGGCTGGAGCTGCTTCTGGAGACCCGCTGCCTATAAGGCCGGGTTAGGAGCTGATCCGTGGGGGCTGAGGCGCCCCCCAAACGAAAACGGCGCCCCTTGCGGAGCGCCGTTTCCAAATGAATGTCCGACTGGACGATCCGGCTTAGGCAGCCTGGATGTTGACGGCCTTCGGGCCCTTGCCCATGCGATCCGGCTCGGTGTCGAAGGTGACCTGCTGGCCGTCCTTGAGCGTAGCGAGGCCAGCGGCCTGAACGGCGGAGATGTGTACGAACACGTCCTTCGCGCCGCCATCCGGCGTGATGAAGCCGAAGCCCTTGTCCTGGTTGAAGAATTTTACGATGCCCTTGGTGGCCATGGAAGAAGTCCTTTTCCTTCAGTCAATTTGCGTTGCCCGCGCCCCCTGGGGGATGTGGGCATCTCGTCTTCCGCTTGCAAGCGGAAAGGCGTCGAGTGGTCACGATATCGGGGAAAAGACGTCTACGGTGCCGCTGCCGGCGGTCCCGACACAAGGCCGGGCGCAGTTGAAAGTCCAGTCTCCGGGATAGAAATCGCCCGAACGGGGCAAGAAGTGACAGGATTTGCAGAAAAAGGCAAGCGCCTTGTGCGCCGCGGGAAGCCGTCCAGCCTCTGTCTTTGCAGGGCTTTGGCCGGTTCTCGACCGTCGCTTTCCGGGCAGGGAGAAAAATCGGGGACGGCCGGTTTCCGGACACAATTTCGTCCCGACCTCGACCGAACGTGCGCGCCGCCAACGGGCGTTTGCGTTTTGGGGGCGGACTGCCGGGGGGAAGGCTTGCGCCTCTCCATAACACTTGCGCATCCCCGGGATAACGCGCAGGTTTTACCGAAGGTTGGTTCCGTCTTGACCGCCGATGGCGTAGCCAGTGGCGCAGACGGGCGGCCGCGAGGACGGACGAAGTATCGCCGTGCGGACGAGGTGTCGCCGTACGGACGAAGTATCGCCGGGGCTGAATTGGTGAGAGTGCGCCGGCCAGGTCTTGCTGGTGGCGAGAGTGACATACGGAGAGGGACAGCGTGATCGACCCTTACGAACTGCTTGGACTGGAACGCGACGCCGACAATCAGGCGATCCGCAACGCCTATCGCAAGGCGGCGAAATCCGCGCATCCGGATTCCGGCGGCGATCCCGAACAGTTCGCGCGACTGCAGGTGGCCTATGAGCTGCTCAAGGATCCGGTGCGCCGCAAGGTCTATGACGACACCGGTTACGATCCGCAGCTGGCCGACGCGCGCGATCTCAAGGGCCTGATGATGCTGGAAACGCTGGTCAACGAGTTCATCCTCGACGAGCGCGAGCCCGGCAGCTTCGATCCTGTCGCCGCGATGCGGCGCAAGCTTTCGGACGATATCGTCAAGAGCCGCTTCCATATCCTCGAACTCGAGCGCCACCGGGCCCGCGTGCGCAAGCACCTCGACCGCCTCGGCCGCCGGCCGGAGACCGACGTGCTCGGCTCGATGCTGCGCGCCCGCTCGCGCTCGATCGCCGAGGCGATCAAGAGCACCGACGAGCAGATCAAGACGATCGAGCAGGCCTATGAAATGCTGGAGGGGTATTCCTACGAGCTTGAGGCGCTGGAGGTGAAGGCGCACGCGGCGGAGTAGGCGGCGCCGTCTCGACTTTGCCTGTGGCAAGTACGCCGGGACGACGACGACACCCGTGATCCGGACACCTGGCTGTCGGCCGGCGCGATCGGCGGCGTTGATATCACCGGCGTTCGCCTTTGTGGCACCGCTGTGCAGTCGCCTCCATCGGTGCCATAGTCTTCGTCTGTGTCCGATAGCCGGGACCTCTGCCATCGTCTGGAGCGAAGGAGAGTGGCATGAGCCGCTCACACATGCGTGCAGCCGTTTTCCTGCTGGCGACCATGCTCGCCGCCTATCTCGCGGTCAGCTATTTTCTCGTCCCGGAACTCTGGGTCTTCCATGATTCCAGGCGCAGGGCTCCGCTCAATCCCATGGTAACGTCCACGGAGCAGGGCATTCCCGGCGACCCGATCAATGTCGGGCTGGTCGGCTCCAAGGAGCAAATCATCCGCGCCTTCGCCGCGGCCGGATGGGACGCCGCCGACAAGGTGACGCTCAGGTCCTCGGTCGATATCGGCCTCAGCGTCGTGCTCGACCGGCCGGATCTCGACGCGCCCGTCAGCCCGCTGTTCTATGAGGGGCGCAAGCAGGACCTGGCCTTCGAGAAGCCGGTCGGCCACAGCGCCGACCAGCGCAACCATGTGCGCTTTTGGCAGACGACCAAGCCTGTGGAGGGCAGCGGCCCGCTCTGGCTCGGTTCGGCCAGCTTCGACCGCGGCGTCGGCCTCAGCCACGATACCGGCCAGATCACCCACCACATCGGCCCCGATCTCGATGCCGAACGCAATCTGGTCATCGACGACCTCGACAAGGCCGGGCAGGTGGCATCGACCTATGAGATCCCCGGCATCGGCGCCACCACATCGGGTCGCAACGGCGGCGGCGATCCTTACTTCACCGACGGCAAGACCTTGGTCGGAGTACTCAAGCCGGCAGGCGAAGGGGGCGGTGCGGAGGCCGCGAAGTGAGTGCGCACCGCCGCACGCGGAGCAAGGACGCGGCAGGCGCAGAACGCGGCGATGGATCAAAGGCTTAAAGCGCAAATCTGAAAGATTGTGGCGCGGGGCGGCACAGCGGACGGCGCGCGCCCCGTCACCTACGCGTTACGGACGCCCCATGAACAGCGACAACGATGCAAAATCGTCGTGCAGGTGGCCGGCGTCGATGGCACGGCGGAAGATCGCCTCGTAGCCGTCGGTGATCGTCCGGTCGATGCCGCGGGCGGCCATCAGCTCGACCAGATGGTGGAAGGCGCCATAGTGCGGCGAGACCGAGGAAAGCGTCTCGTCGTCGGCCGCATAGCGCCCGGCGGCGCTGCGCTTGATCAGGTCGGCGACGAGGCCATCGATGACAGGCGCCGTCGCCGACCATTGCTTGCCAAGCGTTTCGAGATCGATCGCCTCGGCGCGGCAGACGGCGATCGATTGCAGCGCGCCGAACAGCGCGCCCCACATCAGGGCGAGCACCGCGCTGTCGAGCGCGTTGGCAAGGCCCGGATCAGCGCCGATATGCTGCACATTGCCGCCGAGCGCGCCGAGCACTGCGCGGCTTTCCTCAAACGCTGCGGCCGGGCCGGAGATGAGCAGCGTGCCCGCTTCGGTGCCGATGAAATCGGGCGTCGCCAGGATCGCACCGTCGAGGTAGCGGATGCCATGTCGCCCGGCCCAATCCTGCACCTCGCGGGCGCCGTCGGGCGTGCCGGAGGTCAGCTCGATGATCAGCTTGCCCTTGAGGGTGCCAGTGACGTCAGGGTCGCGCAGCAGGCTCTGCGTCGCCAGGTAGTCGCTGACATTGACGATGACGATGTCGGAGGCTGCGACGGCGTTGCGTACGCTGGCCGCCACTTCGGCTCCGGCTGCGGCGAGCGGCGCGGTCTTTGCCGGCGTACGGTTCCACACCGTCGTCGGGTGCCCGGCCTTGAGCAGCGCATGCGCCAATGCCGACCCCATCCGCCCCATTCCCAAAACGCTGATTGCAGGTTGCATATCCAGTCTCCATATCCTTGGTGCGGGATCGGCGCTCCCTACGCGCATCCCGCTTCGCTTGTTCGAGGCGACGCATTTGTCGTCGCGGCTGAGACGTAAGGTGGGACCATCGGGTCGCAATACGCACGCGCGGGTAAGTGGTTACCCCGGCGTAAGGGAGGATGACGTGACGGATGCCATGGAAAACTGCGGTTTCATGACCGCGCTGCGGGCGATCGAGGGCAAGTGGAAGGTCGATATCCTCTGCGAACTCGGCAAGGCCGCGCGCCGCTTCGGCCGCCTGCGTCAGGCGATGCCCGCCATCAGCGAGAAGATGCTGGCGCAGCAACTGCGCGAACTGGAAGCCGATGGCCTCGTCAGCCGCACCACCTATCCGGAAACGCCGCCAAAGGTGGTCTATTCGCTGACCAAACGCGGTGCCGCGCTGAACGTGGCGGCGGATGCGCTCTGCAAGTGGGGCGAGGAGTTTGGCGACGACGCAGGGCAGGTCGAGGCGAGGGCGGTTGCGGTGGGCTGATCGCCGCGACGTCGGCGTGGCCGTGGGCGGGCTCACTTTCGAGCGGCGTTGGCGCCATGATGCCGCCCGCCACAGCCCCGATGTGTTGTCCGGGCCGTTGGAGCCGCGATCTTGGCGGCTGCAGCCCCGTCCATCTCTGCTCGTCACAGGGATCCCGTACCAATGCGGCCGCACGGCGGAAAACTGCGGTGGCTCGTTCCGGCAAACTTTTTGGCAGTAGGCCCTTCGCGCCGCAGACGCGGCGCTGCTGGACTCCTGTGACAGGCACAGCAATGAGGGCGGTCGGGTAATCCCGGCACGTCTTCGGCCAAGGTGGTTCGCTGCGAGCCGATTTCATAAGAGCGCCGCCGGTTACCGTCGTCACGCCCAAGCCACGATTTCTGCGGCTGCATCATCTCCACCCGCATCTCTGTGCGTGTCACAGAGATCCAGCTGCCGCGCGTCGGCGGCCGCTTGCCGCCCATGCACCAGTGCCGTCGCCTCGTTGGCAAGCCGCTCCTTCACCGCATTCAGTTCCGCCCCCTCGGCGCGACCGAGCCTTTCGATCTCGTCGAGCGGCAGTTCGGTGAACAGCTTGAGGAAGCGCACCACGTCGGCATCCTCGGCGTTGCGCCAGAACTGCCAGTAGTCGTAGTGCGACAGGCGGTCTTCGTTGACCCAGACCGCGCCTGCCGCCGTCTTGCCCATCTTGACGCCCGAGGCGGTGGTCAGAAGCGGCGTCGTCATGCCGAAGACCTCCGCGCCCTCGATCCGGCGCAACAGATCGACGCCGCCGACGATATTGCCCCACTGATCGCCGCCGCCAAGCTGCAGCCGGCAACCGGTGCGGCGAAACAGCTCGAGGAAATCGACCGCCTGCAGGATCATGTAGTTGAACTCGAGAAAGCTCAGGTTCTCCTGGTGCTCCAGCCGCGACTTGACGCTGTCGAAGGAGAGCATGCGGTTGACGGAGAAATGTTTGCCGACATCCCGCAGCATGTCGATCCAGGCCATCCGGTCGAGCCAGTCGGCATTGTTGACCATGACAGCATCGGTCGGGCCGTCGCCGAAGGTCAGCAGCCGCTCGAACACTTTCCTTATGCCGGCGACATAGGCCGCGATTTCCTCCTCCGACAGCATCGGCCGCGCCGCCGAGCGAAAACTCGGATCACCGATGCGCGTGGTGCCGCCGCCGATCAGCACGATCGGCTTGTGACCGGCCTGCTGCATCCGCCGCAGCGCCATGATCGGCATGAGATGGCCGACATGCAGACTGTCCGCCGTCGCATCGAAACCGGCATAGACCGGCACGACGCCGGCCGCAAAGGCGCCGTCGACGCCCGCAAGATCGGTCACCTGGTTGATATAACCGCGCTCGACCAGCGTCCGGGCGATCGCCGAACGCGGCTCAAAGGCATCGGTGGGGCTGTCGGAATGGGTCATCGGTACTCTCCATGGCTATGCCGCCAGGGAGCACTGAACAAAACAAAGCCGCCTGACGGCGGCTTGTTTCAAGGCATGATCGAAACGCGCCGCTCCCTATGGAGACGTCGCATAATAGGTGGCAGCGATGAGCGCGGTCTTGATCATGCGGTGGTTGTAGCGGGGATTGGGGGAGGCGGCAAGGCCAAGGTTCCCTGCGCCACCGTGAGTACGTCGGAGTTGGCCGGGGCGCTCTCCGAGAGTCTTGACGATCGCAGAGTATTGTGCCCGGCCGACCGTCATCTCAATCAACTTTTTCTAAAGCTTCCACCGGCCGCCGAAGTGAGCGACAACGAACAACAGGCTGAGCTGCATCGTCTTGAAGGCGCCATAACCTAGCGCCGAGATTATCAAATAAAACAGGATTTGGTGTTCGGCGACGGTAAGCGTGTGGTGGCCGGGCAGTTCACCTGCGATGAAACGCGATATCACAAAGCCGGCGAAGACTGGCCCGATTAACAACATGCCGACAACGGCAGCGGCGCTTCCCCATCGATCAGTTCGCGGAGATTGTTCTCAGCGTTCGTCATGCAAACCACTCCATCGAAGTTCTACCTCACCGCCCCGGGCGCCCGGTCTTCCCCTTCGTCCGACCCTTCTGCCGCTTTTGGTCTGCCGGGTCCTCATACGACCCGACACCCGGTTTCGCCCGCGTCAGGATCGGTTTTTCCGGGACGTGGCCGATGACAGGCTTTTCGGTGCGGCCGACGGTCATTTCGTCGAGGGTGTTCCGGCGGAACAGCGATTTGTCCGCGCCGGCGGGTGTCGCGACGTCGCGGCCCATTTCGTCGAGGTCGGGCTTGCGGAACAGTGGGGTCTCCGTGTCCGTGCCTGGGCCCATGTCGTCGAGGGACGGCTTCTGAAATAGGGATTTGTCGTCGGTGGATTTGGATCCTCGGGTCGAGCCCGAAGATGACGTCGAGGAGCCGGACCGCTTGCCACCCTCCTGCGACCGTGCCTCTTCCCGTGCCATCGGGTCGTCCATCGCGGCCAGCTCGGCGGCCTTGAGGCGTTTGATCTCGTCGCGCAGGCGCGCGGCCTTTTCGAAGTCGAGGTCGGCGGCGGCGTCGCGCATCTGTTTTTCCAGCGCGTTGAGGTGCGCCTGCAGGTTGTTGCCGACGAGGTGGCCGCCGTCGGCGAAACCCTTGCCGGCGACGCCGGAAATGTCGGCGCGGACGTGGTCCTTCTCGTAGACGCTATCGAGGATGTCGGAGATCTTCGCCTTCACCGATTCCGGGGTGATGCCGTTGGCCTCGTTATAGGCCATCTGCTTTTCGCGGCGGCGGCTGGTTTCGTCCATGGCGCGCTGCATCGAGCCGGTGATCTGGTCGGCGTAGAGGATGACCTTGCCGTCGACGTTGCGGGCGGCGCGGCCGATGGTCTGGACCAGCGAGGTTTCGGAACGCAGGAAGCCTTCCTTGTCGGCGTCGAGAATGGCGACGAAGCCGCATTCGGGGATGTCGAGGCCTTCGCGCAGAAGGTTGATGCCGACGAGCACGTCGAACGCGCCGAGACGCAGGTCGCGGATGATCTCGATGCGCTCCAGCGTGTCGATGTCGGAGTGCATGTAGCGCACGCGAATGCCCTGTTCGTGCAGGTATTCGGTGAGGTCTTCGGCCATGCGCTTGGTGAGCACGGTGACGAGCGTGCGGTAACCGGCCGCCGCCGTCTCGCGGATTTCGCCGAGCACGTCGTCGACCTGGGTTTTAGCCGAGCGCACTTCGACCGGCGGGTCGATCAGGCCGGTCGGGCGGATGACCTGTTCGGCAAAGACGCCGCCGGACTGTTCCAGTTCCCAGGAGCCGGGGGTCGCCGAAACGGCGATGGTATCCGGGCGCATCGCGTCCCATTCCTCGAAGCGTAGCGGGCGGTTGTCCATGCAGGAGGGCAGGCGGAAGCCGTATTCGGCCAGCGTCGCCTTGCGGCGGAAGTCGCCGCGATACATGCCGCCGATCTGGCTGACGGAAACGTGGCTCTCGTCGATGAACAGCAGCGCGTTGTCGGGAATGTATTCGAACAGCGTCGGCGGCGGCTCGCCGGGATTGCGGCCGGTCAAGTAGCGCGAATAGTTCTCGATGCCGGCACAGGAGCCGGTCGCCTCCAGCATCTCGATGTCGTAGCGGGTGCGCTGCTCCAGCCGCTGCGCTTCGAGCAAGCGTCCGCCCTTTTCCAGCTCGGCGAGGCGATGCACCAGCTCTTCCTTGATCGCCTTGATGGCGCCGTTCAGCGTCGGGCGCGGCGTGACATAGTGCGAGTTGGCGTAGATTTTTACCGATTTCAGGTCTCCGGTCTTGTGGCCGGTCAGCGGGTCGAACTCGGTGATCGCGTCGATCTCGTCGCCGAACATGGAGATGCGCCAGGCAGCATCCTCCAGGTGGGCCGGGAAGATTTCGATGGTATCGCCGCGCACCCGGAACGAGCCGCGCTGGAAATCCATGTCGCGACGCTTGTACTGCTGCGCCACCAGGTCGGCGAGCAGCTGCCGCTGGTCGAGCCGGTCGCCGACGCTCATCTGGAATGTCATGGCGGTATAGGTCTCGACCGAGCCGATACCGTAGATGCAGGAGACCGAGGCGACGATGATGCAGTCGTCGCGCTCGAGCAGCGAGCGGGTGGCCGAGTGGCGCATGCGGTCGATCTGCTCGTTGATCGAGGATTCCTTCTCGATGAAGGTATCCGAGCGCGGCACGTAGGCTTCCGGCTGGTAATAGTCGTAGTAGGAGACGAAGTACTCGACCGCGTTATCCGGGAAGAAGTTCTTGAACTCGGAATAGAGCTGGGCGGCGAGCGTCTTGTTCGGCGCGAGGATGACGGCGGGGCGCTGCGTCGCCTCGATCACCTTGGCCATGGTGAAGGTCTTGCCCGAACCGGTGACGCCGAGCAGCACCTGGCTGCGCTCGCCGGAGTTCAGGCCCTCGACCAGATCGGCGATCGCCGTTGGCTGGTCGCCGGCCGGCTGGTAGTCCGACGCCATGCGGATTTCGACGCCGCCTTCGGACTTCGGCGGCCGGGCCGGGCGATGCGGCGTCCAGAGCTTGCCGTCCTTGAACAGCGGGTTGCCGCTTTCGATCAGCGCCGAAAGCGCCTCGACGGTGGCGGTGACGCCCGAGGTGGAGGTCAGCTTGGCGGCGTCTTCCAGCGAGACGTCGAGGCCGGCCACCGGATTGAGGCCGGCGGCGGCGCGGGTCTTCGGGTCGGTCGAACCGCCCATGGAGGTGCCGCGCGCCGACTTGCTGCCAACGATCTCGACCTTGCCTTTCTTGCCCGCCTTCTTCGGCTGCGCCTCGTCATCGGCGCCCGCTGCCTTGCGCGCCGCCTTGGAGGCGGCGATCTCCACCGTCTTGCGGTGCTTGCCGGCCTTGGAGGCGATCTGGCGTTGGGTTTCGAAGGCCGAGGCTTCCGCGTCCGCCTCAAGCTGCTTCACCCAGTCGGAAACATTGCCGGATAGAGGCGTGCCTGACAAAGGCGCCTGCGGCGCTTCTTCGAAACCGGACGGGGTGGAGGGCTTCGGCGGGGCATTCTTCGGAGCTTTGGTCATGGCGGGGAATATGGAGAGAGTCCGGCGGAAAGTGAAGAGGCGAGGGAGTACAAAAGGGCAACATTTCGCCCCGGTTGCCGAAGTCGATTCCGGCGCCGTTTGCGCCTTGAATCTCGGGCTTCAACCGAGACGGGTCGGATTCCTGTCGCATTGTAACCCTTACGGTTGCGGGCCTGACGCTGCGTTACCCCGATTGGGCGAGAAGACAGCCAAGCCTGCCGCGTGATAACAATAGTTCTTTGGAGGGTGCCATGTTCTGCTTGCGTGGTGCCGCACTTGGGCTTTGTGCCGTGGTCCTTGGTCCGATGTCCCCGTTTGCCGCCGAACCGGTCGGCAAGGCAGTGGAGATCCGGACAGCGGTCAATGGTGCGCGGGGTGCGATTGCGGTCAGAGACCCTGTCTACAAGAACGAACGGATATCGACATCGAAGTCCGGGCTCGGGCAGTTCGTCTTCGAGGACGGCACCAAGCTTGCCGTCGGCTGGGGGTCTTCCGTCGTCATCGACAAGTTCGTCTATGACGACAAGAAGTCGGTGAAGAAGCTGACCATCATGGCCGCCAAGGGCACGTTCCGCTGGATCAGCGGCAAATCCGGCCATTCCGCCTATGAAATCGTCACGCCGGCCGGCACCATCGGGGTGCGCGGCACCGCCTTCGACTTCTTTGTCGGCCCGGATGGCACCACCGCGGTGGTGTTGCTCAGCGGCGCGGCGGATTTCTGCGGTCCAGGCGGCTGCCGGCAGCTGACGCAGCGCTGCGATTGCGTTGTCGCCAAGCCTGGCCGGAGGGCCACCGAACCGAAACGGGTCAGCCGCACGACGTTGAAATCCCTGGGCAATGCCCAGGCGCTGCCGTTCCTCTCCGGAGGTCAACGCCTGTCCGGAGCGATCGGCTGGGTGGGCGGCGGTTGCGGGCTGCGCGCGGCGCAGTTCGAGGGCACCACCCGTACCATCCCAGAGCAACCGGCTCGCGTTGAAGAAAAGCCGCGTGAAGAGAAGCCGCCGCCGGAAGAAAAGCCCCGGGATCCGGGCCCGCAGCCGGAGAACCCCGGCGATCCCGGACCGCAGCCCCAGAACCCGGGCGATCCCGGCCCGCAGCCGCAAAACCCGGGTGATCCCGGGCCGCAGCCGCAAAACCCGGGTGATCCCGGGCCGCAGCCGAACAACCCCGGCGACCCAGGACCGCGAGACGGCGGTGGCGGCGATCAACCCAGCCAAGATCAGGGGACGCAGGATCAGGCCCCAAGCCACGATTGAAGGGGCGGCGAAGGCTTTGCTGGCGCACGCCTGATCTCAAAGCCGAACCGGTGCGCCTCGCCGCCTTCCTCTGGCGAGCCGTGTTTCTTGAAAAATGCTCTGAATCAGAAGGCTGCGGTCGTTTCCGCATGTGCTCCGTGAGGTGGCTTTCGACTGCCGTTGGCAAGCTCATTCGGCAGGACGCTTGGTATTCTCGTCGGTCGTCTGGGCGAAATGGTCGGCGCGGCGGCCGATCCGGGCGTAGAAACCGGCGAGTGCCGGCGTCAGCGCCGCTGCCTTCAGCTTGGCGGCGTTGATGATGCTGCGGCTGGTCTGCGTCCGAGCGCCAAGTGCGGCGACCAGCCGATCGTGCAGGCCGCGCAGATCCGCGAAGGCGGGCGAGGCAGCGAGGTTTTCGTCGCCGGCGACGGCATAGACCCGCGTTCGCGTCGTCTTGCCCTTGAGCCCGAGGGAGCCGGCGTCGAGCATGGCATGGTCCGGCAGAGCCTGGGCGGTCGCCTCGGACACTAGAATGTCGATGTTGACGTCCTTGCAGGCCGCTTCGATGCGCGCGGCGATGTTCACGGTGTCGCCGACGGCGGAATAGTTGAACCGCGTCTCGGCGCCCATGTTGCCGACGCAGGCAAGCCCGGTGTGGATGCCGATGCCGATGCGCACTTCCTGATCGGCGCCGAAGCCGAAGGCATTGTCGGCGTTCAGCCGCGCCAGCGTCTCGCGCATGCCAAGCGCTGCACGCACTGCCTTTTGCGGATGGTTGGCGACGTCGACCGGCGCATTCCAGAAGGCCATGATCGAATCGCCGATGAACTTGTCGAGCGTGCCCTCGTTGGCCAGCACATGCCGGCTCAGCGCATCGAGCAGCGTGTTGAGAAAGGCGACGACCTCGGTCGGCGTCATGCGCTCGCTCATTTCGGTGAAGCTGCGCACGTCGACGAACATCACGGTGAGCTCGCGATCGTCGCCGCCGAGGCTGAGGGCATTGCGCGTATGCTCGATGCGGTAGAGCAGCGACGGCGAGAGATAGCGGCCGAAGGCCTGCCGCACCTCGCGGCGTTCGCGATCGGTCACCAGGAAGCGGTAGGCGGTGGCCGCGAAATGGGTGATCGAGGCGGCGAGGATCGGCGCCAGCGGATCGAAAAGCCGTCCGCCATAGTAGAAGGCGATCCAGGAGGCGACGAGCGCCAGCGCCGTCACTGCCATGCCGCAGACGAGTGCGACCACGGGGCTGACGAAGGTAGTGAGCAGCACCAGCAGCGTTCCGGCGAGCGCGATCGAGAGGATTTCGAGCCCGTTCGCCCAATCCGGGCGCGAAAGATAGTGACCCGACAGGATCTGCTCGACGATCTGCGCGTGGATCGAAACACCGGGCACGTTCTGGCCGAGCGCGGTGGTGCGCACATCCTGCAGTCCGGCCGCCGAAGTGCCGATAAAGACGATGCTGCCTTCGATGCCGGCGCGGATATCCGGCGAAGGCTCGCCGTCGGCGAGAATGCGGCGCGCCGAGATATAGCGTTCCGTCGTGTCCGGCGTGACATAGAGCCAGACCTCGCCGGTCGACATCAGCGGTACGACGAAGTCGCCGATCTTGACGGCGGTCAGCGTGTTGGCGACGTCGGGTGCAGCCGCCAGCACATAAGTCGAAGCGCCCTGGGCCACCCGCAGGGCCTCCATGGCCAGGCTCGGATAGAACTGCTGGCCGTCGCTGAGGAATAGCGGGGCGGTGCGCACCACCGCCGAGGACGAGCCGGGATTGAGGCTGATGTGGCCGAGGCCGGCGGCATTGGCCTCGAGCTGCGGCCTGAGCGGCGTCGCGGCCCGCAGGCGCGGCGGCGCTTCGTTGGCGCTTTCGCCGGTCAGGGCAAAGCCGGCCTTGACCGGCGGCAGGTAGCTGCCCTCGTTGGTCAGGCCGAAGCCGAGAACCACGGGCTTGTCGCGGATCGCCTCGGCGAAGATCTCGTCATTGTCCGGCAGGGCGGCAAGGAAGGACGGATCGACACCGCCGACATCGCGCACCACGGTGCGCGGCGACAATCTGTCCGGCTCGGCAAAGAGCACGTCGAAGGCGATCGCGGCCGCACCCATCTCGCTCAAGCGGTCGGTCAGCTTCGCCAGCCGATCGCGCGGCCAGGGCCATTGGCCGAGCTCGCGCAGCGACGCCTCGTCGATGTCGATAATCTTGACCGGCATGGGCTCGAAGCGGCGCGGCGCAATGCGCTGGTATTCGTCGAAGGTGACGTCGCGCGCCTGGCGCAGCAACTGCGGATCCTGGGCGCGCAGAATGGTGAAGAACGCCACCACCGTCATGCCGATCAGAACCCCGAACAGTTGCGATCGTGTCATGGCGGCCTACGGAACCATGGGCAGGCCCGCCTTGACGAGCCCGTCGTTGAAATGCGCGTGGTCGGCAGGATCGACATAGGCGGTAAAGAAGCGCCAGTAGCGCGGCACGTCGTTCGGTGCGTTGGCGATCGCTTCCGGAAGAAGCTTGCGCGCCTCATCGATGCGGTCGAGCTGGCCGAGACAGGTGATCAGCATCACCAGGTTGAAATAGGTGCGGCGCAAGAGCAGCGCCCGTTCGGCGCAGCGCAGGGCTTCGTCGTAGTTGCCGAGATGGTAGTGGGCGAGCGCCATGCGGTTGAGGAAGAGATAGGTGAGCGGATCGTGCGGGCTCAGCCGCAGCGCCTTGTGCAGCGGGTCCAGCGCCTCGGCGAAGCGGCCGATATAGATGCGCGCCCAGCCGAGCGCCATGTGGGCGAGCGCGAAGTTGGAGTTGATGTCGATCGCCTGTTGCGCTTCCTCGACCGCGGCGTGCGGCCGCTGGGCCGCGAAGTTGGCGAGACACATGACATAGTGACAATAGGGGTCGTGATCGTCGATCACCACCGCGCGCGCGGCCTCCGCCTGCAGCTCGGCGCTGTCGCGGTCGATGTCCTTGCTGAAGCCGAAGAAGCAGCGGGCAAAGAGCGAGCGGGCGAGCATCATGTGCGCGCGGCCGAATTCCTGATCGAGGGCGATGGCGCGGCGCTGCCATTCGATCGCCTCGTCGAAATGCGCGGCGGAATCCTGCGCGTTGTGCAGCAGGGTGCCGCGCATGTGGCATTCATAGGCGCCGAGATTGTCGGTGCCCCGCAATTGCGCGCGCCGGTTTTCGCCGATCAGGATCTCCGGCTCGATTGCCGCGACCACATGCTGGGTGATTTCGTCCTGAATGGCGAAGAGGTCGGCGAATTCACGCTCGTAGCGCTGTGCCCAGAGGTGGTTGCCGGTCTCGGCCTCGATCAGCTGGCCGGTGACGCGCACCCGCGAGCCGGACCGGCGCACGCTGCCTTCGACGATGTAGCGCACGCCGAGATCCCGGCCGATCTGTTTGACGTCGACGGCGCGGCCCTTGTAGGCGAAGGAGGAGTTGCGCGCGATGACGAAGAACCAGCGGTAAAGCGACAGTGCGGTGATGATGTCCTCAGTCAGTCCGTCGGCGAAGAAATCCTGCTCGGGATCGCCGGACATGTTGACGAAAGGCAGCACCGCAATCGATGGCTTGTCGGGCAGGGAAAGCGGCATGCCGGGCAAGTCGCCGCCCGCCGGGTTCTCGCGCCACTCGACGCGGTGGACCAGGACCGGACGCGGTATGTTCTTCAGCGCGCGCTCGCCGAGGCGCTGCATCGGAAACTCGAGCTTGCCTTCGATCTGGTCGTGGAGCGCGCCGGAAATGCAGATGTCGTTCGGCTGCGCCACCTGCTGGAGCCGGGCGGCGACATTGACCCCGTCGCCGAGCAGATTGCCGCCGTCGACAACCACGTCGCCAAGATTGAGACCGATGCGGAACTCCATGCGCCTTTCTGGCGGTAGGTCGGCATTGCGGCGCTGAAGGGTTCGCTGGATGGCGACCGCCGCCCGCACGGCCTGCACGGCGCTCTGGAATTCCGCGACCAGGCTGTCGCCGGCCGCGCCGAAGACGCGGCCCCCGTGCTCCGCAGCAAGGCCGGAAATCGTCTCGCAGTAGGTGGCCAGGGTCGCAAGCGTGCCTTCCTCGTCGGTCGCGACAAGGCGACTGTAACCAGCGACATCGGCAGCAAGGATCACGGCGAGCTTCCGTTCCAAGGCGGCGGGCCCCTCCTGCGGCATCTGGTCAGAAGGAAATTAAGCGTAACTTAAATTAGAAAGTCCGAGAAGCGTAAATCGCCCTGATCGGGCCTGAAGACGCTGCTCAATGCGTAAAAATGCTCCACGCGGCTTCTACGCGAGATTGTACTCGCCGGTGCTTCCGCGGGGCGGCCGATTGTGCAAGGTTCGCGGCCTTCATGCCGCCGCGCTTGGTTCAGGCCGGCAACCTCTATCGCGCTCGGGATCAACAGTGATGGCGCCTTTTTCCATTCGCCGGCTCACCTCCAGTGATGCCGAGGCCTATCGGGCAGTTCGGCTAGACGGCCTGCTGAAGCATCCTGAAGCCTTCGGTTCATCTTACGAGGATGAGGCCAGCCGGCCGATCGAGGTCACAGCGGAACGGCTTGATAGCGGCTTCGTCCTCGGCGCCTTCGATAGCGATGAAAAGCTCATGGGTGTTGCTGGCCTCGCGATCCAGACGGCGACAAAGGCAAAGCACAAGGGGACCCTCTGGGGCATGTACGTCTTGCCGGAGGCACGAGGAACCGGGCTATCGCGTTTGCTCGTCGACGGGATTATCGCCGAAGCGCGGGGCAAGGTGGAGCGGCTGTTGCTGACAGTCGTCTCGTCGAACGCCGCTGCCCTCAGCCTCTACCGGAAGGCGGGATTTGTCGAATACGGCCTGGAACAGCGCGCGCTGCGGGTCGACGATGCCTATTTCGACGAGATGTTGATGGCGTTGTCGCTTTAAGCGGCGTGGCGGTCAGCCAGGGAACACGCAGCGGGGTCGACGCGGCGCTGTGCAGCGGTAGGATGGCGCCACCATGCCGCTGATTCGACCCACACGCGAAAGCGACCTTTCTCTTCTGCCCGCCATCGAGCGCTCCTCCGGCGAGGTGTTCCGCACCGTCCCCGAGCTTGCCTGGATTGCCGATGACGACGTGCAATCGGCAGAAGCTCATCGCGAATTCCTGCGCACCGGACTATCGGTGGTAATGGTCGACGCCTCCGATCGGCCGATCGCTTTTCTTTGCGCTACGGTTGCTGACGATGCCATGCACATCTGGCAGCTTGCCGTCGAGGCGGAACGTCAGGGGCAGGGGCTTGGGCGCACGCTGATGCTGGCGGCAATCGCGCATGCGCGCGTGACGTCATGCGCCGCCGTCACGCTGACGACGTTCCGCGATCTTGCCTGGAACGAGCACTTCTATCGCAAGCTCGGCTTTGTGACGCTCGATGCGGGCGAACTCGATCCGCGTCTTGCCGAAATCCTTGCCAACGAGGCTGCGCACGGGCTGCCGGCAGAGCGGCGCTGTGCCATGCGGCTGAAGCTCGCTTGAGGGCGCAAGCCAGCATTCCGGAAAGCCGGCGCTGAAAGAAGCTCGCTCGGGCGCGGTTGTGGCCGCGCTACCGTCTGATGGCGACCACCTGGCCGCGTGCGAACTGCGATACCCTGACGCCGCCGGACTGGTTGCCGCCGATCAGCTGGGCCGTCGATTTCGACAGCATGGACAGGATGCCGACGTGATAGCCGCGGCCGGTGCGCACGACGACGACGTCGCCGGGACGGGCATAGGAGAGCTTCACGGGCGCGCCAAAACGCAGCCAGGAACGGGCGATGCCGAAGCTCTGCGGCGGACTGCGCCCGGCCTTGCGGGCGACCATGCCCATGAAATGGCCGCACCAGGGGGTGCGGGCCGGGTTGATGCCGAGCGCTGCACGAAGGGTCTTGTTGTTCTTGACCTCGTGCAGGCCCTTGTATTGCTGCGCCTGGGCAAGCATGCCCGCATTGGCGAAATCAGGTGTCAGTAGCGCGACATAGGCAGCCGCAAGAAACGCCAGGACCTTCATGGTCAGGTCTCCTTGACAAGTTGCTTGGTGCGAACGGTCGGGGCGGCCTGGCAATCGCCGGCATGGCACCCGGTTGCTCAACGGTTTCCAATGTTGGGCGGGGAGATATCAGCGGACGCGCGCGTGCAGGCGTTGAAAAACGCCGCATCGGGCACGTCGGCGAACCGCGGCAAAACGCGGAGCCAGCTTCACGGCAACTGCCGTTTCGAAGTGTGGTATTCCCCTGTCTGCCCCGTCGGGCAGCAAAGCTTCATTCACCATGCGCCGGTGCAAAATTGTGGCAAAACCCGTAAAATATTAGGGCAGGGATTGCTAATCGCCGAAATAGCTGATGCGAAACGGCGATTCGCCGCGTCAGACATCAAAAAAATAGTGGGTCGGTGCCTTCCAAGGCAGGTCTTTACGCCGGAGAAGCGGCGGCACTTGCGCGCCTACGGGGCGGCGGCGCATCGTCTCAGCGTGATTCGCACGCCGAGGTTCTTCATGTCGTTCACCCTTTCTCCGGCCTATCTCTGGCCCGTTCTTCTGCTCCTGATCTCCAACGTCTTCATGACCTTTGCCTGGTACGGGCACCTGAAGTACACGTCGTCGCCGCTTTACATGGCGATCGTCGCCAGCTGGGGCATTGCCTTCTTCGAATATTGCCTGGCGGTGCCGGCAAACCGCATCGGCCACCAGGTCTATTCGGCGGCCCAGTTGAAGACGATGCAGGAGGTGATCACGCTGATCGTCTTTGCAGCCTTCTCCGTCTTCTGGCTGAAGGAGTCGATCGGCTGGAACCATCTGGTCGGCTTCGCGTTGATCGCGGCCGGTGCTTCCTTCATCTTCAAGGGCTGACGCACCCCCAACGGACACAAAGAAAAAGGCAGGGCGTAAACCCTGCCTTTTCAGCGAAAAGCGGTTTGTCGTCGGCGTTGCGGTAACTACATCACCGCCGCCACGGCCGGGGCCAGATGCGGCCAGACCTCGACTGCGCCGCGATAGATCATGTCGAGCGCGACATAGAGGATGATCACGAGACCGATATAGGCGATCCAGTGATAGCGGTTGAGCAGCCGGGCGATAAAGCCGGCGGCGATGCCCATCATGGCGATCGAGAGCGCAAGGCCGATTACCAGGATCGTCGGATGTTCGCGGGCAGCGCCGGCAACAGCGAGCACGTTGTCGAGCGACATCGAGACGTCGGCGACGACGATCTGGATGGCCGCCTGCATGAAGGTTTTCCTGGGCGCCTCGGAGCCTTGTCCGCTTTCGCCCGCAGCGTTTGCTGCCTGCTGTTCGCGAATTTCGCGCCACATCTTCCAGCAGACCCAAAGCAGCAGGATGCCGCCGGCGAGCAGCAGGCCGATGATTTCGAGCAGTTGCACCGTGACGCTGGCGAGCGCGATGCGCAGCACCGTGGCGGCGATGATGCCGACGAGAATGACCTTCTTGCGTTGGTCCGTCGGCAGGCCAGCGGCGGCAAGACCAATCACGACGGCGTTGTCGCCGGCGAGAACGAGGTCAATGACGATGACTTGAAGAAGCGCCGCCAGGCCGGCAGCGGTAAAGATTTCCATGATGCAACAGTCCCCCGACCTGCATATGCGAGATATAGATATGACTAACGGATAAAGCACTGCCGTGCCGCTGGATCAAGACCACTGGACGGAAATCCTCAACGACGGCCCTGCCGCGTCTCAATCGAGAAGATCGAAAGCCCGGTACATCCAGACGAGCTGGTAGGCGACGGCTGCGACGACGAAGACCGCGTGAAAGCGGCGGTTCGGGGTCCAGGCGGCGGCAATGCAGAGCAGGATGTAGGCGGTGTTGCGCGCCGGGTACTCAAAGCCGTAGGACGCGAAATAGGCCTTTCCCTTCAACGCGGTGTCGACGAGATCGACGGCAAAGGCAAGCGCCAGGGCACCAAAGAACCAGGCCCGGCGCGACATGAAATAGTGTTCGTAGTCGCTGTAGTCGTCGAGCGTCGTTGGAAACAGCATGACGCAGAGAAAGAAGAAGACGCAGCAATAGAGGACGACGAAGAGGTAGACGCTGACATCGATCACCGCCAGCGAATGCAGGTGGAACTCCCACCACCAGAAGTGCACGAGGAAGACGAACATAAACAGGACCCAGCCGAGGTGGATCCAGTAGACGCGCGTCTTGCCGGGATGCTGGACGAAGAGTGCAATGCCGCTCAAGAGCCGAGCGAGGCTCAGGCTGACGATCATGCCCATGACGACGCGGATATGCGAGAAGATCTCCGGGTCGGTATGGGCAGGCTCCATACGCCGCGCTCCTATTCTTCCGCCGGCACCGGCTTCGGTTTGCCGTTCTCGTCGAGCGCGACCATCACGAAGATCGCGTCCGTCACCTTTTCCATCAGATGCGAGAGATAACGCTGCGCCCAGGCTTCGACCTTGAGCGTCATCGAGGTGCGGCCAACCTTGACCACGTCCGTATAGATGCAGAGCGTGTCGCCGATCTTGACGGGCAGCGCGAAGGCCATTTCCTTGACAGCCGCCGTCACGACGCGGCCGCGGGCGCGTTCTGCCGCGCGGATGCCGCAGGACAGGTCCATCTGCGCCATCACCCAGCCGCCGAAGATGTCGCCCGCCGCATTGGCATCGCCCGGCATGGCGAGCGTGCGCAAGGTGAGTTCGCCGGTCGGTCTCGTCTGTTCGGTCATGCAGCCTGTCTCCCTGTTGGAGACAAGATGTAACCCGAGCGCACTTGTGGAGGGAAGACCCCGCTGCCGCACAAATGCCGGCAACGTCCTTGAGGTGCCGGCTCGTTATACTTTCGAAGGGGGTGAATGAGGAATGCCAAATTTAGGGGTTCCTCGTTAGGAGCTTTGCAAAGACCTCATCCTAACCTGCAGGCTCTGAGAGTGCCTGCCGGCTATGCCGCGGCAGCCAGGATTTGGGGCGGCGCGGGGAGCGCCGAGGGGCAGGGGATTGGCAATGAAGAAATTCAGGATTTCGGCGCGTCTCTACGCGCTGGTGGCATTTGCGCTTTTGACCATGGCGGCGGCGCTGACCTTCGGTCTGTTCCAGGCGCAGGAAAAGCTCGTCGGCGAACGAAAGGCGATGCTTGCGGCGATGGACGAGAACGCGATCGCCGTGTTCGACGCCTATCACAAGCTGGAAGTGGCCGGCACGCTGCCGCGCGAGGAGGCGCAGAAGCGCGCGCTAGAAGCGATCAAGGCGATGCGCTACCAGGGCAGCGGCTATTTCTGGGTCAACGACATGCATCCGACCATGATCATGCATCCGATCAAGCCGGAGCTCGACGGCAAGGACCTCACCGAAAACAAGGATCCCAACGGCAAGCAGCTCTTCGTCGAGTTCGTAAAGACCGTCGAAAAGAGCGGCCAGGGTTTCGTCGACTACTACTGGCCGAAGCCCGGTGCCGACGCGCCGGTGCTGAAGTATTCGCACGTTGCCGGCTTCAAGCCCTGGGGCTGGGTGGTCGGGACCGGCGTCTATGCCGACGACCTGGCGGCGATGTTCCGCGACCGCGCCTGGCAGGTTGCCGGCATTCTTGCCGCCGCCGCTCTTGCCATCCTGATGGCGGCACTGGCGATCGTGCGCAGCGTCGTCAAGCCGGTCGAAAAGCTGAAGGCCTCGATGCGGGCGATCGCCGACGAAGATCTGTCTTCGGAGGTGCCGGAAACCGACCGTGGCGACGAGATCGGCCAGATGGCCAAGGTCCTCGTTGTCCTGCGTGACTCGGTGCGCGAACGGCTGGAGTTGCGCTCGCGTGAGGCAGAACAGCAGGAGCGACTGAGTTCCGAGCGGCGCGGCAACGAGCAGCGCCAGCGGGCGACGGCTGAGGCGCAGGCCGAGACGATGGAAACCGTTGGTGCGGCGCTCGAACTCCTGGCGAGCGGCGACCTCACCGCCGAGATCGGCCATATCGCGCCGGAATACGGCAAGCTGCGGGACGACTTCAACACCGCCGTCGCAGCCCTTCGTGATGTCATCGGCTCGATCTCGCATTCGACCGAGATCGTCACAGCCAGCGCCGGCGATATTTCCGAAGCGGCAAACAATCTTTCCCGCCGGACGGAACAGCAGGCAGCCGCCCTTGAAGAGACGGCCGCGGCACTGGACGAAATCACCTCGACGGTTCGCCATGCCTCCGAACGGGCAAACGAAGCGCGTGAGATGGTCGACCGGACCAGGACCAGCGCCGCAAAGTCCGGCGGCATCGTGCGCAATGCCATCGACGCCATGGGGCGGATCGAAAGCTCGTCCGGCCGCATCGGCCAGATCATCGGCGTCATCGACGAGATCGCCTTCCAGACGAATCTGCTGGCGCTCAACGCCGGGGTCGAGGCAGCGCGCGCCGGCGAGGCGGGCCGCGGCTTTGCCGTCGTCGCACAGGAAGTGCGCGAGTTGGCGCAGCGTTCGGCCGGAGCCGCCAAGGAGATCAAGGAACTGATCGGCGCCTCGGTGCGCGAGGTCGGCGCCGGCGTCGATCTGGTTCGCTCCACAGGCGAGGCGCTCTCGGAGATCGAGGCGCAGGTCAACCGGGTCAACGAGCAGGTGGCCTCGATCGCCACGGCTGCGCGCGAGCAGGCGACCGGGCTGCAGGAGGTCAATGTCGCCGTCAACAGCATGGACCAGATGACCCAGCAGAACGCGGCGATGGTGGAGGAAACGACGGCGGCGAGCCAGACGCTGGCGGCCGAAAGCCGCGAGCTGAAGTCGCTGCTGACGAAGTTCCGGCTGCAGCCTTCAGGCTCGCACGCGGGTTACGGCCGCGCCGCCTGACGCCACAGGTTTGTCGATTGCGACCCGCGCGCTACGCCGCGCGGGTTTTTCATTGGGGGTCGGCCGCAATGCTGTCGCAAGGATACGCGTTTAGGTGCCGCCATCGTCACACCGGTTGTCGTGCACGGAGACATTCTCCGTCTTGACCTCAGCACCGCCGGGGATAGATACGCGAGAAGCGGGAGGTGTTCGACGGGGCGTCGCTCCGGTTGCCGGCCGCTGCACCAGAGGGGACACCATGGCACTTCTCAAACTACTTCTGACCCGGCCGATCGCGCTCATGATGCTGGCGCTCGGGTTTCTTTCCGCCTGTACCGTCGTCGTCGACGAGCCGCGGCCGGGGCCGAGGCCCACGCGCCCGCAGGCCTGCACGATGGAATATGCGCCGGTTTGTGGCGAGCGCGGCAATCGTATGCGCAGCTTCCCGAACTCCTGCCAGGCGCGCGCCGACGGCTTCAACGTCATCCACCGCGGCGAGTGCCGTCCGGACTATCGCCCGCCGGATCGCGAGCCGCAGGCCTGCACGATGGAATACAATCCGGTGTGTGGCCAGCGCGGCCGCCGCACGCAGACCTTCTCGAACGCCTGCCAGGCGCGTTCCGAGGGCTTCCAGGTGATCGGCCGCGGCGAATGCCGCAGGGAGGACGACCGTCCATCCGAGGGCCAGTTCTGCACCCGCGAATATGCCCCGGTCTGCGGCCAGCGTGGCAGCCGCATCGAAACCTTCTCCAACGCCTGCGAGGCGGGCGGTGCCGGTTTCCAGATCGTCCATCGCGGCGAGTGCCGCTAAGGCCTAAGCGATCACGCCTTCAGCATGCGAGCCCGCGTCCGACGAGGACGCGGGCTCTTTTTTGTCGGTATGGATGGACCATTCGCAGCGCGGACACCCCATTTCCAGCGGTTGGCGCGCAAGCCTTCGTTTACCGTATTTGAATAAAATGCCAGGCAAATCAGGCTTTATGTCCGCTGTGCCCGGTTTGCGACACAGGCAAAAGGCAGCAATTGCAGGTGCTGTAGCAACCATTGCGTGCCAATTGAACGCGGTGGCGGCGGCAGGGGCAGCGGGGCGATGACGGTGGTCTTTTTCGGGCCGCCTGGAGGAAGGCGCAGTTCGGTATGGCCTATGTTACTCGTCTCCATCGCCCGCTGACGGCGCTCGTTCTTTCGTTTTCGCTCGTCACCTGCTCGACCGATGACGCGCTTTCGCCGCCCGGCCGCATCGATGGCGGGGCGCGGGTCGGGTCGATCGGGCCGGTTCCTGTCGATGCCGTGCCGGCAGAGGAGGTGGCCGCCTATCCGGCCGCCACGCAGCCCTCGACCTTCCAGACCAATCCGCAGCACGCGGCGCCTCAGCAGACGCGCCGCGCGCTTCCGATGCTCGATAGCGACGAGGCGGTGGCGACGGGCGCGCAGCCGGCAAGCGCCGGCTCGAGCGCTATTCCCCAAGAGGGCGTCAACATGGATGCGATGCTCGGCGTGGAGCAGCCGGTGGTGGGGCTTGCGGAAGAGCAGAGCAACGACATTGCCGAGGGCAATGCCAGCCAGCCGGTGGTCGGCGGCATTGGTGACGAGAATGTGCGCCAACTCGGCGGTGCAAACAGCGCCGCGCCGGCCGAAGCGAACCTTGGCTATGACCCGGATCTGCCGCCGCTGTCGCCGGACAAGATGGCCGCCGAACAGGCGCAGCTCGCCCGCGCCATGGAACAGCAGCGCCTTCAGCGCACGCAGGAGCCGCAGCAGGTCGCCTTCCTGCCGCGCGCCAACAATCCGATGTCGACGCCCGAATATACCGGCGCGATGCCCGGTTCCGAGATTGCTTGCCGCCAGCGCCTGAAAAAGCTCGGCGTCACCTTCCGCGACATTCCGCGCATCAGCAACGGTCCGTCCTGCGGCATCGACTATCCGATCGAACTCAGCGGGCTGTCCGGCGGCATCGGTGTGAAGCCGGCGGTCAAGCTCAATTGCGAGGTGACCGAGGCTTTCGCGAAGTGGGTGAAGTACGAACTCGCCCCGTCGTCACGCTACCGCTACTGGTCCGGCATCAAGACGATCAAACCGCTTGGCGGCTACTCCTGCCGTACGATGAATTCGCGTCGCGGCAATCCGATGTCGGAACACGCGCGCGGCAACGCCATCGATGTCGGCAAGTTCGTGCTGAAGAACGGCAAGGAAATCGACGTGCGCAAGAAGGGCTTCTTCGCCTTCCGCGAGAAGGCATTGCTGAAGGCCGTGCGTTCCGACAGCTGCAAGTACTTCAACACCGTGCTCGGCCCGGGCAGCGACCCGTTCCACAAGGACCATTTCCACTTCGACCTGAGGACGCGCAAGACCGGTTATCGGCACTGCGATTAGGTGTTCAGCCGGTTGGCACCAGTGGTTTCCAGCTGCCGGCTATCGAAGCTCGGAAGCCGGCAAAAAAAAGAGGCCGGCGGGGAGGCCGGCCCAACGACCGGAGCAAAAGGGGGAGGCTCCGGCCTGCAAATCACGAGCGCAAATCAAAGGGCGATGTTGCGGCCCGCGCGTTGCAAACTGATCGAAGAGCGTCACGGTTTCGTGACAGTTGGGCGTGATTGCTGTGGTCGGCCGAGCAAATCTTGCGCCGGCTTTCGTTCGAGTGCGTTCCTGGCCGGCTGTCGGCGAAGATCTGCGAATCGACCTGATTCCCTAAATAAGTAGTATTATACTTTAGGTTTTACTCGTCCGGGTCGCGTTCCGATCGGTTGCCCCAAATATGGCGATTCCCGGCATTTTCGGATCCAATTGTAACAGACTGAATTTTCTATATGTTTTTCTGCAGATGAGAAAACCTCGGGTTGGCGAGGCCGTGCCGATCTCTCCGTTTCGTCTGGTTTTGTAATAAGTAATACGATATTATATTATTTCGTATAACAATCTTGGATAGTGTCTGGTTGGCCGCTGCAAGCATTGGGGGCCCTACTCACTCCTTGACGCCACAGGAGGACGAAATGGGAACGGTCATGCAATTTCCGGGGATGCGCAGCGATATGGCTGTGCATGCCGCCGAAGTTTCTAAAATCCTCAGGACACTTGCCAACCGCAACAGGTTGCTGATCGTGAGCGCGCTGCTCGAAGGCGAGCATTCTGTCGCGGCGCTCGAGGAAATGCTGGGCATTCGCCAGCCCACGCTTTCACAGCAATTGACGGTGTTGCGGGATGCCGGCATTGTCGCGACCCGTCGGCAGGCCAAGCAGGTTTTCTATCGGCTCAGCCACGACAAGGTGGCGCGCCTCGTCGGCTCGCTCTATCAGATCTTCTGTCGAGATGGTTCAAAAGCATGAATGAATACGGGAATGCGCTGGTAGGCGGGCTGTTGATTGGCCTGTCGGCGGCGATCCTGATGGTGGCCACTGGCCGGGTGGCCGGCATCAGTGGCATCGCAGGGCGGCTGCTGCAGGGCGTACAGGCTTCGTCGGGCGCATTGTTCGTACTGGGGCTGATTGCCGGACCGGCGTTGTACCGCCTCACTTTCGATGCCTGGCCGTCGGTGACTGTGACGGCCTCCTGGCCGCTTCTCGTGGTTGGGGGCCTGCTGGTGGGCTTCGGCTCGCGCATGGGCTCGGGCTGCACCAGCGGTCATGGCGTTGTCGGGCTTGCAAGGCTGTCGCGCCGCTCGATCGCCGCGGTCGCCACGTTCATGGGAGCGGCGATCGTCACGGTCTTCGTTGCGGGTTTCTTCGCATGAACAGCGCCTTGCTCCGCCTTGCCGCGACGCTCGTCTCCGGCGTCGTATTCGGGTTCGGTCTTTCGCTGTCGGGAATGCTCGATCCGGCCCGCGTGCGGGCTTTTCTTGACATAACCGGCAACTGGAACCCAAGCCTTGCCTTCGTGCTCGGCGGCGCTGTCTTCGTTTCGGCGCTCGGAGTTCTGGTGACGCGCCGGTTGGAACATCCGCTGTTCGACGGGACCTTTCATCTGCCCAACAATCAGGTCATCGACCGGCGACTGATCGTCGGCTCGGCGATCTTCGGCGTCGGCTGGGGGCTGGTCGGGCTTTGCCCGGGCCCGGCGCTCGCCTCGCTGTCGCTTGGCTTGCCGGCCACGGTCCTCTTCGTGGTGGCAATGCTGGCCGGGATGCTGGTCCATGACCGGCTGGTTGACCGCAAGCTCCCGAGGCAGACATCGGCCGGAGCGGGCGCCGATACGGGACTGTCTCAGCCGCGTTGACGCACAGTCATCTTGTTTTTTCATTCCAGCCGGCTGCAAATCGGAATGAATTGTCCCATATAGGGCGGGACCTCAAGACTCTGCCCCTCCTTCCGGATCAGTTTTCATGGCGCCAATCGTTTCCGTTTCCAATCTGTCGAAGACTTATGCCTCCGGCTTCAAGGCGCTGAAGGGCGTCAGCCTCGATATCGAGGAAGGCGAGATCCTGGCGTTGCTCGGGCCGAACGGCGCCGGCAAGACGACGCTGATCTCGATCATCTGCGGTATCGTCAATCCGAGCGGCGGAACGGTGATGGTCGGGGGGCACGACGTTGTGCGCGATTTCCGCGAGACCCGCGCGATGATCGGGCTCGTGCCGCAGGAGCTGACCACCGACGCTTTCGAAACCGTCTGGAATACGGTCACCTTCTCCCGCGGGCTGCACGGCAAGAAGCCGAACCCCGCCCATATCGAAAAGGTGCTGAAGGACCTGTCGCTCTGGGACAAGAAGGACAACATGCTGCGCGAGCTTTCGGGCGGCATGAAGCGGCGCGTGCTGATCGCCAAGGCGCTGTCGCATGAGCCGCGGGTCCTCTTCCTCGACGAGCCGACGGCCGGCGTCGACGTCAACCTGCGCAAAAGCATGTGGGACGTGGTCGAGCGGCTGCGCGCCTCGGGCGTGACGATCATCCTGACGACACACTACATCGAAGAGGCGGAAGAAATCGCCGACCGCATCGGCGTCATCAACGGCGGCGAGATCCTGCTGGTCGAGGACAAGGCGGCGCTGATGTCGAAGCTCGGGCGCAAGCAGTTGCGCGTCGATCTCGCCCATCCGCTGGATGGCGTGCCTGACGTGCTCTCGGGTTACAACCTGACGCTCGAAGGCGACGGCCATTGTCTGATCTACGATTATGACACCAGCGCCGAGCGGACCGGGATTACCACCTTGCTCGCCGCCTTGGCCGAAGCCGGCATCAGGCTCAAGGACATTTCCACGCGACAGAGCTCGCTGGAAGACATTTTCGTCGAAATCGTGGGGGCAGGGCGATGAACATCGAAGCGATCAAGTCGATCTATTTCTTCGAGATGGCCCGCACCCGCCGCACACTTCTGCAGAGCGTGGTGTCGCCCGTTATCTCCACGTCGCTCTATTTCATCGTCTTCGGCGCGGCGATCGGCGGCCGCATCCAGGAGATCGACGGCGTTTCCTATGGCGCCTTCATCACGCCCGGCCTGATGATGCTGACGCTTCTGACCCAGTGCATCGGTAACGGGTCCTTCGGCATCTATTTCCCGAAATTCACCGGCACGATCTACGAGGTGCTTTCCTCGCCGGTCTCGATGGTCGAGATCGTGCTCGGCTATGTCGGCGCCGCGGCGACCAAGGGGATGATGATCGGCACGATCATTCTCCTGACGGCATCGCTCTTCGTCGACCTGACGATCGCTCATCCCTTCGTCATGGTCTTCTTCTTCGTGCTGACCGCGATTTCCTTCAGCCTGTTCGGCTTCATCATCGGCATCTGGGCCAAGGATTTCGAGCAACTGAACCTGATCCCCATGCTGGTGATCCCGCCGCTCGTCTTCCTCGGCGGCAGCTTCTATTCGGTGAAGATGCTGCCGCCCTTCTGGCAGGCCGTCAGCCATTTCAACCCGGTGCTGTACCTCATCAGCGGTTTCCGCTGGAGCTTCTTCGAGGTGTCGGACGTCAACCCGATCTTCAGCGCGGTGATCATCATTGCCTTCCTGACTGTCTGCATGTCGGTGCTCGCCTGGATCTTCCGCACCGGCTACCGCCTGCGTAACTGACTTCCGTCGGTCTGGTCAGGGTGCTAGCGCCGGTACGGCTCCACTGGCATAGGCGATGATCGTGCTGGCGACGGCCATCGCGAGCAGCGCCTGAAGAATCGTGACCACGACGTGGAGGAGCGACCGCACGGCGGAGAGCCCGAGGTCGGCCATGAACCAGCGCGTTTCGGCAACGATGTACCAGACGATCGAAGCGACCACGAAGGCGGCGCCGACAGTGGTGAAGGCGTTGTGCCCGGCCAAGAGCAATTGGCCACCGAGGCTGATGGCAAAAGCGAAGGGTGCCGTGACGTAGCACTGGCTGAAGAAGGGCGGACGCAGCGTCTCGCGTGTCAGCTTGGCACCCTTGTTGCGCAAGAGCTTCACGGCCATCAGCAGAGGCAGAATGCTGAAGGCGACAGCCCGAAACATCAGCAGGTTGGAGTCGGAGGCAAGCAGCGACGTCGGCGCCCAGGGAACTGCGCGGCTGACGAGACCGAGCTCCAGCCCATGCGCCAAGAGCAGCGTGATCAGCAGAAAAAGCGGCGGGCTCAGCGCATCCGAGTACTGCTCCGGCAGGTCGTCGCCGAGCTCGACGTCGGCATAGCGCATCATCGCCTGCGGGTGGCGCAGCGTGCGCCACAGGGTGAGCGGATAAAACAGCAGCCAGCAGACGAGCTCATAGAGCAGTTCCTCGATCGACTTCAGCAGTCGCATGAAATCCATGCCGTGCTCCCCTTGCTTCTATGCGTGGCACGACCGCGCGCCGGGGCCGATGCCGATCAGTCGCGCAGACGCAGCTCGTCGGTACGCATCTGCAGCATCTCCAGCGTCGACAGGAAGCTCATGCCGAGCAGGCTCTGATCGAGCTTGCCCTTGGCTGCGACCGTTGCGCCGATGTTGCGGCGGGTGATCGGGCCGATCGAGATCTCCTGAAGCATCACGGGGGCTGCCTGGGCCCGGCCATTGGCTGTCATGACCGTGACGATATAGTTGAGGTTGGCCGGGTCGAGGCCGATCTTTTCCGCATCTTCATAGGTGAGCGCGATGTTGCTGGCGCCGGTATCGACCAGCATGCTGATGTCCTTGCCGTCGACCGTCGCAGTGGTCTCGAAATGACCGTTCAGCATCTTCTGCAGCACCACTTCCTGCTGTCCCTCGCTGTCAGTGATGATGGTGGCGCGGCCGGGGATGAGGCCGGCGAGCAGGCGGTTGCCGAAGCCCTCCAACTCGAAGCGGTAGACATAGGCCGAGACCAGCGCCAGAACGACGAAGAGCCAGATGGCGATCTGACGCAGGCCTTCGCCGAAGCGGTGGCGGCTCTGCAGGATGCCGGCGCCGATCAGCGTGGCGATGGCGCCGAGCGAGACCAGTTGCCCGAACTGGTCATTGGCAAGCCCCATGGTGCGGCCGGTGTCGTGGTTGATGATCAGCAGGATGAGGCCGATGGCCAGGATCGAGAGCAGGATGGCAAGACGGGTCATGCTTCGCCGCGTTCCCTCGCCATGCGCGTGCGTCGGGTTTCGCGCCGCGGCTTGCGTTCGACGGTCTCAAGCCGCGCAGGCAACGCGCTCATGATCGCGCGGCGTTCGGCATCGGTATAGAGCGTCCAGCGTCCGACTTCGTCGCGGGTACGGCCGCAGCCGAAACAGTAGCCGGTCTTGTCATCGATCGAACAGACGAGAATGCAGGGAGATTCCATGGGCGTGCTCAGTTTTCCCTTGATATATCGATGTTTCAAACCGTCAGCGCAAGGGCACCGAGCACGGCGATTTCGGTCAGTTGCTGCGTCGCCCCGATCGTGTCGCCCGTTTGTCCGCCGATCTTGCGCATCGCCAGCCGAGCGAAGCCCTTGACCGTGGCAAGGAATGCGACGAGCGCCGCGATGACGCCGAGCGCCGGGACCTGCGCGAGATAGAAGAACAGCATTGCGACAAGAAGTCCGAAGGCAAGCGCGAAGCGCGTGGCCGCCGGTTCCGGCTCGCCAGCCGAGGCCGCGACGCCGCCGCTGCGCGCCGGCGGAAGCGACGACCAGTGCCAAACCATGGCGGCGCGGCTGAGGCACGCTGCGCCAAGGATCGCCATGGCGGCGCCCAGCGGCGAAAAGAGCGGCAGGATCGAGGCGAGCGCCGAGACGCGCAGGCCGAAGGAGAGGATGAGGGCGACGGCCGCATAGGTGCCGATGCGGCTGTCCTTCATGATCGCGAGCGCCGCTTCGCGGTCGCGACCGCCGCCAAAGCCATCGGCCGTGTCGCCAAGCCCGTCTTCGTGCAGTGCGCCGGTGACAAGCGCCTGGATGGCGACGACGACAAAGGCGGCAAAGAGCGAGCTCACCTGCAGCGCCATGAGGGCCATGGCGACGGCCGCCGATGGCAGTGCGATCGCCAGGCCGGCGAGCGGGAAGGCGCGCACGGCACGGCTCAAGCGCCCGTCATAACCTTCGAAATGGCGCGCAGGCATCGGGATGCGGCTGAGAAAGCCGATCGACCGCGCCACATCGTCACAGAAATCGCCAACGAAGCCCATGGCTCCTCCAAGGTTGCGGCCATTGACCCGGCCGCTGCCAAACTCGCCGACTGCGGCGAGTCTCGCAAGCCGGACGGGCGCACCCGCGAGGGCCGCGCACACTTTTCCCAGACCTTTCATAGGCCGTCTGCGACCGCTCGCGGATCGAGACGGCGACGCCGATTGGCGCAAATGTCGTTGCCCGAATTTTCGGCGCCCTCTATGAGGGGCGTAGATAGAGCTTCACGATGATGCAAGGATTCCTCCCATGAGTGCTAGCGGCCTGCCGTTTGATGATTTTCGCGAATTGTTGCGCAACCTGCCGGGCCCGGATGCGGCAGCCCTTGTTGCCGCGCGGGAGCGGGACGCCCAGCTGACGAAGCCGCCGGGTGCGCTCGGCCGCCTCGAGGAAATCGCCTTCTGGCTCGCCGCCTGGACGGGCAAGGCGCCGGTGGTCAACCGGCCGCTGGTGGCGATCTTTGCCGGCAACCACGGCGTCACCCGCCAGGGCGTGACCCCGTTCCCGTCATCCGTCACCGCACAGATGGTCGAGAATTTTGCCGCCGGTGGCGCTGCGATCAACCAGATCTGTGTCAGCCACGACCTCGGGCTGAAGGTCTTCGACCTCGCACTCGAATACCCGACCGGTGACATCACCGAGGAAGCCGCGCTGTCCGAGCGCGATTGCGCCGCGACCATGGCCTTTGGCATGGAGGCGATTGCCGGCGGCACGGATCTTCTGTGCATCGGGGAAATGGGCATCGGCAACACCACGATCGCGGCCGCGATCAATCTCGGCCTTTATGGTGGCACGGCCGAAGAATGGGTCGGTCCGGGTACCGGCTCCGAAGGCGAGGTGCTGAAGCGCAAGATCGCCGCGGTCGAAAAGGCCGTGGCGCTGCATCGCGATCACCTGTCCGATCCGCTCGAACTGATGCGTCGCCTCGGCGGTCGTGAGATCGCGGCCATGGCTGGCGCCATCCTGGCCGCCCGCGTCCAGAAGGTACCTGTCATCATTGACGGCTACGTGGCGACCGCTGCGGCTTCGATCCTGAAGGCGGCCAACCCGTCGGCCCTCGACCATTGCCTGATCGGCCATGTTTCGGGCGAACCGGGGCATCTGCGCGCGATCGAGAAGCTCGGCAAGACGCCGCTCCTGGCACTCGGCATGCGGCTTGGCGAAGGCACGGGCGCGGCCCTTGCCGCCGGTATCGTCAAGGCGGCGGCTGCTTGCCACAGCGGCATGGCGACCTTTGCCCAGGCCGGCGTCAGCAACAAGGAATAGTGAAGTTCCGGCCGGGCTTTGCAGGAAGGCCGGCCGGTTTCTGTCCAAGGCCTGTCACGGGCGCGAAGCTGTCGCGTGCCGGGCCTTGATGGATGCGTCCTTCTCGCCTATCCAAAGCGCAAATGCGCGCCCTAGCTATAGTCTTGGGTGCCTGCAACCGAGACCGCCTTGCATTCGCCTCAATCACGATGTCGAAGCAAGCACAGTTTCAAGCCCTGTCGAGACGAAATGGACGCCAAGAACACCACGCACCGCATTGGACAGACGGGTCCTGTCGAGAAGCAGACCGGCATTCGGCATCTCTTTGCCGCTGCGAGCTATTCGCTCGGCGGCGCCAAGCGGCTGATCGGCGAGGCTGCCTTTCGCCACGAGCTGATCGCCTTTGCCGCCGCGATGATCGCTTTCATCATCGTCGGCGCAACCTTCTTCCAATATGTGGCGATGGCGATCCTGTTCCTGCTGATGATGGCCTTCGAGGCGATCAACACGGCAATCGAGGAAATTGTCGATCGCGTTTCTCCCGAAATCTCGGAAATGGGTAAGAACGCCAAGGATCTCGGCTCCTTCGCCTGCCTCTGCCTGATTGTCGCCAACGGTGTCTATGCCGCCTATGTCGTGATCTTCGACGGCTTTATGAACTGACCGGCTAGCGGGCCGGCGCCTTCACCCGATAAAGCACATGCGGACGCAGCGGGTTGCCCCCGGGCACCGTGACGTCGTCGAAATCATCGGCCGGATCCGAGCGCATACCCAATCTTTCCATCAGTGCCCGCGAAGGCTGGTTGATGCGCGAGGTATAGCCGATAACCTCGGCAAGGCCGAGTGTGCGCCATGCATGGTCCAGGCAGGCGCTCGCCGCTTCCAGCGCGTATCCTTGCCGCCAGTAGGGGCGGGCAAGGATCCAGCCGATTTCGACATGCGGTCCGCCGGGGATTTCGTCTCCAGCCTCAGAAAGGCCGAGACCGCCGATCAGCGCACCATCGGATTTGCGTTCAACGGCGAGGAAGCCGAAGCCGCGGTCGGCGAGATGGCGGGCGCAGTCGGCAATCATCGTTGCCGTTTCGTCGCGCGTCAGAATGGCCGGATAGTAGTAGCGCCGGACTTCGGGATCGGCATTGGCAAGCGCGAAAGGCGCGATATCGCGTTCTTCCCAGGGCCGAAGCCTGAGGCGCTGCGTTTCGATGTGCATGGATCAGGCGAAGCTCTTGCGGCGGCGAACCGGGGCTGCGACATCCTCGATCGCCGGCAGGCTTTCGAGCACGCGGCGCGCCGGCAGGATGGCGATCGCCTCTGTTCCTTCGCGCAGCTTCGAGCGCAGGATGAATTCGCCATTGTGCTTGGCGAGGATGGCCTGGACGATCGGCAGGCCGAGACCCGTGCCCTGTTCGGCGCTCTTGATGGCGATCGAGCCCTGGCCGAAGGCCGAGAGCACGATCGGGATTTCTTCCTCGGGAATGCCGGGGCCGTTGTCCTTGATCGAGAGATACTGGCCGCCGCCCGCGGTCCAGCCGACCTTGAAGGTGACTTCGCCGCCGGTATTGGTGAACTTCACGGCATTCGACAGCAGATTGAGAATGACCTGGCGCATCGACTTTTCGTCGATCCAGACCGAGGGCATGCCGTGTTCGAACTGCTGGTGGATGGCGATGTTCTTGGCGCGCGCCTTCAGTTGCACCATGCCTATGCAATCCTCGGCGATATCGACCAGGCTGACCGAATCCTCGTTGAGGTCGTAGCGGCCGGCCTCGATGCGCGACAGGTCGAGGATCTCGTTGATGAGGTTCAGCAGGTGCTCGCCAGAGCGGTGGATGTCGTTGGTGTATTCCTTGTAGGTCGGGTTGCTGAGCGGGCCCAGAACCTCTGTCGACATCACCTCGGAGAAGCCGAGAATGGCGTTCAGCGGCGTGCGCAGCTCGTGCGACATGGATGCGAGGAAGCGCGACTTGGCGAGGTTTGCTTCTTCGGCACGCCGGCGGGCTTCGTCGGACATCGACTTTGCAACTTCGAGTTCCGCGATCAGGTCGTCCTTTTCCGATTGAACGGAGAGGATGTGCACGCTTGCGCGGTTCATGCGGTCCGTCATCAGCACCAGAAAGAGCAGCGACAGCGAGATGACGCCGGTGAGCCCCATATAGATCACGTCGCCGGTCGTGAGCGATGCAAAGGCGAGGGCTGCCACGACCGGGGCGAAAGTGTAAAGGAGCGCATTGCGCAGCAGGAACGTGCCCATAGCGGTCGCAGCAAGCGCGACCAGCAGCACCGTGCCCTCGAAGAAGCCGAAGCGCACGTTGCCGCAGCTCGCGCAATCCTGTGCGACGAAGGTCGCCCAGCAGAGGCCCATCAGCACCTGGCCGAGCAGGAAGCGGCGGCGCCAGACCGGAACCTTCTCGGCGCTGATGTCTTCCCGGCGTGCCTTGCGCGCAAAGAAGAGCGTGACGGCATGGGCCGAGAGCGTCATGACCGCCCAGAGGACGAAACCGAGATTGCCGGAGAGATAGATACCGACCGCCGCAATCAGCGTAACAAGCACCGGAATGGCGATCGCGCCATGCAGAGCACTGTCGATGTAGAGATTGAGCATCTCGCGCTCGAAGCCCGAGGGCACCGACGAGCCTGTCTGCAGCCGCTCACGCGTCGCGCGGACCGTCCTCGAAACGGCCTTGTTTCGATGGCTACGCGATTTGTCGACGATAATCTTATCGGTCGATGTGCTGGCAGCGATACTCATGCTCATATGCGACGGTTGCGATTGCGTTTCAGTCTAGTGAGCAATCCTTAAGAAGTTGCTGCGGTGCGTGAAGGATTCGACAACCATTGTGGCGCAGCCGTGTTCAGGTCGTGATGGATCGCGCTGCATGTGAGGTTCCTTCTCTAATCTTTTGGAATCGACCATGTTTATGACGCGCTGGTCTGCGAGGCAGTCCCGCGGCAATCGAGGTTAGGGCAGGCGTGAAATTCGGACGGACGACATATCGGTTTCCCAAGGGCCGCGGCAGGTCCCGCGGTCATGCGCCGTCCGGCGGACGTGGCGGCATGGCCGGCGGATGGATCATTCTCATCCTCTTGGCGATCGGCGCCTTTGTCGCCGACAGGCTGCCCGTCGGAGAGCGATCTGCGACCGGTTCGGCACGGGGCGCGGCGATTGCGAGCGACGGCGACAGCCTGCGGATCGACGGTAAACGCGTCCGCATCGAGGGCATCGACGCGCCGGAGCTCGACCAGACCTGCAGGCGCGATGGCGTCGCCTGGGACTGCGGCCGCGAGGCGCGCGACCGATTGCGGGCGCTCGTCTCGGCGGGTGATGTGCGCTGTCGGTTTCACGGCCGCGACAAATACGGCCGCGAGCTCGGTGTTTGCGATGCGGCCAACCGCGATGTCGGGCGCGAGATGGTGCTTTCGGGCTATGCGGTGAGCTACGGGCGCTATGAGGCTGAGGAGGCAAGGGCAGAACGGGAGCAGCGCGGGCTCTGGGCCGGCGAGTTCGTGAAACCGCAGGAGTGGCGCCGGACGAACGGTCATCCCGACGAGGGGCCGCACCTCATCGACGGCTGGCTTGCGGCGATCCGCAGCTGGCTGCTCGAACGCCTGACCGCACTTTTTTCCGGTATCGCCGATGCCTGACGACCGCATTGCTCAACTCGATCGGTTGCGGGCGGAAATTTCGGCCTGTCGCATCTGTCGCGACAGCCCGCTGCGCGGCGAGGCCGACCGGCTGCCGCACGAGCCGCGGCCGGTGGCGGTGATCTCCACTGCGGCGCGCATCCTGATCGCCGGGCAGGCGCCCGGACTGCGCGTGCATGACAGCGGTCTGCCGTTCAACGATGCGTCCGGCGATCGGCTGCGGCAATGGCTGGCTGTCGATCGCGAGAGCTTCTACGATCCGGAGAAATTCGCGATCGTGCCGATGGGTTTTTGCTTTCCGGGCTATGACGCCCATGGCAGCGACTTGCCTCCGCGGCGCGAATGCGCGCCGCTTTGGCGCCACCGGGTGATGGAGCAGATGCCGCAGGTGGAGCTGGTGCTGGCGATCGGCCACTATGCGCAACGCTGGCATATCGGCCCGGACTGTCCGAAATCGATGACCGAGACGGTGAAGAACTGGCGGCGCTACGCGATGCGCAACGCCGTGCCGGCGATCCTGCCGTTGCCACATCCGAGCTGGCGCAACACCGGCTGGCTGAAGCGAAATCCCTGGTTCGAAGCGGACGTGCTGCCCTTCTTGCGCGAACGTGTTTTCGTTCTCACGAACTGAAACAATTTTCTTTATCTTCATCAATTTCGCGCTATAGAGGGAAAAATAATTCGAGAGGGACTTTTATGGATCGCCTAGACCGCAAAATCCTGCGCCTGCTGCAGGAGGATTCCACGCTGGCCGTTGCCGACCTCGCCAAGAAGGTCGGGCTTTCGACCACGCCGTGCTGGCGGCGTATCCAGAAGATGGAAGAGGACGGCGTCATCCGCCGCCGCGTCGCGCTGCTCGATCCGGTGAAGATCAACACCAAGGTCACGGTCTTCGTGTCGATCCGTACGAACTCCCATTCGATGGAGTGGTTGCGCCGCTTCTCCGAGGTCGTGTCCGAATTTCCGGAAGTCGTCGAGTTCTACCGCATGAGTGGCGACGTGGACTATCTGCTGCGTGTCGTCGTGCCTGACATCGCCGCTTATGACGCCTTCTACAAGCGCATGATCGCCAAGATCGAGATCCGCGACGTTTCCTCCGTCTTCGCCATGGAGCAGATCAAGTATACGACCGAGCTGCCGCTCGACTACATGATGATCGACCAGGCGAAGTCCAGCGAGGACTGACCTCAGCTAGCAGACTCAGGCGAGGCCAAGCCTTGCCAGGATCTTGTCGTTCGACAGTTCGCGAACCGCGTCCTTGCCCGTCCAGCGGGCGGCGCGGTTCGAGCTTTCCGCCAGTCGCTTTGCAAGCGCGAGGGCCGGGCCGTGGCAGGCGGCGTTGCGCTTGCCGATCTGCCGGAGCGCCCAGTTGACCGCTTTCTTCACGAAGTTGCGCTCGTCGCCGGAATGCTGCTCGATCAACGGCAGCCAGGCGAGAAGCGCTGCGTCCGGTTCTTTCTTCAGGTGAACTGCAGCCGTCGCGATCATCGCAAAGGCGATGCGGCGGACGAATTCCCGTTCGTCGGCTGAAAATTCCGGGATCAGTTCGCGCTCGAAGCGCGCGGCAATAAAAAGGTCGGCGACGGTATCGACCACTTCCCAGGAATTGCAATCTTCCGCCCAACGGCGCGCCTCGGCGAGCGTCAGTACTCTCGGATCGGCGGTGAAGGCGGCCAGGATGCGCGCCTCGCGAATGCCGGATTGCCAGAGCTCCAGCGCCCGGCGGTGATCGGTCTTCACCAGCCGGGTGATCTTGTGCAGCTCGATATTGGAAAGCCCGATGGCAGTGTCGGTGACGATACCGAAACGTGCCATGCCGGCGAGATTGTCTTCAGAGCCGAGAGACCGCAGGTGAGCGATGATCTCGCCCGCGGTCGAGGACGGGCTAAGGCTCACTTTTCGAGGCGGGCGAGCAGCGAGGACGTATCCCAACGGTTGCCGCCCATTTCCTGCACATCGCCGTAGAACTGGTCGACCAGCGCGGTCACCGGCAGCTTGGCGCCGTTGCGGCGGGCTTCGGCGAGCACGATGTCGAGGTCCTTGCGCATCCAGTCGACGGCGAAGCCGAAGTCGTACTTGCCGGCATTCATCGTCTTGTGACGGTTTTCCATCTGCCAGGAGCCGGCTGCCCCCTTGGAGATGACGTCGACGACCTTCTCGATGTCGAGACCCGCCTTTTTGCCGAAGTGGATGCCTTCGGCGAGCCCCTGGACGAGGCCGGCAATGCAGATCTGGTTGATCATCTTGGTGATCTGGCCGGCACCGGCCGGACCCATCAGGCCGACCATGCGGGCAAAGGCTTCGATGACCGGCTTGGCGCGATCGAAGGCGGCTTCGTCGCCGCCGCACATCACCGTCAGAACGCCGTTTTCGGCGCCTGCCTGGCCGCCGGAGACCGGGGCATCGACGAAGTGGGCATTGCGGGCCTTGGCCGCTTCGTAGAGTTCGCGGGCGACCTCAGCGGAGGCCGTGGTGTTGTCGATGAAGACGGCGTTGGCCTTCAGCTTTTCGAAGGCGCCGTCCTTGGCCGTCGTTACAGAGCGCAGGTCGTCGTCGTTGCCGACGCAGCAGAAGACGAAATCGGCGCCATCGGCGGCCTCTGCCGGGGTACGCGCCGCGCGACCACCGAACTCGGCCGCCCACTTTTCGGCCTTGGCGAAGGTGCGGTTATAGACCGTCAGCTCGTGACCGCCGCGGACCTTGAGGTGACCGGCCATGGGGTAGCCCATGACGCCGAGACCGATGAATGCAACCTTTGCCATTTTCCGAATACTCCCATTGCTTTCGCCTTGGTGTAGCCGATGGCGCGGGTGCGGAAAAGAGAGAAGGGGTATCGTGCGATGCTCCCTTCTCATGATGCTGTCATGGCCCGATCAGGGCTTGAAGCGCGCGACCACCAGATGTCCGGCGATCGGCTCACCTTCTTCCAGGCGCACCGTGATGTCGCCGACTTCGACGATCTCGAAGCCGGTGGCGGCGAGACGGTCGCGCAGGTAGCTCTCGGCATGGGCAAAGCGCTGGTGCGGGCCGACCATGAAATTGCGGCCGGCGAAGGTCTCTGCGGGCAGGGTTTCGCTGGAGAAGATCAGCAGGCCGCCCGGGACGAGGTTGTCGACCGCGCCGAAAAACAGCGCTTCGAGCGCGCCCATATAGGGAAGCACGTCGGTGGCGACGATCAGGTCGAAGGGCTCGTCGTCGTTGTCGTCGAGAAAGTCGACCGCCTCTGCAACGTAAAGCGTCTCGTAGAGGTCTTTTTCGTGGGCGATCTCGACCATGTTTTCGGAGAGGTCGACGCCGGTGATGTCTTCGGCCATGTCGCGGAGCGCGCCGCCGGTCAGGCCCGTGCCACAGCCGAGATCCAGCACGCGGTCGAAGGGGCCGAGTTCAAGCGCCTGCAGGCGCTGGCGGACGAGGAGCGGCACGCAGTAGCCGAGCTGGTCGACGAGCACGTTGTCGAAGACTTCGGCATGCTGGTCGAAGAGCGTGGCGACATAGGCATCGGGCGCCTTCACCGGCGTTTCGCCGCGTCCCATCGAGGCCAGTCGCACGGCAGCGCCGCCGTGGTCTTCCGGATCGAGCGCCAGCACTTCGGCATAGGCTTGCGCCGCGGCATCGAACTTGCCGGACTTTTCCAGGGAGAGGGCGCGGTTATAGGCCTCGGCCAGCGCTTCCTCGTCGATTTTCGTGCTTTTCTGGGTCATGGGCGCTTCTTACGTCCGCAGCCGGTTTTTGGCAATCGCCGTCGGCGAAAGGTTTGCGGGCGTGGATCTGGCGTTTTGGAGGTCAGTGGCAGGATTTCCTTGGCCTTCCGGACGAAAAACGTCGCCATGCGGCGCCATCGGGATTTATCGGCAACAGGAAAGGAGTCATCATCGCAAGCATAAGAAAAGACGGGAGGAATGCCGATGTCCGCCGAGCTTGGGCCGCTGATCTTGAGCGCCGAAACGAAGGAGCCGAAAGGCCCGCCCTTGCCGCAGACGTCGCAGGAGCAGATCAACGCGGTGGTACACTATTATCGCGGCGAAATGGGGCGCATGGCCGGCTGGCGCGACCGCATCGACCGGACCTCCAACTGGGCAATCACCGTCGTTGCGGCGCTGCTCTCGGTCTCGCTGTCGACACCGTCGTCGCATCATGGCGTGCTGCTCTTCGCCATGCTGCTGATTACGCTCTTGCTCCTGATCGAAGCCCGGCGCTATCGCTTCTTCGACGTCTATCGCGCCCGGGTACGGCAATTGGAGCGCGGCTACTTCGCCCAGATCCTGGCGCCCGATGGCACGCCGAACCTCAATTGGGCGGCGTCGATCGCCAAGAGCCTGCGCAAGCCCGCTTTCCTGATGAGCTACCGCGAGGCGCTTTGCCGCCGGCTGCAGCGCAATTACTGCTGGATGTATCTGATCCTGCTGCTTGCCTGGGCGCTGAAGATTTCCTCGCCGAAGATCTCCACCAATGGCGAGCCCTTCGGCCACGTGCGCTCCTGGATGGACGTCGCCCAGAATGCGGCCCTCGGTCCCTTGCCCGGCTGGCCGGTGATTGTTGGTGTCATCGTGTTTTACGGGCTGGTGCTCTACGGCTCGCTGCACAAGGAGCCGCGCGAAGGCGAACTCGCGCATGGGGAGGTGCATGTCTGAGGGCGCCGGGCGTCACGCCTCGCCGATCCAGGGTTCCTGGTGACAGAGAGCGGTCGCCGTCGGCGGCTCTCAGTGCAGAATGAGCTCGCCCTTCAGTGCGCGCCATTCGGTGGCCGAGATCAGCTTGCGGTGCACGTAGCGCACCGAATGCAGCGGCCCGTCCAGTTTCTCTTCCCAGAATTTCAGGAAGCTGCGCATTTCGGGGAAGTCCGGCGCAATGTCGTAGTGCTGCCAGATATAGGTTTGCAGGAAGGCCGGATGGTCGGGCAGGTGGTAGAGGATCTGCGCCGTCGTCAGTCCGTAGCCCTTGAGCTGAAGTTCCATCTCGTTCGTCATGTGGACCTCACTTCTCGCAAAGGTTGGTCCCTATGATGAAACGCCTGATTTGTTAATCAAGGGCTAATATTTGTCCCGAAGTGAAACTTTCTCGTGAAATAACAAAAGCTTGGCAGCCTCTCTTAGGGAGTGCTGCCAAGCTTTGTTCGAAACCGACGTAGAAAGCCTATCGCTTCAGATGGCGGGTCAGCCGCGCTTCCAGCAGGCTCCAGATGTTGCGCAGGATCTCGACCATGATGAGGTAGAGAATGGCTGCCCAGATATACATCTGGAAGTCGAAGGTACGCGAGAAGGCATAGCGGGTTTCGCCCATGAGATCGAAGACGGTGACGATCGCGACGATCGCCGAGCCCTTGATCATCAGGATGATCTCGTTGCCGTAGGGGCGCAGCGCCACGATCATTGCCTGCGGCAGGATGATCTTCCAGAAGGCGACGCGCTGGGGAAGGCCAAGCGCGTCAGCGCCTTCGCGCTGGCCGCGCGGCACGCTCTCGATCGCGCCGCGCAGGATTTCCGCCTGGTAGGCCGCAGTGTTGAGCGTGAAAGCGAAGATCGCGCAGTTCCACGCGTCGCGGAAGAACCACCACAGGCCGACCGCTTCCAGCTGCGGGCGAAAGCTGCCGAGGCCGTAGTAGATGAGGAAGAGCTGTGCCAGCAGCGGCGTGCCGCGGAAGAAGTAGACGTATCCGTAGGCGAACCACGACAGGACCTTGTTCTTCGACATGCGGGCAAAGGCGATCGGCAGCGACAGGATGGCGCCCATGACGATCGAAAGGCCGACCAGCATCAACGTGACGCCGAGGCCGTTGATGAAGCGCGGGCCGTATTTGGCAAACTTGTCCGGATCCCAGCCGCCGACCACGGTCAGGAAGATACCGACGCCGAGTGCCAGCCAGATGCCGAGCGCAACGCTGCCGACGAAGCGGGTGAGCGTGTAGGGCTTCGGCGGAACCGGCGGCGGCGCCTGCGGCGGGATCATCGTTGCAACGACACTCATCGGCCCATCTCCGCACGTTTGGTTCGCCGTTCAATGTAGGAGAAGACGATCGAGGAAATCATCGCGAGGATCAGGAAGAGCACGCAGGCAACACCGTAGAATTCGAAGGCCTGCTTGGTCACGCGGGCGGCAATGCCGGTCTGGCGCAGGATGTCGGTCAGGCCGACGACCGAGACGAGGGCGGTGTCCTTGAGCAGCGCCATCCAGAGATTGCCGAGACCGGGCAGGGCGATGCGCACGAGCTGCGGCAGGATGATGAGGCGCATGGTGCGGCCGCGATGCAAGCCAAGGGCGTCACCGGCTTCGTATTGTCCATGCGGGATGGCCTTGAAAGCCGACAGCAGCACCTCCGAGCAATAGGCGGAGAAGACGACGCCGAGTGCGATCATGCCGGCGAAGAAGGCATTGATCTCGACCGGACCGTCGTAGCCGAGCGATGCCAGCAGTTGTTGAACGAGGATCTGCAAGCCGTAATAGACGATGAAGAGCGTCAGCAGTTCGGGCAGGCCGCGGAAGATCGTCGTGTAAATGTTCGACGCGAGCCGAACCGTGCGCTCTTCGGACTGCTTGCCCAGCGCGATGAAGAAGCCGATCAACAGGCCGACGGGCAGCGTTGCGATGGCAAGGCTCGCGGTAATGACGAAGCCGTGGGCGATATCGTCGCCCCATCCGGTGTCACCGCAGGCGAGAAGCGTGCCAGGTGCGAGCCAGGTAAAGACCCCGACCGGGCCGCAGAATGGATCGACGATCGATCCGATCCAGGAGAGGATGGAATAGAAGCCGGCAAACAACCCGCTCATGTCAGAGATTTCCCCTTTTGCGCTGTTTTTATGCGTATCGATCGCGCTTTGTTTTAGGCACTTGTCAAACAAAAACGGCGGAAGGGCAAGCCATCCGCCGTTGCAATTTTCGCATCAACCGACGTTTTTCCGGCATGATTCACTATGGATTCGCACCGGAAACCGTCAATCAGCTGCCATAAACGTCGAATGGGAAGTACTTTTCGTTGATTTCCTTGTACTTGCCGTTGGCGCGGATCGCCTCGATCGCCTTGTTGAACTTCTCGCGCAGCGCATCGTCGCCCTTGCGGACCGCGATACCGGCGCCGTCGCCGTTGATAACGGGGTCGATCGGCAGGGTGCCGAGCAGCTTGCAGCAGGCGCCGTCAGCGGTCTTCAGCCATTCCGAGAGCACGACGACGTCGTCGATGACTGCGTCGATACGGCCGTTGGCGATGTCGAGCTTGTACTCATCAGCCGTCGGATAGAGCTTGATTTCGGCACCCTTCATATGCGCTTCGGCATAGTTGGAATGGGTGGTCGAGCCTTGCGCGCCGAGCGCCTTGCCCTGAAGGGCGGCTGCGGTTGCCTCGGTGATCGGCGAATCCTTCGGCACGACGATTGCCGGCGGGGTGTTGTAGTACTTGTTGGTGAAGTCGACCTTTTCCTTGCGCTCGGCGGTGATCGACATGGACGCGATGATGGCGTCGAACTTCTTGGCGATGAGCGCCGGAATGATGCCGTCCCAGTCCTGCGTCACGAAAGTGCACTCGGCCTTCATTTCCACGCACAGCGCCTTGGCGATGTCGATGTCGAAGCCCGTCAGCGTGCCGTCCGCTTCCAGGTTGTTGAAGGGCGGGTAAGCGCCTTCCGTGCCGATCACGACCTTTTCGCCGTCGGCCATGGCCGAGCCTGCCATGAGCACGAAAACGGCAGCCGATGCGGCGGCTGCCAGCCGCTTGGAAATACGCATGATAGTCCTCTCTGTTGGTCGACATCCGGCATTGTTGTTTTTCGCGGATGCCAATTTCAGCCGGGGCGTCTGCCGCCGGTTGTGGCGATATTCGTACTCTTTTCCACTAAAAATCAACAGGAAAGCGAAGGCGCTCAACGGGAATCAAGTTTCGACCGATGATTGTGGTTTTCCGTGTGGGAGAAACATGAACGGAGCGTTCAGCGGCGGTTAATCTTGCCTCCGCTAGCCCTTGTCAAGGAACCGGTTCGCGGTTTGGGCGTTGCATTGGACCGCGCGTCTCGCGGCCAACACAAAAAAGCCGAAACCTTGGGTCAAGGCCCCGTAAGTATTCGTGTTCGCATTCTCTTCTTCAGCGTGTCACAGGTTGACGAGAGGATGCGGGCCAGGACCTCCCAGGAAGAGGAAGGAAGACAAAATGTCGATTCGATCCAAGCTGTTCGCGACCGTCGCGCTGCCGGTGCTGTCGGTGTCCGTGGCGGTTCCGCCCGCGGTGGCCGACAGCCTGATGAAGCCATTCGAGGTTGCACAGGAGGGCGGTGGCCAATCCGACGAGGAACTGCTGCTGCAGAAGCAGCGCCAGGCGGAAGAAGAAGCCGCGCGTCAGGCTGCCGAACAGCAGCGCGCCGCTGAAGAAGAAGCTGCACGCCAAGCTGCCGAGCAGCAGCGTGCTGCTGAGGAAGAGGCTGCCCGTCAGGCCGCCGAGCAGCAGCGTGCCGCTGAAGAAGAGGCAGCGCGCCAGGCCGCCGAGCAGCAGAAGGCCGCTGAGGAAGAAGCTGCGCGCCAGGCTGCCGAACAGCAGAAGGCTGCTGAAGAAGAAGCCGCACGTCAGGCTGCCGAACAGCAGAAGGCTGCCGAAGAAGAAGCGGCACGTCAGGCTGCCGAGCAGCAGAAGGCTGCTGAGGAAGATGCTGCCCGCAAGGCTGCTGAAGAGCAGAAGGCAGCCGAAGAGCAGAAGGCCGCCGAAGAGCAGAAGGCCGCCGAAGAGCAGAAGGCCGCTGACGAACAGAAGACCGCTGACGAACAGAAGGCTGCTGAAGAGCAGAAGGCTGCTGAAGAGCAGAAGGCTGCCGAAGAGCAGAAGGCCGCTGAAGAGCAGAAGGCTGCCGAAGAGCCGAAGGCCGGTGGCGAAACCGCTCCCGCCGTCGAGCCGCAGCCGCAGACTGGCGAGGGCCAGCCTGTGCCTGGCGCGGAACAACCACAGACCGGCGAAGGCCAGCCGGTGCCTGGTGCAGAACAGCCGCAGACGGGCGAGGGACAGCCGGTCCCGGGTACCGAGCAGCCGCAGACCGGCGAAGGTCAGCCCGTGCCCGGCACGGAGCAGCCAGTAACGGCCGAGCAGCCGCAGGTGCAGCAGCCGGCTCCGGAAGTGGTCGACACCCGCACGGAAGAAGAGAAGGTGAAGATCGCCGATGATCCGGCCGCGACCGACGAAACCGTCGTCCTGCCGGTCGAAAACGGTGCTGCCGTGCTCGACAGCGACAAGGACGCCGACAATGCCGGCGGCAACCAGGCGCGCGAAGAGCGCCAGAAGCTGCGTGAAGAACTGCGCGCCAAGGAAGAGGACGCCCCGCCGCCGGCCGACGATGCCGCAGCGCAGGCTGCGATCGCTGCCGAGATGCCGGCCGACCTACCGCAGAAGATCGAAGCGAACCTCAACGAAAAGGGTACGCGCGTCGATGAGGCTCCGGTCTTCGTGGTTCCGGAGACGACCAACATCGTCAACAACACTGTTATCAACAACACGGTGATCAACAACAACACGACGGTCAACAACATCACCAACAACATCACTGAGGTAAAGATCGTCGAGCAGGTCGACAACCGGGTGATCCTCGGTGTCGGCGACCAGATCTTCGTGCGTGGCGACGACCGTCCGCGCCTGCGTTACGATGCGGAAGAGACTTACTACGATCAGCTTCCGCGCGGTCGTACCCGCGAAACCATCGTGCGTCCGGGCGGCTACCGGATCGTCACCGTCTACAACCGTTACGGCGACATCCTGCAGCGCTCGCGTGTCGACCGCGACGGCAACGAATACCTGATGATCTATGCGCCCGAGCGTGACGAGGGTCCGCGTCCGGCGATCATCGACGTCGGCTACGAACTGCCGCCGATGCGCCTGCGCATCCCGGTTCGTGACTACATCGTCGACGTTTCCGACGATCCGGATCGCGACTACTACGAGTTCCTGGCCGAGCCGCCGGTCGAGCGTGTCGAGCGCGTCTACACCATGGACGAAGTCCGCCACTCCGCCCGCCTGCGCGACAAGGTGCGCCGCGTCGACCTCGACACGATCACCTTCCCGACGGGCAGCGCCGAAGTGTCGATGTCGCAGGCCAAGACCATGCGCAAGGTCGCAGCCGCGATGGAGAAGATCCTCGCCAAGGACCCGGGTGAAACCTTCTTCATCGAAGGCCACACCGATGCCGTTGGCTCGGACCGCTCAAACCTGGTGCTCTCCGACAAGCGCGCCGAATCGGTCGCCTCGTTGCTGACCGAGGTCTACGGCATTCCGCCGGAAAACCTGGCGACCCAGGGCTATGGCGAGCGCTTCCTGAAGGTTCGCACCCAGGACGCCGAGCAGCAGAACCGTCGCGTCACCATTCGCCGTGTGACCCCGCTGGTTCGCCCGGTCGCACAGCGCTAACAGGGCTTCGCGCAGCGCTAACAAGGCGCGCCCAGCGCCAAAATGATTGGCGCTGGGCGGATCAAGCTTCGGGCAGGACTGCCCGGATAAGACCAGGAAACCCGCCTCGCAAAAGGCGGGTTTCCGTCGTTTGACATTCCTTCCCAGATTTTTCTTCCTCGGATTGCCATGAAAGCCTTTTCCCTCGCGCTTGTTGCCGCCACCACGCTCGCCCATTCGGCCATCGCCGCGCCCGGGCTCGTCGAGCCGGATCTGCGTCTGCCCGCCAATCCCGAGGGAAAGGGCGGAGCGCCGCGGGTGGCGCTGACGCTTGACGCCTGCAGCGGCGCCACCGACATGCGCATCCTCGGCACACTGATCGAAAACCGCATCCCCGCGACGATCTTCGTCACCGCGCGCTGGCTGAAGCGCAACGGCCTCGTCGTCGAGGTGATGAAGGCGCATCCGGATCTATTCGAGATCGAGGATCACGGCGCCATGCACGTGCCGCCGATCGACGTGAAGATTTCCGTCTATGGCATCGCGGCAGCCGGCTCCGAGGCGGCAGTCACCGCCGAAGTCGATGGCGGTGCTGTCGCAATCAAGGCGCATGGCCTGCCGGCGCCGAAGTGGTTTCGCGGCGCGACGGCCAAATACACCCATTCGTCGATGAGCCAGATCCGCGCCATGGGCTACCGCATCGCCGGCTACTCGGTGAACGGTGATGGTGGCTCGCTGCTGGGTGCGGCGATGGCGGAGAAGCGCATTCGCGCCGCCAAGGACGGTGACGTCATCATCGCCCATATCAACCAACCGACCCATTCCGCCGGCGCCGGCGTTGCCCGCGGCATCCTCGACCTCAAGGCGAAGGGCTACAGCTTCGTCCGACTGAACGACATTCCGGACGAAATGACCGTCGGCGCGACGAACTGACCGCCAGCAACGGCTGATACCGGAAAATATCCGCACGCCGAGGCCGTTGGCGTAAGCCGCAAGTGTGGGCCGTGAATGCGGCGCGGCCTCCGCGGCGGTTCATGTCTCGTCGGCCACGAGGCCGCTGCTCGACGCAAAGTAGCGGTCCGTCGAAATCCGTTTTCCGTTGCCGGTTCGTCCCCCTAGGCTTCTCTCCCTATGCGACTGGTTCTGGAGGGGTGGGATGAAACGTGTCGTCTTCGGGCTCGTTATCGCACTGCTCGTGGAGGCTTCCTTGCCTACGCGTGCCTATGGCGCAGGCACGGCTCTGCCACCATTCGAGCAGGTGCTGGAGCGCGCCGAGGCCGGTGACGTTGAGGCCGAGGTCGATCTCGGCATGCGCTATCAGACCGGCGAAGGTGTTGCCCACGATGTCATGAAAGCCATCGGTTGGTACGGGAGGGCCGCAGCGAAGGGCAACGCGAAAGCCCAGTTCCTGCTCGGCTCGATCTACTTCAACGGTGCCGAAGGTGTGAAGCAGAACTATGTCGAAGCGCTTCGCTGGTTTCGGCTCTCAGCCGATCAGAGGACGCCGGCCGCCCAGTACAATATCGGCGTTCACTACGAACAGGGATTGGGTGTCGCCAAGGATGACGCGCAGGCCGTTGCCTACTACCGGTTGGCGGCGGAGCAGGGGTATGCCGCGGCCCAATACAACCTCGGCTACATGCTTCAGGAGGGGCGCGGAACTACGCGCGATCCGGCCGCGGCCTTCGAATGGTATCGGAAGGCTGCGGACCAAGGGCTGGTTGCGGCCATGCACAATCTTGCCGTCGCCTACTTGCAGGGCAACGGCACGCTGAGGAATGACGCGGAGGCCTACCGCTGGGAGTCGCGCGCCGCGATCGGCGGGGAACCCCGCGCCCAGTACAATCTCGGCGTTATGTATGAGAGAGGCACCGGTGTCGAACGCAGCGTTCCCGAGGCGCTCAACTGGTATGTGCGAGCAGCCGAGCAGGGAAACATCGAAGGGCAGGTGAATGCCGGCAGGCTCTATTTCAACAGCGAGGCGGGGCGGGTCGATACCAAGGAGGGTGATCGCTGGCTGCGGCTTGCTGCGAATGCCGGAAACGGGCAGGCACAGAATCTCCTCTGCACGATCTACGCGCGCGCCTTCGGCGTCGGGCGTGACGATCGGGAGGCGGTGAAGTGGTGCCGCATAGCGGCGGACCGGGGCATGGTCTCGGCGCAGGTGGATCTGGCAATCTTCTACATGTTGGGTCGCGGTGTCGCGAAGGATGAGGCTCAGGCATTCGAGCTGTTCCTGAAAGCGGCAGAACAGGGAAACCCGCAAGCGCAGATGAATGTCGGCGCCATGTACCTGACGGGTGCCGGCGTCGATGAAAACTACGCCGAGGCGCACCGCTGGTTCCTGATGCTTGCCGATCGCGGAGATCCCAAAGGGCAATTCAACCTGGCGGTCATGTATGCGAATGGCCAAGGTATCGATAAGAACGCGAAGGAGGCGGCGCGGCTCTACAAGCTTTCGGCTGACCAGGGTTATGCCTTGGCGCAGTTCAATCTCGCCATCGCCTATCTCAATGGCATCGGCGTGGAGATTGACGCTCCGGCTGCCGTCAGGTGGTTCCGCAAGGCGGCGGAGCAAGGAAATGCGGACGCCCAATTCTTTCTCGGTATCGCCTATGCGAGAGGCGATGGGGTGGAGCAGGATCTTTCAGCCGCGGCCGAGTGGTATGCCAAGGCGGCCGCGCAAGGGATGCAGAAAGCGCAGGAGTTGCTGGCGAAGCTGCCTGAAGAGTATCGCCGTGCCTCACAGCGTTGAGCCTGCAGCGCCTTCGCGCATTTCAGACGCCTTTACGCTGTAGCCCTGTGACCTTCTCGACGAAATCGGCAATTGCCGCCGTGTCGTCGAGCTCGAACACTGGCAGATCGGAGCCTTCTACCGGATGATCGGCAGCGATTGCGCAGATGTGGGGGTCGGTGGGCGCCAGCGGCTCGCGGTTCGCTGACTCCAGACGGCGAGCCTCGACCTTCGGGATCGGTTCGCGCTTGTAGCCTTCGATGAGGACGAGATCGCAAGGCGCGAGCCGCGCCAGGATCTCCTTGAAGCTTGGCTCCGGGGCGCCGCGCAATTCGTGCATGATGGCAAATCGCGTGCCGGAGACGATCGTCACCTCATGGGCGCCGGCCTCGCGGTGACGGTAGCTGTCGGCCCCGACCTTGTCGATATCGAAGTCGTGGTGGGCGTGCTTGACGGTGGAGACGATGTAGCCGCGCCGCGTTAGCTCGGTGACGAGCCGTACCATCAGGCCGGTCTTGCCCGAATTCTTCCAGCCGGCGATGCCGAAGATCTTCATGGCGCTCATGTTTTGTCATCCTCGAAGAAACGCAACCATTGCGCCGCGTCGGTCAGATCCTCGGGCGTGTTGACGTTGAAGAACGGATCGAATGCGCCTTCTGCCGTCGCGATAAGCGGAAAATCGACCGTTACCGAAGGGTGGCGTTCGATGAAGGCGCGGACGCGGCGCTTCGGGTCACTGGTCAGAAAGGTCTCAAGCTCGTCCGCAAGGGCGACCGGCCAGAGCCCGAACAACGGATGCATCTGCCCGTTGGATGCCGCAACGGCAATCTGCTGGTGCTCTGTCAGGCCGGCAACCATTCGGGTGACGAGATCATCCGGAAAGAACGGCGTATCGGTCGGAACAACGACGACGTGGCTTGCCGTCGGATTGGTCGCCGCGACATGGCGCATGGCTGTCAGCACGCCGGCAAGCGGGCCGAGAAAACCGGGGACTGTGTCGGCGATGACGAGCACGCCTCTGTCGATGGCGCCAGCCGGATCGACGTTGAGGTTGACGGCGACGCTCGTCACCTGAGGCCGGAGCCGGGCGACGATGCGCGTCAACATCGTCTGACCGCCCAGCTGAAGGCCGAACTTCGGGCTGCCCATACGGCGCGACAATCCGCCGCCAAGGACGACGGCGGGCAGGGATGCGCTGATCAGGGGCGAGGGACGGCTTCCGGGCATTGTCGGCTCCTATTCCAGTGGGCCGGTCAGCGAGCGCTGGGCGACGGCTTTGCGACCGCGCAGCGTCTCGCGATAGAAGGTGTAGAGACCCGAACCGATGATGATCGCGACGCCGACCAGCATCCAGTGATCCGGCACCTCGGCAAAGAAGAAGATGCCGATCGCAATCGACCAGATCAGGCTGGTGTAGCGGAAGGGGGCGATCACCGAAATGTCGCCGGCCCGCATCGCCAGCACGATCGTCTGGTAGCCGAGCATCAGCAGAACGCTTGCCGCAGCGATATGGCTGAAGGTCGTCGTCGACATCGGCTGCCAGCCGCCCAACGGCTGGATGAGCAAGGCGCCGACGAGGGTGGTGACGAGCGAAGTCGATACGGTGATGTAGAGCGCCGGCACGTCGTGGCCGATGCGGCGGGTACAGAGGTCGCGGGTGGCGGTGACGAAGACGCACCCAACCACGGTCAGCGCCGCCGGCGTGAAGCCCTCGGGGCCCGGCCGGAGCACGATCAGCACGCCGATGAAGCCGGCGATGATCGCGGTCCAGCGGCGCCAGCCGACCGGTTCGCCGAGGAAGAGCGCGGCGCCGAGCGTGACGGCCAGGGGAAGCGCCTGCATGATTGCCGAGGCGTTGGCGAGCGGGATCTGGCCGAGGGCCGAGATATAGGTGACCGAGGCCAGCGCCTCCATGGCTATTCGCAGCAGGATCACCGGCCGCATCAGCGTTCCGATCGGCCGGAAGGCGCGAAAATGCCAGGCGGCGAGCACGACCATCAGCGTCGTCAGCAAACCGCGCACGAAGATGATCTGCCCCACATTCATTGCGCCGGTGACGGATTTGACGAGCGCGTCGTTGCACGAGAACGTGACCATCGCCAGGCACATGAAAAGAATGCCGCGGAAATTGGTGGAGGCTTGCATGCTGGCTGTCCTGCGACGCCGGGCAAGCGGCCTGCGCTGCCGGCGGATGGGGAGGCGAATCCGTGAATGGATCGCCTAATGTTTAAGCATTGGCTGCCGGGTTGTGCAAACGGGATCGCATGCCGCCCCGACTTTTCTTGTCCGACAAGTAGAAGGATTGCCCTTCGAGGGAGAACCATTGCCGGAAAGACTGTCGCATGCCGGTAAAGCCGGTGTGTTCGAACATAAGCTTATTCGCGGAATCTTAAGTTTCGCTGCCTATCGTCGCCACAATTCCGCATCCATTCGCATGACGCGATCGGCGGGGTGGCGCCGCAATAAACCTTGCAGGGTGGCCATTCCAGGGACGTTTGCTTGAGGCTTGGGAGAGCCTCCGGCCGATGGCCCATCGGTGTTTCCACCAAGAAAAACCGCCGCGCGGGCCTGCTTCCCATAAGAATAATCAGGGGTGCGCAATGTCTTTCATCGATCGCTTGCTGCAACGGCTGCGTATCGTCACCAAGGTGCTGCTTTTCGTGGTTCCGCTCGTGGCGCTTATCGCCGGCATTGGTCTCATCGGCTTCTTCACTGCCCGCACGCTCAACGGCCATATGACCGTGACGCGGGAAACCATCAACAATCTCTCGGATTTCCAGGCGCTGCGCGGCGCGCTGCAGGCTTTTGCTGATGCGCCGAGTGAGGAGACGCGCACGGCACTGTCGGCCCAGATCGACGAACAGGAAAGCGGCGTGAAGACGCTCGACGGCCTGTTGACCCGTGCCGAGGACAAGGCCGAAATCGCTTCGGTGCTTACGCTTGGTCAAGCCATGCGCAGCCAGACGGACAAGCTCTGGGCGACCAAGCTCGAGCGCGACCAGGTGACGGCGTCGCTCGACAAGGCTCTTGCCGACATGACCGAACAGGGCAATGGCGCCTACAAGCAGATCGATATCATCCGCAAGGAATCGGGTGAGAAGGAGGCCTTTGCCAAGGCGTTGCTGTTCGATGCCGCCGCCTATCAGGGCCTTGCGGAGCGCATCAAGAAATTCCGCCTGCCGGTAACCATGGCCGTCAACCCCGACGCCAAGATCGACCAGGCGAACAAGCTTCTGCCGCATCTCATGAAGCAGATCGAAGAAGCGGAAAAGATCGCCTCGGAAAAGGTGCAGGCGCCGATTGCCGAACTGAAGGATCAGGCAACGAAGGTGCAGGCGACCCTTGCCGGCGGCGATGACAACGAGGCGAAGAAGAACGCGCTGGTGCCGATCCTCAGCAAGTTCTCGAAATACGAAGCGGACTTTGCCAAGGAGGCCGCGAAGAATTCCGACACGGCCGCCAAACGCTTCGTCGGCATGGATGCCGAGATCTCGCAGCTGAAGACCCTGATCGCGCTGATGGGCGACACCTTCAAGGGCCTCGACAGCACGCGGCTGCACATCAGCGAGCTGCATCGCAAGCTCGATGCCGCCGGCCGCGAGCCGGTCATGGCCGACATCCTGGCGGTTCGCGAAACCTCAGCCAAGCTCGGCGAACTCGGCGGCAAGAACGCTGCCCTTCGCGACCTTCCGGGTAAGCTCGGCCCGTCGCTCGACAACATCGACAAGGACACCGCTGCATTGATCGACGTCGGCGGCCGCTGGCAAACGGCAAAGAGCGAAGCGGCGACGATGGTCGCAGCTGCCAGCACGACGCTCGAAAGCTTCGTCAGCAGCGCCCAGGAGGCCGGCAAGGTCGACAGCCAGCGTTCGGCCGACGTTTCGATCGTGGCGATGATCGCCGGCACGCTGCTCGCCATCATCGGTGGCCTGATGCTGGTCGAGACGCTGCGCGGTCCGCTGAAGCGCGTGACCGAAACGATGACGCGGCTTGCCAATGGTGACCTCGACGTTGCCATCGAAGGCCGCAACCGCGGCGACGAGATCGGCGACATGGTGCGCTCGGTTGCCGTCTTCCGCGACAATGCGGTCGAGAATGTCCGGCTTGGTCGTGAGGCCGAGGCCGCGCGCGCGCTTTCTGCAGAAGAGGAAACGCGCCGGGCTGCTGAGCGCGCCCGCATCGAGGCCGAGCAGATGCAGGCGCTGAACGCGCTCTCCGACGTGCTCGCAGCACTTGCCGATGGCGATCTCGAAGAGGGCATGTCCGAGGATCTGCCCGCCGATTACGTGATCATGGCCCGCACCTACAACAATGCGGTCGAGGCGCTGCGGGCGACCCTCGCCGACGTGCGCGTTGTCACCGGCGAGATCACCGGCGGCACCGGCAATCTCGCCGCGTCGGCTGACGATCTGGCGCGCCGGACCGAGCAGCAGGCGGCAGCCCTCGAGGAAAGCTCGCGGGCCTTGCGTCAATTGACCGATATCGTCCGCGCGACGGCCGAAAGCGCCCGCAAGACAACGGTTTCGGTCGGCGAGACCAACTCCTACGCCAAGCATTCCGGCGAAGTGGTCGCCAAGGCGATCGATGCCATGGCCGAGATCAACCGCTCCTCGGAGAAGATCAGCACGATCATCGGCGTCATCGATGAAATCGCCTTCCAGACCAACCTGCTTGCGCTCAACGCCGGCGTCGAGGCGGCGCGGGCAGGCGAGGCGGGCCGCGGCTTTGCGGTGGTGGCGCAGGAGGTGCGCGAACTCGCCCAGCGCTGTGCCGGGGCTGCCCGCGAGATCAAGGGGCTGATTTCCGAAAGCTCGGCACAGGTGAGAAGCGGCGTCGCTCTCGTCCAGGAAACCGGCGACGCGCTGACAGTGATCAACAACCACATCGGCACGATCCACGATCTCGTCAGCAACATCGAGGCTTCGGCCGCCGACCAGTACACCGGTCTCAACGAGGTGAACTCGGCGGTGCATCAGGTCGAGATGATCACCCAGCAGAACGCCGCGATGGTCGAGGAAAACACCGCCGAGATCCATGGCCTGCGCCGGCAGGTGGAAGCGCTCAACGACAAGATCGAACGCTTCCGTACCGGGACGGACGGTATCGGCGCCCGCGGACAGGGGCATCGAAGCTACGCGGCTTGAGTGTCCGGGCGGGCGGCTTGGGCACCCGCTGACCAACCCTCTCCCCGCAGGCGGGGCGAGGGAACGTGCCGGACGGTCAAGCGCGCCCATACAGGCGCTATCCACTTACACGCGGAATACGTGGGGACACGAAGGTGTGCCCCACATTCCCTTCTCCCCACCTGCGCGGAGAAGGTGCCGGCAGGCGGTTGAGGGGCCGCCTGCCGGTTGTTCTTCCAAATTGGTATCCTGATGAAAGATCAGCCGCCGGTGACGCTCATGTGGCGGGCAACCGCCGGGCGGTTGTGCTCGCGGTCGATGATGAAGTCGTGGCCCTTCGGCTTGCGGCCGATCGCCTCGTCGATCACCTGGCTGAGATAGGCATCGTCTTCGGAAGCGCGCAGCGCTGTACGCAGGTCGGCCGCGTCGTTCTGGCCGAGGCACATATAGAGCGTGCCGGTGCAGGTGAGACGGACGCGGTTGCAGCTCTCGCAGAAATTATGCGTCATCGGCGTGATCAGGCCAAGCCTTCCGCCGGTTTCCGCCACCTCGAGGTAACGGGCAGGGCCGCCGGTGCGATAGGAAATCTCCGAGAAGGTGAACTGCTCTTCCAGTTGCCGGCGCATTTCCGACAGCGGCATGTAGTGGTCGGTCCGGTCTTCTTCGATCTCGCCCATCGGCATGGTCTCGATCAAGGTCAGGTCCATGCCGCGGCCATGGGCCCAGCGCATGAGATCGGGAATCTCTGCGTCGTTGAAGCCTTTCAACGCCACGGCATTGATCTTGATCTTCAGGCCGGCGGCCTGGGCTGCGTCGATGCCTTCCAGGACCTTGGAGAGATCGCCCCAGCGGGTGATCTGATGAAATTTTGCCGGGTCGAGCGTGTCGAGCGAGACGTTGATGCGCTTGACGCCGCAGTCTGCAAGCTCGGCGGCATATTTCGCAAGCTGCGAGCCGTTGGTCGTCAGCGTCAGCTCGTCGAGCCGGCCGGCCTCGATCTCGCGACCGAGTTCGCGCACCAGAAACATGATGTTCTTGCGCACCAGCGGCTCGCCGCCGGTGAGCCTGAGCTTGCGGACACCCTTCTCGATGAAGGCGGAACAGAGACGCTGCAATTCTTCGAGCGTCAGCAGATCCTTCTTCGGCAGGAAGGTCATGTGCTCGGCCATGCAATAGGTGCAGCGGAAATCGCAGCGGTCGGTAACGGACACGCGCAGATAGGTGATCGCCCGGCCGAAGGGGTCGATCATCGGGGCTGTCTTCTGCTCCAGCGGCAGAGCGCCAGATCTGTCTATCGTTGCTGTGTTCAAGCGTCTTTCTCCCAGCCCCTTCAATGTCGTCGTCGAAGATCGTCGCGTCAAGGCGCATACTGTCGCAAAGTGTTGATCGGAAGAGACGGGTAATTCTCGCGCGCCGATTTCTGCGCTAGTGCATTGTTGTCCTTCAGAGCAATGCCGCATCGGGGGACGCAGATTACGGCGAATGGCCGGCATCCGGTTTGTCGTACGCGAAAGGAAGCAGCGAAATGAGCGAAGTCTGGCCGACGGAATTGCGAGTGTCGAAGGATCGCCACCGGCTTGTGGTGACGTTCAACGACGGAGCCTCCTTCGATCTCTCGGCCGAGATGCTGCGGGTGCTTTCGCCGTCGGCCGAAGTGCAGGGCCATGGTCCCGGTCAGCGGGTGACCGTGCCCGGCAAGCGCAACGTGCAGATCATTTCGGTGCAGCCGACCGGCAACTATGCGGTGCGCATCGGCTTTGACGACTTCCACGACACCGGCATCTTCACCTGGAACTACCTGCGCGAACTCGGCGAAAAGGGTGCGGAACTGTTTGCCGGCTACGAGCAGGAGCTCGTGGAGAAGGGCATGTCACGGGACAAGGCCGAGAAGCCGCGCTGACGACGACCGTGCCCCCGCGTGTGGTTTGAGGGGCGCTACGGCCGCGTGGCGCCCACCTCAGGCCAATTCGCCTTCCTCCCGCAAGAGCAGGCCGATCAGCCGCTCCATTGAGCGGGTGACCACCAGGCAGTCATCGATCGACTCATCGTCGAGCAATCTTTCGATCAGCGCCGTGTGGATCTCCATCGCGGCCTCCGTCAGCGTGCGGCCCTCGGGCGTCAGCGATAGCCTGAGCACCCGTTTGTCCTTCTCGTCACCGCGACGCAGGATCAGGCCGCGTTTTTCCAGATGCGGCAGCAGCATGCTCATGTTGGAGCGGCCGACCAGGAGCTTGCGCGCCAGTTCCTGCTGCGAGATGCCGTCGAACCGGTAGAGATTGATCAGGATGTCGAGATGCGGGGGCTTGATATCGAGATGGGCGATCTCGCGGGTTACCGTCTGCTGCATCAATTGGCAGGCACGGGCAACCGCGATCCAGCTGCGGAAGCGGGGGTGGTCCCAGGGAAAATGATGTTCTGTGGTCACTTGATTTTTGTTCATCGTTGTACAATTATGTTCAGCATTGAACATTTTTAGAGATTCTCACTATGGCATCCTTTGCGATCAAGGTCATCCGCAACGCGCTGAAAGGCGTCGACGCGTTTTCACCCGAGGCGGCCGGGCGGCTCGCTTTCAGGCTGTTCACCCTCACGCCCGGCAGAAGACCGAAGAATGCCAAGGAAAGGGCGGCGCTTGCGGCTGCAGCCCCGGTGATCGCCAGGGGGCAGCCGGTGACGCTCTCCTATGCCGGCGGCTGGGTGCTGGCGCGCAAGTTCGCCGCACCGCGCGAGGCTGCCAACACCAAGCGCATTCTCCTCGTGCACGGCTGGGGATCGCGCAGCGACTATCTGGCGGCGATGATCGACGGCCTGGTCAAGGGCGGCGCCGAGGTGGTGACGCTCGATTGGCCAGGGCACGGCGCTTCGCCGGGGCGCACGCTGACGATGCCGGCGGCGGTTCGAGCGATCGACGCGGCCTGGCGGCATTTCGGCAATTTCGACGTCTGTGTCGGCCATTCCTTCGGCGGCGGCAGCCTGGCCTGTGCGGCCGGCGGCATCGTCTGCGACGTGCACAGCCATATGCCGAGAAAGCTGGTGCTGATCGGCGCGCCGAGCGAGATGACCTGGCTTTTCAAAGGGTTCGGAAAAATCCTTCGCCTGTCGCCAAAGGCGCAGGCGGCTTTCGAAGGCGTGGTCGAGCGTCTGTCCGGACGGCGCCTTGATGATTTCGATGCCGCGCGGGTGATCCAGGCGCGTGCCGTGCCGACGCTCATCATCCATGCGGAAGACGACAAGGAAGTCTCCGCCGACCATGCGCGCTGTTATGCGGCGGCCGGGCCGAATGTCGAGATGCACTGGGCAAACGGTTTTGGCCACAGGCGCATTGTTTCGGCCGCACCGGTGATTGCGCGGATCAACGCCTTCATACACGCGGAAGATCAAAAAGCCGCCGCCTGACTATTTTTCGTTGACCTCGTCATCAGTCTGTCATGCTATCGGCCGAAGGGTCACTGGCCCGGGATTCGGCGCGCAAATCAGCGCCCTGATCGTTCCCGGGGGAAATCTGGCAGCATTGGAGGACGGTATGTCGATCATCGCCTCGGTCGAGGAACTCAACGCGCTCTACGGCGGCGTCAGCGAAGCATCGGTGGCCAAGGTCACCAAGACGCTGACGGCTGAATACCGGCTGATGATCGAGGCATCGCCTTTCTGCGCGCTCGCGACCGTCGGTCCGGAGGGCCTGGATTGCTCGCCGCGCGGGGACGATGATTGCGTCGTGCGGATCGCCGATGACAGGACGGTGCTGATTCCGGACTGGCGCGGCAACAACCGCGTCGATTCGCTCGCCAATATCGTGCGCGATCCGCGCGTGGCGCTGATGTTCCTGATCCCCGGCTCGAACACGACGATGCGAATCAACGGCACGGCGGTCCTCAGTGTCGATCCTGGCTTGACGGAAAGCTTCGAGGTCGACGGCAAACATCCGCGCAGCGTTATCGTCGTGACGATCGGTGAGGTCTATTTCCAATGCGCCCGCGCCGTCATGCGCGCCCAGCTCTGGAACCCAGACCGCTTCCTCGATCCGGCATCGCTGCCGACGCCTGGCACGCTTCTGAAGGCCGCCAAGGCGGATTTCGACCGTGACACCTATGACCGAGAATGGCCGGAGCGCGCCGCCAAGACCATGTGGTAGGCTGCGTCCCGGCTGATCGGCACGATTGGCCAAGCACAGAGGCTGGAGGCGAGGGTGCTGCGGCAAGCTATGACAGGTGCACTCCTGCTCGCTCTCCTAATCGGCAAGGCGTCTGCCACCGAGCCGTTGCTGTCGGAGAAGCTCAGGCTGCTGGCAGCCCGCTACCCTGTTGCCATCGAGCGCATCGAGAATAATGCCCTGGTCCTCAGGGATGGCGGACCGCCGATCATCATCGACGACGGCCGAGCGAAAAGCCATGCCGAGAAACTCGCGGCAGGAGACGTCGAGGACAGCCTGTCGCAGATCTATCCGCTCGGCGCCTGTGCGACGCCACCGGCGGTCGATTTCGACCCGGGGCGCATCCGCAGCGAAGCGCTGCTGAAACGGCTCTATGGCGGCAGCGCTGCAGCCGTCCGGCGGGATCTCGTGAGCGTGGACTGGTTCGGCGAACGGCTGCAAGTGACGAGGAAGCACGGGATGGCGGCGGCGCTGAAGGCTGTTGCTGCCGACCTTTCGCGGCAAGCCGAACTCAAGCGCTATCTCAGCCCGAGTGCCGGTACCTTCAACTGGCGGCCAATTGCCGGCGCTGCGACGCTGTCGGTCCACAGCTTCGGTGCGGCCATCGATATCAACACGCGCTTTGCCGACTATTGGCGTTGGGCGGGAAAAGCCAGGGGCGGCTATCGCAACCGCTATCCGCTGGACATCGTCCAAGCCTTCGAGAAACACGGCTTCATCTGGGGCGGCCGCTGGTATCACTTCGACACGATGCACTTCGAGTACCGGCCGGAGATCACCGCAATCGCTCGCGCCGCAGGCGCCGATTCCTGCCGCCGGTAACGCATTTGAGCGGAAAGCGGGCTCGTTGCCCATGAAACGCAAAAGGCGCCCGTGAAGGCGCCCGTTGTCGGTTTCATTTCAGGTAGGCGCTGCTGTCTCAGCGGCGGTAGATCAGCCAGTTGCGGCCGGATTCCTTGCGCATGCCGTCTTCGAAGAGAACCGTCTTGTTGCGGCCGGCGTTCTTGGCCGAGTAGAGCGCGATGTCAGCCTTGTTGTAGAGGTCGACCGGGTCTTCGGCGGCCGTCGCCATGCAAACGCCGACGGACAGCGTGATCGGGCCGTAATTGACGCCGGTCTTGGAGTTGCGGAAGGGCGTTGCGGCCAGCACGGTGCGGATGCGGTCGGCGATCTGTAGGCATTCTTCCTGGCTGCTGTCGCCGAGGATGATGGCGAACTCCTCGCCGCCGGTGCGCGCGACGAAGGCTTCGCGGCGCAGGTTGGCACGCAGTACGCCGCCGACGGTCGCAAGGATCTTGTCGCCGACCGGATGGCCGAAGGTGTCGTTGACCTTCTTGAAATGGTCGATGTCGGCAACGAGCAGGCCGGTGAAGTTTCGCAGGTGCTCGTTGTTGTAGACGGCCGCCAGATTGTCGTCGAAGGCACGGCGGTTGGCGAGCCGCGTCAGCGAGTCGGTGTTGGCGATACGCTTGTACTCGTCGAGTTCCTGCCGAATGACCTCCATCTCGAAGGACTTCTGCACAACGGTCTCGACGCGTTCCTTGCCCTGGCTCATCGTCTCGGCCGTGGCGTCGGTCAGGATGCCGATTGCGTTGCGCAGGATATCGGCGCTCGACGCGCTCTTGCTGACGATGTTGACATAGGCCTCGTCGAGAACCTTGTTGTAGTTCTCGAGCGCGTACTGCTCGTCGCGCAACAGGGTGACGAGTTCGGCAAGCTTGGCCGCGAGCGTGGTGTGGGCGCGCTCGATGCCGTTGGAGCGATGGATGTGGCTGAAATACTGCGCGCCGATTGCATCCAGTTCTTCCTGGGTCGCGCGGCTGCCGAGCGCTGCCAGCTCCTTCGACAATTGCGGGTTGGAGCCGAGATAGGCTTCGTAATAGAGCTCGTAGTTGCGGGGGATGGGCGCCACGCCCATCATGCGCATCGCATGGGTTACCTGCGCTGCGATATCGGGCGTCTGAGCCTTGCCCGAGCTTGCCGTTTGCATCTGCAAACCCCCTAATATGAAACGCTGCTTATCGGTTATTATTTTTAGGGGCAAATGATTTGCGAAGTCTTAATATTTGCCGCCGTCGCGCCGCCGCATCATGACCGATCACGGCAGATTTTGCCGATCGACAGTGCGTTCGCGACATCAAAGCCACGGCGCCTTGGAGGCGCCGTGGTGTATCAAAATGGATCAGGCCGGGCTGATCATTGTTTCCGGACGAACGACCGCGTCGAACTCTTCGTTCGTCACATAGCCGCCGCCGACTGCTTCTTCGCGCAGCGTCGTGCCGTTCTTGTGGGCGGTCTTGGCGATCTTGGCGGCGTTGTCGTAGCCGATCTTCGGAGCAAGCGCCGTCACCAGCATCAGCGAGCGGTCGAGTGCCGCCTTGATGTTGTCTTCGCGTGCCTCGATGCCGACGACGCAATTGTCGGTGAAGGATACGGCCGCATCGGCCAGCAGCTGCACCGATTGCAGGAAGTTGTATGCCATCAGCGGGTTGAAGACGTTGAGCTCGAAATGGCCCTGGCTGCCGGCGAAGGTGAGTGCGGCGTGGTTGCCGAACACCTGGACGCAGACCTGGGTCAGGGCTTCGCACTGGGTCGGGTTGACCTTGCCGGGCATGATCGACGAGCCAGGCTCGTTTTCGGGCAGCGACAGTTCGCCAAGACCCGAGCGCGGGCCGGAGCCGAGGAAGCGGATGTCGTTGGCGATCTTGAAGAGGGCGGCGGCTGTCGCATTGATCGCGCCATGGCTGAAGACCATGGAATCGTGCGCGGCGAGCGCTTCGAACTTGTTCGGCGCCGAGGTGAACGCGATCCCGGTGATCTTGGCGATTTCTTCGGCGACCTTTTCGGCAAAGCCGACAGGCGCGTTGAGGCCGGTACCGACGGCCGTGCCGCCCTGGGCGAGCTCGCAAAGGCCCGGCAGCGTCATTTCGATGCGCTTGATCGAGGAGGCGACCTGCGCCGCGTAGCCGGAGAACTCCTGGCCGAGCGTCAGCGGCGTTGCGTCCTGGGTGTGGGTGCGGCCGATCTTGATGATGTGGTCGAACGCCTTGACCTTGGCTTCGAGCGCCTTGTGCAGGTGCTTCAGCGCCGGCAGCAGGTCATGGATGACGCGCTCGGCGCAGGCGATGTGCATGGCCGTCGGATAGGTGTCGTTCGACGACTGGCTCATATTGACGTGGTCGTTCGGATGCACCGGCTTCTTCGAGCCCATGACGCCGCCGAGCAGTTCGATGGCACGGTTCGAGATCACCTCGTTGGCGTTCATGTTCGACTGCGTGCCGGAGCCGGTCTGCCAGACGACGAGCGGGAAATGGTCGTTGAGCTTACCGTCGATCACTTCCTGGGAAGCCTTGACGATGGCATCGGCGACGGTCGAATCCAGCCGGCCGAGCGCCTGGTTCGTGCGGGCGGCCGCCTGCTTGACGATGCCGAGCGCCCGGACGATCGAGGCCGGCTGTTTTTCCCAGCCGATCTTGAAGTTGCCGAGCGAACGCTGGGCCTGGGCGCCCCAATAGCGGTCGTTTGCCACTTCGATGGGGCCGAACGTATCTGTTTCCGTGCGCGTCGATGTCATCGTGATACCTGCCTTGATCATGCGGTTCATCAAGCCTGGGCGAGGGGCCGTGTGGCCGATCTCTCCAGGGTGCCGGGCCTCTCTCTGCCCCGACGGCTGGAGCTTGTAAAGGGGCGGTCCATGGCTGGCCATGCTACAATCGTTTGAAACCCCTTGGGCGTGGCGGGTGCATGCCGCGTCACCGTGATTCGGTCCTTGCCGGGCGTTTGGCGGCGTTGTGATGTTTCGGTCACAGACGCCATCTTCTTTTCCAGCGCCGATCGCCGGCCGCCGCCCGTGCCAACGCGCGCACCGAAATAAAATCCAGTGGGATCAAATTTTTATCGCTCGCTGAACGTCCTGCAAATGAGGTGTTGGGGAGATTCTAAACGGAGGTTCGAGGACGATCGTTATCGGCGCGTTTCCTTTTCATTCACCATCCTTTTCTATAACTTTTAGCGCACGAGGGCGTGGCGAGAATCTGGCTTCAGCCGAATTCGGCGACAACGCGATACGGGGACGTAGTTTCATATGAGAGTTCTTAAGACGGCAGCGATCGTGGCGCTCATGAGCGGCTGTGCGATCGCGACCATGGACGCGCGGCCGGCTTCGGCCTTCACGTTCGGCGATTTCATTCGGGCAGGCAGAAAAAAGCCCGAGGCGCAGCAGGTGCAACCGACCCAGCCGCTCCCCGGCGTCGGCACGATGGCTGACCCGCAGCAGGCGGCCAAGCCGCTGCCGAAGATCACCGGCCCGAAATACTATACCTACAAGGCGGAGCCGCTGCGTCGGATCGCAACCGACAAGCTGCTCGATCCCTTGGTCACCGGCTCCGTGCGCAACGACGCGCTGCCGCCGGTGCTGCGCATGCCGCTGGCTGACGCGCGGCAGTTCCTTCCCGGCATCAATGTGCGCGCCTCGGGTGACGTCGCAAAGGCGGTCGAAGCCCATTACGGCGCCCGCATGGATTACATCTGGATTGGCGCCGAAGGCGTCAACGCCAAGGCAAAGGCGGCGGTTGCCGTTCTTGCCGACGCCGCCAAGGTCGGCCTCGATCCGCAGGATTATGCCGTCAGCGTGCCCTCCGATACGTTCGATCGCGGCGACATGATCGCCCGCGAGAAAGAGCTTGTGCAGTTCGAGATCGCGCTTTCGGCAGCGACGCTCAGCTACGTGCAGGACACGGTGCGCGGTCGCATCGACCCGAACAAGATCTCCGGCTATCACGACTTCAAGCGCAAGACGGTGGATCTGCTGCCGCTTCTCGACAAGATGTCGGCAAGCAGGGACATGACCGCGCTTCTCAATGAGCAGAACCCGAAGAGCGCGCAATTTGCCGCTCTCTCTGCCGAACTGGTGAAGCTGCGCTCCGAGCAGAGCGTTGAGCAGCGCGTCGAAATCGCGCCCGGCACGCTGCTGAAGCCGGGTCAGAGCAATCCCGAGCTGGCCAACATCATCGCAGCTATCCGCCTCAAGGGCTCGGAGAAGCTGAAGGCCGATCATGCCACGGTTCTTGCCGCCTACCAGGGCACGCCGGAATACACGCCGGAGCTGGTTACTGTGGTGGAGGCCTTCCAGCAGGAGCACGGGCTCAAGGCCGACGGTGTCGTCGGCCAGGCGTCGCTTCGCATCCTGACGGGCGGCGACACGGTCGCCTCCAAGATCAACAAGCTCGAAATCGCCATGGAGCAGGCGCGCTGGCTGCCGGATGGTCTCGGCGACCGCTACGTCTTCATCAACCAGCCGGCCTTTACCGCCACCTACGCCGACAAGGGCGCCGAGCAGTTCTCCATGCGCGTCGTCGTCGGGTCCAAGGCGAACCAGACCTACTTCTTCCAGGACGAGATCCAGACGGTCGAGGTCAACCCCTACTGGGGCGTGCCGCAGTCGATCATCGTCAACGAGATGCTGCCGAAGCTCAGGAGCGACCCGAACTATCTCGACCGCATGGGCTACCAGGTCGAGGTCGGCGGTCGCCCGGTCCCGTCCGCATCGGTTAACTGGAACGGCTCGACCGCATCGGTTGCCGTGCGTCAGCCGCCGAGCAGCGACAATGCGCTTGGCGAGTTGAAGATCCTGTTCCCCAACAGTCACGCGATCTACATGCACGACACGCCGTCGAAGAGCTTCTTCAAGCGTGACAATCGCGCGCTCAGCCATGGCTGCGTGCGGCTTGCCGATCCGCGCCTGATGGCGGCGGCCGTGCTCGGCACCAGCGTCGACGATGTCGGCAAGGAGATCGCCGGCGGCCGCAACAAGGCGCTGCAGGTCCCGGTGAAGGTTCCCGTCTACGTCGCCTACTTCACGGCTTGGCCGAACAAGGACGGCGTGGTCGAGTACTTCAACGACGTCTATGAGCGCGACATGTATATGAACCGGGCCTTCGAGGCGACGCGCGGCGCACGCCGGGCGGAAGGATAAGCAAGAAAAAGGCCGCTTCGAGCGGCCTTTTTCCTGTCTGTTATTTGGAAAACAGGCCCGAGACCAGATCCGGGGTCAGTTCGTCGAAGTGGCTGATGACAACGGTGGGGTCGAGGCTTTCGACCGGCACATCGGAATAGCCGAAGGGAACGGCGATCGAGGGCACCTGAGCATTGCGGGCGACGAGGAAGTCGTTGAGGCTGTCGCCGACCATCACGGCGCGGGTTGCCAGGCCCCCGGCATTGGAGACCGTGCGCAGCAGGTGGGCGGCATCCGGTTTGCGCACTTCGAAGGTATCGCCACCCGATATCGCGGCGAAGCGCTCGATCAGGCCGAGCCGTTCGAGCAGACGCGTGGCGAGCTTTTCCGGCTTGTTGGTGCAGACCGCGAGCTTGAAGCCGGCGCCGGATAGGCGGTCGAGCGCGTCGACCAGCCCCGGATAGGGCAGCGAATCGCCCGGCATCGAGCCGTGGTAGAAATCGACGAATTCCTTCAGCTGCCATTCCAGCATGTCTTCGGCCAGCGGCTTTTGCCGCATCGCAAAGGTGCGCTCGATCATGGCGCGGGCACCGTGGCCGACGAGATGGGTGAGGTCGCCGTAGGTGACCGGCTCGACGCCGGCCTGGGTCACCGCATGGTTGAGGCTGGCGACCAGGTCTGGCGCCGTGTCGACGAGCGTTCCGTCGAGATCGAAGACGACAATGGGAGAAGACAAGGAGAAAACCTCTTGGCGCTGAAAACCGTTGTTGATCGGGTAGGCGAACTCATCGGCGATTGCAATGGCAAGCGACGCCGGCAAGCACACGGAATCCTGAGTGCCGATTTCATTTTGACTTTTGTTTGCGTCGTCGGGCGTGTAAGTGTCACAGCGGAAAACGGGCGGCCGTTCGCTGATTGCGGCCTGCTGCCCGTGCGAATCACAAGGGAGCGACCGGCGCATGGACGCCCGTGAAATGAAGATCAAAGCCGCGGCCGCGGCGCTCGAATATGTCGAAGACGGCATGCGTCTCGGCATCGGCACGGGTTCCACGGCCGAGGAGTTTGTGCGGCTCCTGGCCGAGAAGGTTGCAGCGGGCTTTCGCATCGAAGGCGTTCCCACCTCGGAGCGCACGGCGCGGCTCTGCCTCGAACTCGGTGTTTCGCTGAAGTCGCTCGACGAGCTGCCCGAACTGGACCTGACGATCGACGGCGCCGACGAGGTCGATGGTCAGCTGCGTCTGATTAAGGGCGGCGGCGGCGCGCTGCTGCGCGAAAAGATCGTTGCGGCTGCGTCCAAGCGCATGATCGTGATTGCCGACGAGACGAAAGTGGTCGACGTTCTCGGCGCCTTCAAGCTTCCGATCGAGGTCAATCCTTTCGGTCAGGTGGCAACCCGGATCGCGATCGAAAAGGTTGCCTCGCGCCTCGGACTTTCCGGCGATATCACTGTGCGCCAGTCCCATGACGGCGCCTTCCTGACGGACGGCGGGCACCTCATTCTCGATGCATCTTTTGGCCGTATTCCTGATGCAGATGCGCTCGCCGGGGAGCTGAATGCCATTCCCGGCGTCGTCGAGCACGGGCTTTTCATCGGTATCGCTTCGCTGGCAATCATTGCCGGGCCGCAAGGGGCACGCACGCTGACTGCGTCGTGAGCCGGCTTCGCTGCCCCGTCAGGGGCAGGAGCGGTGAAGACAACAGGTTTCCATACATGCGGGCCTGGCGGCGGCAATCGCCCGGGCAGCATGCGACAAACACAGGAGCAAGGGTAAAAATGAACAAACTCGCAGGTCTTGTCCGCACTTTCGCTGCCACCGCGGTTCTGCTGTCCGCGTCCGTTCCGGCGGTTAAGGCCCAAGACGTCTCCGAAGACCAGATCAAGGCGGCGCGCGCGACGATCGCTGCTCTCGGCGTAACCAACAGCTTCGACAACATTCTGCCGAACCTTGCCGAGCGTCTGAAGAACACGCTGATCCAGGCATCGCCGAACCATCAGGAACTGATCACCGCGACCGTCGACGACAAGGCGCTGAGCCTTGCCGCCCGCCGCGCCGATCTCGAGAACGAAGCCGCGACGATCTACGCCAAGACCTTTTCGCTCGAAGAGCTGAACGCGATCACCGAGTTCTACAACTCGGCCGCCGGCAAGAAGCTCCTGAACGACGGCCCGATCGCATCCCGCGAACTCCTGAAGGCCGCAGACATCTGGGCATCGGGCGTATCGCGCGACCTGACCCAGGAAGCGACCAAGTCGCTCGACGAGAAGGTCGGCTCCACCCAGCCGGCAGCAGCCGAAGGTGCAGTTCAGGCGCCGGCACAATAAGCTGCGGCGCCGAGCGCCTTCATCACGTTTCGAGGAGCCCGGAGCGATCCGGGCTTTTCTTTTGCCCGGAGGCTCCACTATATGTGCCTGCGACGCGGCCATCGGCTGCGCCCGGTTGCGTGTCGGCCCAGGATCGTTCGGCGCGCTTTTCAGATCGCCATTTCGGCCCGCTTGCTTTCAGGAGACTGCCCATGCCCGCTTTCGACTATGACCTTTTCGTAATCGGCGGCGGTTCGGGCGGCGTGCGCAGCGGGCGCCTGGCGGCAAGCCTCGGCAAGAAGGTCGCGATCGCGGAAGAGTTTCGCTATGGCGGCACCTGCGTTATCCGCGGCTGCGTTCCGAAGAAGCTTTATGTCTACGCGTCGCAGTTTTCCGAGCACTTCGAAGATGCAGCGGGCTTCGGCTGGACGGTCGGCGAAAGCACGTTCGACTGGAAGAAGCTGGTCGCCGCCAAGGAGCAGGAAATCACCCGGCTCGAAGGGCTCTACCAGAAGGGCCTCAACAATGCGGGCGCCGAAATCCTGCATACGCGCGCCGAGCTCGTCGGCCCGAACACGGTTCGCCTGCTCGACAGCGGCAAGACGGTAACGGCCGAACGCATCGTCATTGCCGTCGGAGGTCATCCGACCCCGCATGACGCGCTGCCGGGCCACGAGCACTGCATTTCCTCCAACGAAGCCTTCGACCTTGCGGAACTGCCGAAGTCGATCCTGATCGCCGGCGGCGGCTACATCGCCGTCGAGTTCGCCAATGTCTTCCACGGCCTCGGCGTCGAGACGACGCTGATCTATCGCGGCAAGGAAATTCTCTCGCGGTTCGACCATGACCTGCGCCGCGGGCTGCACGTCGCGATGGAGGAGAAGGGCATCCGCATCCTTTGCGAGGACATCATCCAGTCCGTTGCGCTCGACGCCGACGGCAAGCGCGTCGCGCACACGATGAAACACGGCGACATCGTCGCCGACCAGGTGATGCTGGCGCTCGGGCGTGTGCCGAACACCAGAGGTCTCGGCCTGGAGGCCGCCGGCGTCAAGACGGACGAGCGCGGCGCCATCATCGTCGACGCCTTCTCGCGCACCAGCGCGCCCGGCATCTATGCGCTTGGCGATGTGACGGACCGCGTTCAGCTGACGCCGGTCGCGATCCATGAGGCGATGTGCTTCATCGAGACCGAGTACAAGAACAATCCGGTGTCGCCGGACCACGATCTGATCGCGACTGCCGTCTTCTCGCAGCCGGAAATCGGTACTGTCGGTCTGACCGAAGAGGAAGCGGCGCGCCGGTTCGACGAACTCGAAGTCTACCGCGCCGAGTTCAGGCCGATGAAGGCGACCCTTTCGGGCCGCAAGGAAAAGATGATCATGAAGCTGATCGTCAATGCCGCCGACCGCAAGGTGCTCGGCGCTCACATCCTTGGCCATGACGCTGGCGAAATGGCACAGCTGCTCGGTATTTCGCTGAAGGCCGGCTGCACCAAGGACGATTTCGATCGGACGATGGCGGTGCACCCGACGGCGGCGGAAGAGCTGGTAACGATGTATTCGCCGTCCTATCGCATCCGCAAGGGCGAGCGGGTCTGAGCCGCGTCAGGCGGAAGCTCCTGCAAACCGCGCCTCCTCGCGTTTGAAAAGATCGGCGAGGCGATCGATGACCGTCCGGACTTCCGGACGGCGCCGGTCGTCGTCGTTTGCCGCGATCCACAACGGATGCGTCAGGCCCTCGATCAATTCGCCTTCGCGCTTCAGGAATGGATCACCTTCGCCGACGAAGGCTGGCAGGACGCCGCGGCCGGCGCCATTGCGGATCAGCCGCACGAGAAGGGCGGCACTGTCGGTCCACGTATGGATCTGCTGCTCGCGGTTTTCAAAGACCCATTTTTCAGCCGGCGAGCTGGCAACTTCGGTGCCAATCGATATCCAGGGAAAGTCCTCGCGCTCCGGCATGTTGCCGGCGCGATAGACGGCATAGGCGATGTTCACCGAGCGGCGCACTGCCACGTTGCCGGAGCCGGGCTGTTCGTACAGGACGGCCACATCGGCCTCTCTGAAGGTCAAGTCGAGGCCGCGATGCGCATGCTTGCAGCAGAAGCGAAAACTGTCGCCAGTGGCGCGGATATCGGTTGAATGATCAGCGACGAAACCTGCGACCCAGGCGTCGCTTGCGACCGAGACGATCGGCAGGGCGAAGGCGTCGCGGTGCCAGTCGGAGATATTTGCGGCGGCATTCCGCATGGCACGGACATGTTCGAGCAGGATCTGGCCATCGTGGGCGAGGCGATAGCCTTGCTGGCTGCGGATGAAGAGTGCCCTGCCGGTCGCTCGCTCGAGCGCGAGCATGCGGCGGCCGATGGTCGGCGCGCTCAACCCCGTTCGCGTGGCAGCCCCGCTCAAGCCACCCTCGGTCGCAACGTGATAAAACAGTTTCAAATCGTCCCAGGCTGCCTCGGCCATAAGCACTCCATGGCGGTCATTGTCTCGTAGTAGCGCGGGTCGTCCGCCCTGACTTCCGTTCGCGGATGAAAGACGTCTTTCAACGGTGCGCCTACAACGCTGCCGGCGAAGACATTAGGTCTCCGATTGTCTCAAGGCAAAGGAGGCGAGACCATGTTTGAACATTGGGCGGTCATGTGGACGGTTCTGCAGCGTGAACGTCGCCGCGGGTCACGCAACGGCTTGGATGATCCGCTCGACGGACCGGAGTGGCGTGGCCTGCACTGGGTGCTGCCGGCCTTCTCTTTTCTGCTTAACCGGCGCAGATCGGACGCGCGCTTGACGCGTTCCGATGCGCCACTCACCGAACGCACAGGCGCGCGCTGGGACGTGAGGGCCAGCCATTGCCGGCCGCAAGCCGCCGGGCACGATCGCTGAACAATCTGTCGCCTATCTTGGCGGCGGCTGTAGCATCAGGGATGCCACTATCCCATTGAAACTGCGCATCGTTCTTTCGATATAGGGAGCAGGACTTTCGGGATCGTGCGCTCCGCGGAAATATCGTTGCGCCCCGGGCGCCCTGCAAAGCAATGAATTCTGGTAGGATGGCTTTCCAAGCGTTTCCTTAACGTCTATAAGCCCGCATTCCGCGGCGTTTCCGGCTGGGCGGGCACGAGGCTTGGCCAAGTGACCGGGGCAGGGCGAGCGGATGTTGAGTGAAATTTCAGAATACCGGGCGGCCGCCATTGGCCGTCAGGGCGTGACCCGCGCGGTTGGATCCGCGGCAGACAACAGGTGATCGAAATGGCACAGACTTGGACTCCAAACAGCTGGCGGCAGAAACCCATCCAGCAGGTGCCGGAATATCCGGACCTGGCAGCGCTTGAGGCGACCGAAGCGCGCCTCGCGAAGTATCCGCCGCTGGTGTTTGCGGGCGAAGCCCGTCGTCTGAAGAGTGCCCTCGCCAATGTCGCTGAAGGCCGCGGCTTCCTGCTGCAGGGCGGCGACTGCGCCGAGAGCTTTGCCGAGCACGGCGCTGACACGATCCGCGACTTTTTCCGCGCCTTCCTGCAGATGGCCGTCGTTCTGACGTTCGGTGCACAGCAGCCGGTGGTCAAGGTCGGCCGTATCGCCGGCCAGTTCGCCAAGCCCCGCTCCTCGGGTATCGAGAAGCAGGGTGACGTGACGCTTCCGTCCTACCGCGGCGACATCATCAACGGCATCGAGTTCACCGAGGAAGCGCGCATTCCGAACCCGGAACGCCAGATCATGGCTTACCGCCAGTCGGCTGCGACGCTGAACCTTCTGCGCGCGTTTGCGATGGGCGGCTATGCCAACCTCGACAACGTGCACCAGTGGATGCTCGGCTTCGTCAAGGACAGCCCGCAGGCGGAACGCTACCGCAAGCTTGCGGACCGCATCTCCGAGACCATGGACTTCATGAAGGCGATCGGCATCACCTCGGAAAACCACCCGAGCCTGCGCGAGACCGATTTCTTCACCAGCCATGAGGCGCTGCTGCTCGGCTACGAGCAGGCGTTGACGCGCGTCGACTCGACCTCGGGCGACTGGTACGCCACGTCCGGCCACATGATCTGGATCGGCGACCGTACCCGCCAGCCCGACCATGCGCATATCGAATACTGCCGCGGCATCAAGAACCCGCTCGGCCTCAAGTGCGGCCCGTCGCTGACGGCCGATGGCCTGCTGGAGCTGATCGACCTTCTGAACCCGGCCAACGAAGCCGGCCGCCTGACGCTCATCTGCCGTTTCGGCCATGACAAGGTGGCCGAGCATCTGCCGCGCCTCATCCGTGCGGTCGAGCGCGAAGGCAAGAAGGTGGTCTGGTCCTGCGACCCGATGCACGGCAACACGATTACGCTCAACAACTACAAGACCCGTCCGTTCGAGCGGATCCTGTCGGAAGTGGAGAGCTTCTTCCAGATCCACCGCGCCGAGGGTTCGCACCCGGGCGGCATCCATATCGAGATGACCGGCAACGACGTGACGGAATGCACCGGCGGTGCGCGTGCGCTTTCGGGCGACGATCTCGCCGACCGTTACCACACCCATTGCGATCCGCGCCTCAACGCGGACCAGGCGCTGGAACTCGCCTTCCTGCTCGCCGAACGCATGAAGGGCGGCCGCGACGAGAAGAAGATGGTCGTCAACGGCTGATCTAAATCTCTGGCATTGTTCAGGTTTTCTGAACGTCGCTTGGATGCTTTGAATTTGACAATGCCGGGCCGGCTCTGGAAGCTGGCCCGGCATTTTCGTGTCTGGAGCAGGGCGCGGCGCGGGCTGTGGCTTGCGTCGGCACGCTCCATGGCAGGATCGAGGGGTCATGAACTTGGGGAGGGGCAATGCAGGACATTCATCACGGGGGCTGCCTTTGTGGCACCATTCGCTTCAAAGCGCGCGGCGAGTTGCGCGAGCTGATCTTCTGCCACTGCAGCCAATGCCGGAAGCAGACCGGGCTCTATTACGCCGCCACCAACGTGCAGGACCAGGACTTCGAGCTGAAGGGCGCGGAAAACGTAACCTGGTACAGGGCCAGTGACAGCGCCAGCCGGGGCTTTTGCCGTCAATGCGGGTCAGCGCTGTTCTGGAAGGCGGACGGTTCGGATTACACCTCGATCCTCGCGGGCGCCTTTGACAAGCCGACGGTGCTGAAGCCGGGCTACCATATCTTCTGCGAAGATCAGGGCGATTTCTACGAGATCAAGGACGACCTGCCGAAATTCGCAGCCGGCCGCGTCTGAGGTTCAGGCCGGCGGGTTTGCCGCCTGTCGCTCGGCCTGCTCGAAGCCGTTGGCAAGGCCGGCAAGCTTAACTGCCTGCCATTGGCAATATTCCTCGATCAGCCGCTCACTCAACCAGAACAGGCCGCGCTGCCCCTCATCGGCTCTTCCAAGCAAGCCGAGATCCTGGGCCCGCGTGAAGATCCGCCGGATATGGGTGTTCGAGATCATGTAATGCGTGGCGAGATCCGAGAGGTTCGCCTCCAGCCAGACTTTGCCGTCCACAGGCTCAAGGTTCTTCGGCCGCGCCATGAGATCGTCGAGCAGGAGGCCACCGCACTCGGTCCAGACGAAAGCCGCGACACCTTCCGGCGGCTGGGTCCACCGGCGATCCGAAAGCAGCAGGCGGGCGGCGATCGGCTGAGCCCGCTCGAAAACCGTGCGGTCGGCTTCGACGCGGGCGACACGGCCTTGGCCGTCGAAGCGATCGAGCGTTCCCATCTGGCTCATGAACCAGCGCAGCATGGCGCCTTCGCTGATTTCAGTCGGCTCTAGCGGGCGGATCTTCTTGCGACCCCTGCCGCCCTCCGCGTCGCGCAAAAGCTTGTAGGTCAGCAGTTCGGCGATGAAGGCAGCGGCGGTATTGCGGCTGGCGCCGCCGGTCTCATGGATGAACTTGAGAAGGCGGGCGGTCGTAACTCCCGTTTCGGGGTTGCCGGGCTCACGCTCGAGGTGCAGGGCGTAGACGGCCTGGCTGAGCGTCCATTTCTGGTGGGAGGCGACAAGGCGAGCGATGCGGGGAAACATGTCGTAGGCCGCCATCAGATCGCGCGCGCTCGCCTGGAGCACGTTGCGTAACTCCGGATGACAAAGAAAACCTTCCGCGGTGAAGGCGAGCGAGCCATCCCGCGCAGCGCCTTCCTGCTCTGCCATCACATGCATCTGCTGCGCACACCCCCAATGCTTGCGCGGCCCGCCAAGTGAAAGGCACTCTCGGTGCCCCGCCGGCCAGCCGCGCTCAGCTGCATTCCTTTTACTAGGGCTACCTTGTGCATAACGTGTCAGCAACCGAATTTGTTCAACGGGGCGTTGACGGTGGCCGTCGAACGCCCCGTTCGAACGGGTCTACTGCACCAGGACCGGCGACTGGCACTTGACGCCGGTGACGCGGACATCGGCCTCGCCGACCCGTACGCCGACGAGCAGCAGAAGGTTGTAGAGCAGATCGTCGACCGGCTTGGTGACGGCTCCAAGCGTTTGGGCCAATGCCTGCTGCACGATGGTCGGGCTGCCGAGCGTCAGGAACAGGACCTGTATGTTCAGGTCGAGATTGTTGAGGAGCGTTTGCGTCGTCGAGGTCAGGATGTCCTTGGTCGAGACCGTCTTGATCGACCGGGCCGCGACCTCGGACGGGCTGAAGCTCAGGCGCGTCGGCTTGAGGTTTTGCGCCTCGACATGGGCCAGCGCATCGATCTTGACCACCAGGGCGTCCACGAGTTTGGCTCTTTGAACCCGCGCGTCTGACGAGAAGTTGGACAGGACCGCCGGATCGACGTCGCCGATGGCGATTTCGGCAATGCCGGGCACGGCATCGACGCTGACCGAAGCATTTTCGGGCGTGCCGCCATAGCACCTGATGTCGGCGAGCTTGGCTTCCGCATAGGCGAGTTCGACATAGATCGGCAGTCGGATGCGAATGCCGGCAAGGGCGGCCAGGCCATCGACGTTGACTTCGACGGCAAGGCGGGTCTGGGCGGTGCGTATTGCTGCGCCGGGCGTGCCGAGGCGGTGGCTTGGCGTTTCGACGGGCGGCTCGCCGATCGCAAGCTTGACCTTGGCAGATGCGATCCCCGGAAGGCCGGCCACGGCATTGAGGGCGATCTGGTTTTCGCCATTGGCGATGGCTGCAGCCGCCGACACGATCTGCAGCGCGCTCACGCGCATCGCCCAATCGGAGCCGGCGTCGACCTGCAGGCTCTTCTTCGGATCGAGGTTGAGGATTTGCGCCAAGGTGAAGGTGCGCTTGTCGTTCGAGGTCGAAAGCTCGATGCTCTTGAGTGCGGCCGTGACCGTTCCGGACAGGCCCTGGACGAGCCGCATGGAGGCAAGCAGCTGCGGCATCGTCAGGTTTGCCTTGAGTACGTCTTCATAGGACGCCGCCGTCAGGTTGAGCCTGGTCGCAATGATCTTCAGGAACGGCTGGATATCGATGTCGGCGTCGATGAGCGCCTGGTAATCCATGACCTTGAGCGAGATCGTCGTTCCGAGCATCTGCCCGAGGATGGAGTTGAGCAGCCCATCATTGAGGCTTGCAAGACGGGAGCCTACGGAGAAGGCCGCGATCTTCGAACTCGCCGCCGTGCCGTAGACGCTGAGGTCCGGCGGGGCGCTGAAGATCGAGGCGAGGAAGATGTCACCCTTCCTTTCGAGCATCACCTGCACGGCGTCCGTGGGCGTGGCGTCCTTGATGAAGCGCTGGCCGGCATCGACCGACGGATCGGGGACGTAGCGCCCGCGCGTTACGGTCGCGACGCCATCAAGCTTGGCGGTGCTGATGTCACCGGGCGGCAGGGTCTTGCCGTCGATGGTCAACAAACCGTTCGGCGTCGATACGCCGTAGTTCAGGCCATTGTTGGCGAAGTGATTGAGCACGGCCTTCTCGGCGGCGGAGACGTTGGCCGCTGCCGCGATCGCAGCGAGATCGACCGAAGACTGCATTTCACGCTTCTGGACGGTCAGGTAGCCGTAGTCGATCGCAAGGGCCATGGACGTGATCACCAACGGCATGGCCAGGGCGGCCGAGATACCGATATTGCCGTTACGGGCTCGGGCGAGGGAGCGCATGGGTTTCCACAGCATATCAGACCCCTCCGATGCGAATAGTTGCGAAGCGCTCGATCTGTTCGCTCGGCATGGCGAATGTGAACAGGTTGAAGATCGGCAGGTCGCCGGCGTCGTATTTGATCCGGACGGTGAACTGGTTTGCGTTGTTGGCGTCGTCCCTGACGGTGACGGTCATGCGCGACGACTTGATGAAGGCCTGATCCATCGTCGTGCGACGGATATAGTCGGTCGCGAGCCGTTCACGCTCGGTTTGGGAGAGGCCGGCGATGGCTGTGCGGGCGGCATCGGCAGCAATCTGCTGGATGGAATGGGCGGCACTGAGATAGACGCCATAGGCGATCAGGGTCAGCACGCACATGAAGAAGAGTGGTGCTATTATTGCAAATTCGATCGCAGCGGCCCCGTCCCGGCCGCCTAACAGGCGCTTGAAGTTGGACATTGCAGCATCTCCGCGTACCCACGTTGCTGTATTTCTCGAATGTCCCTGCACCCATAACGTGATCCTCAAATATTAATTTTTTCATACTCTGATAAGTTGTTGAATCCCAATTCATTTCGCGAATGTTGCAAAATGTGTATTCACAGTTGAATTAGTATTTATGAAAATGAGCTAGTTTTCGCCTGTCGCGGCGGCTGCGCGCGCCCGCGTCCGGGCGCCGAATCCGCGCGAGGGCAGGCTTGCGTATCGCCAGCGCATCGTCCCGGTTCGGCCGGGGTCCGGTCACTCCTGTCCGGGGGGCGTGCGATAGCGTTCGAGCTGCCGGTTGAGCGTCGCCAGGTCCGCGCGCAATTCGGAGATCTCGCGCAGCAACACGTCGTCGACCTTGTGATGCAGCGCGATCAGTTCGACTTCCGACTTGAGATTGACTTCGTAATCCTTCGAGGCAGCGAAGCGGTCGCGCTCCGCCTGACGGTTCTGCGACATCATGATGACCGGAGCCTGCAGCGCGGCGAGCATCGAAAGCATCAGGTTGAGGAAGATATAGGGGTAGGGATCGAAGGCGCCGGTGGCGAGCAGAATGGTGTTCAGCAAAACCCAGAAGACGAGAAAGCCGCAGAAGCCGATGATGAAGCTCCAGGAGCCGCCGACGCGGGCGATGTTGTCTGCGAGCCTGTCGCCGAAGGAGAGCCGTGCCGTGAAGGCGGCATGTGAATCGGTGGCGAGCGTGCGTCGGTCCCGGGCATGGGTAAGAATGCGGCGCTCGATCTCTCCGAGCTCGCTGAGCGGCTTGCCGAAAAGCTGTTTCGATATGTCATTGAAGTGCGGCATGGCGATCTCCGGAGTTGGCCGGAGACAATCTAGCGCGTCAGCGCCGCAAGGAAATCAGGCGGTACGCGAAAATGCTGCAAGGACCGGAGCGGTTGCTGGCCGCTCCGGTCTTCGATCAGTGGGTCTCGACGCTGGCGAAGAGATCAGCGTGTGACTTGAAGAACCGGTCGGTCGAGAAGCGGTCGCCGAACATCATGTCGTGTTGCAGGAAGCGGTAGTCACGCAGGAGTGCCGGCACCTTCGGCTGGCGCGACCACTCGGCGACTTCCTTGCCATTCTTGCGGATCAGCATGTAGCGGTCGACGACGCGGTACTGGTCATACACCTTGCCGAGGAAGCCGGTGTAGTAGGGATGCTCGTAACCGGACTGCTTGAGGATCTGGTAGGAGAGGAAGGCCGGGCTGATGGTGCCGACGTTCTTCTTCGGGCCAGTCTTGTTCGACCAGACGACGAGCGGCGTTTCATGCTGCGCCTTCATCTGCTCCTTCGAACCTTTGCGCTCCGCCGTCACACCCTTCATGAAACCGGTGCTGGTATAGACGGTGTTAAGCGGCGGCAGATGGTCGCCAAAAAGCACGATAACCGTTTCGCGATCGCGGTTCTTGGCCCAGTCCATCAGCTTCTTCAGGCTGTCGTCAGCCTCCTTGATGCCCTGCGCGTAGGTGGCAAGCACCTGGCGGTCGGCCTCGGGCAGGTCGCCTTCGACCTTGATGGTGTTGTTGGCGTAGCGGTTGGCCTCATAGGGGCCATGGCCCTGGAGTGTGACGGCGAAGAAGAAGAACGGGTCGTCCATCGCGTCGGCCTGGCGGATGATCTCGTTGGTCAGCGAGTCGTCCGAGGCGAAGATGCCGCGCTTCTGCATCGGTGGCATGTTCTCTTCCGACTTGAACATGTCGAAACCGAAGGCCTTGTAGACGGCGGTGCGGTTCCAGAACCAGCTCTGGAACGGATGGATGGCGCGCGAGACGTAACCTTCGCCACGGAAGAAGGTGGCAAGCGACGGGATCGGATTGCGGATGTACTGCTGGTACGGGATGCTGCCGTAAGGCAGGAACGCGTTGGAGAAGCCGGTCAGCGCCTCGAACTCGACGTTGGCGGTCATGCCGCCGAACTCCGGCGAGAAGACGTTGCCCGACTGCATTTCGCGGATCGTCGGCATCGGGTCGGGCGACAGCTTGACGTTCGGCAGGCGGGTCGGATCCCAGAAGGATTCGCTCATCAGCACGATGACGTCGGGCTTGCCGCGGTGCGAGGTGCCGGCGGGAAGCGGCTTCACCGGAATGCGGTCGATCGCGTCGGCCATGTAGCCGGCGGGCGCGCTGACATTGGCCATCGGCAGGTTGATCGCAAAGGCGAGCGCAAAGCCGTTGTGCTTATAGTTCTCGGTCTGGTCCCACATGATCGGGATGACCTTCAGGCGATCACGGATCCAGGAAAACTGGTTGTAATCCATGATGTTCCAGAAGGCGACGAGCAGCGGCAGCGCGAAGGCGAGGCGGGCGACACGCTCGCGGGTCGTCAGCTTCGGGAAGGTCCGCCAGGCAAAGCGCAACAGGAGGGCGATGGCGACGACGGTGGCAACCAGGCCGACCGCGATGCCGACCGCCGTCCACGGACGGTCCTTTACCAGCACGGGCATCAGCTCCATGATCTGGCGGCCGAACAGGAAGTCGGTCGGATAGAGCGGATCGGACAGGAACACCTGCTTCTGCTGGCAGATGACGGCCGGCAGAAGTGCCAGCGGCGCGATCACCACGGCGGACTTGTGCTCGCGGCCGAAAATACCGTCGACAGCGAGCAGAATGAGAAAGAATATGCCGATGGTCGTCAGCGCCGGGCGCGTCGGGTCGAGGACATAGGATAGGGTATCGGTCAGCGACTGACGGACGATCAGTTCAACGGCGAAGACAAGGGCAGTTGCAACGAACAGGGAGAACAGGGCGCTGCGCGTGGAAGCGAGCGTCTTGGCGTGCCGTGCGGCGAAGCCGGGTCGGTCGGCATAGACACGTGAGCCTCGCGCGACAGCGGAATCGATACTGGCCAACATATTCTCCAATTTCATAAATGCGTCGTGTAACTGTCATACGCCCGTCATTTTGAACAGGGGATGAATGGTTTCTTAACGGGAATGGAGGGTGGCTTTTCGTGGCGTGAAGCCGCACGAACGGCCCAGTATAAGGACCGGGAAAAACAGAAGTTTTCGGTTTTTTTCGCGTGGCTGCGATTGGCTGTGGGTATTTTTCCGCAGATTGCGCTAAAGAACATTGCGAAAGTCAGATGCAATCGTTCAGGACAGACCGACAGGCCCGCTCATGACCGCCCATAAAAACGCCCCCTCGCTCCTTCGTATCGCCGTTGCCCAGCTCAATCCGACCGTGGGCGACATCGCCGGAAACCTGGCCAAGGCGCGTGAGGCGCGCGCCGATGCGGCGCGACAGGGCGCCGATCTCCTGCTTTTGACGGAGCTGTTCATTTCGGGCTATCCGCCGGAAGACCTTGTTCTGAAGCCGGCCTTTCTCAAGGCCTGCCTCCAGGCCGTCGAAAAGCTGGCCGCCGAGACGGCCGATGGCGGCCCGGGCGTCATCATCGGCTTCCCGCGCCTGTCGAAGACCGGCCGACATAACGCCGTGGCAGTACTCGACGATGGCAAGGTGATCGCGATCCGCGACAAGGTCGATCTGCCGAACTACGGCGAGTTCGACGAGAAGCGCGTCTTCGATCCGGGCGAGATGCCGGGACCGGTCAATTTCCGCGGTGTGCGCATCGGCATTCCGATCTGCGAGGACATCTGGGGCGATCTCGGCGTCTGCGAGACGCTGGCCGAAAGCGGTGCTGAAATCCTGCTGTCGCCGAATGGTTCGCCCTATTATCGCGGCAAGGTCGACGTGCGCCATCAGGTCGTGCTGAAGCAGGTGATCGAGACCGGCCTGCCGATGATCTATGCCAACCAGCTCGGCGGCCAGGACGAACTGGTCTTCGACGGCGCCAGCTTCGCCTTCAACACCGACAAGTCGCTCGCCTTCCAGATGAGCCAGTTCGAAGAGGCGATCTCGATCGTGGAGTGGAAGAAGGGCGAGAGCGGCTGGCATTGCGAGCACGGCCTGAAGTCGCGCCTGCCGGAGCGGGAGGAGGCGGATTACCGCGCCTGCATGCTCGGCTTCCGCGATTATGTGAACAAGAACGGCTTCAAGAATGTCGTGCTTGGCCTCTCCGGCGGTATCGATTCCGCCATCTGCGCAGCGCTCGCCGTCGATGCGCTCGGCGAGGAGCGGGTGCGCACGGTCATGCTGCCCTACCGCTACACCTCGCAGGAATCGCTGAAGGACGCCAAGGAATGCGCCGAGGCCCTCGGCTGCCGTTACGACATCGTGCCGATCTCCGAGCCGGTCGAAGGGTTCCTCAGCGCACTCTCCGATACGTTCGAAGGCACGGAATCCGGCATCACCGAGGAGAACCTGCAGAGCCGCACCCGCGGCACGATCCTGATGGCGATCTCCAACAAGTTCGGCTCGATGGTGGTGACCACGGGCAACAAGTCGGAGATGTCGGTTGGCTATGCCACGCTCTATGGCGACATGAACGGCGGCTTCAACCCGATCAAGGACCTCTACAAGATGCAGGTCTATGCCATCTCGAGCTGGCGCAATACCACGGTTCCTCCGGGCGCGCTTGGTCCTTCCGGCATCGTCATTCCGCAGAACATTATCGACAAGGCGCCTTCGGCCGAGCTTCGTCCCAACCAGACGGACCAGGATTCGCTGCCGCCCTATCCGGTGCTCGACGACATTCTCGAATGCCTGGTGGAAAAGGAAATGGGGACGGACGAGATCGTCGCCCGCGGCCATGACGAGGTGACCGTTCACCGGGTCGAGCATCTGCTCTACATCGCCGAATACAAGCGCCGGCAATCGGCGCCGGGCGTCAAGATCACCAAGAAGAACTTCGGACGCGACCGCCGCTACCCGATCACCAACCGCTTCCGCGACCGGGGCTAGGCGATGGATATCCTCTCCGAAGAGACGGACGGCCGACAGGGCCGTCCAGATTTTACGGACGAGGAAATCCGGCTCCTGCGACTGTGGTCGGCAAGCGACGTTTCCGCCGGCCGGCAGCTTTCGGCGCAGATCGGCTATTTCGCGACGCCTGCGATCTTTGGGGTCTATGGCCTTGCGGCCGGAAGCCTCACCGTCGTCGGCGTTGCCTTCATCTGTATCCTGCTCCTGCTGGCCTGGGGTCTGGTCACCACCTGGCGGGACCGACGCGATTCCGTTCTGATGCAATCGGTCTGTTCCAAGGTTCTGGCGACCCTGCCGGCGGGTGAAGACAAGAAATAGCGGCCTCGTTCGGGAGAGAAGAGCATGCGCAGTTCCGTCGAAATCCATGACATCGCAACAGGTGAAACGCGGGTTGTCTGGCAGACGGACCGGCTGGTCGAGGCACCGAACTGGTCGCGGGACGGCTCACATCTGATCATAAACGGTGACGGCAGGCTCTATCGGCTTGGCCTTGATGGTTTCGAACCGGTGGAGATCGATACCGGTTTTGCGACGCTCTGCAACAACGACCACGGCCTCTCCCCGGATGGCACGACGATCGCGATCAGCGACAAGACCGAGTTCGGGAAATCGGCGATCTACCTGCTGCCGGCCGAAGGCGGCACGCCGCGGCTCGTCACCCGCAACCTGCCCTCCTATTGGCACGGCTGGTCGCCCGACGGGAACACGGTGACCTATTGCGGCATCCGCGACCAGGTCTTCGACATTTACACGATCTCCGTCGACGGCGGCGAGGAGCGGCGGCTCACCTATGGGGAGGGCCGCAACGACGGGCCCGATTGGTCGGCAGACGGCGAATGGATCTATTTCAACTCGAGCCGTACCGGCCAGATGCAGATCTGGCGGATCCGCCCGGACGGTAGCGACGTCACGCGCATCACCGACAGCCCCTATGGCGACTGGTTTCCGCATCCGTCGCCTGACGGTAAGCATCTGCTTGTGCTTTCCTATGACGGCGACGTCTTCGATCATCCGAGGGATCTCGATGTCCGGTTGCGGCTGATGGACCTGGACGGCGGCAATGCCTGCATCCTGTTCGAGCTCTTCGGCGGGCAGGGAACGATCAACGTTCCCAACTGGGCGCCTACGGGCGATCGTTTCGCCTTCGTCCGCTACGAACGGGAAAGCTGACCGCGCTGGACAAGTATATCGAGGCCATGCTAGCGATGGGGTCGTTCGCAGGGCGCATCCGATCCGCGGGAAGGGCAAGGCCCACCTGTTTCACTGAACTTGGTTGCCACACCTCTTTTCAGTCTGTGGGCGCGGATACCGGACGTGAATGAAAGGAGGTCTTTCATGATCACGCGTGATCTTTCCGCGAACATTACCCTCGATACGATCCGCAAGCAGGCCAAGGCCTTTTTGAAGGCCGTCAAGGCTGGCGATGCCAGCGCAAGACAGCGGGCGCTTCCCTATTTCTCCGAACCGACCGCAATGGGCCTTCAGGATGCCCAGCTGGTGCTTGCCCGCGAATTCGGCTTTGCCAGCTGGACGCGGCTGAAGCGGCATCTGGAGAAAGCCGAGACCGGCACGCCGTCGACCGAACAGGTCGCAAACCGCTTTCTCGCTCTGGCGACAGTCTCCTATTTCGGCGACGTCGCTGCCGATCCCGAGCGGTTCGCTCAGGCACTCGACCTTCTCAAGGACCATCCTGAGATTGCCGGGGACAACATTCACGTGGCCGCTGCGCTCGGCGACGCCGCGGCGATCGACCGCTTTCTCGATCGCGACCCGAAACTCGCAGAGAAGCGCGGCGGTCCGTTCGACTGGGAGCCGTTGCTCTACGCCGCATATGCCCGCGTTCCCGGCCGCTCGTCGCTGCCGGCGGGCGCCCGCCTGATTGCGCGCGGGGCCAATCCGAACGCTTACTGGCTCGACGACGGCCAGTATCGTTTCACGGCTTTGACCGGCGTCTTCGGCGAGGGCGAGGCGGGGCCGGAGCGGCAGCCACCGCACCCGGATTGCCTTGTCTTTGCGCGGCTGCTGCTTAATGCCGGTGCCCGAGCCAATGACAGCCAGGCGCTCTACAACCGGATGTTCGAACCGGACAATTCCTGCCTCCAGCTGCTTCTCGACCATGGCCTCAATGCCGACGACCGCAACAACTGGCTGGTGCGCAACGATGGCGGCCTGGTCGAAAATGGCGAACGCGTCTTCGACTATCAGCTTGCCTGGGCACTGGAAAGACGCATGTCCGATCGCGTCCGGCTGCTTGTTGCGCACGGCGCCGACGTCAATCGCCCGATCAAGGGGCGCACGCCCTATCAATGGGCGGAGCTCGGCGGCGATCCGGCACTGGCACAATACCTCGTGTCGCGCGGCGCGACCGAAGCGCCGCTGGAGGATGTCGACCGGCTGGCCCGTGCCGTTGGGGAAGTGAAGGCCGACGAGGCGAGGGAACTTGTCGATAGGGATCCGACACTTGTCGCTCGAACCCAGGCTGCACACCCCGCCATTCTGCACGAGGCGGCGGGTGAGGACCGGCATGACGCTGTGGCGCTGATGCTCTCGCTCGGCTTCGACGTCAACCGCATGACCTCGCGCACGCCGTTGCACGAGGCGGCGCTGCATGGGCATGTCGCGATGGCGAGGCGCCTGCTCGATCACGGCGCCGATCCCTTGGCCCGCGACCCCTACCATCATGCACCGCCGATCGGCTGGGCCAAATACAACGGCAAGGACGCGATGGTCACTTTCCTGAAGGATCAGCCGCTCGACATCTTCGCAGCTGCGTCCTTTGGCGTGGCCGCGCGCCTCGCCGACATCCTCGACCGGCAGCCGGATCTGATCGAAACGCCGTTCGGCACGTTTCGCGGGCGCGGCAGGCCGGAGCCACAGCACGACTGGATGACGCCGCTTGCCTTTGCCGTGATCAACGGGCAGGCAGGAACGGTGCGGCTGCTTCTCGAAAGGGGCGCGAATGCACGCGTGCGCGATGGCGCTGCCGGCCCGTCGATACGCGATCTTGCCCTGGAGCAAGGCAATGCCGAGATCGTCGCCTTGCTGCGCGCTTCGGCGGCCGCGCCGCAATAGGATGCGCAGAGGGAGGCGCGGGCAGTCGCCCGCGTTCTCCTGATCCCCGCTGCGACCGCTGATTGTCGGGCGATTCAGCCGGTTGAAATCGTTAAGTATTTTATCACCAGCTTATTTAAGCCAAACTTCGATTTTGGTCGCTAGGGTGCCGGCAGTATCGGCTGCCATCGTTGCGCATCGCACCTCCACAAGTGCTAGTATGCCCGGCAGGGCCGGTACGGACGAGGGGGACTGGCGTGGTGGAAAAGGCGTTGCGGCAGGCAAAGCGGGACAAGACGGTCTGGGCGATCCATGCCGCCTGTACCTTGGTCGCGGTCCTGATCATTGCAAGCCTCATCTATGTCCTCGACCGGTCCGTCACCGAGGCCGATCGCTTCGGCCTTTCGGCCGAGCGTCGGCTTGTCGCAAACGAGCTGCGCCACCAGATGGATGCGGTCGTTCAGTTCCAGGCGCAGGTGTCCTTCTGGGACAAGACCTACGAGGAGCTGGCGACGGGGCATGTCAGCGAGAGTTTCGTCGCCGACGAGCTTTCGGGCTGGCTTTGGGAAGACTACGGCTTCTCCTGGATCATCTTCACGGATCCGGCCCGCACCGTTTCGACGGCGCTCAAGGACGGCGCATCGGTTCCGGCAGAGGTGGCCCGCGTGCCGCTCGACGAGGTCGACGATCTCGTAGACGAAGCCAAGCGCCGCTACGACAATGCGCTCAGGAACAACGACGGCACCTACAATCTCGATGTCACGACGCCGGATGCGCAGTCCGTGATGCCGGCCGTGCCCGGCATCCACGCGGTGGACCTGCGCGAGATCGGTGGGCGGATGAGCGTTGCCGTGGTGCAGGCGGTCATCCCCGAGACATTGGTGGTTCCGGCGGGACGGCGCGATCCGGTGCTGATGGTCGCCGTTCGGCCGGTCACGCCGAAAATGACGCGCGAGATCGCGGCACGGCTGGGTATTCGCGGGCTGGCCTTTGTTCCGCTCAACGAGCGGCCTGCAGGCAGTGCCTATGCGTCTGTCGGGCGCTGCTCCGATTCGTCCTGTCTCGTGGCAGCCTGGGTGCCGAAATCGCCCGGTGGGTTCGTCCGCGCGGAGCTGTTGCCGAGCGTCATTATCATGGCGATCGTCGCAGCACTGCTGATGGCCTTCGTGGCGCTGCGGTTCTCGACGCTCTTTGCCGCCCTGCAGCAGAGCGAGGCGCTGAACCGGCACCTTGCCAAGCACGATCGCCTGACGGGGCTGATGAACCGCAGCGGCTTCGACGACATGCTGGCGGCGGCCCTGTTGCGGGCATCGACGCATCCGTTCACGCTCGTCTATGCCGACCTCGATGAATTCAAGGAGGTCAACGACCGCCACGGCCACGCCGCCGGCGATGCCGTGCTGGTGGCCATGGCCGAACGCTTTCGCAACCGGGCTGGCCCGAAGGGCACGGTCGCGCGGCTTGGGGGTGACGAATTCGCGGTCATTCTCGGCGATTGCAGCGAGGCCGACGCCCGCAGCCTGACGGCCGGCCTGATCGCCGACGCGCAGACGCCGGTCGCTTTCGAGGGCCAAATGCTCGTCGTCGGCGGCAGCGCCGGCATCGCCTTTGCGCCGCGGCATGGCCTGACGGCGCGCCAGTTGCTGCTGGCTGCGGACGAAGCGCTCTATCTGGCCAAGCGGCGCGGTCGCAACCGCTTCGAAACGGCGGACGACATGGTGTTGCCGGCCGAGAAGAACGACGGCCAGTCGGCGGCCTGAACGCTACCCGCGGATCGGCAGCAGCGTTACTCCGGAACATTGTAGGGCGTGATCACCACCACGGCGGAGAGCTGCGGGCCGATTGCCGGCGCCTGGGCGCCGGGCCGCAGCATCATCGTGCGAAAGGCGGTGCGCGCATCGGTCCTGAGGTCGTGATGCAGCACGAAGTGAATGCGCCGTTCCCGCAACAGCGCCAGATTGTCCTCGTCGAGATCATGGGCGATGTAGAGCGCGCAGTGACGTTCGAGACGCTCGAAGGCTGCAAGGACGGAGCGATTGCCGCCACCGATCGAATAGGCCGCGTTGATATCGGGATTGGCCGAGAGCGCCGCGTGAGCCAGGCGGCCGGTTTCGCTGTCGCGGCCGTGGCCTTCGCTGATCTCGACGATCCGGATTGCCGGATAGCGCTCGCGCAACACCCGGCGAAAGCCGATCTCGCGTTCCTCCTCACCACGAAAGCGGCCGCTCGAAAGGGTCACCAGCACAGTTGCCGGCGCGCCGGAAAAGCGCTCCCCGAGGAGGTAGGCGGCCGTTTCGCCCGCCGCCCGGTTGTCGGCGCCGGCATAGGCCGTCCGCTGGGAATGGGGCAGGTCGGTTACCAGCGTCACGACGGGCGTGCCGCCCATCTCGAAACGGGCGACTGCGGCGACGATCTCGGGCACGTCCGGCGCCTTCAACACCAGGCCGTCGGTCCCGCGCAGCCGGATTCGGTCGAGCAGTTGCACGATCTCCTGTGGGCGCATCGTCTCGGCGAAGTGGAACCGGCAGCGAAAGACGGTGGGCGCGAAGGTCATCGCCTCGCTCTCGAAGGCGCGACGCACCGCATCGGTGAAGCGTTGTGGCGACTCCATGACGATATCGATCGCAAACTTGCACCCCTGGATGTCGAGGCCGGCCTGCTGCTTCTCCAATTCCTCGATGGCTGCGCGAACCCGGGCCTCCGTCTGGCGGCGCACGCCCGGCCGCTCGTTGAGCACGCGATCGACGGTCGCGGTGCTGAGCCCGGCCTGAAAGGCGATGTCCTTGACCAGAAACGGATGGGCCATCGCCTTGCTCTCCTGATGGATTTTTGATGGATTCTTGCTCTATATCATGTTTTGCCGCCGCCTATAGTCGTGTTCATCAGGATGTTCCAGAGGAGGAAACGCGATGAAGACCGACAACAAAGCGCGCCAACGGATCGACCGCGTCTGGCTCACCGAAGAGGCTTGCGATCTCGAATCGTTCCGGGCGGAAGTCGAACGCCAAACCAGTCTGTCCGACTACCCCCATGCTGCCGGCTGCGAAAAGAATATCCTGATCTATGACAGCGCCGCGCTGATTGCGGCGTGCGGCGATGCCGAGGCGCGGCGTTCTGTTTTGGCGGAGATCTGCGAGGTACTGGCGACCGGGCCTGGCGTGGCGGTTTTCAAGCGCGCCTTTGCCGATACGACAGCAATCGACGTCGCAAGCGGGGTCTTTGGCGCCATCATCGAAGAGCAACATCGCAGCAACAGCGGCGGCGGCGATCACTTCGCCAAACCCGGCGCCAATGACCGCATCTGGAACTCGCTGGAAAAGCACTGCCTGAACGCGCCGGAGAATTTCGCCTCCTATTACGGCAATGCCGTCATAGCGCTCGTCAGCGAGGCTTGGCTCGGGCCGAACTACCAGATGACGGCGCAGGTCAATCGCGTCAATCCTGGCGGTGCGGCGCAATCGGCGCACCGCGATTATCACCTCGGCTTCCAGACTGCGGCCGTGATCGAGCAGTATCCGGCGCATGTGCACAGGCTTTCACCGGTGCTGACGCTGCAGGGGGCGGTTGCCCATTGCGACATGCCGCTCGAAAGCGGACCGACGCTGTTCTTGCCCTATAGCCAAACCTATGTGCCGGGCTATCTGGCGCTCAACCGGCCGGAATTCCGCGCCTATTTCGACGCACACCACGTGCAGCTTCCGCTCGAAAAGGGCGACGTTGTCTTCTTCAACCCGGCGCTCTTCCATGCCGCCGGCACCAACCGCTCCCGGGATATCCGCCGCGTGGCCAACCTGCTGCAGGTGTCTTCGGCCTTCGGTCGCGCAATGGAAACCGTTGACCGACTGACCATGAGCGCGACGCTCTATCCGGCCTTGCGGGCCTTGCTGGCGGGCGGGACGCTGACGCAGGCGGAAGCGGCCAACGCGATCTCCTCCTGTGCCGAAGGCTATTCGTTCCCCACCAATCTCGACCGGGATCCGCCACTCGGCGGGTTGGCGCCGAAGACGCAGGCGCAGTTGATGCGCGAGGCGCTCACTGCGGGGACGGGCGAACAAGAGTTTCTCTCGGTGCTGGAGGCGCAGGCGAAGCGCAAGCTGAGCTGACGAGCGAGTTACAATTTGACAGGCTCCCGGTGTGTTTTAGCCGGGAGCCGCAGCCGTTTCAAACGATCATTTCCGAGGGAGGAATTCGATGAGTGGACAATTGCAAGGCAAGATCGCCATCGTCACCGGTGGTACGCAGGGACTGGGCGCGACGATTGCTGGCCTTTTCGCCGAGCGCGGCGCTGAAGGCATCGTCATCTGCGGCCGCAACGCCGCCAAGGGGCGGGCGAAGGCCGAGCAGATCGGCAAGTCAAGCGGTGCGAAAGTTGTCTATGTCGAGGCCGATCTTGAAAAAGTAGAGGACGCCCGCAAGGTGGTCGCCGCTTGCGACGCGGAATTCGGCCGGGTCGATGCGCTGGTCAACGCCGCAGCTATCACCGACCGTGGCACGATCCTCGACACCACGCCCGAACTCTTCGACCGCATGTTCGCGATCAATGTGCGCGCGCCGTTCTTCCTGATGCAGGAGGCGGTGAAGATCATGCGGCGGGAGAAGACCGAGGGCACGATCGTCAACATCGGCTCTATGTCGGCGATGGCCGGCCAGCCGTTCATTGCCGCCTATTGTTCGTCGAAAGGCGCCCTCGAAACGCTGACCAAAAACACGGCTTATGCGCTTCTTCGCAACCGCATTCGCGTCAACGGGCTGAATATCGGCTGGATGGCGTCCGAAGGCGAAGACCGCATCCAGCGCGAGTTTCATGGCGCGGCGGCCGATTGGCTCGAAAAGGCGGCGGCCGGCCAGCCTTTCGGTCGGCTCGTCGATCCGGCCGAAGTGGCGCGGGCCTGCGCCTATCTGTCGTCGGCCGAGTCCGGGCTGATGACCGGATCGGTGATTTGCTTCGATCAGTCGGTCTGGGGCGCCTATGACGGTTCGCCACATCCGGTCGCTCCGCTTTGAGGTGGAGGTAAACGACTAAGCTCGACAGTAGCCGGCGGAAAGTGGCGTGCCATGTCCCGGCCGGGTTGGCGCCGCTTGTCTTTCTCAAACGGCTGTGCACTTAGTGCCGTCGTCAGGTGCCCGCGAAAGCGGGAGAATCGGGAATCCGGTGTCATTCCGGAACGTGCCCAACGCTGTGACGGGGACGATCGCCTCTAAGAGAGCCTTGAATTGATTCAAGGTTTTGCCACTGGATCTTCAAGCGATCTGGGAAGGCGAGGTGATCGGTTGAACCGAAGTCAGAAGACCGGCCTGGCGAGATAGACCGAACCCCGCGTGGACGGCGGGAGGTTTTCGCATTGTTGGGGATCGAACGATGCTGACTGAACCGAAGGGCGGCCTTGCGGCTGCCGGCGCCTTTTCGTTGCCAGAGCGGGAGGCCGTCTACCGTGCCATCGAGACACGTCGCGACGTGCGCGATGAATTCCTGCCCGCGCCATTGCCGGATGATCTGATCTTGCGCCTGCTGGCCGCTGCGCACAGCGCCCCGTCCGTGGGCTTCATGCAGCCGTGGAACTTCGTGCTGGTGCGGGCGGAAGAAACGCGTGAGCGCGTCTGGCATGCGTTTCGCCGCGCCAATGACGAGGCCGCGCTGATGTTCGAGGCGGAACAACAGGCCAAGTACCGTGCGCTGAAGCTGGAAGGCATCCGCAAGGCGCCGCTCAGCATCTGTGTCACCTGCGACCGCACGCGCGGCGGTGCCGTCGTACTCGGGCGCACCCACAATCCGCAGATGGACGTCTATTCCACCGTCTGCGCCGTGCAAAACCTCTGGCTTGCGGCGCGGGCCGAAGGGGTGGGCGTCGGCTGGGTGAGCATTTTCCACGAGGCCGAGATCAAGGCGATTCTCGGCATCCCAGATCATATCGAGATCGTTGCCTGGCTCTGCCTCGGCTATGTCGATCGCCTCTATCAGCAGCCGGAACTCGCCGTGAAGGGCTGGCGCCAGCGCCTGCCGCTCGACGAGCTGGTTTTCGAAGACGGATGGGGACGCAGCAAGGAGAAGGCGTAAGGCCTCGTCCGATCAATTCTGGACCGGCTGATAGGCCGGTCCCTTCGGATGCTTGAGGTCGATGGCGGTTTCTTCCTGCGGCAGGTAGGTCGGGCCGACGACGCGAACCTTGTTCTTCGACGGATCGTAAGGCCGCTCTTCGGCCGGCGCCTTGGCGGTATTGCTCGCCGCTTCCGGCTTCTTGGTCTCGATGACGATGATCGACGACTGGTCGTCACCGATCTTCGTTCCGTTTGCCTTCGGTGTGGTCGAGGCGGTCTGGGGTATCTGGCAGCCGCACTGGCCGGGTTTTCCGACAGCGCGGGTGCGATAGGCAAAGGCGTTGGGCATTTCGGTATAGGGACGGCCGGTCACGGCCGAGACCATCTTGTCGCTCTCTTCCGTGTTGAGGTCGTGAAAATAGAGCTCGGTCTCAGCCCCCGGGCAGCGCGCCCGACAGGCCTGCTCGTCGCGCGGGAAATCGGCCGGCGTCGCATCTGAAGAAACCGGGAAAAAGGCGCCGTCGCAGGTGCGCACGCACATGGTTCTGAGCGTGCCGCTATAGTAGCGCTCCTGCGGCGCGTAGCCGTCTTCGCCTCGGCCGAGCATCGGGCCGTAGGCGTCTTCCGGCGGCAGGTCGGCAACGATGTTGCGGTGGCTTTCCGGCACGTCCGGTTCCACGCTTGCGAACTCCTCGCGGTCGCCATAGCAACCGTTGATCTCCAGCGCGGCAAGGATGCGGCGCCGGCTGTCGTCGCTGCCGCCGGCGACGATCTGCTCGCGCTCGGACTTCAGCATGCGCAGATTGTCTTCCATCTCGGCGATCAGGCTGTTGAGGCCGTAGCAAGTGTCGGGGTCGCCGCCGTCGAAGCCAATGGCGTTGCCGCCACTGCAACCCGCGCGGCGGCGGTCGTTCTTTGCCCGCCGCAGCTCGATATTCTGCCGCGAGATCGCGCTTGCGTAGTCGCGCGCATCGGCATTGCTGGCGACGTAGTCAGGCAGTTGCGCGAGCCGCGCGTTCAGTCGGTCGCAGGCCGTCGATGCCAGTGACGGACCGGCACCGATCAGAACCAGAGGCACAAGGGCCGCAGCGACGTGTTTCATGCGCGTGAACACGGGCGAAAGTCTCTTCCTGTTGCCAGGTCGGCGCCGACCTTCTGCGGGTTGCTGCCAGCGGCATTCCTGTTTCGCCTCCATCATAGAGCTTGTCGGTGATCGTGCAACGACAAGCGACGGTTTGCGTTAACAGCGCAGATCGACTGACGCGCTTAGGCGGCGCGGGCGGTTTCCAGCGACATCGGACGTTCGAGCACGGTACCTTCGATGGCAGCGACCGCCTTCATCCGCGTGAGCAGATCCGGCGTTACTTCCCAAGCGACGGCAACCGCGAAAACGGAGCCGATGCGATGCGGTTCGGCGATACGCTCGCCCGGGCATCCCATGCGCCGGAACATGCGCTCCAGGAACACATCCGTCACCGTGACGATGTGGCTGATGCCGGAAGCAAGGCCCAGCTCGCCGACGCCGCACATCAGTTCGGCGGCCGCGACCGTCACCTGGTTCGAGGCGCGGTCCTGCGAGATCTCGGGCTCGATGCAGAAGCGGCTGGATTCCCAGACCGAAGCGCTGCGGATTTCCGGATTATCGCCGAGCAGGATCGGGAAGGTATCGTCCAGCATGTTTGGGCCGAGTGTCGGCAGGAGGCGAAGCGCGCCGCGCAGCCGGCCGGTATCGGGCGCATAGGACAGGACGTAGAGCGGGTTTGCCTGGTCGTAGTTGTCGATTTCCCAGTCGCCTTCGGTCTGCACGTCCCATTTCAGGAAGTCGTGGAAGACGCGCTTGCGCAACCGGAACATGTCGTCGACGGCCGCCGGGTGTTGTGCGCGGGTCTTTCCGTTCAGGATCCTGATCATCGTTTTCTCCATCCGAGTTTGGGGATGGGGCGATGCTGTCAGGCTCGCGGCGGTTGCGTAACTGTCGCTAGCGACAGTTCAAATGCGCGATATTTGCCACTAGATTTCGAGGGGTTTCGGTGGAGGCGTATTGTCGGGTGTCAAACGGAGGGTATCAGAGCGTGTCGTACGGCCTGTGCCACAGCCTGAGTGTTGGAAACGACATTCAGCTTGCGTCGCGCATTGGTCATGAAGAAGCGCACGGTGCGCTCGGAAATGCCGAGGATCGTGGCGATTTCCCAATAGCTCTTGCCGGCGGCGGCCCAGGTCAGGACCTCGGTCTCGCGGCCGGTCAACCGCATCTCTCGGGTCGAAATGCTGCCGGCCATGGCGCCGTGCTCCAGCATGGCGGCATGGAAGAGATTGGCGGCCAGCTGGAAATCGCGCAGGTGATGGCGGCGATAGGTCGTCCATTCGCCGGCTGTCATGTTGACGTTGATTGCGAGCAACGCCATGCGCCCGGCGGGCGAGGGCAATGGCAAGGCGACGCCCTCAGTGGATATGCCGATTTCCTGGGCTGCCTGGAACAACGGTTCGCATTCCGGGAAGCGATGCCGCGCCATCGTCCATTCCACCGGCCGCACGCCGCCAAGCGCCAGCTTCAGGATCGGATCGATCCGGTGAAGGCTGCGGGCATGGTAGATCTCGGCAGCGTAGGCGCCGAAGGTGTGATGCAGCCGGCAAACCTTGAGCTCGTCCGCATAGGGCTCCGCTTCGAGATAGAGAAGATGGGCAATGCGGAAGGTTCGACGCATCAATGTGAAGAAATGAGCGGGCTCGACGCAGCCGCCACATTCCAGGATTTCCAGCATGTCGAGGACAGCCTGCTGCTCAGTCATGCCACAACACCGAATCTCGTCCGAGGCCCCAGCATGGTTAGAGGTTCACCTTTTGTCCAGCGCAAACTTTCCCGATTGGTGTATAAGACCAATTGCGCACGCCTTGATTGTAGTCGTCGATCGGCCGCGTGACAGGGGCTGATTCGCGGGTGATCTGCAAAACCAGCGATGCCGCGCCTGAAGCAGGCGCGACATCCGGATACGGTTTTGCCGGCGCCGGCATGGCGCCCGAATGCAGCGAAGACCGGTGGCGATCTCCGCGTTGCCATCTCAACCCGGATGGCTGGCTTCGACCACCGCCAGAGCCGCCATGTTGACGACGCCGCGTGAGGTGACGGACGGCGACAGGATATGGGCGGGAAGCGCCGAGCCGAGCAGGATCGGGCCGACATGCAGGCTGTCGGTCATGGTCTTGACGACACCGAGCGTGATGTTGGCGGCATCGAGATTGGGGAAGACCAGCAGGTTGGCTTCGCTCGACAGGCTGCTGTCCGGCATGACGCGCTGGCGCAACGCTTCCGAGATCGCCGCATCGCCGTGCATTTCGCCGTCGACCTCGAGATCGGGCGCGAGTTCCCGCACGAGCTGCAGCGCCGTGCGCATCTTGGTGGCGCTCTCCGAATCGCGCGAACCGAAGTTCGAATGCGAGACGAGGGCGGCGCGTGGGGTGATGCCGAAGCGGCGGATTTCCTGTGCCGCCATGACCGTCGTCTGGGCGATCTCTTCGGCGCTCGGGCAGTAGCTCACATAGGTGTCGGTGAAGAAAGTTGCGCCGCGCTGCGAGATCAGCAGGCTCAAGGCCGAGAAATCGAGCACGCCGTCGCGCTTGCCGATGATCTGCGATACGTCGCGCAGGTGCTTGCTGTAGCGTCCTTCGACGCCGCAGATCAAAGCATCGGCTTCGCCGCGCTTGACCGAGAGCGCGCCGATGACGGTCGTGTTGGTGCGCACGATCGTGCGCGCGGCTTCCGGGATGACGCCGAGACGGCCGACGAGGGCAAAATAGTCCTCGACATAGTCGCGGTAGCGCGGATCGCCTTCGGGGTTGACCACCTCGAAATCGACATCCGGACGGATGCGCAGGCCATAGCGACGCAGGCGCGTCTCGATGATCTGCGGACGGCCGATCAGGATCGGGCGGGCCGTGCCTTCTTCGAGCAACACCTGGGCGGCGCGCAGCACGCGTTCGTCTTCGCCTTCGGCAAAGATAACCCGGTTCTTCTGGGCGTTCTTGGCGGCGGCAAAGACCGGCTTCATGATGAAGCCCGAGCGGAAGACGAAGCGGTTCAGCTTGTCGAGATAGGCGTCATAGTCCTGGATCGGACGGGTGGCGACGCCGCTTTCCTCGGCTGCCTTCGCAACCGCCGGCGCGATGCGCAGGATAAGGCGCTGATCGAACGGCGAGGGGATCAGGTAGTCCGGGCCGAAGACCGGGGTCTCGCCGGAATAGGCGCGGGCGGCAACATCGGAAGGCTCTTCGCGGGCAAGACCGGCGATGGCGCGTACGGCCGCCATCTTCATTTCTTCGTTGATCGTGCTTGCGCCGCAGTCGAGCGCGCCGCGGAAGATATGCGGGAAGCAGAGAACGTTGTTGACCTGGTTCGGGAAGTCCGAGCGGCCGGTGCAGATCATCGCGTCCGGACGGGCTTGGCGGGCGGCTTCCGGCATGATTTCCGGCGTCGGATTGGCGAGCGCCATGATCAGCGGCTTTTCGGCCATCTGCGCCAGCAGTTCCGGCTTCAGGACGCCGGCGGCCGAAAGGCCGAGGAAGACGTCAGCGCCGCCGATGCTGTCGGCAAGCACGCGGTTGCTGCTATCCTGCTCGTAGACGGACTTCCATTCGTCCATCAGCACCTCGCGGCCCTTGTAGACGAGGCCTTCGAGGTCATGGACCCAGATGTTTTCGCGCTTGGCGCCGAGCGTCACGAGAAGGTTGAGACAGGCGAGTGCGGCGGCACCTGCGCCCGAGGTGACGATCTTGGCGGTCGCGATGTCCTTGCCGGCGAGTTCGAGGCCGTTGAGGATGGCGGCGGCGACGATGATCGCGGTTCCGTGCTGGTCGTCGTGGAAGACCGGGATCTGCATCTTTTCACGCAGGCGCCGCTCCACCTCGAAACATTCGGGCGCCTTGATGTCTTCAAGGTTGATGCCGCCGAAGGTCGGCTCGAGCGCCGAGATTACGTCGACCATGCGCTCGATGCTCGACGCGTCGATTTCGATGTCGAAGACGTCGATGCCGGCAAACTTCTTGAAGAGGACGGCCTTGCCCTCCATGACGGGCTTGGAAGCCAGCGGACCGATATTGCCGAGACCGAGGACGGCCGTGCCGTTGGAGATGACCGCGACCAGGTTGGCGCGCGCTGTGTAATCGGCGGCTGTTTCCGGATTGTCACGAATGGCGATACAGGGGGCTGCAACCCCTGGCGAATAGGCAAGAGCCAGGTCGCGCTGGTTGCCAAGCGGCTTGGTGGGCTGGATTTCGAGCTTTCCCGGGCGTGGGTAACGGTGGAAGAAAAGGGCCTGCTGGTCGATGTCGCCGCTGGCCGGACCGGTATGGGATTTCGTCTTGTCGCCCGTATTCATGCTCTCACATTCCTCATTCGTGGTCGTGCCTTTTGGCATGAATTCGAAGCGAGGTACAGTTTTGCAGTGCTGATTTCAGCGGGGGGACCGGTGACGCAATGTTGATGTCATCTTCCTGAAACACGAGTCTGGTTTCACGAAGGCAGAAAGCATAACCTGAAGACGAGGCTCGCATGATGGCGGCGCAGCAAGACAACTCCGCACGAAAGCTCAGGACGTTGTTCATCTCGGACGTCCATCTCGGCTCGAAGGCCGCCAAGACCGACTACCTGCTCGACTTCCTGCGGCATCATGAAGCGGAAACGATCGTTCTGGTCGGCGACATCGTCGACGGATGGCGGCTGAAGCGCAGCTGGTACTGGCCGCAGAACTGCAACGACGTGGTGCAAAAGCTCCTGCGCAAGGCGCGCAAGGGCGCCCGCATCGTTTACATCCCCGGTAATCACGATGAATTCCTGCGCGACTTTCCGGGCGTGCATTTCGGCGGCATCGAGGTGGCGCAACGCTACATGCACGAGGGGGCCGACGGCCGTAAATATCTCGTGCTGCACGGCGACGAATTCGACGTCGTCGTGCGCAACGCCCGCGTGCTCGCCTATCTCGGCGATTGGGCCTACGACACGGCGATCGCCATCAATATCGGGCTTGCTGCGGTCCGCCGACGTCTCGGCATGCCCTATTGGTCGTTCTCGTCCTGGGCGAAGCTTCAGGTCAAGCACGCCGTCAACTTCATCGGCGAGTTCCAGAAGGTGGTCGCCGAGGAGGCGCGCCGTCACGATGCGCAGGGCGTGATCTGTGGTCATATCCACCATGCTGTCATCGAGGAGATCGGCGACATCCGCTACATCAACACCGGCGACTGGGTGGAAAGCTGCACGGCGATTGCCGAGCACCACGACGGCACGATGGAACTGATCACCTGGCACCAGATGCGCGGTGGCGCCAGCGAAGGCGAAGCCTCTGGCGAAGCGGACAAACTGCTCGCCCAACTGCTGACCCAGCGCGCGGCCTGACCTTCGCGGCGCAGCGATATTCCTGTCGCGAAAACTAGGTTATGGCGAGGGGCGCCCGGCTCGTGCTAGAGATCGGGCACAGCCATCAGGTCAGACGATGATTCCCTTCCAAGCGCCCGCCTATGTGGGCCCTCCGCCGCGCCATTTTGCGCTTCGCATTGCTTTGCTCTTCTGTGCGCCGCTGATCGTCAACGGCTTCGCGATGCCATATTTCCCGATGTGGCTGAGCACGCTGTCGATGAGCGACTTCGAGATCGGCGTCGTTCTGGCGTTGCCGATGTTCGTGCGCGTCATCACGGCGCCGATCGCCGGCGTCATTGCCGATAGGCTCGGCGAGCGGGCGATCGTCCTGATCTGGTCCGGTTTCCTGTCGCTCGCAACGGCCGTGGTTCTGTTCTATTTCCGCGAATTCTGGCCGGTGCTGCTGATCTATACGCTGCAGTCGGCCGTCTATTCTCCCTATGTGCCGATCGTCGAGGCGATCGCGCTTTCAGGCGTGCGGCGCTGGGGCTTCGACTACGCCCATATGCGGCTCTGGGGCTCGGTCGCCTTCATCGGCGCGACGATGCTCGGCGGCTGGATGGTGGGCATCTTCGGCAGCGACATGGTGCTGCCGGCGATGGCGATCGGCTTCGGCCTGACGATCATCATGGCCTATGCCGCGCCACGGGTCGGCAAGCCGCGGCGGCCGTCACCGATCACGGCATTGACGGAGCCGCCGCCGAAGTCGCTGCGGCAGCTCGACCTGCAGCTGCTGCTGATCGGGGTGACGCTGGTCAACGCCAGCCACGCGATGCTCTTTGCCTTCTCGGCGATCTATTGGCAGCACATCGGCTACAGCGGCACCGAGATCGGCCTGCTCTGGAGCGCGGGCGTCGCGGCGGAAGTGACGATGTTCATCTTCGCCAAGGCGATCAGCCGCCGTTTCAGCGTCTGGGTGATGATCCTGTCCGGCTGCTTTCTCGCCGTGGTGCGCTGGATCATCTTCCCGATGGATCTCGGCTTCAGCGGCTATTTCATCCTGCAGTGCTTCCACGCCTTCACCTATGCGATCATGCACACCGGCATGCAGCACAAGCTGGTCGAGCGGGTGGTGGAATCACAGGAAGCGTCGGCGCAGGGGCTCTACTTCTTCTATACCGGCATCTTCACCGCGATCTTCACGTTCCTGTCCGGCTATTTCTACGCCTGGTACGGGGTGAACGGCTTCTATTCAATGTCGGTCGTCGCCTTTGCCGGCTGCTGCTTTGCCGTCACTGCCTGGTATCTTCAACCCCAGAGGCGCGGCTCCGGCGGGAAGACAAGCGACGCCTCGTAGCGCAGGCCGGGCTCGCGATCCTGCGCCAGCAGCAGCGGCCCGTCGAGATCGACGAAATCCGCGCCTTGAGCCACCAGGATCGCCGGCGCCATCGCGAGCGAACTGCCGACCATGCAGCCGACCATGACCTTGAGCCCGAGCGAGACCGCCTCATCGCGCATGCGCAGTGCCTCGGTCAGGCCGCCGGTCTTGTCGAGCTTGATGTTGACGGCGTCGTAACGCCCGACGAGAGCGGCGAGGTCGCCGGTCGCGTGCACGCTTTCATCAGCGCAGATCGGAACGGGACGGGCGATCGCTGCCAACGCCTCGTCGCAGCCGGCGGGAAGCGGCTGCTCGATCAGGTCGATCCGTTCCTCGGCGCAGATCGCAAAGTGATAGGCAAGCGTTTCGGGCGTCCAGCCCTCGTTGGCGTCGAGGATGATGCGGCTTTCCGGTGCGCCGGCGCGCACCGCACGGATGCGGGCAGCATCATTCGACGTGCCGACCTTGACCTTGAGGAGCGCGCGGTGGGCATATTTGGCGGCCTGCTCGCGCATCGCGTCGGGCTCGGCAAGCGAAAGCGTATAGGCCGTGGTCAATGCTTCCGGTGAAGAAATGCCGGCAAGAACATGGGCCGACTTGTTTTTCTGCTTTGCTTCCAGATCCCACAGCGCGCAATCGACGGCGTTGCGGGCAGCCCCCGGCTTCATCGCGCGCTGCAGGTCGACGCGGCTGAGCCCAGCCTCGATGTGGTGGCGGATGGCGGCGATTTCGGCGAGCACCGCGTCGATCGTCTCGCCGTAGCGGCCGTAGGGAACGCATTCGCCGGAGCCCGTATGGACATCGTCTGCGATGCGGCAAGTGACGACGCTTGCCGTCGTCTTGGAGCCGCGCGAGATCGTAAACGTGCCCGCAATCGGGAAATGTTCCACGGTGGCATCGAGGGAAAGTGACATGAAAGCGTCTCCGGCAGGTAATCTGTTGGCCCGGCGTCATAGCGCCGCAACGTTCGGGTGACAGCAAAGGTACGAGCCGTTATGACGGTGGAAGGATTTACGAATCTTTACACAGTCGTTGCCTCCGGTCGGACGCGCAACAGTCGTGGTAACACTTTAGGTCTGCTGCACAATCTTGTCCTCAAATCTATCGAGATTGGACGAGTTTTGCAGAGGCAAATCGGGATAACAGAAGACACGTGTCGCAAGCCGCCCGCAAGATGACCGCCGATGTCGCGCTGTCCGAGAGTGGCGGCGGGCGAAGCTATGTCTTCACCGGCACCTGGCGGCACGAGACGGCCGAAGCGATGGCGGCAAAGCTCGACGGCCTTGCGCGCAAGGGCGACGGGGCCGCGCAGTTCGATCTGTCCGGCGTGACGGCGATGGATACCGCAGGCGCCTGGATCATCCGCCGCTTCATGACCCGTGTCGTCGGCCCGTCGCGCGACAACGTTCATTTCGCCGAAGGCGGACAGCGCTATGTCGAGCTGATCGACGCCCTGCCGGCTGAACTGCGCTCGCCGGAAAAGAACGGCGAACGGTTGCCGCTGTTTCAGCGCATCTTCGCCCCGGTCGGCGAGGTCATGGCGGCGACGTGGGAAGATATCGTCGCTGCGATGTACATCCTGGGGTCCGCGGTGCGCGGCGCCCAGCTTAAGCTTGGACGGCACAGCGGCGTCTCGCCGGCGGCGATCGTTCACCAGATCGACCGCATGGGCGTGAAGGCCGTGCCGATCATCACACTGATGTCCTTCCTGATCGGCGCCATCATTGCCCAGCAGGGCGCGTTCCAGCTGCGCTATTTCGGCGCCGAGGTCTTCGTCGTCGATCTCGTCGGCATCCTGCAGCTCCGTGAAATCGGGGTGCTGCTGACCGCGATCATGATCGCTGGCCGCTCCGGCAGCGCGATCACCGCCGAAATCGGCTCGATGAAGATGCGTGAAGAGGTGGATGCGCTGAAGGTGATGGGGCTGAGCCCGGTCGGCGTACTCGTATTTCCGCGCCTCGTGGCGCTGACCGTCGCGCTGCCGCTCTTGACGATCATCGCAAACTTCGCGGCGCTCGTCGGCGCGGCGCTCGTTGCCTGGGGCTATTCCGGCATCACGATCCCAACCTTCCTCGCCCGATTGCAGGAAGCCATCGATTTTTCGTCGATCGCCGCCGGCATGATCAAGGCGCCGTTCATGGCGCTCATCATCGGGGTCGTGGCAGCCGTCGAGGGCTTGAAGGTTGGCGGCAGCGCGGAGTCGCTCGGCCGCCACGTGACGTCTTCAGTGGTCAAGTCGATCTTCGTCGTGATCCTGATCGACGGGCTCTTCGCCATGTTCTACGCGGCCATTGATTTCTGATGCGGAGAACAGCGTGAACCCAATCGAAAAGAGTCACGAGGGGTACCAGCCGACCGAGGCGAACGGGCGCGAGGCCGTGCTTTCCGTTCGCGACCTGACGGTCGGTTTCGGCTCCAACATCGTGCTCGACAAGCTGAACCTCGAGATCTACCGCGGCGAAATCCTCGGCTTCGTCGGAGCGTCCGGCACCGGAAAGTCGGTGCTGATGCGCACGGTTCTGAGGTTGCTTGCGAAGCGGTCCGGCAAGATCGAAATCCTCGGCGCGGACTACGACAACATCACCGAGGGCGAACGCATCGCGCTCGACATGCGTCTTGGCGTTCTCTTCCAGCACGGAGCGCTGTTTTCGGCGCTGACGGTGCGCGAGAACATCCAGGTGCCCATGCGCGAATATCTCGACCTGCCGCAGAGCCTCATGGACGAGCTGGCGCGGGTGAAGATCGAGCTGGTCGGCCTTGCGCCGGAGGCGGCGGAAAAGTACCCGTCGGAGCTTTCGGGCGGCATGATCAAGCGCGCCGCACTTGCGCGCGCGCTGGCGCTCGATCCGGACCTGGTCTTCCTCGACGAGCCGACCTCGGGGCTCGATCCGATCGGGGCGGCGGAGTTCGACGAGTTGATCGCCAAGCTGCGCGACACGCTGGGATTGACCGTGTATATGGTGACTCACGACCTCGACAGCCTCTTTTCGGTCTGCGACCGCATCGCGGTTCTCGGCAAGAAGAAGGTCCTGGTCGAAGGCACGGTGGAAGACATGCTGGCCTGCGACGATCCGTGGGTGCAGTCCTATTTCCGTGGCAAGCGGGCACGATCGATCGTGCGGAACGATCAATGAATCTTGAGAAGCCGATTTTGATGCCCAGGCGTCGAGATCGGAGGTAGAGCCGGTGAAGCGGCCACGAAGGTAGTCGGTACGAATGGAAACGAAAGCGAACTACGCCATTGTCGGTTTCTTCACGGTGTTCGTGGTCGCAGCCGCATTCGGCTTCGTCTACTGGATGTCGCAGTATGGCCGTAGCGGCGAGATGATCGAGCTGGTGGTCAACATTCCGGGGTCGGCCAACGGCCTTTCGGTCGGCTCTCCGGTGCGCTTCAACGGCATTCCCGTCGGCACGGTTCGCAACCTCGCGATCGATGCCAACGATCCGCGTTATTCGATCGCGCTGACCGAGGTTTCGGTCGACGCGCCGGTGCTCAAGTCAACCAAGGCGACGCTGGAAGTGCAAGGCCTGACCGGTGCGGCCTATATCGAACTCAGCGGTGGCCACAAGGGCGACGAAAACATCCTGAAGACCGCGATCGAGAAGGGTACGCAGGCGCGTATCCTTGCGGACCAGTCGAGCGTCACCAGCCTGCTCGCGACGGCCGACCAGATTATGGACCGCGCCAACAGCGCCATCACCGACATCCAGGGCTTCGTCACCGACGTGCGCGGTCCGCTGACCAAGACGATCGGCAATGCCGAGACGTTTTCGAATGCGCTCGCGAACAATTCCGGCGCGATCGATGACTTCCTGAAGAGCGTGACGGAACTCTCCGGTTCGGTGAGTGCTGCGTCCAAGAAGCTCGATTCGACTCTGGAATCTGCCGAAACTCTGGTGAAATCGGTGGATCCGAAGAAGATCGATCAGATCGTCTCGAACGTCGAGCAGATCAGCACCGACCTGAAGGCTGCCTCGGGCGGCGTTTCCGAAACCATCGCTGCCTTCCGGCGCACGGTCGAAACCTACGAGCAATTCGGCAAGAACGCCCAGAAAACGCTGGAGCGGGTCGATACGCTGGTCGCCTCGGTCGACAAGCAGAAGGTGGAGCTCGTCGTCAACGACATCACAGCGGCGACGGCGGACGCCCGCAAGACGGTGGCCAACATCTCGCAGTTCGCCGACAAGATCACGGCGCGCCAGCAGGACATCGACCGCACGATCACCGACGTCACGCAGCTGGCAAGCAAGTTGAACGCTTCGGCCAACCGGGTCGACAGCATTCTCGTCAAGGTCGACGGTTTCCTCGGCGATGCGGACGCGCCGTCGCTTTCGGCTGACGCCCGCGCGACGCTCGCCTCGTTCCGCAAGATGGCGGACAATCTGAACGCCCAGATCGGCCCGATTGCGGAGAACCTCAAGCGCTTCTCGAATTCGGGGCTGCGCGACGTCGAGGCGCTCGTCACAGATACGCGCCGCACGGTGCAGAGCCTCGAGAACACGATCTCGACGTTCGACAAGGATCCGCAACGCCTTCTCTTTGGCGGCGAGACGGTAAAGCAATATGATGGCCGCACCCGACGCTGAGTCGGTGGGCACAGCCGGCGTGGGGCCGGGTGGTGTGTTTCGATCCGGAATGCGCCGAAGTTGTGTGGGACAAAGGTAACGGCAGTATGAGTTTTCCAGGGCTGGTGGGCGTGCGAGTAGCGGGAGCGTGGCGCTCCGCCCTGATGATCATGCTGGCAGCAGGACTTGCTGGCTGCGGTACCAAAGCGGCCAACGACACCTACAGTCTTTCGGCGAGGCCAGCCGTCGAAGGTCGCGCATCGACCGGCAAGCAGATCCTCGTGCCGGAGCCGACGGCTCTGAAGGCACTCGACAGCGATCAGGTCGTCATCCGCCTCTCCGGCGCGGAACTGCAATATCTCGCCAAGGCTCAGTGGAGCGACCGCCTGCCGAAGCTGGTACAGGCGAAGCTCGTGCAGGCCTTCGAGGACACAGGCAAGATCGGCGGCGTCGGCAAGCCCGGCCAGGGCCTGGCGATCGACTACCAGGTCATCACCGAAATCCGCGCCTTCGAGATTTCGACCGAGGGCGCCGACACGGCCAATGTCGAAATCTTCGCCAAGATCCTCAACGATCGCAACGGCACGGTGCTGGCGCAAAAGGCGTTTCGCGCCACGGCCGCGGTCAGGGGCACGGGCAACACGGCCTTCATCAAGGCCATGGATCAGGCCTTCGCCAATGTTTCGGCAGAAATCGTCAGCTGGACGCTCGGCTCCATCTGAGGAGCCGAGGACGCTTCTATCTTGCGGTGACCGTCTCGATCCGGTTGATCACTTCCGCGACGCCTTGCACCTGTTTTGCCGCCTCTTCGGCGCGGAAAACTTCGCCTTCGGTCGCCACGAAACCGGCAAGCACAATGGTGTTGCCTTTGGCGGTAACAGTGACATCGGCTGCATCGAGGCCGGGCGTGACCGCCAGGAGATGGGCGACGCGGCGCTCCAGTTCGGCCGGGTGATCGGCCACCTGCCGCTCCGGTTCATCTCCGTAAAATGTCCGTTTCTTGAAGATCATTGTTTTCACCTCGCTCGACGAAGGTGAAACGCCTGATAGCGGGCTTTGTTCGCCTGTTTCATTCGAAACAGCGGGTGGGACTGATCCGTGCGATGGCTCGTTTCAGGCGACGGGCGGCTCCGTCGCGGTCGGATTACACGGGGATATACAAAATGCGCAGTTCTTGCTTCGCCATGGCTCTGGCGACGACGATGGCACTTGCCTTGGCCATGCCGGCGAAGGCCGCGAACTATAGCTACGGCTGCAAACCGAGCTGCGTCGTCAAAACCGAACGGGCTTATGGCGCCGACGGTAAGGTCTTCTGGAAGAAGGTGCGGATCTGCAAGTGACGTCAGGGAAGGTCCAAAGATCTTCGTTCGGAACGACCGTGGTCAGTGAGCCACTCATAGGTTCGGACACGCTGTGAATGGTCCGGAGAGAAGCGCGTCTGCGCGGTGGAGCGCTTCTCTCATTTTGTGGACTGCCGGCGAGATTACGGCCAGCGGACCACCGGGGGCAGGGACGACAGGATCGACTCGACATTGCCGCCGGTCTTCAGGCCGAAGATGGTGCCGCGATCGTAGAGCAGGTTGAACTCGACATAGCGGCCGCGGCGCACCAGCTGTTCGTCGCGGTCGTTTTCGGTCCAGGGCGCATTGAAATTGGTGCGCACGATCTTCGGATAGACGATGGCGAACGCCTTGCCGACATCACGGGTGAAGGCGAAATCGGCGTCCCAGCCGCCTTGCTCTTCCGAGGAATGCAGCCAGTCGTAGAAGATGCCACCGGTTCCGCGCGCCTCATTGCGATGGGGCAGGAAGAAGTAGTCGTCACACCACTTCTTGAACTTGGCATGGTCGGCGACCGCATGGCGCCCGCAAGTGATCTCCATCGCGCGGTGGAAGAGCTGCGTGTCGGGATCCGTCATGACGCGACGGCGATCGAGCACCGGAGTGAGGTCGGCGCCGCCGCCGAACCAGTTGCTGGTCGTCACCACCATGCGGGTGTTCATGTGAACGGCCGGCACGTTGGGATTGACCGGATGGGCGATCAGCGAAATGCCCGAAGCCCAGAAACGGGGATCTTCGGCTGCACCCGGGATCTGGCTGCGGAATTCGGGCGAGAACTCGCCGTAGACGGTCGAGGTGTGCACGCCGACCTTTTCGAAGACGCGGCCTTCCATCATCGACATGCGGCCACCGCCGCCCTTGCCATCCTCACGGCTCCAGTCCTTGGCAACGAAGCGGCCGGGGGCGCGGTCAGATAGCGGCCCGGTCAGCTCATCCTCCACCGCCTCGAAGGCGGCGCAGATGGTGTCGCGCAGCCCTTCGAACCATGCACGCGCCTCCGCCTTCTTATCTTCGATGTCTGCGGGGAGCCCCTGGGGTAGCTGCGGTCGTTCCATGAAATTACGTCCTGTTGGCGGGATTTCCCGATGAGATGCCGCCGATTCGATTGAAGTCGCCACAGTTCACACTTTGGCGCTGATGGCAACGGCGGTCCAGCGCTTCGGCCACTCGGTCGCGGCGTGTCCTTGGCCCCGGCGAAACCCGCCTACACAAAGCTCTGGCAAAGGCAGGCTTGCCTCACTATCTTACAATCCAGAGGTATAGCCCATGGCAAGAATACCTGCAGGCCCGCCGCTCGATGGATTGCGGCGGCAGATCGCCCGGCATCGCCGGGAAAATCCGACACGAGGCGACGGCCTTTTCGTGCGGGAAACCTTTCGGCTCGATCGCAGTGCTGCCCGTGCAAAAGCGCGGGAATGGTTCGACACCTGGCCGAAGGCCGCCTACTGGACCGAGGTGGAAAGCTGGCGCCAGCTCGAGGGCGACGAGATCGAGTTTACGATGCGCCGCCTGCCGACCGCGGATTGATCCATCGCCCCTGCCGCTTTTTCAGAGATCACCGGTCACGTCAACAAACGCGCCAGATTCCCTGCGAGCCAAGGTAGCACAGCGCTCAACCTCGATTTCGATCCTGAATATAAATCAGAGTTTTTCCGAGAAGAATCAATAGATTAATGATGGCTACAAGCCCGAGTATCAAGGTCCCCAGGGCAAGCGCCAGGAATGTATTGACGACGCATTGCTGATCCCCTGCGGCGCATGCGCGATCGTCAAGATAATAGAACCATGAGAACAGGATGAGAGCGAGAAGAGGAAGGACTATCGCAACTCGACCTCTTAGTTCTGACTTCATCTTCTTTTCCGCACAATGACCATGTGTAGGCACCTTTGGTCGTGGCGGCCGCTCAAGGGTGGCTGTCTTCATCCATGAGCCTTGGGCCGGCGCCTTCCATCGACAGCACGTCGTGCGGATTGCGCAGAGGACATTCGCGCAGCGACAGGCAGCCGCAGCCGATGCAGCTCGTCAGATGGTCGCGCAACGCCATCAGGCTGGCGATGCGTTCGTTCAGCTGTTCGCGCCAGTTTTCGGACAATCTGCCCCAATCCTCGACCGTCAGCGGACGATCGTCCGGCAAAACCGACAAAGCGTCCTGGATCTCCGACAATGGAATGCCGGTGCGCTGCGCCACCTTGATGACGGCGACGCGCCTGAGCACGCCGCGCGGATAGCGGCGCTGGTTGCCGCGGGTGCGATTGCTGCGGATCAGGCCCTTGGCCTCGTAGAAATGCAGGGTGGAGACGGCGACGCCGCTGCGCTCCGCCACTTCGCCCACGGTCAGTTCGCGGCGCAATTCGCTTTGTTTCACAATCGTCATAACGGCTATTGACCTCAACTAATCTTGAGGTTTTATAGCATTGGCTCCATGACTGAGACAACAGGAGCTTGATCCCCATGACTGAGAAAATGACCCTCGCCGTGATCTATGGCAGCGCGCGGCAGGGTCGCTTCTGCGACACGGTCGCCAATTGGCTGATCCGGGAACTATCGGCTTCCGACACCTTCTCGCTGACGATCATCGACCCGGCGCGGCTCAGAACGTCGCGCGGCCTTGGCGCGGCGGTCAATCCCGGCGAATGGCTGGAGCGCAAGATCGCCGAGGCGGATGCCTTCATCGTCGTTACGCCCGAATACAACCACGGCTACCCGGCGGCGCTGAAGGAACTGATCGACTCTGTCTACGAGCCCTGGCACGCAAAGCCGGTCGCCTTCGTCTCTTACGGCGGCGCCTCGGGCGGCATTCGCGCGGTCGAGCAATTGCGCCAGGTGTTTGGAGAGTTGCACACGGTGACACTGCGCGACGGCGTGGCCTTCCCGAAGGCGTGGTCGAAGTTCGATGCTGCCGGCAACCTCTATAAACCGGAGGAGCTCCGCGCGCCGCTGTTTTTGATGATGGATCGCCTGACCTGGTGGGCGCGGGTGCTGAAGCAGGCGCGCAAGAGCAAACCTTACAACGAAGTCGCGGCGTAACGTTGGAAACGAGGGCTCTCGGCCGGGCTCTCAAAGAGCTCGGCCTGCCGCCAAGGAGACGGCTATGGAGGCGGTATCAAATCGGCGAAACCTGCCGGATCGCTTCGCCCGCAATCATCGCGGCGGAGATCGCGATGTTCAGCGAGCGCTGGCCGTCGGCCATCGGAATGAGGATGCGGCCATCGGCGCGCTCGTGCACGTGATCGGGCACGCCGGCGCTTTCCCGCCCGAAAAGCAGGATGTCGTCTGGGCGGAAAGCATAGCGCGTATAGGGCAGGGCAGCCTTGGTGGAGGCGAGCACCAGCCGACGTCCGCTCGCCGAGCGCCACTCTTCGAAGCGCTCCCAGTTGACGTGACGAGTGAGCGCCACCGACGCGATGTAGTCCATGCCGGCGCGCTTCAGGTTTCGGTCGGAGAGGTCGAAGCCGGCCGGCTCGATCACATCGACCGAAAGCCCGAGACAGGCGGCCATGCGCAGGATCGTGCCGGTATTGCCGGGAATATCGGGCTGGTAGAGGGCGATGCGCAGATTGCTCACGTCAGGTTACTCGTTTCCGGGGGCGTTGCGCCGCGTATCGAAATCCGCAGCCAGGATGCCCATCATGATGTCGTCGTGCCACTCACCGTCGATCAACGCCGATTCGCGTTCGCGGCCCTCGATCGAGAAACCGGACTTGAGATAGGCCGTAATCGCCCGCTCGTTGAAGGCGAGGACCCTCAGCGAGACCCGATGAAGGGCAAGTTCGTCGAAGGCATAGGCCAATACCCGCTTGATGACCGCCGTGCCAAGACCCTTGCCAAGGCGATCCGGATCGAAAATGCCGATGGCGAAGTTCGCGCGGCGATCGGCGCGGTTGATGTTGTCGAGCCGCACTTCGCCGACGAGGCCGTCCTGATCGATGATCCAGGCGGCCGGATGTTCGGCGATGCGCGTTACCCAGGCGGCCGCTTCACCGTGGCCGAAGAGGCCGGGAAACGACCTGCCCGCACCGAACATCCGGTAGATATCCGGATGGCGGCCGAGCCTCAGGCGCGCGTCAGCGTCACCCTCGCGGGGGCGCCGCAGGAGAAAGCCGACACCTTGAAGGTCAGGAGGCGTGTCCGATGAAGCGATCATCCTTGTTCTCCGCTGCGAAGCGTCCGGCGCTGCTTGCTTTTGACGTCGCTCATATTGCCTGCGCTAATCTGTGCCGAAACGGCAACAGCGGTCGGAGCGATGAAAAATTGGGCAAGAAAGTGCCTGCGACAATCTGGCATGCGAGCGCGAATAAGGGTAGAGATCGGACCTCTTCAACGCGAACCGACGGAGGCAAACATGAATGTATTGATGTTGACACGCCTTCCTGGAGTAGTGGGCCACCGTTTGGCCTGACCGGTTCCGCGACCTATCTTTTAACCGAGATCGACGCGCTTCCGGGACTCCGGAAGACGAAGGCCTTTGCGGGCTGCATTTCCGGACTGACTTTTTCATCATAAGAATGCGGGGCGAAATCCCGCTTTCCTTCAAAATACTCTGAAGGAGCAATGTTATGTTTGGCTGGTTTGAATCCCGCCTCAATCCCTATCCGCCGGAGGAGCCGACGGTTCCGCCGAAGACTCTGTTCGGCTTCTGCTGGCACTACTCCAAGCCGGCTGCGCCGTGGCTCATCATCATGTCCGTCTGTACGGCGCTGATCGCCATTGGCGAAGTGGCGCTGTTCCAGTTCCTCGGCAACATGGTGGACTGGCTGTCGAGCGCCGACCGCGAGAGCTTCCTCGCCGCCGAAGGCGGACGGCTGTTCTGGATGGGTGCGCTCGTCCTCATCGGCCTGCCGGGCCTCGTGGCGATCGATTCGCTGATCATGCATCAGGTGCTGCTCGGCAACTATCCGATGATCGCCCGCTGGCAGATGCACCGCTACCTGCTGCGTCAGAGCATGACCTTCTTTGCCAACGAGTTCGCCGGACGCGTGGCAACGAAAGTCATGCAGACGTCGCTAGCCGTGCGCGAAACCGTGATGAAGATCCTCGACGTCTTCGTCTATGTCGTCAGCTACTTCGTCACGATGCTTGCCGTCGTCGCCACCGCCGACTGGCGGCTGGTGATCCCGCTCGGCATCTGGCTGGCGATCTACATCTGCATCGTCAGCTATTTTGTGCCGCGGCTGCAGAAGATCTCCAAGGAGCAGGCGGACGCGCGCTCGATGATGACCGGCCGGATCGTCGACAGCTACACCAATATCGGTACGGTCAAGCTGTTCTCGCATGCCGGCCGCGAGGAAGGCTATGCGCGCGACGGCATGGACGGCTTCCTCGACACCGTGCATCGCCAGATGCGCAAGGTGACGCTGTTCCACGTGCTGGTCTATGCCAACAATAGTATCGCGCTCTTTGCGATCGCAGCGCTTGGCATCCATCTGTGGCTGACAAGTGCGATCTCCGTCGGCGCGATCGCGATCGCCGTCGGCCTTGCGATGCGCATCAACGGCATGTCGCAGTGGATCATGTGGGAAGTCTCGGCGCTGTTCGAGAATATCGGCACGGTCTATGACGGCATCGGCATGATGACCAAGGCGCACGACATCGTCGACGAGCCGGACGCCAAGGCGCTGACAGCGAACAAGGGGGCGATTGCCTTCGACAACATCCGCTTCCACTACGGCAAGGCCAAGGGCGTCATCGATCACCTGTCGCTCGACATCAAGCCGGGTGAGAAGATCGGCCTCGTCGGTCGCTCGGGTGCGGGCAAGACGACGCTGATGAACCTGCTGTTGCGCTTCTACGACCTGGAGGACGGTGCGATCCGGATCGACGGCAAGGATATCTCCACCGTCACGCAGGACAGCCTGCGCTCGCAGATCGGCGTCGTGACGCAAGACACCTCGCTCTTGCACCGCTCCATTCGCGACAACATCGCCTATGGCCATCCGGAAGCGGACGACGAGGCGATCATTGCGGCGGCCAAGAAGGCGAACGCCTGGGACTTCGTCCAGGGGCTCGAGGACAACCAGGGCCGCAAGGGCCTGGACGCCCAGGTCGGCGAACGCGGCGTCAAGCTCTCCGGCGGCCAGCGCCAGCGTATCGCGATCGCGCGCGTGTTCTTGAAGGACGCGCCGATCCTGATCCTCGACGAGGCGACCTCGGCGCTCGATTCCGAAGTCGAACAGGCGATCCAGGAGAACCTGTTCGCGCTGATGGCCGGCAAGACGGTGATCGCGATCGCCCACCGCCTGTCGACGCTGACGGAGATGGACCGGTTGGTGATCCTCGAGGCCGGCCGCATCGTCGAGACCGGCTCGCATGCCGAGCTCGTTGCCCATGGCGGTCTCTACGCCGACCTCTGGTCTCGCCAGTCGGGCGGCTTCATCGCCGACGACGTCGAGAAGGAAGAGGCCGCAGAGTAAGCAACCTGAGGCCCGCCGTTCGAAAGAGCGGCGGGCCTCTTTGTTAGACGTTACGCATTTGTAATCTGCAATTGTGTCGAAACCGATTGCTGTTCCCGCCGAACCGCCTATATCGGAACCATGCTCAGCGCCATCGTCAGCCTCTTCGAGAACTGGATCAAGCCCTTCGCACCGCGCGAGCGCCTGCAGCCGCCGAAATCGCTCTGGGGGTTTGCCTGGTTCTACGCCAGACAGGCCAAGGGACCGTTCATCGCTATGGCCGTCTTGGGCGGCCTCGTCGCCATGCTGGAGGCGGGTCTTTTCTACTTCGTCGGGCGGCTCGTCGATCTGCTCGACACCGTGAAGCCGGAAGCTGGCTGGAGCGGGTTGATCGCCGCCAATGGCCCGGAGCTTCTGTTCATGCTCCTGACAGTCATGGTCTTCCGTTTCATCGCGGTGTCGTTGGCGGCGCTCGTCGAAGAACAGGCGATCACGACAGGCTTTTTGAACCTGGTGCGTTGGCAATCCTACGTGCACGTCGCCAGGCAGTCGCTGACCTTCTTTCAGAACGACTTTTCCGGCCGCATCGTCACCAAGGTCTGGGCCGGCGCGCAGGCAACGAGCGACCTGCTCGTCTCGCTGCTGCAGGTCGTCTGGTTCATCGTCATCTACACGGCGTCCACCATGGCGCTGGTGGCGCAGCTCGACTGGCGTCTGGCCGCGATGGTCGGCTTCTGGATCGTCGTCTTCCTGGTGCTGGCGCGCTTTTTCGTTCCACGCATCCGCAAGCACGCCCGCGATACCGCCGAAATGGCGTCGATGCTGAACGGTCGCATGGTCGATGCCTATTCCAACATCCAGACATTGAAGCTCTTCGGGCGCGACGAGGAGAACGACCGCTATATCCGCGGCGGCTTCGACCGGTTCCAGCGCGCGGTCATCCCGTTCACGCGGCTCTTGACGGCCGTGCGCGCCTCGCTGGCACTGCTTTCCGGCTTGATGATCACGGCGATCGCGGTCTACGCCATCCATCTCTGGCTCGCAGGCTCGATCAGTTCCGGCGCGGTCGCCTTCACGCTGGCACTGGTGCTCCGGCTCAACATGCTGCTTGGCCGCATGATGACGCAGTTCAACTCGATCATGCGCAACATCGGCACGATCCAGAACTCGGCCGAACTGGTCTCTCAGCCGATCGGTCTCGTCGATCGGCCCGATGCGACGGAACTGGCCGTGAGCAAGCCGGAAATCCGCTTCGAGCACGTCCGCTTCCACTACGGCAAGGGCGACCGCGTCATCGACGATTTCTCGCTGGTCGTCCGTCCAGGCGAGAAGGTGGGCATCGTCGGTCGCTCGGGCGCCGGCAAGTCGACGCTCGTCAATCTCCTGTTGCGCTTCTACGATCTTGAGAGCGGGCGCATCCTGATCGACGGCCAGGATATCGCATCCGTCAGGCAAGAGTCGCTGCGCGCCCAGGTCGGCATGGTCAGCCAGGATACTTCACTTCTGCACCGCTCGATCCGCGACAACATCCTCTTTGGCCGTCCCGACGCGAACGAGGAGCAACTGATCGCTGCGGCGCGGAAAGCCGAAGCCTACGACTTTATCGCCGACCTTCAGGACCAGCGCGGCCACAAGGGGCTCGACGCCCATGTGGGCGAGCGCGGCGTCAAGCTTTCGGGCGGACAGCGGCAGCGCATCGCGATCGCCCGGGTGATGCTGAAGGATGCGCCGATCCTCGTGCTCGACGAGGCGACCTCGGCGCTCGATTCCGAAGTCGAAGCGGCGATCCAGTCCAATCTCGACCGCCTGATGCAGGGCAAGACGGTGCTCGCGATCGCGCATCGGCTGTCGACGATCGCCGCGCTCGACCGGCTGGTGGTGATGGACAAGGGGCGGATCGTCGAACAGGGAACGCACGCCGAACTTGTCGCCCGCGGCGGGCTTTACGCCGGGCTCTGGTCACGCCAGTCCGGCGGATTTCTCGCCCGGGAAGAGGCGGCGGAGTAGGGCGCTTTACGGACGCCTTCAAGCCCATCCGGCGGGCGCAAATTCCGCCCAACTGATGGCCGTCAAGTCCTTGTGCCAATTGGCCGCGCTTTTCCCCGCGACAATCTGCCCACATGCCCTTGTCAAGGCTGGACATAATTTGCGATCAAGCATAGAACGCGCCGGATTGACGGGGATTCTGCGTGCTGTGCGCGCGCCGATTCTTTTCGGATTCTGTGCCGATGTCGCATTTGCAACTGCAAGGCGATGGGGCGACAGCACTATGAATAGGGCGTGGTTCCTTGACCTGGATCAAACCGCAAGGGGCAGGAATTTCGCCGGGGGCGGATGCGGTTTCCGCAATATTGCGTGAGAGGATGGTTTAGCCGTGAGCGAACACGACACTTCAAGCGAGGCCTTGGGCGAGCCCACTCGCCGCGACTTCCTTTATCTGGCTACCGGTATGGCAGGCGTCGTCGGCGCTGGTGCCGTCGCCTGGCCGTTCATCGACCAGATGCGTCCGGACGCATCGACGCTCGCGCTCGCCTCGATCGAGGTTGACGTATCGAGCCTTCAGCCCGGTATGTCGCTGACGGCGAAATGGCGCGGCAAGCCGATCTTCATCCGCAACCGTACGGAGAAGGAAGTCGAGGAGGCAAAGGCCGTCAAGCTGGACGAGCTTAAGGACCAGGTTGCGCGCAACGCCAACCTTCCGGCCGACGCTTCCGCGAGCGACCTCGATCGTTCCGCCGGCGAAGGCAAGGAAAACTGGATCGTCATGATCGGTTCCTGCACCCATCTCGGTTGCGTGCCGCTTGGCCAGGCCGGTGATTTCGGTGGCTGGTTCTGTCCCTGCCACGGTTCGCACTACGATACGGCCGGCCGCATCCGTAAGGGTCCGGCGCCGGAGAACCTTCACGTGCCGACCTTCTCGTTCGTATCCGACACAGTTATCAAGATCGGTTGAGGGGACTACTGATAATGAGTGCTGAACATTCAACCTACACGCCGACGACTGGCATTGAGAAATGGGTTGATTCCCGTCTGCCGTTGCCGCGTCTCGTTCACGATAGCTTCATCAGCTACCCGGTTCCCCGGAACCTGAACTACGCCTACACCTTCGGTGCCATGCTCTCGGTCATGCTGATCGTCCAGATCCTGACCGGTATCGTGCTGGCCATGCACTACGCCGCTGAAACGACCGTCGCCTTCAACTCGGTCGAGAAGATCATGCGCGACGTCAATCACGGCTGGCTGCTGCGCTACATGCACGCCAACGGCGCATCCTTCTTCTTCATCGCCGTCTACCTGCACATCGCCCGTGGTCTCTACTACGGCTCGTACAAGGCTCCGCGCGAAATCCTCTGGATCCTCGGCGTGGTCATCTACCTCCTGATGATGGCGACCGGCTTCATGGGCTACGTTCTGCCCTGGGGTCAGATGTCCTTCTGGGGCGCGACCGTTATCACCGGCTTCTTCACCGCCTTCCCGCTGGTGGGTGAGTGGATCCAGCAGTTCCTGCTCGGCGGCTTCGCCGTTGATCAGCCGACGCTGAACCGCTTCTTCTCGCTGCACTACCTGCTGCCCTTCATGATCGCCGGCGTCGTCGTCCTGCACATCTGGGCCCTGCACGTAACAGGTCAGACCAACCCGACCGGCGTTGAAGTCAAGTCCAAGACCGATACCGTGCCCTTCACGCCCTATGCGACGCTGAAGGATGCACTCGGCGTTTCCGTCTTCCTGATCATCTATGCCTGGTTCGTCTTCTACCAGCCGAACTTCCTCGGCCACCCGGACAACTACATTCCGGCTGACGCGCTGAAGACGCCCGCTCACATCGTTCCGGAATGGTACTACCTGCCGTTCTACGCGATGCTGCGCGCCATCACCTTCAATGTCGGCCCGATCGACTCCAAGCTCGGCGGCGTTCTGGTGATGTTCGGCTCGATCATCATCCTGTTCTTCCTGCCCTGGCTCGACACGTCCAAGGTCCGCTCGGCCGTCTACCGTCCGTGGTACAAGCTGTTCTTCTGGGTCTTCGTGGCCAACGCCATCCTGCTCGGCTGGCTCGGCTCGCGTCCGGCGGAAGGCCTGTACGTCGTGATGTCGCAGATCGGCACGCTGTACTACTTCGGCTTCTTCCTCGTCATCTTGCCGGTCCTCGGTCTGATCGAGACGCCGAAGCGCATTCCGAACTCCATCACCGAAGCGGTGCTGGAAAAGCAGAATGCCAAGGCGCAGCCGGCTGCCGCGCGCGCCTGATCAGAACAGCGATTGATAAGGAACCCACAACAATGAAAAAGCTTGTTACAGGCATTCTGTCACTCGCTGTCGTCGCTGGTCTCGGTCTCGGTACGGCTGTTGCCGAAGAGGCGAAGGGCGGCGAGGAGCATGGCGGCGGTACGCCCCACTATCCGATCCACAAGCCGGAACAGCAGGACTGGAGCTTTGCCGGTCCCTTCGGTCACTACGACAAGGGTCAGCTTCAGCGCGGCCTGAAGGTCTACGCCGAAGTCTGTTCTGCCTGCCACTCGATGAACCTGGTGTCCTTCCGCACGCTGGAAGGCCTGGGCTATTCGGAAGGCCAGGTAAAGGCCTTTGCGGCGAACTACGAAGTTCAGGACGGCCCGAACGCCGACGGCGAGATGTTCACCCGCAAGGCTGTCGCCTCCGACCACTTCCCGTCGCCTTACGCGAACAAGGAAGCGGCTGCCGCATCGAACAACGGTGCAGCTCCGCCGGACTTCTCGCTGATCGCCAAGGCTCGCGGCATCGAGCGCGGCTTCCCGCAGTTCATCTTCGACATGTTCTGGCCCTACCAGGAAGGCGGCCCGGACTACATCCACGCGCTGCTGACCGGCTACCAGGATCCGCCGCAGGGCGTCGAAGTGGCTGAAGGCACGCACTACAACCCGTACTTCGCCAACGCTGCCGCGCTGGCGATGGCTCAGCCGATCTCCGCCGACCAGGTCACCTATGACGATGGCACGCCGCAGACGGTCGACCAGTACGCTAAGGACGTTTCGGCGTTCCTGATGTGGGCCGCCGAGCCGCACCTCGAAGAGCGCAAGCGCACCGGCTTCATGGTCATGGTGTTCCTGCTGATCTTCACCGGCCTGGTGTACCTCACCAAGAAGTCGGTCTACGCCAACAAGGAACATTGATCGGCTCCGGCTCAGGCCGGTACGACCAAGACCCAACGAAAAAGGCCCCGGTTCGTCCGGGGCCTTTTTCGTTTGCCACCGTGCATCCCGACACCGTTGACCTTGGGCGAGGAATTTGGCCGGACCTGCAGCAAGTTCGCGATGCTTCACGCATTCCTTTGGCGAAGGGCAGGCGGCTAAAGACCAGTCGCTCGCAGGACAGGCTTGCGATGCAGACAGCCGCTACCGTATTCGGCCGATCATTGGCCACCGCACCGATCTCGGATTAAGGCTGTGCCGGGGCAGCGGAAGACCGGCCTGTCGATCCGCAGCTCCTACGCATCGGAAGGACCTGGTCTCCAGCCGCTTGCCGCAGCCCACCGATCCGCGCGTCGAATGACCTGCCACAAGTGTTCCGACTTGCCCTCGGTATAGGCTGCCCGGTCGTGGCGATGTCGGCTTGCCAATGCCCGCTTCAGCTCGACGTATGGGCCGTGTTCCTCGGCATGGGCACGCATGTAGTCGCGAAACAGCAGCGAACATTGTTCCTGCCAGCTTCCCGCTCGGCGCACGTGGATGTGTGTGCGTTCGTCGCCAGGGCGCTCACGAAAGTAGCGTTTCGTCAGATCGGTATTCTGCGGCCGCCACAGGTAGCCGATCACCGCCATTTTTTCCGCCAGCACGTCGAGGGACTCCAGATCGGCAACGGAAATCTGAACATCGATGATCGGCTTGGCAGCCAGACCACGGATTGCGGTGGAGCCGATATGGCGCGATACGCAAGGCATGATCGCCCAAAACCTGGCGGATCGTCTTCGCCTTGGTGGCAAACCGCTCCGCCCAATCGGAGGACCAATCGCAGATTTCAATCGGCTGTGTCGTGCAAGGCAGTTCCCTATCCATCGGACGAACTTCAGATGCAGAGCGCGATGATGTCAACATCCATTCCTGCGACTGCCACCTGTCTGGCTGGCTGAGTGTCTGGCCGTCCGGATGCACGTTAAGGACGACCGCATGTTATGGTTGCATCGACCGTTGGCGCCCGCCTAGAAGGCTGCGTTATTGTTTCTTCAAGGGGGTTGAATCTCGATGTCTATTTCTTTCAAGCGCCTGGCGGCGGTCGCGGCGGTAGCCCTTGCCTTTGTTCCCGGTATTGCACAGGCCGAGAGTTACGCGACGCTCACCAAGCAAGGCTACGCCACCGGCAAGCTCTCCAGGGGCAAGTCCGGCGCCTGGGGCTGGGTGGTCGGCAACGGAGAGAAGACGTTCTTTTGCCGGCTGAACGTCGCTTCTGCCTATGTCAACAAGAAGGAGATGGTGAGCTTCACCGCAAGCGGCCGCATGCTCAAGATCGACCGTGCGACCTACGACGGCGCGCTCGGCGGACCGGACCCGAACAAGCCTTACCTGAAGGATCTGCAGGCGGGCCGGGTCAAGCCCGCCGATGTCGGCGGCTGTTCGCCACTGCGTTGAGCCGGTCCAGTCAGCACGCGTCGCCAGGCGCGGCTAAAGCATGTCGACAGCCCGTTGTTCACGACACCCGCCTACGAACCCAAATCCCGTTCGCGCAGCCGTGATTAGCGGGTAGTGGCTCGAACTTGCGACAAGGGGCAGAGTCCGGTCGTACGCGTGCCGGGAGCGCCTTAAGGAGCGCTCTGCATCATAAGGGATCGCCAGTATCTTAGCGGAAGTGATCCGTCGCTTTTCTTCTCTGATATCCCTGCAAACGAAAACGGCCCCGTCGCAAGACGGGGCCGTTTTGATTGTTTCTATCCGGGCTCGCTTAGCTGAAGCGACCGGCGGCGTGGGCGAGCATCGTATAGACCTTGCCGGTATCCGACGTCAGGTAGGTCTGGGTGATGCGCTTGTCCGGGTCGTTGCGGGCGACATCGGCGAGCAGCTTTTCGAAATCTGCGATGTAGCGGTCGACAGCCGTGCGGAATTCCGGCTCGCGGTCGTACTTGCGCTTGATCTCGTCGAAGGTCTGCTGGCCCTTCAGCGTGTAGAGGCGACGCGTAAAGACGTCGCGCTCGCCACGCTGGTAGCGGCGCCACAGATCGACCGACGCATCATGATCGATGGCGCGGGCGATATCGACCGAAAGCGAGTTCAGCGATTCAACCACGTGGCGCGGGTTGCGGCTGTCGCCGGCCCGTGCCGTCGGCTGAGCCTCGGCCGGACGCTGCGGCGCGGGCGAGGGTGCCTCTTCACGGGACGCCGCACGGAGCAGGTCACGCATCCAGCCACCACCTTCGGCGACCTCGTTGCTCACAGCCTGCGTCGGCGCCGGCTGGCGAACGGCGGGCTGCTCGATACCGAGGCTGCCGCGCAGCGCCGGCGCCGGTTCCTGACGGCGCGGCTGCTCGATGACGGGTTGCTGCGCTACCGGCTGCTGTGCCACCGGCTGCTGTGCCACTGGCTGGGGCTGCGGCTGTGCGACCGGTTGCGGCTGCGGGGCTGCCTGCTGCTGCACCGGACGGGCGACCGGAGCGGCGGCCGGCTGCTGGCGCAGCGGCTGGGCCACTTCGAGCTGCGTCGAGGACTTGCCGATGATGTCGGACAATTCCTGCAGCGCCTTGATCTGCTCGCCGACGGCACGACGCATGACGGCCGCATTTTCCTTGGCTTCTTCCGGCAGGTCGAAGGCGCCGCGCTTCAGCTCTTCGCGGGTCATGTCGAGTTCCTTGCGGATCTCGCCAGCCGAGCGACGGATTTCGTCAGTCGCGCCGCTGAAGCGGCCGATCGCCTCGTCGATTGCGACGCGAACGGCGTCACGCAGCTGGTCTGCGACGCCATCGGACTTCTTGCCGCTTTCGGCAAGCATGCGCTCGATGTCGGACACCGAGGCCGCAACGCTGCCGCGCAGACGCGAGGCGACTTCCTTGGAGCGCTCCTCGGCATTGGCAAAGGCACCCTCGATCGAGGCACCGGCATCTTCACCGACCTTGGCGATCGCCTGGCGAAGGGCTTCCGATGCGCCGAGCGCACGGCCTTCGACGGAGGAGAGCGTCTTGTTGACGTCGGCAAACGAGGTCTCGACGCCCGAGCGAAGCGTGTTGGCGATCTGGCGCGAACGCTCTTCGGCACGGCTGAAGACCTGCTCGACCGAGGCGCCGGCTTCGTCACCGGCCTGGGCGAGCGTGTTGCGCATCGATTCAGCAGCTTCCGCCGCGCGCTGTTCGGCGCTCGTCAGCAGGCGACCGACATCGGCGAAGGACTGCTGGATGCCGCTGCGCAGGTTTCCGGCAACGTGGCCCGAGCGTTCTTCGGCCCGCTGGAAGGCGCCGTCGACGAAGCCTTCGAGCGCACGCATCGTGCGTTCGATCTCTTCCGAGCGCTGGACGAGGCCGACCGACAGGGTGCGAAGCGCATCCTGGCGTTCCTCGAGCGTGCTGACGAGGTTCGACTGGGCCGCGCCGAGCAGGTCGGAGGCCTGGCCGAGAACGCGCGAGTGGTCTTCGAACCGGCCGACAATGCCGCCGATCTGCGACAAGGTCGAGGCGGAGATATCGGAGAGCTTGTCGACCTTGCCTTCGATGAGGCGGGTGGAGGTCGACAGCATGTCGGAGGCCTGACGGGTCGATTCCGACACGCGGGCGATCGTCGATTCCAGACGCTGGTCCATTTCGCCGAGGTTGCTGCTCGCCTGGTCGATGACCGTGGCAATGGCCGCATTGTTGTTGGCGAGCTGGTCGATCAGGCCAAGGGCGGTCGACTGCAGACGGTTTTCGACCATCTTCATCGCCTTTGCCGTCTCTTCGGCGCGGTAGGAGATCGCGTTCAGCGTCTCGCCCGTGCGCTCGGCGATGGCGTTGACGAGGGCGGCGTTTTCCGCACGCAGGCGGTCGGCGCTTTCCTGTGTCACGGCAGCGATGCGCTCGGCTGCCTCGCGGCCGGTGGCGGCATACTGGTCGATGACAGGGCGTGCCTGCTCGTCGATCAGGCGCGACAGCTCCATCGAGCGGCCGGCGAGCATCGAGTTGAGTTCGCGGGTGCGCTCGTCGAGCGTGGTGCGGATTGCTTCGCCACGGGCTTCCAGCGCCTTCTCCGTATTGCTGAGGCCCTGGTGGATGTTGTCGGCGTGGTTGGCGATCTGGCTGTGCGTTGCGGCCAGCCGTGCGCTTGCGGTGTCGGCCGCGTCGGCGATCGAGCGGGCAAGCTCGGCATGACGTGCAGCGGTCGCTGCCGCCTTCTGCTCGATCGAGTTGGCAAGCTCGGCGTGGCGCGCGGCGGTGGCGGCTGCCGTCTGGTCGATCGTGTTGGCGAAGTCTGCCTGGCGAGCGGCAAGTGCGGAGGCGAAATCGTCGCCTGCCTTCGACAGCAGCCCGGCCGAGCGGACAGCTTCCGCGTCGATTTCCTGAGCTGCACCGCTGATGGCGCCGCGCAGGCTGTTCACAAGGCCGGCGGCCTTGTCTTCCATGCGCAGTGCCTCTGCGTCGAGTTCCTGGGCGACGTCGCCAACGGCGCTGCGAAGCGTGTTGACGAGGCCGGCAGCCTTGTCTTCCATGCGCAGCGTTTCTGCGTCGAGTTCCTGCGCGACATCGCCAACGGCGCTGCGGAGCGTGTTTGCGAGACCGGCTGCCTTGTCTTCCAGGCGCACGGCTTCGGCATCGAAGTCCTCAGCCACGCCGCCGACTGCGCTGCGCAGATTGGCGACAATGTCGGACGTCTTGCCTTCCAGGCGATTGGCTTCAGCGTCGATATCCTGCGTCGCCTCGTGAACGGCGCCGCGCAGGCTGGTGACCAGAACGGCCGCCTTGCCCTCGATCGTGCGGTTGACGTTATCAAGGCCGATGTTGAGGGCACGATCCATGGTGCCGAGGCGTTCGGCGATGCGTTCCGCACCGGACTCGATGGCGCCGGTGATCCGGGTTGCCGCAACTTCGCTCATGCGGTCGATGTCGCCAGCGCGGTCACCAAGGCTGTCGGCGATGCGCTGTCCGGCGCCGTCGACGATCTGGTTGACGCTGCCGACGCTGTCGCGGACCCGATCTTCCAGCGAGCTGAGGCTGACTTCCAGGCGCAGGCCGGTATCGTCGACCAGAGTGTTGACGTCGTTGACGCTGCCGCGGATGCGGTCCTGAAGGACGCCGAGGCTGTTTTCGATCAGTGCACCGGTCTCGCCGACGATCGCGTTGACGCCGCTGACGCTGCCACGGATACGGTCTTCGAGCGCACTGAGGCCACCTTCGACACGGGCCGCCGCATCATCAACGACGGAGCCGACATTGGTGACGCTGCCGCGAATGCGGTTTTCGAGGGCACCGAGATTGCTTTCGATCCGTGCGCCGGTGTCGTCGACCACGGCGCCGACGTTGCCGACGGTGCCACGAATACGGTCTTCGAGGACGCCAACGCGGGTCTCGAGATGCATGCCGGTTTCATCGACGATCGAGCTGATGTTGCCGGCGCTCTCGCGCATGCGCTCTTCGAGTGCGCCGAGGCTGGTTTCGATGCGCATGCCGGTATCGTCAAGGCGATCGTTGAGGCCGTTGATCGACAGGTCAACGCGGTTGGTGAGGCTGTCGGCCGCCAGGCTGATCTGGTTGGCGGTTTCGGCCAGGCGCTCGGCAATATGGCCCGTGGTCGAGCGCATACGGCTGTCGAGCACTTCGCCGCTGCGGTCGATGGCGCCGGCGAGTGCCGACTGGCGCTCTTCGAGCGACATTTCCAGCATGCCGGCGCTGGTGGCGAGCGTCGTGGCGATCGCGGTCGACTGGTCGGCAAGCATGCCTTCGAGCTGCTCGCGGCCCTGGCCGACGGCAAGGTTGATGGCGTTGATGCGGTCGTCGAGCGTGACGCGGATCTGTTCGTGCGTGGACGAGAGCGTATCGCGCAGGTGCTCGGCGCGGCCGCTCAGCGTCTCCTCGATTTCCGCTGCCTTGCCGGCAAGCGACGCGGTCGCTTCGGTGGTGCGCGCCGTCAGCGCATCGGCGATGTGCGCGCTGGTCTCGGTCAGCGTATCGGAGATCTTGCTGACACGGCCGCTCAGATCCTCGGCGATGCGGGCACTCGTCTGGGTGAGCGTATCGGAGATCAGGCTGACGCGGCCGCCGAGGTTTTCTGCGATCGTGTTGACGCTCTCGGAGAGCTTCTGCTCGATATCACCGACACGGTCGGTCATGGTTTCGGCGACGGCGGTTGCCCGGAAGGTCAGGCTGTCGGCCACGTCTTCGGCGTGACGGCTCAGCGTATTGGCCATCTCGTTGGCACGCGACGACATCGTCGAGGTGATGGCTGCGGCGCGCTCGGCGAGTACGCCGTCAAGCGCCGTCGTCTGGTTGGTGAGCGCGTCGGAGATCGCTTCGCCGCGTTCGGAAAGAACGCGCTCCAGCCGGTCGGCCGTGCCGCTGACGGCGGTGTCGATCGAGTCCGCGCCCATGGAGAGGATCGTCGACAGCGCGAGCGTCCGTTCCGACAGGGTGTTGTCGAGGCGGTGCTGGCTGGCAGCGATCGCGCTGGTGATCTCGTCGGTCGAGCCGTGCAGGGTCTGCTCGATGCGGGCGTGCGCGGCCTGCAGGCCGTCGACGAAGGCAGCGGTACGGCTGTCGAGACCTTCGGTCAGGCGCTGTTCGCTCGTCGTCAGTGCGCTCGAAAGTGCGTCCGCACGCTGGCCGAAGCCGTTTTCGATGCGGTCCTGTGCCTGGGTGAGGGCACCCATAAGGCCGCTGGTCTTTTCGGAGAGCACGCGGTCGATGCGGGTGTGCGCATCGCCGATCATGTTGCCGAGTTCCGTGGTACGGCTCGCAATCGTCTCTTCGATGAAGTCCTGGGTCGCGCCGAGCGTGGTCGCAAGCGTCAGCGACTGGTCGGAAAGGGCCGAGCCGATCTTCTCGATGCTGCTGTCGAGTGCGCCGCCGATCGCTTCCGAACCGCCGGAGACGGTCTCGTTGATGCGGTGCAGGCTTTCCATGAGCTTGGTGTCGAGCAGGCTCGCACGCTTGTCGAAGGCGGAGGCAAACTCGTGGAACCGCTCGTCGAAGGCGGTTGCGAGCTGGCCGACGGTCGTCTGCAGCTTCTCTTCAAAGAAACCGCCGCGAAGGTCGAGGTCCATGATCGCGTCGTCGGCGCTGGAGCGCAGGCTCTGGCGGAAGCTCGCGCCCTTTTCGTCGAGCGTGGCGTTGAGCGAGGCGAGCACGTGGTCGAGGCCACCGGTGATGGCGTGCTGGCCAACACTCAGGCTTTCGTTGAGGTCGCGGGTGCGGGCGATCAGTGTTTCGTTGAGCTGGCGGGCGCGTTCGTTGAGCGCCGCATTCAGCTTCTCGGTGCTGGCGTCAAGCGAGGAGGCGCGCGTTTCGAACTGGCTGAGCAGGTCTTCGCCGCGCTTCGTCAGCGTGTCGCTGAGCTGGTCAAGCCGGGTGTCAAATTCAGTGCTGAGACCGAGGCCGGCAGCGGTCAGGCCCGAAAGCAGCGCATCGGTGCGGGTCGTCAGCATGCTGCCGATCGACTGCAAGGCGCCGTCCGATTTCTCGCTGAGGGCAGCCGCGCGGGTGTCGATCAGCGAGGCAAAGGCTTCGCCCGAAATTGCAATGCGCGAAGCGATGTCTTCGCTCGCCTGTTCCAGGTCGTCCTTCAGCTTGCCATGCGCACCGGAGATGGCCGAACGGATACGCTCCGAATGGCCGATGATGGCTTCGCGCTCAAGCCCGAGTTCCTGCACCAGGGTGCGCACGCGCAGTTCGTTTTCGCTGTAGCTGCGTTCGAGCGCGTTGACCTCGGAATGAACCAGCGTTTCGAGTTCGGTGGCGCGGGCAATCGTGCGTTCGATGCCTTCGTTCATCGCCGAGACTTCGCGACGGACGGCCTGGCCGACCGTCATGACGCGATCGGCAGCAGCCGTTTCCGGCTCGGCAAGGCGCAGGGCGACTTCCGCCATCGAGCGCGCTGCGTTGCGCAGTTCCTGCGCGCGGGCGATCATGATGGCAAAGGAGAAGAAGAGCATGATCGGCAGCACGATGCCGATCGCGACGCCGACGGCGCCAGGGGTGGCGGCAAGGTCGCTCAGCGAACGGATCTGCCAGATCTGCGGCCCGTAAAGAAGGTTGGCGACACCGAGGCCGGCAACCGCCCAGATGACGGACACCAGCGCAGCAACGCGGATCGCGGCGCGATTGGAGCGCACGTCGAGCGCACGCAGCATCGCAGCCGGCGAACGGCGACCATCGTCGTTGGCGGCGGAAAGGGACGGGGACTTGGGCGCAGGTTCCGGAGCGAGCGTCTTGGCCGCTTCTGCAGCACGCGCCCCGCGGGACTGTTCCGGCTGGGGCCGTGCTTTCTTATTCTGATCGGGCGTCGCCGCCTGATTGGTGGGCTGAGACACATTTTCCTCCGGATCATCCAAGGAAGTCTTGTCATTCGGGCTCGATGCAAGCTCGTCGAAATCAATCTTCAGGGCAGCTTCCAGAGCCTGGAACGCCTTTTCGTCGATCGACTCATTGCTCTTTTTCGTCGCCATAGGGATACGCCTCATTACCTTTTGCCCAGAACGGAAAGCGCCTCTGGCCCGTTAGCGGGCAGGGTCTCTTCCTCATGGGCGGTGACGGCAAGATACGCGCATCGGATCTACGCAATACCCTACTGATCACCCACTGCATTGCCTCGACGGATAGTCGCATTTGTGGCCGAATGGGACCACGCGTCGAGCTTATCCACCGGAACGGTTGCCATTTTCGTACGCGGGTCCGTTCCTAAGCGTATCGTAGTGACACATTAGCTGGGTTCTTACAATTAAGAGCGCTTGGGGTTGATTAAAATCCTAATGAAATCTTAATGCAATGCAGGTCTAAAAGCCGGAAAAGATAAGGAAATCAGAGAGTTTAACGGACGTTAACCATTTTCCCAAAATACTGCCTATATTGCGCCCGGATTTGAGCCAATAGGTGCCGGAGCCCGCCGAAGATGGAAGTCTGAACAGTGCGGGCGGCGGCACCGCTCCCGATGAAGCGATGCCGGAAACAGGCCAACATCAAACAAACAATAGGGAAATTGGCTCATGGCGGCCCTCAGGATTGCCTTTGAAGCCCCGGATAGTCCGGGAAACTCTTCTGCGTCAGGCAAAAAGCCGATCGACTTTGCTCACCTCGCCGTCCAGACGATGGGTGACAAGGCGCTCGAAATCGAAGTGCTGCAACTCTTTGCGCGCCAGGCGCGCCAGGTCTTGAAGGAAATCGCCGAAGGCGAGGGCACGCCCCGTGCCCAGGCAGCCCACCGGCTAAAGGGCGCAGCCCTTGCTGTTGGTGCCGTCGACGTTGCAAACGTTGCCGGCGCGATCGAACACAATCCGGCCGAAGCCTCGCTCTGCGACCAGCTCGCATCGGCCGTGCTCGAAGCCGAGCTCTTCATTCTGAAGCTCTGCCGCTAGCGGCTCCCGAGCAGACAGGGGGCCTAACCGACCCCTGTCTGTCGCACGATGCCCGCGCCTCGCATAGAGGGCGCCGTGCCGGCAGCCATTGCTACCGGCGCGATCTGCGGCGACGCACAGAATGACGGCCGTTGTTGACTGGCCGGCCGATTTGTTGGAAGAACTTTCCCTGAATTTGCGCCCGCGGGGTTCTTTTCTCAACAGGCCTTGCGCCCGGCCAATCCACCAGTTCATTCCGGAAAGAGACATGACAAAACTTACGATCGTTGCCTTTGATGGCGCGCGCCACGAACTTGATGTCGAGAACGGCTCGACGGTCATGGAAAACGCCGTTCGCAATTCGGTTCCCGGCATCGAAGCGGAATGCGGCGGAGCCTGCGCCTGTGCGACCTGTCATGTCTATGTCGACGATGCCTGGGCTCAGACCGTCGGCGCTCCGGAAGCCATGGAAGAAGACATGCTGGACTTTGCCTACGACGTCCGGCCGACGTCGCGGCTTTCCTGTCAGATCAAGATGAGCGATGCGCTCGACGGTCTCGTCGTGCACGTGCCGGAGCGCCAGGCCTAACGCCTGCGTCCCACGCCCCTTCTTCAGGCCTCCGCACAAAAAAAGCGCCTCGCCGGTCGTTGGACAAGCGAGGCGAGGAGGGCGCATCGCATACAGATGAGGGAGGGAACATCTGCTGCACCAAGACACGCCAGGAGAACCCGTTCCGGCTCCGCTGTTCGATTTCTTCTTTTTCTTTTCAAGTGAACAACGTTGCGCAATTCAAAGTAAAGGCAACATCTAAGCTTTTCGCGCCGCAATCGCGTCGCGCATAACCTATTCAATTTGTGGGGCTAGTCTTTGTCCCGGCCCCTCTCTCATTGGTTTGAATATAGATGAGTCGCCGGCCGGCAGCCATCGTTATATTTCACCAATAAAATACTGTGGGTATTGCCGCTGAAATGGCCCGAGCCGTGACTATAGTCAGGCTCTTCTTCTGGGTTCCGGCTTTGCTATCTACTGTTGCGCTTTCTTCAGCGTCTCCAGCCTGTATTGCAGAAGACGGATCATGCGCTTGTCGAAGTTGGCGGCTTCGGTGCGGTCGAAGCGAGCCTGATCCTTGTCATGCGCCTCTATCGCGGTTGCGCTGACGCGGGCAACGCTTTCCTGCATCTCTTCGCACGTGTCCTGCGGCTTCAACGCCAGGAACATCTTCTCCATCCGCCGAGCGTGATTGCGGGCGATTTCCGCGTGGCGCTCCTCGTGGCGTTTGATGTCACTCGACAGAGTGTCCCACACGAGGGCGAGGTCACGTCCGGCCTGGCGGCGGTACTTCCATTTGGGCAGAATGATGCGCGTGTTGAGAGTGACGCGGGCCGAGCCGACGGCGCAGCGTCCGTTGCGGCTGACATAGGTGATCGAGCCGCCGAACTTGATGCGGGTCGCGCCCGGATGCCGTGCGCCGGTCGATTTCATCATCGGGCCGCTGGCCGAGAGTGCCTTGTCCAGTTCTTCCGCAGTCCGGCCGCCGATCGAAAAATAGGAGAAGCTCTTGTTCACCACGGTTTCGCCCGAGGCCGTGCCAAGCGGGGCGGCAACCAGGAGAGCAAGAAGGGCGACTTTGAACGGGACGCGTACTCGGGACATCAATGCGTGGTTCTCTTCGGTTGAACTTCGATCAAGCTTGGGGCATAGCCAGCGCCGGCGCAACAGCAAAACGATGGCTCCCGGCCGTATGCGGATGGTGAGGGAAAATGACTTACAATCCATTTCAGAAATTTAGCTGGAAGCTGGCGCATGGACGCAGCCTCGAACTGGGGCCGCGTGGCGTTTTGATGGCGATCGTCAATGTTACCCCGGATTCTTTTTCCGATGGCGGCCGTTTTATCGATGCCGTTGCGGCGGTGGCGCAAGGGATGCGCTGCCTGGAGGAGGGCGCCTTGATCCTCGATATCGGCGGTGAATCCACACGCCCCGATGCCGCGCCCGTCAGCGCCGAGGAAGAACAGGCGCGGATCCTGCCTGTCATCGCAGCGCTTGCCCGTGATACCGATGCGCTGATTTCCGTCGACACTTACAGAGCCTCGACCGCCCAGTTTGCGGTCGACGCCGGCGCGCATATCGTCAACGATGTGCACGGCCTTCAGCGCGAACCCGACATTGCCGCTGTCGCCGCCAAGAGCGGCGCTGGCATCTGCGTCATGCATACGGGCCGGGGCCGTGAAAAACTCGCAGACGTGATCGCCGATCAGTTTCATTTTCTCGACCGGTCGCTCGAGATCGCGGCAGCTGCCGGCGTGGAGCGGGATCGCATCATTCTCGATCCGGGCTTCGGCTTCGCCAAGGACACGGATGAGAACCTGGAATTGATGGCGCGCTTCGCGGAGTTGCACCGTTTCGAGCTGCCATTCCTGGTCGGAACGTCGCGCAAGCGCTTCGTCGGCGCGGTCAGCGGCCGAGAAGCGGCCGATCGCGACATGGCGACGGCCGCGACAACGGCGCTTTTGCGCGTTGCCGGCGCCTCAATTTTCCGCGTACACGATGTCGCAAACAGCAAGGATGCACTGGCGATGGCGGATGCTATGCTGCACGCCAGAGCGAGGTGAGATTTTCTCGTCCGCATTCCGCCTGAACCTGTGACTACCAATCACGCGCATGACTGCTGAGCGGCTCGACCGCGCAATCATGGCGATCCAAGAAAGCCGATGGGACTGAGAAGCATGAGCGCGACCTATATCATCACCCTCAAGAACTGCGCCTTCTTCGCGCGCCACGGCGTCTTCGATGAGGAGGAGCTTCTCGGTCAGCGCTTCTTCGTCGATGCCGAGCTCGAAGTCGAACAGGGAACGGCGCTGGTCGACGACTCGATCGAAGACACCGTGCATTACGGCATCGCCTTCCAGGAGATCGAGCGCATCGTCACCGGCCGCCGCCGCTATCTGATCGAGGCGCTGGCGCTGGAAGTGGCCAAGACGCTCTGCGTGCGCTTCCCGCAGATCAAGCGCGCCAAGGTGTCGATCCGTAAGCCAAATGCGCCGGTTCCGGGTGTGCTCGATTATGTCGAAGTGACGGTCGAGCATGTCGTCTGAGGTGAGCTGGCGGGCAGCGACACTCGGGCTTGGCGGCAATCTCGGCGATCCCCGCAAGGCGATGGCCGAAGCGCTTCGCCTGCTCGATGCCCGCGACGACTGCGTGGTCAAGGCCGTCTCGCGCCTTTATCGCACGCCGCCCTGGGGCAAGACGGACCAGGCCTGGTTCTACAATGCCTGCGCCAAGGTCGACACGACGCTCGAGCCCGAAGCCCTGCTCGACGCCTGCCTTGATATCGAACGGTCGATGAAGAGGGTTCGCGACGAGCGCTGGGGGCCGCGCACGCTCGACATCGATGTGCTGACCTTCGAGGGCGTGGCGCAAGCGGGCGGGCGGCTGGAGTTGCCACATCCGAGGATGACCGAGCGCGGTTTCGTACTGATGCCGCTTGCCGATTTCGCCGCCGACATGGCTGTTGGCGGCCGTCCGGTCGGCGACTGGCTGCAGCAGGCTGACGTCGCAGGCATCGAGGTTGCGGATGGTGACATGAGCTGGTGGCGCGCAGGCGCCTGAACAGGACCGCAACATAATCCACAAACGACAAAGCCCCGGTCGATGCCGGGGCTTCGTCGTTTATTCGGGTGTTGAACGTTACTTGATCGAGCCGACAGCGATCGCGTCGATCTGGCGGTTGAGGCTGACGCCGATGACCGGCACCATCGTTTCTTCGACCTTGACCGAAATGGTGATGTTCATCGTCTGGTCGTCCTGCAGACGGGCGATCATGGCGCCATTCAGCTTCTTGCGATTGATGCCGACGACGACCTTGTCCTTGGCGACGTTGCCGGAAATGATATCCAGGCCCTTGCCCTCGGCGCCGTCGAGAAACTTGCCGGTATAGGTGTTGCCCTTCTGTGTGATCAGCGCCGACATCGGCTGCTTGAACACGCCGACGCGGCAGAAGCCGTCGAGCTTGATGCCGGTGTCATCGCCCGCAACCGGTTCGCCCGAGAGATCGCAGGTGAACTTGGTGCCCTTGTACTTGCCCGCGACGATCTCGCCCGGGCCCTTCCACTGGCCCGCGACCTTCTCGAAAAAGACCTTGTCCTTGGCGCCGGAAAAAGCCGGTGTCGCAAGGCCGACGGTGGCTGCAAGCGCGAAGGCGGCAGCGCCGCGAGCGATCAAAGAAGGGCGCGAGAACATAAACGATCCTTGATGGGTCAACGTCCGAAACTGAAAGCCACATTTGCGCGCAAATGGTTAACGGACGGTTTCTGCGCGGTGCGCGGCGCGGCTTCTTTGTGGCCGAAAAGCGGATTGACCACAGCATTTTTGGCTTAGGAAATACAGTGGGTTGGCGGATTTCGGCGAGCATTGTGCGGGGACATGAAACTTGCCCCAATCGCGCTACGTATAACCATGGGAAACGGGAGATTTCCCATGGTTGCAGCAGGACATGATTCCGAATCGACCGCGTCAGACGCACAGCAGAGCCTGGTGATATCGCAGCACCGGCTGACAACCCGGCTTGCCCATTGGGGATGGGCCGGCGCGCTGTTATTTCTGTTTCTCAGCGGCCTGCAGATCTTCAACGCGCACCCGGCACTCTATGTCGGGCAGCAGTCGGGTTTTGCCTTCGACAACAGCATCCTGTCGATTGGGCCTGTGCGTGAACGAAGCGGCGAGGTTCGCGGCCTGACGACAGTCTTGGGGCTGAGCGTTGACACCACTGGTGTCCTGGGCGTCAGCGGGCCGGAACAGGAGCGGGCCTATCGGGCTTTTCCGGCCTGGTTGACCTTGCCGTCCTACCAGGACCTCGCCACCGGCCGCGTCGTGCACTTCTTCTTCGCCTGGATGTTTGCCGTCGTCTATTCCATCTGGCTGGTCGCAAGCGCGATCAACGGTCACCTGCGGCGGGACATTCTTCCCGCTTTGGCCGACATCCGCGCCTTGCCCGCGACCTTCATCGCGCATCTGCAGTTTCGCTTCGAACATCACGGGCGTTACAACAGCTTGCAGAAACTCTCCTACGGCATTGTTCTCCTGGTCTTTTTTCCTCTCATGATCGCGACAGGGCTGACGATGTCGCCGGGCATGGACGCCGGCTGGCCCTGGCTGGTTCAACTCTTTGGCGGCAGGCAGTCGGCCCGCACGATCCATTTCGTCATGATGCTTCTGCTCGTCGGCTTCTTCACTGTGCACATCGCCATGGTTTTTGCCGCCGGTCCGATCAACGAGATGCGGTCGATGATTACTGGGCGTTATCGCATCAGGCGTTCGATGGACCGGGGAGGAAGAACATGAGCACGTTCCTCCTCAGTCGCCGGCGCTTCCTGGCGGCGGCGGGGGCTACGGTCTCGTCGTTGCCGCTTGCCGGGTGCGACGCACTCGACGGCTTCGTTGGCGGCGGCAGTCGCGTGCGCGACTTTCTCGCATCCGCCAACAGCCTTACTTACCGAGCACAGCGGCTGCTGGTGCCGGCTGAGCGGCTGGCGCCGGAATTTGCCGAGAGCGAGATCCGGCAGGGGCAACGACCGAACGGCTCCACCGACCCGGGTGATGCGACCTATCTCGCGCTGAAGCAGGACGGCTTTTCCGGATACCGGCTTCGCGTTTCCGGCCTGGTCGAGCGACCGCTTCACCTGACGCTTGCAGAGCTGCGAAACATGCCGTCGCGCACCCAGATCACTCGACACGACTGTGTCGAGGGCTGGAGCTGCATCGCCAAGTGGAGCGGCGTTGCCCTTACTCGCGTCCTCGATGAAGCCCGGGTGAAGCCCGAGGCGCGTTACGTGGTCTTTCATTGCTTCGACAGCATGCCGCTCGGCCTTGGCGGCTCGGTCGCCTATTACGAATCGATCGATATGCTCGATGCGCATCACCCGCAAACGATCCTCGCTTATGGCCTGAACGGCGCGGCTCTGCCGGTCGCCAACGGTGCTCCACTGCGCGTCCGGGTCGAGCGCCAGCTGGGTTACAAGATGGCGAAGTACATCAAGGCGATCGAAGTCGTTGCCGATCTCGCCCTTCGGTCGAGGGCGCGGCGGCTATTGGGAAGATCTCGGCTACGACTGGTATGCGGGGATCTAGTTTCGCGTGACCGCGCTATTTCTCGCCGCTTTCGCCAATCACGCGTCCGGCGCCGGGGCTGAGGTCGGCGAGAAAATCACCGATCCCGGGACGCTTCAGCGCGCGAAACGGCATCGGGCGGCAAAGGTCCATCGCGGCGATGCCGATGCGTGCGGTCATCAGGCCATTGATGACGCCTTCGCCCAGGCGCGCCGAGAGCTTCGAAGCCAGCCCGTGGCCGAGCACCTGCTGGATCAGGCTGTCGCCGGCGGCGATCGAGCCGGTGACGGCCAGATGAGCGATCACGTCGCGCATCAGCCGCAAGAGGCCGAGCGTGCCGGGGCGACCGCCGTAAAGTTCGGCCATGGCGCGGATCAGGCGGGCAGATTCGTAGAGGACGTAGCCGAGGTCGACGAGCGCCCGCGGGCTGACCGCCGTGACGATCGACACGCGCTTGGAAGCCGCGAGAATGAGGCGCCGCGCCTCGCGGTCGAGTGGGCTGAGCAGCTCGCGCTCGGTGAGTTCGATCACGTGCGGACCGTCGATGATCTCGCCTTCGCTTTCCTTCAGCCGTGTGCGCCCGCGCGCCGTCCGCGGATTGCTGGCCAGCAGGTGGACGAGCTTTGCCTGCGCCGCGCGCGCGGGTTTAGCACTGGCCGAAGCGGCCGCCGCTTCCGTTTCCGCTTTCAGCTTCTGGATCGCCGTGAGCTGCATTAGCCCCGAAAATTCGCGGCCAACGACGATCAGCAGCGCCAGCAGTCCGATCGCGACGACGGCAAGCGCGGCGTAACCGAGCCAATCGGCACGCGCGAAGAGATCGCGAAGCAGGCGGTCGACCCAGAGGCCGGCAGCCAGTGACAGGATGATGCCGAGGGCGCCGGTCGCGATCTTGCCAACTGACAGGCGGCGCTTGCGAGGACTTGCTTCGGGCAAGGCGAGGGCCTCCACCGCAAGCGTGGTCTCGCGGAACGGGTCTTCCGCATCGGGTGTCAGTACCACATTGTCGTCGAAACTTGCGGGCGCGCGCCGCGCGCGCAGCTGCGGACCGGCCTCGGCGGGCTTGTCTTCGCCAACTGAAAAGGCGCTGGGACGGCGGCTGCGACCGTTGCTGTCGTCACTCATGCGAGCCGGTCTCCGAACAGGAATTGCATGGCCCGGTCGAGGCGGATATGCGGCACCGACAGTTTCAAGCCACCGCCGGTTTCCTCAAGATGTGGCGGGCGGAAGCGAACAAAGCTGAGTTCCGGAAGCGGATGAGCGCTTTCGAGATAGGTCGTCGCGCCGGACCGGGTCTCCATCGTCTTGAAAAGAACTTCAGGATCTTCCGGCAAGTCACCGGGAAATATCGCTGTTTTCCTTTCTCCATCGAAGATTTCGCCGTTGATCTTCTCGCCGGCAATCGGGGTGCCGACGATGACCGGCAGCGCATGGCCGTCGTGGTTGACGGTCGCTTCGCGGGTGGCCCGGACCGATGCGAGCGCCATGACCTCGAGGCCGGCGCCGCTCAATCCGATGCTTTCGGCGGCGCGATCGACGAGGCGCGCGGCGATGTGCTCCAGCCGGTCGTGGCTTTCGTGATGCAGGTGATCCGCCTTGGTTGCTGCGATCAGCACCTTGTCGATCCGTCGCGTCAGCAAGGACGAAAGCCAGCTGTTGGTCCCCGGACGGAAGCAGGCAAGCACGTCGGCCAGCGCCTGCTCGAGATCGAGCAGCGCCTCTGGGCCGTTGTTGATCGCCTGCAGGGCATCGACGAGCACGATCTGCCGGTCCAGGCGCGCGAAATGCTCGCGAAAGAACGGGCTGACGACATGTTTCTTATAGGCTTCGTAGCGCCGCTCCATCATCGCCCAGAGCGAACCCTTTGGTGCACGGCCCTCGGGTAGGTCCGGAAGCGGCGAGAAGGTGAGCGCCGGCGAACCTTCGAGGTCGCCCGGCATCAGGAAACGTCCAGGCGGCAGAGTTGAGGGCGAGCGTTCGTCCGCCTTGCAGGCCCTGAGATAGCCGGTGAAGCTCTCGGCGAGCCGGCGGGCGCTGCTTTCGTCGGCTGTCGCCGTCGAGCCAGCCGACGACGCAAGCGTCAGCCATTCGGCCGACAACTTCGCACGGCCAGGTGCACGGGCGCGCGCCACCGAATTGTTGCTGAACTCGCGGAAGTCCTGCGCGAGCAGGGGCAGGTCGAGCAGCCATTCGCCGGGATAGTCGACGATGTCGAGCGACAGCCGGCCCGGCGAGAACAGCCGGTTCCAGCCGCTGGCGCTCTCATATTCAAGGGTGATGCGCAGCTGCGAGATGGCGCGCGTGGAGTCTGGCCAGATGCGATCGCGCACCAGGGCTGCGATATGATCCTCATACTGGAAACGCGGCACGGCATCGTCGGGCTGCGGCTCGAGCCTGACCTTCGAGACCCGGCCCGAACGCACCGCCTCGAACACCGGCAGGCGCCCGCCGTTCAGCAGATTGTGCACCAGGGACGAGATGAAGACGGTCTTTCCCGAACGGGACAGGCCGGTGACGCCGAGCCGGATCGAGGGATTGACGAGGCCGGAGGCGCGGTCGGTGAGGTTATCGAGCGCGATCAGCGCGTCGTCTTTGAAGCTGGTCAGGTTAGGCGCCAAGTCTTGGTCTTTCTTGCGGCGTGTTTCCCGGGGTCGTTCGCATCGTCAAGCCCGCCGAACGACGATCGGCTGCGGGCTGCCTCCGCGATATAGGCACTAATTGCGGCGCCGCAACGCGCACGTGTCAATTCTTCTTACGGTGCGCCTTCATGGCGTCGGCAACAGCAGCGATACCAGGCGGGCGGAGGTAGCGTCAGACGGCAGATCCAGAATGGCCAGGCCAGCCGGCGGATATCCATCGGGAAGCGCCTCGCGGGCGGCCTCGTCGCCCACCAGGTTGCAGAGCAATTGTTCGATCATCGGATTGTGGCCGACGAGCATCAGCGCGTTTACATGCCGGTGCGCATCGATGAGGTCGAGATAGATGCTCGTCGGACCGGAGTAGAGCGCATCGATGTAGCGGATATCCAGCTCTTCGCTGACCGTGCGGAAGAACGGCTCGGCCGTTTCGCGGCAGCGCACCGCCGTCGAACAGAGGATGCGGTCGGGGCGGATGCCCTGGTCTGCGGCGGTCTGGGCAAGCCGCTCCGCATCGATGTAGCCGACCTCGTCCAGCGACCGATCGAAATCGCGCTGGCCCGGCAGGGCCCAGCCGGAACGGGCGTGCCGCAGGAGGTAGAGGCGGAGAGCCTTGGGGGCGCTGTCTTGCATCGATCGGTTCCGGCGTTGCCTGCCGGTTGCAGCGACAGGGTAGAATTTTGCCGGCTTTCATGTCGGCCGGCAGACCGTCACCTTTCCCCGCACGCACCATAAAGATCAAGCTGGCCGCCGTGATTTTTTCGGGGACTGCCGGTGCTGCGCTTTGCCGCGGTCGTGAATGGACGGTAAAATGGCGCAAACACGTCATTGTCACTTTTCAGCGAGCAGAGGCGGCGGCTTCGGTGGGCGCAAGTTGGAAATCAAGATCCGATGTGTAATTTTGATGAAATATTCGTCAGTTAGCCTGAAACGCTAGCAACATTAAAATACGGTTGAGTGTCTGTTGCGAGGCTTGAATCACAGCTTCCATAGGTCTATACACCGCCGCAATGAGATGTTCTTCAGGAGAATCGCGTTGAGTGAGAAGATCGATCTTAGTACCTTCGTCCTTTCCGAGGACGATGAATTCATGAATGCCAACCACCGGGCGTACTTCCGGGCCAAGTTGAACGCTTGGAAAAACGACATCCTTCGCGAGGCACGCGAGACACTGGATCACTTGGCAGAGGAGAGCGCCAATCATCCGGATCTCGCAGACAGGGCTTCTTCCGAAACTGATCGGGCAATCGAGCTCAGAGCCAGGGACCGCCAGCGCAAGCTGATCTCCAAGATCGATGCGGCGTTGCAGCGTCTCGACGAAGGTACCTACGGCTACTGCGAAGAAACAGGCGAGCCGATCGGCCTGAAGCGACTGGACGCCCGTCCGATCGCGACCCTCTCGATCGAGGCGCAGGAGCGCCACGAGCGGCGGGAAAAGGTCTACCGGGACGAATAAGCTTTCGGGCTTTCGTAACAGTCTGAAAAAAGGCGCGGGTCAAACCGCGCCTTTTTCCGTTGTCCCGAATTTATTCCGAAGCAACGAAGCGGCTCTTCGCTTCGATGCCTGGGCTCAGACAAGTATCTCGCTGCCGTCGCGATGCCTGACGTCGCCGTCAGGCCAATGCGGCAATCAGGGCTTCCGCCCGGCGGAGATGTCGGCCAGCATGCGGTTCATCTCTTCTTCGATTGTCGGCTCCTTATGACCGCCGTCGGCGACAGGCGCGCCAAGCGTCGGCTCCTGACGGCCGGAATGGGCCGGCGCACGGTTTTCCGGAGTGACCGATGTTGCCGGACCCAGGCGCTGCAGGTCGCCGGTGATCTCCGCGTCGAGAAGGCGCTCGAAATCAGAAAGGGCGGTCGCAGGAGCCGGCTGCGGTTGGGGCTGAGGCTGCGACTGGATGATCGCTGCGGGGCGCTGAAGCTGCTGGGCCGGCTGCATCTGAATGGGTTGCGGCTGTACAGTCTGCGCCATTGCCACAGGGCGGTTCATGGCTGCATCGACGTTGACCGCGGGTGCTGCGACGGAGGTGATAGACGGGCTCTCGGGTGCGGGCTGGGCGACAGGGCGAGAGAGAGGGCGCTGCTCTGCAGCAAGGGCAGGTGCTGCCACCGGGCGCTGTTCGGCCGTAACGCGCATGGGCGCCACCGGCTCGACGCGAGCGACCGGCTGTTCCTCTGTCCGGGTGATGGGGCGAACTGGCGTCGCGACGACGGGTTCGGCCTGCATCGACGGCGCGGGCTGCTGAACGGGTTCCCTGACTGCCGGACGGCTTTCACCCACTGGTTCGGTCACCTTGCGTTCGATGACAGCAGAGCGTTCGCTGACGGCCGGGCGCTCGTCGCCGCCGGCGACGATCCGGCTTTCGATGACGATATCCGTCGGCCCGCCGATCATGATCAGGTGCTCGACATCGTCGCGGCGCACGAGCACGAGACGGCGCCGGGTGTCCACAGCGGCAGCATCGAGCACGGCCAGGCGCGGCTGGCGGTTCTTGCCGCCACGGATGAATGGCGAGGAAGGACGGTTGCGCATGATCCAGAGCACGGCCACGAGGCACAAAAGTCCAATCGCGACCGCTGCAGCGGCGACGACGAACCGGCTGCCGTTGTCCGCGATGATCGTTTCCATCATAGGGTGAACTCCTTCTGCCTTTCGAGTGGCAGTATTTGACGGCTTTTTTCGGGCTCGGACAAGCACTTCGCCGACATTCCCTGTGAATTGGCTCGAATGCTTCCGCACAGGTGCTTTTTGCTGTTATCTCTGATTGTTAAAGATGATTCTTGTCCGAATGATCGAGGGCGTGTCGGTTATGGCCGATTTTGCCCGGCGGTTTGAGCGGATGCCGGCCGGAAGGGCTGGGCCGCGCCGCGCGCGGCGCCGGCCGCGTAAGAGGACCCGATGACGAAATTGCGGCAGTCAGGCGACTACCAGATGCCGGTTGTTGACCGTGGCGTCAGGCCCGGAACCGTGCTGCGGATCGTGCTGCTCGCGATCGTCCTCACCGTCTCGGCCATCGCCTTCGTGATCTTCCGGAACCAGATGGAAAACGAGATCGTGCTCGGCATCCTCGGCGTTCTCGCCATGGTCGGCATCTTCTTTCTCGTGTCCTCGGTCATCGGCTTCATCGAGGTGATGCCGCAATCGCGCCCGGACGAACTGGCGCGCGCCTTTCTTGATGCGCATGAGGACGGCACGATCGTCACGGACCGGAAGGGCCGGATCATCTACGCCAACGCCGCCTATGGCGCGCTCACGGGCGCGAGGAACGCTGCGGGCATCCAATCGCTCGAAACGATCCTGTCGCGCAATCGCGAGGCGACGGAAGCAATCTACCGGCTGACCAACGGCCTGCACGAGGGCAAGCAGGGGCATGAGGAATTCCGCCTGCTGAAGCCGCTTGCGACCGGTGCGGCCACCGGCTCCGGCGCCCATTGGTTCCGGCTGAAGGCACGCGTGCTGCCGCTCGAAGACAGCGAGCGCAATCCGCTCTATCTCTGGCAGATCGCCGACATCACCGCCGAACGCGATGACCAGGAGCGCTTCTTCAAGGAATTGCAGAACGCGATTGATTATCTTGATCACGCACCCGCCGGCTTCTTCTCCGCCGGTCGCAAGGGCGAGATCTTCTATATCAACGCCACGCTTGCCGACTGGCTCGGCATCGATCTCACCAAGTTCCAGCCGGGCTCGATAAGTATTGGCGATCTGGTGGCTGGAGAGGGGCTGACGCTCGTCCAGGCGGTGCAGGCCGAACCGGGTCTGAAGAAGACCAAGATGCTCGACCTCGACCTGCGCAAGTTGAACGGCCAGAGCCTGCCGGTGCGCATGATCCACCGTGTCTCCTCGACCCGCGACGGCGCGCCCGGCGAAAGCCGCACCATCGTCATGTCGCGCGAGGGCGGCGAGGACAGCGACCAGTCGGCGTCGAGCGCAGCGATGCGCTTTACCCGCTTCTTCAACAATACGCCGATGGCGATCGCCTCGGTCGACGGCAATGGCCGGATCCTGCGCACCAACGCGCCGTTCCTGAAGCTGTTTTCCGGTCTCGTCTCGCAGGACGACGTCGAGCGCGGCGCGCTGATCGATGCCGTGGTGCACGAAACCGAGAAGCTTCGCCTGCACGACGCGCTGGCGGCCGCCAAGGACCGGCAGGGCGACATCGCGCCGATCGACGCGCTGCACCCGACCGATGGCGAGCGCCATTTCCGCTTCTACGTCAATGCCGTGATCGACCAGACCGATCAGGCGCCGGAGGAAGCGGCGATCATCTATGCGCTGGAGATTACCGAGCAGAAAGCGCTCGAAAACCAGATGGCGCAGACGCAGAAGATGAACGCCGTGGGCACGCTTGCCGGCGGCATCGCGCACGACTTCAACAACGTGCTGACGGCGATCCTGCTGTCGTCCGACCACCTGCTTCTGTCTGCCCGGCCGGCCGACCCGAGCTTCGCCGACCTGATGGAGATCAAGCGCAACGCCAACCGTGCCGCTGTTCTCGTGCGGCAGCTGCTTGCTTTCTCGCGCAAGCAGACGATGCGGCCGACGGTGCTCAACATGACCGACGTGATCGGCGACCTGCGCATGCTGGTCGACCGCATGACCGGAACGAACGTCAAGGTCGAGGTCGACTATGGCCGCGATCTCTGGCCGGTCCGGACCGATCTCGGCCAGTTCGAACAGGTGCTTTTGAACCTCGCGGTCAACGCTCGCGACGCCATGCCCCAAGGCGGCATCATCACACTTCGCACCCGCAATCTGCCGGCGGCTGAGGTTTCGGCCTTCGGACGCCGTGAGCTGCCGGACGAAGACTTCGTGATGGTGGAAGTTTCCGACCAGGGAACAGGTATTGCGCCCGAAATCCTCGACAAAATCTTCGAGCCGTTTTTCACGACCAAGGAAGTGGGCAAGGGCACCGGTCTCGGCCTGTCGATGGTCTATGGCATCGTCAAGCAGTCGGGCGGCTACATCTATCCGGAATCGGAAGTGGGCAAGGGCACGACCTTCCGCATCCTCTTGCCGCGCCACATCGAGGTGCCGGTTGCGCCCGAGGAGCCCGCGCAGGCAGGCACCGGAACCGTTGCTGCGCCGGTGGTGCAGACGATAGCGGCTCCCGTGGTCAAGACCGAGGAGCCGACCGATCTCACCGGAGATTCGGCAGTCGTGCTGCTCGTCGAGGACGAGGAGGCTGTTCGCCGCGGCGGCAAGCGCATGCTGGAAACGCGCGGCTACACCGTCTACGAAGCGGGCTCCGGCGTCGAGGCGCTCGACATCATGGACGAGCTCAACGGCGCCGTCGATATCGTCGTATCCGACGTGGTGATGCCGGAAATGGACGGACCGACGCTCCTGACCGAACTGCGCAAGAAGTACCCGGACCTGAAGTTCATCTTCGTCTCGGGCTATGCCGAAGACGCCTTTGCCCGCAACCTGCCGGCGGATGCCAAGTTCGGCTTCCTGCCGAAACCGTTCTCGCTGAAGCAGCTGGCGGTATCCGTGCGCGAAATGCTCGATTCCTAGAGCAGTTGAACGCCAGGGGATATCGACCGGGGTCGGCGCTGGGTACGTTAGGCTTCCGCCCCTAGTCGTTCTGCTGCCTTGACCAAGGCCCATTGGCCGAGGCGCGCGTTGCCGACCAGCCGGGAGGAAGATCGGCGATCTCGTCAAGGTCGGTGTGGCGCTCGACGACCTCCGCCATCGCGACCACCAGCACTTTCGCCATGTCGATCGGTGCGCCATCTGTAAACGCCCATGAATGATCGTCTTCATGATGTGTTGCGACGAGAACCGGGTGCCCCGCGAGCACCGAACGGCAGGTAACGCAGGCAACATCAGGTGCTTGATCAAACTTCCAACGCATCGTCAGCCTTCGCCAATGCAAAAAGCCCGGCGCTTGCGGGCCGGGCTTCTCTATTTCTCGCCGTTTCTTACCGGATTACTTCACGTTCAACGCGACGGCGATCTCGCCGGCAAGCCGGGCATTGTTCTCGACCAGCGCGATGTTGGTCTCGAGGCTGCGGCCCTCGGTCATTTCGAACAGGTTGCTGAGCAGATAGGGCGTGACCGCCTTGCCGGTGATCTCGTCGTTCTCGGCATTGTCGAGCGCGCGGGCGATATAGATTTCCATCTCTTCGCGCGGGATCTCGGCAGCTTCCGGAACCGGATTGGCAACCAGCATGCCGCCTTCGACGCCGAGCAGCTCGCGCATGGTCTGGAAGTTGGCGATCGCGGCCGGGCTGTTCAGCATCAGCGGGCTCTTGAGGCCGCTGTCGCGTGACCAGAAGGCCGGGAAGATTTCGCTGTCATAGGTGACGACCGGAACGCCGCGGGTCTCGAGCACTTCGAGCGTCTTCGGAATGTCGAGGATCGCCTTCGCGCCGGCGCAGACGACGATGACACCGGTGCGGGCGAGTTCATCGAGGTCGGCGGAGATGTCAAAGGAGAGCTCCGCTCCACGGTGCACGCCGCCGATGCCGCCGGTCGCAAAGACGCGGATGCCGGCGCGGGCAGCAGCGATCATCGTCGCGGCGACGGTCGTCGCGCCGGTGCGGCGCTCGGCGATCGCGAAAGCGAGATCGGCGCGCGAGACCTTCATCGCGCCCTGGGTCTTGGCCAGTTCTTCGAGCTTGGCATCGTCAAGGCCGATATGCAGTACGCCATGAATGACGGCGATGGTCGCCGGCACGGCACCCTGTTCGCGGATGATCGCTTCAACGCTGCGGGCCATGTTCAGGTTGCCCGGGTAGGGCATGCCATGGGTGATGATGGTCGATTCCAGCGCCACGATCGGCGCGCCACGCGCCTTGGCGGCTGCGACCTCGTCGGAATATTCCATCGGCAGGAAGGGGGAAGCGGGTTTGGTCATGGTCTTTCCTTGGGAGTTCTGCTGGCAAATGTCATGACAGCATTTGGGGCGTGGGCACAAGGGCCAGCGCCTGTTCGAGATTGGCCGCGGACATCTCTTCGGATGCGGCCAAGGGAGAACGCAACGTCAAACCGGCGGCTGCGATGCCGTGCCGCAGGCAATCGGCGATATCGCGGCCGGCAAGGCGGGCGGAAAGGAAGCCGGAGGCGAGCGCGTCGCCAGCGCCGGTGACGTCGGCAAGGGCGGGCAGGGCCGGCGGCACGACGACACAGGCGCTGTCGCCCTCGAAGGCAACGACCGTACGGCCGCCCCGGGTCACGACGCCTCCGTTGATGCCCAGACCGCGCAACAGGGCCGGCCATTCTTCCGCCTCGGCCGCCTCCTTGCCGGTCAGCGCCCGCGCCTCGGATTCGTTCATGAACAGGAACGAGAGATGCGAGAGGCACGGCCGGTAGCGGATGACCTTGGCCGGCGAAACAGCGATGCCGGCGACGAGGCGGCCGTTGCCGGCAGCCGACTGGGCAAGTGCGGCGATCGTTTCTTCCGGCAGGTTGGCGTCGGTCAGCACCAGCTTGCTCGCGGCGATGACCTCGCGGAGCGCCCGCCGCTGCAACTGCCGTGGCGAGAACAGCCGGTAGAGTTCCATGTCGGCGAGCGCAATCACCAGATTGCCGTCGTTTTCGAGGATCGCCGTATAGCTCGGCGTCTGGCGGTCAAGAAAGGTCAGGGGACTGTCGATGACGCCAGCCGCGGCCGCGGCTGCGGTCACCATCTCGCCGGCCGCATCACCGCCGCGGGTGCTGATCATGCGCACGCTGTGGCCAAGCCGCGCCAGGTTGCGCGCGGCATTGAAACCACCGCCGCCCGCTTCTTCGAACCAGCTTCCCGGATTGCTCGACCCGGGCGCTGTCGTTCCCGATATACGGCCGCGCCTGTCGATATGCGCGCCACCGAAAACGGCGATGTCAGCTTGCGTCATGAATGTTCCTCTGCTTGGCCGATCGGCCGAATATCTGTTGGCATCCTGCAATGCCGCGTCGCAAAGCGCCACGCGCCCGACCTGCTCAAAGTCTCATGCGCAGGCGAATCGGCCGAGCCTTGCCGGGCAGGTTCGAAGGGCTTGCGCCAACATTCGAAAACTCTGGTTTCGTTCCGTGAACAAGAATCGAACGTATCGTTGAAAGCTATTGTTTTTCAATGTGTTGTCGCGCTCTTGCAAATACGGAACAAAACATGTACAAAAACTCCTGCGGCGGCTTCATTGCCTCGGTAGCTTCAATAACCTAAAGGTGGACCAAATGGCACAAAACTCTTTGCGGCTCGTAGAGGACAAATCGGTGGATAAAAGCAAGGCACTTGAAGCGGCACTTTCCCAGATCGAACGTTCGTTCGGTAAGGGATCGATCATGAAGCTCGGTGGGAAGGACAGCATCATTGAGATCGAGACGGTTTCGACCGGCTCTCTCAGCCTCGACATCGCGCTCGGCATTGGCGGCCTGCCAAAGGGCCGCATTGTTGAAATTTACGGCCCGGAAAGCTCGGGTAAGACGACGCTGGCGCTGCAGACCGTCGCCGAAGCACAGAAGAAGGGCGGCATCTGCGCCTTCGTCGACGCCGAACACGCGCTCGATCCGGTCTATGCCCGCAAGCTCGGCGTCGACCTCGAAAACCTCCTGATCTCGCAGCCCGACACCGGAGAGCAGGCGCTTGAGATCACCGATACGCTGGTGCGTTCCGGCGCGATCGACGTGCTGGTCGTCGACTCGGTCGCCGCGCTCGTGCCGCGCGCCGAAATCGAAGGCGAAATGGGCGACAGCCTGCCGGGCATGCAGGCTCGCCTGATGAGCCAGGCGCTGCGCAAGCTGACGGCGTCGATCTCCAAGTCGAACTGCATGGTCATCTTCATCAACCAGATCCGCATGAAGATCGGCGTGATGTTCGGTTCGCCGGAAACCACCACCGGCGGCAACGCGCTGAAGTTCTACGCCTCGGTTCGCCTCGACATCCGCCGCATCGGCTCGGTCAAGGAGCGCGAAGAGGTCGTCGGCAACCAGACCCGCGTCAAGGTCGTCAAGAACAAGATGGCGCCTCCCTTCAAGCAGGTCGAATTCGACATCATGTATGGCGAGGGCGTATCGAAGACCGGCGAACTGGTCGACCTCGGCGTCAAGGCCGGCATCGTCGAAAAGTCTGGCGCCTGGTTCTCCTACAACAGCCAGCGTCTCGGCCAGGGCCGCGAGAACGCCAAGACGTTCCTGCGCGACAATCCGGATCTCGCGCGCGAAATCGAGACGGCGCTGCGCCAGAACGCCGGCCTGATCGCTGATCGGTTCCTCGAGAATGGCGGTCCGGAAGCGGACGACGGTGACGAGCCGCCGGAAGCATAAGCCGCTCGGCCCACTGAGGTTACCAGAAAACCGGTCGTCCCGTGGGCGGCCGGTTTTTTGCTGGCGTCTGGACAGTCGGATATGTGAGCGATAAAAGCCTTTGGTTCCGGCGACCCAGCGCGTTGGAGGGTGCGGTCACCACGGGTGGCCGCAGGGTTTAGGGACAATGGCTTAGTGGCGCGGCGTGGGCCGGACGCGGGCCGGAATCGGTGCTTAAGAATAGGACGCAAGATGAGCGGCGTGAATGAAATCCGGTCGACCTTTCTCGACTATTTCCGCAGGAACGGTCACGAGGTCGTGTCGTCGAGCCCGTTGGTGCCGCGCAACGACCCGACATTGATGTTCACCAATGCCGGCATGGTGCAGTTCAAGAACGTCTTCACCGGCCTGGAGCAGCGTCCCTATTCGACGGCCGTTACGGCGCAGAAGTGCGTTCGCGCCGGCGGCAAGCACAACGACCTCGACAATGTCGGCTACACCGCGCGTCACCACACCTTCTTCGAAATGCTCGGCAACTTCTCCTTCGGCGATTACTTCAAGGAGAACGCGATCGAGCTCGCCTGGAACCTGATCACCAAGGAGTATGGCCTCGACGCCAAGCGCCTGCTGGTCACGGTTTACCACACCGACGACGAGGCCTTCGATCTCTGGAAGAAGATCGCCGGTTTCTCCGACGATCGCATCATCCGCATCCCGACCAGTGACAACTTCTGGGCCATGGGCGATACCGGTCCCTGCGGTCCGTGCTCGGAAATCTTCTACGACCACGGCGACCATATCTGGGGCGGACCCCCGGGCTCGGCCGACGAAGACGGCGACCGCTTCATCGAGATCTGGAACCTCGTCTTCATGCAGTACGAGCAGATCACCAAGGAAGAGCGGGTCAACCTGCCGCGTCCGTCGATCGACACCGGCATGGGCCTCGAGCGTCTCGCAGCCGTGCTGCAGGGCGAACACGACAACTACGACATCGACCTCTTCCGCGCGCTGATCGCCGCATCGGAAGAAGCGACCGGCGTAAAGGCTGAGGGCGACCGTCGCGCCAGCCATCGCGTCATTGCCGACCACCTGCGTTCGTCCGCCTTCCTGATCGCCGACGGCGTGCTGCCGTCGAACGAAGGCCGCGGCTACGTGCTTCGCCGCATCATGCGTCGTGCGATGCGTCACGCGCAGCTGCTGGGCGCCCAGGATCCGTTGATGTGGAAGCTCTTGCCGGCACTCGTCGGCCAGATGGGCCGCGCCTATCCGGAACTGGTGCGCGCCGAAGCGCTGATCTCCGAGACGCTGAAGCTTGAGGAAACCCGTTTCCGCAAGACGCTGGAGCGCGGTCTCAATCTGCTGTCCGACGCATCTGCCGATCTGTCTGAAGGCGACCAGTTCAACGGTGAAACCGCCTTCAAGCTCTACGACACCTACGGCTTCCCGCTCGACCTGACCCAGGACGCGCTGCGCGCCAAGGGCATCACCGTCGATACCGACGCCTTCTCGGTTGCCATGGAGCGCCAGAAGGCCGAAGCCCGCGCCAACTGGGCCGGTTCCGGTGAAGCTGCGACCGAGACCATCTGGTTCGAGCTCAAGGAAAAGCACGGCGCGACCGATTTCCTCGGCTATGACACCGAGACCGCCGAGGGCGTGATCCAGGCGATCGTGCGCGATGGCGCTGTCGTAGCAACCGCCGCCAAGGGCGACACCGTCCAGGTGGTGCTCAACCAGACGCCGTTCTACGGCGAATCGGGCGGCCAGATGGGCGATACCGGCACGATCACGACGGAAAGCGGCAAGCTCACCGTCACCGACACGCAGAAGCGCGGCGAGGGGCTCTTCGTCCACTTCGCGACCGTGGCCGAAGGCACGGTCAAGACCGGCGACGCCGCCCAGCTCGACGTCGATCACGCCCGCCGCTCGCGCCTGCGCGCCAACCATTCGGCAACGCACCTCCTGCATGAGGCGCTTCGCGAAGTGCTTGGCACCCACGTGGCCCAGAAGGGCTCGCTGGTAGCGCCGGAACGCCTGCGCTTCGACGTTTCTCATCCGAAGCCGATGACGGCCGAGGAGCTGAAGGTCGTTGAAGAGATGGCCAACGAGATCATCGTCCAGAACACGCCGGTGACCACGCGCCTGATGAGCGTCGATGATGCGATTGCCGAAGGTGCGATGGCGCTCTTCGGCGAGAAGTACGGCGACGAGGTTCGCGTCGTCTCGATGGGCCGCGGCATCCACGGCTCCAAGGCCAACCGCGCTTACTCCGTCGAACTCTGCGGCGGCACGCACGTGTCTGCCACCGGTGACATCGGCCTGGTGCGCGTCGTCTCGGAAAGCGCCGTCGGCGCCGGCGTTCGTCGCCTCGAGGCGCTGACCGGTGAAGCGGCACGCGCTTATCTGAACGAGCAGGACGAGCGCGTGAAGACGCTCGCCAACACGCTGAAGGTTCAGCCGGGCGACGTGCTCGGCCGCGTCGAGGCGCTGCTCGACGAGCGCCGCAAGCTGGAACGCGAGCTGACTGAGGCCAAGAAGAAGCTGGCACTCGGTGGTGGCGAAGCGGGTTCGGCCGATGCCGCCCGCGAAATCGCCGGCGTTCGCTTCCTCGGCAAGGTCGTTTCGGGCGTCGAGCCCAAGGATCTGAAGAGCCTGGCCGATGACGGCAAGAAGAGCCTCGGCTCCGGCGTCGTTGCCTTCGTCGGCGTTTCCGGCGATGGCAAGGCAAGCGCGGTCGTTGCCGTGACCGACGACTTGACCTCGAAGCTCAGCGCCGTTGACCTCGTTCGCGTCGCATCCGCCGCTCTCGGCGGAAAGGGCGGCGGTGGCCGTCCGGACATGGCCCAGGCCGGCGGTCCGGATGGCGACAAGGCGGCCGAAGCGATCGAAGCGGTGGCCGTCGCACTCGCCGGCTGATTGGTACCCGCAGCAGAATAGGAAAAGGGGCGTCCGTTGCGGCGCCCTTTTTGTTTGCATCGGGCAGGGCTTGTGTAGCTTCACGCTCGCGGTCCCGCGAGCCCCCTCCGGTCGTGCGTGTCATACCCCGCCGGATCACCAGCCCACACGAACAGAGCCTCGGCGCCTCGGACGGTCAAACCGAAACGTGATTGCTGGCCAAGGCACCGTTCTGGGGTCCTATATCGCGGAAGGCTCGTACAAATCTCAGTCGAAGCACGCCCGCAACTCCGCAGGATTTGTCAAATTGATCTATGGTCTACCCATCCGTGAGCAAAGCGCGAAAGGTTGGACATGGAAGAGCGGGTAGCGTGGGCGACCTATGAACGGCGTCTGCACCGGGTCAGCGACTACATCTACGGTCATCTCGACGGCGATCTCGACCTCGATCGCCTTTCCGAGATTGCCTGTCTGTCGCCGCACCATTGGCACCGGATCTACCGGGCCGTTCACGGCGAGACGCTGGCAGGAACGGTGAAGCGGCTGCGGCTGCAGCGGGCAGCGGCCGATCTCGCCCAGACCGATCTTCCTGTCGAAACGATCGCGCAGCGCTCTGGCTATCCCAATCTGCAATCCTTCAACCGCACCTTCAAGGCCGCCTATGGGCTGCCGCCGGCGCGATACCGCAAGGAGGGGAGCCATGTCGCCTTTGAAACCGCTTCAACGGAAGGAATTCCAGACATGTATGAAGTCACCCTGAAGGACGTCGAAGCCTTCGACCTCGTCGGCGTCGCCCACACCGGCTCCTATATGGAGATCGGCAAGGCGTTCGAGACGCTCTATGGCACCCTCTTTTCACGGCAATTGTTCCGGCCGGACATGGAGATGATCGGCATCTACCTCGACGATCCGGAACTGGTGCCAGCGGAAAAACTGCGCTCCTTTGCCTGCGTCAGCGCGCGCGGACCGATGCCGGCGGAGGCGCCGTTGATCCCGCAGCATCTCGACGGCGGCCGCTATGCGGTGCTTCGCCACAAAGGCCCTTACGCGGATATGCCGAAGGCCTACCAATGGCTCTACGGCACATGGCTGCCGCAGTCCGGCCGCGATATCCGCGACAGCCTGATGTTCGAGAAATATCTCAACAATCCCCGCGAAGTTGCGCCGACCGAACTCTTGAGCGAGATCTATCTGCCTTTGAAGTGACAGACACCCGAGCACACACCCGCAATTGACGAATCAGTGTCCGAGCGGCACCTTTTGGTTCGGCGTGGCCTGCGCCGAACCTCCAAAGATCGTCCCCAGCACGATCCTTTCACGGAGGCAAAGGGGCTTCAGTCTCGGGTCGCAATCTCGGTCCCACCGTTTCGGGTCCGGTTGCTGGGGAACTTGCCCGAGACGCGAAAGGCCCTGTGATGACTGAGAACCGAAATTTCAAACGGCGTGTTCGCGCCCGTGCCGCCAAGACCGGCGAATCCTATACAACTGCACTCATGCATCTTCGCCAGGCTTCGGCGGAAGACTTGGTGGCGCAACCAAGATTGCTGCGCCTGGCCGTGGCGCAATCCGGCTATTTCGACGATCCCCGCGATGCGGCGGCACTTCACCATGCCGGCGAAGGGATCCGACACCTGATGCGGGAGGCGCATCGGGCGGGGGCGCGGGTGCTGCATTTCCCCGAGGGCGCGACGTGCTTTCCGAACAAGCGCATCATGTCGACGATCGGTCCGCGCGAAATAGGCCCGTCCGATTGGCGCCGTTTCGAGTGGACGGTTCTGCGCAAAGAGCTTGATGCCATACGGACGTTGGCGCGGGACCTCGGGCTATGGACGGTCCTTGGATCCGTTCACAAGCTCACCGAACCGCATCGCCCGCACAACAGCCTCTATGTGATCTCGGATAAGGGGGCAGTCGCGACACGCTACGATGAGCGCATGCTGTCGAACACCAAGGTCGCGTTCATGTACACGCCCGGAACGATCCCTTTGACGTTCGAGGTCGACGGCGTCCGCTTCGGCTGCGCGCTCGGCATCGAGTGCCACTTTCCCGAGATTTTCGGCGAATACGAACAGCTGAACGTCGATTGCGTGCTGTTTTCGACCTCCGGCGGCGCTCTGGCGAACGACATTGCCTTTGCCGCCGAGGTGCAGGGGCATGCTTCAATCAATCGCTATTGGGCGAGTTTTGCGGTTCTCGCGCAGCCCGGCCTGACGGCTCCTTCAGGGATTGTTTCGCCCGACGGGCAATGGGCGGTCCGATGCAGCGGGGATGGACCATCGATCGTCGTGGCGGATATCGGCAGGGACCCCGTCGATCCGGCCCGGCCATGGCGCCGGAGCGCGAGAGGCGGGATCTACGACCCGCATATCGTCAGCGACGATCCGCGCAGCAGCAGCCGCGACATGTTCTAGCAGTCGCTGCCGGTAGCATGGCCGCGCTCGCCTTGAAGTCGTGCGAGTACCGGCTGCAGTCCGGCGCCGATCCGCGTTCCGGAATTTTCATTGGTCCAAAAAAGAAACCCGGCGCGAGGCCGGGTTTCGTTGTCTCTGGGACTGGAGCCTATCAGGCAGCCATGGCCTTCTGCAGGTTCTCGTCGATCTTGTCGAGGAAGCCGGTGGTCGAGAGCCACGGCTGATCGGGACCGATGAGGAGCGCCAGGTCCTTGGTCATGAAGCCGGCTTCGACGGTGTCGACGCAGACCTTCTCAAGCGTTTCGGAGAACTTTGCGAGTTCGGAATTGCCGTCGAGCTTGGCGCGATGAGCGAGACCACGGGTCCAGGCAAAGATCGAGGCGATCGAGTTGGTCGAGGTTTCTTCGCCCTTCTGGTGCTGGCGGTAGTGGCGGGTAACCGTGCCGTGCGCGGCTTCGGCTTCGACCGTCTTGCCATCCGGCGTCATCAGGACCGAAGTCATCAGGCCGAGCGAGCCGAAGCCCTGGGCGACGATGTCCGACTGCACGTCGCCGTCGTAGTTCTTGCACGCCCAGACGTAGCCGCCGGACCACTTCAGGGCCGAAGCGACCATGTCGTCGATCAGGCGGTGTTCGTACCAGATCTTCAGTTCCTTGAACTTCTCGGCGAATTCGGCGTCGAACACCTGCTGGAAGATGTCCTTGAAGCGACCGTCATAGACCTTGAGGATGGTGTTCTTGGTCGACAGGTACACCGGAACCTTGCGCTGGATACCGTAGTTGAACGACGCGCGCGCGAATTCGGTGATCGAATCGTCCAGGTTGTACATACCCATGGCAACGCCGGCCGACGGTGCGTCGAAGACGTCGTATTCGATTTCCTTGCCGTCTTCACCGACGAACTTCATCGTCAGCTTGCCCTTGCCCGGGAACTTGAAGTCGGTGGCGCGGTACTGGTCGCCGAAGGCGTGACGGCCGACGATGATCGGCTTGGTCCAGCCCGGAACCAGGCGCGGAACGTTCTTGCAGATGATCGGCTCGCGGAAGATGACGCCGCCGAGGATGTTGCGGATCGTGCCGTTCGGCGACTTCCACATCTTCTTCAGCTTGAACTCCTCGACGCGGGCTTCATCCGGCGTGATCGTGGCGCACTTGACGCCGACGCCGTGCTTCTTGATGGCGTTGGCAGCGTCGATCGTTACCTGGTCTTCAGTAGCATCGCGGTTTTCGACGCTGAGGTCGTAATATTCCAGATCGACGTCGAGGTAGGGATGGATCAGCTTGTCCTTGATGAACTGCCAGATGATGCGGGTCATCTCATCGCCGTCGAGTTCGACGACCGGATTGGCGACCTTGATCTTTGCCATGAATATGCCTCGTAGCTTATGCGGGACAGCGGGAGCGATGTCCCTTCCTCTCTGAAAAATCCTGTGCCCTATAGCACTCAGAACCGACAAGGCAAAGCATGCTTGGCTGAAACTTTGGATGGAGGTGGAGACGGACCTCGGACAGCTCTTCGCCACCGCTTTTCGACGCCTGCTTTCGTCGCGCCGGCCTTGCAAAGATCGCATCTGCCGCTATGCAGGAAGAACCGGCGAAGGCGGCGCGCGTCCACAGGCGGCCGCGGGACAGGCAAAGGCTTCCGATGGCACTTCGTTCCCGTATGCGCGATTGGCTTCTTGCCAACGATCCGGCCTTCTCCCGCCTGCGGCAGGCCTCGCGCATCACCGCGACCATCGTCGTTTCCATCCTGCTGCTGATGGCATTTCATTACCTCGTCGCACCGCTGCCGCCGGCCGCCTTCGGGCTTGCGGCGTCGCTGTCGATCGAAGGGGGACTGGCGGTGCGCGATCGCACCATTGCCGGCCAGCGGCTCACCCGCATCATCGCGGTCCTCGTCGGCGTTTCGATGGTCGGGCTTGCGTCGGTTCTCGAGAATCACCGCTACGTTTCCGACGTCGTCTTCCTGCTGATCATCTTTCTCGCGGTCTATGGCCGCTCCTTCGGCCCCCGCGGTTTTGCCGTCGGCATGTTCGCCTTCATGTCCTATTTCACTGGCGCCTATCTGAGGCCAACGCTCGACCAGTTGCCGGCCCTGTTCTTCGGGGCGGCGGTCTCGGCCACCGTCGCGCATCTCGTCCGCACGCGGCTGTTGCCGGATGATCGCTATCGCGACCTCCTGCGCGCAACCGCAAGCGTGCAGCGTCGCGTCGACCAGATGCTGCTGCAACTGGCGGAGATCGCCCGCAAGCCCGTTCTGTCACCGGCCGATCGTCGTCAGCTGCATGCGGCCGAAGAGCGTCTGAAGGAAGCGGTTTTGATGGCGGAAAGCTTCATTCCGACGGAAAACCGGCGGCCGGAACCGCAGCCCGGCCTTACGACCTCCGACCTCGTCATCAACCTCTTCGACCTGCATCTTGCGGCCGAAAGCGTGATGGTCGTCAGCTTCCAATCGATGCCGCCGCCGGCACTGGTGGAGGCGATGGTGGCGCGCGACGGCGGGCGGATCGACGCGGAGATCGCGCGGCTCGGCGATGCCGCTCCGCGCCGCGAAGAAACGGTGAAGGCGCTGCTGTGGCTGCGCAACGTCCGGCAAAGGCTCGCCCGAAGCCTTGCAAAGCTGACGCCGGCCGATCTGGAAGAGCCGCCACTGCACTTGAGCGGCGTTGCCGCCCGCTGGAGGCCGTCGCTGAACGATCCCGCCTTGAAGGCGGCGATCCAGATCACGCTCGCTTCTGGTATCGCCATGGTGTTCGGGTTGATGCTGTCGCGGGAACGTTGGTTCTGGGCGGTGCTTGCGGCGTTTCTCGTCTTCACCAACACGCGCTCGCGCGGCGATACGGCGGTCAAGGCGCTGCAGCGCTCGGCCGGCACCCTGTTTGGCATTGTGGTCGGCATCATCGTCGGCACGCTGGTAGCCGGCAATATCTACCTGGTGCTGCCGCTCAGCGCACTTTGCGTCTTTCTCGCCTTCTATTTCCTCGCCGTCTCCTATGCGACGATGACCTTCTTCATCTCCGTCGTTCTGTCGCTGGTCTATAGCCTGATGGGCGTGCTGAGCCCGCATCTGCTGCAACTGCGCCTGGAGGAAACCATGATCGGCTCGATCGCCGGTGCGGCGGTCGCCTTCGTCGTGTTTCCGACGCGCACCCGCACGACGCTCGATGCCGCCGTCGCAACCTGGTGCGACGAACTCAAGGGCCTGCTGCAGGCGGCGCGGGACGGGGCATCGGGTCTGGTGCTCATTACCCGCTCGCAGGCGCTCGACCGCGCCTATCGTGACCTGGCCGCCGCCGCAAAGCCGCTCGGGCTTCCCTGGCAGTTGGTGACGCGTCCCGGTCATGTGCGCCAGACGCTGGCGATCTTCATGGCCTGCACCTACTGGGCACGGGTTTTCGCGCGGCGTGTCGGCACGGATGCGGCGCTGGAAGGAACCGATTTCAAGGCGGACATCGACGCCAATCTCGCGCTCGTCCAGACGGTGCGCGACAAGGCCTCGGCCTATTTCTACCAGGTTGGCCGGATCGGTGCGCCGGTCGATCGCCACCTGCCGATTTCGAAGGACGATGCGGAGCTTGGTCTGGAAATGATCGGCGTGTCTCTCAACCGGCTTCATTTGTAGTGGACTTTAATTTCGCCCGCATTTGTGCAAGGGAAACGCCGAACGAAAGGCGAAGGCTAAGGAAATGGCAGGAACGAACAGCGAGCGCGAACTTCTGGCGGAAGGACCGGCGATCATTCTCGCCTATCCGCAGCTCGGCGAAAACATCGGTATGGTCGCCCGCGCGATGGCGAATTTCGGCCTGGCGGAGCTTCGGCTCGTCAATCCGCGCGACGGCTGGCCGAGCGAAAAGGCGAGGTCGGCCGCAAGCCGTGCCGACCACGTGATCGACGCTGCCAAGCTCTATGGTTCGGTCGAAGAGGCGATCGCCGATCTCAACTTCGTCTATGCCACGACCGCCCGCGACCGCGATGGCTACAAGCCGGTGCGTTCGCCGATCGTCGCGGCGCGCACGCTCCGGCAGCGCTTCCAGACCGGAGAGAAAACCGGCATCCTGTTCGGACGCGAGCGCACGGGCCTCACCAACGAAGAGGTGGCCCTGGCCGACGAGATCGTGACCTTTCCGGTCAATCCCGCTTTCGCCTCGCTCAATCTCGCCCAGGCCGTGCTTCTGATGTCCTATGAGTGGCTGAAGACCGGCATGGAGTCTGAGGACCAGACCTCGTTCCAGGCGATCGAGCAGCGGCCGGCGACCAAGGAACACCTGCAGGGTCTGTTCGAGCATGTCGAGGAAGCGCTTGAGGCGCGCAACTACTTCCGTTCCGCCGACAAAAAGCCGAAATTGGTCGAGAACCTGCGCGCGGTTCTGACCAGGCCGTCCTTTACCGAATCCGAAATCCAGGTGCTGCGCGGCGTCATTTCTTCGCTCGACCGGTTCACGCGGGAAAACCCGCGCGGCTCCGGCGCTCCGGGCGAACACAGCAGGAAAGCGCGAGACAAAGGTGACAGCGAGTGAACTGAAACCCATCCTCGTCTTCGACAGCGGCATCGGTGGCTTGACCGTGCTGCGTGAGGCGAGGGTGCTGATGCCCGAGCGGCATTTCATCTATGTCGCCGACGATGCCGGCTTTCCCTATGGCGGCTGGGAAGAGGCGGCGCTGAAAGAGCGCGTGATCGCGCTCTTCGGCCGGCTGCTTTCCGAGCATGATCCGGAAATCTGCGTGATCGCCTGCAACACCGCCTTCACGCTGGTCGGCGCCGATCTGCGCGCGGCCTTTCCTCAGATGACCTTTGTGGGCACGGTGCCCGCGATCAAGCCGGCGGCAGAGCGCACACGCTCCGGCCTCGTTTCGGTGCTGGCGACCCCGGGTACCGTCAAGCGGGCCTATACGCGCGATCTCATCCAGTCCTTCGCCAGCCAATGCCATGTGCGGCTCGTCGGCTCCGAAAACCTCGCCAAGATGGCGGAGGCCTATATCCGCGGCGAGAAACTGGACGACGAAACGGTACTAGCCGAGATCGCACCGTGTTTCGTCGAGATGGACGGCAGGAAGACCGATATCGTCGTGCTTGCCTGCACGCACTATCCCTTCATGGCGAACGTCTTCCGCAGGCTGGCACCCTGGCCGGTCGATTGGCTGGATCCGGCGGAAGCGATTGCCAGACGGGCGCGTTCGCTCGTGCCGCAGCCAAACGGCTTCGAGCCGCTGAACGGCCAGGACCCGGCGATCTTCACCTCCGGCAAACCGGATTTCGCCACCCGGCGGCTGATGCAGGGCTTTGGCCTGACGGTGGCACTTGATGCCATCGGGGAAAAGCGAGCAGGGCATGCCGAAGCGATCGGGTAGTGCCCCGTTCATGCGTTCCTATGGCCGGCACGGCGCTTTAAAAGAAGATCGCCAGCAACAGGCCGATCAGAACAGCTAGCACGCAGGCGGCGCGAAAGCGCATGCGGCTGGCGCGTTCGGCGTCGTCTTTCGAGGCGACCCGTTGCGTGTCCTTGTAAGCATCGCGCATACGGCGATCGAGATTGTTCAGTTCCATCTGCTGCGCTGTTTCGTGGTGCTGCATTCCTGCCCCGGGCAAATAGCTTCGACCAAATCGCATATGGGCGTCCGTGCCTTCTCGCAAAAGTACGACATTCAACTTTATATTGCGACCACCAGATTCTACATCTGGTTCTTTTCCGGGGAGACTTTCCTAAGCGTATTCCCTGTGGGTTATGTGCGCCGACGGCAGGATTTCCGGGAAATCCGTGCTAGGTGTCGCCCGATAGGCGGTCTCCGCGTGATCGCGAATCAATCAAGAGTATTCAGGCACAGTGCGCAACGGTATCGCATCCGGACCTGCGTAAGATTTAACATGACGAGGTGGAAATGAAGGTCGGCATCGACATGGGAGCGACGTCCGAAGGGACATCGGCCTCGCTCGATATCGAGGAGCTTCTGGCCACCCGTCTCTTGGTGCAGGGCAATTCCGGTTCGGGCAAGTCGCATCTGTTGCGCCGGCTGCTGGAACAGTCCGCGCCATGGGTGCAGCAGTGCATCATCGATCCCGAGGGTGATTTCGTCACGCTCGCCGACAAGTTCGGCCATGTCGTGGTCGAGGGTGAACGCACCGACGCCGAGCTGATCGGCATTGCGAACCGCATTCGCCAGCATCGTGTTTCCTGCGTGCTCTCGCTTGAAGGTCTCGATATCGAGCAGCAGATGCGCAATGCCGGCGTGTTCCTGAACGCCATGTTCGATGCGGATCGCGAGTTCTGGTATCCGGTGCTGGTCGTCGTCGACGAGGCGCAGATGTTTGCGCCGTCGGTTGCCGGCGACGTCACCGAAGAGGTGCGCAAGATTTCGCTCGGCGCCATGACCAACCTGATGTGCCGCGGCCGCAAACGCGGCCTTGCCGGAGTGATCGCCACGCAGCGCCTGGCGAAGCTCGCCAAGAACGTGGCGGCGGAAGCCTCGAACTTCCTGATGGGCCGCACCTTCCTCGACATCGATATGCTGCGCGCCGCCGATCTGCTCGGTATGGACCGGCGCACGGCGGAAATGTTCCGCGACCTCAAGCGCGGTTCCTTCGTCGCGCTTGGCCCGGCGCTGTCGCGCCGGCCGCTCAAGGTGACGATCGGCGCGGTCGAGACCTCGGCGCGCTCGACGAGCCCGAAGCTGATGCCGCTGCCCGAGGCGCCGCAGGACGTCGAGGATCTGATCTTCACGCCGGATCCGGAGGAGCTGACGCGGCCGATCATGCGCCGCGCCGTTGCGCCGCCGCGCCCGACGACCGACATCCTGGCCGAGCTCTCCCGCCCGCGGCCCGAGCCTGCCGCGCCGGTCGAGGCAAGGCAGGCGCAGCCGGAACTTTCCGCCGAGGAAAAAGAGAGCCTGCTCGACAGCGTCTTTGTCGAAATCCTCAGCAATCCGGAAGCAGCCTTCCGCCCCGATGCAGAACTGTTCCAGGATTTTCTGGTGCGATGCCGTATTCGCCGGCTGCCATCCGGTGCAGCCCTGTCGCTGAGCGCCTTCCGCCGCAAGATGGCCGTCGCGCGCTCCGGCATCGACGCGGAGACGGCGGCAACGGAAACCTGGGCGCAGGCCTTGCAGCTTGCCGATCGCGTTACCGAGGACTTGCAAGCCGTGTTCCTGATGATGGCGCAGGCGGCCGTCCGCAGCCTGCCGTGCCCTTCCGACGCGATGATCGCGCGCGCCTATGGCACGCACTCCGCAAGGCGGGCCCGCCGTCTGCTCGGCTACTTCGAGGAGCATGGGTTGATCGTCATCCATGCGGATTTTGCCGGAAAGCGCATCGTCGCGTTCCCGGACCTTGGCAGCGAGACCGCTCCAGGCGACGCCAACGGGCCGGATGTGACGGCTGCGGCTGCCGCTGCGGCGGAGTGAACCTCGACCTTTCGCGTAAAGGCATCAGCTATTCCGACCACGCTCAGACGGCGCTGGCGCGTTACGGTGTCGTGGCGTCAGACCCATTCCTGGATAACGTGATCGGATGCGTGGATGCAGGTCATCTGCAGGCGGCCGGTGCCGGTATTGACGAAGCGGTGCGGCGTCTCCGGATCGACGACGATGATATCGCCGGCCTTACCCATGATCTTCTGCTCTCCGACGGTGAACTCCGCTTCGCCCGAGTGCACGATCCATGTTTCCGGATAGGGATGAACGTGAAGGGCAGGCCCCTGGCCAGGCTCGGCATCCATCAGGAACAGCGAGATCGGCGTGCCGAATTGCCCACCTTCAAACAGGATGGTGCGGTTTGGGCTCTGCTTCTGTTCTGTAAGGGGAATGACATGAAACATGCTGGCCTCCATCGTCGTCCGGGTTGGCTTCCCAACGGGAATGAATTATCTTCACGAGAAGATATTATCCGAAACTATCTTCTCGTCAAGATATATTGACCGATGCCGAGGTGAACGATGCAGAACGAGAATGAGGGAAGGGACCATGTGGACCGTCTGCAAGCGCAGTGGGCGGCCGAACTGCCCGACCTGAATACCGAGCCTATGGCCATCCTCGGGCGCGCCTACCGGCTTTCCAATCTGGTGCGCCCTTCGATCGAGGAGACCTTCGCCTCTTTCGGCATCGACCGCGGCGAGTTCGACGTGATCTCGACGCTGCGGCGATCCGGCCCGCCTTACCGGCTGACGCCGACGGATCTCTATACGCTGCTGATGATTTCGTCCGGTGGACTGACGCACCGGCTCGACCGGCTGCAGAAGGCAGGATTGATCCAGCGGGAACGCTCGGCGTCCGACGGCCGCAGCAGCGTCGTCGGGCTGAGGGAAAAGGGAATAGCCCTTGCGGAAACCGCCTTTCGCGCCGACATGGCGAGCGAGTCGCGCTACCTCGAGGTGCTGAGCAAGGAAGACCGCACGGCGCTGGCGGCGCTCCTCAGGAAACTGCTGATTTCGTTGGAGCAAGCGCCACCGAGTGATCCGGCCTGATCAACGGCTGTTTGTCACGATTTCGTTTGACAACAGCAGCCGGACCCACTAAAGCCGCCCCAACGCCGGGCAGAAATGTCCGGTGTTTCATTTGACATGTCCCGTGGCTTCTCCGTCTGCGTGATCGTGAGAAACCTGTCAGAGCCCCGAAAATGGGTTCAGAGGAGGGCGTGTTTCCTTGATCCGGTTTGGAAGCAGGCCGGTGTAACTGTTTGAAAGGAAATGCGATGAGCAAGCGCGAATCGTCCAAGTACAAAATTGACCGCCGTATGGGCGAAAACATCTGGGGCCGTCCGAAGTCCCCGGTAAACCGCCGCGAATACGGCCCGGGCCAGCACGGCCAGCGCCGCAAGTCCAAGCTCTCGGACTTCGGTGTACAGCTGCGCGCCAAGCAGAAGCTCAAGGGCTACTACGGCGACATCCGCGAGAAGCAGTTCCGCGCGATCTTCGCCGAAGCTGACCGCCGCAAGGGTGACACCCCGGAAAACCTGATCGGCCTGCTCGAATCGCGCCTCGACGCGATCGTCTACCGCGCCAAGTTCGTTCCGACGGTCTTTGCTGCCCGTCAGTTCGTCAACCACGGCCACGTCAAGGTCAACGGCGTCCGCGTCAACATCGGTTCCTACCGTTGCAAGCCGGGCGACGTCATCGAAGTCAAGGAAAAGTCCAAGCAGCTCGTAACCGTTCTCGAATCGGTTTCGCTCGCTGAACGCGACGTTCCGGACTACATCGAAGCCGATCACAACAAGATGGTCGCGACCTTCGTCCGCGTACCGGTTCTCTCCGACGTGCCTTACGCCGTCGTCATGGAACCGCACCTGGTCGTCGAATTCTATTCGCGTTAATCCGAGGCTCTCGCCTTGTGACGTTTCGAAAGCCGCCCGGAAACGGGCGGCTTTTTTGTCAGTGCCGAGCAGCATCCGCGCTACCGCGGATCCCAGCGAATAAGCGCCTTATCGTCGCCTCGATCCGAAGGCGATGACCAAGAGGGAAGCCCGATGCCCGAAGAGCAGAAGCCGCAGGATCTGCAGGCGATCATCGACGACATTCATCGGGAGCTGAGCCCGCGGTTCGGCCAGGGCAAGGTCGCCGACTACATTCCACAGCTCGCGCGCGTGGACGCCAAGCATTTCGGCATGGCGATCGTGACCACAGGCGGCCAGATCTATCGCGTCGGCGATGCCGAGGTGCCGTTCTCGATCCAGAGCGTCTCCAAGGTCTTCACGCTGACGCTGGCGCTCGGCAAACACGGCGAGAACATCTGGCACCGTGTCGGCCGCGAGCCCTCAGGCTCCGCCTTCAACTCGATCGTCCAGCTCGAGCAAGAGGGCGGAAAGCCGCGCAACCCCTTCATCAATGCCGGCGCCATCACCATCAGCGACCTGATCCTTGCCGGCCATACGCCGCGGGAACTGATCGGCGAGATCGTGCAGTTCGTCCGCTATCTCGCCGACGACGACCAGATCGTCATCGACCATGAGGTCGCGCGTTCGGAGACGGCCACCGGTTACCGGAACTTCGCGCTTGCCAATTTCATGCGCTCCTTCGGCAAGCTCGACCACCCCGTCGACCACGTGCTCGGCGTCTATTTCCATCACTGCGCGCTTTCCATGACCTGCAGCCAGCTTGCGAAAGCCGGGCTGTTTCTGGCCGCCGGCGGCAGCAATCCGCTGACCGGCCATAACGTCGTCTCGCGCCAGCGGGCGCGGCGCATCAACGCACTGATGCTGACCTGCGGCCACTATGACGGCTCAGGCGATTTTGCCTATCGCGTCGGCCTGCCGGGAAAGAGCGGCGTCGGCGGCGGCATTCTGGCGGTGGCGCCTGGCAAGGCGTCGGTTGCCGTCTGGTCGCCTGGCCTCAACGAAAACGGCAATTCGCTGCTCGGATCGCTGGCGCTCGAAATGCTCGCGGCGCGCACTGGCTGGTCGGTCTTCGGTCCCTGAACTCCTCCGACAAGGGCGATCTGCACTGTGCGGCCGATTTCCCTTGATCTTGACGGCTGGAGCGGGCAAGTGCTGGCCCAAGATTAGCCGGGCGCCGGTTGCGCCTGCCTGCCGCACAGGATCCCCGCCATGGACCTTTCGCTCAACGCGTCGCAAGACCAGGCCGAAACCATTTTTGAGACCGAAATCGACGCCGGCGCGCATCCGTTGTTCAGCCGTATGCCGTCCTCCGTCTCGTTTAACAAGCTGCGCAAGCGCCTTCTTCGCCAGACCCGCCAGGCGCTCGACGACTTCGGCATGCTGAAGGGCGCCAAGCGCTGGCTGATCGGTCTTTCCGGCGGCAAGGACAGCTACAGCCTGCTGGCGCTGCTCATGGACCTGCAATGGCGCGGGCTGCTGCCGGTGGAGCTCATTGCCTGCAACCTCGACCAGGGCCAGCCGAACTTCCCCAAGCACATCCTGCCGGAATACCTGGCATCGATCGGCGTCAAGCATCGCATCGAGTATCGCGACACCTACTCGATCGTGAAAGAGAAGGTGCCGACGGGGGCGACCTACTGTTCGCTCTGTTCGCGGCTGCGCCGCGGCAACCTCTATCGCATCGCCCGTGAAGAGGGCTGCGACGCGCTGGTGCTCGGCCACCACCGCGAGGACATTCTCGAAACCTTCTTCATGAACTTCTTCCACGGCGGCCGGTTGGCTTCGATGCCGGCAAAGCTCTTGAACGACGAGGGCGACCTGATGCTGCTTCGGCCACTCGCCTATGCGGCCGAGGACGATCTCGCCAAGTTCGCGGCGGCCATGGAGTTTCCGATCATCCCGTGCGACCTCTGCGGCTCGCAGGACGGCCTCGAGCGCAATGCGATGAAGGCGATGCTGGCCGATATTGAGCGACGCATGCCGGGTCGCAAGGACACGATGCTGCGGGCGCTTGGCCACGTGAACCCATCGCACCTGCTCGATCCCAAGCTGTTCGATTTCCAGTCCCTCACACCGGAGCCCAAAGAATGAGCCATTCCGTCGACATAGCCGGCCTTGCCAATCTGCTGCAGGAAGCGGCGGTCAAAGAGATCCTGCCGCGGTTCCGCAATCTTGAAGCCGGCGACGTCAGGGTGAAATCGGAAGCGATCGACCTCGTAACCGAAGGCGACGAGGCGGCCGAACGGCTGATCAAGGCACGCATCGAAGACGTCGCGCCGGGCGCACTTTTCGTCGGCGAAGAATCGGTTGCAGCCGACCCGGCGCTGCTCGACAAGCTCGCCGATGCCGATCTCGCCGTCGTCGTTGACCCGATCGACGGCACCTTCAATTTCGCCGCCGGCGTGCCGCTCTTCGGGGTTATGGCAAGCGTCGTCGCCAAGGGCGAGACGGTTGCCGGCATCATCTACGATCCGCTCGGCAACGACTGGGTGATCGCCGAGAAGGGCTCGGGCGCCTGGATGTGCCGCGCCAATGGATCGCAGGAGCGGCTCTCGGTCACCGCAGGCGTGCCGCTCGAGGCCATGGTCGGCGGTGCCTCGACCGGTTTTTACAAGCAGGAAGCACGCCGCGAAGTCATGGCCAACATGGCCAAGGTTCGCATTGCCACCAGCTACCGCTGCGCCGCGCATGAATATCGCATGCTTGCCGGCGGTCACATCCACTTCCTGATGTACCAGAAGCTGATGCCGTGGGACCACCTGGCCGGCACGCTGATTTCGCAGGAAGCCGGCGCCTATGCCGCCCGCTTCGACGGCTCGCCCTATCTGCCGTCCCATCTCAATGGCGGCCTGCTGCTTGCCACCGACAAGGAGAGCTGGGAGACGCTGCGCCGCGAGGTCTTCACGGTCTAAGCCGTTCGAAGCAGCCCAAAATACAAAGCCCGCCCGGATTGCTCCGGGCGGGCTTTTTGTTTGCCTTACGGCGGCCGGTTACATATGGCCGCCGCCGTGATCCATGCTGACGTCCTTGTCGCCGGGATGGGTGAAGAGCTTGCCTTTCTCGGCCCAGAGCGTTGCCAGGATGGTCAGGGCCCCGAAGAGGGCGAAGCCGCCGAACAGCGGCTGCAGCGTGCCATTGAAGAGCTGGCCGACTGCGCCGCCGATGAGCGCGCCACCGGTCGTCGAGACGAAGCCGGTGATCGCCGTAGCGGTGCCGGCAAGGTGGCCCATCGGCTCCAGGCTGATCGCGGTGAAGTTCGTCGCGATGACGGCGAAGAACATCAGGAGCACCGAGAACATCAGATAGCTGACGACGAAGGCCGGCGTGCCGGAGAGCGACATCACGAAGCCCGCGACCGAGATCAGCGTAAACAGGATCATCGAGACATGCGAGATGCGGCGCATGCCGAAGCTGCGGACGAAGAAGCCGTTGGCGAAGTTGGCGACAGCAATCCCGCCGGCCGTACCTGCAAAGGCGATCGGCAGCCAGTCACCGAGGCCGTAGACCTCGCCGAAGATCTGCTGGACCGTGACGATGTAGGCGCAGATGACGGCGGTAAACATCGTCATGCCGATCATGTAGCCGCAAGTGATGCGGTTGGTGAGAACGGTCTTGAAACCCGACGCGACCGCACCGACGGAGAGCGGCATGCGCTCTTCGCGCGGCAGGGACTCCTTCATGCGGGAAAAGGCCCAGACGAAGAGGATCGCGCCGATGACGCCGATCAGGATGAAGATCCAGTGCCAGTTGGCATAGAGGATGACGAGCTGGCCGATCGAGGGGGCGACGATCGGCACGATCATGAAGACAATCATCACATAGGACATGACGCGCGCCATTTCGCGGCCGCCGAAGCAGTCGCGCACGATCGCCATGGTGGTGATGCGGATGGCCGCAGCACCGATGCCCTGGATGAAGCGCAGGATCAGCAGCGTCTCGAAGCTCTGGGTGAGGGCGGCGGCAAACATCGACACGGTGAAGAAGGCGAGGCCGCCGAGCAGCACCTTGCGGCGGCCAAAGGCATCAGACAGGCTGCCGAAGAAGATCTGCGAGATGCCGAAGCCGAGGAAGAAGACGCCGATCACCAGCTGGCTGTCGTTGGTGTTGGCGACGTTCAGCGACTGGCCGATTGCCGGCAGAGCCGGCAGCATGCTGTCGATGGCGATGGCGACGCTCGCCGTCATGACGGCGATGGTGATGATGAATTCGACGATGCCCATGTTGAGGCGCTCGGCCCCCGAGACCCCGTCGACATGTTCGGATTGATTGGTGATGGTGGACATTGGGAAAACCCGTAAATTCAATCTTTGGAAAAGGCTGGCCGGCGGTTTAGAACGCGACAGCGACAGTTGGCGCTTTAGAGATCAGCCGGCCGGCTGATGGTGCGGTTTGAACAGCTTGCCGCGTTCGGCGATGAGCACGAAGACGAGGCCGATGGCCGCGACGGTGAAGTAGCCGGTGGCAAGCGGGGTGGCCGTTCCGTCGAAGGACTGGCCGATGAAGGCTCCGATCACGCTCCCGCCGATCGTCTGCATGAAGCCGAGAACCGAGGACGCCGTGCCGGCGACATGGCCGAGCGGCTCCATGGCCATGGCGTTGAAGTTTGGCGCGATCAGCCCGAACTGGAACATCGTGGCGCAATAGAGGACCACGAAGGCCGGGAAGGGCAGCGGCGCATAGAGCGAGGCCGACATCCAGATGAAGCTTGCGAGCGTAAAGCCGCAGAGGGCCGCATGGGACAACGGCCGCATGCCGAAGCGGCGGACGAGGCGGGAGTTGGTAAAGGAAGCGACCGCCATCATACTCGCGAAAGCCGCAAAGACAAGCGGAAACCACACGCCCAGATCGTAGACACCGACCAGCACCTGCTGCGCCGAGTTGATGAAGCCGAAAAGCGCGCCAAGGATAACCGAGGTCGCGAGCGTATAAAGCAGCGACAGCCGGTTGGTCAGCACGATGCGGAAACCGCTGAGGATTACCGACGGCGTGAAGGCGCGGCGGTGGGCCGGATCAAGCGTTTCGCCGAGCTTCGACAGCACGATCGCGATGTTCATAACCGCATAAAGCGCGACGATGACAAAGATCATATGCCATTCGGCAAAGCTGATGATGAGCTGGCCGATCGACGGGGCGATCACAGGCACGATCATGAACACCATCATGACCAGCGACATCACCTCGGCCATCTGCCGGCCGCCATAGACGTCGCGGACGATCGAGATGGTGATGACGCGCGTGGCAGCCGCACCCGCGCCCTGCATGAAGCGAAGGGCGAGCATGAGGCCGAAGGTCGGCACCATGGCAATTGCCACCGCACAGACGGCATAAAGGGCAAGGCCCGCCAGAAGCGGCGGCTTGCGCCCGAACCGGTCCGACAGTGGGCCGAAGAACAGCTGCGCCACGCCCATGCCGAGCAGGTAGGCGGTGATGATGTATTGCCGCTCGTTTTCCGACGCCACGCCCAGGCTGGCCCCGATTTCCTGGAGGCCCGGCAGCATGATGTCGATCGAAATCGCGTTCGTCGCCATCAGTGTGGCCATCAGCGCGATGAACTGGAATTTCGTGAGGCCGGGCAGGGCATCGTCGTTGGTCGTGCTTGTCATTTCAAAAGTCCTAGCGGCGCGGTGGGCGCCAAGCGAAACAGGTCTGGGTCCGGACCGCTCCGGAAAAAGAAGGATGTCGGCTGGCTAAATGCCGGTCGGCACAGGGATGTCAGGCGGGAGCGACCGGGAAGCCGCACCACATGGACCGGGCCTGCAGGAAGCGGCGGGAGAATCGATCGGCAGCGACGGGTCATTTCCGTGCCGGGAGGCCGGAGCGGGAACCGCTGCTGCTTATGCCGAACGATCGCGACTGCTTCATGACAGGCCGAAAATGCGGCCCCAGGCCTCGCTGCAGAACGCCGGAAACGTTTCAGGAAGGAAGCCTGCTTTCACAAACATTCAAACGGTCATTGCGCGAACCAAGCGCGCAAAGCCTTTGGGAAGACAACGAAAATCGAGATCCGGACGAGACGTCCGAATCAAAAAAGGCGGTTGCCCGCCTTCTCCGATGGATCGGGACAAGGCGTCCTTGAGTTAGGCGACAGCGCCCTTGACGGCGATACCCTGCTCCGAAAGGTGGGACTGAAGTTCGCCGGCCTGGAACATCTCACGCACGATGTCGCAACCGCCGACGAATTCGCCCTTGACGTAGAGCTGCGGGATCGTCGGCCAGTTGGAATAGTCCTTGATGCCCTGGCGCAGGTCCGCGTCGGCGAGCACGTTGATGCCCTTGTAGTCGACGCCGATGTAGTCGAGAATCTGGACCACCTGACCGGAGAAGCCACACTGCGGGAACTGCGGCGTACCCTTCATGAAGAGCACCACATCGTTCGTCTTGACTTCGTTGTCGATGAATTCGTGAATTCCGCTCATCCTGTCTTCCTTCCTGCGCCGGCTTCAAGGGCCGGATATCGATTGGGTCTTAGATAGCATGCATATTGGTGATTTTCACCACCCAATCGCAACAAATATTGATGGGCCTCAAGATGTGGTTTTAATACCACTCAAGCCGTGCGGCGCCGCGTCTTGCTGCGCGCCGCCGAGGTTTTCCGCCGGCTGACCTGTTTCTTCGCCGGCTTGCGGATGGCGGCTTCAAGGATATCCGCGAGGATGCCGCCGCCAGAGGCCGCCGGCCGCGTCCGGCGCTTCGTCCGCTTGGTGGTCGTGCGCTTGACGCCGGTCTTCCTCAGAATTTCCTTGAGCGCGCTGTCAACGACGCCGCTGACGAGTTCCTTGATCAGGTCAGCCACGCCAGCTTACTCCGGCGCGCTCGTCTGAAGTGCCAGGGCATGCAGCACGCCGCCCATATTGCCCTTCAGTGCGTTGTAGACCATCTGGTGCTGTTGCACGCGGCTTTTGCCACGAAACGCCTCGGCCACGACTTCGGCGGCATAGTGGTCGCCGTCACCGGCCAGATCGCGGATCGTGACCTTGGCTCCGGGAATCCCCGCCTTGATCATGTCTTCGATGTCGCCTGGTGTCATGGGCATGATACGCCAACTCCCTTTTTATTCTGCAACGTCAGCAGCCTGCCGACGTTGTCCATGAAACAAAGGAACCACGATTCAGGGGCGGAACGCAATTGCTGAATTGGGTGAGGGAGGGCAGTTGCCAGCGCCGACACGATCAAATGATCGCCCTCGGCGGCGCCTGCAAGCAGGCACGCAACAGAGATGACGGGAGCCGCAGAAAGTGCGGCTCCCATCATCGATCTCTCAGTTTTCAGGCGCGAGGTCGCCCTGCATGAAGTCCGGGAACCAGCCTTCATGGGCGGCGCGGAGATCCGCAACCGAGACGGCCTTGGCGTCGCCAAGCTTGACGGCGTCGCCGCCGGTCTTGCCGATGACGGGGAGCGAGACGCCGGCAGCCTTGGCACGAGCGGCAACCGCGTCGAGCGCGCCGGCGGCAACCGTCACGACGTAGCGACCCTGGTCTTCGCCGTAGAAGGTCGCGATCGGATCATGGCCGGCAACAGCGTCGACCGAGGCGCCGATGCCCGAAGCCATCGCCATTTCGGCAACGGCAAGTGCCAGGCCGCCCGACGAGCAATCGTGCACGGCGGTTACAAGACCGTCGACGATCAGGCCGCGGACGAAGTCGCCAACCTTGCGCTCATGCACCAGATCGACATGGGGCGCCGGGCCATCGGTGCGGCCGTGAACGTCGCGCATATAGACCGACTGGGCGATGTGCGAGCCGAGACCGGCCGGCGCGCCGGCGACGAGGATCGTTTCGCCTTCAGCGGCAAAGCGGATGCGCGCCATCTTCGACCAGTCCTTGATCAGGCCGACACCGCCGATGGTCGGGGTCGGCAGGATCGCCTGGCCGTTTGTCTCGTTGTAGAGCGAGACGTTGCCCGACACGATCGGGAAGTCGAGTGCGGTGCAGGCTTCTCCGATGCCCTTGATGGCATGAACCAGCTGGCTCATGATCTCAGGGCGTTCCGGGTTGCCGAAATTGAGGTTGTCGGTGGCTGCCAGCGGCAGCGATCCGGTTGCCGTCAGGTTGCGCCAGCATTCGGCGACCGCCTGCTTGCCGCCTTCGTAAGGATCGGCTTCGACGTAGCGCGGCGTCACGTCGGAGGAGAAGGCAAGCGCCTTGGAGGCATGACCTTCGACGCGCACGACACCGGCGTCGCCGCCCGGCAGCTGCAGCGAGTTGCCCTGGATCAGCGTGTCGTACTGCTCGTAAACCCAGCGGCGCGACGAATTGTTGGCCGAACCGACGAGCTTGACGAGCGAGTCGGCGACGTCGGCTGCCGGAATGTCGTTGGTTGCGAGCGGTGCCGCGGTCTTGGCCGGGGTCCAGGGACGATCATATTCCGGAGCTTCGTCGCCCAGTTCCTTGATCGGCAGGTTCGCAACCTCTTCGCCCTGGTGCAGGATACGGAAGCGCAGGTCGTCGGTCGTCTTGCCGACGATTGCGAAATCGAGGCCCCACTTGACGAAGATCGCTTTGGCGACCTCTTCCTTGGCGGGCTCGAGCACCATGAGCATGCGCTCCTGGCTTTCCGACAGCATCATTTCATAGGCGGTCATGCGCTCTTCGCGCACCGGAACGGTGTCGAGGTCGAGCTCGATGCCGAGGTCGCCCTTGGCGCCCATTTCGACGGCCGAGCAGGTGAGGCCGGCTGCACCCATGTCCTGGATGGCGATGACGGCGCCGGTCGTCATCAGCTCGAGGCAGGCTTCGAGCAGGCACTTTTCGGTGAAGGGGTCGCCGACCTGAACGGTCGGGCGCTTCTCTTCGATCGACTCGTCGAACTCGGCGGACGCCATGGTCGCGCCACCGACGCCGTCGCGGCCGGTCTTCGCACCGAGATAAACGACCGGAAGGCCGACGCCTTCGGCCTTGGAGTAGAAGATGGCATCGCTCTTGGCGAGGCCGGCGGCAAAGGCGTTGACCAGAATGTTGCCGTTATAGCGGGCATCAAACTCGACTTCGCCGCCGACGGTCGGAACGCCAAAGGAGTTGCCGTAGCCGCCGACACCGGCAACGACGCCGGAAACGAGGTGGCGGGTCTTCGGGTGGTCGGGCGAACCGAAGCGCAGCGCGTTCATCGCTGCGACGGGACGGGCACCCATGGTGAAGACGTCGCGCAGGATGCCGCCGACGCCCGTTGCCGCGCCCTGGTAGGGCTCGATATAGGACGGGTGGTTGTGGCTTTCCATCTTGAAGACGACGCAGTCGCCGTCATCGATGTCGACCACGCCGGCGTTTTCGCCCGGGCCCTGGATGACGCGCGGCCCCTTGGTCGGCAGCGTGCGCAGCCACTTCTTGGAAGACTTGTAGGAGCAGTGCTCGTTCCACATGGCCGAGAAGATGCCGAGCTCGGTGAAGGTCGGCTCGCGCCCGATCAGGCCGAGGATGCGCTCGTATTCGTCAGGCTTCAGCCCGTGCGATGCGATGAGGTCCGGGGTGATGGGGCGGGTGTTGGAAATCGTCATCGTCGACCGTCAAATCCTTCGGGCGGCGCGCAATCCACTAATGAGGAATATGGCGCGTGCGAACCGCAACAGAAACAGGGGGCGCTTTGCGGCTTCTTTAACCTATGCTGCGGCGCGGCGCGACAGAAAAATACGGGCGATCAACAGCGGTTGATGCCCGTATGAAGCTTTGTTGAGCGCGACTGCGCAGGCCTGCGTCAGAACTTGTAGCCGAGGGCGAGGCCGGCGCGTGTCAGGCCGTTGTTGGGACCGTCGCAGAGATTGGCGTGCGACGCATGTTCAACGGTCGCCGAGACGTTCCAGTGTTCGTCGAGGCGCACGCCCGCGGCGGCGTATTCGCGGAAGAGGACGCGGCAGCCGAGTTGCGGACCGGAACCGTTGGGATCGTCGAGATCGCCGTCGTGAACCGTGCCGCCCGCGCCGAACTCCAAGAAGAGGCGTTGCGTCATGTCGAAGGTCCAGCTCAGGCCGGCATAGGCCTGGTTGACGCCGTTCGACGACGTGGCCACGGCAGCACCGGTATAGACGCGTGGACGCAGCAGCTTTTCGCCGAGATCCGCGGCGCCGTCCGCATTGAACGGATCGAAGTAGAGCGTGAACGACGGAAACACGCCGTCTTCCTGCTTGCCGCCGCTGGCGATCGATGTCGTCACGCCGAAGCGCATTTCGTCGAAGACACCATCTTGAGCCGCCGCCGGCGCGGCGATGACTGAGGTGGTCGTGACGAAAAGAAGGGATGCAATCAGGCGGGACGGAACCGGGCGAAGCGATAGCGGCATGCGAAATCCTTGAGGGCGAATCATCTACGCAAGACTGCTAAAACAGTATGATGCGGAAGCTTGCGCGAAAGTCACCCCGTCGATTTCGATAGTCACTCGAAACTGTCGTAGCCGGCTCGGCCGCTGTCGAGCAGCCGCTTCAGCGTCTGGAATCCGGCTCTCACCTCGGCGCGCTGCGGTGGCGAGGAAAAGCCGATGCGGATCCGATGGAAGACGCGATCGGTACGGCCGCCCTTGAACTCGTCCTCGTCGTCGACGAGCACGCCTTCCTGAAGAGCCGCCTGCTTGAAGGTTCCTGACAGCCAGGGGTCAGGCAACTTCATCCAGAGGAATGGAATGCAGGGATGGGACGCGAACTCGATACCCTCAAAGACCTCGCGCGCCATTGCTTCGCGGGCGCGAACCTCCTCGATGCCCTGGCTGCGCAAGGCTGCAGCCGAGCCGGAGAGCACCAGCCGGGCGCAGAGTTCCGCCAGGATGAACGGCAGGCCGCCGCTGACCATCTTGTGGGCGATGCGGATGCGCTGGCCGAAATGCGGAGGGCAGGCGACCCAGCCACCGCGAACGCCTGCGGCAACGGACTTTGAAAGACCGCCGACGAGGAAGGTACGTTCGGGCGCAAGCTCGGCGAGCAGCGGCGTTTGATCGCCGGTCATAGCGCCGTAGAGATCATCCTCCACCAGCCAGACGCCGTATTTGCGGGCGATATCGGCGATCGCCTGGCGGCGGGCGAGCGGCATGACGGCCACTGTCGGGTTCTGCGCGCTCGGCATCAGGAAGGCGAGCTTCGGATGCTGCTGCGCGCAGACGCGCTCGAAGTCGTCGGGGATCATGCCGAAGGCGTCGGATTCGACCAGCGTCGTGCGGCGACCAATCAGGCCGGCGCTGCGGCTGACCTGCGAATAGGTGAGCGTCTCGAAGGCGATGCGGTCGCCTGGGGCGGTCACCGCCGCGATCACGGCAACGACGGCCGCATGTGCGCCGAGCGTCGGCACGATGTTTTCGGGCTTAGGACGAAACCCTCCGCGCGCCAGCCATTGGCAGCCTGCCTCGAACCAGTGATCCGGGAAGTTCCGCGCGTAGCTGGCAATATCGGCGTGATGCTCGTGACTGATTTCGCTCAACACTTCGCTCAGCACCGTTCCCTGGCCGATATCCGGCGCGGCGGTGCTGTCGAACCTGAGCTTGCCAACGGGCGCGACCAGGGGCCGGGTGCCGGCAAGGGACGTCGTCAGCGGGTCCGCCTGCTCCGGCGGCCGGCTTTCGGGATGGTCGAGCACATAGGTGCCGCGCCCGACTTCGCCGCTCACAAGCCCGCGCTCGCGGACAATATTGTAGGCGCGCCCGATCGTGCCGATTGTCACCCCGATATCGTAGGCGAGGTTGCGTTGCGGTGGCAATTTGGCGCCGACGGGCAAGGCCCCGTTGCCAATTGCCAGTTCGATTTGATCGGCGATCCGTGCGTAGAGCGGACCGTGACCCTGCTGAATGTCGGGGAGCCAATTTGTCATAGTGACAATTCTTTAGATTACAGCGGAAAATATGTCAATTATCACCAAGACAACGATAGCAATCGCTGCATTGGGGTTGTCAATGAGTACAATGGATACAATTTGTTTGTCCCGCTCGGAAGCGACGTCCGTGGGCTGCACCGGCACATTACTGGGCGGCGACTATTCGGACGAACGCGAGGGTCTGCTGAAGCGGCTTTGGACCCGCTATTGCGAGCTGGCGGCGAAGCGACGCGGCCGGTTGGCGCTCGAGGAGATGAGCGAGTGGCAGCTCAAGGATATCGGCGTTTCGGAAAAGGACGCGCGTCAGGAATCGACTGTCCCGTTCTGGCGTTAACCGATCGGATCGGAACGACTGTCCGAAATGCAAAAGGGCCGGCAACCTTGAGGTCAACCGGCCCTTTAATCAATTCGACAAGTTCAGCTTGGGGCTATTTGCAGCCCTGTCCGCCAGCGGCCCAGCGCTTGATGTCTGCGGCCATGCGCGTTCCCGTCGGCTCGCTCATCAGCGGCCCGAAGGCCTGCAGGCGGGCCGGATTGCCCTCGGCCTGAACGACGGCGAGGGGGCGTGCCTCCGGCGACTTGCGCGGCACGATCAAGATGCGCGGACGGCCGGAGAAGGAATTGAGCTCGGGCGCCAGGCGATAAGACTTGAATTCCGCATCGCCCGACTTGAACCAGCAGCTGTTGGCGCCGAGCGCCACGCGCTCCATGGTCGGCAGCGCCGCCGTGTTCGGGCTCGGGGCCGGCGGCTTCGGCGATTGGCACGAGGCCAGAAGCATTAGGCCGAAGGCCGTGCAGGCAAGGCCGGTCAGGCGTGCAGGGGCAAATAAAGGCATCGACGGTCTCGCTCGCAAATGGGGATGGGTCGGATGCCTTCTACAGCCGGATGGTTAAGCGGCGATTACTTCGAGCGCAGACGCAAAGAGGCCGCGGCCGTCGGAACCGCCATGGGCGGCTTCGATCAGGTTTTCCGGATGCGGCATCATGCCGAGAACGTTGCCCGCAGCGTTCATGACGCCGGCGATATCGTTCATCGAACCATTCGGATTGGTGCCTTCGGCGTAACGGAAGACCACCTGGCCATTGCCTTCGATCGTCTTCAGCGTCTCGGCATCGGCAAAGTAGTTGCCGTCGTGATGGGCGACCGGCGAACGGATGACCTGGCCCTTGGAATAGGCGCGGGTAAAGTCGGTGTCGGCGTTGACAACTTCGAGCTTGATCTCGCGGCAGACGAATTTCAGCGAGGCATTGCGCATCAGCGCGCCGGGCAGGAGGCCGGCCTCGACGAGGATCTGGAAGCCGTTGCAGACGCCGAGAACCTTCACGCCCTTTTCGGCCTTGGCCTTGATCGCCTGCATGACCGGCATGCGCGCAGCGATCGCGCCGCAGCGAAGGTAGTCGCCATAGGAGAAACCGCCTGGAATGACGATCAGGTCGACATCCGGAATATCGGTCTCGGTCTGCCAGACGGTGACAGGCGCCTTGCCGGAGATCTTGGTGAGGGCCGCGATCATGTCGCGGTCGCGGTTGAGGCCCGGAAGCTGGACGACGGCTGACTTCATATCTCTGTCTCCGATACGGCGAGATCAATCTTGATGGCGCGCTCCGAAGAGCCTGGCATCTGCTGCGACTATGGCAGCGCGTTCCCGATGGGACCAGCGGCTGCTCCGGCATTTCGTAACGTCTGGTTCCGCGCCCGAAGACGCGGAACGATTCCGTCGCCTGCAGGATCAGGCGAAGGAGATGCTGTAGTTCTCGATCACGGTGTTGGCGAGCAGCTTTTCGCACATGGCCTTGAGATCTTCCTCGGCCTTGGCCTTGTCTGCGGATTCGATCTGCAGGTCGAAGACCTTGCCCTGGCGAACCTGGCCGATGCCGTCGAAGCCGAGTGCGCCGAGCGCACCTTCGATTGCCTTGCCCTGCGGATCGAGAACGCCGTTCTTCAGCGTCACGGTTACACGTGCCTTTATCACTTTGATTTTCCCCGAAGTTACTTCACGAGAACCGGACCGGTGCCGCGCACGGGTTCGTTCTCATTCATGATGCCGAGACGGCGGGCGACTTCCTGGTAGGCCTCGACGAGGCCGCCGAGGTCGCGGCGGAAACGATCCTTGTCGAGCTTCTCGCGCGTCTCGATGTCCCAGAGACGGCAGCTGTCCGGCGAGATCTCGTCGGCAAGCACGATGCGCATCATGTCGCCTTCGAACAGGCGGCCGCACTCGATCTTGAAATCGACGAGCTGGATGCCGACGCCGAGGAACAGGCCCGAGAGGAAGTCGTTGATGCGGATGGCGAGCGCCATGATGTCGTCGAGTTCCTGCGGGCTTGCCCAGCCGAACGCGGTGATGTGCTCTTCGGAGACCATCGGGTCTTCGAGCGCATCGGCCTTGTAGTAGAACTCGATGATCGAGCGGGGAAGGACCGTGCCTTCCTCGATGCCGAGACGCTTGGCCAGCGAGCCGGCGGCGACGTTGCGCACGACGATCTCAAGCGGGATGATCTCGACTTCCTTGATCAACTGCTCGCGCATGTTGAGGCGGCGGATGAAGTGCGTGGGGATGCCGATCTTGTTGAGGTGTGTGAAGATGTACTCGGAAATCCGGTTGTTCAGCACACCCTTGCCGTCAATGACGTCGTGCTTTTTCTTGTTGAAGGCGGTCGCGTCGTCCTTGAAAAACTGGATGAGCGTGCCCGGCTCTGGACCCTCATAGAGGATCTTGGCCTTGCCCTCGTAGATACGGCGGCGACGATTCATGGATTTTGTCTCTGTAGTTGTTGGCGCTCTCGGGACGCGCGTGGAACATCTCTCGGGGTCCATAGCCGAAAAGAACCGATTTCACAATCGGCGTATCTGCCCGTTCCCCTGATTTGCATGGGGCGCCGCGCGCCTTCTCAAAGTGCGCCAAGGTTGCTGCCGCCTCACGAAGCGGCGATGTCCTGATCCTTGATCAAATGCGATCTGAGGAACCGCACAAAGGGTAACATGAAAGTCATCAAACCGGAAAAGTTCACATTGCAGTTTGACCCGCGTTTTGATTTATGGCGATAAACTGATTTCAGACATGGAATTCTCAGGGAGATTGATTGATGACGTCGATGCAGGATCGCGAAAAGGCCTTCGAAGCAAAGTTTGCGATGGACGAAGAGCTTAGGTTCAAGGCTGAAGCGCGTCGCAACAAGCTGCTCGGTCTGTGGGCCGCCGGCCTGCTCGGCAAGGCCGACGCCGACGCCTATGCCAGCGAAGTGGTGGCTGCCGATTTCGAAGAAGCCGGCCATGAAGACGTCGTTCGCAAGATCAAGGCGGATTTCGACGCGGCAGGCGTTGCCCAGACCGAAGAGCAGATCCGCGTGCGGATGCTCGAACTGCTCGGCGAAGCCGTCCAGCAGCTCCAGAGCAAGTAAGCCGAAAGGCTGTTGCCGCATTCATTGAAGCGCCGCCCGTCCGTCTGGCCGGGCGGTTTTTATTTGTCCGGACCGCCGAACACCGGCTTCCAGCCGCGACGCAAACGCTGCTCCAGCTCCAGCCGATCCATCGGCCGCGCAAGCGCATAGCCCTGCAGCACGTCGCAGCCGAGGTCCCGCAGCATCGCCGCGTGCTCCCAGGTCTCCACGCCTTCGCCGACGACAGCGATGTTGAGCGAGTGGCCGATGTCGACGATCGCCCGCACCAGCTTTGCCTGCTTGGCACCTTCGGTCATCGGTCCAACGAGCGCCCGGTCGATCTTGAGCCGGGCCGGATTGAGGTTGAGCAGGCCGATGATCGAGGCATGCCCGGTGCCGAAATCGTCAATCTCGATTTCGATGCCGAGGTCGCCGAGAGCTGAAATGGTCCCGGCGATTTCGTCTTCCGGGTCATCGAGGAAGATGGACTCGAGCAGCTCGAAGGAAAGGATGCCCTGCGGGATCCGCATGTCGCGCAGATCGGCGATCAATCCTGGATCGCGCAGCCGCGGCGACGACATGTTGACCGAGATCTTGGGAACGCCGAGCCCTTCCTTTTGCCAGGACTGAAAGTCGCGATAGGCGAGCTCGACCACCTTCCTGTCGATCGCCGGCAGGACGTTGATCTCTTCGGCCACCTTCAGGAAATGGAAGGGAGTGAGGATGCCGCGCTCCGGGTGGTTCCACCGCACCAACGCCTCGACGCCGGATATCTCCAGCGAGCGCGCATGGAACTGCGGCTGGTAATAGACGGTGAACTGCCCTTCCTCGATCGCCTGGCGAATATCGTCGCCGATGCGCTTGGCGTTGAGGATCTGGGTTTGAATGAGCTCGGAGAACACCTCGACGCGATCACGCCCGACGCTCTTTGCCCGATAGAGGGCGATGTCGGCATTCATCAGCAGCTGTTTGGCGTCGATGTCTTCGCCCCCCTTGAAGGCGATGCCGATGCTTGCGCCCAGGCGGCAGAGCTGACCGTCATAGGGAATGGGGCGGCGGAAGGCATGGACGATGCGCTCGGCAAGCTCGGTCAGCTGCGGCAGGTCGCGGTCCCGGCGGCAGAGGATGACGAACTCGTCGCCGCCGATGCGGGCGATAAAATCGTCGTGGCGGGCGTGGGCACGCAGGATCGCGGCTGCATGCGTCAACATCGCGTCTCCGGCCTGGTGTCCAAGCGTATCGTTAATCTGCTTGAAGCGGTCGAGATCGATATGCAGGATCGCGTTGACTGCGACATTCTCCGTCAGCATCTGATCCAGGTAGCGACGGTTGGGCAGGTCGGTCAGGTAATCGTGCAGCGCGTTGTACTCGATCCTGATCCGCGCCTGCTCGAGTTCACGGTTGCGCGCTTCGGCCGAGGCTTTCGCCTGGCGCAGTTCTTCCTGCAGCGCGATGTCCTCGGTAACGTCCCAGTTGGCGCCGATGAGCTTGCGAGTTCCGAGATGATCGACATAGGTCGCGGCATTGGAGCGGATGTGGCGGACAGAACCGTCCGGGCGCACGATACGGAAAGCATTGCTGTAGGGTTTACCCGAGGCGATGCCTTCGTTGGTTCTGAGGACCACGGCATCGCGATCGTCGGGGTGAAGGGAGTTTTCCCAGGTCTCAGAGCTTGGTGCGCCATCGGCGGGGTCGAGACCATAAATCTCGAACATGCGCTCGTCCCAGTCGTCGCGCAGTGCATCGAGATTGAAGTCAAACACGCCGATCTTCGAGACGCCGAGCGCCAGCCTCAGTCGGCGGGAGACCTCCTCGAGCCGGGCCTCGGCCTCCTTGCGGGCGGTGATGTCGGTATCCGTCCCGATGATGCGGCTCGGCCTGCCATCCGGCCAGTAGGCAACCGAGGCGCCGCGGCTTTCGATCCAGATCCAGTGACCGTCGGCGTGACGCTCTCGATACTCGAAAGTGTTGAAGATCGCCTCGCCGGAATCCTGCCGCTCGATCGCGGCGCGCATATGCGCATGATCGTCGGGGTGAACGTTCTGGATCCAGTTTTCAAGGGTACCATCCACCTGGGCGTCTTCGGACAACCCACGAAGCCGCCTCCAGGTGGCCGAGTAAAACAGGTCTCCGGTTTCGAAGTCGTGATCCCAGACACCCTCAAGCGCGCCGTCGAGGGCATATTTCCAGCGGGTCTCGTCGTTGCGTAATCCGGCGATCTCGTTGACGAAGTCATCGGCCGGCAACATCAGCAGCAGCCAGGCGGCTTCATCCGCGAACCGTACCGGCGAACAGGCAACGAGCATCGGCACGGAGCGGTCGGGACCAAGGAAATGGATCGTCTCGGCGACCGTCGATGTGGCGCGCGGCGGCACGCGCGACCGGTCCTCTTCCGCCACGAAGTCATTCAGAAAGGCGTGTCGCAATTGTACAAGCCTGCGGCCGAACACTTCGCCGGCAAAGACGTTAGCGGCCAGGATCCGTCCGTGCGCATCGACAACGACAGCGCCTGCCGGCAACCGTTCCAGGGTGGCCTGCGTCAGAGCATCCGGATGCGCCGGTGCGCCTTGCGCACCTTTGGTGAGACGTTCGTTTACGGCCACTTCCCATGTCCAGTATCTGCGGCCGGGCAACCAAGCGGAACGATCCGGTCAATGCCGGCGCAGATCAAGGTTCGACAGCGCTCGGCACCATCATGAGACGAGTCGCGTCGTGCCGGCGATGATGACCGCGGACAATGAACGTCGGATTAATAAGGCGTCGACAGGTTGATCGGGCGCGTCAGGGTTTAAGCCGGCTCAAGAACTGGGCGAACACCATCGTTCCCTCCGGCCACGGCCCGTGGCCGGACTCGGTGTTGATGTGGCCGGACTCTCCGGCATCGACGAGCAGCGAACCCCAGGCGTTGGCGATGTCGTCCGCATGCTCGTAGGAACCGAACGGATCGTTGCGGCTGGCGACCATCAGCGACGGGAAGGGAAGCGGATCGCGCGGGTAAGGACCGAAGGTCATCAGATGCTTCGGACGGATCGCCGGGTTGGCAACATCAGGAGGTGCCACCAGGAAGGCGCCGGCGATCGGCTTGGTGAAATGGGGTAGGGCGTGCACGGCGGTTGCGACGCCAAGCGAATGGGCGACGATGACCACAGGCTTTTCCGCCGCATTGACCTCTTCGATCATGCGCGCCACCCAATCCTCGCGGACAGGCTTTGCCCACTCCGCCTGCTCGACACGGCGTGCGGTCGACATCTTGCGCTCCCAGCGGGTCTGCCAGTGCTCCGGTCCGGAGTTGGTGTAGCCTGGAACGATGAGGATATGAGCGTCGGATACTTTCATGGTGGCCGCGATGTGGCGCTGAAAGGCCCGGAAGTCAAGACCTTCAGCATTACCCTTGCGTCAGGGCCTCGAAGCCACCCATGGGAGCCTGCCCGACGAGCCCGATGTTCGCGTTCCAATAGGCCGCTTAACGTGGCGAGAGGCGGCAGGCGACAGCGGTCGCATTTTCTGTATAATCGAAGGGACGGTCGCGGATGGTGCGGCTTGGTTCGTCGCATCTTTGTTCCGTGGCCGCTCTGGTTCGTTGAGGAGTGTGAGCCATGACAACATTCCATGTCCTGTCGGGAGCGGACGCGAGTGTCGCCCATCCCGGAATAAAAAAGATTGGCGTCGCGGATGTATTCGACGCCTTACGCTTGGGCTTTGACGATTTTCGCGAGAAACCATCGCACTACGTCTTTCTTTGCCTGATCTACCCGATCGCCGGTGTCGTTCTGATCACCTGGAGCGCTGGCGCCAACATGCTGCCGCTGCTTTATCCTCTTGTCTCCGGCTTCGCTCTGATCGGCCCAGTCGCTGCGATCGGGCTTTATGAAATCAGCCGACGGCGAGAACTCGGCATGGACTACTCCTGGCCGCACGCCCTTCGCCTGCACCGCTCTCCGGCGCTGCCGTCGATCATGGCCGTCGCCGCCATGCTGTTCGTTGTCTTCATCATCTGGCTGCTCGTCGCACAGGCGCTCTATGTGCAGATCTTCGGGGCGGAACCGCCGGATTCGATTGCAGCCTTCTGGAACGGTATCATCGGCACTGACCAGGGCTGGAACCTGATCCTCGTCGGCAACGCTGTCGGCTTCGTCTTCGCCGTCATCGTTCTGGCGACATCCGTCGTGTCGTTTCCGTTGCTGATCGATCGGGACGTCGGCGCCGTATCGGCGGTCGAGACCTCCATTCGCGCAACGCTCGTCAACCCGGTGCCCGTCGCCGTCTGGGGCTTCATTATCGCCGCCGGTCTGGTTATCGGCTCGATCCCGGTCTTCGTCGGCCTCGCCGTCATCATGCCGATCTTCGGACACGCCACCTGGCACCTTTATCGCAAGATGGTGGAGCCCGGTCCGCGCGCGCGTTCACACTGATCGCCGACAGCCGAAGGCGAATGTAACCGCTCATAGAAAAAGCGCCGCATGTCGATCGACCTGCGGCGCTTGTGGCGTGTCGCCGAGAAGTCCGGCCTAGCGAAAATGCTTGTAGTAAGATGAGATCTGCGCCGCGGTGTTGGACGACAGGTTGAGCTTGATGCCGATCTTGTCGCCGCGATACCAGCGCACCATGCCGGTCAGGAAGCCGAGTTCCTCGCTTCTGATCGTCACTTCCTGTCCCGTCTTGGCGCCGATGTCGAAGAGCAGCTGAAAGCAGACGCCCTCGGCAGAAAGGTCCTTGACGATGCCGCTGCTGGAGCCGGACTTGACGGTCACCGTACCTGTAATTTTCGTTTGCGTGCGCTGCGTCGCCCGCTCGACACTGTCCTTGTAGGCCATGTGATCCTCAGAACCTGGATTGACAGACCCTGAGCTTTGCACGCAATGCATGAATTTCCTGCTAACGCAAATGCCCGCATTTGAGCGATGTGCTCCAAATGCGGGCATGGCAACAAAACCAAAGGCCTACGGCCGTCCGCTCAGCGCGGAACCTCAGCCGAAGACGCGCTTGAAGATCGTGTCGACGTGCTTGGTGTGATAGCCGAGATCGAACTTTTCGCGGATATCTTCCTCGGAAAGGGCCGCGCGAACTTCCGCGTCGGCGAGCAGTTCTTCGAGGAAGTCCTTGCCCTGTTCCCAGACCTTCATGGCGTTGCGCTGCACGAGGCGGTAGGCGTCCTCACGCGACACGCCGGCCTGCGTCAGTGCCAGCAGCACGCGCTGCGAATGCACGAGCCCACGGAACTTGTTCATGTTGTTGATCATGTTCTCGGGGTAGACGAGCAGCTTGTCGATGACGCTGGTCAGACGAGCGAGCGCGAAGTCGAGCGTCACCGTCGCATCCGGGCCGATCATGCGCTCGACCGAGGAGTGCGAGATGTCGCGCTCATGCCAAAGCGCAACGTTTTCCATGGCCGGGATCGAGAAGGCGCGAACCATACGGGCGAGACCCGTGAGGTTTTCGGTCAGAACCGGGTTCCGCTTGTGCGGCATCGCCGACGAGCCCTTCTGGCCCGGCGAGAAATACTCCTCCGCTTCAAGCACTTCGGTGCGCTGCAGGTGACGGACTTCCGTCGCCAGGCGCTCGATCGACGAGGCAATGACGCCGAGGGTGGCGAAGTACATGGCATGGCGGTCGCGCGGGATGACCTGGGTCGAAACCGGTTCCGGCTTCAGCCCGAGCGCCTCGGCTACGTGTTCTTCAACGCGCGGGTCGATGTTGGCGAAAGTGCCGACGGCGCCGGAGATCGCGCAGGTGGCGACTTCTTCGCGTGCGGCCAGCAGGCGCTGCTTGCAGCGGTCGAACTCGGCATAGGCGAGCGCCAGCTTGACGCCGAAGGTGGTCGGCTCGGCATGGATGCCATGCGAACGGCCGATCGTCACAGTATCCTTGTGTTCAAAGGCGCGGCGTTTCAGCGCTTCGAGCAGCTTGTCGAGGTCGGCCAGCAGCAGGTCGGTCGCGCGGACCAGCTGCACGTTGAAGCAGGTATCCAGAACGTCGGACGAGGTCATGCCCTGGTGGATGAAGCGGCTGTCCGGGCCGACGAATTCGGCGAGATGCGTCAGGAAGGCAATGACGTCGTGCTTGGTGACGGCCTCGATCTCGTCGATGCGAGCGACGTCGAAAGTGGCAGCGCCGCCTTTTTCCCAGATCGTGCGCGCAGCATCCTTCGGGATCACGCCGATTTCGGCAAGCGCATCGCAGGCGTGGGCCTCGATCTCGAACCAGATGCGGAATTTCGTTTCCGGCGACCAGATGGCCACCATTTCCGGTCGGGAGTAACGGGGGATCATGGGCTTAAGCTTTCGTCGTCAGTGGAGGGATGGTCGTGCCTCTAGCAAAGATAGCCGCGAAGCTCAACGCCGTTGCGCACGGCGATCGCTTGCCAGCCACAGGCAGACGGCGAGCAGTATAACACCGCCGATCGGCAAATAGAGGCGAAGGCCCATGACGAGAAACTGGTAAAAGGCGATCAGCGTCGTAAAGGCGAACTGGAAGAGCCAGGTCGTGGTTCCGATCGGGGCGTGCCACTGCGCATAGAACTCGCGGTAGTCGAGCGCAAAGAGCAATGCCGTCATCCCGATCGTGCCGAGCGAAAGGAAGAAGAGATAGGCGGCGAAACGCGTTTCTACTCCGCGTCCGATCGCCGCGAAGCGGGCGAGAAACAGCGCCGGCGGCCAGGCGAGCAAAGCGCCGGCCCCGAAGACCCAAAGAAGTTCGGCCAGATGAAAGGTCACGTCCCGTTCCCGCAGCCACAGCGCAAACCACGCCGATAGCGTCATTGACGCGCTCCACAAGGGTGCGCCAAGGAGCAGCAACGGAACGCTCGGCACGGACCGGGCAAGGCGGGTCCGCTTCCGGGCACCGACCGCCGCACGCCCTGCTTTCGCTTCGACGCTGGCGGCCGCTTCGTTCATTTCGCGATCCGCGTCGGGACCGCGATCCAGCGCCCGTCCGTCGTGCCTTCAAAGCCGAGCGACTTCACAAGCACCATGATCACATGGGTTTCCGAACCGTCGTCGTTGCGGTGGGTGATGGCACCGCCGACCTGGTAGCCGGTGGGGCAACGGCGGCTTTCCGGTATGCGGCTGTCGTCCTGAAGCACGTCGCTTGCCGGTGCGCCCGCCTTCATCGTCATCGACAGACGGAAACCCTTGGCTTCCTTCAGGAAGTCTTTGCAGATGCCGTCCGGCTCGAAGGTCTTTTCCTCGAGCGTTACCGTATAGGTCTCGCGGAACGCTTCATCGGCTGCAAAGGCATCGTAGTTCAGCGAGTGCGGCTTGGCATTGGTTTCCGTGATCGGGTTGAAGGCTGCGAGCAACCCGGGCGCATCGGCCAGGCGATAGGCATCGATCAGTGGCGCAGCCCGACGGCGGGCTTCATGGCGCGCCTTCGACAGCGGGCTGCCATCTTCGCGACTGACAGCGCGCACCGGTGCACCCGGCAGGAAGCTGTCATTGCGCGTGTCGATCACATAGATGGTCGAATAGGGAAAGCCGGAGCCGTCCTGAACGCCATATTCCTCGAAGGCAAAGACATTGCCATCGGCGGAAAAGCCGATCGGCTGCAGCGCGGCATAGTCGCCAGCAAGCGCCGGCGATGCAGCGGCGGCCGCGGCCAGGCAACAAAGGCCGGAAATTGCCGCGCGTGTCGTCATCGATAAGCCTTCTCGGCCGGCGCACGGATCGCTTCGATCGCCGAGCGATAGGCCTCGACCGAGCCGCCCTTGAAGATCGCCGAGCCGGCAACGAGAACATTGGCGCCGGCGCCGGTGGCAATGGCTGCCGTTTCAGGCGCAATACCGCCGTCGACTTCGATCTCGATCGGTCGATCGCCGATCATCGCCTTGATGCGACGGATCTTTTCCGCGGTGGCGTCGATGAACTTCTGCCCACCGAAGCCCGGATTGACGGTCATGACGAGGATCAGGTCAAGCTGATCGAGCACGTATTCGATCGCGCTTTCTGGCGTTGCCGGATTGAGCGACACGCCGGCCTTCTTGCCGAGCGACCTGACCGTCTGCAGCGAGCGGTGCAGGTGCGGACCGGCTTCCGCGTGCACCGTCAGGATATCGCAGCCGGCCTTGGCGAAAGCTTCGAGGAACGGGTCGGCCGGCGAAATCATCAGGTGGCAGTCGAACGTCGCATCGGTGTAGCGGCGCAGAGACTTGATGACATCCGGGCCGAAGGTGATGTTCGGCACGAAATGACCGTCCATGACATCGAGATGGATCCAGTCCGCGCCGGCATCGACGACATCGCGAACCTCCTGGCCGAGCTTGGAGAAATCGGCCGCCAGGATCGACGGGGCAATGCGGATAGGGTGGGTCATGGCGCACTCCAGCGTGTTTTCCGCGGGAATAGCACCGCCGAGCCCCGCAAACAACATGCCTGCGATCAAAGCTGCGTCAGCTACGCTCTGACCAGCAGGGCATGAGATCGTTTTCCGCCGGCGTTGCGTCGTGGACGCCGCGGGCGATCGCGCGCGCCATGGTCGAGGCTGCAACGGCGCCGAGATCGATGAAATCCTCTGTTGTCGGCGTCTTGCCGCTGGCGCCGGTCGCAAGCGCGAAGATCAGATCGCCGTCGAGCGGCGTGTGCGCCGGCCAGAGCCCGCGGGCGAAGCCGTCATGGGCCGCAATCGCCAGGCGCTTGGCTTCGGCCTTCGTCAGCACCGCGTCCGTCGCAATGACCGCGATCGTCGTGTTGGCGACGGCGGCCTGGCGGTCGCGGAACTTGATGCGGATGTCGGCAACATCGGCCGGCATCGGGTGGGGCAGGCCAAGTCCGCCGAACTCGCTCTCCAGTTCGAAGGGCGCAGACCAGAAATGCCCGGTGTCGCCGACGGTGGCGGATCCGAGCGCATTGACGGCGACGAGGGCGCCGATGGTGATACCGTTCGGCAGAACCGTGGATGCCGAACCGAGACCGCCCTTCAGGCTAGCGGTCAGCGCGCCTGTGCCGGCGCCTGCCGAACCGGTCGAAAATGTCGCGCCGGCCCGCCCGACGGCCTCGAAGCCGAGTTCGCGATAGGGCGGGAATCGGCCCCAATCCTTGTCGCCACCGTTGATGAGGTCGAAGAGGATCGCCGTCGGTACGATCGGTATCCGGTGTGGGCCGACGGCGAAGCCGCGACCCATTTCCCTGAGCGCCGCCTGAGCACCGGACGCGGCATCGAGCCCGAAGGCTGAACCGCCGGAAAGAACGAGCGCATCGACCGTCTGTACCGTATTGTGCGGATCGAGCAGGTCGGTCTCCCGGGTTCCCGGCGCACCGCCCAGGACCTGGACCGCAGCCGTCGCCGGGGGGTTGCAGACGATCGCGGTGACGCCCGATTTCAGGCGATGGTCTTCGGCGTTGCCGACCGTCAGACCTTTGACATCGGTGATCAGGTTCAGCGGTCCGGGACGCATCATGGGGCGGCTCCTTCAGCGGCCGCGGGCGCGAAATGGCCGCCTTGCCACTGCATCAAACGGTAGGGATTGTCGGCGCGCTCGTGCCCAGCGTTGAAGGCGGTGAGGCCGAGAACGGTCGGGTAGGGCCCCTTGCCGGCGATCGCTTCGATCAGCGACTTGTCGTCCTGTGCTGCCCGGTCCTTGGCTTCCTCCAGCAACGCCATCACGGCGAAGGCCGGCATCACATAGCCTTCCGGCTCGATGCCGGCGGCGCGCATTTCGTCGGCAAAGGGCTTGCCCTCCGGCGACTGCGCCGCATCCGGCAGCGTTACCGCAAGCACGCCATCGGCAAGCGGGACAGTGAGATCGGCCGCATTCAAGGCATCGCCGCCAAGCAAGGTAAGGCTCGCGCCTTCGCCAATGGCATCGCGGGCGATCACGGCGGTATCCTGCCGGTCGCCGCCGGTGAAGACGTGGGTTGCACCGCTTTTCACCAGGCGCCGCACGAGGTTGATCTGCTGCTCCTGCGCCGGCCGGTAGGTGTCGCTGAAGACCGGCGTCATGCCGATTTCGGCGAGTGCTGCGCGCACCGCCTCGACCAGTTCCCGGCTGTGGATTGTGCCATCGTCGACGAGCGCGATGGGCTTGTCCTTCCAGCGGTTGACGATGGCATCGACGATCGCCGTAGCCTCGGCATTGCCGCTCGGTGCGAGGCGGAAGAGCGGCCATTTGTTCTTGAGCGCGTCTTCCATCAGGATATCGGAGCGCACGCTGAGCGTGATCGCCGGCAAGCCCGCCTCGGTCAGTGCCGGAAGCGCCGCATCCAGGCTTTCGGTGCAGAGAAAGCCGACTGCGGCCTCGGCACCTGCGGCAAGCAGCGCTTTGGTCAGTGCCTCGCTGCCGGCGGTATCGCAGGTCTCGGGAATGACGACGATCTCGCTGCCACGATCACCGGCCTTGAAGCCGGCGCCGTCGACAATCTGCTTGCCGAGCGGCGCGAACGGACCTTCCACAGGCGCCACGACCGCCACCTTGATGCCGGCAGCCAAAGCCGGCGTTGCCTGTACCAGTCCGGCAAGGATAAGGCTGCTGACAATGGATCGACGCATTCACTTACTCCGCCGCCGCAGGCTTTCCCGACCGAACCGATCCGGGGCAAAGTCCTACGGCGAGCCACCACAGCTTCCTGTTCCGTTGCCGCTCGCGTCAGACGCGAGGCACGGTCGTTGCCGCATGTTTTAAGGATGTGCCTCCCGGCGTCAAAGGAAAAGATGCCGCTCCTGGCGAAGAAGGTTCAATCTGCGTCACGGCCACGTCGCAGATGTGCAAGATTCTCCCTCCGGCGGGTTTCATATTTTCCGCCAGCGTCTATGTATGTGCCTGACATCGCCCGGAGAAAGATGTGTTGGAGAAGACCCGGCTGGACCCTATCAGTTATCGCGACGCGATGAGCCGCCTGGCCGGTCACGTGCAGATCATCACCGCCGCTGACGGCAGCGAGCGGCGCGGCGTCACTGTGACTGCGGCCTGCTCGGTTTCCGATAGCCCGCCGACGGTTCTCGTCTGCCTGAACGGCGCCAATCCGCGCAACGATATCTTCACGCGCAGCGACAGCTTTGCACTCAACCTGCTCGGCGACGAGCACCGGGCGCTTGCCCATGGCTTCTCCGGCCGCGACCAGCTCGACATGGATCTGCGTTTTGCGCTCGGACAGTGGACGCGGCTTAGGACCGGTGCGCCAATCCTCGTCAATGCCACCGCCGCTTTCGATTGCCGTCTGGTCGAGGTGAAGACGATCGCCACGCATCTGGTGCTATTTGGCGAGGTCGTCGACGTCGCGATCGGGCCGTCCCGCCCGCCGCTCATTTATGTGGACCGCGGATACCACTCGCTATAAGTTTTTTGCTCAGCGGTCGACTGCTCATCGCAACATGAGAAGATCGCTCTAAGTCGTTGAGTTGGCAGGTGGATTTTGCCCCTTTCCAGCATCCAGCGATCGATTCGGGCCGTGGTGGAGGAGACATGGCACAGGCGGCAACGGGCCTGCCACAGTCCATCGAAGAGACGATGGCACTGCTGGAGGCACATGATTATCTCGCCGGCACGGCGCTGGCGACGGTGCTTTTTCTTGCACTCCGGATGAAGCGCCCGCTTTTTCTTGAGGGCGAAGCCGGCGTCGGCAAGACGGAGATCGCCAAGGTTCTGGCCAAGGCGCTCGACCGGCCGCTGATCCGGCTGCAATGTTACGAGGGGCTCGACGTCGCCTCGGCCGTCTACGAGTGGAACTATCCGGCGCAGATGCTCGAAATCCGCCTGTCGGAAGCATCCGGCAAGGTCGACCGCAAGCGGGTCGAAAGCGACATCTTCTCCGAACGTTTCCTGATCCGCCGTCCTGTTCTGCAGGCCATTTCCTCCAATTCGGGACGCGCGCCCGTTTTCCTGATCGACGAGCTCGACCGGACAGATGAAGCCTTCGAGGCATTCCTGCTGGAAGTTTTGTCCGATTTCCAGGTGACAATTCCGGAACTTGGTACGATCCGGGCGCACGAACCGCCTGTTGTCATCATCACCACCAATCGCACCCGCGAGATCCATGACGCACTGAAGCGCCGCTGCCTCTATCATTGGGTCGATTATCCCAAGGCGGCGCAGGAACTGGAGATCATTCGCCGCAAGGTTCCCGGCTGCAATGCCACCTTGTCACGGGAAGTCATCGCCTATGTGCAGCGGCTGCGCACGATCGACCTCTTCAAGAACCCGGGCGTTGCCGAAACCATCGACTGGGCAACGGCGCTGACGGAACTCGACCGGCTGGCGCTCGATCCAGAGACGATCGCCGATACGCTTGGCACCCTACTCAAATACCAGGACGACATCGCCAGGATAGAGGGGGCAGAGGGGCGAAAGCTGCTCTCTGAGGTCAAGGCGGAATTGCTGGCGGCAAGCTGATGACGGAGGCGCGGGAACAGCACAGGGACGATGTTCCCCCGCCAATCGCGGCAGGCGACGGACGGCTTGCCGACAATTTTGTCTTCTTCGCGCGCGCGCTCCGGCGCGCCGGCATCAAGATCGGGCCAGGCGCCATCGCCGACGCCATCGATGCGGTGGCGCTGATCGGGATCGGTGGACGGGACGCGTTCTACGCCGCGCTGCAATGCGTCTTCGTCAAACGTCACGAGGACCAGCCGGTCTTCGACGAGGCGTTTCGCTTGTTCTGGCGGTCGCGCGGTCTCGTCGAAAAAATGATCGCGATGATGTCGCCGCTGGCGCCGGAACGCGAGAGCGAACGGCAGCAGCGCCGGGCAGGCGAGACCCGCGTCAGCGACGCGCTGCTTTCTGGTCACGAGGCCGATCGACCGCCGCGCGACGAGCCGGAGATCGAAGTCGATGCACGCTTCACGGTCTCCGGTCGCGAGCTTCTGCGCCGGGCGGACTTCGCGCAGATGAGCATTGCCGAGCTCGCCGAGGCCAAGCGCGCGCTTTCGGCATTGACGCTACCGATGGACCGCGTCGTCACGCGGCGCTTCCGCCCCTCGAAGCGGCAGATCCGCATCGACCCGCGCGCCACCATGCGCGACGCCATGCGCTTTGGCGGCGAACTGATCCTTCCGAGGTTTCGGGAGCGGCGCGTCGTCCATCCGCCGCTTGTCGTGCTCGCCGACATCTCCGGATCGATGAGCCAGTACACCCGCATCTTTCTGCACTTTCTGCATGCGCTGACCGAGGAACGGCGGCGCGTTCATACCTTCCTCTTCGGAACCCGGCTGACCAATGTCTCGCGCCAATTGCGCAATCGTGATCCCGATGCGGCGATCGACGACTGCGTCGCTGCGGTCAAGGACTGGTCCGGCGGCACGCGCATCGGCGAGACCTTGCATGAGTTCAACCGGCGCTGGTCGCGGCGCGTGCTCGGGCAGGGCGCGATCGTGCTTCTGATCACCGACGGTCTGGAGCGCGATGACGTCGCCGATCTCGAAATCGAAATCGACCGCCTGCACCGATCCTGTCGGCGGCTGATCTGGCTGAACCCGCTGCTGCGCTTCGACGGCTTCGAGGCGCGGGCGCGCGGTGTGCGGGCGATGCTGCCGCATGTTGACGAATTCCGGGCCGTGCACAATCTTGAATCGATTGGCGAACTGGTGAAGGCGCTGTCCGGGCAGCGCTCCCGCCAGGCAGACCCGCGGCGGTTCCTAGATCCTGGCCGGGCCACGGTGACCGGCGCGCATGGGAGGTGGCAGGCATGAGGCAGGCAGTGAATGTTCTCGATCCGCTCGACATCGCCGAAGCCTGGCTGAAGGAAGGACGCCGGGTGGCGATCGCAACAGTGATCGAGACCTGGGGCTCGGCACCACGGCCGGTCGGCAGCCATCTGGTGATCGATAGTGACGGCAATTTTCAGGGCTCTGTTTCGGGAGGATGCGTCGAGGGCGCGGTCATCACCGAAGCGGCCGACGTGATCGCCTCTGGCACCTCGCGCGTTCTCGACTTCGGCGTCGCGGACGAGACCGCCTGGCGCGTCGGGCTTTCCTGCGGCGGCCGGATCCGGGTCCTCGTGGAACGGGTTAACGGCTGACGATGGAACAGGCGATCCTGGAAACACTCAATCTTGCGCGCGCGGCCCGCCGCGCCGCCGTCACCGTCAGCGATCTTACCGGTGGTGTCCGCGTCTACCTCGAAGGTGACGACTGTCCAGAACCCTGGGGCGAAGCCGTTGCCCGTGCCTTGCGGTCCGGCCGGGCCGGCATCGTCGAGACCGGGCAGGGCTCCTTCTTCCTCAATGTCTACCTGCCGCCGCCGCGCATCCTCGTCATCGGCGCGGTGCATATTTCACAGGCCCTGGCGCAGCTTGCGCCCGTTGCCGGCTTCGACATGACCATCATCGATCCGCGTACGGCCTTTGCCACGCCGGAACGTTTTGCGGGCGTCGACCTCATCGCCGATTGGCCGGAGGACGCACTGAAACTCAGACCGCTCGACCGCTTCACGGCACTTGCAGCCGTGACGCATGACCCGAAGATCGACGACGAACCGATCCGGGCGGCACTGTCGGCCGGTTGTTTCTATGTCGGTGCGCTCGGCAGCCTCAAGACACATGCCACACGGATCGAAAGACTGCGGCGTGCGGGTGTCGCCGATGCCGACATGGCTCGCATCCGTGCGCCGATCGGTCTCGATATCGGCGCGGCAAGTCCCGCCGAAATCGCGGTTGCGATCCTCGCCGAAATCATCGAGGCGCTGCGACGGCGGGACGTTGCTTCCGCAGGGAGTGGAGTATGAGGTTCGGCCCGATCAAGGTCGCAGAAGCAGAGGGCGCGATGCTCGCGCATGCGGTGAAGGTCGGTGATGCCAGGCTGCCGAAGGGGCACCGGGTCACAGCCGCCGACATCGTCGCTTTGACCGCTGCAGGCGTCGAGCAGGTGGTGGCCGCCCGCCTTGATGCCGGCGACCTCCCGGAAGATGAGGCGGCCACGCGCATTGCCGCGGCCGTAGCCCCCGATCATCTCCGGTTTTCGCGGGCAGCGACCGGCCGCGTCAACGTCTATTCCGAGGTCGCAGGCCTCTTCGTTGCGAGCCGCGAAATTGTCGATCGCTTGAACCGCCTAGATCCCTCCATCACCTTCGCCTGTCTCGACGACCATATGCCGGTGCAGCCCGGCGATATGGTCGCAACGATCAAGATCATCCCGCTTGCGGTCGCAGGCGCCTTCGTCGAGCAGGCGGAGAGGCTTCTGCGCGACCATCGCGCCTTCGAGGTCAAGCCGTTTGCGCCGCGCCGCGCGGCCTTGATAGCAACGGAGTTGCCGAACCTCAAATCCCAGGTCATGGACAAGACCCATGCCATCCTCGCGGCACGGCTGCGACAGGCCGGAAGCGAACTCTTCACCGAACGGCGCGTCGCGCATAGGGAAGACGCCGTGGCGGCGGCGATCGCCGAAATGCGATCAACGCACGACCTGCTGCTCGTCTTCGGCGCTTCGGCGGTTGCCGATCCCGAAGACGTCATTCCGGCGGCGATCCGGCGGGCCGGCGGCGTGGTCGATCATGTGGGAATGCCTGTTGACCCCGGCAATCTTCTCGTTCTCGGCCGCGTCGGCGAAACGCCGGTCATCGGTGCACCCGGCTGCGCCCGCAGCCCGCGCGAGAATGGTTTCGACTGGATCCTCGACCGTATCCTTGCCGGCGAGTGGCCGAGTTTCGACGATATTACCGGCCTTGGCGTCGGCGGCTTGTTGAGTGAGATCCCGACCCGGCCGCAGCCACGCGAACATGCAACGGAGTTGTCATCCGGCTCGGTTTCAGTCGTCGTTCTGGCCGCTGGCCGGGCCAGCCGTATGGGCGCTGACGGCGGGCACAAACTTCTCGCAACTTTCGATGGCGTGCCGCTCGTGCGCCGCAGCGTCGAAGCCGCGCTTAAGGCCGCTCCGGGCAAGGTCAGCGTCGTGACCGGCCACCGCGAGGCCGATATCCGCCACGCGCTGCAAGGGCTGCCGGTGACGTTCGTTTCCAACCCCGACTACATTTCGGGCATGGCCTCTTCGCTGACGGCCGGGCTTTCGGCAGTCGGGGCGCGGGCGCCGGGCATGCTGGTGATGCTTGCAGACATGCCCGGGATAACCGGCGACGATCTGCGCCGGCTCATCGAACGTTTCGTCGCCGAAGGTGGCCGCTCCATCATCCGCGCGACCGCAGGCGGACAGCGCGGCAATCCGGTGATCCTGCCGCGACAGACATTTTCGGCGATCAAGCAACTGGTCGGAGACGTTGGTGCAAGGCACATTATCGAAAAGAGCGGGCTGCCGGTCATCGATGTCGAACTCGGCGCGGCGGCGCGCCTCGATCTCGACACGCCGGAACAGATCGTCGCCGCCGGCGGTATCTTGGAGGAACAGACGCGTGAATAATGCCGCAATCGAAGACATGTTCGCGGTCCTCGGGCCGGTGACCATCAAGCGGATGTTCGGCGGCAAGGGCATTTATTGCCAGGGTGTGATCTTCGCCCTTGAGGTCGATGGCGAAATTCTGCTGAAGGGCGACGAGCAAACAGCGCCTGCGCTGGAGGCGGCCGGTTCGCGGCAATGGGCCTATGACGGCAAGGGCAAGCCGGTGAAGATGCCCTATTGGAGCATTCCGGACGACGCATTCGACGATCCCGACGAGATGGCGCGGTGGGTGCGGCTTGCCTATGAGGCGGCGCTACGCTCCAGGAAGTAGGCCGTCCAGCCTATGCGCGGCAGCTGCGCCTCAGATGAAAATATTGACACGATCACCACGTTTCCCATCGGCGCGCCTAAGTGACATCGGCCGGATCCGTTGGTGCCCGCGGAACGCCGCCGACAGCGGCACCAGCAATGCACAGAACGAGGGACGTACGAAGAACACCGGCCCCCGGTGGGCGGCTGCTATGCGGCGACGCCCTGTTCATGCCTGCGCAAGGCATCGGCGGCATCGGCGGTAAAGCGGGATAGCGGTTGGGGCAGGGCGTCGAGGCTAAACCAGCCGAATTCGGAAAGCTTGTCCGGTTCGGTGAGTTGAGGTTCACCTGAGAAATCCCGGGTCACATAGATCATCGAGATCCAGTGCTGGCGGTCAGCGTCGATCACCTGTTCGCTGAGGCAGAGGAATTCGGTCGAGCCAATCTTGAGGCCGGATTCTTCTTCGGCCTCGCGGCAGGCCGCAGCCTGCGAACGCTCCATGTGATCTACCTTGCCGCCGACGATGTTCCAATGCCCGGCCTCAGGCGCATTGACGCGCCTGTAGAGCAGAATCTTGCCATCGCGCACGATGACAAGTCCGCAGCCGAAGCCCGGAAAATCGATGCCCGGCTGGCCCATCCGTTCGGATTAGGCCTTGCCGGCAATCAGCATGAAGGCAGGGATTTCGTCGCCGAAGCCGACGGGCGTCGGGCCGTCGTCATAGTCGCGGCGGTGACGGTTGCGGCGGTCGCGATTGTCGTCGTTGGCAGGGTTCGATGCACGCACCGGACGATCGCCACGGTTGTTCTGTGCCTGCTTGTTCTCTGCGCTGCGTGCCGGTTTCACCGATTCCGCCCTTTCCACGACTGTTTCAATTTCGGCCTCACTATCGGCGCGCACGGTATCGGATTTATGATCGGAACGGGCCTTGGAGCCGCGATCCCCATCTTTTTTCCGGTCCTTGCGGCCATCACGACCGCGTTCACGGCGGCCGGTATCGTGGCTTTCCATCGGCTCAGGCAGATTGGAAAGGTCGCCGTTCAGCCATTCGACCTTCTGGCCGATCAGCTTTTCGATGGCGTCGGAGAATTTCGTGTCGCGCTTGGTCACCAGCGTGAAGGACGCGCCCGAGCGGCCGGCACGGCCGGTACGGCCGATGCGGTGGACGTAGTCTTCCGCATGGATCGGAACGTCGAAGTTGAAGACGTGGCTGACATCAGGGATATCGAGGCCGCGGGCCGCAACGTCGGAGGCGACGAGCAGCTTGATGTTGCCGTCCTTGAAGTTGGCCAGCATCGTCATGCGCGACCGCTGGTCCATGTCGCCATGCAGCGCACCGACGGAGAAGCCGTGGCGGTCGAGCGAACGGAAGAGGTCGGCGACATCCTTCTTGCGATTGCAGAAGATGATCGCGTTCTTCAGTTCGTCCTGGGCGCGAATCAGATCACGCAGTACCGCGCGCTTCTCGTAATCCTTGGCATGCGCCGCAACGAAGCGCTGCGTCACCGTCTGAGCCGTGGAAGCCGGGCGGGCGACTTCGACGCGCTCCGGGTTCTGCAGGAAGCGGTCGGCAAGCTTCTGGATTTCCGGCGGCATCGTCGCCGAGAAGAACAACGTCTGGCGCGTGAACGGGATCAGCTTGGCGATGCGCTCGATATCGGGAATGAAGCCCATGTCGAGCATACGGTCGGCTTCGTCGATGACCAGGATTTCCACGCCGCTCATCAGCAGCTTGCCGCGCTCGAAGTGGTCGAGCAGGCGGCCGGGCGTGCAGATCAGCACGTCAGCGCCACGCTCAAGCTTGCGGTCCTGCTCGTCGAAGGACACGCCGCCGATCAGAAGCGCGATGTTGAGTTTGTGGTTCTTGCCGTACTTGTCGAAGTTCTCTGCGACCTGTGCGGCGAGTTCGCGCGTCGGCTCCAGAATGAGCGTACGCGGCATGCGCGCGCGGGCGCGGCCCTTTTCGAGCAGCGTCAGCATCGGCAGCACGAACGAAGCGGTCTTGCCCGTGCCCGTCTGGGCGATGCCCAGAATATCACGACGCTGCAGCGCCGGCGGGATAGCGCCTGTCTGGATCGGGGTCGGGATTGTGTAGCCCGCATCGGTGACAGCGGAGAGAACTTTTTGGCTCAGGCCAAGGTCAGCAAAATTGGTCAAAGGGAAATCTGTTTCCGTTCCGGTTCAATAGAACACTGATCGATCGATGGAAAACGCACGAGCACGTGGCCGCGCTCTTAAGCTGAACGCCGCCGAAAGTCAAGAAATCCAGCACGTTGAAGCAGTAAAAGGTAAATAGTGGCGAATCTGTCGCATTTCTTGTCAAGCGGAACCACGCGGCAGCGTCAGTTCATATAGCTCGCAAGCTTGGTGCTCGCATCCAGAAACCGCATGGGATCCACGGCATTGCCGTTCAGCCGGATTTCATAGTGCAGGTGCGGTCCGGTGGAGCGCCCGGTGTTGCCGGACTTGGCAATGACTTCGCCAGCCTTCACCCGGTCGCCGGCTTTCACCAGCACGGTGGAAAGGTGGGCGTAGCGCGTCGCGACACCATTGCCGTGGTCGATCTCGACCATGTTTCCATAGCCGCCCGTCAACCCTGCATTGGTCACCGTTCCAGGCGCTGCCGAGCGGATGCGCGTGCCGACCGTTGCGCGAAAGTCGATGCCGGCATGCAGCGCCAGACGCCCGAGAAACGGATCAAGCCGGTTGCCGAAATCGCTGGTGATGTCGCTGGCCGGCGAGGGGTTGCCGAAGGGCAGCTTGCGGACCTCGGCGCGCGTGCGGTCGAGCTCCAGGAGTGCGGTATCGAGTGCGGCAAGCGAACGGCCGAAATCGTCATCGTTCACAGGCTCGACGAAGGGGCCGCCGATCGCCGTCTCGGCGGAGCCGGATATGTCGTTGGCCGGAATCAACTCGGCGACATCGTCAACGGGCAGGTCGACACCGGTGCGCCCGACGATCGAACGAATCGCATCCGATGTCTTCGCCGCACCGTCCGTCAGTCGCTGGACCCGCGTCATCTGCTCGCGCTCGACATCTTTCAGCGAGAGCGTCACTTTTGAGAAAATCCGGTCGGCGCGGTCGGAACTTGATTCGCCGGCATCGGGTGCTGCATAGGCGAGGGCGGGGACAGCTGCAGCACTGACCGGCGCAACGTTCAGTCCCATCAGCTTCTCAATTGCCTTGACACTGCCGCTGCTGCTCGCATCGGCGCGTTTTTCATAGGCAAGCGGCTCGACGGCCGCAGGCGCATCGGTTGCGGTCGTGACGCCGGAATTTTCGGCCCTTTCGACCAGGGCGCCGAGCTTTCCGTTGCGCGAGGTCAGCGCCATCTGCTGGCGCAGCAGCTTCTCGACCTTTTCCTCGACCACTTGCTGGTCGAGCAGTTGCCGGCTGGTGACCCGATCGACCTGCGCCCGCAGCGCTGTGATCCGATCCTCGTATTCATGCTGCATGCGGGCCTGGCGGGCAATCGTGCCGCCGATCAGGTCGTCGCGCAAAACCAGATAGGAAGTGGCCGCGAGATAGCCGATGCTGCAGACGCCTGCAAAGGAGACAGCGATCGCCGCCATCCACGGGCGCACGGTCATGTGCCGGACCTTGTCGCCGCTGGCCAGGATCAGGACGTGATTCTGCTTGCGTTTTCCAAAGGTACGATTTGCCTGATGTCCAGACACCCGTTCTCTCCCGCCATGTGCGCGTTGCCTCGCATCACCTGGGGATCATTACACTTTGTTAGGGTTAACAATCGGTAAGCAAGATTGCGGGAAGGTGATGTCCGCTATCGATTGGTCGAAGCGGTCATCGAGCGGTAGAACGACGGCGTCAGGCCGGCCTCGGCGCGGGCGATATCGTTGAACGGCGCCTTCAGGGGACCGCGGAAATTGGCGCGCACCAGCTGCTGGAAGGTCGCTGCCGGGTCCTTCTTCTCGCGGGCGCAGAGAAAGCGGAACCATTTGGCGCCAACGGCGACGTGGCCCTTCTCGTCCTCGTAGATGACGTCGAGCACGGCCGCACTCTCGAAGTCGCCGGTTTCGCGCATCTTGGCCTGAAGCGCTGGCGTCACGTCGAGACCGCGCGCTTCGAGAATGAGCGGCACGACGGCGAGCCGCGCCGTCAGGTCGTTGCGCGTATCGTGCGCCGCCTGCCAGAGGCCGTCATGGGCAGGCAGGTCGCCATAGTCGGCGCCGAGGTCGTTCAGGCGCTGGCGGACCATGCGGAAGTGCTTCGCCTCTTCGAAGGCGACACGCATCCAGCCGTCGAAGAAGGAATTGGGCACCGGCTCGGTTGCAAAGCGGGCGACGATATCAAGGGCGAGATCGACGGCGTTCAATTCGATATGGGCGATGGAGTGCAGAAGTGCGATTCGGCCCTTCAGCGAACCGAGAGACCGGCGCTTGACCTGCGTCGGTGGCGTCAGCACCGGCTTGTCCGGTCGGCCTGGGCGCACCGGCACCGGCCGGTCGAGCGGCGAGCGCAGCGACAGCGTGCGGCGCTGCCAGCGCCGGGCGGCTTCCTGCGCGAGCGCCGTCTTGACCTCGAGGTCGGCGGCGCGGATCGCTTCGACTGCACCGCCCCGCAGGCTGTGGAACACGGGCAACTCCGTCATCGGCGCCCTCAGATCGCCTTTGCGGCGTCAAGGACCTCGCGGGCGTGGCCGTCCACCTTCACCTTTTCCCAAACTCTGACGACGACACCGTCGGCGCCGATCAGGAAGGTACTGCGCTCGACACCCATGTACTTGCGCCCGTACATCATCTTCTCGACCCAGACGCCATAGGCTTCGACGACCGACTTCTCCTCGTCGGCAGCGAGCGGCACCGTCAGGTTGTGCTTCTTGGCGAAGCGGTCGTGCTTCTTCACCGAGTCGGGCGAAAGCCCGATCAGGGCTATGCCGGCTGCGGCGAAGTCGTCGGCAAGTTCCGAAAACGAGATCGCCTCAAGCGTGCAGGCCTGCGTATCGTCCTTCGGATAGAAGAACAGAACAACCGGGCGGCCGCGCAGGGCCGAGAGCGAAATCGTACCGCCGCCGTCACGCGGCAGGGTGAAGTCGGGAGCGACATCTCCGGGACCGGGTCTTGCCATGATTAAACCTTCCTTCCGCCAAGTTTTGCAGACAATCGGGCGCTACTGCATGTTTTCATTGGTCTTTGCCGACCAGAGGGCAAAACGTGCAGTGCTCAAGCTAGTCGAGTGACATTTGCGCGCCACAAGGCACGCGGCGCTGTTGGGCATAGCGAAAATCGTCGACTGCCGTCCAGCGCATTTGTGCTAGATTCGACAGGTTTCGGACGGCATGGGCCGCTACGAAACGTTGCAGTCGCCTGCGCGCGCGAATTCCATCGCAGGTGGTCGCTTTCCACAGCATGGTCCCGCGTCCCTTGGTGACTCGGCACGATGACATGTGGTCTACAAGAAGCGAGAAGTGGTCGCCCCGAAATGACAGAGACGGAGGGCGACGACGAAGCTCGTATCGTATGGAGGACGCCCGCGCTGATGAGTGAGATCCGCGGCGAAAAAGTCGGCTTTCGCAAGAAAGACATCGTCGCGTTGCATGCGTTGCCTTCGGCGCAGGCGCACGAACCCATGATCGTGCACGCGCCGCGCAAGAACAGAGCCGCGCGCTTCTGTGCCAAGATCGCACTGCTGACATCGCTGCTCGCGCTTTCCATCGCGGCGATCCTCATTGTCGTCATCGAAAGCGGGGTGATGGACAGCACGCTTAACGCGCGCGCCCGCACCGCACTCAATGCAGCGCTCGGCGATGCCTACCGCGTAGAGGTCGGCAGCACTGTGGTGCGCATGACCGCGAGCGGCGCGATTGCGCTCAGAGCCCGCGAAGTGGCGCTCAGCGAAGCGTCCTCAGGCCAGCCGGTCGCCAAGCTCCGCGCGATCTCGATCGCGCTCGACCCGCTGGCGTTGATGACCGGACGCATCACCGTCTCCAACCTCGAAGCGGAAGGCGGCGATTTCGATTCCGGGTTGCTGCCGCGCGGCGAACCGCTCGATCTCACCAAGATCCGCATTGCCGACGTTGGCGATACGCTGGAGGCAATCTTCTCCCACGTCGACCGCATATCGCAGATGGCGGCCGGCCGCGGCAGCCAGAAGGTCACGCTGTCGGATTTCAGCTTCTCCGTCATCGGCTCCCGCGATCGCGTCGTGCCCGTCGTCGCCAACGCGCTCGAGTTCAACCGTGACGCCGGCGGCTCGATGAGTGTCAAGGGCAGCGTCACCGTCGACGGGGTGGACGTCGATCTCAGCGCCGACGCCCTTGGCGACAAGGGGCACATGACCGGCTTCGAAGCGTCGATCACCAATCTGCCGCTCGCACCGTTCTTCTACCACGGTAAAGTCGGCTCGGAGCCGCCCTTCGGCGTCGTCGCATCGGCCGGGCTGTCGCTGAAGGCGACGCGGGCCGCGGGCAATGCGAAACCGGATCTGCGCGTGACAGTGCGCACGTCCAAGGGCGAGTTCCACGCAGGCAACCTCGTCTCGACGCTCAATGCCTCGCAAATGGACGTCGCCTATGACTTCGAGCGCTCGTCCGTCGAAATTCTGCCGTCGGCCGTCAAGATCGGCCGTTCGACCTTTCCGTTTACCGGGGCGATTATCGACCTCGACAAGATTGCCGGCGCAACGGAGAAGGGGTTTGCCATCGACCTCCTGCTCAAGAACGCAAGCTCCGCCCCGGAAGACGTCGCCGACGCGCCGCTGATCTTCGATGCCAAGGCAAATGGCCGGTTTGTGTCGGACAAGCGCCAACTGATCTTCGACCAGCTCGCCGTGTCGACCCCGCTCGGTTCGATGTTCGGATCGCTTTCCGTCGCCTTCGGCAAGACATCACCGCAGATCAGCTTCGCCTCGGTCAGCGATCGCATGGAGGCGACCGCCGTCAAGCAATTGTGGCCGTGGTGGTTGGCCAAGGGCGCGCGGCGCTGGGCGATCGCCAACCTCTTCGGCGGCACGGTCACCAATGCCCGCATCGAAGTATCGGTCGCCGAGGGGCGGATCGCCACCAACGAAGGCGAGCTCAAGCTCAACGAGCAGGAGCTCAATATCAACTTCGATATCGACGACACGCGCATCAACATCACCGGCGAGATACCCCCGCTGCGCGACACCTCCGGCAAGTTCAAACTGAGCGGCCAGCGCATGACAGCCGAGATCGAGAAGGGGACCGCCTTCTTCCCGTCTGGACGCGCGGTCGCGCTCAACGGCGGCGACTTCATCCTTCCCGACGTCTACACGAAACCACTGATGGCGGAGATGAAGATCGAGGTTGGCGGCGATGCCGATGCGATCGCCGAGCTCGTGAGCTACAAGCCGATTCAGGCGCTGCAGAAGACCCCGCTGCTGCCGGAAGATTTCAGCGGTCCTCTGACCGCCGTCGTGGGCGCCCGTTTCGGCCTGATCTCGGATCAGAAGCCGCCGAAACCGCTCTATCAGGTACAGATGCAGCTCGACAAGGTCACCGTCCAGAAGGCCATGTTCGGGCGCGCCGTAGAGGATCTCGTCGGCACATTTCGGGTCGACAATCAGCAGGCGGTCCTCGAAGCGGATGCCCGTATCGAAGGCGCGAAGGTCAAGGTCGCGCTGACGGAACCGGTCGATTCCGGTTCGACCGTCAAGCGTTCGCGCGAGATTTCGGGCTCGCTGGAGCAGGGTGTCTGGCAGAAACTGATACCTGGGCTTTCTCGGATCGTTTCCGGACCGATCACGATCGACGTTGCAATCGACGAGGCGAGCCGGCAGACGGCAGAGATCGACCTCACGAAAGCCCAGCTCTCGCTTCCCTGGATCGGCTGGAGCAAGGGCGTCGGGATTCCGGCCGAGGCGCAGTTCACGTCCTCGATGGACGGCAAGATCGCAACAATCAGCAATTTCGCGGTTGCCGGCGACGGCTTTGGTGCGCGCGGCAAGCTGCAGATCGACGATGGCGGTCTGCTCTCGGCGGATCTCGACAATGTCCGCCTGGCGCAGGGCGACGACTTCAAGGTCTCCATCGACCGCACCAGGGGCGGCTACACGGCGTCGCTCAGCGGCGCTGCAGCCGATATCAGGCCGATCCTGGCGCAATTGAAGACCGGAAGCGACCAGAACCAGGGTGGTGGCGACGACATTGCCATCAAGGCCCAGCTCGATCGCGTCACCGGTTTCAACGGCGAATCGCTCTCGAACGTCAATCTGGTCTACGGCGAGCGCGGACGTCAGATCGAGGACGTCAACCTCTCGGCCGTGACGAGCAGCGGTCAGGCGCTGGTTGCCCGGCTCGCCAAGGCCGGTGCCGACAACACGCTAGAGCTGACTACGGGAGATGCCGGCGCGCTGGCGCGGTTTGCCGACATCTACCAGAACATGCGCGGCGGCCTGCTCAATCTCAAACTGCGTGACCGTGGCGGGCGCTCCTGGCGGGGCAGCGTCGATATCCGAAAGTTCCAGCTCGTCGGCGAGCAGCGCCTGCAATCGATGGTGTCGACGCCCACCGGTGCCGACGGCCGAAGCCTGAACCAGGCCGTGCGCCGTGACATCGACGTCAGCTCGGCCCGCTTCGAACGCGGCTTCGCGCAACTGGCGCTCGACCGTGGCGCGATCCGCGTCGAGGGCGGCGTGCTGCGCGGCACCGATGTCGGCGCGACCTTCCAGGGAACGGTGCGCGACAACAATGGCATCATGGACATGACTGGCACTTTCATGCCGGCCTATGGGCTGAACCGCATCTTCGGCGAACTGCCGCTGATCGGCGTGCTGCTCGGCAACGGCCGCGACCGCGGCCTGCTCGGCATCACCTTCAAGCTCAACGGCCCGTTCAACCAGCCGAAGCTGACGATCAATCCTTTGTCGATCATCGCGCCGGGCGTCTTCCGCAGCATCTTCGAGTTCCAATGAAGAAGGCCGGCGCACTGCATGTTCCTTAAATCGTCGCCGATTTAAGGACAAAACATGCAGCACTTCAAAGTTCTACAGCGACCTTTGCGCGTCTTAACAGACACGCGGCGCTGTAGGGCCGGCCCTTCAAATTCTTGAGTGGCGTTCCGGTTCAGGCCGGGCGCACCAGAATGTGCTTCTTCTTGCCGAGCGACAGCTTGACGACATTGTCGGCGGTCACGTCGCCGGTGCCGATGATCCGACGCTCGTCGCTGACGGCCTCGTCGTTGATCCTGACGGCACCGCCCTGGACATGGCGACGAGCCTCGCCGTTGGAAGCGGCAAGACCGGCGCGTACGATCAGCGTCAGCAGGCCGAGGCCGGCTTCAAGCTCAGCAGTCGGGATCTCGACCGAGGGCAGGTCGGCGGCGAGCGCGCCTTCCTCGAAAGTCTTCCGAGCGGTCTCCGCCGCCTGCTCGGCGGCCGGTCGGCCGTGCAGCATGGCGGTGATCTCGGTTGCCAGGATCTTCTTGACCTCGTTGATCTCAGAGCCGCCAAGCTCGGAGAGCCGATCGATCTCGGCCATAGGCAGGGTCGTGTAGAGCTTCAGGAAGCGGGTGACGTCCGCATCCTCGGTGTTGCGCCAGTACTGCCAGAAGTCATAGGCCGACAGCATGTCCGGGTTCAGCCAGATGGCGCCGTTGACCGACTTGCCCATCTTTGCGCCCGACGAGGTGGTCAGAAGCGGCGAGGTCAGGGCATAGAGCTGCTCGGTGCCCATGCGGTGGCCGAGGTCGATGCCGTTGATGATGTTGCCCCACTGGTCCGAGCCCCCCATCTGCAGGCGGCAGCCGGTGCGCTTGTGCAGCTCGACGAAGTCGTAGGCCTGCAGGATCATGTAGTTGAATTCGAGGAAGGACAGCGACTGCTCGCGATCAAGCCGCGTCTTGACGCTGTCGAAGGACAACATGCGGTTGACCGAGAAATGACGGCCGACGTCGCGCAGGAATTCGAGGTAGTTGATGCCGAGCAGCCAGTCGGCGTTGTTGATCATCAACGCGTCCTTGGGGCCTTCGCCATAGCTGAGGTAGTTGGAGAACACCGTCTTGATGCTGGCGATGTTGGCGTCGATCGTCGCCGGCGTCATCAGCTGGCGAGCCTCGTCCTTGAAGGACGGGTCGCCGACCATGCCGGTGCCGCCGCCCATCAGCGAGATCGGCCGGTGGCCGGTCGCCTGCATCCAGTGCAGCATCATGATCTGGATCAGGCCGCCGGCATGCAGGCTCGGCGCCGTCGGGTCGAAGCCGATATAGGCCGTCACGGTTTCCTTCCGGAACAGTTCGTCCAGGCCAGTCTCGTCGGAGATCTGGTGGATGAAGCCACGCTCGCTGAGGGTGTGAAGGAAATCGGACTTGAAACCGGACATGATCTGTCTCTCTTGCGGGGGGAGTTTTTGAACGAACGGGCGTTTAGCACTGTTTTTGCGCATAATCACTTCAAAAGTGATTCTGGAAATATTGACCCGCATGACACAGACAAGAACCGCAATCGGCCTGATGAGTGGCACGAGCATGGACGGCATCGACGTGGCCCTGTTGCGAACCGACGGGGAGACCGTCGTCGAGCGCGGACCATCCGCCAGCTTTCCCTATGACGCGCGATTTCGGGATCGCTTGAAGCAGGGACTGGTTGAAGCGAAGGCGATCACGCAACGTGACCAAAGGCCGGGCGCCCTTGATGCGCTTGAGCGCGACCTGACGCTGCGACACGCAGAAGCGGTTAGGACCTTCCTCAAACAGAACAACCTGTCGGCGGCTGATATCGACGTGCTCGGCTTTCACGGACAGACCGTGCTGCACCGCCCGGACGAGGCCCTGACGGTGCAGATCGGCGACGGCGCGCTCCTTGCCGGAGAAACGGGCATCGATGTCGTCTACGACATGCGCGCCAACGACATGGAACATGGAGGGCAGGGCGCGCCGCTGATCCCCGCCTACCACGCGGCACTGGCGCGAGGCGCGGCCGGCCTTCCAGCACCGGTTGTCTTCGTCAACATCGGCGGCATTTCCAACCTGACCTTCATTGGCGAAGGCGAGACGCTCATTGCCTATGACAGCGGTCCCGGCAACACGCTGATCGACCAGTGGGTCGAAGCGCATGTCGGCATTCCCTTCGACCAGGGCGGCATGATCGCCAGCGAGGGAACGGTGCTGCCGGCGCTTGCCGAACGCTATCTCTCCAATGCCTTCTTCACCGCCGCCACGCGCCGCTCGCTGGACCGGAACGATTTTGCACCTCCGGCCGGAAGCGATGCCGGCCTTGCCGACGGCGCACGTACGCTTGCCCATGTCACGGCGGCAGCGATCATCAAATCGGCGGGGCACTTGCCACAGCCGCCTGTGACCTACGTCGTCTGCGGCGGCGGCCGGCTCAATCCGGTGATCATGCGTGACCTCGCTTCGCTTGCCGAAGTAGAGGGCGCGACAGTGCTTGCGGCGGAGGCGGTGGGCTTCAACGGCGATTCGATGGAGGCCGAGGCCTGGGCCTACCTCGCCGTGCGTGCCTTGCGAGGCCTGCCGCTTACCTATCCGGGAACGACGGGCGTGCGGCAACCGGTCAGCGGCGGCCGGCGCGCGGCAAGAACTTGAAGTTGATCTCGCGTTTCGCCATAAGTCCGTCATCCCAACGGATTAATCAAATTTTCGCAACAGCGAATTAGGATCTCAGCCGCTGCCACTGGAGGTGGCGAGGAGCGGCTTGGTGCCGCACGAGGGTTTCGGGTTCGTCGATGGGTGGTGCGATTTCTCTGCTGGCCGTGAATTTCATCATCGCGCAGATCTTCACGGCCGCATTTCTCATCATTGCCGCAAAGAGCCGGCAGCGGCGTGCGGCGCTCTGGTGCGCTGCCGGATTTGCCGTCGCCTCGCTTGCAGCCGTCTGCGAAACGATCGTTCCCTTTTCCTCGACCCCGCGGCTCTTTGCCGTCAGCGCCTTTGCCTGCGTGCTCGGCGGCTTCTGTCTTCTGCGTTTTGGCCTCGGCCTTTTCTATCAAGTGCCGGTGCGCGTGCCGTTGCTCGGCGCCTTCTTCGTTGCCGGCGTTTCCCTGGACCTGGCGATCTACGACCTGCCGAGAGGCACCTGGGAGCATGCGATCCCGTACCAGGCGCCCTTTGTCGTGATCCAGGCGTGGACGGCATCGGTCGTCCTTCGCTCCGGCCGTCGCACCTTCTTTGACTGGCTGTTGTTCGGCCTGCTGGCGCTCTCGGCCGCCTACTACCTCGTAAAGATCTATGCCGCGGTCGTCGCAGGCTCGGGCGTAACGGCCCAGGACTATGTTTCCAGCCCGTTTGCGCTCATCTCGCAGGCGCTCGGTGCGATCCTCATCGTCGGCGCCGGCCTTGCCATGCTCGGCGTGATGGTCAAGGAGATTGTCGACGACGCGCAGGCGCGCTCGGAAATCGACCTGCTCTCCGGCCTCTACAATCGCCGTGGCTTCATCGAACGGGTCATGCCGCTCCTGCACGCCCGCACCACCCAGACGCCGGGAACAGTCATTCTCGCCGACCTCGATCGCTTCAAGTTGGTCAACGACACCTATGGCCACCTCACGGGCGACGAAGTCATTCGCCGATTCGCCCGGGTGCTGATGGACGTGATGCCCAACCGTGCCGTCGCCGGCCGTCTCGGCGGCGAAGAGTTCGCGGTGTTTCTGCCCTGCACGGACCTGTCGGAAGCGCGCGTCGTCGCCCACGGCATGCGTGCGGCGATCATGTCCCAGCAGATCGGCGGACTTCCGGAAGCAGCAAGGGTGACGGCGAGCTTCGGAGTCACGGCCGTCGGCATCGGCGAGGCGCTCGATCCGGTGATACAGCGCGCCGACGAGGCGCTCTATACGGCCAAGGCCAACGGTCGCAACCGTGTCGAATGTGCCGAAGCACCGACCACGGTCGTCAACCCAAGCGTTCCACACTGGATCGGGCGGTCATAGACGACCGGCGTCTAGGCGATGCATTTCTCTCGGAGAAACCGGAGGATGTCTTCGGTGAACTGGTGCGGGTTCTGCAGTATCGAAAAATGGCTGACCTCAGGCTGGATCAACAGGCCGGCCCCCGGAATGTTGTCGGCGATGAACAGCGTGTCGTCCCGTTTGATGGCTTCCTCATGGTCGCCATCCACCACCCAGACAGGGACCCGGATTTTCTGAAGGTCGTCGGCCGTGATGTTCGGCTGCGAAGTCCACATCGCCATCATCTCGTCGAAGAAGCGCTTAAATCCCCCTGGCGTCGACGACAGCAGGGCGTACTCTTCGCCCGTTCGCGCGATATAGGCGTTGAAGACGACGCTCTTGGTAAAATCGTGTGTTCCGGATGGATTGCTGTTTGCCCCGAAGGAAAAGACACCGGCTATGAGATCGGGATGCCCCATCGCCAGCAGGAGCCCGATAATCGCGCCGTCGCTCCAACCGATGATGACCGCCTTTGGCAACCTCAGGTGAGCCATCAGTGCCATGACATCGCCTGCCATGAGATCATAGCTCATGCTCCCACTACCTCGGGAGCTGCGTCCGTGACCCCGGCTGTCCATCACGATGACCTGACAGGTTTTGGCGAGCTCCGCGACCTGAAGCCCCCAATAGTCGGAATTGCCGAGCCCGCCGTGTAGCAAAATGACGGGAGCACCCGAACCATACACCGCGTGCCAGATCCTGGCGTCCGCGAGCTCGACAACACCCTCACGTCCGCCAGCCGGAAGCTGCGGAGTGGCGGGCAGGGTTAGCCACCTCGGCTCGCATGCCGACACATTCGACACCTGCGACATGGCTCCCTCCCGTGAATGCTGCTCGGCTCTGCCCCACCCAGACAGCCTAGACTTGCACTATACGCCGATCACACGGCGCTGAAACTCATCCTATCGGGTGAGAGTTGTTGCAGCCTTCGGGCGCACGACCATGGGGCGCATTTGTCCATAAGAAAACGCCGCGCACCCGAAGGGGTACGCGGCGCTCCTGTACGTGGCCCGGGTTTTCAGCGAATACGCTTGGCGGCCGGCTCCGGTGTCAGTTCGCCGTTGAGACGACGGTCGAGGTAGTCCTCGCATTCCGTCATCAGGCCTTCGACCTGGCCGTTGAAGAAGTGGTTGGCGCCGGGCACCGTCTTGTGGGTGATGAGAATGCCCTTCTGCGCCTTCAGCTTCTCGACGAGGCCGTTGACGTCCTTTTCCGGCGCGACCTTGTCGGAATCACCATTGATGATCAGGCCCGAGGACGGGCAGGGCGCGAGGAACGAGAAGTCGTAGATGTTCGGCTGTGGCGCGACGGCCATGAAGCCTTCGATTTCCGGGCGGCGCATCAGGAGCTGCATACCGATCCAGGCACCGAAGGAATAGCCGGCAACCCAGCAGCTCTTCGAATCCGGATGCAGGCTCTGCACCCAGTCGAGCGCCGATGCCGCATCCGAAAGCTCGCCGGCGCCGTGGTCGAATTCGCCCTGGCTGCGGCCGATGCCGCGGAAGTTGAACCGGAGCGTGGTGAAGCCGCGCTTCTGGAACATATAGAAGAGCTGGTAGACGATCTGGTTGTTCATCGTGCCGCCGAACTGCGGGTGCGGGTGCAGGATGATGGCGATCGGCGCGCTCTTCTGCTTCGAAGGCTGATAACGGCCTTCGAGGCGGCCGGCGGGTCCGTTGAAGATGATTTCGGGCATTGGCTCTCCGGGAGTGTTCCTGGTTCGAATCTTGGGTTCAGATCGCGATGAGTCTTGACGAAAGCAGTCAGCTTTTCTAAAACCTAGTTTAGAACCGTTCAAAACTTCTGTGCGGGCATTCCGCCTTGTGCTTCGTCTCATAAGGCAAGCGGCGCGGAAAATTCAAGGAAAATGCATCGCCAGAGGTTGCGGGCCTGTGTCCTGTTGATCTAGCGAAGGAAATCATGTCGAGTTCGCGCATCTATATGGACTGGAACGCCACGGCGCCGCTTCTGCCCGAAGCGCGCGAGGCTTGCCTGTCGGCGCTCGACCTCCTTGGCAACCCTTCTTCCGTTCACGGAGAGGGCCGCGCGTTGCGCACGTTGATCGAAAACGCCCGTCGCGACGTGGCAGCGCTCTGCGGCGCCAAGCCTGGCAGCGTCATCTTTACCAGCGGCGCCACGGAAGCGGCCAACCTGGTGCTTACGCCCGATTTCCGCATGGGCCGCACGCCGCTGAAGATCGGCCGGCTCTATGCCTCGGCGATCGAGCACCCGGCTGTGCGCGAAGGCGGACGCTTTCCGCGCGAAGCCCTCAGCGAAATCCCGGTGATTTCAGACGGCGTCGTCGATCTCCCGGTGCTGAGGGAGCTGTTATCCGCGCATGATCGCCAGCTCGGCTTGCCGATGGTTGCCGTCATGCTGGTCAACAACGAGACGGGCATCATCCAGCCGATCGCCGCGATCGCCGAGATCGTTCGCGCCCATGGCGGCATTCTCGTCGTCGACGCGGTGCAGGCCGCCGGCCGCGTGCCCCTTTCGATTGAAGACCTCGGCGCCGACTTCCTGATCGTCTCCTCGCACAAGATCGGCGGCCCGAAGGGCGCCGGCGCGCTGGTGGCGCGCGGCGAGGTTATGATGCCCGCACCGCTGATCCGCGGCGGCGGACAGGAAAAGGGGCACCGTTCCGGGACTGAAAATCCGGTGGCGATTGCCGGCTTTGCAGCAGCCGCCCGGAAGGTCGGCGAAGATGTCGGCCAACGAATGGGCGTGGTCACCGCGTTGCGCGACAAGCTCGAAGGCGAGATGCTGGCCGCGGCAACCGACGTGGTTATTCACGGCCGCGACGTTTCGCGCGTTGGCAACACGATCTTCTTCACGCTTCCTGGCCTCAAGGCCGAGACCGGGCAGATTGCCTTCGATCTCGAAGGTGTGGCGTTGTCGGCGGGTTCCGCCTGCTCCTCCGGCAAGGTCGGGCAGAGCCACGTGCTGACGGCGATGGGTTACGATCCGCGCCAGGGCGCACTTCGAATCTCGATCGGCGAGGGCACGACAAAGGCTGATATCGACCGTTGCGCCGCGGTCTTTGCAAAGGTAGCAGCAAGAAGACGAGCGCCCGGGCAAGCAGCCTGAGCGGAACGACCGGACGAAATTGCGGAAAAGCAATTTTCCGCTTGGCAAACAGGGTGAAAAGCGCCTTTTAGCCATTACATAAGCGGTGTGCCAAGCGCATCGTGTTGACAAGCTGCCGGACCTTGGATCCGGCAAGATTGGAGAACGACATGCCTGCCGTGCAGGAGACCATTGATCAGGTCCGTCAGATCGACGTTGACCAGTACAAATACGGTTTTGAGACGACCATCGAAGTCGAGAAGGCCCCAAAGGGTCTCTCGGAAGACATCATTCGCTTCATCTCCGAGAAGAAGAACGAGCCGGAATGGATGCTGGAATGGCGTCTTGAGGCCTATCGCCGCTGGCTGACGCTCGACGAGCCGACCTGGGCACGCGTCAGCTATCCGAAGATCGACTTCAACGAGATCTACTATTACGCCGCTCCCAAGGGCGTGACGGGCCCGAAGTCGCTTGACGAGGTCGATCCCGAAATCCTCAAGGTCTACGAGAAGCTCGGCATTCCGCTGAAGGAACAGGAGATCCTCGCCGGCGTACAGAAGTCGAAGATCGCCGTCGACGCCGTCTTCGACAGCGTCTCGGTCGTCACCACCTTCAAGGAAGAGTTGAAGAAGGCCGGCGTGATCTTCATGTCGATCTCCGAGGCGATCCGCGAGCACCCTGATCTCGTCAAGAAGTATCTCGGTTCCGTCGTTCCGACGACCGACAACTACTATGCGACGCTGAACTCCGCAGTCTTCACCGACGGCTCCTTCGTCTACGTGCCGAAGGGCGTTCGTTGCCCGATGGAACTGTCCACCTACTTCCGTATCAACGAGAAGAACACCGGCCAGTTCGAGCGCACGCTGATCATCTGCGAAGAGGGCGCCTACGTGTCCTATCTCGAAGGCTGCACCGCACCGCAGCGCGACGAGAACCAGCTGCATGCTGCCGTCGTCGAGTTGGTTGCGCTCGATGATGCCGAGATCAAGTACTCGACCGTGCAGAACTGGTACCCGGGCGACAAGGAAGGCAAGGGCGGCATCTACAACTTCGTCACCAAGCGTGGCGATTGCCGTGGCAAGAACTCCAAGATCTCCTGGACGCAGGTCGAAACCGGTTCGGCGATCACCTGGAAGTATCCGTCCTGCATCCTGCGCGGCGACGGTTCGCGCGGCGAGTTCTACTCGATCGCGGTATCGAACGGCCACCAGCAGATCGACAGTGGCACCAAGATGATCCACCTCGGCAAGAACACGTCGAGCCGCATCGTCTCCAAGGGTATTGCTGCCGGCGTCTCGGAAAACACCTATCGCGGCCAGGTTTCGGCCCACCGCAAGGCCGAGAATGCCCGCAACTTCACCCAGTGCGATTCGCTGCTGATCGGCGACAAGTGCGGCGCGCATACCGTTCCTTACATCGAGGCGAAGAACTCGACGGCACAGTTCGAGCACGAAGCCACGACGTCGAAGATTTCCGAGGACCAGCTGTTCTACTGCCTGCAGCGCGGCATCCCGACCGAAGCGGCGATCGCGCTGATCGTCAACGGCTTCGTCAAGGAAGTCATCCAGGAACTGCCGATGGAATTCGCCGTCGAAGCGCAGAAGCTGATCGGCATCTCGCTTGAAGGCTCGGTGGGCTAAGGCCCTGGACTGAAAATTGAATGGCGCGCACCGAGAGTTTGCGCGCGAACGAACGTTCGTTTCCCAAGAGGACGATAGAAATGCTTGAAATCAAGAACCTGCACGCCCGCATCGCCGAAGACGGCACCGAGATCATCCGTGGCCTGAACCTGACCGTGAAGGCCGGCGAAGTTGCCGCCATCATGGGCCCGAACGGCTCCGGCAAGTCGACGCTCTCCTACATCCTGTCGGGCCGCGAAGATTACGAAGTCACCGAAGGCGACATCCTCTACAACGGCGAAAGCATCCTGGAACTCGACGCGTCCGAGCGTGCGGCCAAGGGCATCTTCCTTGCCTTCCAGTACCCGGTCGAAATCCCGGGCGTTGCCACCATGCAGTTCCTGAAGGTGGCGATGAACGAACAGCGCAAGTATCGCGGTGAAGACGAGCTGACGACGCCGGAATTCATGCGCCGCGTCAAGGAAGCCGCTGCCGAGCTGAAGATCGCACCGGAAATGCTGCGTCGCCCGCTCAACGTCGGCTTTTCCGGCGGTGAGAAGAAGCGCGCCGAAATCCTGCAGATGTCGCTGCTCCAGCCGAAGCTTTGCGTGCTCGACGAAACCGACTCCGGCCTCGACATCGATGCGCTGAAGATCGTCGCCGACGGCGTCAACGCCCTGCGTTCGCCGGATCGCGCCGTCGTCGTCATCACCCACTACCAGCGCCTGCTCGACTACATCGTGCCCGACACGGTGCACGTCCTCTACAAGGGCCAGGTGATCAAGTCGGGCGACAAGACGCTGGCGCACGAACTCGAAGCCAACGGCTACGCGGATATCATCGAGGCCGCAGCTTAGAGCCTGTTGAAGGAGTGTTCGAATGAATATGCAACAGGCAATCAAGATGACGGCGGCCGAGACGGCGCTCGTCGACGCCTATACCGCGCAGATCGGCGATCTGCCGGGTGACGGTTCGGTGCTTTCGGTTCGTGACACGCTGGTGCACGAACTGAGGACTGCGGGTCTGCCGACCCGCCGTGTCGAATCCTGGCACTACACCGACCTGCGCACGCTGCTGCGCGCGGTGCCGGCTGCCGATCCGACGGCTTTTGCCGATCGCGTCGACGCGCTGGTTCCGGGCTCTACGGTGTTTTCGGTCCGAAACGGCCAGGCCGAGATCAAGGGCAACCTTCCCGAGGGCGTGACGGTCCGCTCCTATGTCGACAGCCTGCTCGACGGTTCGGCCACGGCTGGCCTCGCTGTGCTCGGCTTTGACGACGCGATCGGCCGCATCAACGGCGGTCTCGTGCGCGGCGGTCTCGAAATCGCCGTCGGCGATGATGCAACGGTCGAAAATCCGCTGGAAATTCAGCTGGTACAGAGTGTCGGCCAGGCGCATACGCGCTTCCCGGTGACGTTCGGCGCCAACGCCAAGGCAACCGTGATCGAGCGGCATCTGTCGACCAAAGACGGCGAGAGCTTCGTCTCCTCCGTTAGCGACATTACGCTCGCCGACGGTGCCGATGTCATCTGGATCATCCTGCAGCAGCAGGGCGCTGCCGATACCCATCTCGGCCAGATCCGCTTCGACCTCGGCAAGAATGCCAAGCTGCATCTCTTCGTGATCAACGCCGGCGGCAAGCTGGTGCGCCAGGAGATCCATGGCAAGACGAGCGGCGAGGGTGCGGATTTCAAATTGCGCGGCATCAACCTGCTCGGCGGCGAGAGCCACACGGACGTGACCTTCACGCTCGGCCACAACGTACCGCACACCACGTCGACGGAGATCATCCGCAACGTCGTGTTCGATCGTGCCAAGGGCGTGTTCCAGGGCAAGATCCTGGTTGCCAAGGACGCGCAGAAGACCGACGCGAAGATGGCATGCAACACGCTGCTTCTGTCCGACGACGCCGATCTCTCGGCGAAGCCTGAGCTGGAGATCTTCGCCGACGACGTGCAGTGCGGCCACGGTGCGACGGTTGCCGATATCGACCACACGCAGCTCTTCTACCTGATGGCGCGCGGTGTTCCGGAAAACAAGGCTCGGGCCATGCTCGTCAATGCCTTTGTTGCCGAGATCGTCGAAGAGCTGGAAGATGACGAGGCGCTGGTCGAGGCGCTGGAAGAGGTCATCTCGACCTGGCTCGACAGGCACGCCTGACGGGCTGTCTGCGTAATTCCTTAAATCGGCGTCGATTTGGGGTAAAATTGCGCAGGACTTCAACATGTTGCAGTGCGCTTAACGCGTCCTCAGGGACGCGCGGCGACGTGGCGAAATTGGATTGAAGACATGGAACACTCTGTACCGGTGCCCGCCTACGACGTCGAAACGATCCGCAAGGATTTTCCGATCCTGTCGAAAACCGTCTACGGCAAGCCGCTCGTCTATCTCGACAACGGCGCATCGGCACAGAAGCCACAGGTCGTGATCGATGCGATCTCCCATGCCTATTCCAACGAATACGCCAACGTCCATCGCGGCCTGCATTTCCTGTCGAATGCCGCGACGGAAGCCTATGAGGCGGCACGCGAAAAGGTGCGCCGCTTCCTCAATGCCCCGTCGGTCGACAACGTCATCTTCACCAAGTCTTCGACCGAGGCGATCAACACGGTCGCCTATGGCTACGGCATGCCGAAGCTCGGCGAGGGCGACGAGATCGTGCTGTCGATCATGGAGCACCACTCCAACATCGTTCCCTGGCATTTCATCCGCGAACGCCAGGGCGCCAAGCTCGTCTGGATCCCGGTCGATGACGACGGCGCGTTGCACGTCGAAGATTTCGGCAAGTGCCTGACGGACAAGACCAAGCTCATCGCCATCACCCATATGTCGAATGCGCTCGGAACCGTTGTTCCGGTCAAGGAAATCTGCCGCATCGCCCGCGAGCGCGGCATCCCTGTACTCGTCGACGGCAGCCAGGGCGCCGTGCACATGCCGGTCGACGTCCAGGACATCGATTGCGACTGGTACGTGATGACCGGCCACAAGCTCTACGGCCCCTCCGGTGTCGGTGTGCTCTACGGCAAGACGGACCGGCTGAAGGAGATGCGACCGTTCCTCGGCGGCGGTGAGATGATCGAGGTGGTGACCGAGGATTATGTTACCTACAACGATCCGCCGCACCGCTTCGAGGCCGGCACGCCCCCGATCGTGCAGGCAATCGGCCTTGGCTATGCGCTCGATTACATGGACAAGCTTGGTCGTGCAGCGATCCAGGCGCATGAAGCCGATCTGACGGCCTATGCGCGCGAGCGCCTCTCGTCGGTCAATTCGCTGCGGGTCTTCGGCAACACGCCCGACAAGGGTAGCATTTTCGCCTTCGAGCTTGCCGGCATTCATTCGCACGATGTGTCGATGGTAATCGACCGTGCCGGTGTCGCTGTTCGCGCCGGTACCCATTGCGCCCAGCCGCTCTTGAAACGTTTCGGCGTGACCTCCACATGCCGTGCATCCTTCGGGCTCTACAACACACGGGCCGAGGTCGATGCGCTGGTCGACGCGCTGGAGCATGCACGAAAGTTCTTCGCCTAAGAAATTTGTAAAAGGTTCAGGGATTTATCCCAATCTGCTGAACCACTAGAGAAAGTCCAGGAGGCCGACATGAGCCTTGATGCAACGGAAGAAAAGGTCGACGTCCGCGAGGGCATCGTGCATTCGGCGATCCCAACCGAAGAGATTGCGCGCCTCAGCGACGACATCATCGCGGCGCTGAAGACCGTCTACGACCCGGAAATCCCGGCCGACATCTTCGAACTCGGTCTCATCTACAAGATCGACATCGAAGACGACCGCATGGTCAAGATCGACATGACGCTGACAGCACCCGGCTGCCCGGTGGCGGGCGAGATGCCGGGCTGGGTCGAGAACGCCGTCGGCGCCGTCGAGGGCGTCTCGGGTGTGGAGGTCAAAATGACCTTCGATCCGCCGTGGACGCCGGACCGGATGTCCGAGGAAGCACAGGTCGCCGTCGGGTGGTACTGAGCCTCGCGTATTGATCCGTTAAGGCACGGATACTACATTTGATTCTGTAAGGCGCCGGGCCTTTACCCCGGTGACGACAAGGAGAATGAGCCCATGGGCTTTGCCGTGATGAGCCTGACCGATGCCGCTGCCGGCCGCGTGCGCGCGATCGTCGAGAATTCCGGCGCCGATGCCAAGGGCATTCGCGTCGGCATCAAGAAGGGTGGCTGCGCCGGCATGGAATATGCCGTCGATCTCGTGACCGAGCCGAACCCCAAGGACGACCTGATCGAGCATCAGGGCGCCAACGTCTGGATTGCGCCGGAAGCCGTGCTCTATCTGCTCGGCACGCAGATGGATTTCGAAGTGACGACGCTGCGCTCCGGATTCACCTTCCACAATCCCAACCAGACATCCGCCTGCGGATGTGGCGAATCGGTCGAGCTGAAGCCGGCCGATCTGGCCGCACTTGCGGCACAGGGTGACGCCGTAGTGCGCGCCAACTGAGTTTTACCATTCCTTCAATTGAATAGGTCGGCCCGGTTTTCGCCGGGCCTTTTTTCTGCTGAGATACACATCTATGGAATAGGGAGAGGGACATGGCGGCGTTGAACGAAGATCTCGTCTTCAAGGCGCTCTACGAAACGTTTCCCGATCCCGTGATCATCATCGACGCCGAGCGTATCATCCGTTCCGCGAACAATGCAGCACTTCGCCAGTTCGGTTATCCGGCCGCGGAGTTCATCGACAGATCCGTGCGCCTGATCTACGCGACCGATGCGGAATATGCCAAGCGCCTGCAGAACCGGGCGGCGCGCGTGGACGAAACCGCCCCCCGGACTTCGAACTATCTTTATATCAGGCGTGACGGATCGACATTTTCCGGGCATCTGCGCACCACGCCCCTGATCAACGACCAAGGCGAGGAACTGGCGCTTATCGGTATCATCAGAGACGTTTCGGACCTGACCGAAGCGGTGAGCGAACGGCAGAAGGCTTCCGAGATGCTGAATGCAGCCCTCGAAGCAATGCCTGAAGGCTTTGCCATCTTCGACAGGGAGGAACGGCTGGTCGTCTATAACAGGGCCTATCAGGCGATCTGCGGGCCTGCCGGTCCGGCACTCAAGCCCGGCATCACCGCCGAGGAAATCCTGCTCTTGGCGCGCCAGGGCGGTCACTACCCGGACGCCTTGCCGGGCACGCGCGAAGGCAACGAATGGATCGCCTCGCGTCTGCGCGATTTCCGCTATCCGGACGGAAAGCCGAAGATCCACCGCTATGCCGACGACCGCTGGCTGAGGGTGGAGAACATCAAGGCCAAGGATGGCAACACGGTCGTCGCGCGTGTCGATGTCACGGATCTGAAGCGCGCCGAGCTCGCGCTCGAGCGGCAACGGCAGGAACTGGAACACAAGAACGAGGCGCTCGATCAGTTCACCGCCACCGTCTCCCACGATCTCAAGGCGCCGCTTCGGCACATCTCGATGTTCTCCGAGATGATCGAAGACGACCTCAAGGCAGGCAATCAGACCGAACTTGCGGAAAATGCCCGGCACCTGCGCGACAGCGTCCGGCGCATGAACCGCGTGGTCGACAGCCTGCTCGACTATGCGCAGATCGCGCATCGCATCACCGACTGGACCCAGGTGCGGCTGAGCGACGTCGTCTCGGAGACGCTGACGATTCTCGCCGGTGACGCAAACGACGCAAACGCAACCTTCGAGGTAGGCCCACTGCCGGAACTGGAAGGGGATCCCGAGCTGCTGCGCCGCCTGGTCCAGAACCTCGTCGGCAATGCGATCAAGTACCGGCACGCCGACCGCCCCCCGGTCATCCGCATCCACGGCAGCGTTTTGCACCAAACGGTGGAACTGGTCGTAGAGGACAACGGCATCGGCATCGATCCGCGGTTTGCGACGCGCATCTTCGAAGTGTTCCAGCGGCTGCACAAGGATGAGACGGTCTATGGCGGCACGGGAATCGGCTTGTCGCTCGCCAAACGCATCGCCGAAAGCCATGGCGGTTCGATCTGCCTTGACACGAGCTTCCGAGAAGGCGCACGTTTCATCGTGTTGCTTCCGAGGTGGCTGAGGAAGGCGAAGTAGGGCGGAACAAGGTGACCTCGACGCCAAAGCGATTGCTCTTGGTGGAAGACGACGCGCACGATGCGCGTTTCGTGATGCGCGCCTTTGCCCAGATCGACAAATCGATCGAACTCGTCCTGGTGACCGACGCGGACGAGGCCGTGGAACAGCTCTCCAGCGGGCACTTCGACTACGTGCTGATGGATATCAAGCTGCCCGGCAGCGATGGGATCGAGCTCCTAAGGCGCGTGCGCAAGAGCCGTGCCACTGCGCTCATCCCGATCATCGTGCTGACGTCCTCGATCAATCCGGCCGACGTGCTTCACTGCTACGCTGCCGGCGCCAATGCCTATGCGGCAAAGCCGTCTTCGGTCATCGAATATCGTCGCTTCGCCGAAGCGTTCATTCGCTTCTGGGTCGAAAGCACAATCCTGCCACCGGGCATGAGCGCGCGCCGATAGGCCAGCTGTCTTCACGCGATCGGTATTACACGCCACTTTTTTTGGGGAATGGGGTCGAGCGCACAGGCGCGCATCCGTCCGGGCGTGGCCACGCCGGAGAAAACAACCGGCGGAGCATTGCTGCTCCGCCGGTCGATGTCGTTACTCTGCGGCTTCCGCGTAGCTTTCGAGCGGCGGGCAGGTGCAGACGAGGTTGCGGTCACCGAAGACGTTGTCGACACGATTGACCGGCGACCAGTACTTGTCGACCCGGAAGGCGCCCGGCGGGTAGCAGGCCTGCTCGCGCGAATAGGGGCGATCCCATTCGCCGACCAGGTCTTCGACCGTGTGCGGAGCGTTCTTCAGCGGGTTATTGGTCTTGTCCATGCGACCTTCCTCGATCGCACGGGCTTCCTCGCGGATGGCAAGCATCGCCTCGCAGAATCGGTCGATCTCGGCCTTGGTTTCCGATTCCGTCGGCTCGATCATCAGCGTGCCGGCAACCGGCCAGCTCATGGTCGGGGCGTGAAAACCGCAGTCGATCAGGCGCTTGGCGACGTCGTCAACGGTCACGCCGGCGCTTTCGACCAGCGGACGGGTGTCGATGATGCATTCATGCGCGACACGCCCCTTCGACGACTTGTAGAGTACCTCGTAGGCGCCCTTGAGCCTTGCTGCAATGTAGTTGGCGTTGAGGATCGCCACCTTCGTCGCCTGGGTCAGGCCTTCGCCACCCATCATCAGGCAGTAGCTCCAGGAGATCGGCAGGATCGAGGCCGAACCGAAGGGAGCCGCCGAAACCGCGCCGTCCTGGCCGTCCGTTTCCGGGTGGCCGGGCAGGTATGGCGCCAAATGCGCCTTGACGCCGATCGGGCCCATGCCGGGACCGCCGCCGCCGTGCGGAATGCAGAAGGTCTTGTGCAGGTTGAGATGGCTGACGTCGGAACCGATGTCGCCGGGGCGGGCAAGGCCGACCATGGCGTTCATGTTGGCGCCGTCCATGTAGACCTGGCCGCCGTGCTTGTGCACGATTTCGCAGACCTCGCGCACATTCTCCTCGAACACACCGTGCGTCGAAGGATAGGTGATCATGCAGCACGAGAGATTTTCGGCATACTGCTCGGCTTTCGCACGGAAATCTTCCATGTCGATGTCGCCGTTCTCGCTGACCTTGATGACGACCACCTTCATGCCGGCCATCTGGGCCGACGCAGGGTTGGTGCCGTGCGCCGAGGTCGGGATCAGGCAGACGTCGCGATGGGCGTTGCCCTGCGCAAGGTGGTATGCACGGATCGTCAGGAGACCGGCATATTCGCCCTGTGCACCGGAGTTCGGCTGCATGGAGATCGCGTCATAGCCGGTGACGGCGCAGAGCTTCTCCGACAGGTCCTCGATCATGTGCTGGTAGCCAGCCGCCTGATCCTTCGGCACGAAGGGATGGATCTCCGAGAATTCCGGCCAGGTGATCGGCAGCATCTCGGCGGTCGCGTTCAGCTTCATCGTGCACGAGCCGAGCGGGATCATCGCCCGATCGAGCGCCAGGTCGCGGTCCGACAGACGGCGGATGTAGCGCGTCATCTCGCTCTCGGCGCGGTTCATGTGGAAGATCGGGTGCATCAGGTATTCGCTGGTGCGCAGCAGCGGCTGCGGCAGGCGGTAACCCGGCTCGAACTCTTCCACCTTGAAGTCGCCACCGAAGGCGCGCCAGACGGCTTCGAGCGTGACGGGGCGCGAGCGCTCGTCGAGGCTGATGCCGATCTTGGTCTCGCCGATCTTGCGCAGGTTCACTTCCTCGGCGACTGCGGTCTTGAGGATGATGCCCTGCAGCTTGCCGACTTCGACGGTGATCGTGTCGAAAAACACATCGGGCTCGACCGTGTAGCCGAGCTTTTCGAGACCCATGGCGAGACGAACGGTCTTCTGGTGAACGCTCTGGGCGATCGCCTTGATGCCCTTCGGTCCATGGAAGACGGCGTACATCGAGGCCATGACGGCGAGCAGAACCTGCGCGGTGCAGATGTTCGACGTCGCCTTTTCGCGGCGGATGTGCTGTTCGCGGGTCTGCAGCGACAGGCGATAGGCACGGTTGCCGCGCGCGTCGACCGAGACGCCGACGAGACGGCCGGGCATCGAGCGCTTGTGTGCATCCTTGACGGCCATATAGGCCGCATGCGGCCCCCCATAGCCGACCGGAACGCCGAAGCGCTGGGTGCAGCCGATGGCGATATCGGCGCCCATTTCGCCAGGCGACTTCAGAAGCGCCAGCGCCAGCGGATCGGCGGCGACGGTCGCGATCGCGCCGGTCTGGTGCAGGCGGGCAATCAGGCCGGTGAAGTCGTTCACATGGCCGTAGGTGCCCGGATACTGGAAGATCGCGCCGAAGACGTCGACCGGATCGAGATCGGTGAAGGGATTGCCGATGACGATCTGCCAGCCGAGCGGCTCGGCGCGGGTCTTCAGAAGCGCGATCGTCTGCGGATGGCAATTTTCGTCGACGAAGAAGGACTTGGCCTTCGACTTCGAAACGCGCTCGGCCATCGCCATCGCTTCAGCGGCTGCCGTCGCTTCATCGAGAAGCGACGCGTTGGCAACGTCGAGGCCAGTCAGGTCGCAGACCATGGTCTGGTAGTTGAGCAGCGCTTCGAGGCGGCCCTGGCTGATTTCCGGCTGGTAGGGCGTATAGGCCGTGTACCAGGCCGGGTTTTCCAGGATGTTGCGCTGGATGACCGGCGGCGTGATCGTGCCGTAGTAGCCCTGGCCGATCAGCGACACGAGCTTCTGGTTGCGGTTGGCCGTTTCGCGCATCTTGTCGAGCGCCTCGCGTTCGGTCATCGGCGCGCCCCAGGCAAGCGGCGTTTTCTGGCGGATCGACGGCGGCACGGTGTCGTCGATCAGCGCATCGAGCGTCGGATAACCGACGACCTTCAGCATCTCGTCCATTTCGGCCGGCGACGGGCCGATATGACGCCGATTGGCGAAATCATACGGCTTGTAGTCCGTAAAGGTGAAATCCTTGGGCATGCTCATCAGGCGACGAGCTCCTTGTAGGCCGCTTCCTCGAGGAGGGCATCGGCATCGCTGGGGTTGGCAAGCTTCAGCTTGAAGAACCAGGCAGCACCCTGCGGGTCGCTGTTGACGAGCGACGGGTCGTCGACGATCGCCTGGTTCACTTCGACGATTTCGCCGTCAAGCGGACAATAGACGTCGGAAGCTGCCTTGACGGATTCGACGGTGGCGGCGCTATCGCCCTTGGCAAAGTTCGAGCCGGTTTCCGGCAGTTCAACGAAGACGAGATCGCCGAGCTGGCCGGCGGCATGCTCGGTGATGCCGACGGTTGCGACACCAGCTTCGATCTTCAGCCACTCGTGTTCCTCAGTGAACTTCAACATGTGCGCTCTCTCCTGATCAGCGTTTGTAGGTTTGTTTGACGAAGGGAAGGGCGGCGACCGCCACCGGCAGGTACTTGCCGCGCACTTCCGCAAAAAGGGTGGTGCCGTTCTCGATATGGCCGGCATCGACATAGCCCATGGCGACCGGGCCATCGACCGAGGGGCCGAAGCCACCCGAGGTCACCTGGCCGACCGGGGTCTTGCCCTCGGCATCGGCAAAGAGGTTAGCGCCGCCGCGAACCGGCGCGCGTCCCTCGGGCTTCAGGCCGACGCGGCGGCGCGACGCGCCAGTGGCGAACTGGCCGAGGATACGATCGGCACCGGGGAAACCACCTTCGCGGGCGCCACCGGCGCGGCGCGCCTTCTGCAGTGCCCATTCGAGCGCCCCTTCGACCGGGGTCGTGGTGGTGTCGATGTCGTTGCCATAGAGACAAAGACCGGCTTCAAGGCGCAGCGAATCGCGGGCGCCAAGGCCGATCGGCTTCACATCGGGATGTTCGAGCAGGCGCTGGGTAACATCGACGGCGGAGGCAACGGGAATGGAGATCTCGAAACCGTCTTCGCCGGTATAGCCCGAGCGGGAAATGATGCAGGTGACGTCATGCAGGTCGGCTTCGGCGACGTCCATGAAGCGCATGGCGGAGACATCAGCCCAGAGTTCTCCGAGCACGGCTTCGGCGTGCGGGCCCTGAAGCGCGATCAGCGCGCGATCGTCGAGCATCGTCACGTCGCAGGTATCGGAGAGACCGGCCTTCAGGAGCTCGAAGTCGGCGTCCTTGCAGGCGGCGTTGACGACGAGGAAGAGATGGTCGCCGCGGTTGGTGATCATCAGGTCGTCGAGGATGCCGCCTTCGGCATTGGTGAAGAGGCCATAACGCTGGCGGCCCTCGGCAAGGCCGAGCACATCGACCGGCACCAGCTTTTCGAGCGCCAGGGCCGCGTCCTCGATCTTGCCGGACTTCGGCCGAACGATGACCTGGCCCATATGCGATACATCGAAGAGACCGGCAGCAACACGGGTGTGCTGGTGTTCCTTCATCACGCCATCGGGGTACTGCACCGGCATGTCGTAACCGGCAAAGGGTACCATGCGCGCGCCCAGCGAAAGGTGCAGCGCATGCAGCGGCGTCTGTTTCAAATGAGGATTGTTTTCCAAATCCGGCCTCCAGGTCTGGCGCTCCCGCGCCGGCTCACACTTCCGGCGTCAATCGCCGTCGATTCGAGCCCCCTCTGTCCCTTTGCCTGAGATTGTTATCCCTTCGGCGAGCGTAAAAACGCTTCTCTCCAGAGTCCTACCGGCACCTTGCTGGTCCTTTGGCCTGAGAGTTTCCGGGGCGGTTGCTCCTTCGGCACCGGAATGAACCGGCTTCTCCCAACAAGATCGTCTCCAGATAACGGCGAAGGCCAGAGCTTGGCAAGAGGGCGGTGTCGCGCCGAAACACATTTTTGTCGCATGACCAAAAGACGCAGCCGGGCAGGGTGCGGCAATTCTGCCTTTGCATTCTTCTCCGGTTGAGGATAACCCAAGACAGATACCGGGGATAACCATGACAGGGCGCGACGGAAAATTCGGGATAGCAGTGCGGCTGATCGCCGTCTTTGCGCTCGTTTTCCTGACCTTTGCCCACAAGCCGCTCAGCGCCAAGACGCTCAGCCCGGCCGAAATTTCCGCCTATAAGCTGCCTGACGGAACGATCGCCGAAATCTGCTTCGGCATGGATGGCGTCGACCATGAAAGCGGCAAGGGCCAAGCGATGGCCCCGGTCTGCGAGGCCTGCCGTCTTTCGGGCTCTATCCTGCTGCCGGCTCCGCCAACCGAGAGCGTTCGCGCCGAAACGGGCGCCTGGCAGGTTTCGACAGTTGTCGCTGAATACGCGACGCCCCATCCGCATCTGCGGTTGCTGCCGCCTTCGCGCGGGCCTCCGGCGCGTTCGTAACTCTCCTCTCGCATCCCAATACAATTTGCCGCGTTCAAGCGGCTTGGACCACCGGACATCGGGCAAAGCCCGGCGCGTGGTCAGGAGATTCCGACATGACAAAGACCAGGATCGTTTCGCTTTCGCTCGGCCTTACCCTTGCCGCAAGCGGCATCGCCCACGCCCATGCCACCTTCGAGAAAGACACGGCGCCGGTGGAGACCACCTTCAAGGCGGTGCTGCAGGTTCCGCATGGCTGCGACGGCAAGCCGACGACGGAAGTACAGATCAAGCTGCCGGAAGGCTTCGTTTTCGCCCAACCGCAGCCGAAGCCCGGCTGGGAAATCGAGATCATCAAGGGCGATTACCAGAAGACCTATGACAATCACGGCAAGAAGGTCTCGTCCGGCCCACTGGAGATCCGGTGGAAGGGCGGCAATCTTCCCAACGAATACTACGACACCTTTGTCGTGCGCGGCAAAGTCTCGGGCTTCGACAAGGAGACAGTGCTGGCCTTCCCGACCACACAGCTTTGCGGCACCGAAGGCAAGGTCGTCTGGGACCAGGTGGCTGCCGAGGGCCAGAACGCACATGACCTGAAAAGCCCGGCACCGACCGTAACGGTGACGATGGCCGATGCCGCCGATCCGCACGCCGGCCATGGCGGACATATGGCCGCGGCCGGCGGCTCGGCGAAGGTCGGCGATCTCGATATCTCCGGTGGCTCGGTGAAGGCCATGCTGCCGGGCGCCAAGGTCGGCGGCGGCTTCCTGACGATCAAGAACGGTGGGGCAGGTGAAGACCGGCTCGTTGCTGTCGAGAGCCCTGCGGCCGCGCGTGTCGAGATCCACGAGATGAAGATGGAAAACGACGTGATGCGGATGCGCAAGCTCGACGACGGCGTGGCATTGCCGGCCGGCGAAACGGTGGAGCTCAAGGCCGGCGGCCTGCATCTGATGTTCATGGACGTGAAGACGCCCTTCAAGGAAGGCGATACGGTTCCCGTCACGCTCGTCTTCGAAAAGGCCGGCAAGGTCGATGCGACGTTCCCGGTCGGCTCGGCCAAGGGCGGTGAGGCAGCCGGCGGCCAAAAGCATCATTGACCCGAGAAATCGCGATACCGCCTCAGGCGGCGTCGCTTTCATCCTCCTGGCCGGCGGGTTCATCCTGCCGGCCTTCGTTTTCCTGCTTCTCGGAACCACCGTCGTCATCGCGCATGAATTCGAGATAGCGGCGCAGGGCTTCGGCTTCCGAGCGCTCCGGCAGACGGCCGTCGGCCGTGGCCAGCATGAAGGAGAGGGGCAGGGCGCCTTTGGTCTTCGGGATCGAGACCGGCGTCAACTTGGGCTCTTCGGTGCGCCGCGCCGAGAGCAACGTGATCGCTTCATCGGTCGGACCGTCGCCACGCACACGTGCAGACGGCTTCAGCGCTTCTGCCGCATAAGCCGCCGTCGTTGCGGATACTGTGACGACCTGTGTCACGTTTTCTCTGCCTTCCCGTTAGCAATCCATTCTTGTCGCTCAGTTTCACCTGAAGGCGGGTAAAAACTGGTGGTTGCATTTTAGGAAAACTCTAACGATGGTCACTGCGACCGGTGCGAAGCGGGCCGGAACACCACTAATACTTGCGCGATCGCTAAAGTTAAAACACACTCGTTCTAATAGAAACGGGGAGGCTGTCATGACTGAGCGAAGCATGCTGGAATTCAGGGTGCGGGCCCTTTATCTCGCCCGCGATGTCAACGACCTCGACACCATGATGGCGCAACTTGATCCGGACTTCAGCTTCCGCATCGTGGGAAGCGGCAGGCTCGGCACGATGGCACTGGCCGTCAACACGCCGGAAACAGTGCGCGACAGTTTCACGACGCTCGTCAAGAACTGGGACCTGAGCGAGATGGAGATGGTCGGCTGCTATGCCGATGGCGATACAGTCATCGTCCACCGCGCCGGCTTTGTTCGCTTCATCCCGTCGCAGACCCGCGAGCGAACCGAAATCATCGACAAGTTCACGTTCCGGGACGGTCGGATCGTCGACCTTACGGAGTTCGTCGATACCCTGTTTGTCGCCGAAACGATCGGGCTGCTGAACGAGCCGGCCGTTGCCTAATCCTCCTCGGCGCTCGACAAGATGAGCTTTTGAACCGCCGGCTCCTGGGAGCGAATGGCGTTCATCAACACCGCTAGGCGACCCCGTAGGCTGTGGACCTGGTCGAGCAGTTGCATGGCCACGTCGACGCCGTTGTCATTGACCCCCATGGGGCCCGTCAGATCCTGGATCAGACGCGCGCGCGCAAGGTCGGCATCCTCGAACAGCCAGCCGGCGTCAGCCTCCTGGGGCATCAGCCAGCGCTGCTCGACCCAGATGCGCAGAACCTTGACCTCGATATCGAGATGTTCGCAAAATTCACGGTCGTTCATAGGTCATCCTCCCATGCCCTTGCGCGGATCTTCCGTCTTGCCGGCGGCCCAGCCTTCGACGAAGGCGGAAAGCGCCGGGTCGGGGGCCTGCGGCAGCACGATCTTCAGGCTGACATAGGCATCGCCATGGCCACCGCCCGGCTTGTGCAGTCCCTTGCCCTTCAGCCGAAGCGTCTTGCCCGTGTTGGTGTGCGGAGCGATCGAAACGTTCACGGCACCATCGATCGTCGGAACGCGGATCTTGCCGCCGAGCACGGCCTCGCTCAGCGATATCGGCACCTCGTAGCGCACGTCGTCACCATCCGTGGCAAAGAGCGGATGCGGGCGGACGCGAATGTCGATCAGCGCGTCGCCAGCCGGTGCGCCGTCGCGACCCGGTTCTCCCTTGCCGCGCAGCCTCAGCGTCTGGCCATCGCGCGTGCCGGGCGGAATGGTCAGGTCGAGCGCCGGTCCGCCGCCGGGCAGGGTGATCTGGGTCTTGGTGCCATTGGCCGCGTCGAGAAATGCGATCTCCATCGAGAAATGGGTATCGCGACCGCGCTGGCGCTGCTGCTGCCCGCCCGCGCGCCGTGAAAAGAAGCTCGAAAAGATATCGTCCGCTTCGGCGAAATCAGAAAAGCCATGCGCGCTTTCGTAACGTGCCCCCGCATCGCCTGATTGGGCATAGTCGCGGTAGTAGTGCCGGGGCGGCGTTTCCGCTCCGGTCTCGTCTATCTCTCCGCGATCGTATTTTCCGCGTTTGTCTTCGTCTCCAAGCAAGGAATAGGCCGCTGAAACCGCCTTGAAGCGGTCCTCCGCGCCCTTGTCTCCCGGATTGAGATCCGGGTGCAGCATCTTGGCAAGCTTGCGATAGGCGCTCTGGATGTCCTTTTGCGTCGCGTCGCGGCTGACACCGAGCGTTTCGTATGGGCTCGTCATGCGATCTCCTTTGGGCGAGCGCGGATCGACCACGTTCCCCGAGCCTTGCCGGGTCGGCGCGTGCGTCTTCAATCGCTCGCCTAAAAGCATAGAGCAGATTTGCGCCCGCGACAGGGGCGAGACGCCGCGCGAACTCCACCATTTCGCGAATGAGAGCGGTCTGCTACAATCCGCCGCGCAAATGCACGCTTAAGGGGCGTAGCGCCCCGAAGCTTCGGGAGGTCGAAATGTCCGTCCGCCTGCAACTCGCGATCATGGTCGGCCTGATGATCAACGCCATCCTATTCGCCATCGGGATCCTGATCGTTCTGTCGGTACCGGCCCTCACGGCCAACGCCAAATATGCGATCCCGATCGTGGTCGTCAGCTGTTTCCTCGTCACGCCGTTCATCGCCTGGATCATGGCGCCGCGACTTCGGCTGCAGTACTGGAGAGAGCGCGAACAGACCAACCGGCAGCGCCCGATCTAGGCGACCTATTCATCCATTGTTGACCGTGTCCGGATTGCCGCCCCATAGCGGGCGGCAATCGTTGAAGATTGCATCTTCAACGATCATAGATTTTGTTATACCACCATTTTAGTACTTGTTTTCTAACCGGCTCCGCCTCAGATTCTCCCAAGTCTCAAGGACATAGCCGGCATGCAGGCCAGAAGGGGACTTCATGAGAACGATCGTATTGTTGCTTGCGCTCACCACGCTGGCCGCCTGTTCACAAACCTACAATGGTCCGCCGCGGGTCGTCGGCGGTGATGGCGACTACTACCAGGGCATCGTCGCGCCGCGGTAGGTGCCGGCGTCAGAATCGGTCATCGGGCGATCGCTCAGGCGGGGCATGCCGGTCAGGTCTCGGCCTTGAGTGCGTGCCGGGATGGGGCTGATCAAGTCCGATCGTCTTTCCACGTCCAGCTGCCATCCTCCCGGCAATCCAGGAAGGCGCCGTAAAGGTCGCGTGTATCGCCTTCCTCGCCGTTGTTGATGCAGGTGATCGAACTCTGGCGGAGAAGGCTCAGGGTGTTGCGCAAGGCCTCACGACCAAGCGTTGCCTCGATCCGGTCGAGAAACACATACCGTGGCCTGGCGAGAAGCACCTTGGCGAGGGCCAGGAGCTGCTGGTCGCCCAAGGACATATCCCGATCCTGTTCCTTCTCCAGCCCCTCGGCGCCATCGGCGAGCCCATCGAGACCGAGGCTGCGCAAGACATTGAGCACCTGGCTATCGGAGATGCCTTCGGAACTTCCAGGCGGCAGAAGATATTGCCGAAGAGGACCCGGCGGCAGATAGGGTCGTTGCGGCAGAAACATCAGACTTTCCGGGCGCTCGATCCGCCCGGTGCCGGGGGTCGGAATTCCCGCGGTGGCCCGGAAGAGCGCAGCCCCCGCGGCCGCATGCGGCCCTGAGATCAGCACAGGCGTTCCCATTGGGATCGACAGCGACAGATCGCGAAGCAATGGGTGGGTGACTGCCGATCCCAGCGTTACCTGGTCAAAGGCCAGATCGCCGTCTTGCTTCACCAGTTCGATGCTCGAGACGCTGCTTTTTCGGCTTTCCTCGATCGCCTCCAGCAAGGCGCTCAGTCGAGAAACGACGACGGCGAAATTCGAGATCGAGTTGAACTGCCTGACGATCAGCGAGAATGCGCCGACAAGCATGGCGAAGGCTGCACCTGATTGGGTAATCACCCCAAACTCGATTTCGCTGCGCATGAAAGCCGGAGCGATGATCAAATCCGGGATGATCTGGATCATCCAGTTGTAGCCGCTGGTAAAAAAGGCCAGGTTGCGATTGACGGCGGTAATCGTCAGGATGTTGACGACCAAGGCATCAAGGCGATCTAGCAATCGCGTCTTCTGCTGCCCCTCGACGCTGGTCACCATCACCGCTTCTGCGTTTTCGCGCAGGTGCATGAGGCTCGACCTCAAGTTCGCCTCCCTGTCGAGCCGCTCATAGTTCAGGCCGATCAGCGGCCGACCGAGCACGATCGTCATATACGAGCCGCAGGCGGCATAGAAAACAGCGACGACAAACAGCAGCGGGCTGATCGACCAGAGCACGCCTGAGAACGTCACCACCGTCAGCGTGCTGCTGAACAGCATGATGATGTAGGAAAGCGTGGTGACGGTGAACGCCTGGATGTCCTCCGATATCCGCTGGTCCGGATTGCTTAGCGTCCCCGAGACTTCCACGCGATAATAGGTCTCCTCCTCCAAATAGAGATCGACGGCGCGTCTCGTCATGAATTCACGCCACAGCAGCGCCAGCCGTTCTTCGACAAAACGTGCGATAACACCGGTGACGGTGAGAACGGCAAAGACGCATACGTAGAAAACCGCTTGCCGAATGAACTCGTTCATCTGGCGCTCGGCGATCGCCGTCATGAAGTTTCGGCCGACGTAGTTGTTGACGACGTTGAGGCCGTTCAGACCGAAAAGCAGCGCAATAAGCCCGGCAAACATCAACTTGGCACGGCCTCCGACCTCGGAGGTCAGCAGCATCCGGACAGCCCGTGCGAAGCGAAGTGCGGTTGTTCTGATCGGCACTGGCTGGCTGTCCATCAGAGTACCTTTGTTGTTTTGGCCGTCAGAGCCAGCCGCCGGAGAAGCCTGCCCGTCGCAATCCCACCACCATCGGCTCGCAGCGGCGCATGATGTTCCACAGCAGGCCGGTCCTGTAGTTCTCGATCATCAGCACCACGGGGCCCTGGTCGATGCCGAAATGATAGGGGCTGACCCACCAGCCGGATTCGGTTCCTTCCGCCGGAAAGCTGCGGTTGAAGGAGGGCCTGAAGCCGTAAAGCCTGGTCATGCCGAGATTCATACGGGCACAATTCCAGACCGTCGGAATGACGATTTCCGGCGCGAAGGGCAGGGAGGCGACGACTGCCCAGGGCGACACGGTCCCATCGTCAGGACCGAAGGGGGCGCCGCGGGCGATGTAGTCGAAGAACTCCCGCTCGACACCGTTCACCGTGCGCTTGGTCCAGCCGGGACCGTCGCTTGCGGTGAAGCCCCAGCAATGCTCGCCGTAGCCGACGAAATTCAGCGGGTTGCGGATGGCATATTCCTGCTGGACGAAGGTCGCGTGGCGACTGTTCTGGAAATAGTCGCTGTTGTGCTCGCGCATGAATTCGTCGCGGATGCCGCGGAAATCGACCCACATATGCGAGAGTTGGTGGGTGAAGAGCGGTCCCGAATAGAGCAATTCGCGCCCGTAAAGGTTCCGCCAGTCGTAGCTTGCGGTGTAGGCCGCATAGGCTTCCGGCGGGAGCGGGTGGGTCGGTGAGCCGAGGCCGAGGATGTAGAGGAGCAGGCCCTCGTCGTAGCCGCGCCAGCGATAGGGGATGAAGCCGTTTTCCGGCCGCCAGCCGTGGGTGAGTGTCAGCCCGTGATCGCAGGCCCAGTTCCAGTCGGCCCGTTCATAGAGCGCGTTTGCCACCCTGCGGATTTCGACTTCTTCGGCGCCATCGCCGTCGAAATAGGCGGCCACTGTCAGAGCACCCGCGAAAAGAAAGGCGGAGTCGATCGTCGAAAGCTCGCACTCCCAAACGCGCCTGCCGGTTTCGATATCGAGGAAATGGTAGAAGAAGCCCTTGTAGCCGGAGGCGTCGGGTTCCGGTCCCTGCGGGCACTCCAGGAGAAACTGCAAGCGCCGACGCGCGATCTTTGCGGCAAACTTGCGGATGACGATGCCGCGCTCGACCAACACCGGGATCGTCGCGAGCGCCATGCCGACCGCCGCGATACTTGCAGGCGCGTCTTCCTGCGTCTTGTCACGGACCAGGCCGTTGTCCGGGTTGGTGCAGTGGAGATAGTAGAGCAGCGTCGTGAACTGCAACCGGGCAAGATCCTGCTCGGTCGGCATGCGGTTCAGTTCGGGATCTGTCGACAGCAATTCCGACATGGCAGCCAGCCGCAATGACGATGAGGGTTCGTTCGTGTCGTGTGCGCGAGACGCTCCTTGCGGAGCGGCTCGCAAGCTCAGGCAAGCCGGGCAGGGTGATCGTCAATCCAGCCGTGCGCGGGCCTTAGACGTTGTCCCCTTCGGTCGATGTCCCAGCCTTGGCTGGCTGCGCCCCGTTAACGCCCCATTTCCAGCCGCTGATCGAGGGCATGTCGTCGCCATGCTTCTCGATATACTCCCGGTGCTCGATCAGCTTGGCCTGGATCGCCTGCTTGAAGTAGGCCGCCCGCGCGCCGAGCTGCGGCAGGCGATCGATGGCATCGCCGGCCAGGTGGAAGCGGTCGAGTTCGTTCAGCACCACCATGTCGAAGGGTGTCGTGGTCGTGCCTTCTTCCTTGTAGCCGCGAACATGCAGATTGCCGTGATTGGTGCGGCGATAGGTGAGGCGATGGATCAGCCAGGGATAACCGTGGAAGGCAAAGATAATCGGCTTGTCCCTGGTGAAGATGCCATCAAAGTCGCTGTCCGAAAGGCCATGCGGGTGTTCTTCCGCCGGTTGCAGTTTCATCAGGTTGACGACGTTGACGACCCGGACCTTCACTTCAGGCAGATGCTCGCGCAGCAGCTGGACGGCGGCGAGGGTTTCCAGCGTCGGAGTGTCGCCGCAGCAGGCCATGACGACGTCCGGCTCACTGTTGGCGTCGTTGCTGGCCCAGTCCCAGATGCTCACACCCATGCTGCAATGGCGCACGGCCTGTTCCATCGTCAGCCATTGCGGGCCCGGCTGCTTGCCGGCGACGACGACGTTGACGTAGTTGCGGCTGCGCAGGCAATGGTCGGTGACCGACAGCAGCGTATTGGCATCCGGCGGCAGGTAGACGCGGACGACCTCAGCCTTCTTGTTGACGACATGATCGATGAAGCCCGGATCCTGATGGCTGAAACCGTTGTGATCCTGCCGCCAGACATGGGAGCTCAAGAAATAATTGAGCGACGCGACCGGCCGGCGCCAGGGGATCTCATTGCAGACCTTCAGCCACTTGGCGTGCTGGTTGAACATGGAATCGATGATGTGGATGAAGGCTTCGTAGCAGGAGAAGAAGCCGTGGCGCCCGGTCAAGAGATAGCCTTCAAGCCAACCCTGGCATTGGTGCTCGCTCAAGACTTCCATGATGCGGCCATCCGGTGAGAGGTGATCGTCCTCGGGATAGATCTCGGCCATGTAGCAGCGGTCGGTGACCTCGAGCACATCCTGCCATCGGTTGGAGTTGTTTTCGTCCGGGCTGAACAGCCGGAAGTTCTTCGCGTCCATGTTGTTCTTCATCACGTCGCGCAGGAACTTGCCCATCACGCGCGCCGCTTCCACGGTCGTGGCACCCGGGCTCGGAACGTCGACGGCGTAGTCCCGGAAGCCCGGCATTTTCAGGTCGCGCAACAGCAGGCCGCCGTTTGCATGCGGATTGTCGCTCATGCGGCGATGTCCGGATGGGGCGAGCGCCGCGATCTCGGGCTTCAGCCGGCCCTCGTCACTGAAGAGTTCTTCCGGGCGATAGCTCTTCATCCATTGTTCGAGGATGCGGATGTGCTCGGGCTTCTCCATCTCGCCCATCGGCACCTGATGCGCGCGCCAGTAGTCCTCGCATTTCTTACCGTCGATTTCCGGCGGGCAGGTCCAGCCCTTTGGCGTGCGGAAGATGATCATAGGCCAGGCCGGGCGCTTCAGATTGCCCCTGATGCGGGCATCGTCCCAAATCTGCCGGATTTCGGCCGTCGCCGTATCGAGCACGTCTGCCAGTTGCTGGTGGACCTTTGCCGGATCATGCCCTTCGACGAAATAGGGTTTGTAGCCCATGCCCTCGAAGAACTTCTTCAACTCGTCGTGCGGAATGCGGGCGAGGAAGCAGGGATTGGCGATCTTGTAGCCGTTCAGGTGCAGGATCGGCAGAACACAGCCGTCGCGGGCAGGGTTGAGAAACTTGTTGCTCTGCCAGCCCGTCGCAAGCGGCCCGGTCTCGGCCTCGCCATCGCCGACAATGCAGGCAACGACCAGATTGGGATTGTCGAAGGCGGCGCCATAGGCGTGGCTGAGCGCATAACCAAGCTCGCCGCCCTCATGGATGCTGCCGGGCGTTTCCGGCGCCACATGGCTCGGGATGCCGCCGGGAAAGCTGAACTGCTTGAACAGCCGCTGCATGCCTTCGGCGTCTTCGGCGATGTTCGGATAAAACTCCGTGTAGGTCCCTTCCAGATAGGCATGCGCCACCAGAGACGGCCCGCCATGGCCGGGACCGATGATATAGATCATGTCGAGGTCGTCGCGTTTGATGACGCGATTGAGGTGCACGTAGAGCATGTTGAGGCCCGGCGACGTGCCCCAATGGCCGAGCAGGCGCGGCTTGATGTGCTCGCGCTTCAGCGGCTCGCGCAGAAGCGGATTGTCGAGCAGATAGATCTGCCCGACCGACAGATAGTTCGAAGCGCGCCAATAGGCGTCCATCAGGCGGAGTTCGTCGGCCGACAACGGTGCTGCTGATTTTCCGGATGCCGTCTCTTTCATCGATGCTGTTTCAGGCGAAACCATCTGAGCCTCCCGGTCAAAAGGACCTATGCTGAAATTCCCTCCAGCTTGCCGTCGCGCAAGCCATCGCAGTCTCTCGAATTCGCTACGGTCGTTGCTGTTTTTTCTGCGGCGGGCAGGATGGTGGAACGCTTGAAGTACGAACGACAGCAGCAGGAATACGCTTGCAGCGCCGCGGACACAGGCCGCGGCGGTCTCGACGCATATCTTATTGCGGATAGGGCTCGGCGTAGTGCTCGACCACGCCGCGAACGCCGCGCACGTTCTCAGCGAGGATGCGGGCCGCCTTACGGCAATCGGCGGTATCCACGTTGCCCCAGAGGTGCACGATGCCGTCGGTCACGGCGACCTTTATGTCCAGGCCTTCAAGACCGGTATTTTCGCCGATGCGCACCAGGATACTGCGCCGGATGGCTTCGTCGCCGGCCGCCGTCTCGTCTTGCTTTGCAGACAAGATCGCCTGCAGCAGATCGGCGCGACTGACGATACCGACAACAAGGCCGTTTCTAAGCACCGGTACACGCTTGATGCCGCGCTCCCGCATCAGAGACGCAACGCGCGCGACGGAGGCATCCTCATCGATGGTCACGGGATTGGCCGTCATGGCATCACCGACCCTCCAGGAGGATCGGCGCACATAGGCGCTCGCCCGCTCGTCCGCGGCCCCGGTCGGGTCGGCGACCGGAATGCCGCCGCCAAGCTCGCTCCGGCGAATGAGGTCGCCTTCGCTGATGACGCCCACCAGGGCTCCATCACCGTCGACCACGGGAAGGCCACTGACATGATTGTCGAGCATAATCCGGGCCGCCTGCCTGACGCTGTTGTCAGGGGACAACTTGACGACCGACGTCGTCATCACATCTTTAACGCGCATGTCGATCCCGCTCCCCAAAGGACTTGGCACCGTCATTACGCTTCGTAAGGTAGTCCCATCTCGTCGGTTCGACAACTAATGGGTGGAGAAAAGGGAAATGGCGGACAGGGTGGGATTCGAACCCACGGTACGGTTTCCCGTACGCTGGTTTTCAAGACCAGAGCCTTAAACCACTCGGCCACCTGTCCTTGCCTGAAGCACCGCGCGACTGCGTGCCGGGCACGGCGTTATTGCGCGAAGCCTTGGCGCTTTGCAAGAATTAACATGCGTCGCTGCAAGATTTTCTCGACCGCTTTGAAGAGCAGGCGCCGGGCCCGATCACGTTAACCAGCCGTAAACCATAACTCACGAAATGCGGAGCCGGCCTGTGGATGAGTTCGCATTTTTGCCTTGATGATGTCATGAATACACACCTGTTCCGTTTCGGGACGTCGAGCTTTCCGCTGGGGGTAAGCGGAAGGTTTCGAGTACGGCTTTATCGATCGATGTTGTGGGACAGATGACCTCCAATAAAAATGCGGCATATCTGGTCAAGGGACTGCGCCTTGCGGCGATCCCGGCACTGTGCGTAACGCTTGCCGCCTGCGGCTCCACGTCGAATGTCAAGAAAACTGCGCGGAGCAAGGAGTACTTTCCTGAATCCGTCTATGGCGTAAAGGCGAGCCCGCGCGTTGCCACCGGCAACAACATCCCGAAGGGCGGCGGACGCTTTCAGGTAGGCAAGGCCTATCAGGTCAAGGGCAAGTGGTACCAGCCCAAGGAAGACTTCGGCTATAACAAGACGGGTATGGCATCCTGGTACGGCTCCGCCTTCCACGGACGCCTGACCGCCAACGGCGAAGTCTACGACAAGGCGCATCTGTCGGCCGCCCATCCGACGTTTCCGCTGCCGAGCTACGCCCGCGTCACCAACATGGAAAACGGCACCTCGGTCATCGTGCGCGTCAACGATCGCGGCCCCTACGAATACGGCCGCATCATCGACGTTTCCTCGAAAACGGCGGACCTGCTCGACATCAAGCGCAAGGGCAGCGCACAGGTGAAGGTGCAATATGTCGGCCGCGCACCGCTCGAAGGCAACGACATGCCTTACCTGATGGCGTCCTATGTCGAGAAGGGCCAGCGCGGGCCGAGCATCATGCCCGAAGGGCAGATCGCAACCGGCGTGATGGTTGCCTCGAACGAACCGTTCCGCAAGCAAAGCCTCGGCACCATCACCGTGCCGGCCAAGGCGTCGCTCGACGTCAGCGAACCGGTCACCGCGATGGCCGCGCCCGTGCCGCAGTTTGCCCAGCAGCCGGCGTCGTTCAACGAATTCGTCATGCTGCCGGAAATCGGCCCGATCCCGCGCGAGCGGCCGGAGTACATTCCGATGCCCGACGGCAACATGGCCTATGCGGCTGCCTATTACGAAGTTCGCGTCAGCGACGCCGAATCGCCCTTCGAAGCGATCATGGTCGACAAGAAGCAGCTAACGCCGCAAGTCATCGTCGACTACGCCAAGCGCCAGAAAACGAACGGTTCGGCCCGTTAACAGTTCTCGGCGTTGTGCCAAAATGACCACGCTGCTATGCCCGAGGGGAAACCGGAGTTTCCCATGCGCATGAAGATGCTTTCGGCCGCTTTCCTTGGCCTTGCGTTGTTTGCCGGTGCCGCATTCGCGCAAACGCCGGCACCCGCCTTCGACACCAAGGCAAAGCAGATCCTGCTGGTCGATGCAGAAACCGGCACGGTGCTTTTCTCGCGTGCCGAAAACGACCCGATCCCACCCGCTTCGCTTGCCAAGCTGATGACCATGGAGGTCGTCGCCGAAGCGCTCGGCAAGGGCGAAGTCTCGCCCGAAACCCTCTACGACGTATCGGAGCATGCGTGGCGGACCGGCGGCGCGCCGGCCGGCACCTCGACGATGTTTGCCGCTCTGAAGTCGCGCATCCGGGTCGCCGATCTCCTGCAGGGCGTAGCCGTTCAGCTGGCCAACGATGCCTGCATCATTCTCGCCGAGGGCATGACCGGCAGCGAAGGTGCATTTGCCGAGCGCATGACGGCGCGCGCGCGCGAACTCGGCATGCCGGTCGCGACCTTCCGCAACGCGACCGGGCTGCCCGATCCCGGCAACAAGATCACAATGAGCGAACTGGTGACGCTCGTCCGCCACCTGCACGAAGCGCATCCCGATCTCTACCGGCTCTATTCGCAGCCGGAATTCGAATGGAACAAGATCCTCCAACGCAACAAGAACCCGCTGATCTCCGCCAATATCGGCGTGGACGGCCTGGCAACGGGCTTTGCCGAAGGTTTCGGCTTTTCGCTCGCCGCGTCGCTGCAACGCGGTGACCGCCGCGTTTATCTCGCGATGGGCGGCCTTGAAACCGACAAGGAACGCATCGAAGAAAGCCGCAAGGTTCTCGACTGGGCGATGACCGCCTTCGAGAAGAAGCGGATCTTCGCCGATGGAGAAGCGATCGGCGAGGCAGCCGTCTATGGCGGCGACGCGTCTCACGTCGCGTTGGTGGCCGGCGGTCCGGTCGACGTGCTGCTGCCGGTCAACAATCCCGAGCGGCTGACGGCGCGCATCGTCTACAAGTGGCCCTTGCGGGCGCCGGTGACGGCCGGCACGGAAGTCGGCGTCGTCAAGCTGTGGAACGGCGAGAAACTGTTGCGCGAGGTCCCGGTCAAGACGGCCGGCGCGGTGGGGCAGGGAACCCTGACGAGCCGCGCGGTCGACGCCCTGCAGGAACTGCTTTTCTTCTGGCTCTGAGCCGCGCTCACTCGAATGCCTCTTCAAATCGTCACCTGACGGTTTCGCCCGGAGGACCAATCGGCTAAACAGGGCCAAACCGCATGCCGATACGGGAAAGCATGGTGTCGCTGAAAAAAGGTCTATTCGTAACATTCGAAGGCGGGGAAGGTGCCGGCAAGTCGACGCAGCTCCGCCTGCTAGCCGATTCCCTGCGCGCCCGCGGCTACGAGGTGCTGACGACGCGCGAGCCGGGTGGTTCTCCCGGCGCCGAGGCGGTGCGTCACGTGCTGCTTTCGGGGGCTGCGGAATCCTTCGGAGTGCGGATGGAGGCGATTCTCTTTGCCGCAGCCCGCAGCGACCATGTCGAGGAGGTCATCCGGCCATCGCTCGACAAGGGCATCATCGTGCTTTGCGATCGCTTCATGGATTCTTCGCGCGTCTACCAGGGCATCACCGGCAATCTCGAACAAAGCTTCGTCGAAAGCCTGGAGCGCGTAGCAATCAACGGTGTCGTGCCGGACCGCACCGTGATCTTCGACCTGCCCGCCAGCGTCGGCCTCGAGCGGGCGCAACGCCGCGCCGGCGACGACAATCCCGATCGTTTCGAAAAGGAACAACTAGAGACCCACGAGAAGCGGCGCGACGCCTTTCTCGACATTGCCAGACGCGATTCCGAGCGGTGCCGGGTGGTGGATGCGACGCAGCCGGTTGAGGCCATCACCGCCGAGGTGCTTTCGCTTGTCGAAGCGCTTCTGCCGCATGGCGACGGCACGGACACGTCGGCCGAGGAAGCCGTGTCATGAGCGAAAGAGCCGGGGTCCTTGATGGCGCCATTGCGCCCGCGGAGAACAATCGCCTGTTCGGCCATGAGCAGGCGGAAGCCTTTCTGGCGCAGAGCTATCGCTCCGGCAAGGGGCACCACGCGATCCTGATCGAAGGGCCGGAAGGGATCGGCAAGGCGACACTTGCCTTCCGCTTTGCCCATCACATCCTAAAAAATCCTGAACCGGCCGATGCGCCTGAAACGCTTGCCGACCCGGACCCGAGCTCTGCGATCGGCAGGCAGCTTGCCTCCGGCGCCTCACACAATCTCCTGCACCTGGCCCGCCCGATCGATGAAAAGACGGGCAGGGCGAAGGGGGCGATCACCGTCGACGAGGTCCGGCGCGCCGGCAAGTTCTTCAGCCAGACCTCCGGCACGGGCAATTGGCGCATCGTCATCATCGATCCGGCCGACGATCTCAATCGCAATGCGGCCAACGCCATCTTGAAGATCCTCGAGGAACCGCCGCGCCGCTCGCTGTTCCTGGTGCTGACGCATGCACCCGGAAAACTGCTGCCGACGATCCGCTCGCGCTGCCTGCCGCTGCGACTGAAGCCGCTCGACGCAGCACCGCTCGGCCAGGCATTGGCGCATCTCGGTTTCGATCTCGAGGGCGAGAATGCCGAGCGCATCATCGCTGCCGCCAGCGGCAGCGTCGCCGAGGCGCTGAAGCTGATCAACTATGGCGGACTGGAAATCGCGGCAACCTTCGAGGGCATCCTTGCAGGGCAGGGACCGTCTGTCCGGAAAGACATGCACAAGCTCGCCGATGCCCTCGCCGGCAAGGACAGCGAAACGATCTTCGATTTCTTCCGGGCCCTTGCCAGCGATCGCATCATGCGGGAGGCGCGGGAGGCGGCCGTTTCGGGCGATATCATGCGCGCCGAACGCTTCGCCCGGCTGTCAGCCTCCGTGACCGAGCGACTGACGGTCAGCGATGCCTATAATCTCGACCGAAAGCAGACCATTCTGTCGCTGCTCGACGATATGAAAGCGGCGCTATAGCGCCGGCTGAAAACGCCATTTTCGCTCGATCGCCGCCTGGAGGTCCAGCTTGTGGTGCTGCGCGAAGAGCAGGACGTGCCCAAGAAGGTCTGCGGTCTCGTCGGCCATCTGTGTCCGGAGGTCGTCCGGCGATTTCCCCTGGGACCGCCCGCGACCGCTCAGCTTGTTCCAGGCCTGGGTCAGTTCCCCCATTTCCTCCTGCATCTTCAAGATGAACCAGTCGGGATCGCGCTCGATCCCGTGCGCGGCGGCATAGCCGGCCGACGCGGTTTCAAATTGGCTGCCAAGTTGATCCAGCACGACTCACCCCTTCATTTGTTTCCTGTTTGTTCTAAATCTTGCACGCGGGGCGCGCAAGGAGGAGGGCGGTGGCGGCGGCCGCTTCGGCCGGGCTTTTCATGGATCGCATGTTTCTTCCTAGCAGCGTATGCGCTAAGAGCGTGCGTAGCTTAATCCGAGATAGATCGAATCCGCCTATGAGAGACACGTCCCCCTTCTACATCACGACAGCGATTTCCTACCCGAACGGCAAGCCGCACATCGGCCATGCCTATGAACTGATCGCGACGGATGCTATGGCGCGCTACCAGCGCCTCGACGGGCGTGAGGTTTTCTTCCTGACCGGCACGGACGAGCACGGGCAGAAGATGCAGCAGACGGCGCGCAAGGAAGGCGTGACGCCGCAGGAACTTGCCGACCGCAATTCGGCCGAGTTCCAGAAGATGGCCGTGGCCCTGAACGCGTCCAACGACGATTTCATCCGCACGACCGAGCCGCGCCACCATCAGGCGTCGCAGGACATCTGGATCCGCATGGGCGAGGCGGGCGACCTCTACAAGGACTCCTACGCCGGCTGGTATTCGGTGCGCGACGAAGCCTATTATCAGGAGAACGAGACCGAGCTGCGCGCCGACGGCGTGCGCTACGGCCCGCAGGGGACGCCGGTCGAGTGGGTCGAGGAGCAGAGCTACTTCTTCAAGCTGTCCGAATACCAGGACAAGCTGTTGAAGCACTACGAAGAGAATCCGGATTTCATCGGCCCGGCCGAGCGCCGCAACGAAGTGATCTCCTTCGTGAAGTCCGGCCTCAAGGACCTCTCGGTTTCGCGCACCACCTTCGACTGGGGCATCAAGGTGCCGAACGATCCGGCGCATGTCATGTATGTCTGGGTCGACGCGCTGACGAACTACATCACCGCGACCGGTTATCTCGACGATCCCAAGGGCCCGCGCGCCAAGTTCTGGCCAGCGAACATCCATGTGATCGGCAAGGACATTATCCGCTTCCACGCGGTCTACTGGCCGGCGTTCCTGATGTCGGCCTGCCTGCCGCTGCCCAAGCGCGTCTTCGCGCACGGCTTCCTGCTCAACAAGGGCGAGAAGATGTCGAAGTCGCTCGGCAACGTCGTCGACCCTTTCAACCTCGTCGAACATTTCGGTCTCGACCAGATCCGCTACTTCTTTCTGCGCGAAGTCTCCTTCGGCCAGGACGGCAGCTATAGCGAGGAGGGGATCGCGACCCGCATCAACTCCGACCTCGCCAACGGTATCGGCAACCTGGCGAGCCGCTCGCTGTCGATGATCGTCAAGAACTGCGATGGTCAAGTTCCGGTCTGCGGCCCCTTGACCGACGAAGATAAAGCGATGCTGGCCGCCGCCGACGCGCTGCACGAGATCACGCGCGACGAGATGGGTAAGCAGATGATCCACCGGGCGCTGGCGGCGATCATCGCCGTGGTCTCCGAGACCGACCGCTACTTCGCCGGCCAGGAGCCCTGGGCACTGAAGAAGACCGATCCAGCGCGCATGGGCACAGTGCTCTACGTGACCGCCGAAGTCGTGCGCCAGATCGCCATCCTGCTTCAGCCGTTCATGCCGGAATCCTCGGCGAAGCTGCTCGACCTGGTGGCTGCACCCGCCGACAAGCGCGACTTCGCAGCGCTCGGCGAGGCCGGACGTCTCGTCTCGGGCACGCCGCTCGAGGCGCCGAAGCCGGTCTTCCCGCGCTATGTGGCACCCGAAGCGCAGTAAGGCATCTTGAGCATGCTGATCGATACCCATTGCCATCTGGACTTCCCCGATTTCGAAGCGGAGCGCGACGCAATCGTCGCGCGGGCGCGCGAGGCCGGTGTCGGGCAGATGATCACGATCTCGACCCGCGTGAAGCGGTTCGAGACGATCCTTGCGATCGCCGAGGCCTATCCGAACGTCTTCTGTTCCGTCGGCACCCATCCGCACAATGCGGACGAGGAGCTTGATATCACCACCGAGGATCTCGTGCGGCTTTCGGCCCATCCGAAGGTGGTGGCGATCGGCGAGGCGGGTCTTGATTACTTCTATGACAATGCGCCGCGCGGGGCCCAGGTCGAGGGCCTGCGTCGTCACATTGCGGCTGCCCGCGAGACCGGCCTGCCGCTCGTCATTCACAGCCGCTCGGCCGATGAAGACATGGCGGCGATCCTGACCGAGGAAACCGGGAAGGGGGCCTTCCCTTTCCTTCTGCACTGCTTCTCTTCCGGTCCGGAGCTCGCCCGTGTCGGCGTGGAGCTCGGCGGCTACGTGTCCTTTTCGGGCATCCTAACTTTCCCGAAATCCGAAGAGCTGCGTGACATCGCCAAGACCGTGCCGCATGACCGGATGATCGTCGAAACCGACGCGCCGTACCTCGCGCCGAAGCCGTTCCGCGGCAAGCGCAACGAGCCGGCTTACGTTGCCCATACGGCAGCCGTGCTTGCCGAGACGATCGGCGTGACCACTGAGGAGATTGCAAGGATCACCACGGAGAATGCCTTCCGCGTCTTCTCCAAGATGCCGAGGCTCTGACGTGGCGTTCCGGCGCACGTTCACCATCCTCGGCTGCGGCTCGTCACCAGGCGTGCCGCGCATTACCGGGGACTGGGGCGCCTGCAATCCTGACAATCCGAAAAACCGGCGCATGCGCGCGGCCTTGCTCGTCGAGCAAATCGCGCCCGGCGGCGGCAAGACGACCGTCGTCATCGACACCGGGCCGGATTTTCGTGCGCAGATGGTCGCAACGAACGTGCGCCACATCGATGCGGTGATCTATACCCATTCCCATGCCGACCATCTGCACGGGATCGACGACTTGCGCGGTTACGTCATCGAAAACCGCAGACGGGTGCCGATCTGGGCCGATGCCTATACGATGGGCCGTATTCGCGAGGGGTTTGGTTATTGCCTGGAATCACCGCCAGGCAGCGGCTATCCACCGATCGTCGAGCCGCACATCATTGCCGATGATCTGTCGCCGGTGGTGATATCAGGCGCCGGCGGGCCGATCGCGTTCCGGCCGCTGATGCAGTTTCACGGCAATATTCATTCTCTGGGCTTCCGCATCGGCGACTTTGCCTATTGCAGCGATGTCAGCGATTTTCCGGCCGAGACCATTGCCAAGCTCGGCGACCTCGATCTGCTGGTGATCGATACGCTGCAGTACAAGTTCCACCCGAGCCATCTGTCACTGGTGCAATCGCTCGGCTGGATCGAGCGCCTCAAGCCGAAGCGGGCGGTGCTAACACACATGCACGTGCCGCTGGATTACGACACGGTGCAAGGCGAGACGCCTGATCATATCGAGCCGGCATACGACCTGATGCGGCTCGAATTCGATGTCGATGATCCTACGCCCGGCGCCTAAATCAGATTAGAATAAATCTATAATATACTGATTTATTTCGAGAAATATGGCGTCAGGTTGGCGCGAATGCGATCCAGAACCGTCGCACCCGACAGGTCCGGAACGAAGCGCTGGCCGGTGATCTTTTCGAAGGCTTCGATATAGACCGCCGAGGTCTGCTCGATGAGATCAAGTGGAATTTCCGGGATCGGATCCTTGTAGGGATCGCAGCGCGCAGTGACCCAGGCACGGACGAAATCCTTGTCGAAACTCCTGGGACGTTCTCCGCGCTCGAAGCTTTCCTGGTAGCTGTCGGCGATCCAGTAGCGGCTGCTGTCGGGTGTGTGGATCTCGTCGGCGAGAATGATCGTGCCGTTTTCGTCGGTTCCAAACTCGTATTTGGTGTCGACGAGGATCAGGCCGCGCTCGGCGGCGCGCTCTTGACCGCGGGCAAACAGCGCAAGCGCATATTGCCAGACGGTATCGAGCTGTTCCTTCGTCAGCAGTCCTTGCTCGATGATCGCTTCGACCGAAAGCGGCTCGTCATGGCCGCCGTCGAAAGCCTTGCTGGTGGGCGTGATAATTGCCTGGGGAAGCTTCTCATTGTCGCACATTCCGTCCGGCAGGGTGATGCCGTACATCTCGCGCTCGCCGTTGCGGTATTTCGTCAGGATCGAGGTACTGGTCGTTCCGGCGAGATAACCGCGCACGACGACCTCGACCGGCAGGATGTCGAGCCGCTTGCCGATGACGACATTGGGGTCGGGATAGCTGACCACATGGTTCGGGCAGATGTCGGCGGTTTCCTCAAACCAGTAGCGCGCCGTCTGCGTCAGCACGTGACCCTTGTTCGGGATCGACGTCAGAATGACGTCGAAGGCGCTGAGGCGGTCCGTCGCGATTATAATGCGGTTGCCATCGGGCAGGTCGTAGTTTTCGCGAACTTTGCCTTTGTAGCGGTTTGGCAGTTCCGGAATGAAAGCATCTGAAAGAACGCGCAATTCGCTCATCACATCTGGCCTTGAAAATGAGGTGTTTGGTTCGGGAACGCTAAGCAGGCTGGAAAGGCCGGGTCAAGCTCGCCAAGGCAACGTTCAGCCGCAATCCATGCTTTCCGGCATATACGTTAGTTCCATAATCTATCTTATGCGATCTGTATGTGTAGCCGCAAAGTTAAAGTGTCCTGATCCTGCAAAGTTGGAATGTCACTCTCCCCGGGTTTTGATGACCTGGGAGGTTGCGGATGGGATTGATTGCGATGAGCGAGCGCGATCTGCAACGGATTGA
>NZ_JACVAV010000029.1:0-1598 GCF_014852035.1 Ensifer sp. ENS03 | reverse complement strand
ATGCTGAAGCGGCAGGTGGCGATCACGCCGGCGCCGCAATGGGTGCGGGTCGTCGGCGGCTTCACCGAGCACCAGTTCGCCGAAAAGCGGTTGCCGACGATCGATGAGATCAACGCGGTCGCGCCCGATACGCCGGTGTTCCTGCTGCATCTCTATGACCGGGCGCTGCTCAATGCCGCGGCGCTCCGCGCCGTCGGCTACACCAGGGACACGCCGAACCCGCCGGGCGGCGAGATCACTCGCGATGCCAGCGGCACCCCGACGGGGCTGCTCTTGGCCAAGCCCAATGCCGGCATCCTCTATTCGACGCTCGCCAAGGGGCCGAAGCTGCCCTTCGATTACCAGGTCAACTCGACCCGTCATTTCATGCGCGAGCTCAACCGGCTCGGCGTCACCAGCGTCATCGACGCCGGCGGCGGCTTCCAGAACTACCCGGATGACTATGCCGTCATCCAGAAGCTCTCGGACGAGGGCCAGATGACGGTCCGCCTTGCCTACAACCTCTTCACCCAGAAGCCGAAGCAGGAGAAGGACGACTTCCTGAAATGGACGTCGTCGGTCAAGTACAAGCAGGGCAACGACTATTTCCGCCACAACGGTGCCGGCGAGATGCTGGTGTTTTCCGCCGCCGACTTCGAGGACTTCCGCGAGCCGCGCCCGGACATGCCGCCGGAGATGGAGGGCGAACTCGAAGAGGTCGTGCGCATTCTTGCGGAGAACCGCTGGCCCTGGCGACTGCATGCCACCTATGACGAGACGATCACCCGTGCGCTCGACGTCTTCGAGAAGGTCAACCGGGATATCCCGCTTGAGGGTATCAACTGGTTCTTCGACCATGCGGAGACGATCTCTGACCGCTCGATCGACCGGATCGCCGCCCTTGGCGGCGGCATCGCCGTGCAGCACCGCATGGCCTATCAGGGCGAGTACTTCGTCGAGCGCTACGGCCATGGTGTCGCTGAAGCGACGCCGCCGGTGGCCAAGATGCTGGCAAAGGGCGTCAACGTTTCCGCCGGCACCGATGCGACCCGCGTCGCATCCTACAACCCCTGGGTTTCGCTGTCGTGGATGGTGACCGGCAAGACTGTCGGCGGCCTGCAGCTCTACCCCCGCGCCAACTGCCTCGATCGCGAGACGGCGCTTCGGATGTGGACCGAGAAGGTGCAGTGGTTTTCAAACGAGGAAGGCAAGAAAGGCCGGATTGAGAAAGGGCAGTTCGCCGACCTCATCGTGCCGGACAAGGATTTTTTCAACTGCGCCGAGGACGAGATTTCCTTCCTCACGTCAGAGCTCACGATGGTCGGCGGCAAGATCGTCTATGCGGCCGGCGCATTTGCCTCTCACGACGAGAACAAGGTGCCGCCGGCAATGCCGGACTGGTCGCCGGTTCGCACCTTCGGCGGTTATGCCGCCTGGGGTGAGCCCGAGGGCGCCGGAAAGCGCTCGCTCCGGCGCACCGCGATCACGTCGTGCGGCTGCGCCAGCGATTGCGGCGTCCATGGCCACGATCATGCCGGCGCCTGGACGTCGAAACTGCCGATCGCCGACCTTAAGGGTTTCTTCGGCGCGCTTGGATGCTCCTGCTGGGCGGTGTGACG
>NZ_JACVAV010000028.1:0-1630 GCF_014852035.1 Ensifer sp. ENS03 | reverse complement strand
TGTAGCCGCAAAGTTAAAGTGTCCTGATCCTGCAAAGTTGGAATGTCACTCTCCCCGGGTTTTGATGACCTGGGAGGTTGCGGATGGGATTGATTGCGATGAGCGAGCGCGATCTGCAACGGATTGAGGTTTTGTCGAAGGTGATCGCCGGACGCATGACGTTGGCGTCGGCGGCGCGCGTGCTTGAACTGAGCACCCGTCAGGTCCGTCGTCTGCTGGAGCGGATCAACACTGGCGGCGCGGCTTCAATCCGGCATAAGGCGATCGGCCGACCCTCGAACAACCGGATCAGCGACGGTGTTCGGGATTATGCGGTGACGCTCGTTCGCGAACGCTATGCGGACTTCGGACCGACGTTGGCGGCCGAGAAGCTAGCCGAACGCGATGGACTGACGGTATCGCGCGAGACGCTGCGCCAATGGATGTCGGACGACGGCCTCTGGCTGTCGCGCAAGCAGCGGCGGACGTTTCATCAGCCACGCTTGCGACGCGAGGCCTATGGCGAGCTGGTGCAGATCGACGGGTCGGAGCATCGCTGGTTTGAGGATCGTGGGCCGTCATGCTCGCTGCTGGTGTTCGTCGATGATGCGACGGGCAAGTTGATGCAGGTGCGGTTTGTGCGTTCGGAAAGCGCCTTCACCTACTTTGAAGCGCTGGCGCTGTATCTCAAGCATCACGGGGCACCGGTCGCCTTTTACTCCGACAAGCATTCGGTGTTCCGGGTGGCGAAGAAGGATGCCAAGGGTGGCCAGGGCATGACGCAGTTCGGGCGAGCGCTTTGCGAGTTAAACATCGAGATTCTTTGCGCAAACTCCAGTCAGGCCAAAGGTCGCGTCGAACGGATGAACCGGACGCTGCAAGATCGCTTGGTCAAGGAATTAAGGCTGGCGGGTATCGACGACATGGAGGCTGGCAATGCATTTTTGCCTGGCTTCATAGAGCACTACAACGCGCGGTTTGCCATTGTCCCTGCCCGACCCGATGACCTGCACCGGCCGATGAACCTTGCACCGGATCGGCTGGCCGAGATCCTGTGCAAACGCGAGCAGCGCTATGTCGGAGCGCAACTGACGTTTTCGTTTGAGCGCCGGCGGATCATGCTCGAGGAGACCGAGGTGACGCGCGGTTTGGCTGGTCGCTATGTCGAAACCTATGCCTATGCGGATGGCCGATTGGATGTGCGGTGGAAAGGCCATTCCCTGTCCTACAGGGTGTTCGACAAGGACCAGCGGGTGACGCATGCGGCGATCACCGAGAACAAGCGGCTTTCCGATGTCCTGGCTTACATTAAGGAACGTCAGGACCAGCAGACGCAGCCGGCCGTGAAGACGAACAGCGACAAGAATGGCTACAAACCGCGTGGCCGCAAGCCGGGCAAGCGGACGGACTTCACGAACGATCCGGTGGTGATCGCGCGACGTGAGAAGGCCCTTTCCCGACTTGATGCTGCGGAATGATCCGTCATCGCAACATCTCAAAGCTAAAGCCGAAGAGGTGGCCACCACCCACCCCGATCTGATCTTGCAACCGGATCAGCCGGTCAGATCGGGGCTGGTCGTCGTGCCGTAGGGCAGCTCAAATTGACATTTTAACTTTGCGCCAAAGCGGACAGTTCAACTTGGCTGCCACA
>NZ_JACVAV010000026.1:0-1841 GCF_014852035.1 Ensifer sp. ENS03 | reverse complement strand
CGATCGGCTCGCGCATGGCCGAACAGCTTGGCATAACGGTCGGCGGTACCATCACGCTGACCTCGCCCAACGGCGACGTGACGCCGCTCGGCATGAACCCGCGTGTGAAAGCCTATACCGTCTCGGCGATCTACGAGATCGGCATGTCGGAATATGATTCAACAATCATCTTCATGCCGCTTGAAGAGGCACAGCTGTTCTTCAACGCCGAGGGACTGGTTCAGTCGATCGAGATCTTCGTCGAACATCCAGATGTCGTCGAGGAGTTGCGCCAGCCGATCGAGGACGCGGCCGGACGGCAGATCTTCATCACCGACTGGCGCGACCGCAACAAGACCTTCTTCTCCGCGCTCCAGGTGGAGCGCAACGTGATGTTCATGATCCTGACGCTGATCGTGCTGGTCGCGGCGCTCAACATCATCTCCGGCCTGATCATGCTGGTGAAGGACAAGGGCAGCGACATCGCGATCTTAAGGACCATGGGCGCGACCTCGGGCTCTGTCATGCGCATCTTCTTCATGACGGGGGCTGCAATCGGCGTCGCCGGAACGGTCGCGGGCGTGGCGCTCGGCGTCGTCGTCTGCCTCAACATCGAATCCATCCGACAGTTCTTCTCCTGGATCTCCGGAACAACGCTGTTTAGCCCAGAGCTTTATTTCCTCAGCCAGCTTCCGGCCGACATGAATGCCGACGAGACGGCGCTCGTCATCGTCATGGCGCTGACCCTATCCTTCCTCGCCACGATCTTTCCGGCCTGGCGCGCCTCGCGCCTCGATCCGGTGCAGGCCCTGCGTTACGAATGACAAGGACATCACTTAAATGAATGCGCGCGTGGCACTGCAGCTTTCCGGCGTCGAACGACACTATGGGGAAGGCGAGACGTTCCTTTCCATCCTCAAGGGTGCTGACTTCACGCTGAGAAGCGGCGAGACCGTGGCGCTGGTCGCGCCGTCAGGGACCGGAAAATCGACGCTGCTGCATGTGGCGGGTCTGCTGGAGCGCCCCGATAGCGGCGAGGTGCTGGTCAACGGGGTGTCCTGCGGCGGGCTCAACGATGATCGGCGCACGGCGATCCGTCGCAACGAGATCGGTTTCGTCTACCAGTTCCACCACCTGTTGCCTGAGTTCTCGGCACTCGAGAACATCATGATGCCGCAGTTGATCGCCGGTCTGCCCAAGGCGGAAGCCGCGGAGCGGGCTGGGGCGTTGCTCGACTATATGCGCATCGGCCACCGCGCCGATCACCGCCCGGCGGAACTTTCCGGCGGCGAGCAGCAGCGCGTTGCGATTGCGCGCGCCGTTGCCAACGCGCCACTCGTTCTCCTTGCCGACGAACCGACAGGCAATCTCGATCCGGAGACCGCCGGTTATGTCTTCGAGGCGCTGGAAGCGCTGGCACGGCAGTCGGGCCTCGCGGCATTGATCGCGACGCACAATCACGAGCTCGCCGGACTGATGGATCGGCGGGTGACGATCGAAGACGGCAAGGTCGTCGAGATGAAGTGAGTGTGCCGGAGGGCGGATGCGACGACCACTCGTACGCAGCCACGTCAGCCTGCCTTTCGCTGGCGCACCTACAGTCTCTCGACGTAAATCTAGACCGCCCTCGATGATCGTCGAAGCGGTGATCGACAAGCTGGTCGCAACGAAGTGATGAGGCGAAGGAAGGCAGGATGACCGCCGTGACTGAAAATCAGGTGCAGGCCGCAGCGCAGCCTGAAAAGTCCTCCAGCCGACCCTTTTCCGCCTTCGAGCGTATGGTGGCGTGGCGCTACCTGCGCTCCAGACGCAAGGAAGCCTTCATCTCTGTCATCGCCGGCTTCTCCTTCATCGGCATCATG
>NZ_JACVAV010000025.1:0-1920 GCF_014852035.1 Ensifer sp. ENS03 | reverse complement strand
GAGCGAGCACATCGGCGAGCCACGCTTGTGGATCGATGTCATTGAGCTTGGCGCTCATGATCAGCGTTGCCATGAAGGCGGCGCGATCAGCACCACGGTCGGAGCCGGCAAAGAGCCATGCCTTCCTCCCCAGAGCGAAGCCGCGCAACGCCCGTTCGGCGGCGTTGTTAAAGGGTATGGTGTTTGCGGCGCCCCTCCGTGATCCGAAGAAGTAAATGAGGTACGATCGGGTACCGGGATAGGGGCGCTGGGAGCATGAAACGGTGGCAGGCCGTCCTGACCATGAGTTGCGAACTCGAGTTGTTACTTGGCCGCCCCTACGACTTGCCCGGCTGCGCTGCGAGCGCGAATCCGTAGATGTCGTGTATCTCCACCGGCTCCCATTACCGGAAGGAGATGAAACATGCGTGTGGTTGGAATGGACATTCATCGTTCGTTCGCCCAAGTCGCGATTCTGGACGATGGCAGCATCGTCAGCGAGCGGCGCGTCGAACTCGTCCGAGATCGATTTCTTCGATTTGCGGCTTCACTGCGAAGGGACGACGAGGTCGTGATCGAGGCAACCGGCAACAGCACGGCGGTCGAACGGCTTTTACGGCCGTATGTGAAACGCGTCATTGTGGCGAACTCCCGTCTCGTGAAGCCCATCGCCTGGGCCCGGGTCAAGTCGGACAAAGTTGATGCCGCCACCTTAGCCAGGCTCCATGCCGGTGGCCTGCTGCCGGAGGTATGGGTGGCCGACGATAGTACGACGGTGCGGCGGCGACAAATTGCCGAGCGCATGGGTGTGTTGGCGCAGCTTGTCCGAACGAAGGGACGGATTCAGGCCATTCTGCACGCCAATCTTATCCCCAAATACGACGGTCATTTGTTCGGCTCCGCAGGCCGGAAATGGCTAGCCCAATTGCCCTTGGCATCCGAAGAGCGCGCGATGATCGGCAGATACGTTGCCGAGCTGGAGCGCGTGACGGCTCAGCTCGCTGAACTCGACAAAACGCTCGCCCAACAATCGCTCGACGATCCGCGCGCCCTCCGATTGATGACAATTCCCGGCGTGAGCTCCGTCGTTGCATCGACCATCCTGGCCTCAATCGGGGACATCCAGCGGTTTCCGACCCCGGAAAAGCTCAGCAGCTACTTCGGCCTCACGCCCCGGATCCGCCAATCAGGAGACCATCCGGCCCGCCACGGACGTATCACCAAGCAGGGGAATAGCGATGCGCGCCGCATGCTCGTTGAGGCTGCGTGGTCGGCAAAGCTGGCGCCAGGACCGTTGCGCGCCTTCTTTGCTCGCGTCCACAAGAAGCGTGGTGCACCGGCTGCAGCGGTAGCCACTGCGAGAAAGCTGACGGTGATGATCTGGCACATTCTCTCGAGCGGACAGGACTACGCTTATGCGAGACCGTCGTTCACGGCGATGAAGCTAAGAAGGGTTGAACTGAAGGCTGGCGCTGCCAAAGCATATGGAAAAGCAGGTCGTGGCCACGACTACTGGATCAAGGAGGTCCGTGATCGCGAGGCCGAATATGTCGAACGCGCGGAAAGGGCCTACGAGCGGATGGTCGGGGTTTGGAAGCAAAATCCGCAACGAGTGGCAAGAGAGTGAGTTTCCCTCTTCTCAACACCATCCGTGGTGAGGCAGATCCGGCCATCGCCGAGGAAGGATGTGAAGCCGTCCCAGCGCTTCAGCATGTAATCGATCGGCTCGGCGACCGGTGAACTGCGCGACAGCTTTGTTCGCTCAGATCGAAGCCAGACCTCAAGCTCATCAACGAGCGGACGGCTGTCCTGCTGACGTCGTTGCAGCCGGTCGTTGGCCAAAAGTCCGTTGATGTCGCGCTCGATGTCGAACAGCGCGTCGATGCGCTTGACCGCCTCGAGGGCAACCGGCGAGATCGCGGCAGCATGCTTTCCGCGTTT
>NZ_JACVAV010000024.1:0-2085 GCF_014852035.1 Ensifer sp. ENS03 | reverse complement strand
ATCGTACCCCTCCGGTGAGGGCCGCCTTGCTGAGTTAGGCTGAAGGCTGCAAGTCCTAGTGCAAACACTAGGGGTAGTCCTATGACGAAGCATCAGATTGAGGTCATTACGTCGGTCGAGCGGCGTCGGCGCTGGTCCCGGGAGGAGAAGGAGCGCCTGATCGCGGCGACGCTTGAGTCAGGGGCAAGTGTTTCAGAGATCGCCCACTCGGCCGGCATCCATGTGAGTCAGCTCTTCCGCTGGCGCAAGGAGCTCTGCCAAATCTCCGCTCCGCCCGTGCCGCAACTCATTCCGGTGGAGATCGTCGAAGCGCTGCCTGCGCCGGCGATCCCGACCGAGCCGCCGCCGGTCTCCCGCTCGCGCAAGAAAGCAAGCATGGTGATGATCGAGCTTGGCGGTGGCCGTCGCCTGCGGGTCGAGAGCGACATCGATACCGAAGCCTTGGCCCGGATCCTCGATGTGTTGGAGCGGCGATGATCCCGGTCCCGAGCGGTGTGAAGGTCTGGCTGGCGACAGGCTATACCGACATGCGCAGAGGCTTTCCCGGCCTGTCGCTGATGGTGCAGGAGACGTTGAAGCGCGATCCGATGAGCGGCCATCTCTTCGTCTTCCGGGGCCGGAGCGGCGGCCTGATCAAGGTGATCTGGCACGACGGCCAAGGTGCCTGCCTGTTTACGAAGAAGCTCGAGCGCGGGCGGTTCATCTGGCCATCCGCGGCCGACGGCACGGTGGTGATCACGCCCGCGCAGCTCGGCTATTTGCTCGAAGGCATCGACTGGCGAATGCCGCAAAAAACCTGGCGTCCGACGTCGGCGGGATGAGCAAAACCGCTGGCACGGCGGGAGCGAATATGATTCCATCCCGCCATGACCGATGCGGCCGATCAGCTTCCCGACGACCTTGCCAGCGCGCATGCGATGATCCTCGCCGAGCGTGCGGCCCGCCGTGAAGCCGAGGCGCTCGCTGCTCGCGCCCAGGCCGTGAACTCGCATTCGGATGCACTGATCGCCCGGCTCAGGCTGGAGATTGAGAAGCTCAAGCGCGACATCCATGGCAGCCGCTCGGAGCGTAAAGCCCGGCTTCTCGAACAGATGGAGCTGCAGCTCGAGGAACTGGAAGCGGACGCCGGCGAAGACGAACTGGCGGCGGAGATGGCGGCACGCTCCTCGGCGGTCAGGGCCTTCGAGCGCAAGCGTCCATCTCGCAAGCCTTTTCCAGAGCATCTGCCGCGCGAGCGCGTCGTCATTGCCGCACCCGCGAACTGCCCGTGCTGCGGCTCGGCCAAACTGGCGAAGCTGGGTGAGGATATCACCGAGACGCTGGAGGTAATCCCGCGTCAGTGGAAGGTGATCCAGACCGTGCGGGAGAAGTTTACCTGCCGCGCATGCGAGAAGATCACCCAGCCGCCGGCACCCTTCCATGTGACGCCGCGCGGCTTTGCCGGGCCGAACCTCTTGGCAATGATCCTGTTTGAGAAGTTCGGTCAACATCAGCCGCTGAACCGGCAGAGTGAGCGCTATGCCCGCGAGGGCATCGACCTCAGCCTCTCGACGCTCGCCGACCAGGTCGGGGCCTGCGCCGCGGCGCTGAAGCCGCTGCATGGGCTGATCGAGGCGCATGTACTGACCGCCGAGCGTCTGCATGGCGATGACACCACCGTGCCGATCCTCGCCAAAGGCAAGACCGACACGGGACGCATCTGGACCTATGTCAGGGATGACCGGCCGTTCGGTGGGCAGTCGCCGCCGGCGGCGCTCTACTATGCCTCGCGCGATCGGCGACAGGAGCACCCCGAGCGTCATCTCAAGAGCTTCACCGGCATTCTGCAGGCCGACGCCTATGGCGGCTACAATCCGCTGTTTAAGGTGGATCGTGATCCTGGTCCGTTGACCCAGGCACTGTGTTGGGCGCATTCGCGGCGCAAGTTCTTCGTGCTTGCCGACATCGCCACCAACGCCAAACGCGGAAAGCATGCTGCCGCGATCTCGCCGGTTGCCCTCGAGGCGGTCAAGCGCATCGACGCGCTGTTCGACATCGAGCGCGACATCAACGGACTTTTGGCCAACGACCGGCTGCAACGACGTC
>NZ_JACVAV010000023.1:0-3943 GCF_014852035.1 Ensifer sp. ENS03 | reverse complement strand
AACGGTTGGGGCTGTAGCTCAGCTGGGAGAGCACCTGCTTTGCAAGCAGGGGGTCAGCGGTTCGATCCCGCTCAGCTCCACCAATTCGATTGGTGTTGAACTGACGGAAGATATCCTTGGAGAAAATAAGTTTGCATCGGCTTTAGGGCCTGATGCCTGTTCTGATTACATTGTGAAGAGAAGATATGTCTGGAAGCTTCCAGGTGTTTTGAATGATCTACGATCATTCGGGACGTCCGAGCCCAGATCCGATGAACCCATGGATGGTCTAGCCGACCGGATGTGGTGGAGGGTCTGGAGGTAGGAAGGAAGCCTTGTCCTTGAGGCATGATCATTGTTTGGGTGCTCACTTGTGAGTGCCCTTCTGGTGTTCATGCTGGATTGGTGTTGCCTGACCGCGCATCACCGGACAGATCTCGAGAAGCTGGTCTTAAGACAGGCTGCAAGTGAACCGCTCGGCGTGGTTCCAATAAAGCAGGCCTGTCGAACACGTCGATGGCATCTGATTGGCTCGGTTGTAAAAGGTAACCGAGTTGCCGCTTCCCTTCGGGAAGGCGGCTAAGGATGAGCATTGGCAATGAGAACGATCAAGTGTCAAAAGGGCATTTGGTGGATGCCTTGGCATGCACAGGCGATGAAGGACGTGATACGCTGCGATAAGCCGTGGGGAGCTGCGAATAAGCTTTGATCCATGGATCTCCGAATGGGGGAACCCACCTTAAATGCTTGGAAAATTTAAGTCGTGCGCAAGTACGGCTTAGGTTTCCAAGCATTGTTTAAAGGTATCTTATCCTGAATACATAGGGGTAAGAAGCGAACGCAGGGAACTGAAACATCTAAGTACCTGCAGGAAAGGACATCAACCGAGACTCCGCAAGTAGTGGCGAGCGAACGCGGACCAGGCCAGTGGCAATGAGGAATAAAGTGGAACGACATGGAAAGGTCGGCCGTAGAGGGTGATAGCCCCTTACACGTAGAACACTCATTGTCCTTGAGTAAGGCGGGACACGTGAAATCCTGTCTGAACATGGGGAGACCACTCTCCAAGCCTAAGTACTCGTGCATGACCGATAGCGAACAAGTACCGTGAGGGAAAGGTGAAAAGCACCCCGACAAGGGGAGTGAAATAGAACCTGAAACCGGATGCCTACAAACAGTTGGAGCCCGCAAGGGTGACAGCGTACCTTTTGTATAATGGGTCAACGACTTAGTGTGACGAGCAAGCTTAAGCCGATAGGTGAAGGCGCAGCGAAAGCGAGTCTGAACAGGGCGTTCAGTTCGTCGCATTAGACCCGAAACCGAGTGATCTAGCCATGAGCAGGTTGAAGGTTGGGTAACACCAACTGGAGGACCGAACCCGCATCTGTTGCAATAGATTGGGATGACTTGTGGTTAGGGGTGAAAGGCCAATCAAACTCGGAAATAGCTGGTTCTCCGCGAAAACTATTTAGGTAGTGCGTCGACCGAATACCCTCGGGGGTAGAGCACTGGATGGGCTATGGGGACTCACCGTCTTACTGATCCTAACCAAACTCCGAATACCGAGGAGTACTAGTCGGCAGACACACGGCGGGTGCTAACGTCCGTCGTGAAAAGGGCAACAACCCTGACCTCCAGCTAAGGTCCCCAAGTCATGGCTAAGTGGGAAAGGATGTGAGGATCCCAAAACAACCAGGATGTTGGCTTAGAAGCAGCCATCATTTAAAGAAAGCGTAACAGCTCACTGGTCTAAATAAGGGTCTTTGCGCCGAAAATGTAACGGGGCTAAAGCCATGCACCGAAGCTGAGGATACGTCGCAAGACGTGTGGTAGCGGAGCGTTCCGTAAGCCTGTGAAGGGATACCCGTGAGGGGTCCTGGAGGTATCGGAAGTGCGAATGTTGACATGAGTAACGATAAAGAGGGTGAGAGACCCTCTCGCCGAAAGACCAAGGGTTCCTGCTTAAAGTTAATCTGAGCAGGGTTAGCCGGCCCCTAAGACGAGGCGGACACGCGTAGTCGATGGGAACCACGTTAATATTCGTGGGCCTGGTGGTAGTGACGGATCGCTTAACTTGTTCACACTTATTGGATTGTGTGGGCGGGGACGCGGTTCCAGGAAATAGCTCCACCGTATAGACCGTACCCGAAACCGACACAGGTGGTCAGGTAGAGTATACCAAGGCGCTTGAGAGAACTATGCTGAAGGAACTCGGCAAATTGCACGCGTAACTTCGGAAGAAGCGTGACCCCAAGGGACGCAAGTCTGTTGGGGTGGCACAGACCAGGGGGTAGCGACTGTTTATCAAAAACACAGGGCTCTGCGAAGTCGCAAGACGACGTATAGGGTCTGACGCCTGCCCGGTGCTGGAAGGTTAAGAGGAGGGGTGCAAGCTCTGAATCGAAGCCCCAGTAAACGGCGGCCGTAACTATAACGGTCCTAAGGTAGCGAAATTCCTTGTCGGGTAAGTTCCGACCTGCACGAATGGCGTAACGACTTCCCCGCTGTCTCCAGCATAGACTCAGTGAAATTGAATTCCCCGTGAAGATGCGGGGTTCCTGCGGTCAGACGGAAAGACCCCGTGCACCTTTACTATAGCTTTACACTGGCATTCGTGTCGGCATGTGTAGGATAGGTGGTAGGCTTTGAAGCAGGGACGCCAGTTCTTGTGGAGCCATCCTTGAAATACCACCCTTATCGTCATGGATGTCTAACCGCGGTCCGTTATCCGGATCCGGGACAGTGTATGGTGGGTAGTTTGACTGGGGCGGTCGCCTCCGAAAGAGTAACGGAGGCGCGCGATGGTGGGCTCAGACCGGTCGGAAATCGGTCGTCGAGTGCAATGGCATAAGCCCGCCTGACTGCGAGACTGACAAGTCGAGCAGAGACGAAAGTCGGTCATAGTGATCCGGTGGTCCCGCGTGGAAGGGCCATCGCTCAACGGATAAAAGGTACGCCGGGGATAACAGGCTGATGACCCCCAAGAGTCCATATCGACGGGGTTGTTTGGCACCTCGATGTCGGCTCATCGCATCCTGGGGCTGGAGCAGGTCCCAAGGGTTTGGCTGTTCGCCAATTAAAGCGGTACGTGAGCTGGGTTCAGAACGTCGTGAGACAGTTCGGTCCCTATCTGCCGTGGGTGTAGGAATATTGACAGGATCTGTCCCTAGTACGAGAGGACCGGGATGGACATATCTCTGGTGGACCTGTTGTCCTGCCAAGGGCATAGCAGGGTAGCTATATATGGAATGGATAACCGCTGAAGGCATCTAAGCGGGAAACCAACCTGAAAACGAGTATTCCCTTGAGAACCGTGGAAGACGACCACGTTGATAGGCTGGGTGTGGAAGTGCGGCAACGCATGAAGCTTACCAGTACTAATCGTTCGATTGGCTTGATCGTTCCCATTGCTCATGCTCATCTTCAGATGAGCGACGTGTTCAAAACAAAACGAGTTGGCTCGACCAACTCACCAGCTTCTCATCCGGTTTGCGTCCGCTAGACGCAAATCTTGCGCTTTGCCGACCTGGTGGTTCTGGCGGGGTGGCTGCACCCGTTCCCATTCCGAACACGGCCGTGAAACGCCCCAGCGCCGATGGTACTTCGTCTTAAGACGCGGGAGAGTAGGTCGCTGCCAGGTCTGCAAATCGCAAGAAAATCCGGAAATCTTCTCGACACAAAACTCGGCCAAGCCGAAACGCAAGGGCCGCCACCAAGCGGCCTTTTTGCGTAGGTAAAATCGAAACACACAACGGGATTTTGCTTCGCAAAACCCGGACCGGAAAAAGCATAAACCGCAAGCGGTTTACGCTACCGCGCCAAATCCCACAGGGATTTGCGCTGGACGCGGGGTGGAGCAGCCCGGTAGCTCGTCAGGCTCATAACCTGAAGGCCGCAGGTTCAAATCCTGCCCCCGCAACCAAATCAAAAAAAGCCCGCATGGAGAAATCCAGCGGGCTTTTTG
>NZ_JACVAV010000022.1:0-15650 GCF_014852035.1 Ensifer sp. ENS03 | reverse complement strand
CCCACCCCGATCTGATCTTGCAACCGGATCAGCCGGTCAGATCGGGGCTGGTCGTCGTGCCGTAGGGCAGCTCAAATTGACATTTTAACTTTGCGCCAAAGCGGACAGTTCAACTTGGCTGCCACATAACTTGTAGCCGGGTACATTCTAATTTGAAGTGCGACAGTTGGGCCAGTTAGAGATGCGACAGTCTCGCCTCTCGACTCACTGGTCAAAGCCGTGCCCCTTCGACGCGCCGGCCGAGCGCGACCATGTACCTACCCGCGCGGAGCATTCCGGCGCGCCTTAGTTGGTGCGCGACTGACGACGAGAAGCGAGCCCCCGGCTTCGCCCCTCAAACCAAGACTCGACGTTCGCACGGGACTTCGACCGGAAGCACCTGCCTCCTGGTTGCCATGGATGTTGCAAGATCGCCACCAAGTACCCAAGCGCAACCAGGTGAGAGCGACGATCCGCCTGCTCTAGTGCCAATCCAGGCAGACATTCGTGATCTTCTCCCGTTCGATCCGCAAGCGCAGCGCACCGATCCGAGCGGCTAGCTCTTCCGAGAAGAATTCGTGGGTTTCGACCAGGATCAAGTCGATCTGACGCTCGAGGCGTTCCGCGAGTAGGGCTTCGAGGACTTCAGCCTCGTAACCTTCAATGTCGAGTTTGAGGATGCGCACGCGCTCCGGCAAACCACGAATGTATTCAGCCAGGTTGGCGATCTCCACCTGAGCAACGGGTGCCGTCGTGTGAACGTCGCGACGCATCAAGGAGGAGGCAATCGTCTCCTTGATGTTGCCATCGGCAAGCGCCTCGGTCTGATAGAATGGCGCAAAGCCGGCGGCGGCCCCGACAGCCTTCTGCTCGATGACCAGTCGCGGCTCGTTCGGGAAGCGCGCTTTGAGGACCGCAAGTGCAGTCGGGTCCGGCTCAAACGCGATTACCTTCATTCCCTTGGCCAGGAAATAGCCGCTGACGTCACCCACGTTGGCGCCGCAATCAAGCACCAGTGCACCCCTTGGCAGTCTGCGCACGGCCGTTCGCATTTTCAGCAGGGCACCTTTGAAGGCATCTCCCTGCTTGCCCCTGCGCTTTCGATAGAGATGCCAGCGCAACCACGAAACCCAGTAGGCTTCCTTCTCAAACATCAATAACCAATCCCAATACCGCGATTGCAGTCTGCTGGACGCAGACTCACGGACCGCCGAAAATCACGGCGGCCGGATAACACACGTAACCGTTGTGTACAAACGAGCGTTTTTATGGCGGTCGTGCTGATGACACACGTTGAGCAAGGGATCCGAAGTATCTAGATTACCGGCGTCGGCGTCACGGCCTCGCGCGCGCCGCGGCGGGGCAAGGGAGGGAGCGCTGCTGGCGGCGTTTATCGAGCGTTCTTTGAAGCTCTGGCTGCGGACAGGAGAGCGGTGGTATCGCGAACCACCAGCGGTCCGTCGACTTTTATTGTCATCGGCCGCATGTGTTTTCCGTGGATCGCCATGTCGATCAGAAGTTCGGCCGCCTTCTGGCCCATTTCATAGTTCGGCAGCACGAGGGTCGAGAGCGGCGGATGGGTGTAGCGCGCCAGTTCCTGGTCGTCATAGCCCATCACCGAGAGATCGGTGGGCACCCGCAAGCCCTTTTCCTGGGCCGCCTCCATGACGCCGATCGCCATCAGGTCATTGCCGCAGAAAATGGCTGTCGGCGGGTTGGGCATGGAGAGCAGGTCCAGCCCGGCCTCGTAGCCGCGGAGCGGCAGCCAGTCGCCATCGCGCACAAGCGTTTCGTCGAAGGCGATGTCGGCTGAGGCAAGCGCCTGCTTGTAGCCTTTCAGCCTATCCATGGCGGCGTCCATCCAGCACTCGCCGTTGATGAAGCCGATGCGCTTGTGGCCGAGCGCCGTCAGATGCGCTGTGGCGGCGAAACCGCCGGCGACCTCCCCCGGCACGATCGCCACATGCTGGCGCGGCTCGCAGTAACAATTGAGAAGCACGGTCGGCAGCGGCGCCAACGCCTCGGGAACGGCAACCTTGCGGGTGAAGATCGTCGCGTAAATGACGCCGGCGATGGAGGGGTCGCGCAGGACCGACCGCAACACCGCTTCCTCGAGTTCCGGGTTCGAGCGGGTGACATGCGCCGAGACCAGCATGCCTTGCTCGAAAGCATAATCGCGAATGCCATCGAGGCTGACGACCGGGTGCGGGCTGGTGGAGATTTCATCGACGATGAAGGCGATTGTGTCCTTTTCCACCGCCGGCGCCGCTGCAACCGGACCTCGGGTCGCTGGCAGTTTATAACCGATTTTATGAGCAGCCTCGCGCACCTTCTGCTGCGTTTCGGGCGAGATGCGCGAGCCCGACATCTCGTTCAGCACCAGGGAAACGCTTGACTGGGAAACGCCGGCTATCCTGGCGACATCCGTCATGGTTGGGCGTCCTTCCCCCTTTTTCTCCAGATTTCGCCCGTTTCCCTTGGCCATGTGTGTTCCCCTACCCTACAGCACCGCGCGTCTAGGAGACTTGCAAAGGTCGCTGTAGCACTTTGAATTTCTGCATGTTTTTCCCCTTCAATCAGAGACGATTGACGGAAACATGCAGTTGAGCGTGCATTGCACCGCACGCGGGCTTTTGCAAGTGCTCATAAATTTTGGCCTTGACTGCTAATATTATTAGCGCAAGATTTGGAGATGTGAAGCGCAAAAACGCTCACGTCCGGTAGAGGAGCACCGGCCAATCTGGGAGGAGAACCCGATTATGACCACGATTTCCCGTCGTACCTTCATGCTGGCGGCAACGGCCGTCGGCGCGCTCGCCCTTGCGGGTGTCGCGATCGCCGAAGTGCCGAAGCTCGAGCAGAAGGACAAATACAAGGTCGGCTTCGCGCAGACCGAATCCAACAATCCCTGGCGCATCGCCCAGACGAACAGCATGAAGGCCGAAGCGGAAAAGCTCGGCTTCCAGCTCGTCTATACGGATGCCGCCGGTTCCGCCGCCAAGCAGGTCGCCGACGTCAACTCGATGATCGCTCAAGGCGTCGATGTGATCTTTCTCGCGCCGCGCGAAGAAAAGCCGCTGATCCCCGCCGTCATGGCCGCGAAAAAGGCGGGCATTCCAGTGATCCTGCTCGATCGCTCGGTCGATCCGTCGTTGGCCAAGGCCGGCGAGGACTATCTGACCTTCATCGGCTCGAACTTCGTCGAAGAAGGCAAGCGCGTTGCCGAATGGCTGGTAAAGAACGCCAACGGCAAGTCGAAGATCATCGAGCTCGAAGGCACGACCGGGTCGTCGCCCGCCAACGACCGCAAGAAGGGCTTTGACGAGGCGATCAAAGCGGCCGGCGGTTTCGAGATCGTCGCCTCACAGACCGGCGATTTCGCCCGTGACAAAGGGCGCCAGGTGGCAGAAGCCCTGCTCCAGGCCCATCCGGATGCGGACGTGATCTACGCCCACAACGACGAAATGGCGATCGGCGCGATCGCGGCACTCGAAGCGGCCGGCAAGGTGCCGGGCAAGGACGTCCTGGTGCTGTCGATCGATGGCGGCAAGGAGGCCGTGCAGGCGGTTGTCGACGGCAAGATCGCAGCCGTCGTCGAGTGCAACCCGCGCTTCGGGCCGAAGGCGTTTGAGACGATGATGCGCTACGCCAAGGGCGAAAAGATCGACCCGATGATCATCAACGACGACAAGTTCTACGACGCCTCCAACGCGGCCGCCGAACTCGCCAACGCCTATTGATCCAATCTCCCGAGCCTCCACGGCCGGGACGGCGCAACCGTCTCGGCCGTCTTTTTGACGGCAGCATGACCTTCAGCCCGTTCAAGTGTAGGCTGATGACGCCCACCCCCAAATGGGGCGGCGGATGGCGAAGATAGGGAGGAGACCCATGCTTCTGTCCATGCAGGGCATTTCCAAAGCGTTCGCCGGCGTGCCGGCACTGAAATCCGCCTCGCTCGAGGTCGAACCGGCGGAGGTCATGGCGCTTGTCGGCCAGAACGGCGCCGGCAAGTCGACGCTCATCAAGATCCTGACCGGCGTCTATCGCCGGGACGAAGGCAGCATCGCCTACGACGGTCGGGATGTCGATTTCTCGATGCCGGCTGAGGCGCAGGCCGCCGGGATCGCGACGATCTACCAGGAAATCAATCTCGCCCCGCAGCGCTCGGTGGCGGAGAACATCTACCTCTCCCGCGAGCCGAAGCGGTTCGGCATGATCGATTATTCCGCCATGCGGCGCGGGGCCGAAGCGGTGCTCAAAACCTTCAACCTGACGATCGACGTCGACCGTCCCGTCGCGCATTTCGATGCGGCGACACGGCAGATGGTGGCGATCGCCCGCGCGGTGACGCAGAGCGCCCGGCTCGTCATCATGGACGAACCGACCTCCTCGCTCGACGAGCGCGAGGTCGCCATCCTCTTCGATACGATCCGCACGCTGAAACGCTCCGGCGTCGCCGTCATCTTCATCGGCCACCGGCTCGACGAACTCTATGAGATCTGCGACCGCGTGACGATCATGCGCGATGGTCAGACGGTCGCCAAAAGCCCGATGGCGGACATGCCGAAAATGGCGCTGGTGCGCCACATGCTCGGCAAGGAGCTTGCCGCCTTTCAGGCCATGGCACCGGAGAAGGACGCGCCGGTGCGGCCCGTCCGCCTCGAACTCGACAAGGCGGGCGCCGGCGTGCGCGTGCGCGACGTCAGCCTTGCTGTGCGAGAGGGCGAGATCTCCGGCCTTGCCGGACTGCTCGGCTCCGGCCGCACCGAAACGGCGCGCCTGATCTTCGGCGCCGATAGGATGGAGCGCGGCACGATCCGCATGGAGGGACAGGGACGCAGCTACCGCGAACCGGCGGATGCGATCGCTGACGGGATCGGCCTCGTGTCCGAGGACCGGAAGATCGACGGCATCGTGCCCGACATGAGCATCCGCGAAAACATGACGCTCGCCTTGCTGCCGAAGCTGAAGAAGGCCGGTATCGTCGACCGCGCGCGCCAGGATGAGATCGTCAGCCGCTACATCCGGGCGCTTGGCGTCAAATGTGCCTCCCCCGATCAGCCGATCAAGGAGCTTTCCGGCGGCAACCAACAGAAGGTCCTGCTCGCCCGCTGGCTTGCCACAGACCCGCGCGTCCTCATCGTAGATGAGCCGACGCGCGGCATCGACATCGGCGCTAAATCGGAAATCCTCAAACTCCTGCGCAGTCTCGCCGACGAGGGTTTGAGCGTGCTGATGATTTCGTCTGAACTCGAAGAACTGCTTGCCGCCGCCGACCGCGTGACGGTCCTGAGCGACGGTACTTCCGTCGCGACGCTGTCGCGCAAGGACTTGAGCGAGACGGCGCTGCTTGCCGCCATGGCCCACCAGGAAGTCCACCAGGAAGCCCACCAGGAAGAATGACATGACGACGATCGAGACCCCTGCCCCGCAGCCGTCGGGAACCCTTTCGTCCGGAAACAGGCTTTTGACGCTCGCCAGCCGCTACGGCACCTTCGTCGCCTTCCTGGCGCTGATCCTCTTCAACGTCGCCGTCACGCCGAACTTCCTGTCCTTGCAGACGCTGAACGTGAACCTCACCCAGGTTGCGACAATCGTCATCGTCGCGACCGGAATGACGCTCGTTATTGCCACCGGCGGCATCGACCTCTCCGTCGGTTCGTTGATGGCAATTGCCGGTGCACTGGCGCCGATGATCTTCATGGGCCAGTTCTGGCCGGTGGAAAACATGGCGCTCGCGGTGGCTCTTGCCTTCCTCTTGCCGATCGCCGCCGCTGCCCTCTTCGGCCTCTTCAACGGTTTCCTCGTCACCCGCTTTTCGATCCAGCCGATCATCGCCACGCTTGTGCTGTTCATCGCCGGCCGTGGCATCGCCCAGGTGATGACCAACGGCAACCTGCAGGTCTTCAAGAATGAAGGCTTCCAGTTCATCGCACTCGGTCGCATCGCCGGCGTTCCGGCCCAGGTCCTGCTGATGATCGTCATCGTCGCAGCGGCTTTCGCGATGATCCGCTACACCGTCATCGGCCGACAGATCATCGCCGTCGGTGGCAACGAGAAGGCCGCCCGCCTGACCGGCATACCGGTGAAACGGGTCAAGCTCTTCGTCTACATGATAAGCGGCGCGCTTGCCGGTGTGGCCGGTCTCATCGTCGTTGCCCGCAACTCTGCAAGCGATGCCAACCTTGTCGGCCTCGGCATGGAGCTCGATGCGATCGCCGCGGTTGCTGTCGGCGGGACGCTACTGACGGGCGGACGGGCCAATATCGTCGGCACGGTACTCGGCGCCCTCGTGATCCAGCTGGTGCGTTACACGCTGCTTGCCAATGGCGTTCCGGATGCGGCAGCGCTCATCGTCAAGGCCGGGCTGATTGTCACCGCCGTCTTCATCCAGCAGCGCGCCAGCAAACATTAGAGGCAACCACGATGCAACCGATCCTCCGCCTCTTCCTGGTCAAGAACTCCGGCGACCTTGCCCGGTTCGGCGTCATCCTGGCGCTTGCCGGTCTCATCCTCTTCGGGGCGCTGCGCTATGAAAACTTCCTGTCGCCCTATAACATCCTGAGCTTCCTGCGCTACAACTCGATGTTCGCGCTGATCGCGCTCGGCATGGCCTTTGTCATCATCACCGGCGGCATCGACCTGTCGGTCGGCGGCACGGCGGCGATGGCAAGCGTGGTGGCAGCCCTGTTATCCCCCTATCATTGGGCGGCGGGGCTTGCGGGCGGCATGGCGGCAGGCCTTGCCGTCGGCGCGCTCAACGGCTTCATCATTACGAAGATGCGGATCCAGCCCTTCATCGCCACACTCGCGACGATGCTCGCCGCCTATGGCACCGGCCTTTTGTTAGCGGACAACCAGTCTGTCTCCGTCTCCTATGACACCGGTTTCACGGTGATCGGGCAGGACGATTTCCTGGGGTTCCCCATTCCCGCCTGGATCGCGCTTGCGGCCTATGTGCTCGGCTGGCTCGTGCTGCAAAAGCTCCCGATCGGACGGCATATCCTGGCGATCGGTGACGGCGAGGCGACGGCTGGCCTGATGGGCCTGAAGGTGGAGCGCGCGCTTGCCGGCGTCTATCTCGCCTCGGGCACGCTCGCCGGTCTTGCCGGCGTCATCCTCGCTTCCCAGTTCGGCGCGGGGCAACCGACGGAAGGCGTGGGCTGGGAACTCTTCGCGATCGCTTCCGTCGTCGTCGGCGGTACGCTGTTGACCGGCGGTTCCGGCTCAGTTGGTGCGACGCTTGCCGGCGCGCTGCTGCTTGCCATGGTCTTCAACATCTTGAACTTCGAAAACGGCCTCGGCTGGATCTCGCTTTCCGCCTACTGGCAGTCCGTTATCCGCGGCGCCTTCCTGCTCGTCGTGGTCGTGCTTCAGGCAAAGCTGATGGCACGGCATCGCAGCACCTAGACCCTCCGTCGCGAACGGGGCGCGAACATCCACAGGACGAAACGGGGAAACCTACCCCTGGATTAGCCCTCGTGGAGCAGGAACAATGCATGACCGCTAAAGGTGCAAGCCCGCGCCAATAGGATTGCGCATCGCAGCGATAAGCAGACAGCAAAAAAGGCCGGAGCGCGCTGGCTCCGGCCTTTTTTTCTTTTTCGCTCTCAAGGCTTCTGCCAGTACATCCATGGTCAAAAGGCGAAAGCGATACGCAATTGCCGGCATCAACTTCCATTGCGCTCGACAATAACGTTTATGACACTTTTATACTTCGCCACGGCTGTTGGAGCAAGCTGTCCATTCGGGCTAGTCTCGACGAGCAGTACGTCTTTTTGAAGCGAGCCGGCTGTTCTCCGACCGAGGAAGAGATCACTTTATCTGGGAGCATCATCGCGGTTTCCGCTTCCGGCGCCGAGCGGCGAAAATGAATGTCGGCATCCCGCTTGGCCAATCGTCTTCAGGACAGGCAAGCCGTGGAGGATAAGATGACGATCACGATTACCGCCTTTGAAAAATCGCCCGATCGCGGCCGAGGTCTCGCACGCGACATGCGCGTTCGCTGGGCGCTCGAAGAAGTGGGGCAGCCCTACGAGGTTCGCCTCGTTACCTTCAAGACGATGAAGGAACCTGCGCACATCGCGCTTCAGCCCTTCGGGCAGATCCCTACCTATCAGGACGGCGACCTTGCCCTGTTCGAAACCGGTGCCATCGTGTTTCATGTCGCGGAGCGTCATGCCGGCCTGCTTCCAAGTGACGCCGATGCCCGCGCACGGGCGATCACTTGGATGTTTGCCTCGCTTAACACCGTGGAGCCGCCGATCCTCGAGCGTGAAGCGACCACCTACGTGGAGCGCGACAAGGACTGGTATCAGGAGCGCCTGCTGATGCTCGAAGATCGTATCCGCGTTCGGCTCGCCCAATTGTCCAGGCGGCTCGCGGAGGCAGACTGGCTAGATGGCGCCTTCAGTGCCGGCGACCTGCTGATGGTGACGGTGCTGCGCAGGCTGGAAAACTCAGGCTTGCTCGACGCGTATCCCAACCTCTCCGCCTACGTCGCGCGCGGCAAGGCGCGGCCGGCCTACAAGCGCGCCTTCGATGCGCAGCTTGCGGTCTTCACATCCGCCTCATCCGCCTGAGGGTAGCGTGATCCCGGAACGTCGGGCTATCCGTGTCCCGGCTGATCGTCGACCGCAGTCGGTCGTTCGCCCCTGGTGATCTGCAGCCCCCGGCGAACCAGGCGGGAAGCGACCCGCATGAAATCTTCCATGTACAGATAGATGACAGGGGTCACGAAGAGGGTCACAAGCTGCGACACCAGCAGGCCGCCGACGACGGCGACCCCAAGCGGCTGACGTAGTTCTGCGCTGGCGCCGCTGCCGATCGCGATCGGCAGCGTACTCATGATCGCAGCAACCGAGGTCATCATGATCGGGCGGAAGCGCATGACACAAGCCTTATGGATGGCCTCGGCGGCCGGCGAACCGGCGCGCTGCAGCGTCAGCGCAACGTCGATCATCATGATGGCGTTCTTCTTGACGATACCGATCAGCATTAGCACGCCGACAATAGCGATGATCGAGAGGTCGAAACCGCCGAAATAGATGGCAAGCAACGCCCCGGATATGGCTGACGGCAGACCGGAAAGCACGGTCAATGGATGGATCAGGCTTTCATAGAGAATACCGAGCACGAGGTAGATCGTGACGATCGCCGCCAGCACCAGCAGACCCTGGTTGGCGGCGGCGTCTTCGAACAACTGCGTGGTGCCGTAATTGCGGGTCGTCACCTCAGACGGCATGCCGATTTCTGCCTTGAGGCGGTCGATCTCCGCAAGGGCGTCACCGAGGGCGACCTTGGCCGGCAGGTTGAAGGAAAGCGTGACCGCTGGCAGCTGGCCGAGCTGGTTGATGGTGAGCGGTCCGGATACGGTCTCGACCCGGGCGAAGGCCCCGAGCGGAACAAGGCCGCCATTGGCACTGCCGACACGCAGTTCGTCGAACTTGTCGGCTGACCATTGCATCGAGGGATCGAGTTCCAGGATCACTTCGTAGCTGTCGCCCGCCGTGTAGATCGTCGAGATCTGCTCGGTACCGAAACTGCCATAGAGCGTGGTGCGCAGTTCGCTCGTGCTGACCCCGAGCGTTGCCGCCTTGTCGAGGTCGACCACGAGGCGTGTTTGTGGAGCGTTGATCTGAAGGTCGCTGTTGACGTCGGTAAAGAAGGTCCGATCCGCGCTCATCGCATCATGGAGCTTCTGCGCCCATTCGTTCATCAACGGCTGATCGAGGCTCTGGAGCACCAGCTGGTACTGGCTGGCCGACGCGCGCGATCCGACCGAGAGGTTCTGGACCGGCGACATGAAGGCCTGGATACCGGGGATCGCCGCCAGCTTCCGGCGCAAATCCGCAAGGACGGTTTCAAGCGGCGGACGCTCGCTCTTGGGCTTTAGCTCGACGAACAGCCGACCGGAGTTGAGCGCGCTCGACGCGCCGCCCGAGCCGATCGTGCTTGCCACATGGTCCACGTAGGGCGAACTGGCAAAGACGGCCTCCACATTGGACTGGAGCTTCGACATGGCGGCGAAGGAAATGTCCTGGCGCGCCTGAGCCGTAACCTGCAACTGGCCGATGTCCTCCTGCGGGAAGAACCCCTTCGGGATCGTGGCGATCTGGTAGCCCGTGATCACGACGGTAAACAGGAAAAGCAGAAACACCAGCGCGCGCGCCTTCATGCAGAGCGATAGCAGCCGATCATAGGCGCGCAGCAGCCCGTCGAAGCCTCGCTCGAAGGCAAGATCCAGCCGCTGGAGCCAGCGCGCCTTCTCTTCACGGTCTGTCCTTGCTGGAAGCCGGGCCGCCAGCATCGGCGTCAGGGTGAGCGAAACGAAGGCGGAGGCGAGGATGGCAACGGTGACGACGATCGCAAATTCGTTGAGAATGCGGCCGATCACGCCGCCCATCAGCAAGACGGGAATGAAGACCGCGACGAGCGACAGCGAAATCGCGATGATCGTAAAGCCGATCTCACGCGAACCGATGAGCGCCGCCGAGAAAGCATCGATGCCGTCCTCTTCCATGTGCCGCACGATATTTTCCAGCATGACGATGGCGTCATCCACCACCAGCCCGACGGAAAGCGTGAGCGCCATCAGCGAGATATTGTCGATCGAAAAGCCAAGTGGATACATCGCCGCGAAGGTGGCGATAATCGAGATCGGAACGGCAAGCGCCGGAATAAGCGTCGCCCAGAGGCGGCGAACGAAGGCGAAGATGACGAGGATCACGAGGCCGACGGTGAGGATCAGGGTGAACTGGACGTCGTGCACCGCCCCGCGGATCGACGTGGACCGGTCGCTGAGCGTTTCGATCGAGGCTGCGGCTGGAAGCGACTGGCGAAGCGACGGCAGCAGCGCCTGCACCCGGTCGACGACTTCAACAGTATTTGCATCCGGCTGCCGCTGGATGGCCAGGATGATCGCCCGCGAACCGTCGTGCCAGCTTGCCGTCTGGTTGTTGGCAACGGAATCGATCACCGTCGCGACGTCACCGAGCCGCACGGTCCTGCCGTCGACGCTTTTGACGATGATATCCGCGAAACTGGCGGCATTCATGCGCTGCGTGTCCGCAACGATCGCCGCCTGACGATCGCTGGTCTGCGCGGTGCCGAGAGGCGAATTGTCGTTCGCCGCCGCAACCGCCGTCCTCAACTGGTCGACGGAAATGCCGCGCGCGGCAAGCGCGTCAGGATGCATCTGAATGCGCACGGCATATTGCTGGCTGCCGAAGATGGACACTTCCGCCACCCCGTCGAGCACCGAAAGCGTGGGCGAAATCACCTGCTGCGCGATGGCGTCGAGGGTGGTGAGCGGCACGGTGCTGCTCTTCAGCGCCAGGAGCAAAACCGGTGCATCCGCCGGGTTGACCTTCCGGTAACTTGGCGGCGCCGGCATGTCCTGTGGCAGCAGCCTGAGCGTCCTGGTGATAGCTGCCTGCACGTCGGCGGCGGCGGCATCGATGTTGCGCCCGAGCACGAACTCGATTGAAATCGATGTCGAGCCGAGTGCATTCGTCGTCGAGATCGTGTCGATCCCGGCGATGGTGGCGAACTGCTTGATCAGTGGAATGGCGACCGACGTCGACATGGTCTCGGGCGAGGCGCCGGGCAACGAGGCAGAAACGTTGATGACCGGGAAATCCGTTCGCGGAAGCGCGGCTATCGGCAGGATCAGATAGCTGAAAACGCCTGCCAGGATGAGCGCGACCGATAACAATACGGTCGCGATCGGTCGGCGGATACTGAACTCGGACAGCGGCATTTCACGCACTCCCGAATGATGGCAAATCCTAATCCGCGGCCAGATCGGCCGCGCCTGCAGCGACAACGACATCACCCGACTTCAGCCGCGCCTGTCCTTCGATGATGACCCGGTCACCGGCGGCAAGGCCCGTGCCGATGGCGGCCTCCTTGCCGTCGTCGGCCAGCACGGACACGGCGCGGGTCTCGACCGTGTTGTCATCCTTCACATCAAAGACGAACGGGCCGTCCTGCCCGGGCTGGACCGCAACGCTCGGGATAACAGGCGCCTGATGCAGTTGCGCCTGATCGATATCGACATCCACGAACTGGCCCGGCCAGAGCTTCTGAGCGGTATTGGGGAAGGTCGCGCGCATGGCAATGGTGCCGGATGCGGTATCGACGGCAGAATCGATGAAATCGAGTACGCCTTCGCCGATCACTGTTTGCGTGCCGCTTGACCTGGCACGAACCGGTGGAGGCGTCCCGAGATCAATCAGATCCTTGAACGTCTGCAAGCGCTCTTCCGGCAGGCGGAACGTAACGTCGATCGGGTCGATCGCCGTGATCGTCACCAGATTGTTCGATGTCGCGCCCGATTGGCCGACAAGATCTCCGAGCGCGACCTGCACGGCGCCCAGGCGTCCACCGATCGGCGCGGTGATCTCGGTCAGGCTCAGCGCGACCTGATCGGCATCCACGGCGGCGCGATCGGCATCCAGGGTCCCCTGCGCCGCCTGCTGAAGCGAGAGAGCGGTGTCATAGCTTTGCTGGGTGCCGGTCTTGTCGTCGCGCAAGGTTTTGGCACGCTCGAGTTCCGAGTTGGCGTCGGCAAGCTGCGCGGTATCCTTGGCGACGATTGCCTGGTCACGGGCAAGCCCGGCCTTTATCGTGCGGTCGTCGAGCGTGAATAGCAGGTCGCCCGCCTTGACCATCTGCCCATCCTTGATGTGGATGGCCGTGATCTGGCTCGCAATGCGCGCGCCCACTTCCACGGTATCGGGGGCCTGCACGTTGCCCAGGGCATGGACGACAACGGGAACATCTTTAAGCGTCACTGTCGCCGTCTGCACGGACACGGCGCCACGCTTGGTGCTGACGGCCGCGTTGGCTGGCAATTTCGCTTCGCTCGGCACGGGCTTGCGCGCCACCACGAACCCGACGGCGGCGATTGCGAGAAGAACGACGGCGATACGACACGTGACACTTGATCGGCTGAGCATCGGCGCCTCCGCAGACCTTGCTGTCGGCACGCGGCGATAGGTGGTGCCGACTATCGGAAGCTGGGCCTAAATGTGGCCGCTTCAATGGCGCAACACCCTGAAAAACAATTAAAAATTGTTCATCTTCGGGTGTCGCTCATCAGGTTTTGACGGCCATCGCTTCAGTGGTGACGGTTCCTCCGTCCGTCAGGCATCGGCCGGCGCGCGCTCGACTTCGTCGGCAAGCGCCTGAAACAATTCGCGAAACCCAACCTCACGTTCGCCCGGCTCGTTGAGACGATCGAAGAAGGCGGCCTGCTCGGTGTAGTTGAGGCGCGTTCCCTCGCCGTCGGCGGAAAATTCGAGGGTTCCGAGAGAAGCCGAAATCGGCCTTCCCGCCACGGTCATCGTATAGGAGAAGACGATGCGCTTATTCGCAACGATCTCAAGATAGATCGTGTGGTTGCACATGACCGGACCGTTTCCGACGCGGAAGCGGCTGTGCTCGCGGCCGCCGACCTCGAAAGACGAGGTGAATTCGTCGACCGTCCACCCCTCCCCTTCGAAGAACCAGCGTCGTTTGGTGGCGGGATCCGCAAAGGCATGGAAAACGGTCGCCGGTGTTGCGGCGTAGCTGCGGCGAATGACGAAGGTGGCGTGGCCGGCAGATCTTTCATTCATGCGCATGGGTCTCGCCGCTGGTTGCTTCATCCACCGCCCGCTGCTGGGCGGCGATCTTTTCGTTCTGGTGCGTGGTGTTCTGGGCGACGACGATCCTCCAGGCGCCATCGTGGCGTCGAAGAATATAGAGCGGCCGCCCCTCGTCCTCGCCCGGCCGGCGGTTGCCTTCGGCATCGACAGGAATTTGCCGCACGTTCACCGCGACGACATCCGCATGCAGGAAGGTGATGCGCTCGACGTCGTAGAGCGCCTGAAAATCGCGAAACAGGTTCGGGAGTACGGCGGCGGTGAAGGCATGGATTGCCGGCGCGCCGACGATTTGGCGCCCGAATGCGGTTGTCCATACGGCCTGTGGCGCCAGCAACGAGACGAAACCGTCGACGTCCCGGAGCCATTGGGTCTCTTCGACCCGTGCGACGAGCGCGAGAACGGCACTGACATCGCGGGCATCAGGTGACGATACGCCACGAGCTTGGCCGATTGCGGGAATGGGGCGCATGCGCGGCATCACGGCGTGCTCCCAACGGTGCGGTACCCGACCGCTAGAGCCTGGGCGACAGATCCGGAAACGTGGGTGCGAAACACCGGATCCACGCCAGGCCCTAGCAGCAGGAAAGCCTCGTCCGGCGGCCGGCCGGCGATAGAAGCTTCATCGACGTTGCACGGGACGGAAGAGGCGAAGATACGGACGGTGATGCGATCACAGTCGCATGCCTCCCGCGTGTCGGAGGTGTGATTGATGATCGGCCGTTCCATTGCCTGCTCCCTTAACCCGTGGGCGGAGCATTGCCCAATTCAAATGATCAATGTAATTGCTCAAATATCGATCACTTTGATCAGGATGGCCGATCATGCTGGATGCCTTGACGCTCGACCAGTTGCGCGTATTCGTCGCCGTCGTCGACCACGGTTCGTTCCGGGCGGCAGCGCGCGCGCTCGGGCGTGCCCAATCCGGCCTCAGCAGCGCCATCCTGAACCTCGAAACGGAACTGCGCCTGCCGCTGTTCGACCGCTCCCAGCACCGCCCCGAATTGACGAAGGCCGGAGCGACCTTGCTTGCAGAAGCCAGGACCTTGCTGATAAAGGCCGACGCGCTGCGGGCCAAGGCGAACGGCTTCAATCAGGGCATGGAATCGGCGCTGCGCGTGGCGCTCGACCCGCTGCTTCCTCTGCCGGATATCGCACGGGTCATCAGCGATTTTACCCGCGCCCATCCCGGCGTGCGGGTGGAGCTTGTGACGGCGCCGATGACGATGGCGTTGAGCCTGGTGCTCGACGGCGACTGCGACCTCGGCCTGACGGCGGCACAGGAAACGGACGCACATATCGCCAGCGAAGCGGTCGCCGCCTTTCCGGGCATGGTTCCGGTATGCGCCGGCGGTCATCCCCTCGCCGCACCCCGCGACGGAACCGTTGGCCTGACGACGGTCGATCTTGCCGACCATCTGCAGATCGTCGTTGCGGATCCTGCAGCCGATGCGCAGGCGGTGAGCTACGCAGTCTTCTCGCAGCAAACGCTGAGGGTCAGCGACCTTGCGACCAAACGCGCCCTCATTCTTGCCGGGGCCGGGTGGGGTCATCTGCCGCTATGGCTGGTCGCGGCAGATCTTGGCGAAGGGCGGCTCTGCGAGGTGCCACTCGCGGCCCGCAACGGTCTCCCCGGCCCGCTTCTCCCCCTCTACACGATCCGTCGGATCGATCGGGTCCGCGGACCCGCAATGGAAAGCCTGTGCAGGCTCATGATTGCCCACTTCGGCGGTCAGCCGCAGGCCACATCGGCGCTCCCCTGATCGGGCTAGCAATACGCAGACGAGTTCGAGAAGGTAGCCAGGGGGTTGACGTCTGCGAGCGGAGCGTCTTCAGTTCGCCCCGAATAGGGTTGCCGCCTTGCAACGGGGCGGCCACGTCCCCATCTCCAGATCTCAAGGTCGCCTGGCCAGGCGACCTGTTCCCCATTGACCTGATCCTACGGCATCGCGCTCAAAGCGGCGAACTTCATTCAGTAAAGGGTTTCCCATGGCTCACTATCCAGACATCCTGCTTCATATC
>NZ_JACVAV010000021.1:0-17632 GCF_014852035.1 Ensifer sp. ENS03 | reverse complement strand
CGTACGCCTTGAACTCGCCGAAGTACTTCGTGATCGCTGCGGTCAGCGACGTCTTGCCATGGTCAACGTGGCCAATCGTGCCAATGTTAACGTGCGGCTTGTTGCGCTCAAATTTGCTCTTTGCCATTTCCGGCTCTCCGTTTTCTATCCCCTACCGGGGAAAACTTTTAACTTCTGTCAGCGTCTTGGTATTCCGGTCACTTCTGACCGGAATACTTCGCCTGGATTTCCTGCGCGACGTTCGACGGAACCGGCGCGTAGTGATCGAAGGTCATCGTGTACTGCGCGCGGCCCTGAGACATGGAGCGCAGGTTGTCGACGTACTTGAACATGTTCGCCAGCGGAACGTTTGCGTTGATCACAACGGCAACGCCACGCGATTCCTGGCCCTGGATCTGGCCACGGCGGGAGTTCAGGTCGCCGATAACGTCGCCGACGTAGTCTTCCGGCGTTACGACTTCGACCTTCATCATCGGCTCGAGAAGCTGTGCACCAGCCTTCTTGGCCGCTTCACGGAAGCAAGCACGCGATGCGATTTCGAAGGCGAGAACCGACGAGTCGACGTCGTGGAATGCACCGTCGATGAGCGTCGCCTTGACGCCGAGCATCGGGAAGCCAGCGAGCGGACCCGAAGACAGAACGCTTTCGATACCCTTCTGAACGCCCGGGATGTATTCCTTCGGAACAGCACCACCGACGATCTTGGATTCGAAGACGAAATCTTCGCCATCCGGGTTCGGTTCGAACACGATCTTGACGCGCGCGAACTGACCGGTACCACCGGACTGCTTCTTGTGCGTGTAGTCTTCTTCGTGCTGACGCGTGATGGTTTCGCGGTAGGCAACCTGCGGAGCACCAACGTTGGCTTCAACCTTGAACTCGCGACGCATACGGTCGACGATGATGTCGAGGTGAAGTTCGCCCATGCCAGCGATGATCGTCTGGCCGGATTCCTGGTCGGTCTTGACGCGGAACGACGGGTCTTCAGCTGCCAGGCGGTTGAGCGCGAGGCCCATCTTTTCCTGGTCGCCCTTGGACTTCGGCTCGATCGCGATCTGGATGACCGGCTCCGGGAATTCCATGCGCTCGAGGATAACCGGCTTCAGCGGATCGCAAAGCGTGTCACCCGTGGTGGTTTCCTTGAGACCGGCAAGAGCAACGATGTCGCCTGCGAAGGCTTCTTCGATGTCTTCACGCGAGTTCGAGTGCATCTGCAGCATACGGCCGACGCGCTCGCGCTTGTCCTTGACCGTGTTCATGACAGACGAGCCCTTTTCGAGCTTGCCCGAATAGATGCGTGCGAAGGTCAGCGAACCGACGAAGGGGTCGTTCATGATCTTGAACGCGAGCATCGAAAGCGGCTCGGCGTCGTCAGCGTGACGCTCGATCTCGGCTTCGGTCTTGGCGTCGATGCCCTTGATCGCCGGAATATCGAGCGGCGACGGCAGGTAGTCGACAACCGCGTCGAGAAGCGGCTGAACGCCCTTGTTCTTGAACGCGGTACCGCAGAACATCGGGTGGAACTTCACGTCGATGGTGCCGCGGCGAACGAGTTCGCGGATCTTGTCGTTCGAGGGCATGTTGCCTTCGAGGTAGGCTTCCATCGCGGCTTCGTCGATCTCGACAACGGTCTCGATCAGCTTCTCGCGATATTCTTCGGCCTTGTCCTTCATGTCGTCCGGAATCTCGACGACGTCCCACTGGGCGCCGAGCGATTCGTCGCGCCAGACGAGAGCGTTCATCTCGACCAGGTCGATAACACCCTTGAACTCGGTTTCAGCGCCGATCGGCAGCTGCATGACGACGGCGATCGCGCCCAGACGGGTCTTGATCATCTCGACCGAGCGGTAGAAGTCCGCGCCGGTCTTGTCCATCTTGTTGCAGAAGATCATGCGCGGAACGTTGTACTTTTCCGCCTGACGCCAGACGGTTTCCGTCTGCGGCTCAACACCGGCGTTGGCGTCGAGCAGCGCGATGGCGCCGTCGAGAACGCGCAGCGAACGCTCGACTTCGATGGTGAAGTCAACGTGGCCGGGGGTGTCGATGATGTTGAAGCGGCGAGCCTTGCCGTCACGACCCTTCCAGAAGGTGGTCGTCGCAGCAGACGTGATCGTGATGCCGCGTTCCTGTTCCTGCTCCATCCAGTCCATGGTAGCGGCGCCGTCGTGGACTTCGCCGATCTTGTGGGACTTGCCGGTGTAGTAGAGAATGCGCTCGGTCGTCGTGGTCTTGCCGGCGTCGATGTGCGCCATGATACCGAAGTTACGGTAATCTTCGATTTTGTATTCGCGTGCCATAGTGGACTGCCTCTTGAGACGTTCGCGCCAGAATTACCAGCGATAGTGCGAGAACGCACGGTTGGCATCAGCCATCTTGTGCGTGTCTTCGCGCTTCTTCACGGCGCTACCACGGTTGTTCGCTGCGTCCATGAGTTCGCCGCAGAGGCGATCAACCATGGTCGTTTCGTTGCGCTTGCGTGCAGCCGTGATCAGCCAACGGATGGCGAGAGCCTGGCGACGCTCCGGACGAACGTCGACCGGAACCTGGTAGGTTGCACCACCAACGCGACGCGAACGCACTTCAACGTGCGGCGCGATGTTGTCGAGCGCGGAATGGAATACAGCGATCGGCTCCTGCTTCAGCTTGGCCTGAACCGCATCGAACGCACCGTAAACGATGGTTTCAGCGACCGACTTCTTGCCGTGCAGCATGATCGCATTCATGAACTTCGTGACAACCAGATCACCGAACTTCGGATCCGGGTTGATCTCACGCTTTTCTGCTCTATGACGTCTGGACATACTTCTCGTCTCTTCAAACTATTTAGCGCTCTACCACGCGGAGGACCTCGCGCAGCGCCGGGATTTTCAAAACCGAATTACTTCGGACGCTTCGCACCGTACTTCGAACGGCGCTGCTTGCGGTTCTTTACGCCCTGGGTATCGAGAACACCGCGGATGATGTGATAACGAACACCCGGAAGGTCCTTAACGCGGCCGCCACGGATCATCACGACCGAGTGTTCCTGAAGGTTGTGGCCTTCACCCGGAATGTAGCCGATGACTTCGAAGCCGTTCGTCAGGCGAATCTTGGCAACCTTACGCAGAGCCGAGTTCGGCTTCTTCGGGGTCGTCGTGTAAACGCGGGTGCAAACGCCACGCTTCTGCGGGTTTTCCTGCAGAGCAGGAACCTTGTTGCGCTTTACCTGTGCCTGACGAGGCTTACGGATCAGCTGGTTTACGGTAGGCATATACCCATCCCTTGCAAAATCTTGTCACATTACCCTTGCGGGCGGATCGTTGCCGTCGCCGGCAGTTTCGAACGCCTCATGAAATGCGCAAAACAAGGGCCGATCCGCCTTTTCCGCAGATGGCCCCAAATAAAGCAGAGGACGCACTATTTCGTGCGTCGTGCGTGCAGCATTGTAGTCGTCAGCGTGCGTTTCGAACCTTGTTTGAGGCGAACTTCAGAACGCGACGTTCCGAACCAGCCAGCCTCACATGGGCTCCGATGCGGCGGGGTGTACTGATTTCAAGGCGAACAGTCAAGGGCAATTAAGAAATATTCCCGGACGCGTGCGCCCGGCATGCCTGAAAAACAAGGCTTTTGCACATGGTTTGGCGCCTGGCGCCCGCCTCATCTGCCCTTCTGTGCCCGGAGTGTCTGACGGGATTAAGGAATCGGCAACCACTTTGTGGGGGTTTTCCACGATGATCGACTCGCTCTCAACGGAAGCGTCCGCGCGGCATTGCATTTCCATCGCGCTGATTCAAAAAGGAAGCTAAGGTCGCACCAAACCCATTCGAAAGGAAACAAAATGGCCGTCACCCCAGACAACGACAATGCCCCGGACGAGCCGATGGTGTTCATCATCATCGGCAAGGCCTACGAGACCGACGGCGACGAGGACGGCGTGGACATTCACGTAATGCTGAAGGCGCCCGACGACGATACCGCGGTACGCGAAGCGCTCAACGCGCTCGCAGAAGAAGGTTTTCTCGAGGCCGACCTGGACCAGATCGGCACATTGACCGACGTTCCGAGCGAAGAGCCGCACGCGTCCGCCTATCAGGGTGCGCTCGAAGGCGAAGTCGCGATCATCCGCTTCAGCTGAGACGCTGCAAGACAGCCCATCGCACCAGCTCCCAAGACCGTATTTGCAAAAGAAGAAGCCGCCGAGATCGCTCTCGGCGGCTTCTTCTTTTGTGAGGTTGGAGGGCGAGCACGCCCTCCCCCATTATTCGGCTGCCGCGTTCTCGCTTGCGAGATCGGCGAGCATCGGCGTTGCCACGTCTGCACCGGTGCCGCGACGACGCTCTTCCAGGATCATTTCGTCGCGCGCGGTTGCGATGCGACGGATCTGGGTCATCGTGCCGCCGGTACCGGCCGGGATCAGACGGCCGACGATGACGTTTTCCTTCAGACCCTGCAGGCCGTCGGTCTTGCCGGCGATTGCGGCTTCCGTCAGGACCTTCGTGGTCTCCTGGAACGACGCTGCCGAGATGAACGACGGCGTCTGCAGCGAGGCCTTGGTGATGCCGAGCAGGACCGGATCGCCGTAAGCCGGCTTCTTGCCCTGTTCGATCAGGCCGTCGTTGACGTCTTCGAGCTCGATGCGGTCGACGTTGTCGCCGACGATGTAGGTCGAGTCACCGGCGTCGGTGATTTCAACCTTCTGCAGCATCTGACGGACGATCACCTCGATGTGCTTGTCGTTGATGACAACGCCCTGCAGTCGGTAGACTTCCTGGATTTCGTTGACCAGGTAGGAAGCAAGTGCTTCCACGCCCTTGATCGCCAGGATGTCGTGCGGCGCCGGGTTGCCGTCGAGGATGTAGTCGCCCTTTTCGATGTAGTCGCCATCCTGAAGATGGAAGGGCTTGCCCTTCGGGATCAGGTATTCGACCGGCTCGACACCGTCTTCCGCCGGCTCGATCAGAACGCGACGCTTGTTCTTGTAGTCGCGGCCGAAGCGGATCGTACCATCGATCTCAGCGATGATGGCGTGATCCTTCGGACGACGTGCTTCGAACAGTTCGGCAACGCGCGGCAGACCACCGGTGATGTCCTTGGTCTTGGCGCTTTCGAGCGGCGAACGTGCAAGCACGTCACCCTGCGAAACCTTCGTGCCCGGTTCGACCGACAGAATGGCGTCAACCGAAAGCATGAAGCGGGCGTCGCCACCACGCGACAGCTTCATGACTGCGCCGTTCTTGTCCTTGATGACGATCGCCGGCTTCAGGTCCGTACCGCGCGGCGTCGAACGCCAATCGATAACCTGACGCTTGGTGATGCCGGTGGACTCGTCGGTCGCTTCCAGAACCGAGATGCCGTCGACGACGTCTTCGAAGTGAACGGTACCTTCCACTTCCGTCATCATCGGACGGGTGTAGGGGTCCCATTCGGCGAGACGCTGACCGCGCTTCACCTTGTCGCCGTCGTCGACGAGGATCTTCGAACCGTAGGCAACGCGCTGCGAGGACCGCTCGACGCCACGTTCATCCAGGATCTGGACGGCCATGTTACGACCCATGGCGACGAGAACGCCGTCAGAGTTGCGCAGCATGTTGCGGTTCTTGATCTGAACCGTACCTTCGTAGGACGCTTCCAGGAACGACTGGTCAACCACGGTCGCCGTACCACCCAAGTGGAAGGTACGCATGGTGAGCTGGGTGCCCGGTTCACCGATCGACTGTGCGGCGATAACGCCAACCGCTTCGCCCATGTTGACCGGCGTACCACGAGCCAGGTCGCGGCCGTAGCAGACGCCGCAAACGCCCGTCTGGATTTCGCAGGTCAGCGCCGAGCGGATGCGGATCGACTGAATACCAGCCTTCTCGATCTCGATGACATCCGGTTCAAGGATCATCCGGCCGGCGTCGACGATACGAGCGCCCGTGACCGGGTGATCGATGTCGTCCAAAGCCGTACGACCGAGAATACGAGCGCCAAGCGAAGCCACGACCTGACCGGCATCGACGATCGCCGTCATGGTGAGGCCCTTGTCGGTGCCGCAATCGACGGAGTTGACGATGCAATCCTGCGCGACGTCGACGAGACGGCGGGTCAGGTAACCGGAGTTCGCGGTCTTCAAGGCGGTGTCTGCCAGACCCTTACGGGCACCGTGGGTCGAGTTGAAGTACTCGTTAACGGTCAGGCCTTCCTTGAAGTTCGAGATGATCGGCGTCTCGATGATTTCGCCCGACGGCTTGGCCATGAGGCCACGCATGCCGCCCAGCTGGCGCATCTGGTTCGGAGAACCACGAGCACCCGAGTGCGACATCATGTAGATCGAGTTCATCGGCTTCTGGCGACCATTGTCGTCGAACTCGACCGCCTTGATGCGGGCCATCATTTCTTCGGCGACCTTTTCGGTCGCCTTGCCCCAGGCGTCGACAACCTTGTTGTACTTTTCGCCCTGGGTGATGAGGCCGTCATTGTACTGCTGCTCGTATTCCTTCACGAGCGCTTCAGTGTCGCCGACGATCTTCACCTTGGTGTCCGGAATGACCATGTCGTCCTTGCCGAACGAAATGCCGGCGCGGCAGGCATGGGCGAAGCCGAGCTGCATGATGCGGTCGCAGAAGATGACCGTGTCCTTCTGGCCGCAATGACGGTAGACCGTGTCGATCATCTTGGAGATGTTCTTCTTGGTCATTTCCTGGTTGCAGGTGTCGAACGGCACGTTGACGTTGCGCGGCAGCAGCTCGCCGATGATCATGCGGCCAGGCGTGGTTTCATAGATCTTCGAAACCGGGTTGCCCTCGGCGTCGACGGTCTTGAAGCGGCCACGGATCTTGGCGTGCAGCGTCACGGCCTTGGTTTCGAGCGCGTGGTGCAACTCGCCCATGTCCGAGAACGCCATGCCTTCGCCCGGCTCGTTCTGGTTCAGGATCGACAAGTAGTAGAGACCGAGAACCATGTCCTGCGACGGAACGATGATCGGCGCGCCGTTTGCCGGGTGCAGAATGTTGTTGGTCGACATCATCAGCACGCGGGCTTCGAGCTGAGCTTCGAGCGACAGCGGCACGTGAACGGCCATCTGGTCACCGTCGAAGTCGGCGTTGAAGGCCGTGCAGACGAGCGGGTGCAGCTGGATCGCCTTGCCTTCGACCAGGGTCGGTTCGAAGGCCTGGATGCCCAGGCGGTGCAGCGTCGGCGCACGGTTCAGGAGAACCGGGTGCTCGCGGATGACCTCGTCGAGGATATCCCAGACTTCCGGCTTTTCCTTTTCGACGAGCTTCTTTGCCTGCTTGACGGTGGACGAGAAGCCCTTGGCGTCAAGACGCGCGTAGATGAAGGGCTTGAACAGCTCGAGCGCCATCTTCTTCGGCAGGCCGCACTGGTGCAGCTTCAGTTCCGGACCGGTCACGATGACCGAACGGCCGGAATAGTCGACGCGCTTGCCGAGCAGGTTCTGACGGAAGCGGCCCTGCTTGCCCTTGAGCATATCGGACAGCGACTTCAGCGGACGCTTGTTGGCGCCGGTGATGACGCGGCCACGACGGCCGTTGTCGAACAGCGCATCGACAGATTCCTGCAGCATGCGCTTTTCGTTGCGGATGATGATGCCCGGGGCGCGCAGTTCGATCAGGCGCTTCAGACGGTTGTTACGGTTGATGACGCGGCGATAGAGATCGTTCAGATCCGACGTCGCGAAACGGCCGCCGTCGAGCGGCACGAGCGGACGCAGGTCCGGGGGGATCACCGGAACGACCTTCATGATCATCCATTCCGGACGGTTGCCGGAATCCATGAAGTTCTCGACGATCTTCAGCCGCTTCATCAGCTTCTTCTGCTTCAGATCCGAGGTCGTCTCAGCGAGCTCGGCGCGCAGGTCGCCGGCGATCTTTTCCAGGTTCATCGAAGCGAGCATTTCGTAGATCGCTTCGGCGCCGATCATGGCGGTGAACTGGTCTTCGCCGAACTCGTCGACGGCGAGCATGTAGTCTTCTTCGCTGAGGAGCTGGTTTTCCTTCAGCGACGTCAGACCCGGCTCGGTGACGATGTAGTTTTCGAAGTACAGAACGCGCTCGACATCCTTCAGCGTCATGTCGAGCAGCGTCGAAATGCGGCTCGGCAGCGACTTCAGGAACCAGATGTGGGCAACGGGAGCGGCGAGCTCGATGTGGCCCATGCGCTCACGGCGAACGCGCGACAACGTCACTTCGACGCCGCACTTTTCGCAGATGATGCCCTTGTACTTCATGCGCTTGTACTTGCCGCACAGGCACTCGTAGTCCTTGATCGGTCCAAAGATGCGCGCGCAGAACAGACCGTCGCGTTCCGGCTTGAACGTCCGGTAGTTGATCGTCTCCGGCTTCTTGATCTCACCGTAAGACCAGGAAAGAATCTTCTCCGGCGAGGCGATCGAAATCCGAATGGAATCGAAGGTCTGTGCAGGCACCTGCGGATTGAAAAGATTCATGACCTCTTGGTTCATGCCTGTCTCCTTTACGGGCTTTACGCCCTGAGCTTGGCGAGGGTGCCGACAAATCCCGGGCGCCGGCCCCTGCCCCATAAACAGCTAAAACCGCATTGGCTGCGGCTTCGTTCCTGCCGGAGACGTCAGCGTCTCCCGGCGGAAACGGTGCGCGCCGCATGAGCGGCACGCACCTTGGGTCTCTTTACTCGGCTGCGTCGGGCAACTGCGCCGCGCCAGCCTCGTCGACCTTCGAGTTTTCGAGCTCGACCGAAAGGCCCAGCGAGCGCATTTCCTTGACGAGAACGTTGAAGCTCTCCGGAATGCCCGCTTCGAAGGTATCGTCGCCACGGACGATCGCTTCGTAGACCTTGGTACGACCGGCAACGTCGTCCGACTTGACCGTCAGCATTTCCTGCAGGGTGTAGGCGGCGCCGTACGCTTCGAGCGCCCAGACCTCCATTTCCCCGAAGCGCTGACCGCCGAACTGCGCCTTACCACCGAGCGGCTGCTGGGTGACGAGCGAGTACGGACCGATCGAACGGGCGTGGATCTTGTCGTCGACCAGGTGGTTGAGCTTCAACATGTAGATGTAGCCCACGGTCACCTGGCGGTCGAACTGATCGCCGGTACGGCCGTCATAGAGCGTCGACTGACCGGTCACCTTCAGACCTGCCTGCTCCAGCATCTCGTTGACGTCGGCTTCGACAGCACCGTCGAAGACCGGCGTTGCGATCGAAACGCCGCGACGGGTCTGCTCGGCCAGGCGCACGATCGACTCGTCGTCGTACTGCTTGATCGGCTCACCCTTCGGGCCCGACCCGATGACGCTGTCGATGGTGTCGCGCAGCGGCTGGATATCGGCACCTGCCTTGTAGGCGTCGAGCATTGCGCCGATCTTCTGACCCATGCCGGCGCAAGCCCAGCCAAGGTGGGTTTCGAGGATCTGGCCGACGTTCATGCGCGAAGGCACGCCGAGCGGGTTCAGAACGACGTCGACATGCGTGCCGTCTTCCAGGAACGGCATGTCTTCGATCGGTACGATACGCGACACGACGCCCTTGTTGCCGTGACGGCCGGCCATCTTGTCACCCGGTTGGATCTTGCGCTTCACAGCGACGAAGACCTTGACCATCTTCATGACGCCCGGAGGCATTTCGTCGCCGCGCTGGACCTTCTCGACCTTGTCCATAAAGCGCTGTTCGAGGCGCGACTTGGATTCGTCGTACTGGGCGCGCAGAGCTTCGATCTCGCCCTGAGCCTTTTCGTCTTCGACGGCGAACATCCACCACTGCGAGCGGGGGTATTCGCTGACGACGAGGTTCGAAAGCTCGGTGCCCTTCTTGAAGCCCTTCGGGCCGGCAACGGCCGTGTGGCCACGCAGCATGTCGACGAGACGGGCGTAGACGTTGCGGTCCAGGATCGCCTGTTCGTCGTCGCGGTCCTTGGCGAGGCGTTCGATTTCCTCGCGCTCGATCGCCATCGCGCGCTCGTCCTTCTCAACGCCGTGGCGGTTGAAGACGCGAACTTCGACGACGGTACCGAAGGTGCCCGGGGGCATGCGCATCGAGGTGTCGCGAACGTCGGAGGCCTTTTCACCGAAGATGGCACGCAGAAGCTTTTCTTCCGGCGTCATCGGGCTTTCGCCCTTCGGCGTGATCTTGCCGACGAGGATGTCACCCGGCTGAACCTCTGCACCGATATAAACGATACCGGCTTCGTCGAGGTTGCGCAGCGCTTCTTCCGAAACGTTCGGAATGTCGCGAGTGATTTCTTCCGGACCCAGCTTGGTGTCACGCGCCATCACTTCGAATTCTTCGATGTGGATGGAGGTGAACACGTCGTCGCGCACGATCCGCTCGGAGAGCAGGATCGAGTCTTCGTAGTTGTAGCCGTTCCACGGCATGAACGCGACGAGCGCGTTGCGGCCGAGAGCCAGGTCACCGAGGTCGGTCGACGGGCCGTCAGCGATGATGTCGCCCTTGTTCAGGATGTCACCGACGGTGACCAGCGGGCGCTGGTTGACGCAGGTGTTCTGGTTCGAGCGCTGGAACTTCTGCAGACGGTAGATATCGACGCCCGACTTCGACGGATCGAGGTCTTCGGTGGCGCGGATAACGATACGGGTCGCGTCAACCTGGTCGACGACACCGCCACGACGGGCTGCAATAGCAGCGCCGGAGTCACGGGCAACGACCGGCTCCATGCCGGTACCGACGAACGGTGCTTCGGCGCGCAGCAGCGGCACGGCCTGACGCTGCATGTTCGAGCCCATCAGTGCGCGGTTGGCGTCGTCGTTCTCGAGGAACGGGATGAGCGCCGCTGCGACCGAAACGAGCTGCTTCGGCGAAACGTCCATCAGGTTGATATTGTCGCGCGGCGCCAGCATAACTTCGCCGGCGTGACGGCAAACAACGAACTCTTCAGCGAACGAGCCATCGTTCTCGAGAACCGAGTTTGCCTGGGCAACGTGGTACTTCGCCTCTTCCATTGCGGAGAGATAGACGACGTCGTTCGTCACCTTGCCGTCAACGATCTTGCGGTACGGGCTTTCGATGAAGCCGTACTTGTTGACGCGGGCAAAGGTTGCAAGCGAGTTGATCAGACCGATGTTCGGGCCTTCCGGCGTTTCGATCGGGCAAATACGGCCGTAGTGGGTCGGGTGAACGTCGCGGACTTCGAAGCCGGCGCGCTCGCGGGTCAGACCACCCGGGCCAAGAGCCGAGAGACGGCGCTTGTGGGTGATTTCCGAAAGCGGGTTCACCTGGTCCATGAACTGCGACAGCTGCGAGGAGCCGAAGAACTCGCGAACGGCGGCCGCAGCCGGCTTCGCGTTGATCAGGTCCTGCGGCATGACCGTGTCGATTTCGATCGAGGACATGCGTTCCTTGATCGCGCGCTCCATGCGGAGCAGGCCGAGACGGTACTGGTTCTCCATGAGCTCGCCGACCGAACGAACACGGCGGTTGCCGAGGTTGTCGATGTCGTCGATCTCGCCCTTGCCGTCACGCAGCTCGACGAGCATCTTGACGACAGCCAGGATGTCTTCCTTGCGCAGGATGCGCACGGTGTCGGCAACTTCGAGGTCGAGACGCATGTTCATCTTGACGCGACCGACGGCCGAAAGGTCGTAGCGCTCGGCATCGAAGAACAGCGTGTTGAACATGGCTTCCGCGGAATCCATGGTCGGCGGTTCACCCGGACGCATGACGCGGTAGATGTCGAACAGGGCGTCCTGACGGTTCTCGTTCTTGTCCACGGTCAGCGTGTTGCGGATGTAGGCGCCGACATTGATGTGGTCGATGTCGAGAACCGGGATCTCGTCGAAACCAGCCGAGAGGATGACCGGAAGGGTCTTCTCGTCGATTTCGTCGCCGGCTTCGAGATAGATCTCGCCGGTGCTGTAGTTGACGACGTCTTCGGCAAGGTAGTTGCCGTAGAGGTCATCATTGGTCGCCTTGAGCGCCTTCAGGCCCTTTTCCTGCAGCTGGCGCAGCAGACGCGGGGTCAGCTTCTTGCCAGCTTCAACAACGACTTCGCCGGTGTCGGCGTCGACCATCTCGGTGATGGCCTTCTGGCCCTTAAGGGCGTCCGGCTGGAACGGCACGCGCCAGCCTTCGCCGTCGCGCTGGTAGAGCGACTTCGTGTAGAAGGTGTCGAGGATTTCCTCGCCGTCCATTCCGAGCGCCATCAGCAGCGACGTCACCGGAATCTTGCGGCGACGGTCGATACGGGCATGAACGATATCCTTGGCATCGAACTCGATGTCGAGCCAGGAACCGCGGTAAGGAATGACACGCGCCGCAAAGAGCAGCTTGCCCGACGAGTGGCTCTTGCCCTTGTCGTGGTCGAAGAACACGCCCGGCGAACGGTGCATCTGCGAAACGATGACGCGCTCGGTGCCGTTGACGATGAAGGTACCGTTGTCGGTCATGAGCGGCATGTCGCCCATGTAGACGTTCTGTTCCTTGATGTCCTTGATCGACTTCGCGCCGGTATCCTCGTCGATATCGAACACGATGAGGCGCAGCGTCACCTTGAGCGGCGCTGCGTAGGTCAGATCGCGCTGACGGCATTCTTCGACGTCGAACTTCGGCGGCTCGAATTCGTACGAAACGAATTCAAGCATCGATGCGCCCGAGAAGTCCTTGATCGGGAAAACGGACTTGAAAACAGCTTGGAGCCCTTCATCAGGGCGACCGCCCTTGGGCTCTTCAACCATCAGAAACTGGTCGTAGGATGCCTTTTGAACCTCGATGAGGTTCGGCATTTCTGCGACTTCTGGAATTTTACCAAAAAACTTGCGTACGCGCCTGCGACCGTTAAACGAAAGGGTCTGAGCCATCGTCGCTCCTTGTCAATCTTGCATCCGGGCCTGCAACGGACGGGAACCGATGGCCAGTCGACCCCGTCAATCAATGAGTAGTTCAATCTCGTCCAACCAACGAAAAACGCTCAGCGCGGATTGCTGTGCTGCCTTCCGTTCGAGACCATCCTCTTGAAGAACCCATTACCCAAAAGCCGTTTTTCGACAGGCTTTTGGGTAATATGTTCTAAAAACGGTCAAAGAGAGGCGGCCTGAAAAGGCCACCTCCCCTTGCATGTAGCCGAATTACTTGACGTCAACCTTGGCGCCAGCGTCTTCGAGCTTCTTCTTGAGGTCAGCAGCTTCAGCCTTGGAAACTGCTTCCTTAACCGGCTTCGGAGCGCCTTCGACCAGGTCCTTGGCTTCCTTGAGGCCGAGGCCGGTGATGCCGCGAACTTCCTTGATGACGTTGATCTTGTTGGCGCCAGCGTCAACGAGGATAACGTCAAACTCGGTCTTTTCTTCTTCAGCAGCAGCCGGAGCAGCAGCGCCGCCAGCAGCAGCGACAGCTACCGGAGCAGCAGCCGAAACGCCCCACTTCTCTTCGAGCAGCTTGGAAAGCTCAGCAGCTTCCAGAACGGTCAGCGAGGAGAGGTCTTCAACGATCTTTGCGAGATCAGCCATTTTACTTTTCCTTTTGTTCGGTTCGAACTGGTTTTAAATACAACAGCGAAAATCCGCCTTAGGCGGCTTCGTCCTTCTTGGCATAGGCCGAGAACACGCGAGCAAGCTGGCTTGCCGGTGCCTGAACAACCGTTGCGACGCGGGTTGCCGGGGCATTGAGAAGGCCCAGCAGCTTTGCGCGCAGCTCGTCGAGCGAAGGCAGGGTCGCAAGCGACTTGACTGCTTCGGCGTTGAGCGTGGTCGTGCCCATGGCGCCACCGAGAACAACGAGCTTGTCGTTGGTCTTGGCGAAATCCATGACAACCTTAGGAGCCGTGATCGGGTCTTCGCTGTATGCGATCAGCGTCTGACCCTTGAAGAGATTGGTCATCCCTTCCGACTCGGTGCCCTGAAGAGCGATCTTGGCCAGGCGGTTTTTCGCGACTTTGACGGTGCCGCCAGCAGCGCGCATCTTCGAACGGAAGTCGTTCATCTGCGCAACTGTGACACCAGCATAGTGGGCCACGACAACCGAACCGGAAGCCTTGAAGACTTCGTTCAGCTCCGTGACGAATTCGCGTTTTTCCGCTCTTTCCACTGTCTGTCTCCAGTAGACAGGGTTGCAATAATGCAGCCCCATCGGGTTTGCCTTTGTCACCCGAGATCGAGCTCGATCCCTGATAACGCTTAAGGATCCTGTCCCTTGGCGTTCCCGGAAGAGCCGGGTCTGACACAAGGCAAGCGAGGTTCGAACCGAATTTCGACGCCTCCGGCGTCATGGCGAAATTCAGATCTTACCCGTCTCATGCAGGCCGAAGTGATTAAGGTATAACCACCCGCAATCTCGGACAGGAGTTCCGGATCGAAATCCGGATTTCCGGCCCCGAAGGGCCGGAAACTCTTTCCCGGGCCGAAGCCCGAAAATTCTTTAGGCGACGCTGAGCGTGGCCGGGTCGATCTTGAGACCCGGGCCCATGGTCGACGAAATCGCGACGCGCTTGACGTAGTTGCCCTTGGCGCCGGTCGGCTTTGCCTTGATCACGGCGTCAGCGAAAGCACGGATGTTTTCTTCCAGTGCCTTGGCGTCGAAGGAGGCCTTGCCGATGCCAGCGTGAACGATACCGGCCTTCTCGACGCGGAACTCAACGGCGCCGCCCTTGGAAGCCTTGACGGCACCAGCGACATCCATCGTAACCGTGCCAACCTTCGGGTTCGGCATCATGCCACGCGGGCCGAGAACCTTACCGAGGCGACCGACGAGCGGCATCATGTCCGGGGTGGCGATGCAGCGATCGAAATCGATCTTGCCGCCCTGAACGATTTCGACGAGCTCTTCTGCGCCAACGACGTCAGCACCAGCAGCCTTGGCTTCGTCAGCCTTGGCGCCACGTGCGAAAACGGCGACGCGAACCGAGCGGCCGGTGCCGTTCGGCAGGTTGACAACGCCGCGGACCATCTGGTCAGCGTGGCGCGGGTCAACGCCGAGGTTCATCGCAACTTCGACGGTTTCGTCGAACTTGGCAGTTGCGCGTTCCTTGACCATCGAGACGGCTTCGGTAAGACCGTAGATCTTCGTCGGGTCAACGCCCTCGCGGGACTTCTGTACTCGCTTTGCAATCTTCGCCATGGTCTTAGCCTACCACTTCCAGGCCCATAGCGCGGGCAGAGCCCTCGATCATGGCCATTGCGCCTTCGATATCGGCAGCATTGAGATCCTTCATCTTGGCTTCGGCGATCGACTTGATCTGAGCCTTGGTGAGCTTGCCAGCCGAACCGCCCTTGCCGGGGGTCTTCGAGCCGGACTGGATCTTTGCTTCCTTCTTCAGGAAGTAGCTGACCGGCGGCTGCTTCATGACGAAGGTGAAGGACTTGTCCTGGTAATAGGTGATGACGACCGGGATCGGCATACCCTTTTCCATTTCCTGCGTGGCGGCATTGAACGCCTTGCAGAATTCCATGATGTTAATGCCACGCTGACCGAGCGCAGGACCGATCGGCGGAGACGGATTGGCCGCCCCAGCCTTCACCTGCAGCTTGAGCTGGCCTGCAACTTTCTTAGCCATTTCTCTCTGCCTTTCTGAAATCCCCTCGCGACGGATCGCTCCAGGGACCTGTTATGCCAGTTACCCGGCTCTTGCCGACCTCAATGGCCGGCGGCTGCGGTTGCGTGGTACGGAACATCCGACCCGGCTAAGGCCGGCATCCTTCCACGCGCATGCGGATTTCTCCGCCAGAATGGGCCTAAACCCACCCTATCCTTTTAAGGCCTTATCAGACCTTCTCGACCTGACCGTATTCCAGCTCGACCGGGGTCGCGCGGCCGAAGATCGAAACTTCGACCTTGAGGCGCGAACGCTCTTCGTCGACATCCTGAACGACGCCGTTGAACGAGGCGAACGGACCGTCGGAGACGCGAACCTGCTCGCCGATCTCGAACGAGACCGAAGGCTTCGGACGCTCGACGCCATCCTGGACCTGACCGAGGATGCGCTCGGCTTCATGGTCCGGAATCGGAACCGGCTTGCTGTCGGTACCGAGGAAACCGGTTACCTTCGGCGTGTTCTTGATGAGATGGAAAGCCTCATCCGTCAGGTTGGCGCGAACCAGAACGTAGCCCGGGAAGAACTTGCGCTCGGCGTCAACCTTGCGACCGCGACGCACTTCGACAACCTTCTCGGTCGGCACGAGAATCTTCTCGAACAGATGCTCGAGACCCTTCTGCTTGGCCTTTTCCTCGATCGATTCAGCGACCTTCTTTTCGAAGTTCGAATAGGCGTGAACAATGTACCAGCGCGCAGCCATACTAGCCTCCACCCAATCAAGCGCCAACGTTGAGGATGAGGCCGATCGCCCAACCCATCAACTGGTCCGCAGCAAAGAAGAAGGCAGCGGCAAAAAAGACCATGACAAAGACCATCAGCGTCGAGATCATCGTCTCGCGCCGAGAGGGCCAGGTCACTTTCGACGTTTCAGAGCGAACCTGCTGCAGAAACGTTACCGGATTCGTTTTGGATGCCATGTAATGCTCACGCCATTACGGCGCGTAAAGCCGATGATTCAGCCCCACGCACCGCGTGTCTGTTTGGACCCTACATAAAGACCGATTCTAAAAACCACAAGAGCCAATCAGTCTTTTCTGTGAATTTCGTCGACCGGCTAACCGATCCTTAAACTTACTCTGCCGAACCCTCAGCTCTTATGCAAGCCTGGAGAGAATGGCAGGGGCAGAGGGGCTCGAACCCCCGACCTGCGGTTTTGGAGACCGCCGCTCTACCAACTGAGCTATACCCCTATTCGGCTGCGTGCCCGTTCAACAACGTCTCGCCGCCTCAAGTCAGCGGCTTCATATTCAGTTTGCCGGAGGATGACAAGCACCTTTCAACGCCGATCCGAAAAAATCCGCATTCAATCGCATCTATCCCCTGCCCTGCCGGCCGGAGTGCCCCACAAAGAAAGGCAAGTCATTGCCTCGCCACTCAGAAATGGTCGCGGCGCTGCGGGCATTCGCTATCCTGCCAGAAGCTCTCCTCACCGGAATCGATTCGCATGTCGCGCATCACGCTGGTCGAATATGATCCTCTCTGGCCGTCGCTCTTTGAGGCGCGGGCGCTTTCCATCACCGCCCTGCTCTCGCCTTTCGTCCGCGAGATCCACCACATCGGAAGCACGGCGATACCCGGACTGGCCGCGAAGCCGAAGATCGATATCGATGCGGTGGTAGCGGACGTAGCGGAGCTGCCGGGGCTCAGCGCTCGCCTCTGCAACGCAGGCTACACCTTTCACGGCGACCCGCACGCAAGCGGCCTGTGGACGTTTACTATGGCAACGCTTGCCTATGGCACGCGGCTCTATCTCTGTGGAGACGACAACGCCGCCCATGCGGCACGTCTAGTGCTCAGGGACCGGCTGCGTGACGCTCCCGAACTCGCCAGCCGCTACGAAGCCCTGAAGCGGCAACTCGCAGAGCAGGCCAATGGCGATTGGGATATCTACACCCACGGCAAGCGCGCCTTCATCGACGAAGTCCTGGCGACAACCGAAACGAAAAAGGCCCCGCCATTGCCGGCGGGGCCTCTCTACTGATCTGAAATCAGTCGATTACTCGACGATCGAGGCAACGATGCCTGCGCCGACGGTACGGCCGCCTTCGCGGATTGCGAAGCGCAGCTTTTCTTCCATCGCGATCGGAACGATCAGCTCAACGGCAACGGTGACGTTGTCGCCCGGCATAACCATTTCCG
>NZ_JACVAV010000020.1:0-42177 GCF_014852035.1 Ensifer sp. ENS03 | reverse complement strand
AGGATCCCGGGACCGATGCCCCCGATTGCGGCTGCAAGGAGGACGGGGGGCACGAAAAGAATGTAGATTGCCCGATCATCTAGAACACCCATTAGGAAATAGCGAAGGACAAAGGCAATCAAGACCGTAGTGGCGGCAAATCCGTACGCTTTGACGGGTGACGAATTTCTGTGGAGCACGCAATCCGAAATGGTGCGCATGAAGCCGGCCCGACCAGTGAGCATTATGTCTTCCGCATTCCCAATTGAAAGCGAATTGACGCTTATCATCTTGATAACGGTGCTGTCACATGAAAGCTGCACCTCTCACCTGGCCGTGCTTGTTTGAGGGCGACAGAAACCGATTGGGCGATCGGGTCGTCGGGCAGCTTCGCCGACGTTGACTGGCGTGCGCGCGGCCACAAGACGTTGGTATCATTCTCAATACGCTCGGCTGAAATCGCCATCGTGCAGGATGTTCAAGCCTGCATGTGGTTCGAGAATTGCGGCAGGAATGCCTCGACCACTATAGCAACCTCCGCCGGATCGCTATATTTCCCCATTCAATTGTGGACGGCAATCCGAAAGCTTTCCTGGCCGCTTTTGAAGCATCCATGCAATCCGGCACGGATCGTCACGTGCGAAACCTAGCGCTTTCCTCAACGCTGCCGCTCTCAAGCAGGGAGATCAACTCGTCTGGAGGTATCGGTTTCGACATGAGGAAGCCCTGGACGTTGTCGCAGCCAAGAACCTTGAGAGCGTTGAGTTGATCTACGGTTTCGACCCCCTCGGCCGTAGTGCTGAGACCTTGAGCCCGAGCCATGGCGATCATCGCCTCCACCAGCGCGCGGCTTCGGTCATGATGAATGGCTTGCACGAAGGACTTGTCGATCTTAATCCTATCGACCGCCATCTTTTGAATGCGCGCGAACGACGAGTGCCCGGTCCCGAAATCATCGATCGCGAAACGAACCCCTGCAGCCCTGAGCATCGCAATGTTTCGATCCGTCTGCTCTTCGCCTTTGATTGCTGCGGTTTCTGTAATCTCGATTTCGAGGCGAGCAGGCGCGACGCCCCACTTCGAAAGCATTGTCAATACTCTTAAGCAGTAGCCGGACGAATCCAACTCAACCGCTGAGGCGTTTATGGCCACGCCGACCGCTTTGCAACTGGCGCCCAGACGACAAGCGTTCTCAAGTACGATCGCCCCAATTTGATGTATCACCCCGATTTCTTCCGCGAGCGGAATGAAGACGTCGGGTGCGACCAGACCCATTTGCGGATGGCGCCAGCGAGACAAAGCCTCTATGGAACGCACGGTACCTCCATCGGCGCTGAAAACAGGTTGATAGACGGTTTCAATCTGTATCGGAGTTTCGACTGCCGCGCGTAGATCTACCTCTAGCTTTCTCCGGGTTCTAAGAAGTTCGTCCATATGAGCGCCAAACACAGCATAAGTGTTCCGCCCCGCAGATTTCGCGTGATAGAGCGCGATATCCGCTTGCCGCGTCAGCTCAATTGCGTCCATTTGCGCATTTCCAACTGCCGCACCAACACTCGCGCCGATCGATATATTGAGACCCTCGATGTCGAATGGTTCACGCATACAACCGACCAGCTCCTTTGCGATCGATTCAATCGCGTTCCGGTCGCGACCTTCCAGAAGTACAGTGAATTCGTCGCCACCTATCCGTCCGACGAGCGCGTCCGGCAAGAGGTTCCTCATACGCTCGGCTGCGATGCGGATGAGCTTGTCGCCGGTCGGGTGGCCATAGGTGTCGTTGACCGCCTTGAACCGGTCGAGGTCGAGAAACAGCACGCCACAATCTTTACTGGAAAAAGCACCCCTTAGACGTGCTGCAACTTCGCGTTCGAAGTAGCCTCTGTTGGCCAATCCGGTCAGTGTGTCGTGCATCGCGAGATGCTGAAGCTGCGCCCGACTTGACGCAAGCCGCACAGAGCGCCGGCAAAGCAAATGTCCAGCTGCGCATGTGGTGAGGAAGATTGCCACCACCGCCAATCCAATCGTCGGGAGCGTCGCGTTCAGAACATTAAGGCCCGGCGTAAACTGATTCCACCTGAGGTATCCGACGACCTCCCCCGTGTCGGACTTCAAGACGATGTGCGATTGACCTGCTTCGACATGATCCTCGGGCGTGAACCGGATGTTTGCAAATTGGTATTCCGCCGCGATTGATCGCTGAAAGTCCGTGTCCAAAAACCGTACAGCAACGTGCAGGCTTTCCTTGCCCGCCGGCTGGGTGATCTCACCGGTATCGGAGACAATCGGCTTTACGCTGACCACCGCCGGCCGCGAGCCAACGATTTTTAAATCGCTCTCGCCAATGGAAAGAACGCGGCCAGAAATACCTTCGCGATCGCCCGCGCGAAGCCGCGCTCGAAGCCGCTCGACGAGTGGCATGTAGCTGGTGCGCAGATCAGCGTGCAACGACGTGGATTTGGACGGGACGATAAACTCGTAAACCGGTTCATCGTTTGACGTAAGCACGATTGCGGCGTCATGGCCGAAGTAGGTGTTCATCCATTCGCCGAGATTGGCCTGAAGCCAGGAAACATCACCTTCGGCGACCTTGACTACAGCGTCGTCCCAAACAGTTGCGCTCTCTTGATCGTGTGCGATCTTCGCTTGCAACTGAGACACTATCAAGGAGATCAGATCCTGCTGCCGTTCCCTCGCAACTTCATCGGTCTTGGATGCCGCCCAGTGCAGCGTACTCACCAACACTAGACCTATTAAAGCCGATATGCCCGCCGGGATCAGCCATTTAAACAACCACTGTGAATGCCTGGACATGCTTGAACCTGCTATAGAACGACGAGTAGATATCACGGGTCGGTTAAGAGTGGCGAAAGCGAGGTGGTTAATGAGAAACGATCACTCGTCGAACTACGCGCTTCTTTCGGCAAAGCGGCTGAGAGACTCTCCAAGAACGCGCCATCATGCGACCTGAGCATTTCCTGCCTGCATCCTTGCTCCAAGCTGATGCTGCTTATCGTTTGGCACTAACGTAAGAATGTGGCTGTTTCCTTGGTTGGCATTTAATTCGAGATTCCGTGGGCTGAGAATCTCAAATTAAGTGTAACTGCGAAGACCTCCGCGACTGGGCGCCCGCAGTCCATCATCTCCTCTATAGAGTTGCCGAAGCGGGCTTATTCTCACCCGTCATATGGCCCTGTAGCATCTCCGGCCCAGCTCCCGGACTTGCTGGGCTCGGAAAGTAGTTTCCATCTTTAGGACGTGACCGAGATCAGGAATGATGAAGCCGAGCACTCTGCAGCTTGACGGTTCGTAGCGATCGGCGAACGACTTTGGAACGCCGCATCAGCAGTAGGCGGGCAGTCTCACTCGGGGTTAACCAGTTTTGGACACCCGGCTCGGCTCTGGCCGATGGGCCGAGACATAGGCTTGCCCGAGTCGACGCGGCACGCCGACGTTGACGCCCATCAACAGTGCTGTATCCCGGGGATTGAAAGCGCGCCCGGGCTTAGTGAAGCCAGCTGGCGTCGTTGCGCGCATACGGCGAGGCCTTTTGGTGACCCCAGATCGCGACTCTTCCTTAGGGGACTACCATGAAAAAAGTTGCACCAATGATCACGGAAAATGGCTCTCGAACCTCACGGCTGGGCTGGGTCTCTGCCCAATGCGTCACAGATCTTCTGCCACGATTTTGCGCCCATTCCCTTCATCCGCAACGCGTCTGTCGTGGGAACGTGCTTCATGTCGTCTACGGACTCGTACCCTCGCCGCTCGAGTTCAGCGAGAAGCTTTGGATTTCTCAATGCCAAGTCTGAAAGTTTCCTGCCCATACTCTGATATTGAGCAGGTCTGCTCGCGACGCGCAATTACAAGTATCTACAATAATGGAAGGCAGAGGACCCTCCGCCAGCCCTGTGCGTCTACTGGCCGCCTACGATCAATAGTCCCCGGATTCCAGCCGAGTGGCATTATGCCCTTCCTCCGGGCCCCGCTCTCCCCGAGCACGGGGGCCGTTTTCTTTGATCGGCTACGCCTCGGACTTAGGTCCGACGTGGTCGCGCAAAGGTCCGGGTTGCATTGCCGAATCCTAATCGCTCCGCCAATTGCCGGTTAAGCACAAGCGGTATCAGAAGCCCCCTGCCGCCAAAGATCTCACCGAGCGCAGCTCCGCAAGCGTCGAGCCAGGACGGTTCAGCTGACGTTCAGGCTTGAGGAGCCAAGCTAAGGCTAGAAAGGATGCGTCGAATGAAACTGATAATATCCACCCTTGGCGCCGTCGTCCTGACGGCATCTTTCGCGCTACCGCTAAACGCCGCGCCTATTTACCTGCCGAAACCGGAACAAGTGCAGACCGGCGATGTCGAACAGGTAAAGCACCGGAAACATCGTCATGAGCATGCGGATCGCCACTGGAAACGGAAGTACGCCCATCGTCACTGCGGCTACTACGACAGGTGCTACCCCCGCTATTCCCGGTATTACGGCTATCGTGACCATTACCGATACGGCCATCGAGACTACTATCAGCGGCGGCAAGGCGTGACAGTCTATTTTGACTTCTAGCCGGCAACTCTCGCTTCATTACCGCCCTTGGGAGACCCTGGGGCGGGCTTTCGCCGAAGGAACCTCTGGTGTCCCAGCTAACAACCCGCGCCCAGCGTGTTTCCATCCTCCTGGCCCAAGACAAAGCACACTGCGCCTTTTTGGGGCCATCTTTTTTCGGGGAGGACCGGGAACCCATTTGGAGTATCGGCGGTTCTGGCTTTGTGGAGCCCTTTCGCCGATCAGGGTGACACCTTCACAATCCCTCCGGAAGTGAAGCCCGATAAGTGCCCATGGCCTCGTCGCTTCCCGACGGGGCCATTCCTTATGGCCGTTTCATTTCCACGTCCTAAGAGGTCGGAGAGTACACAAGACGGCACATTCAAGTCTGATAGCTTCGTGGTAATACCCGCATAAATGAGGCTTCCCCAAGCCGCGCAATTCGTAGGATCTTCATGAAAGCGCGGAAACAGTCGCCGCCTATGACCGTTCAGAGCCTGAGGCCCGAGTTATCCCTTCTAAACGAGGGCCTCCGTACACTCTGTCCTCGGCCCCGTCATGACCTTTCGGGGCCATCTTTTTGACCGCCCCACCCCGAAATCTGATCTTCCGTCGCACCCAAGCAATAATTCGACCTAGCTGGTATGGCCCGGCCACGGAAGGCGCTCGGCTCTCCAGCTGCAGAGATCACAGAGATGTCGCCCAACCTTCCTCCCCAGGAAATGAACTAGATCTTCCAGGGGATATTGCGGCAGCGCGGCCTGTCGCGCGATTGCGCAGCCGCAGAGATCGCGAGACACCTTATCGCAGGAAAGAGCCAAGGAGATCGTCGCCTACCTTCGGTCCATTGGTCGGTACGTGGACGTCCCATGGCCCACGACCGTCCACTAGCGCAGCATTCGCGACTGTGAAGGCCTGAGCGCCAGTATGACACCATCCACACCGCGATCGGCTATCGCAATCATCGGAACGCGAACTTTTCATCGAGCAGCGCCTGGATGGCGGCCGCATAGTCGGCCCGTCACCGGCCGAGCAGGTTGCGCATATTCGATCAGCATGGCGTCGACGATCTTCTATTTGCCCGCGGGCGCCCGAGATGTCTAACCCCGACCATCGCCTGCGGCTTTTTCCGGTGTTTCATAGGCGCTTCACAAACACGGAATTGAAAAAGCACATTTCTCTCTTTCATCAAGGGAAGCATCGCTGCGACGACAGATTCTTGAAATTCGCTGGGCAGGCTTTAAGTCTTGGTGGCCAGAAGGGAATGAACGAGCGCAAGCTAAAACGAAACCGCAAGCTCCGCATTCTTTGCGGGTGTCTTGCACTCTTCACAGCAAATGAGGCCGTTGCCCAGGAGGTGCTGGTCAGCCCCGGCGTCGTGGCGGTCGTGGAAGGCGGGCCCTGGAAAGAGGAACGCCTGGGCGAGGGGAGCTACCGTGTCGCAGTTGTCAACCAAGTTTTCGTCACGCGTCGTGGCGGAACGGAAACTGGTGCCAAATGAACGCGGCCTGTCCCGGATCGTTCATTCGGTGGAACTCGTCGAAGGTGGGTTCTATAGCTTCGGTGCACCTGAAATCACTTTTTCCGGCGGGGAGACAAGCGTCGATTTGAAAGGCACGGCGACTTACTCACCGGGAACGACGGTGGTTTGCCGCTTTGGGCTAGCCCCCGGAGGGGGCGTCTCGCCAATCAGGGCGTGCGGCGACTAAAAAACCTTCGATCTCGTTTCAAGAACGGAGCCGGCTGCTTGTCGCCGACGTATCTGATGCGTAAATCCACTATATTCCGGTGAACGATCAGCGTCCGCTCGATAGCCATGAATTTCGGGCCGATCAGCGTCCATTTCAGGCCCGGCGCGATCAATGGCCCGGAGAGCGGGCGGTTCGCATCCATGTCTGAGGCGTCAGGCTGAACAGTACACGTGAAGCCCGGTAGCAAGGCCGATCTCCCGCCGATCGTCTTCATCCACGGCGCCAGCGCCAGTCTTCACGATCCGATGCCTCCCTTTCGCGCCAAGATCGAAGCAACAGCCACGCTTTGTTCGTCGACGGCCGGGTTATGGCTGCCATCGCAAGTGTTAACTGTTACGTACTTTCTCTTCCGCGCGTAACAAGCAATGATGTTTGCCGGACGTCGCGAACAGCGCGAGATATGAAGGCTTGTGGGGAGCAATCCCTTGCGGTCCCGACCCTCGCGCCGTTGGCAAATGCGGGCCGGGCGAGATTGGAAGGCGCATGAGCTTGTTAGAACTGGGGCGGGCTCGGCTGGCCATGGTACTGCCACGCCATCGCGAGCAGTTGCGGGGCGCGATGAACGAACGCGTCTGTGAGCTTTTCGAGGCCTACGCATTGGCATCGACGACACTTGAAAAGCTCGAGCGAGAGATGACGAGGAGTGAGCACTTGACACATGAGTATCGTCAGATCTGCCTGGATTTGCAGGCGGAAGTGATAACGATGCTCGCGCTGAGAAAGGATAAGTCGTAACGTCGTCGGGGCAAGCACGCCGTCCCTTTGAAGCGGGGGACAATGCGCCTGGAGTGCATCCCGCGCTCGTTCCCTAAGCAGTGGAATTGCCGGCTGCCACTGCTTGCTCGCCCGCATACTTCGCCGATACGGGCGAGCGTAAGGATCTGGGGGGAGAGGCTGCAATCGCAGCCTCTCGCGGGAAGGTTGGTTTACGGCGAGAGTCGCCCGCCGCCGGACTTTGCTTTGATCATCCACGGCCCAACCGCGGGAGTTTTCACGAGTATACCCTTCTTCTTCGCGAAGGCGCGCAGTGCGTCTCGCGCCACCTGAAGGGGCTTATGTCCGTCGTGGGCGAGGTAGCACGTCTTCAGGGTTGCGTCGTGAATGATGTCACGGTCTCCTTTGGACCACTCCTCAAGGAAATCGATCGCATCGTCCAGGTTTGTGATTTCGAGGATTAGATCCTTCCTTTCACGCAGGTAAAGTGGCCGGTCAAACATCTTCATTTGCATTTCTACCTCACTTAATAGCTGCGGCACCACCAACCTGTGGACCAGCCGGCGGGGCCGATCGGTGGAGTCGTCAGGCCCGCTCCCGTGAGAACGGGCCTGAACCATCGCTTTAGAAGTCCATGCCAGGGCCGGCCGGTAGTGCTGGCGCGGCGTCCTTCTTCGGCTTTTCTGCAATCATCGCCTCGGTAGTTACCAGGAGGCCAGCGACCGAGGCAGCATCCTGGAGCGCTGTGCGCACGACCTTCGCCGGGTCGATCACGCCCTGGGCGTAAAGATCACCGTATTCTCCGGTCTGGGCGTTCCAGCCGTAGGAGAAGTCCGTCTTCTCGCGCAGCTTGCCGACGATGATTGAGCCTTCTGCGCCAGCATTCTCAGCGATCTGGCGAACCGGGGCCTCGACCGCACGTCGAACGATCTCGATCCCAACCTTTTGGTCTCGATTGGCCGAAGGCAGATCGTCGAGCGCCTTGACGGCCCTCAGCAGCGCGACACCGCCGCCCGGAAGAATACCTTCCTCAACGGCCGCTCGGGTGGCATGCAGCGCATCGTCGACGCGGTCTTTCTTTTCCTTCACCTCTACCTCAGTCGACCCGCCCACTCGAATGACAGCAACACCGCCGGCGAGTTTGGCCAGACGCTCCTGGAGCTTCTCGCGATCGTAGTCGGACGTGGTTTCTTCGATCTGGGCGCGGATCTGTGCGACACGGCCGTCGATATCAGCTTTGGCGCCAACGCCGTCGATGATCGTTGTGTTCTCCTTCTCGATCGCAACTTTCTTTGCCCGACCGAGCATGTCGAGGGTGACGTTCTCGAGCTTGATACCGACGTCGTCGGAGACAACCGTGCCGCCGGTGAGAACGGCGATATCTTCAAGCATGGCTTTGCGGCGATCGCCGAAGCCCGGAGCTTTGACCGCTGCAATCTTCAAGCCGCCGCGCAACTTGTTGACGACCAGCGTCGCTAGCGCTTCGCCCTCCACATCTTCAGCGATGATGAGCAGCGGCTTGCTGGATTGCACCACCGCTTCGAGAACGGGCAGCATGGCCTGAAGGTTGGAAAGCTTCTTTTCGTGGATCAGGATGTAGGGATCGTCAAACTCGGTCCGCATCTTGTCCGCATTGGTTACGAAATACGGGCTGAGATAGCCGCGGTCGAACTGCATGCCCTCAACGACTTCGAGTTCAGTCTCTGCAGTCTTGGCCTCCTCGACGGTGATGACACCTTCATTGCCCACCTTCTGCATCGCCTCAGCCAGGTAGCGGCCGATCTCCTCGTCGCCGTTGGCCGAGATGGTGCCGACCTGGGCGATCTCCGAATTATTGGAGATCTTGCGGGCGTTTGTCTTGAGTTCCCTCACGATCGCGTCAACCGCAAGGTCGATGCCCCGCTTCAGATCCATAGGATTCATGCCCGAAGCAACGGCCTTCGCGCCTTCCTTGACGATCGCTTGCGCAAGCACAGTGGCCGTAGTCGTCCCGTCACCGGCGAGGTCGTTGGTTTTGGAGGCGACTTCGCGCAGCATCTGCGCGCCCATATTCTCGAACTTGTCTTCCAGCTCGATTTCCTTGGCGACCGAGACACCGTCCTTGGTGATGCGAGGGGCGCCAAAAGACTTGTCGATAACGACATTGCGCCCCTTTGGGCCGAGCGTCACCTTGACGGCATTGGCAAGAACATCGACCCCACGCAGCATGCGTTCACGGGCATCGGTATGAAACTTGACTTCTTTCGCAGCCATTTCCTTAACTCCTCAATAGGCAGCTATTTGACTGATGGATTTATGGTGTGGTTGGCTCAAGCTGCCTGCTTGCGCTCGACTTGGGCCTCGAGGACACCCAGGACGTCGCTTTCTTTCATGATCAACAGGTCTTCCCCATTGATCTTGATCTCGGTTCCTGACCACTTGCCGAACAGAATACGGTCGCCTGCTTTGACGTCGAGCGCCTGGACTTGGCCCGCTTCATTGCGTGCGCCAGGTCCGACGGAAACGACTTCTCCCTCCTGGGGTTTCTCCTTTGCCGTATCAGGAATGATGATGCCGCCCCTGGTTTTCTCTTCTGAGTCAACCCGGCGGACGAGAATGCGATCATGCAGCGGTCGGAAAGACATGTTTTCCTCCAATGGACAAACACTATTGACGTTGTTCCCCCATCACCGGACCGGACAGTCCGGACGGGTGCAAAACCTCGAATGAGCGTCTTGCGCAAATCATCTGGTTTCACAATTTTTCGAATTCAAGGGGTGAAATCAAAAAAATCAGCACTCGCATCGTGCGGCTGCTAACATGCTGTAAAGGAACAACAAAGCCTCCTTGCCGTTTAGAATTTCGTTGATGACCGCGAACAATTGCGCCACCTTGGCGCTTGTTGAGGCAACGGAGATGAAACATGCGATATTCATCGGATTTCGAGCGTCAAATAAACGGCTACGGACTGACCACCGCGCATATCCTTTACCGCATTCCCGATTTCGAATCCGTTCTGCAGACCTATATCTGGCAGGATTATGATCTTGCTCCCGAGTTTCCTGAGATGCAGAAATTCCTCGATTTCTGGCAAGCCAATCTTGACGGTCCGCTGCATTCCGTTCGCTATACGCATCACCATCTGATCGGCCCGAATGAATGGCGACGCGTGGATGGCGAGTTCCGACTGAACTGAGCCCTCTGTTGGGGTTTTGAGTCGTTCAAAAACGTCGAAAAGCGCACGCGATTTTTTTTATTATGGGCCCTTGAAACTGCGGTCCATCCTAACCAAATCGCTTTCCGCCAGCCGCTCGTTGTAGGGCTGGCCTTGCTGGAAGCGTCGTCTTTCGGCGCTTCCGTACCCATGTTGCTCAAGGAGGATATGGTTATGGCAACAACTTACGACTACGCACCACTGTTCCGTTCGACTGTCGGGTTCGACCGGCTCTTCAATTTGCTCGAAAACGCGCAGCGCGCTCGTTCGATCAGTGATTGGCCTCCCTACGACATTGCCAAGACCGGTGACGATAGCTACCGGATCTCGATTGCGGTGGCCGGCTTTGCTCGCGACGATCTCGACATCACGTTTCAAACCAATCTTTTGACGGTCGTCGGCAAGAAGCAGGAGACCTCTTCCGAAGCCTATCTGCATCGCGGGATCGCCGGCCGACCGTTCGAGCATCGGTTCGAGCTTGCCGACCACGTCCGAGTGATGGGCGCGGATCTGAACAACGGCCTTCTAGAGATCGATCTCGTGCGGGAAATCCCGGAGGAGATGAAGCCACGCAAAATCGCGATCGAAACAGCTGCGGCGGTTGAGCAGTCAAAAGCTCAGATGCAAATCGAAGCATCGAATGCCGCGTAGCTGACGTAAATTGGGCGCCGGTTTCAAGGCGCCCATCGGCATTCCGGGTTGGAAAGGAGAGCACGATGAAACCCGATATGTTCGAGCGGCCTGTTAGCATCCTTGTTGGTCTTGGTTTCCCCGGTGAAATCCGCTCCGTGATGGACGCTTATCGTCTCCTCGTCGATTGGCCAGCCCCGTCGGGGGATGCGGTGCATTCGGTGGCGATCAAGGCTTGTCTGGCTGCATTACGTGGAGAGGTTGAAGCAGAGACTGTGCGCGGCCTTTTCGTCGCCTTCGCCGAAAGGCACCATCTTCTAGCGCCAGCGATGGATGCGAGCATCCCATCTGCGCCGCCGGCTTTTGAGATCGGCACCGTGCCTGGCACGGCCGTTGAAAAGTCTTTGTATGGCATCAAGGCGAAGGGAGATCACCATGCTTAATCCCGAACTACTGCTCATGGCACCCATCTCGGTCCAGATGAAGGACGGCACGCGGCAGGTATTTGCGTCTGTCAACGACGTTCTCGATTTCCTGGAAGGCGAATGGACTATTTATAGAGGCCGCAAGCACAATAGGGCGGTACAAACATGTCGTCGGGCGCTTAACCGAATGACGCCGGTTGCCATCGCCCGCGAAGCGTTCGTTGAGGCCTGCCGAGACGCTGGAATGTCGACAGATGCCGAGCGGCCGTTCGGCGCCAAACCCGATGCTGGTGGCCACCATTCCCCAATTTAGAATGTGATAATCCGGGCAACCCGAAGCGCCCGACTCCCCACTTCTCGAGGCCGCTCGTGCGCCAGACTGCTTTAGCCGCAGGAGTGGCATGTGAGAGACGAGGGTCATCGACCCGGTCGCCGACGCGACCGGGTAGGAGACGAGAAATCAACCTCCGTAGAAACCAGTCAGAACCCTCGTACGAGCGCAGTGGCTTGTGGGCACCTCTGCACGATTCCTTACCTCGCCCCTACAGCAGCTGGACGGGGCGACTTCGGTTGCAGAGCAGAGCTGTATCCGTCGCCGCTTGTCAAACCGCGTTGGGGAATAACTGGTTCCAGCCCTCAGCAAGCGACAGGTCGTTGGGGCAGAGAGGGCCGGCGAGAGTGGGTGGCTGCACCCGTCTCACATCGATTGACGGCTCTGCTTGATCGATAGGTCAGTCCCAAGCAAGGGACCTCTTGAGTTTGAGCCACCCATCTGTCGTGCACGGTTCGACGAGTACCGCTGGTTCCCGAGCCGCGCCGGTTCGAAATGAAACTGGCTGGATCCTCGAGTGGCTCGGAACGTCGACCGACGTCCACGAGATGCGGGAGTTGTGGGCACATCAGAAGGTCCTCGTCGCTGAACTGCAATACGGTAACCATCCGGACGTGGTGCTTGCGATGGGGAACAAGACGTCACGCCCCAGAGCGGAGCTGTATACCTCCCGGGCTCGCTTCCGTGACTAGCTGTGTGGCCGTCCAAAACGTACTCCCTCAATTGATCTGACCGCGTGACATTTGATGAAATGAACCATGCTGAATCTGCCGCGATGGATGGTTCGACGGACCGAGCAACGGAAGCGGCCGGGTGTTAGACAAGCGATTGGTTGTCGAAGCCATCGGCCTTTCAGCGAGGGACGACCGATGAAAGCGTCAGCGAAGACTCTTTGAGAGGATTATCTTGTACAAGCCTCAGCACTTCCTATCTCAGATTCCACCCTCGACATGGAGCCTCGAGATGGACCAGATGGCACGAAAACTCCCTACCGATCGCGTGATCGAAATCATCCCGCCTGCGCCCGTAAAGCGGGACGCGCGGAGCACTTTGACGTGTCAGTGTTGTCAAAAGCAGTTCCCAGCCTCACGTATGGACGTCGATGGTTGTGGCATATGCGAGGAATGTCTCGCCCCGTAAGCATCTGCGGGGCGAGTGGCGCGTTCAAGCTGGCCTGACGTTTGCGGCTCGTACCAGACTGCGTCCAAGCGAAGCGCAGGCCCGCGTTCCGCGGCTCGGATAAGACTGCATAAGAGCCAGTTCGGCCGGCAGAACGTTCCGGCGGTGCAGTAAGGGTCTGAGCGGGCGAGCGGCGCTGTCGCCGAAACACACCAGCTGCTCGGCACTTGAGATGGGCACAGGCATGCGATCAGAGCAAGTGGTGTGAGATAATCGACGGCGCCGGCGCTACTCCGGAGATGCTTTATTGAAAGATTGTCAGGCTTGAGGGAGGTGGTGGCAGATCCTCTCCAGATAACACCGCCCGCAGATACAACAGAGCGTTTTGTAGGCCGTTGGCCGAGTAAGGTTTCTCGATAGCGCCGAGTGCACCCGCGAAGTCCGCCGGAATTCGTTTAAGGTTGCCTGAGACAAAAACGAAGGGGATGCCCCTCGAGGCCAAGTATCGACCGATATCAATACCAGTCGGACCATCGCGCAGGTGGATATCGACGAAAGCGAACTCTGGTTGTTCTCGCTCGACGAGCGCAATCGCTTCGCTTGCGTCGCTTGCCAGGCCGATAACCCTGTAACCGCTGGACTCGACCTCATGTTCAAGTTGCAGGGCCAGGAGCATTTCGTCTTCGACAATCAGGGTTCGCAAATATCGGCCCTTCCTAATCTCCTACCGGCAGCGTTACACGAACTTCCGTGCGGTGACCGGAAACCTCTCGCTCGCTCGTTGCCCTTAGCTGCCTGATCGAGGCGTCAAGCATGGCGCGGCTGAAGGACTCTTGTTCTTTGTCGACCTCGACGGGTGTGACCGTGTCCAGGACGCGTATGAGCAAGTGTCCGTTGAGCCTTCGGATTTCGAGGTGTATTTCGCCCCCGCCATCACTGAGGCCGCGTCGGACTGCATCACCGACGAGTTCGTTAACGATAAGGGCGAGGGCCGAAGCTTTCGACGCCGAGACTGTCACAAAATGAAGGTCCGTAGTTAAGATGATGTCTGGCCTTTTCAGAGAACCCACGATTTCGGTAATCAGGTCTCGACCGAAATCGGCCACATCGAACTGACCAACGCGGTTATCATTGAGAAGCTTCCTTTGCGCGGCACTCAGAGCCTCGACGCGGTCGAGTATTGATTTAAGTGTCTGTGCGACCGTAGCGTTGCTGGTCATCCGCATTTGCAATCTGATGATCGAGGCGATTGTCAGAAGGTTGTTTTTAACCCTGTGATCGACCTCGTGGACAAGGGCAGTTTTCACGCGCAGCGCTTCCATGAGCTCCGCAGTGCGACTTGAGACTTCCTCTTCCGCAAGCTGGCGCGCCTTGGCCAGCTCGGCTTCTTTGCTTTTGGTGCTCGTGAAGTCGAGTTGCGACGCGAAGAAGTAGATCACTGCGCCGCCCTGATCGCGGACGGGGCTGACAAACAGCGCGTTCCAGAAGCTACCGCCGTCCTTACGGTAATTGAGGATGTCGACCGAGACATCGCGCGCTTCTGAAATGGCATCCCTGATCTTAGCGATCGCCGCTTTGTCCGTGTCCGGCCCTTGGAGAATGCGACAGTTCCGGCCGACCAACTCATTCTGACTGTAGCCGGTCAACTCGGTGAAGGCTCGGTTCGCGAAGATGATGGGATTATCGTCCTGCCTTGGATCGGTAATTAGCATCGGCATGCGTGTGGCCTTGAACGCAGCCGCGAATGGATCTTCAGATGGGTGTGAAGCTAAGAGGCGGTCGCCCGCATCACGGGCGTCACGAAGGTGGTTTTCGTCGGCCATTTTGCTCATCCAGGTCGGCTGTTGCGGGCCACCCAAACAACGGATTGCAGATGATAGGTATCTATCCGCGCGTTTTGTGTTTTCAAGGTTTTCCGAAATGGGGCGCACACGGCATCTTAGGAGGTCACGCAAACAGTCTTAACGAGGTTGCTCCTCAGTCTGTTAGACCGAGCTCGACTTGCGCGATAAAGTGCGTGCCTTCTGTTGACTTGTATTCGAATGAACCGCGCAACTGACTTACGACCCCGCGAATGATACGGCTGCCCATGCCTTTGCGCACAGTCGATGTGTCGAAGCCCACGCCGTTGTCGCAGATGGTAAGCAGGGAGCGGCGCGAAGACACTTTGTGGAACGCTATCTCGAGCTTCCCTGGGCGGCCGTCCGGAAACGCGTATTTAAGACTGTTTGTCACGACCTCGTTCACCAAGAGCGCGATGGCCGTGGCCTGTTCGGGTGTCAGGTCAAACTCACCGATATCGTACCGTACGGATACGTTGTCAGAATAGGCGCTGACGAGTTTGTCCACGATCGACGGGATAAGATCACGGGCGGACAGGGCGTTGAACTGGTCGCGATCATATATTTGCTCATGGACCGCGATCATGGCGCCGATCCGGTCAAAGAGCGACTTCTGTGCCTCGGGCGGCAGTAGCTGCATGCGGATGACGCCTTGCACAGCCTGAAAGTTGTTTTTGACCCGATGATGGATTTCGCGCAGCAGAAGGCGATTGTCCTCAAGTGCGGCCTCAAGTTGGGCGGATTTCTTCACATCGCGCTTAACGAGGTGCCTGACCCATCCTCCTGCGGCAAGCGATGAAGCGGCAGCAAGTGCCATAACGGCGATCGCGATGAAGACGTCATTGCGGAAGGGGACCAGCCCGACACGGTAGTCAGCCGACGCGAGCGCAACGATGTCCGTTCCCTCAACAACCCGATAGGCGACCATACGGTGCTCGCCGTCCGCTGGAGATATTGCCTCGTAAGTCCCGGTGGGCGAGGAGGGAAGATAGTCGGTAAACAATACGTACTTGCTCATGTTCAACGGACCGCCGGGGGCGGGGTAGCGTGCGACGAGTTCTCCGTCCTTGCGGATCATGCTGATAGTCGAATTCGTGCCGAGAGAGACGGCCTCCCAAACATCCTTCAGCAGGTCGCTCCCTTGGAACGACACCATTGCAGCGCCGACGAACACGCCGTTCCGTTCCAGGCGCCGGCTGAACACGAATATCTGCTGATTGTTGAGTCTGCTGACCAGGAGACCGGAAACGAAAGTTTTCGCTCCCTTTTCGACGGCGGCGAAGTATTCGCGGTCCCTTATGTCGATGGGCTTTATATCGGGATCGGTTGACAGAAGTGTCCGGCCATTCCGGTCGACGACGTAGGCCTGAACTTGACCCGGAAGATTAGAAACCGCCTCGTTGATGTTCTTGACGTCATCCGTGGCAATGCCCAGCGTCGGTCCAAGAGCGTCATCAATTCGTTGAAGTGTCTGTGCCGAGAGCGCGTTTATCCATGAGGCGTTCGTGGATACGATTTTCGAGGCGGCAATTGCGCGCTCTTCGGTCCGCCGTATCGCGGCATGGTAGCTCTCGTATAACCACAGGCTCAGTAGCACGACAAGCGCCGCAAACATTGCCGCAATGACAAACGTCGCGGCTCTGGACACCGTAACCGTCAGACTTCTCGCCATGCCCCAGTCCCTAAAACCTGAGTACATATTAGAAGGCTTCTAATCCAATGCAAGAAACTCCACCCCTCGATCGGACGCCTTTCAGTCCTGGTCACCAAGCACCTGGGCATCATGGAAGCTCCGGCCGATAGATCCTCAAGAGTAGGGTAGGCTGGGAAGCGCCAAGCGACCAAGCAGTACGTGCCTCTCTTTCACTCTCGCCATCCCCTCGTACGGCCGGAGGCTGCATATTCGGTAACTCAGCACGATCTCTGGTTGAGTTGCTCCACTCCTCTTTCATAGATAACTGCCATGGCCTTGGCCAGGTCACGCGCCAAATCATCTCGGGCGATCGTGGCGGCTGCTGGGTCGCCTGCACGCAGAATATAGGAAGGATGCCATGTCACGAGGACGGGGCCGCCGTGAAGACCGGTTTCAATCTCCCCCCGCCGCTCCGCCATTGGACGGTTGTCGCCTGTGAGGGCGAAGGCCGCGGACGCGCCAAGCGCCACCGTCAACTTCGGTTTGACAAGGGTCAGTTCCAGTCCCAGCCACCAGCGACAATGAGCAATTTCACCGCGGTCCGGATTGCGGTGCAGGCGCCGCTTGCCACGTGGGCTGAACTTGAAATGCTTGACGGCGTTCGTCAGCCACAGCGTCCTTGCGTCTATACCGGCGTCGGAAAGCAATGCCCGAAGCAACTGCCCGGCCGGCCCCGTAAACGGGCGGCCCTCGATATCTTCCCGGTCGCCAGGCTGTTCGCCGACGATCATGAGCTGCGCGTCAGCGGCACCTTCACCCCAGACGGTCTGCGTCGCGGATTCGCACAGGTCGCAACGCCGACATTGTGCCGCGGCCTTCGATGCCTCCTCCAGGGTGTCAATTTGCTCGGGCGGCTGCGGCATTGAAGCCCGATAGCGCTCGGACACCGGGGCTGCGCCCGTTCGCGGCGCGGAGATGCCTGCCTCGTGCATCTTTTTCACCCGTGCTTCCGCTGCGGCGAGCATCTCGGGGATCAGGCGCGTTTCCGGCAGGTTGTGCCAGTATTTCTTCGGCATCTCCGACTGCATGGCGTCGAGCTTGATGCGGGCCGGATTGAAGATGTTGACGAAATAGGCTGCCCAAAGTTTCTCGGCCGCATCCTCCGGCAGGTCTGGTTTCGTGCCACCCTGATCAAAGGTCAACGCGCCGTCAACAAAAAGGGCGGTCAAGCGCGGCGTCGCAATCATCCAATCCATGTCGCCGAACCGGCGGGCAAAGAAAGCGCTTCCCGGCTCCAGCGTATTGTGCGTCGGCTCAAACCAGGCGGCAAAGCGTCGACGCGGACCCTCTGCTGAGATTTCGCGGAAGCGAACGAATGCATGCATCTTGTGAATGTCCCGTGCGACGGATTTCCGCATAAGCGACAGTTTGCGACCGAGCGGATCGGCGGGCGAGAGCGGCTCGCCCTCGCGCCTGTCGAGGCGCCAAAGCGCGCGATAAAGGAGCGCCAAGCGTTCTGGTGCTGAATGCCAGATCACGGACTGCGCCAAAGTCATGAAGGCTTGAGGAACGCGTGCTGCGTGCTCGCCTGTAGTCTCCGGGAGAAAGGCCCTGTCGAATAGGCCGCCCGCGCTATTCCAGTCAATTTGGTCGGGGGCGATCCGGTGGCTGATAGCGCGCCTGGCGGCATTTCGCCAGGCATCAAAAGTTCCCTTGTCCGGAAGTGAGACCCCGTAAGTCATAGAAGCTGAAGTTGCTTTGGCGGGGGCGCCAGGCGCGCGCGCAGATCGCCGCTGTCCGTCAAACCGCCGGGGCTCCAGCCGGGCAGGGCAACGAAGGGGCGGGCCTTTCGTGTCAGCGCTCCCATTCGAGCGAGATCCTCGACACGGAGGCGGCGGTTGCGTCGCGCGGTGATGATGCGGTCGACCACGCGCGTCCCAAATCCCGGCACGCGCAGAAGCGTATCGCGGGAGGCGAGGTTGACGTCGACCGGAAAGAATTGCCGGTTCTGCAGCGCCCATGCCGTCTTCGGATCGAGCTCCAGATCCAGAAAGCCTCCTTGCGTGCCGGTCGCGATCTCGTCGGTCGTAAAGCCATAAAATCGCAGAAGCCAGTCGGCCTGATAGAGCCGGTGCTCGCGAACAAGCGGTGGCTGAACCAGGGGAAGCGCAGAGGAAGCGTCCGGGATCGGTGAGAACGCCGAATAGTAAACGCGCCGCAGCTTGTAACCGCTATAAAGCCGGGTTGCGCAGGACAGGATGGCGGTATCGTCGGCGCCATCAGCGCCGACAATCATCTGCGTGCTCTGGCCGGCAGGGGCAAAGCGTTGCGGCTTGCGGCCGGTGTGGGTCTTGTCTTGCGCGGCTTCACCTTCCAGCCGAACCTGTGCCATGGCGGCACGAATGGTTTCCGGCCGCTTCTCCGGCGCGAACTTCCTTACGCTCGAATCCCTTGGAAGTTCGACATTTATTGACAACCGGTCGGCCCAAAGGCCGGCCTCACGAATGAGCTCAGCCTGTGCGTCGGGGATGGTCTTGAGGTGAATGTAGCCTTTAAATTCGTGGACTTCTCTCAGCGTTCGGGCAATGCGGACCATGTCGGCCATGGTCTGGTCAGGCGAGCGGATGATACCGGAGGAGAGAAACAAGCCTTCAATGTAGTTGCGTCGGTAAAACTCGAGCGTCAATGATACCACTTCTTCGACGCTAAACCGCGCGCGCTCGACATTGGAACTGACGCGATTGATGCAATAGGCACAGTCGAAGATGCAGAAGTTCGTCATCAGGATCTTTAATAGCGATATGCATCGCCCATCTGGCGTGTAGGCATGGCAAATACCGCTCCCACCGGAAGATCCTATTCCTCCTTTGCGTGAATCTCGCTTCTCGCCACCGCTCGAGGCGCATGAGGCGTCGTACTTGGCTGCGTCCGATAGGATCGCCAGCTTCTTTCCAAGTGCCATAGGTGTCATGACGCGACTTTAGATGTTCACGTTATGTTCGTCAAGGTTTCGCGGGGAGCCGCAGGCGAATGTCGAAGATGAACGGTCGCTGTGTTCCGCTTCCAGTATCGGAGCTTTCAATCAAGAACGCTTTCCCTGGTCGCTTCAGAATTTTCAGTCGCCGCTGATCCATCCCGCATTCCATGCGTATTTCATTGGGTTGATAAATGAAGAAGGATGTGATGCTCAAAAAACCTGCCAGTCACCCCAATATTAAACACGGCGGCATTGGAGTGCTGCTGGTCAATCTCGGCACGCCCGATGGCACCGACTACACCTCGATGCGCCGCTACCTGAAGGAGTTTCTGACCGACCGCCGGGTGATCGAGTGGTCGCGACTGTTCTGGTACCCGATCCTGTTCGGCATCGTGCTCAACACCCGCCCCGGCAAGGTCGGCAAGGCCTATGAGACGATCTGGAACAAGGACTTGAACGAAAGCTACCTCCGGACCTACACCCGCAACCAGTCCGAACTGATGGCGAAGTCCTTCGCCGACCAGCCTAACGTCATCGTCGACTGGGGCATGCGCTACGGCCAGCCGTCGATCGCCTCGCGCATGGACGCACTGCAGAAGGCCGGCTGCGAACGCATTCTCGTCTTCCCGCTCTATCCGCAATATGCCGCCGCCACCACCGCCACCGTTAATGACAAGGCCTTCGAGGCGCTTCTGAAGATGCGCTGGCAGCCGGCACTGCGCACCGTTCCGCCCTACCACGACGATCCCGTCTACATCGACGCTCTGGCAACCTCGATCGAGCGTCACTTGGCGACGCTCGACTGGGTGCCGGAGGTGGTTCTGACCTCCTTCCACGGCATTCCGAAGAGCTATTTCGACAAGGGCGATCCCTACTACTGCCAGTGCCAGAAGACCGCGCGGCTTTTGCGCGAAAAGCTCGGCTGGTCGAAGGAGAAGCTGCAGGTCACCTTCCAGTCGCGCTTCGGGCCTGAGGAATGGCTGCAGCCCGATACCGACAAGACGGTCGAAAAACTTGCGCAGGACGGTGTCAAGCGCATTGCCGTCCTCAACCCGGGCTTCGTCTCCGACTGTCTGGAAACGTTGGAAGAGATCGCCGAGCAGGCGGCCGAAAGCTTCCATCACAATGGCGGCGAGAAGTTCACCCACATCCCCTGCCTGAACGACAGCGCCGAAGGCATGGCCGTGCTCGAACACGTCGTGCGCCGGGAGCTTGCCGGCTGGCTACAGGAAAACCGGGAAAATAGCTTGTAAGTCGCCCCAAATTTACTCGGATTTCCTTTCCTGGATGTCCAGGCATATTTCGCGATAGTCCTACACAAGGTCTTGCTCAGGAGATTGTTTGCTCAACAGTTCGTCGACTCTCATCGCGGCAAGCGCGTAGGTCTCGAAAAGAAGATCGAATTGCTCGAGCGCGTAGCTGTTTACGAGGCAACGCAAGGGGCAACGCGAGCTCGCCCGAAAGCGAGAACACCTATGCCCTGCGCGCCAACGCCATCAATTGAGAAACCAGATTGCGAAATTCAGTACAGCCGCAAAGGAGACCCACGCTGCGAGCGGCAAGAGGCAAAGTGCCGCTTTCTTGTCGAGGCGCCAGGCCTGCGCGATCGTTGCGAGGATAAACCCGATTTGCACGATGATGTTCACCAGACCGGCGACCGGACTTTGCATGGCGAAGAACATCCAGGACCACAACGCATTGAGGGCGAGCTGAACGTAAAATAGCGCCAGTGCCGTCAGCCTGCCCGGCGTCCTGGCAGGGAGGATCAAGAGCCGCCAGGCAGCGTAAGCCATGAGGATGTAAAGCGTTGTCCAGACCGGAGCAAACACCCAGTTCGCAGGATTAAAACTCGGCTTCTCCAGCGCTGAATACCAGCGTTCGAGGTTTGGATAGGTCGCCAATTGTCCTAGCATGGATGTCGCGCCGACCGGTACAATCGCAAATGCCAGCGCACGGACCCATCTTCTTTTGTCAGTGGAAGTTCGTTGCAACATTCTTCTACCCCCTAATGCGGTGCCAACGCTGACCAGACCTGTCTCATTCGGTGAGGACTGCCAGATCCGCTGGCGGCGCTGGCGAGCGGTTGCCGTCGAAGCGCGAGCCGACGGCTGACTTTTCTTCCTTTACGTACGACCTTGCTGATTGGATCAGCGAATTGAAGTTGGGATCTTACGCGGCCCGGCGAGCCCAATCCCGTTCTCACGCATTCACTGAAGCAGCGGTCCAACATTGGGTCGGTTTTCCGCAACGTCGGTCATATCGGACGCGACGGTGATCCAGTTTGGTAAAGACGGCGTATTGATGGTGCTGGACAACGTCTGGCGAACATCGGTTGGGAACGCCCGCATGGTGCGGGCCAGCAAGGAGGAATGCACGAATGAAACGGTCCCTAAGACGTACCGCCGCGATCGCGTCTACTTTCGCTCTCGTAGCCTTCGCTGCTAATGCCGACAACCCCATGGTCGGTGGAGCGGCCATGTCCGAAAGCAAAAACATCGTGGAAAACGCAGCAAATTCGAAGGACCACACGACACTCGTTGCAGCAGTGAAAGCCGCCGGTCTCGTGGATACGCTGTCCGGTGATGGCCCGTTCACCGTGTTTGCGCCGACGAACGCAGCTTTCGATGCCTTGCCTGCCGGCACTGTCGACACACTCCTGAAACCCGAGAACAAAGAAAAGCTCGCCAAAGTGCTGACTTGTCATGTCGTGGCTGCCAATGCGCTTTCCGATGCAGTCGGCAAGATGATTGCCGATGACGGAGGGAACCATTCAGTCAAGACCGTGGGCGGTTGCACGCTTTCGGCAAAGATGGATGGCGACAAGATCACACTCACTGACGAAACGGGTGGCATTGCCACTGTAACGATCGCCGACGTCAAGCAGTCAAACGGTGTCATTCATGTGATCGACAAAGTGCTGCTTCCGAAAGCGTAGTAAAACATAAGAACGGGTCGTGGTTGACCACATGCGTTTGCCGCCGGCTAGGTCGGCGGCAAACTGGCAACATCGGTCCCTGCGCCGTTCACCGTCAAACGATGGCAATGCTTGAAATACCGGACGTTTTCGCCGTGGACCAAAGATCTAAGTGCTGTGCCCCCTAACAATGCTCACCACTCAACGGGCAGGCCACCATAGTCGAAGAACTCTCCGGTATTTTCCGGCGTCAACCGATCAATAACCCGGAGCATTGCACATGCGCTCTCACTGGGATCCAACCGGCGGTGGCGAGTGGAGTAGTCTGCCGTCATTTTTGTCGCGACCGTTCCCGGGTGGAGTGCGACGACCACCGCGCGCGGATGGGTGCGGCTCAATTCGACGGAAGCTGTGCGGACGATCTGGTTGAGCGCAGCCTTCGACGCGCGGTAGGAAATCCAGCCCCCCAGGCGATTGTCTCCGATCGACCCGACCCGGGCAGACAGGAAGGCGACTATGCCGCGGTCGCTGCGGACGAGCTTCGGCGCGAAGTGTTTGAGAACGAGTGCCGGTCCAATCGCGTTCAGCGCGAATTGCCGCATCATCACATCTGGGTCGACTTGCTTGAGTGATTTTTCAGGACCCACGCCGTCGACAACAAGTCCGCCGGTCGCACAAAAAACAAGATGCAGCCCATCTACAGTCTCCGCTGCTACTGCTGCGACACTCTCTTCGTCTGTGATATCGAAGGAATTGTCCCTACGCGAGAGCGCTACAAGCTGCAGGCAATTGGGATCGGACCGGAGTTCGCCGGCGATTGCGGATCCGATGCCGCCGCTGGCTCCCAAAACAACGGCGCGGTATCCTTTAGCAAGTGACGTAAGCGGCATCTTTCAATCCTCCTCTAAACACCAAGACCCTCGTCCAGACGTTGCAGGAAAGCGCTGGCGCTTTGCCGTACTCATTTCTCCGGTCCTGCGTCATGCGCCGTCAGGTGGCGTAGGGGTGTTGAAGTCTTCGGTTTGCCGAAAGCTCTTGGTCGCCAAAAATAAAGATCAGTCTGCGACAGCATTTCATGGGGGAACACCGTTTGAAAACCCAAGAGCGTTTACGAGGGGAACGGCTCGTTGGATTATCGCATAGCGTGGCCGGGGAGGTTTTTCGGCGCAGCAGAGAGAGTTCGGCCCTATAGAGGACTCACGCTTGGCAGCGCCAAAAGTTTCCTCAGGCGACGGATATGCCCTGTCCAGCGGACGCGACGGGAGAGAGGGCGTATTTGATAGGACAACGACGCGTGAGTGGATCCTCGGCAAGTTGACCTATGAGCGAGAGCACCGATGGTTACCCTTCGATCCTTCGTGGCCTTAAGGGATGGTGGGCTCGTCAATCGCCTTCGGTTAGGTATGACGAAATAGCCTTTGCAAGCTGCTCTGCTCGCCTGACATTGTCAGGATCCGCCAGCATGAAGTCGGACGCCAGGGCTTCGATGATTGCCATGGCCGGAACGTTTGTGGCCGAAAGAACCGGGTGTCTGGATGGCGCGAGAAGCAATCGGTCGGCGAATTGAGCCAGCGGAGCGGCTGGAGAATCCGTTATGGCGACAATTTTCGCCTTTTTGTCACGCGCAAATCTGACGATCTCGACAACATCCCTGGAATACCTGGGAAAAGATATTGCAACCAGTACGTCGCCTTCTCCAATCGACATCGCACGCGCGGCAGCGGACTCCGTTCCTCCGTATTGAGCGACATTTATAACTTCGTCCCGATAAGGTTGCAGCGAAAGGACCAGCATTGCCGCGAGGTGCGCAGAAAGGCCAAAGCCTATCACGAATACCCTTCGAGCCGCTCTTATGTCACCGCAAGCAACGCGTATGTATTCGGCGGTCTGCGGGCTCTTGAGCGCGTCAATGTTGGAGCCCGTCACCTCGATGCTGAGTTCAACACCCTGGCTACGCTTATCGAGGTCTCTTATCGAGGCATCGAGCTTGGCGACAGGCGCTATCAATTCGCTCACCATAGCGGCGATGGACGATCGAAATTCCGAAAAGCCCGCCAATCCGAGGTCTCGAACAAAACGGCTGACGCTTGAAGCCGAAGTTCCCGTTGCGGAAGCGAGTTCCTCGATGCCGTGCGTTGCCACGAACATCGGGTCCCGGAGTACAAAACCGGACAGTGCCCGCTGCGAAGCCGATCCGTCCCGCAGCAGTCTGCTGAGTTCGAGACCTAAAGCAGAGGTGGCGAAGCGTCGATCGGCTTCTGCGTTCCAGGTGAGGGATGTCTGAAAATTTTCTTTCATTTGTTGACTCTATGAAAATATCCTGCCATTGAGAAGTCAGCTTAGCTGATTTTGGGAGGAAATCGCATGCGAATGAAATTTCTCGCGTCAATCGTTGCCACAACGATGCTCGCCGGTACTGCGTTTGCGGAGGATCTTCGCATAGGCGTGGAAGGAAACTATCCGCCCTTCTCAGTAGTTGCTCCCGATGGAACGCTTTCCGGCTTCGATATCGACATCGCAAATGCGATCTGTGCGAAGATGAAGAAGAACTGCGTGATGGTGCAGCAAGAATGGGACGGGATGATCCCGGCGCTTAATGCCAAGAAGTTCGATATCATCGTGGCTTCGATGACGATCAACGAAAAGCGCAAGAAGGTCGTCGACTTTTCCAACCCTTACTATGACGTCCCGTCGCGATGGGTGGCGCGCAAGGGTGACTACAAGAGCTGGTCGCCGGAAGAGCTAAAGGGCAAGACGATCATCGTCCTGCGCAACTCTCCGCGTGCCGAGTATGTTGCCAAGAACTACCCTGACAGCACCGTTTTGGCGGTGGACAAGGAGCCGGCCGTCTACCTGGAGCTGGCGGCGGGTCGCGGCGACATCGCCTTCGGATCGTCGGTGGTTTCGGCCGAATCTTTCCTGAAGAAGCCCGAAGGAAAGGACTTTGAGCAAGTCGGCGACACCCTCTTCTTGGGCGAGGACGCCGACGGCGGCGTCGGCATCGCTGTGCGTAAGTCAGATGGCGCTCTGCGCGAGGAAGTAAATGCCGCTCTGTCTTCCATCATGAGCGACGGTACTTACAAGCAAATGTCGGGCAAATACTTCGACTTCGACGTCACGCCGCAATCGGCAAAGAAGTAGTTCTTTTCCCGCGATCGGCGCCTGGGCGGCGCCGGTCGCAAGGGGTGCTGTTCCATGTTCCAAGGTTATCTACCGATGATTCTGGGGGGGCTCCGTGTGACCCTCAGCGTGGCGTCGGTCTCACTGGCGATCGCCTGTGTTATCGGCCTGATTGGCGCGTCCGCAAAGGTCTACGGCGGGAAAGCGGCAAGATTGTCGGCTGCCGCGTACACGACGACGGTGCGCGCTTTGCCGGATTTGCTTGTTATGCTCGTCGTCTTTTACGGCGGCCAGATCCTGCTCAATTCCATCTCCGAAACCTATGGGTGGGGTTATCTCGATGTCGATCCCTACATAGCCGGCGTTAGCACAATCGGCTTTGTATTCGGAGCTTACCTGACCGAGACGTTCAGGGGAGCGATCCTGAGCGTGCCGGCGGGGCAAATCGAGGCTGGCTTTGCATACGGTCTTTCCCGCTGGCAGGTGGCCTTCTACATTCTGCTGCCGCAGATGATACGGCATGCCGTGCCCGGCCTGACGAATACGTGGCTGGTCATGTTGAAAGCGACAGCGCTGGTTTCGATCATCGGGCTCGACGATATGGTCCACCGGGCCGGGCTTGCGTCTGCGGCGACGCGGGAGCCATTTACCTTCTACGCGCTTATCGGCCTCATCTATCTCGCGGTCACCACATTTTCGGTTCTCCTCTTCGGAGCGCTTGAGAAGCTTTCTTCACGCGGCGTTCGCAGCGGAGGTGCTGCATGATCGACTGGGAAATCGTTGCCGATAACCTGCCGGCATTTGCGGGCGGTCTGGTAAACACTTTGATCCTGTTGGCAACCGTCGTCGTCAGCGGTTTTGCGGTCTCGGTGCCACTGGCGCTCGTGCGCTCAATGCGGTCGCCCTATTTTTCTCGCGCGGTATGGCTGTTCACCTACGTCATCCGCGGCACGCCGCTTCTTGTTCAGCTGTTTGTCATTTACTACGGAATTGCTCAGTTCGAGTTCGTGCGCAGCAGCGCGATATGGCCGCTATTCCGCTCTCCGTGGTTTTGCGCGTGGCTTGCGCTGACGATCAACACTGTCGCCTATACGACCGAGATATTCGCCGGCGCGATCCGAACCACGGCGCCAGGCGAAATCGAAGCGGCACGTTCGATCGGCCTGAGCCGCGCGGCGGTTCTCAGGTACGTGATCTGGCCATCGGCCTGGCGTCGCGCACTGCCGCAATACGGCAACGAGGTGGTAATGATGATGCATGCCACCGCCCTTGCGAGCACGGTGACGATTGTCGAGGTGATGCGGGTCGCGCGCGACGTCTACACCAATTATCTCGTGCTGGCGGAATCCTTCGGCGTCGCCGCCGCAATTTATCTGTGTCTGACCATCGGTCTCACCACTTTTTTCCGCTGGCTCGAGACGCACTTTTTGCGGCATCTCTCCCGCTCGGACGCTCCGAACGCCAGAGAGAAGCCAGCCGAGCATCTCAACCCGAAAGTTGCATGATGAAAGAGACAATCTTTGATATCGAAGGTCAGGGACCCGGCACGCGGCATAGCTTGAAATGTGTCGAATTCGGGCGGCACGCAGACACGCCACTCGTCTATATCCAAGGTGGTCTCCATGCCGACGAGGCTCCCGGCATCATTGTCGCGCATGCGCTTTGCGAGACGTTGGCGGAGCTTGAGGCGGCCGACGCGATCTTCGGCTGCGTTCGGGTCGTTCCGGTTGCCAATCCAGTCGGGCTGTCTCAGTTTTCCCTTGGTCAGCAGGAAGGCCGTTTCGATCTTTATGACGGACGGAACTTCAACCGGCATTATCCGGATTTCGGACCCAAGCTGTCCGCCCGGCTTTCCAACCGCTTGGGCACAGACGCCAGCGCTAACGCGGCCGTCATCCGCGCCGAGTTGATGGCCCTGGTTGAGGAATGGCACGTCGTCACCCCCTCGGACAACGTTCGAAAATGCCTCATGAAACTTGCGATTGATGCCGATTATGTGCTGGATCTCCATTGTGATGGAGAGGCTGAGGTTCATCTCTACACGCAACCGCATTTCGCACGGATATTCTCGTCGCTTGCGACGCGTCTTCACGCCCGAGCGGTGCTGCTTGCTGAGATCTCAGGACTCAATCCGTTCGACGAGGCCCTCGTGCGCCCATGGTTGGACCTGGCAAGATCGCTGCCCGACGCGAACATCCCGCTTGGCTGCGCTTCGACCACCGTTGAGTTGCGCGGTCGTAGCGATGTGGATCGGCGACGCGCCCGGAGCGACGCCGAGGCGATCGTCGAGTTCCTACGCGATCTGGGGGTCGTCAAGGGTTCGGCCGCGCAGGCGCCGGCCAAGCTGTGCGAGCCCACCCCGCTCGCAGGTTCAGAAGCTGTCATTTCACCGTCTGCGGGGGTCGTGAGCTACGCACTCGACCTTGGCCATCATGTAAGGGCTGGTGATGTGATAGTTGAGATCATCGACCCGCTTTCAGGAACGGTGACGGCCGTGAAGGCGCAGACATCAGGCGTGTTCTACGCACGCGCTGACAGCCGCATCGCCGAGCGCGGTAAACGCCTTGGCAAGATCGCCGGCAACGATGTGTTCCGCAACGGTCCACTTTTAAGCCCATGAGCGCCAAGGCGCGGAGACAGACTATGACAGCGATGCTCGAAGTGACCAACATCCGAAAGAGGTTCGGCTCCGTTGAGGTGCTAAAAGGCATCTCGCTCAGCGCGAGGCGCGGAGATGTGATTTCCATGATCGGCGCGTCCGGCTCGGGAAAAAGCACGTTCTTGCGATGCCTCAATTTCCTGGAGCACCCGTGTGAGGGCAGCTATCGGTTTCAGGGAGAAAAACTTGACCTGAGAAAGGCGTCGAGCGGAGACCTGACGGTACATGACCCCAACAAGCTCGCTTCGATGCGCTCGCGGTTATCAATGGTCTTTCAGCAATTTAACCTGTGGAGCCACATGACGGCGAGGGAGAACGTGATGCTGGGGCCGATGCGCGTACAGGGGATAAGTCGCGCTGAGGCAGCTGAACGAGCCGACGCATACTTGGCAAAGGTTGGCGTGTCGCACCGCCGCGATGCCTTTCCGGCATTTCTCTCGGGCGGAGAACAGCAGCGAGTTGCGATCGCCCGGGCGCTCGCGATGGAACCGGAGATCATGCTTTTCGACGAGCCGACCTCGGCGCTTGATCCGGAGCTTGTCGGCGAAGTGCTTCGGGTCATGCGGGGATTGGCCGAGGAGGGAAGGACCATGATCGTCGTCACCCACGAAATGGCATTTGCCCGCGACGTTGGCAATCATGTCATCTTTCTCAGCCAGGGTGTGATCGAGGAACAGGGCGATCCACGCGACGTTCTGAGCAATCCGAGTTCCGAACGTCTTCAAAGCTTTCTTTCTTCGCGGCACACGAATTGAGCGGCCCCTGGCCGCTTCAATCTCCGAGTTGGGGTCAAATCAGCTTTTGTACGGCCGAAACGGAAAAATACCCGGCGAGAGCGGACGCCGTGGTGATGAAGACACCCCACATCATGTCCACCAAGCTTACCTCCAACGACCACCCCTTGATCGTTGCCAGATTTGTCATGTCGTAGGTGCCGAAAGCGACAAGGCCGAGCAGAGCTCCCGATACCATTGCTGTCGTCCAACGTCCGGAGCTGAGCGCAGGTATGACGGCAAAATATGAAACACCGGTTACATAAATGACGTAAAATGCAGCGGCGGCAATGAGATTTGGATGCTCGAGCAGAAGCTCTCCAATTCGGCTGCGATAGAATTTCGACGACCCGGTCAGCCACAAAAAGTCCAAGCCGAGAAAGACGATCGCTGTCGCCACGTAGGATATCGCGTAGGTCATCCGTCGCCTCCGATCAGATCCGAAGGACAGGTTGAAGCAAACGCATAAACCAGCTCCGGAACCTGAGCGGCGCGTCGGTTACCGCCAGACAGATACAATCTTGCTCAGGCGTTGCCAGGGGCTGGTGTTCAACGCTCGGGTCTGCCTCCTCTATATCTCCGCGGGCGAACAAGAGTTCTCCGTCATTGAAGCTTCCGCTGAGCACTAGCGTCAATTCGCGCCCTCCATGGCTGTGTTCCGGCACGGGTTTTCCGGCCGGTATGCGAAGCAGACGGGCCGTTGTCGACCGATCGGCCAGCTTGATCGGAATGTGATAGGCGCCACGTCCCAGAGACTTCCATTTCAGCTCCGCCAGATCTCCTCCAAGATAGGATCGCAACGGTTCCGGGATGGTTGGCGGCGAAACGACTTGCATTACTCTCGCAGGTTGCTTCGGCGAGACGCTTGGGTGAGATTCCGCGGTTCGTAGGCGCTCTTTCAACCGATCGAAAGACGAGATTTCTATTGGCACTGGCTCCATGCTCTCGAGCAACTCTCCGGCCGTATTCTCCATCAAAGTCAGTCTTGTCCGGCAGTTGGGGCACAACGCAAGATGCGTTGCAACAGCAAGCCGCCAACCCTCTTCAAGCGTGCCGGATGCATATCCCACCAGCAATTCGTCGCTCACATGATGACGGATATTCATTTTCCGTCCTCCAGCGCAGCCCGAAGCCTCGCAAAGGCAAGTCGGATTCTCGACTTCACCGTTCCGAGCGGCAGGTTCAGCTTGGTGGCAATCGCACTGTGAGAGCAATCGTCGAAGAACGACAGCGTCAGCAATTGGATCTGTTCCTGAGGCAAGTCCTTCATGGCGTCCTTTAACCGGGTCGCATCCTGGCGTTCCGCCAGCTCGTTCTCCGCGCTTTTGGCATCGTCTGCCACAAATGCGGGGTCATTGACGTCGAAATCCGGCCTCCGGTTCTTGCGGTAGGCGTCAATACGAAGGTTGCGGGCAATCGTGAAGATCCACGTACCTGCGTTACCGCGTGTCGCTTCGAACTGGCCTGCCTTGTTCCAAACGGTGATCATCACTTCCTGCATCAATTCCTCGGCGATGTTTGGATCACGCGTAAGGCGCGCCATATAGGCCTTTACGCGCGGAGCGTAATAGCGAAACAGCGCCTCGAAAGATTCAATATCTCGCTTGCGACCGACTGCCTCGAGCAGAGAGCAGGCTTCATCTTTAGTCAGTTCCCCGCCCGGCTCTACCATGCGTCCACGCTTCTTCTGCCTCCCAAGGTCGATCAGCGGCTCATGCCCAGATCGAACAAATGGGATATCTGGAACAGCGGTAGCGGAAATCGCAAGAATTGTCTCCATGGCACCGATTACGATGCCTTCTGCTTCTTGGATCATTGTTGTCCAAAATTTTTCAAGGTGATCAATCCGATCGGGAGATTTTTTCGTAGTGCGTTCGTAATTGTTCGTCAGATTGAGGGGATAACATGCGGTTTGATCGGGGTATGAGGGGTGAATTCGGGCAACGGCGTGTCGCTGTGATTGGCGCCGGTATCTCGGGAATGTCCGCGGCTTGGCTACTCGGTAAAAGCTTAGAGGTCGTTCTTTACGAAGCCGGCGACAAACCTGGCGGTCATGCCAACACCGTCCTCGCGCCGACGGCTGTTGGACCGGTTCCGGTCGATACCGGGTTCATCGTGTACAACGATCGCAACTATCCCAACCTTGTAGCGCTGTTTGACCACCTTGACGTCCCGACCCAAGCTTCCAATATGTCGTTCTCCGCTTCATTGGATGGCGGGGCATTCGAATACTCGGGCTCTGGATTGACAGGCTTGTTCGGTCAACCGTTAAACGCACTTCGTCCGCGCTTCTGGAGAATATTGTCAGACATTTTGCGCTTCTATCGAGAAGCTCCCAAAGCTCTTAATCGGCTAAATCTCGCTAGCAAGACGCTGGGGGAGTATCTCGACGAGAATGGCTACAGCAATGCCTTTGTTACCGATCATCTCCTTCCCATGGGCGCTGCGATCTGGTCCACAACGACCAAACGCATGCGTGATTATCCGCTGCATGCCTTCATTCGATTCTGCGACAGTCATGGTTTGCTTGCATTGACGGACAGACCTCGTTGGCGAACCGTAACCGGCGGAAGCCGAGAATATGTCAGCAGGCTGATGTCGGACTATTGCGGTGAGCTTCGAACAAGAAGGGCAGTCCGGGAGATCCGCCGCGAGGTGGGGACGGTGGTCATAACAGATCGTGATGGCAATCGTGACACTTTCACGGATGTGGTCATCGCAACTCACGCCGATCTAGCGCTGGCGATGCTTGCCGAGCCTGACGCACGTGAAAGAGAGCTGTTGTCCGCGATCAGCTACACAAGCAATAAGGCGGTTCTGCACTCAGATACCTCATTGATGCCCAGGCGGCGAAACGTGTGGTCGAGCTGGAACTACATTGGCGCGTCGGATGATTGTGGTGAGCGCCAGCTTTGTGTGACCTACTGGATGAACCGATTGCAAGGGATCGATCCGGCGACGCCGCTTTTTGTGACGCTGAACCCGCATCAAAAGATAGCCAGTGAGCGGATAATCGCGACATTCGATTATGACCATCCCCTGTTTGATCAGCGAGCGTTGGCGTCTCAAAAGGAGCTTTGGGATCTCCAAGGACGCGGCGGTGTCTGGTTTTGCGGGGCCTACTTCGGCAGCGGATTTCACGAAGACGGACTGCAGTCCGGGCTTGCGGTTGCCGAGGCCATCTCCGGCGAGCGGCGTCCATGGACGGTCCGCGACGATTCTGGCAGGCTCCCCTGCGAGATCGGTTACGCGGCGGCTCAATGATGTCGAGGTCGGCTCTTTACAGCGGCCAGGTGTGCCACGTTCGGTTTAGACCCCGCCGGCATAGGCTTTCCTACAGGGTCTTTTCGCTGCTCCTCGATCTGGACGAGTTGGCTTGGCTGGACAGCAAGTTGCGCCTGTTCGGCCATAATCGCTTTGCTCTGTTCAGTTTTCGCGACAGCGATCACGGGAATGGTGAAGTAGGCGCGCTACGCAGTTGGGTCGAACGCCAGCTTTCCGAGGCCGGGGTGGACGTGAAGCAGATGCGTATCCGTGTGCTATGTTATCCCCGCATACTCGGCTACGTTTTCAACCCTTTGACGGTCTTTTACTGTGAGGCAAGCGATGGCCAAGTCCGGGCCGTTCTCTATGAGGTCTGCAACACATTCCACGAACGCCATACCTATGTCATTCCGGTGAGCGACGACGAGGGCGGAGCGATCCGGCAGTCGTGCGTCAAAGAACTTTACGTTTCTCCGTTTGTACCCATGGATTGCCGCTATGAGTTCAACCTCAGGCCGCCGGGGGAAACCGTGTTCGTCGGCATAACCGAAAACGATTGTGACGGGCGACTTCTCACGGCTGTATTTTCCGGAGAAAGGGAAGAGATCTCGGATAAGAGGCTTTTTCTAACCTTCCTGAAACACCCCATGATGACAGTAAAAGTAATGGGTGCGATCCATTGGGAGGCGCTCAAGATCTGGCTAAAGGGCATGCCCGTGCATCGTCATCGACCGGCGGACCTGCGGGTCGCCACAACGATTGTCTCCCGTTTCGAACAGAAAGACACCTTGGCATGAGCGAGCTTGATCAGGGTGCGGCATTTTCAATATCGTCGGGCCGCCCGCTGTGGCAAAGAATAGTATGCGGTTGGCTTGCCCGTATCAAACGCGGGCAGTTGCGCGCGGAGTTCCCCTGTGGGGCAGTGCACTTGGTCAAAGGCGACGTCCCCGGTCCGACTGCAGCGATCGTCTTTACGAACTCAAGAGCGGTCTGGCGTATGCTCACAAGCGGCAGCCTCGGGTTTGCTCGATCCTATCTTGATGGCGACTGGGAGACGCCAGACCTGGGAACGCTTATGGATTTGGCGCTTGCCAACGAAGAGACCCTCAAGCCAGCGCTCGCCTCTCGCCCGCTAATAAGCCGCCTCGCTTACCTCCGGCATCTGTTCAGACGAAACTCCCGTGCCGGGAGCCGCCGAAATATCGCGTTCCATTACGACCTCGGGAACGATTTCTACCGCGCATGGCTCGATGAGACGATGACGTACTCTGCCGCCATCTTTGAGCGGCAAGGGCAGTCACTCGGTGAAGCCCAACAAGCCAAGTACGACAGGATCCTAAGTGAGCTGCGAATCGGTCCGCAAGATCATGTTCTTGAGATCGGTTGCGGCTGGGGCGGGTTTATGGAGTACGCGGCCTCGCGCACGGGGTGTCGCATTACCGGGCTGACTTTGTCGAAGGAGCAGGCCGACTTTGCGAGAGCTCGGCTGGCAAACAAGGGATTGTCTCCGTTGGCCGAGGTGCGGCTGCAAGACTATAGGGATTGTGAAGGACGTTTCACCAAGATCGTCTCAATAGAGATGTTCGAAGCCGTGGGAGAGGAGAATTGGCCGGTTTACTTTGAGAAGCTGCGGACGAACCTCGCTCCTGACGGACAAGCGCTGATCCAGGTCATCACGATCGACGAGAGGCGGTATGAGCGGTATCGGCAAAACGCCGATTTCATTCAAACCTATGTGTTTCCCGGTGGCATGCTGCCTTCTGCGGCAGTCTTCAGGCAGGAGGCTGTCACTTCCGGCCTACGGGTGCGGGATGCATTTTCTTTCGGCCGTGACTACGAGAAAACCCTGCTCTTGTGGGAAGGTGCTTTCCTCAAAAGTTGGCACAAGATTGAATCCGCTGCATTCGACGAACGGTTCAAGCGCTTGTGGCGCTACTACCTTCACTACTGCGCCGCCGGCTTTCGCAACGGGACCATCGATGTCTACCAGTTCCGGCTCGAACCAACGTGACGGAGGTCAGGTCTGCTCCTCACGCAACATGCGGCGCGTCAAGGCGAACCTCAGGCTTGGAGGAAGCGCCTTCAATAGCTTCAAGACCACTTTCATCCTCCACGGGAATGCGATCTCGAACTTCCCCCGCTCAAGCCCGCGCATGATGTATTCCGCCGCACTTTCCGAAGAGATCAGGAACGGCATTGGAAAGTCATTCTGACGCGTCAAAGGCGTATCGACAAATCCTGGATTGATAATTGTCATCTGAACGCCTTGCCGTTCAAGTTCGGGATAAAGGGCTTCGCACAAGTTGATCAAGGCGGCTTTGGTCGCGCCGTAGCCCGCGGCACCAGGAAGACCGGTGTAGCCTGCCACAGATGCCATGACGGCAATCCGTCCCGACCGGCGCGTCGTCATCGCTGGCATGATCGCCTGCAAACAGTTCACGGTTCCCATGATGTTGAGCCCGACCATCTCTCCGATCGCCGCGGCGTCGAAGGTCGACAGGCTATCGCGCCGGTACGTTCCTGCGCCGAAGACCGCAAGGGAAATCGGACCCAGGCGCGTTTCAATGTCGCGTACGGTGTTTTCTGCCGCTTCGCGGTCGGTCACATCGAGGGGAAAAGAATGGATCTTGTTCTCCAGCGATCGTGCGAGAGTATCGAGCTCCACCGAGTTGCGCGCGCTTACGGCGACGGTCCAGCCGTCAAGTGCCAAACGGAGTGCAAGCGATTTCCCGATGCCGGAGCTTGCGCCGGTAACCCACGCCACCTTTCGACGATCCGTCTCGTGGAAGGCGTGATTGTTGATTAAATCGCGACCGATAGTCATGGAAACCTACCTCAGTGGGCGATGGGGAAAACGTGTCATCAACCTGGCAGCCGTAGACGAGCGCAATACCGTCAAGTCCGGCCAATAAGCTCTCGTTGGGTCACACGATCGATCGGAAAGCCCCACATGAGCCCGATTGCTGCGAGCTTCGGGACGATTGGTGCCCAGGCGTAAAGCAACGAAAGACCATTGAGAGCGTCGGGCGACGAACGATCTTGAGCCGGGTCGAAGCCAATCAGACTGAGCATGGGAAACGTTAACCCGACTGCTGTCGCCAGAGAGAGCTTCGTGGCAAGTGCCCACGCCGCGAAATACATGCCGGAACGCTGAGAGCCTGAGACTGCTGTGTCGTTGTCGATTACGTCTGCCTGCATGGATGGAGGCAAAACAAGGTCGAAGGCGAGCAGAAGACCGGTGCACACGCATATGGCACCAAAGGCGACCAGGTCTCCGTCGTCGAGAAATCCTGATACCGCAAAGATCGAGCACGTCACCAGCATAGCGCCGCTCCAGGCCTTGTGCTTGCTCCAGCGCCTTGCGGCCTTTACTGCGAGCGGTACGCCAAGAACTGCGCATGCGAAATAGAGTAGGAGAAACGGGCCGCGCCATTCCGCAGCTCCCAGCCGCCCTGAGACAAAGTAAAGAAACAAAGTGGCTGGGATTGCGTTTGCAAATCCATTCAAAAGAAAAGCGGCGATGAGACGCAGGAACGGCCGGTTCTTCGACATGAAAACCAGGCTTTGCATCAGGCCAAACTCCCGCGTCGACCGATTGACGGGTTCGGGGACGAAAACGAAAGCCATAAGCCCTGTGAGCGGAAGCAAGACCGCGACAAGAAGGGCTACCGCCTTTAGCCCATCGGCGTTATTTGCCCCAGCCGTCCCAACAGCGAAGGGGAGGCTGATGGCCGATAAAGTCCCGATAAGCGTCGCGCCTTCGCGGAAAGCTGCAACGCGTGTTCGCTCGGCATAGTCGGTTGAAAGTTCTGCCCCCCAGGCGGTGTAGGGCAGAGAGGACCAGGTAAAGCCAAGTGACAAAAGGCCACCCCATATAAGCAGATAACCGAGCCCGATTGTTTGAGGCGGCCAAAAAAGCATGAACGCGGCGACCGCGGTTAGCGGAATTGACGCAAGAAAAAAGCCACGCCGGCGACCGCCAACGCCATTCCACCGGTCGGCAAGCCAGCCGAATATCGGATCACTCGCTGCATCAAGAAGACGAATGGCAAAAAGTGCACCGCCGACGGCCGCGACCGGTAGTCCCATGACTTCGGAGTAAAACGTCGGAACGATGACGAAAAGCGGCAGCGCAAGCGCCGCCAATGGGAACGCTGGAAGCGCATAGAGGATGAGTGTCGAAGGGTGTGACCTGGATGCTCGTCTGCTAGACACTTTCCACATCAGTCACTGTCTCCTGAATTCGACACGCGTCCAGGCAACCGGCAATCCGAATTTCGTCACATAGGCGGTATTGAGGACACGACCGTCATTGTTCAATGTCATGGTGTCGTGAAAGCGAACTTTGTTCTTGCGGTTTTTTGAGTCGAGGAAGACCAGATAGCTGAAGCGCGCGACATTATCTTTAATCCGCACCTGCGTCTCTCCAATCACGTCCTCGCGCGTACCCCTGTATCTGCCGGGTCCATCCTTTATGAACCGCCACGTCTTGCGATCTCGACTGCCGTCATCGAACCTGAAATCTTCCCTGAGCGTCAGGGTGCGGCCGTCCCATTTTCCGACCAACTGGACTTCGAATGTCCTTTTAACCCCGGTGATGCTTTGAAAGCTTCCCTCGGCGCTCGACCTGCCTGTAAAGAAGCTTTCAAGCGAAAAGGACCCGGCGGCCGCTGGCGCAACCAATGCAAGGTTCATGGCGAGGACCGTAAGAAAAACGCTGAAGATGCGCATGCATTTCCTCCGTCAAATCGATTGCGCGGCATAAGCTTCAATTCGCGGCCTCCTTTCGCTGCCACATCAAAGCTCGGGACCTATTCGGGCGATACCGGTCTTTCCGTCGTTCCGGATCCACTTCAGCTTTTTCTGTTCGACCCGGTAGAGCTCAAAACACATCGGGCGACCGTCGTACCAGGTGCGAAACTGCTGGCAGAGACGGTCAGACTGTATCCACCAAGTGCCGGTGTCTTTGGGTTTGACGAACCGGCCGAGGCCCAAAGCTTCGCCGTCACCGTCGACACTGCCACTTCTTCGATAGTTTAGCGGGAATTCCCCACCCAATGGAGCTTCAAGGAAGATGCGCCTGCCGACGATCTCTCCCTTGATCTCGTTTGCTCTGTATTGCTCCGCAGCGGCCTCTGACGGTACGGCTGCGCACACAGCTGCGATCGCTATTGCGGTTCGGAACATGGCTCGTTCGTTCGCTCCCGTTGTTTTTCGTCAGCCTGGATTACGAGAAGTGGGCGCGGTTGGATCAGTCCGGATGAGACTTGTAGTGATTTCGATAGGCGCCACGATCCGCGCCTCATTCGTATTCGTATAAAAAACTGAAGCTACCGCAGATGCTCCATCGCGTGCCGGAGGCAGTCAGTTGACCCATTACAGCTGGAAGAAAAATACGCCGGTATATTGCCGCCGGAGATTGGAAAAGCTGAAGCAGCTGAAGGATGAGAATGCGCGGCCGGACCCTCGCAGTGGCGATCTGCGACGCAAAATAGCGCTCTGGCTTCGTTGCGCAAAAAAATTAGTCGCGCGCGATCTATTAGCGCGGTTGACATGTTTCTTTTGAGGCAATATAGATTGTGCACAAACTAATCGGGCGCGATAAAAATTCCCTCGTAGCCTGTATTGGACCGAAGCCACAAAGGATATCGTCATGTTTAAACTCGCTGCGACCGTTGCCTTAATCGCCGCTCTCCTGTCCGGCGGGGCTGTTGCCCAGCCCGCAAAGCCCACAGTCGTTCTCGTTCATGGCGCTTTCGCCGATGCGTCGAGCTGGAATGGTGTGACGAAGATCCTTCAGAAAAACGGGTTCACGGTCGTTGCCGCTGCCAATCCACTGCGCAGTGTCGCAGGCGATGCGGCCTATGTTTCAGACATCATCTCGAGCATCAAAGGATCCGTCGTCCTCGTTGGGCATTCCTACGGAGGCCAGGTGATCTCGACCGCGGCAAACGGCAAGGACAACGTCAAGTCGCTGGTCTACGTTGCAGCCTTCGCTCCGGAAGCTGGAGAAGCAGCTGCCGATCTCGCCGGTAAGTTCCCCGGGGGCACGCTTGGCCAAGCGCTCGCCGCCCCGGTAAAGCTGATAGGTGGCGGCGTCGATCTTTCCATCGACCAGGCGAAGTTTCACGACCAGTTCGCCCACGATGTTTCAATCGAGGATGCGGCACTGATGGCCGCCGGGCAGCGCCCGATCACCGAAGCTGCCTTGACGGAAAAGTCAGGTTCGCCCGCCTGGAAGACGCTGCCCTCCTATTTCATCTATGGGGACGGCGACAAGAACATCCCAGCGAAGGCACTCGGCTTCATGGCCGAACGGGCGGGCTCCAAGCACACTGTCGTAATCGAGGGTGCATCCCACGTTGTGATGGTGTCGCAGCCCCAAGCCGTCGCAGACGTGATCGAAGAGGCTGCGAAGTAGTCTCTGAAAACTCCAGTGACCAAAGCCGTCACCCGAGAGGGTGGCGGCTTTGCCGTGACGGGGCGGTTCAGCCATTGCGGCGGCGCCGACGGGCCGAGGCGTGTGCTAGCGCTTCAGCGACAGCATCGGCGAGGCGCTGCTGTTCGACGTGATCCTGCGGGCGAAGCGCCGGTGCTGACGCGCGCGAACCCTGCGTCAGAATGACTGAACGCCAGGCGCTAACAGCCGCATCGGGTTGTAGCTCCGGATCCCATTCGCTCGTCAATCAAGCATGATCATGTGAGCCGGCAACTGTTCTTCGAAGAATTTCGAGAAGGTCGCTATGCGGGGCGGCAGCGCTTGATAAGGCGGATAGTATAGGGTCAGCCAAAGTTCCGGGGGCGACCAGCCTTGAAGGACATGGACGAGGCGACCGCTGCGGACTCGCTCCGCGATATGAAATCCCGGAAGCATGGCAACGCCCGCTCCATCGGCGGCCATGTCGGCAAGCACCTCGCCGCTGTTGGCGCTGAACGCCCTCCCGGCCGTGATGGTCGTGCTCGATCCGCCATCAGAAAGGTGCCAGGTCTCCCGCCTGCTTTCGCCGCTGTATGCAAGGCAGTCGTCCGGCGTCAACTCGCTCGGGTGGTCCATCTCGGTGAACCGGGTGCCCGGCGCCGCCACCAAAATTCTCGGCACGGCCCGGATCTTGCGCCATATCGTAAACTTGTCCGATGGCTGGGATGAGATGCGGATCGCGAGATCGTAGTCATCATCGACGATGTTGACCAAGCCGTCCGAGAGCGAGATTTCAAACGACATTTTTGGATAGAGTTCTCGAAAGCCGGACAGGATCGACGGTAGAACGGTTTTACCGAGCCAAGTCGGAGCGCTTATTCGCAAGCGACCCTGGTCCGCCTTATGAGCGTTTCTTACGTCGCGTCTGGCGCTTTCCAGCGCCTCTAGGGACGGCTGGATTTGCGCGGCAAAGACGGCGCCGTCCGTCGTCAGCGAAACCTGGCGCGTTGTCCGCACAAACAGCTGCACGCCGAGATCGTCTTCGAGCGCGGCGATCGCCCGCGTAACTGCGGCCGGCGTCATATCAAGCTCGCGTGCAACCTGCGCGAAGTTGCGCTTCTCAGCCGCCATAAGGAAGGTCTTCAGGGCTTTGTAGTCGTTCATCGCATTGTTTCAATTTTTGCAATTCATTCGAGATAAATATTGCAATTCTTTGCGCCAATCAACCCGGCTATAACCTTGTCTATCGACGGACAACGTCAACGGAAAGGGCACTGGCCATGATCAAGGATATCAAGGGACTGCATCACGTCACTTCGATGGCGTCGGACGCGCAAAAGAACAACAGGTTTTTCACCAACACGCTCGGCCTGCGCCGGGTGAAGAAGACGGTCAACTTCGACGAGCCCAGTGTCTACCACCTCTATTACGGTGATGAGTTGGGCACGCCCGGAACGGTCATGACCTACTTTCCCTTTCCCCATATAATGACCGGACGGCCCGGTGTCGGCGAAGTCGGCGAAACCCAGTTCTCTATCCCGAAAGGAACGCTTAGTTTCTGGAAGGAGCGCCTGGTTGCTCAAGGTGTCGGTGGCATGCAGGCTGAAACGGTCTTCGGCGCAGAGCGCTTGCGCTTCACAGGCCCCGATGGCGATGGCCTCGCTTTGGTCGAAACGGCTATCGACGGGCGGGCGCCATGGCTTGGTGAGGGCATCTCGGAGGACAACGCCATTCGCGGCTTTACCGGCGCCCGTTTCAATCTGCACGACACTGCTGCGACCGAGGAATTGCTGCGCTTCATGGGCTATGAGATTGCCGGAGTGGAAGGAGACGTCACGCGATTGATCCTTCCGGGTGGCAACGGTGCAGACACCATTGAACTGGCGGCCTTGCCGAAGACGCCGTTCGCCCGTCAGGGGGCGGGTTCGGTCCACCATATCGCTTTTGCGGTCGAAAATCGGGAAAAGCAACTCGAAGTGCGCAAGGCCCTGATGGATACCGGCTACCAGGTAACCCCCGTCATCGACCGGGACTATTTCTGGGCGATCTATTTCCGGACACCCGGTGGTATCTTGTTCGAGATTGCAACCAACGAGCCCGGCTTCGACCGTGACGAGGACACCGCCCATCTCGGCGAGGCGTTGAAGCTTCCGAACCGTTACGAGCCTTTCCGCAACAAGATCGAGGCCGGTCTGGTTCCGCTTGCCGCTTAGAACCCGTCGAATCTGATACGCACGACTTAACCAACCGACAACCTTGAGCCGGCTACTCGCGCCAGCCGGCTCGTCTCCGAAACCCTTCTCATTTCAACCGTCGCACGCCGGCGACACCAAACGGAGTATTCCAGATGTCCAAGCTCGAAGTTCTGACCCCGCAAAACAGCCAGCTTATCTTTATCGACCAGCAGCCGCAGATGGCTTTCGGCGTGCAGTCGATCGATCGCCAGGCTCTGAAGAACAACGTCGTCGGCCTCGGAAAGGCTGCCAAGATCTTCAACATCCCGACGACGATCACCACTGTCGAAACCGAGTCCTTCTCCGGCCACACCTATCCTGAACTGCTCGCCGTGTTCCCGGAAAACGACATCCTTGAGCGCACTTCGATGAACTCCTGGGATGACCAGAACGTCCGTGATGCCCTGGCGAAGAACGCCGCCAACGGTCGCAAGAAGATCATCGTCTCGGGGCTCTGGACCGAGGTCTGCAACACCACCTTCGCGCTTTCAGCCCTCCATGATGTTCCGGACTACGAAATCTACATGGTCGCCGACGCGTCGGGCGGCACCTCGGCCGACGCCCACAAATATGCGATGGACCGCATGGTCCAGGTTGGCGTCATTCCGGTCACCTGGCAGCAGGTCCTGCTCGAATGGCAGCGCGATTGGGCTCGCAAGGAAACCTACGACGCCGTCACTTCGCTGGTGAAGGAGCACTCCGGTGCCTATGGCATGGGCATCGACTATGCCTACACCATGGTCCACAAGGCCGGCGAACGCGTCACCCACGGAAAGCGGATCGGCCCGAACCCGGTCAAGTGATGCAGTAGGCAGCCGCTCTGACCGGGTCGAACCGGTAAGGGCGGCAGCCTCAACAGGTGAGGATCACCCGCATGAAACTTTACCTCATGTCACTCGGCGCCGGACTTCTGGTCGGAATCGTCTACAGCCTCCTCAATGTCCGTTCGCCAGCGCCCCCGGTCATTGCCCTTGTCGGCCTTCTTGGGATTCTGCTCGGCGAACAGATCGTCCCCTTTGCCAAGACCCTGTGGAGCAACGAGACGGCGGCAATCTCGTGGATCAACCAGGTCAAGCCGCACATGTTCGGCCACCTCCCGGGCGGACAGACAGCGGCTCGCAAAGTTAACGATCGCGAGAGTGTCTGATCATGCCGACTAGACGCTCGTTCCTCGGTGCCGCCTCGTCGCTGGCGCTGCCCGCTCTCTTCTCGTCGGCCCGCACCGCCGGCGCCCAACAGACCGGAGATACTTCGATGACGCCCGACCTGATCCTTCACAGCGGCCTCGTGACGACGCTCGACCGCGCCAATCCGACTGCCACTGCCGTTGCCGTTAAGGATGGCCTGATCCTCGCTGTCGGTGACGACAGGACGATCATGGCGCTGGCAGGCTCAGGCACAAAGACCATCGACCTCAAGGGCAAGCGCGTCCTGCCGGGCCTGAACGACAATCATACCCACGTCGTGCGTGGCGGCCTCAACTTCAACATGGAGCTGCGCTGGGACGGCGTGCGCTCGCTTGCCGATGCGATGGACATGCTGAAGCGGCAGGTGGCGATCACGCCGGCGCCGCAATGGGTGCGGGTCGTCGGCGGCTTCACCGAGCACCAGTTCGCCGAAAAGCGGTTGCCGACGATCGATGAGATCAACGCGGTCGCGCCCG